>NZ_WHNQ01000211.1 GCF_009362785.1 Paraburkholderia atlantica
TTCGGTGAGCGTGAACGGCTATCGTGCCTGGAAGCGCGGCGGCACGCCCGAGCGGAAACGGTTGACCGACACGCAACTGCTTACGCTGATTCGGTCGATTCATGCCGAGGTCAAGGGCGCCTACGGCTCGCCACGCATGACCGAGGAGATTCGCGCACGCGGGTTTCCGGCCAGCAAGGCACGCGTGGAGCGTTTGATGAGCAAGAACGGTATCCGGGCACGCCACAAACGCCGCTACCGCGTCACAACTGATTCCCGGCACAAGCTGCCCGTCGCGCCGAACCTGTTGAACCGCGAGTTCGCGCCGGCTGCGCCGAATCAGGTGTTCAGTTCGGACATCACGTATATCTGGACCGACGAGGGCTGGCTGTATCTGGCGGTCGTGCTGGACCTGTTCAATCGAGAAGTCGTGGGTTGGTCCATCAAGCCGCGCATGACGGCCGACATTGTGACCGACGCGCTGACGATGGCATGGTTTCGCCGGAAGCCCGCGCCCGGCGCGCTGCACCACTCGGACCGTGGCAGTCAGTACGCGAGCCACGAATTTCAGTGCAGGCTGGCTGACTATGGCATGCGTTGCTCTATGAGCCGCAAAGGAAATTGCTGGGACAACGCGCCGACGGAGAGCTTCTTCAACAGCCTGAAAAATGAACGGGTTCATGCAGCGCGCTATCGCACGCATCGCGAAGCCGCAGCGGACTTGTTCGAATACATCGAAGTGTTTTACAACCGCAGTCGTCGTCATTCGTCGCTCGGCTTTGTGTCGCCGGCCCAGTTCATGCGAGACTGGCTCGTGGCTCAGCAGGCAACGGATGTAGCTGCATAACCCCGGGCCTCTGGAAGGCGAAAAACAGAGGGAAGGTCA
>NZ_WHNQ01000212.1 GCF_009362785.1 Paraburkholderia atlantica
AGAAGCTCCGACACGCTTGGCTCGCCCGACAGGTCCACCCGGAGCGCCAAGGTGTTGACGAAGAAGCCGATCAACTCTTCGATCTCCCGGCGACCCCGATTGGCACTCGGCACCCCGATCACAAGATCGTCCTGCCCCGACAGCCGCGACAGCACCGCAGCCCATGCCGCCAGCACCGTCATGAACAACGTCGTGCCATGCTGCCGGCTCAGCCGCTTCAAGTCCCGCGTCAGATCCACATCGATGACAACAGGAACACTGGCCCCGGCAAACGACTGCTGGGCCGGCCGCGCACGGTCCGTCGGCAACGCGAGCATGGACGGCGCGCCTGACAGGGCCTCGCGCCAGTACTGCGCCTGCTTCTGCAGCCGTTCCCCCGACAGCCATTGGCGTTGCCAGGCGGCATAATCCGGATACTGGACCGCCAGCGGCGGCAAAGGATCGTCCTGTCCACCCTCGAACGCCCGATAAAGCTGACTGAGTTCACGCACCAACACGCCCATCGACCAGCCGTCCGAGATGATGTGATGCTGGGTCAGCAGGAAGACGTGTTCCTCATCCGACATCCGCACCAGACGCCCGCGGATCAGCGGCCCGCGCGCAAGATCAAACGGCGTGCGTTCCTCTTCATGGCATAGATCCGAAAGTGCCGCTTCCGTATCCGCCCTCTGCCGTAGATCGTGCTCAGACACCGGCAGTCCCGCATCCGGCGGCAGGATCTCAACCCGTGGCTTGGCCTGCGGCGCGACAAAGACACTGCGCAGCGCCTCGTGACGCGCAAACAAACGGTCAAGGC
>NZ_WHNQ01000213.1 GCF_009362785.1 Paraburkholderia atlantica
GCCTTTCTCGTAAGGCTGATGATGTTTGGCCTGGCACCTTTTCTTTTCATCCCTAGCCCAATTCGGAACAGCTCCGGCACTTCAAAGCTGCCCTCGTCGGCGTACGCCACACCATACTTCTCCAAAATATCTAGTTCGTTCGGTTCAATTCCTTGTGCGGCCGCTTCGGCCCGGTCGAATGGCGTGGTCAAATCGGAGATAGCACGCAGCTTCGAGAAAATCGGAGTCAATTCGCGAACCTCTTTTGGATACTCGTCGACCTTAAGGCCACTGGTGTATTCGACCGCCTTTCGCATTGCGTTCGGCGTCAGCAACCGATCGTCGAGACCGGTACCGACGGAACCAGCCGCGGCTTGCTTGATAAAACGAACGAGGTCACGCGCCGTTAAGCGCCCCGTTAGGTCTGTGAGAACGGCAATCACCCACTCCGTCGACCGCGCTTCCTTCGATGTGTCTGCGCCGAGCTTCAGGCCCCAAATCTGTCTAAGATCAGCTTCCCGTTCACTATCTGATCTAGGGAAGGTCTGCACAACTCGTTTTCAGAGAGTTGGCCGTTTGCCACTTGCGTCGTATCCGCCATGAGAGTCTGCTGGCAGGTTGGTCGTCTGGCTTTTGAAGCGTGACGACCACTGTTTGCCGAGATTCGCGGCCTGAATCTGCGAGCGTTTCAAGCCTTCCACAAAGCCTTGCGTGCCATCCACAGGTTGCCCAGAGCAAATAGTGTCGTGATCTGGGCGGTGTTCTTCATCAACCCTCGGTACCGGGTCTTTGTATAGCCAAACTGCTGTTTGAGCA
>NZ_WHNQ01000214.1 GCF_009362785.1 Paraburkholderia atlantica
ATTTTTGAGCTGTGCGATGAAGAAGACGAAGACACCGCGAACCACACTCGCGCCGGGCTTGGCCAAGGTGCTGAAGCGCCTTCACTACCCGCTTGAAGTGATTTTGCTGTGCGTGCGATGGTACGTGGCCTATTCGCTGAGTTTGCGCAATCTTGCGGAAATGATGGACGAGCGTGGTATCGCGGTGGATCATTCGACGGTGTACCACTGGGTCATCAAACTGCTGCCGCTCTTCGAAAGGGGCTTCCGCCAGCACAAGCGTCCGGTTGGGAAAAGCTGGCGAATGGACGAGAGCTATATCAAGATCAAAGGCGAGTGGAAATATCTTTACCCGGCAGTGGACAAGGCGGGCGACACGGTCGACTTCCTGCTCAGGGCCAGGCGGGACAAGGTCGCTGTCCGGCGGTTCTTTGAAAAGGCGATCGCCCATAATGGTACGCCAGAGACCGTGACCATCGACAAAAGCGGCTCCAATCTGGCCGCACTGGATGCAGTGAATGCCGATTGCGAGACGCCGATCAAGGTCCGTCAGATCAAGTACCTGAACAACATTGTCGAACAGGACCATCGGGCTATCAAACGCCGGACCCGGCCGATGCTGGGATTCAAGAACTTCCACCGTGCGAGGGTCATTCTCGGCGGCATCGAGGTAATGCACATGATCAGGAAAGGACAGATGAAATGTGCGGGCAAAGACCCGTCGCCTGCTTCCCAGCAGTTTTACTCCCTTGTGTCATAAGCAATACTTATCATATCGACATTTCTCGTCCCGACACCCTTACTGCAACAGAACC
>NZ_WHNQ01000215.1 GCF_009362785.1 Paraburkholderia atlantica
GGTTCTGTTGCAGTAAGGGTGTCGGGACGAGAAATGTCGATATGATAAGTATTGCTTATGACCCAAGGGAGTAAAACTGCTGGGAAGCAGACGACGGGTCTTTGCCCGCACATTTCATCTGTCCTTTCCTGATCATGTGCATTACCTCGATGCCGCCGAGAATGACCCTCGCACGGTGGAAGTTCTTGAATCCCAGCATCGGCCGGCTCCGGCGTTTGATAGCCCGATGGTCCTGTTCGACAATGTTGTTCAGGTACTTGATCTGACGGACCTTGATCGGCGTCTCGCGATCGGCATTCACCGCATCCAGTGCGGCCAGATTGGAACCGCTTTTGTCGATGGTCACGGTCTCTGGCGTACCATTATGGGCGATCGCCTTTTCAAAGAACCGCCGGGCAGCGACCTTGTCCCGCCTGGCCCTGAGCAGGAATTCGACCGTGTCGCCCGCCTTGTCCACTGCCCGGTAAAGATATTTCCACTCGCCTTTGATCTTGATATAGCTCTCGTCCATTCGCCAGCTTTTCCCAACCGGACGCTTGTGCTTGCGGAAGCGCCTTTCGAAGAGCGGCAGCAGCTTGATGACCCAGCGGTGCACCGTCGAATGATCCACCGCGATACCACGCTCGTCCATCATTTCCGCAAGGTTGCGCAAACTCAGCGAATAGGCCACGTACCATCGCACGCACAGCAAAATCACTTCAAGCGGGTAGTGAAGGCGCTTCAGGACCTTGGCTAAGCCCGGCGCGAGTGTGGTTCGCGGTGTCTTCGTCTTCTTCATCGCACAGCTCAAAAA
>NZ_WHNQ01000216.1 GCF_009362785.1 Paraburkholderia atlantica
GGCATTGTCACGTTATCGAGATGGTCGGGTAAGATCGCATGATGAAAAATGCAAAATCGCTGTACCACGGTCATCGCTTTCCCGCATCGGTCATCAGTTGCGCGGTGCGTTGGTATTTCAGGTTCCAGCTCAGCCTGCGCGATATCGAAGAGCTGCTGTTCGAGCGCGGGGTTCGTCAGCTACGAAACGGTACGACGCTGGTGCGATAAGTTCGGCGCGTGCTTCGCACACCGTGTGAAAGCGTCGCGTCGCAAGCCCGGCACCACATGGCACCTTGACGAAGTATTTGTGAGGTTGCGCGGTGAGCCTTACCTGTTGTGGCGCGCCGTCGATCAAGACGGTGCCGAACTCGATATCCTGCTACAGAAGCACCGCGACAAGGCAGCAGCGAAGCGGTTTTTCGAGCGCGTGCTTGCCGCGTGCTCTGAGGCACCGCGCAAGATCGTTACTGACCAGCTGCGCAGCTATCGGGCGGCGAAAGCCGAGATTCCCGCACTGGCTTGCGTCAAGCACGTCTTTGTCAAAGCCAGCGCGCGGGTCAATAACCGGGCCGAAAACAGTCATCAGCCGACCCGCGAACGCGAGCGACGCATGCGTGGCTTTCGCGATCCAGAGCGCACGCAGGCTTTCCTATCGAGCTTCGGTCCGATCCGGCAGCACTTCGCGCTGAAGCGACACCTGCTACGCGCCTCGCTCTATCGCAAACAGCTTGCCACACGCATCGCCGCCTGGCATCGCTTCACAGAGATCACCCAAGTTCCGCCGGTTTTCTGAGCAAGCGCGTTGCCCCCC
>NZ_WHNQ01000217.1 GCF_009362785.1 Paraburkholderia atlantica
GCCGCGGTGCTGTCAGCCGCGTGGGCTCAGCGCAACCACACCGTTACGCTCGTCCCGACATACAGCAAACACGGTGGATGTTTTTTTCCCATCGACGAGAAGGTGCGGATGATCTATCTGGCTGACCGCGTCAAGCATAGCCCGCTGCGACGGATCAACTACATCGCGAGACTGACGGAGCTGCGCAAGCTGTTCGTGGAAGAACAGCCCGACGTCATCGTGTCGTTTTTGACCAACGTGAATATCAACGTGATCCTGGCTTCACGGGGCCTGCACATTCCGGTGGTCGCCTGCGAGCATAACGATCCTGTGGCCGATGGCCGCCCGTTGCTGTGGAAGCTGCTTTGCCGGCTCACCTACCCGCGGGCCACCGCGCTCACGTTCCTTTCCCAATCGATGGCAACGCCGTTCGAGAAAATCCGCTCGGGAGACACGCCTCGCATCGCCGTAATGCCGAATCCGATTCCGGATGAGCTTTTCAGCATCGCCAGGCCGCAACGCGCGGAAGGCAGAAAGCGCCTTATTTCAGTGGGTCGCCTGCAACCCCAGAAGCACTATGAGCTGCTGATCGAAACCTTTGCGAAAGTGGCGAACGACTTCGAGGATTGGGATCTGTGGATCTGGGGCGAAGGCCCCGAGCGGCCGATGCTGACCCGCAGGATTGCAGAGCTCGATCTGTCCAGGCGGGTCTTTCTGCCGGGCAGTACGCAGGCTGCATGGCATGAGATGGCCGCCGCCGACGCATTCGTACTGTCGTCGCGCTTTGAAGGGATGCCGGTGGCGTTGATGG
>NZ_WHNQ01000218.1 GCF_009362785.1 Paraburkholderia atlantica
CGCTGCGAAGTCCCGACTGCTCGCATACTGCTTGCCGTCGCCGATCTCGGCGGCAAGCACGCTTGCGGTGACAGGACCGACACCCGGAATGGAGAGAAGACGTTGACCTAGATCGTTGTCGGCCAGCTGCATCGCCAGTTCGCGGTCAATCTCTCCGATTTGTTCGCTGAGATATTTGAAATGAGCATGCAGGCGCTCGAGCGTTGTGATCAGTCGCGGTGGCAACGGGTGCTCGGATAGCACAGCAGGCAAGCGTCTGATTACCGCATTGCCCACGGGCAGACTGATCCCGAGTTCGAGCAGGAATCCGTGTATCTGGTTGATCGTCTTGACGCGGTCCTGTACGAATGAGTCCCGAACCTTGTGTAATGCGCACAGGGTCTGCTGCGATTCGGTCTTGGGAGTCACGAACCGCATTGAGGGACGCGACGCCGCCTCGCAGATTACCCCGGCATCGACAAAATCATTCTTGTTACTCTTGACGAACGGACGGACGAATTGCGGAGAGGTGAGCTTCACCTGATGGCCCAAGGTCGCCAGCCTCCGCGCCATGTGGTGCGCGCCTGCACATGCCTCCATTACCAGCGTGCAGGCATGAAGCGTCGCGAGAAACTCGATCAGCTGCTTGCGGCTCAGCTTGTTGCGGAATATGGCCTTTCCTCTTGCGTCCTGTCCATGCAGATGGAACGAATGTTTGCCGAGATCGATTCCGATGAGCGTCACGTCTTGCACGATGTTCTCCTGTTCGCAATTGACGCGGTAAGGTTAGCGCACGCGTCGCAGGTGGGGG
>NZ_WHNQ01000219.1 GCF_009362785.1 Paraburkholderia atlantica
CCAGTGCCTCGGCCGTGCTCGATGCCGCGCCGTACAGCTGGCTGCCGTTGATCGCATCCACGCTCGATGCGTTCACTGCGCCATTCGCCACGCCCGTCACCGTGCGGTTACCCGCCGCGCCCGCCACGTTCACCACGGTGCCGTCCATGTCCTTCGCTACCGTGATGTCGCGCGTGTTCGCGTCCTGCTGTACCAGACCCACCGTACCTTCGGACAACTGGTTCTGCACGCTCGCGATGTTGGTCGCGTTTTGCGCAATGTCGCCCGTGTTCTGCGTCGTGCGACCGTCGAGGTTCGTCACGGCTTCGGCCACGCTGTACACCGTCGTGCCACCCACGCTGAACTTCGGCGCGCTGATCGAGCCATCCGCAAGCACGATCGAACCACCGCCCAGCGCGCGGGCCGTGCTCCACGCCGTGCCATACAGCTGGCTGCCATTCACCGCGTCCACGCTCGATGCCCGCACTGCGCCCGCAGCCACCCCGGTCACCGTACGGTTGCCCGCGGTGCCTGCCACGTTGATCACCGAACCGTCAGCATCTTTTGCCACCGTGATGTCACGACTGGTTGCGTCCTGCTGGACCAGACCCACCGTACCTTCGGACAACTGGTTCTGCACGCTCGTGATGCTGGATGCGTTCTGCGCGATGTTGCTCGTGTTCTTTGCGATGTCAGTTGCATTCAGCGCGATATCGCCGGCGTTCTGCGCAATGTCGCCCGTGTTCTGCGTCGTGCGACCG
>NZ_WHNQ01000220.1 GCF_009362785.1 Paraburkholderia atlantica
GCAGTCGATCGAGGCGATGGTCGCGAAGGTTCACACCTATGTGCCCGGCTATCGCCTGAAGCAGAAGGTGCAGTTCGACGAAATCCCCGCGAGCGCGCCGCTGAACATTCCGGGCCTCGGCCGCTTCAGCGGTCTGAAGACGTCGATCTTCATCGAGGTCGAAGGCGCCGCGCACTACCTGCCCGCCTACGCGGGCAATCTCGACATCATGACTTCGGCCGCGCTCGCGACCGCCGAGCGCATGGCGCAGGCGCTCGTGCAGGCATCAGAGGCTTAAGGAGACTTCCCGCATGGACAAGAAACTGTATATCTCCGACGTGACGCTGCGCGACGGCAGTCACGCCATTCGTCACCAGTACTCGATCCAGAACGTGCAGGACATCGCACGCGCATTGGACCGCGCGAAGGTGGACAGCATCGAAGTCGCGCACGGCGACGGACTGCAAGGTTCGAGCTTCAATTATGGCTTCGGCGCGCATAGCGACCTCGAATGGATCGAAGCGGTCGCCGACGTGGTCGAGCACGCGAAGATCGCGACACTGCTGCTGCCCGGCATTGGCACGATTCACGACCTGAAGGCTGCGTATAACGCGGGTGCACGCGTGGTCCGCGTGGCGACGCACTGCACGGAAGCGGACATTTCGAAGCAGCACATCGAATACGCGCGCGAACTCGGCATGGACACCGTCGGCTTCCTGATGATGAGCCACATGACCACGCCGG
>NZ_WHNQ01000023.1 GCF_009362785.1 Paraburkholderia atlantica
TGTTCGGCTTCTTTCCGCGTCTGAAGGAGCGCGCCTCGCAATACGCGGGCACGCTGTCGGGCGGCGAGCAGCAGATGCTCGCGATGGCGCGCGCAATCATCTCGCGCCCGAAACTGCTGCTGCTCGACGAACCGTCGATGGGCCTGTCGCCGATCATGGTCGAGAAGATCTTCGAAGTGGTGCGCTCGATTTCCGCCGAAGGTATGACGGTGCTGCTCGTCGAGCAGAACGCGCGTCTCGCGCTGCAGGCGGCTAATCGCGGCTACGTGATGGACTCCGGTCTGATCACGATGTCGGGTGACGCGAAGCAGATGCTCGACGATCCGAAGGTTCGGGCCGCCTACCTCGGTGAATGAGTGGCTGAATAAGTAGCTGATGAGTTGGACGTGTGCCGTTTTCTCGCACACTTCCGGCTTGCGACGCGCCTCACGATGCAACGTCGTGCGGCGCGTTTTTTCTTGCCGACCAGGGCGTGAATTATGGGAGTTTCCCGATAACCGCACTGATTTCGTCTTTGGTGAACGCACGCAGTGTTTGCGAGCGGACATTGCCGGCCGAGCCGAGTGCGAAGCCGAAGGCGAGGAAGCTCTGCTCGTCTGCCGCTTCGACGACCGAGACAATGTCGTATTCCCCCAAGGTCCAGTAGATCTGCTTCATCTCGCAGCCAAAAGTTTTCGCCATCTCTGCCGTCTGCCCGGCTCGCTGTGCTGTGTTCTTGATCGTGCGGATCCCCTGATCCGTGAATTGCAGGAGCACCACATAAGTCGCCATGAAGATTCCCCTTAGGATTCAAACGCGTTGGGACTCAGATGCATGAGCCGCCGCGGGGAGCGTCGCGAACCGCCGCGAAGGTCTCTTCCAGCCCCGGCGTCGTCTCGTGCGTAAACGATTCTAGGCAATCCGTCTGCCCGCCATCTGCTATTTGTCCGAATCCGCCGATATGTGCGCTGCTCGCGAGAACAATGAAAGAAGGCCGCATGCGCCAACCAGCGCATGCGGCCTTCTTTCATGAGGTGTGCGACGCGAATCAACTCGCCGGGGTTGCGTCCGCGTATTGGCCGAGCCGCTTGCCGAGGCTGATCACCGCATCGGCTCGATAGCCGAGCGCATCGTAGAAGGCGCGCACTTCAGCCGACGCCGACGACAGTACCTGCAGGTTCAGCTTCGGACAGCCAAGCTTCGTCAACTCGCTCTCGACGTGCGCGACGAGCCGCGTGCCGATGCCATGACGTCGCAGCGAAGCGTCGACCGCGAGCGAATACAGCCAGCCGCGGTGTCCGTCATACCCGCCCATCACGGTGCCGACGATGCGTCCATCGAGCACCGCGACGAAGAACAGTTCCGGTTGCGTCGCGAGCTTGTTCGCGATCGACAGACGCGGATTACGCTGCGGTCGCGTCACGTCGTGATACTCGGGAAACACCTGCTGCCATAGCGCGATCACCGCTTCGGTATCGCTCGCGTCGAAGCGGCGGATCGACAGCGTCGTGTTCGTCGTCATCGGTGCGCTCCGCAGTGGATTACAGCGAGTCGAGAACCGAGCGCAGCATCGCCAGCATCTGGTCGATCTCTTCGGTCGTCACGTTCAGCGCCGGCATGAAGCGCAGCAGGTTCGGACGAGCGGCGTTCAGCAGCACGCCGTCGGGTTGCATTTCACGCGCCTTCTCGACGATCTGGTTGCCGATGTCCTTGCCGAGCAGCAGCGCGCGCAGCAGACCCTCACCGCGCTCGCCCTTGAAGCCGCGCTCCTCGGACAACTCGAGCAGCTTCGCGCGCAGATAATCGCCGCGCGAGCGCACGCCTTCGAGGAAGCCCGGTGCCGTCAGCTGCGAGATCACCGAGTAGCCGACCGCGGTCATCAGCGGATTGCCGTTGTAGGTGCCGCCCTGATCGCCGGCTTCGAACACGGCGATTTCCGCCTTCGACAGCAGCGCCGCGAGCGGCACGCCGCCGCCGATGCCCTTGCCGAGCGTCATGATGTCCGGCTCGATGCCCGACAGCTGATACGCGAACAGCGTGCCGGCGCGACCGCAGCCGCTTTGCACCTCATCGACGATCAGCAGAATGTTGTGCTTTTTCGTCAGCTCGCGCAGTTGCTGCATGAATTCGCGGGTTGCGGGAATCACGCCGCCTTCGCCCTGGATCGGCTCGAGCATCACCGCGACGGTTTTCGCATTGATCAGCTTTTCCACCGACGCGATGTCGTTCAGCTCCGCCTTCGGGAAGCCCGGCACCTGCGGCGCGTAGATCGTGTCCCAGCCCGGCTTGCCGCTGGCCGACATCGTCGCGAGCGTGCGGCCGTGGAAGCTGTGGTCGAAGGTGATGATCTCGAACGCGCCGTCCTTGAACTTCCTGCCCCACTTGCGCGCGAGCTTGATCGCGCCTTCGTTCGCCTCGGCGCCGCTGTTGGCGAAGAACACCTTGTCGAAGCAGCTGTGCTGCGTGAGCAGACCCGCGAGCTTCGCCATCGGCTCGTTGTAGAACGCCGGCGAAGGGTTGATCAGCAGCTTGGCCTGGCTGTTCAGCGCTTCGATCATGCCGTCGTTGCAGTGGCCGAGGCTGTTGACTGCCCAGCCCTGAATGAAATCCAGGTAGCGCTTGCCGTTGTTGTCGTAAATCCACGAGCCTTTGCCGTGCGTGAAAACGATTTCGGGCCGGTTCGTGATGTACATCAGCGAATCGATTGGATACTCATTGAAATTCATGTCGGCGGGCTCCAGGGCAAAGGGTAAAAGCAGGGTGAAGAAACGGTGACGGTTTTTAGCCAATAAAAACGGCGGCCGGAAAAGCAGAAAAGCCACGGCATGCCGTGGCTTTCATGATTCGAACAGCTTGCGCCCAAATTTGTGTGTGGCGCGAGTCCGTGACGAAGCCAGCGGCGTCCCTAGGGGAGCGGCGAGCGGCGACGTCGGAGTTCGGACTGGATGCGGTTCATGCGCGAGAGAATACGATAAGAAAAGCACCGGTGTAAACCATGAATTTGCACTGGTGCTGCATCAGGACGATTTTGCCGGCGTGCAATCAGACCGCGTTCGCGAGATCGGCGGCGCTCGTGAACGAGTCCGCGTAGAACTCGTCTTCCGGCAACTGGTGATGCTGCGTGAAGTCGCGCAGCGCCGATTCGACCATCACCGGCGCGCCGCATGCGTACACCTGGTAGGCCGACAGATCGGGCAGATCCTCGATGACCGCGCGATGCACGAAGCCGATGCGGCCCGTCCATGCGTCGCCCGCATCGGGCTCGGAGAGCACCGGCACGAACTTGAAGTTCGGAATCTCGCGCGCCCATTGCTCGGCGAGTTCGAGCAGATACAGGTCTTTCTTGCGGCGCGCGCCCCAGTAGAGCGTCATGGGGCGCGTGATGTTCTTGAACACCGCATGCTCGACGATCGCCTTCAGCGGCGCGAAGCCGGTGCCCGACGCGAGCAGCACGATCGGCTTGTCCGAGTCTTCGCGCAGGAAGAACGTGCCGAGCGGTGCTTCGAAGCGCAGGATGTCGCGCTCCTTCATCGTGTTGAATACATGATCGGTGAACGCGCCGCCGGGCATATGGCGGATGTGCAGCTCGATCGGGCCTTCGACGTGCGGCGCATTCGCCATCGAATAACTGCGGCGCTTGCCGTCCTTCAGGATGAATTCGAGGTACTGGCCGGCCAGATATTGCAGACGCTCGTTGGCGGGCAGTTGCAGCTTGACGACGATCACGTCGTCGGCCTTGCGCTCGATCGCGTTCACGCGACACGGCAGCTTCTTGATCTGCACGTCGCCGACGCCGGCCACTTCGCGGATGTCGACTTCGAGATCGGAGCACGCGGTCGCGCAGCACAGGAGCGCCATGCCGCGCGTCTTTTCGTCGTTCGACAGCGCCGACGACGAGTGCGCACGCTGTTCGACCTCGCCGCTGACGACTGTGCCCTTGCACGAACCGCACGCGCCGTTCTTGCAGCCGTACGGCAGGCCGATGCCTTGACGCAGCGCTGCGGAGAGCACCGGTTCGTCCTGTTCTACCTGAAACTGCCGGCCGCTTTGCCGGAGCGTGACGTTAAATGCCATAAAGTGTTCGGAATCGAAAAAACGGAATCGAAATCGGACCCGCCGGATCAACCGCGCGGTACCTGTTGCATGTGACCGCTACAATGCGCCCACCATGAAAGCGACACGAAACTTCCGCCGGCCGCGCGTGCTGATCGTAGGATGCGGCGACGTCGGCATGCGCTGCGTGCCTCTGTTGCGGCAGCGCGCGCATGTCTTCGCATTGACCAGCCATGCCGCGCGCTGCGACGAGTTGCGCGCCGCGGGCGTGACGCCGCTCGTCGGCGATCTCGACATGCGCGGCAGCCTCAAACGGCTCGCGCGCCTCGCGCCGACGGTGCTGCATCTGGCGCCACCGCAAAAGTCCGGCGACGACGACCGGCGCACTCGCGCGCTGCTTGCGACGCTAGGTGCAGCGGGCCGCATGAACGCTTGCGCGGCGCGGTCGTCCGTCGCGCCGATCGCGCGGCTGCGCCGTGCGCGCGCTTCAGGTCTGGGCGCTCAAACACCCGCTATTGTACCCGACGGGGTGCGACGGACCGGCGCTTCGCGGCCACCGGTGCGCATCGTTTACGCAAGCACGACGGGCGTCTACGGCGATTGTCGCGGCGCGTGGATCGACGAAACACGCGCGACGCAGCCCGCGAATGCGCGCGCCAAACGTCGCGTGTCGGCAGAGCGGCAGTTGCGGCGCGCGACCGCGCGCGGCAGCGTCGCCGCGAGCATCGCGCGGATTCCGGGCATCTATGCGGCCAACCGTCTGCCGCTCGCGCGGCTCGAAAGAGGCACGCCAGCGCTCGTCGATGCCGACGACGTCTACACGAATCACATCCACGCCGACGACCTCGCCGCGATCCTCGTGCGTCTCGCCACGCATGGCCGGCCGGCGCGCGCGCTGCACGCGTCCGACGATTCGTCGCTGAAAATGGGAGAGTATTTCGACGCGGTCGCCGATGCGTTCGGGCTCGCGCGAGCGCCGCGCATCACGCGCGAGCAGGCGGAGCAGCAGATCGATCCGATGCTGCTGTCGTTCATGCGCGAGTCGCGCCGCCTCGTGAACCGGCGTCTGAAGGAGGAATTGGGAGTACGTCTGCGCTATCCGAGCGTCGACGATTTCTTGCGCGAAGCGAAGGGGAAGGGCAAGGGCGGCTAGGCCAGCAACAGAAACAAAAATGCCGCCTCGCGGGGCCACCTGGCCCCGCAGAAATAGCACCTGCGCCGCACCGCATCAATGCACCGCGCAAAAGGAGCCGCGCGGTCCAACCGGCATCAGGTCAGCGTCGGCAGCACTTCCAGCAACAGGAAGCACAGCATGCCGCCGATCAACGCGCCGATAAGGTTCGGCTGGTACTGGTGCCGCCGCCGCATGATGACCAGCAATCCGCCGACCAGCAGCAGCGCAAAGCAGATAAACGCGATCATCGCGTGCGAAAACGCCATCGTGCCGTCGATATGCATGGCGCCCCTCCTTGAAACCTTTGTAGTCGTTTGTTTAGACGAGTATAGGGCGACATGTAAGCAACGGCATGCTGCAACGCAGCGGCCTATGTGCGGTGCACCGCAATGCGCGCAGGCTTTCTCCGGCGCATCAAGGGCTTAGGTGGCGCTCACTGCGCGCTAGTCGTTTACCCGGCCCGCAGCGCGGCGAGGCCCGCTTCGTCGAGCCATTGCCATGCGCCGGGCGCGAGCGTCGCGGGCAGCACGAGGCCGCCGATCCGCTCGCGATGCAGCGCCTCGCAGCGGTTGCCCGATGCCGCGATCATCCGCTTGACCTGGTGGTATTTGCCTTCGAGCACGGTGAGCGCGAGCGTGTGGGTGTCGCGCGCCTCTGCGTCGAGCGCGGCGCTCGGTTTCGTGTCGCCGTGCAGCAGTACGCCGTCGCGCAGCGCGGCGAGCTGCGCGTCGTCGAGCGGATGGCGCGTGGTCGCGACGTAGAGCTTCGGCACCTTGCGTTTCGGCGACGTGAACTGATGCACGAACTTGCCGTCGTCGGAGAGCAGCAGCAGGCCTGTGGTGTCCTGATCGAGACGGCCGACGCACTGCACGCCGCGCTCGGCGAACTGCGGCGGCAGCAGGCTGAACACGCTCAGATGATGCTGCGGATCGCGCGAGCATTCATAGCCGACGGGCTTGTTCAGCAGCAGATACGCGTGCTCGCGATACGGCCATTCGACGCCGTCGACGCTGAAGCGCAACGCGCCGCTATCGACAGCGAAATCGGCGTCGGCATCGGTGCAGACGGCCCCGTCGATGCCGACGCGGCCGTCGCCGATCAGCGCGCGGCACTGCCGGCGCGAACCGAAACCTTGAGTAAAGAGGATGCTTTCGAGATTCATGGCGAGCGAAGAATAACACCGCAAGAAGCGGGGCGCCCCGCAAGTCCCAAGCGCCGACGATGAATGCCTCACGTCAAACCTCGGGAGTGCATCGATGTCCGCCACCACGTCTTCGTCGTCTTCGCCTTCCAACGCACAGCGACTGCCCGGCGCTTTCCAGCGCCTCGCCTCGTCGAACCTGTGCGCGCAATCGGCCGAGCAGATCAGCCTCGCCGCCGCGCCGCTCGTCGCGGTGTTCGCGCTCGGCGCCAACGCGCGCGATACCGGCCTGCTGCAAACCGCGCAGACGCTGCCGTTCCTGTTGCTGTCGATGCCGCTCGGCGTCTGGGCCGATCGCCGCTCGCGCCGCGTGCTGATGACGCTCGCCGAGAGCGTACGGGTCTGCGCGATGCTGTGCGTGCTGCTGCTGGTGCTCACGCATGCGCTGAACCTGCCGCTGCTCGCGGCGCTCGGCTTCGTCGCCGCGACGGGCACGGTTGCCTACAACGTCGCGGCGCCTTCACTGGTGCCGTCGATCGTGCCGCGCGACGCCTATGCGAGCGCGAACGGCCGGCTCGAACTCGCGCGCAGCGTCGCGTACTCGGCGGGGCCGGCGCTGGGCGGCGTGCTGGTCGGCTGGATCGGCGCGGGCTGGGCGTATGGCGCCGCGGCGGCGTTGTCGGCGCTCGCGGTCGCGTTGCTCGCGGGATTGCGCGAGCCGCCACGCGCGGCCGCGCCGCGGCGGCACTTCATGCTGGAGCTGCGCGACGGCACGCGCTTCGTGCTGCGCGATCCGTTGCTGCTGCCGATCCTGCTGACCGCGGTGTTCTTCAACCTCGGCTTCTTCATCCTGCAGGCGGTCTATGTGCCGTACGCGGTGCATCGGCTCGGGCTCGATGCATCGGCGGTCGGCGTGACGCTCGGCGCGTACGGCGTCGGTATGGTGTGCGGTGCGCTCGCTGCGCCCGCGGTCGCGCGGCGGGTCGCGTTCGGCCGTCTGCTGATCATCGGACCGTCGTGCGGCCTGCTCGCGTCGTTCGTGATGGTCGCGACGCTCGTCGCGCCATCGTTCTGGCTCGCGCTCGCGAGTTTCTTCCTGCTCGGCGCGGGACCGATCCTGTGGGTCGTCGCCTCGACCACGCTGCGTCAGGCGATCACGCCCGAACGAATGATCGGCCGCGTGTCGGCGCTGATCAGCACGGCCACCTATGGCGCGCGGCCGGTGGGCGCGCTGCTGGGCGCCGCGCTCAGCGCGCGCTGGAGCATCGACGTATGTCTCGTCGCGGCCGCGCTCGCGTTTCTCGTGCAGGCGCTGATCATCGTGATGTCGCCAGTGGCGCGGCTCATGGACATTCCCGAGCAGAGCACGGCGGCGTGCTGAGCGCGGCGCCAAGCGCTCGTTGAAGCCTTTCAGTCGCCCCGATGAAAATCGATCTTCATCGGGGCGCAGCATATCGGCGCTGCTGACCCCCCTTTCCCTGAAGGGCTTCGGTTGGTAAAAACCCTCAAAGCATGAAAATGAATTTTTTTCGGCGCGGGTTTCATGTAAATATGTTTTCATCGAGTCCATCTAGAACAACCGCGCCTGTCCGCTCGCATGATCCATCACCCGTCCGCTGTGTCGAACCCCGCCGAGCAGGCCATTGCCGCGCGCATCAGCGCCGCGATGCCGACGCTCACGCCGATCCACCAGCGCATGGGCGAGTACGTGCTGGCCAATCTGTTCCGCGCGGCGACGATGCGTATCGACGAGCTCGCGAGCGTGGTCGGCGCGTCGGTCGCGAGCGCGAATCGCTTTGCGCGCGCGCTCGGCTTCGACGGTTATCCGCAGTTTCGCGAGGCGCTCGTGCGTGGCTTCGAGGCGACGCTCGCGCCGGTCGAGCGGCTGCGCAGCGCGCAGGAAACGCTCGCGGCCGGTGACGACCTGATCGACGCGTCGCTCGAGCAGGCCGCCAACAATCTGCATGCAACGCGTACGTCGATCGATCGCGCGATCGCCGACGCCGCCGTCGACGCGATCATCGCCGCGCGCCGCGTGTTCGTGATCGGCTTCGGCGCCAGCGCGTTTCTCGCGAGCCTGATGGAGCACGGGCTGCTGCCGTATCACGACAACGTGCATTCGCTTGCGCTGAGCGGCGGGCCGTCGCATGCGGCGCGGCACCTCGTGCGTTCGGGCGCGGGCGATCTCGTGATCGGCATCGCGTTTCCGCGCTATGTCGAGGACACGATCGAGCTTGCGCGCCGCGCGTCCGAACGCGGTGCGCGCGTGCTCGCGCTGACCGACGGTCCACGCTCGCCGCTCGTGCGGTTCGCGGACCTGGCGCTGTATGTCCGCACCGACCGGCGTCTCGCGTCGAATGCCGATTCGGCCGTGCTCGCGGTCATCGAGGCGTTGTGCGACGCGGTCGCGTATCGCTCGCAACGCTCGGTCAAGGCGGCCGCCGAGGTCAGCGAGTTCGTGCTGCCGTGGCTGTTCGATCCGCAATCCGGCGCGGCCGGCGCCGCGCAGGAACCGGCGCGCGCCCCGAGCAAAGCCGCACGCGCGAAGGCCGACGGCAGCCGGGCCAAAGGCATCAAAGCAACGGATACCGAGGCAAAAGCCATCGCGGCAGTCCGCACTCCCCGAACCAACCGCACTCCACAATCCAAACGATGAATTCCAACGCAGTCATTGCCATTCACGGCGGGGCAGGGACGATCCTGCGCACGTCGATGTCGGCCAGCGCCGAAGCCGAATATCACGCGGCGCTCAACGCGGTGCTGAGCGCCGGCCAGCGCGTGCTCGCCGACGGCGGCAGCGCGCTCGACGCGGTCAGTGAAGCGGTGCGGCTGCTCGAAGACTGCGCGCTGTTCAATGCGGGTCACGGCGCGGTCTACACCGCGGCCGGCACCCACGAACTCGACGCCGCGATCATGGACGGCCGCACGCTCGACGCGGGCGCGATCTGCTGTGTGAAGCGCGTGCGCAATCCGATTCTCGCCGCGCGCCGCGTGCTCGAGCGCAGCGACCACGTGCTGTTCACCGGTGAGGGTGCGGAAGCGTTCGCGGCCGCGCAGGGGCTCGAGTTCGTCGATAACAGCTACTTCGATACCGACGCGCGCTATCGCCAATGGCAGCTCGCGCGCGAGCAGCAGCGTCCGATGCTCGATCACGACGCCGCGACGCTCGCGTCCACGTCGCCGAACAACGGCGACCCGATGCCGCACGAGCCGATCGATCCGAACCGCAAGTTCGGCACCGTCGGCGCGGTCGCGCTCGACCGCCACGGGCATCTGGCCGCCGCGACGTCGACGGGCGGCGTGACCAACAAGCAGGTGGGCCGCGTCGGCGACACGCCGCTGATCGGCGCCGGCTGCTACGCCGACGACGCGACCTGCGCGGTATCGACCACCGGCTCCGGCGAAATGTTCATGCGCATGGTCGCCGCCTACGACGTCGCCGCGCAGATGGCCTATCGCCAGATATCGCTCGAAGAAGCCGCGCTCGACGTCGTGATGAACCGCCTGCCGAAGATCGACGGACGCGGTGGACTCGTCGCTGTCGACGTGCACGGCAACGTCACGCTGCCGTTCAACACCGAAGGCATGTACCGAGGTTTCGCGCGGTTGGGCGAAGCGCCGGTCACGGCGATCTATCGCTAGGCGTTTGTCGAATTCAAAGCAAAGGAATCACCGTGCCGACTTCCTCGCACACCGCCCGCCCGCTGATCGAAACCCTGCCGCCGCAGCGCGTGCTCGGGGTCGACGATCTGACGGTCGCGTTCCGCCGCGGCGACTCGACCTTCAACGCCGTGCGCAATCTGTCGTTTACGGTCGAGCGCGGCGAGACGCTCGCGATCGTCGGCGAATCGGGTTCGGGCAAGTCGGTCACGTCGCTGGCGCTGATGCGGCTGATCGAGCATGGCGGCGGCCGTCTTGCCGGCGGCAGCATCGCGTTTCGGCGCCGCGACGGCAGCGTGCTCGATCTCGCGAAGACGTCGTCCGGCACGATGCGCACGGTGCGTGGCGCCGACATCGCGATGATCTTCCAGGAGCCGATGACCTCGCTCAATCCGGTCTTCACGGTCGGCGACCAGATCAGCGAGGCGATCGCGCTGCACCAGGGCAAGAGCCGCGAGGCTGCGCGCGCCGAAACCTTGCGTCTGCTCGAACTCGTGCGGATTCCGGAGGCGAGGCGCGTCGCGGCGCGTTACCCGCATCAGTTGTCGGGCGGCATGCGCCAGCGCGTGATGATCGCGATGGCGCTGTCGTGCAAGCCCGCGCTGTTGATCGCCGACGAGCCGACCACCGCGCTCGACGTGACGATCCAGGCGCAGATCCTGCAGCTGATCCGCGGCTTGCAGGACGAGATGAACATGGGCGTGATTTTCATCACGCACGACATGGGCGTGGTCGCCGAAGTGGCCGACCGCGTGCTCGTCATGTATCGGGGCGAGAAGGTCGAGGAGGGCGCGTCCGACGCGCTGTTCGCCGCGCCGTCGCATCCGTACACGAAGGCGCTGCTCGCGGCGGTGCCTCGGCTCGGCTCGATGCACGGCACCGATCAGCCCGCGCGCTTCCCGATCCTGACCGTCGAGCAGGCCGGCGCGATCGGCGCCGATGCCGCGGTGCAGCCCGCCGCGGCCGTCGCCGAAGAGGCGCAGCCTCTGGTGCGCGACGACACGCCGCCGATTCTGCGCGTGCGCGATCTGGTCACGCGCTTTCCGGTGCGTAGCGGCCTGTTCGGCCGCACGACGGGCCGCGTGCATGCGGTCGAAAAAGTCAGCTTCGATCTGCGGCCCGGCGAGACGCTCGCGCTGGTCGGCGAATCGGGTTGCGGCAAGTCGACCACGGGCCGCTCGCTGCTGCGGCTCGTCGAAAGTCAAAGCGGGTCGATCGAATTCGCTGGCAAGGAAATCAGCTCGCTGAACGGGCCCGCGTTGCAGGCGCTGCGCCGCGATATCCAGTTCATTTTCCAGGACCCGTTCGCGTCGTTGAATCCGCGCCTGACCGTCGGCTTCTCGATCATGGAGCCGCTGCTCGTGCACGGCGTTGCGCAGGGTGCCGAAGCGCAGGCGCGCGTCGCGTGGCTGCTCGAGAAAGTCGGCTTGCCGGCCGAGGCCGCGCGCCGCTATCCGCACGAATTTTCGGGCGGGCAGCGTCAGCGTATCGCGATTGCCCGCGCGCTCGCGCTGAATCCGAAAGTCGTGATCGCCGACGAATCGGTGTCCGCGCTCGACGTCTCGGTGCAGGCGCAGATCGTCAACCTGATGCTCGATCTGCAGCGTGAACTCGGCGTCGCGTATCTGTTCATTTCGCACGATATGGCGGTGGTCGAGCGCGTCAGTCATCGCGTCGCGGTGATGTACCTCGGCCAGATCGTCGAGATCGGTCCGCGCCGCGCGGTGTTCGAGGCGCCTCAGCATCCGTACACGAAGAAGCTGATGAGCGCGGTGCCGGTCGCCGATCCCGCGCGCCGTCACGCGAAACGCCTGCTTGCCGCCGACGATATACCGAGCCCGATTCGCGCGCTGCACGACGAGCCGGTGGTCGCGCCGCTCGTGGCCGTGGGACCGGATCACTTCGTCGCACAGCATCGCGTCGGCGGTGCCTATTGAGCGAAGCGCCGCATCGCGTCGAAGCGGAAGACCCGAAACAAAACTCGAAGCACCCGCAATAGAAGCACCCGCAATAGAAACCAAGCCAACCATAAAGACCCTGTCACACCCTTAACTCGCAGCCTGGAGCAATCTCATGAACCTGCTGTTCCCGTCCTCTCCGTTTCGTTTGCGCGCGCTCGTCAGCGGCGGCGCGGTGGTGTTCGCGATGCTCGCGGGCAATCTGGCGCACGCCGAAACCACGGCCGTGATGGCCGTCGCGTCGACCTTCACGTCGCTCGATCCGTACGACGCGAACGACACGCTGTCGCAGGCGGTCGCGAAATCGTTCTACCAGGGGCTGTTCGGTTTCGACAAGGACATGAAGCTCGTCAACGTGCTCGCCGACAGCTATGAGGCGAGCCCCGACGCGCGCGTCTATACGATCAAGCTGCGCCATGGCGTGAAGTTCCAGGACGGCACCGACTTCAATGCGGCCGCCGTGAAAGCGAACTTCGATCGCGTGACCGATCCGGCCAACAAGC
This sequence comes from Paraburkholderia atlantica, assembly GCF_009362785.1. Classification (GTDB taxonomy): domain Bacteria; phylum Pseudomonadota; class Gammaproteobacteria; order Burkholderiales; family Burkholderiaceae; genus Paraburkholderia; species Paraburkholderia atlantica. The sequence continues at coordinate 12,469 of NZ_WHNQ01000023.1, forward strand.
TGAAGCGCTACAACATGTTCAGCCGCATCGAGAAAACGGAAGTAGTCGATCCGTACACGGTGCGCGTCACGCTGAAGGCGCCGTTCTCGGCATTCGTCAACGTGCTCGCGCATCCGTCGGCGGTGATGATCTCGCCTGACGCGCTGAAGAAGTACGGCAAGGACATCGCGTTTCATCCGGTCGGCACGGGTCCGTTCGAACTCGTGAAGTGGGACCCGGCCGGCGACCTGACCGTGAAGAAGTTCGGCGGCTACTGGAAGAAGGGCTATCCGAAGATCGACGCGATCGACTGGAAGCCGGTCGTCGACAACAACACGCGCGCCGCGCTGATGCGCACCGGCGAAGCGGACTTCGCGTTCCAGGTGCCGTTCGAACAGGCCGCGCAACTGCAGTCGAGCCCGAAGGTCGATCTGATCGCGGCGCCGTCGATCATCGAGCGCTACATCAGCATGAACATGAACCAGAAGCCGTTCGACAACCCGAAGGTGCGGGAAGCGCTGAACTATGCGGTCAACAAGGAAGCGCTGACGAAGGTCGCGTTCGCCGGTTACGCGACGCCGGCCGACGGCGTGGTGCCGGAGGGCGTCGACTACGCGGTCAAGCTCGGGCCGTGGCCGTACGATCCGGCGAAGGCGCGCGCACTGCTGAAGGAAGCGGGCTATCCGAACGGTTTCGAAACGACGCTGTGGTCCGCGTATAACTACTCGACCGCGCAGAAGGTGATCCAGTTCGTGCAGCAGCAGCTCGCGCAGGTCGGCATCAAGGCGAGCGTCGAGGCGCTCGAAGCGGGTCAGCGCGTCGCCAAGGTCGAAAGCGCGCAGGACCCGGCGACCGCGCCGGTGCGCATGTACTACGCGGGCTGGTCGTCGTCGACCGGCGAGGCGGACTGGGCGATCAGCCCGCTGCTCGCGGGCTACTCGATCCCGCCGAAGATGGTCAACACGTCGTACTACAAGAGCGACGCGGTCGACAACGATCTGAAGCAGGCGCTCGAAACCACCGACCGCACGCAGAAGGCCGCGCTGTACGCGGACGCGCAGAAGCGCATCTGGGCCGACGCGCCGTGGATCTTCCTCGTCAAGGAGAAGGTCGTGTATGCGCGCAGCAAGCGTCTGTCGGGCGCTTACGTCGCGCCGGACGGCTCGTTCAACTTCGACGAGATCGCGATCAAGTGATGAGCTGACGAGGCGGCATGCGCAGGCGGCGGTTCACCGAGCCCGCCGCCGCGCCGCCGCCGCACACGCTTCGTCGTTGCCCGCCTCGCTTGCCGCACATTCGCCGCTCATCTGCCGCTCATCTGCCGGACCGGTCTCATGCTGAACTTCCTCGTCAAACGTCTGCTAGGCCTGCTGCCGACGCTTTTCATCGTCGCCGTGCTGGTGTTCCTGTTCGTGCATCTGCTGCCGGGCGATCCGGCGCGGCTCGCCGCCGGTCCTGAAGCGGACGAGGCGACCGTCGCGCTGGTGCGCGCCGACCTCGGCCTCGACAGGCCGATGCCGCAGCAGTTCGTCCGTTTCTTCTGGCGCATGGCGCACGGCGACTTCGGCATTTCGACGCGCAGCAAGCGGCCGGTGAGCCAGGAGATCGCGGAGCGCTTCTTCCCGACGCTGTGGCTGACGATTGCGAGCATGGTGTGGGCGGTCGTGATCGGCATGGCGATCGGCATTGCCTCGGCGGTGTGGCGCAACCGCTGGCCGGATCGCCTGGGCATGACGCTCGCGGTATCGGGCATCTCGTTTCCGGCGTTCGCGCTCGGCATGCTGCTGATGGAGATTTTCTCGGTGCAGCTCGGCTGGCTGCCGATCGTCGGCGACGGTTCGTGGCGCAGCTACGTGCTGCCCTCGCTGACGCTCGGCGCGGCGGTCGCGGCCGTGATGGCGCGCTTCACGCGGGCCTCGTTCGTCGAGGTGCTGCACGAGGACTTCGTTCGCACCGCGCGTGCGAAGGGCGTGCCCGAGCGGTTCGTGATCATCAAGCACTGCCTGCGCAATGCGCTGATTCCCGTCGTCACGATGATGGGTCTGCAGTTCGGCTTTCTGCTCGGCGGTTCGATCGTCGTCGAAGTCGTGTTCAACTGGCCGGGCCTCGGGCGCTTGCTCGTCGATGCGGTGTCGATGCGCGACTATCCGATCATCCAGGCCGAGGTGCTGTTGTTCTCGCTCGAATTCATCATCATCAACCTGATCGTCGACGTGATGTACGCGGTGATCAACCCGACCATCCGTTTCAAGTGAGGCCCGCATGAGCACCACTGCCACCGGGCCGAACGCGGCCAATCCCGCAGCAGCCGAACGCGCGATCCGCACGCCGTGGAGCGAGTTCTGGCGCAAGTTCCGCAAACAGCATGTCGCGCTGGCCGCCGGCGTGTTCGTGCTGCTGCTGATCGTGGTCGCGATCATCGCGCCGCATATCGTGCCGTACGACCCCGAGAATTTCTTCGACTACGACGCGCTGAACGCGGGGCCGTCGGCCGCGCACTGGTTCGGCGTCGATTCGCTGGGCCGCGATATTTTCAGCCGCATCCTCGTCGGTTCGCGCATTTCGCTCGAAGCGGGCTTTCTGTCCGTTGCGATCGGCGCGGTGATCGGCACGTTCTTCGGTCTGCTTGCCGGTTACTACGAGGGCTGGTGGGATCGCGTCACGATGCGCGTGGCCGACGTGCTGTTCGCGTTCCCCGGCATTCTGCTCGCGATCGGCGTGGTCGCGATTCTCGGCAACGGCATGATCAACGTGATCAGCGCGGTGGCGATCTTCAGCATTCCCGCGTTTGCGCGGCTCGTGCGCGGCAATACGCTGATGCTCAAGCAGCTCACCTATATCGAGGCGGCGCGCAGCATCGGCGCGTCGGACTGGACGATCATCGTGCGGCACATTCTGCCGGGCACGATTTCATCGGTCGTCGTGTATCTGACGATGCGCATCGGCACGTCGATCATCACGGCGGCGAGTTTGTCGTTTCTCGGTCTCGGTGCGCAGCCGCCGACGCCCGAGTGGGGTGCGATGCTCAACGAAGCGCGCGCCGATATGGTGACCGCGCCGCATATCGCGCTGTTTCCGAGCCTCGCCATCTTCTTGACCGTGCTCGCGTTCAATCTGCTCGGCGACGGTCTGCGCGATGCGCTCGATCCGAAGCTGGATCGGCCATGAGCATTAGCAGCCATCATTCGGCTGAGCGCGCGCCGCATATCGGCACGTTGCCGGCCGGAGCACTAGGCACGATCGCCGACGTGGAGGGCGTCAGCGTCGGTCATTGCACGCTTGCCGAAGGCGCGCTGCAAACCGGCGTGACCGTGATCCGGCCGCATCGCGGCGATCCGTTCGTCGACAAGGTGCCGGCCGCCGCATCGGTGATCAACGGCTTCGGCAAGAGCGTCGGTCTCGTGCAGCTCGACGAACTGGGCACGCTGGAGACGCCGATCGCGCTGACCAACACGTTCGGCGTCGCTGCGCTCGCGCAGGCGCAGATCCGCGCGGCGATTCGCGCGAATCCGCGCATCGGCCGCGAATGGTCGACGGTCAATCCGCTGGTGTTCGAATGCAACGATGGCTACCTGAACGATATTCAGGCGCTCGCCGTGACCGAACAGCATTTCAACGAGGCGTTCGATGCGGCGAGTTCCGATGTCGCGAGCGGTGCGGTCGGCGCCGGGCGCGGCATGTCATGCTTCGATCTGAAGGGCGGCATCGGCACCGCGTCGCGGGTGGTCAGCGCGGCGGGCCGTGACTACATCGTCGGCGCGCTCGTGCTGGCCAACTTCGGCCGTCTGCCGATGCTGACGATCGACGGCACGCCGCTCGGCCGCGTGCTGGCCGAACGCGCGGCCGCCGCCAATGCAAGCTCCGACAAACCCGAGCAAGGCTCGATCATCATGATCGTCGCAACCGATGCGCCGCTCGATGCGCGCCAATTGAAACGCCTGTCGTTGCGCGCGGCGGCCGGTCTCGCGCGTACCGGCTCGGTATACGGTCACGGCAGCGGCGATATCGCGCTGGCGTTTTCGACCGCATACACGGTACCGCACGGCGCGGACTTCGTCGCGCTGCCGCCGCTGGTCGCCGATCATTGCCTCGACCCGCTATTTCGCGCCTGCGCCGACAGCGTCGAACAAGCGATCGTCGATGCATTGTGGAGCGCCGAGTCCGTCACCGGTCGCGACGGCCACCGGCGGCTGTCACTGCGCGACAGCGTGCCCGACCTTGCCCAACTACTGAGGAATTCCGCGCGATGAAAGTCCTGATCTCCACCGACATCGAGGGCGTCGCCGGGGTGTTCCATGCCGAGCAGACGCGCGCGGGCAACGGCGAATACGAAGCCGCGCGACGCTGGATGACGCTCGAAGCCAATGCCGCCATCGAAGGCGCGTTCGCGGGCGGCGCGACCGACGTGTGGGTCAACGATTCGCACGGCGGCTTTCGCAACCTGCTGCCCGATCTGCTCGATCCGCGCGCGCAGGTCGTGCTCGGCAAGCCGCGCACGCTCGGCATGATGGCCGGACTTGAATACGGCGCAGCGCTGGTCTTCATGATCGGCTATCACGCGAAGGCGCAAACGCGCGGCATCCTCGCGCACACGATCAACAGCTTCGCGTTCGCGCGCGTCGCGTTCAATGGCGTGGAGCTCGGCGAAGCGGGGTTGTACGGCGCGCTCGCTGAAGAATATGGCGCACGTGTCGCGCTTTTATCGGGTGACGACGTGTTCGCCGAGGAAACCGCGCCGCGTTTTCCCGGTGCGCGTTTCGTCGTCACGAAGACCGCGACCGGCCAGGCAAGCGGCGTCACGCAATCGCCCGCGAGCGTGCGCGAGGCGCTGCAGGCCGCCGCGCGCGACGCGGTCCGTCAGCACAGAGAAGCGGGCCACGCGCCTGCCGCGACACGCGCAAAGCCGCAAGCCGTCGACTGCGAACTGCGCGTACAAACGAGCGGGCTCGCCGATCTGTTCTGCCAATGGCCAACGCTCACGCGTGTCGATGGCGTGACGCTGCGCTTCGGTGCGGAATCGGCCGAGCATGCTGTGCGGATGCTGAACTGTCTGTCCGCGATGTCGTTCATGCTGCGCTGAGCCGCGGCAGGCCGAGCCGCTGACAGCTCATCGCAGTGGCCTACTGCTGCTGCCGGTTCAACTCGCGCGCCGCGTGATCGATTGCCTCGGCCACCGCCCTCGCGTGCGACACCGGCGCGAGATGGCTCGACGCGACCGGCACCACCTTCGCGCCGATGCGCCCGGCGATCATTTTCTGCAGATCAGGCGACACAGCGCGGTCTTTCGTCGTCAGCACGTACCACGACGGTTTGTCTTTCCAGCCGACCTGATCGACCGGCTCGTCGAATGCGCTCGCGGCGATCGGCACCTGCGCGGCGGCGAGCACGCGGGTGACGGTCTCGGGCACGTCCGCGGCGAGGTCGGCGTGATAGCGCGCGCGGTCGATCCACAAAAACCCGTTCGCGTCCTTACTGATGCTCTGGCCGGCCGGCATCGGCCCGCCGGCCTTCATCACGTCCATCGCCGATTCATGCAGTTGCGGCGCGAGCGCGGCGACATACACGAGCCCTGCGACGTTCGGCGCATTCGCTGCGACCTCGGTGATCACGACGCCGCCCCACGAATGCCCGACCAGCAGCACCGGGCCGCTCTCGCGATCGAGCACGCGGCGGGTCGCGGCGACATCGTCGGCGAGCGACGTCAGCGGGTTCTGCACCGAGCTCACGTGATAACCCTTTTGCTGCAGCTTCGCGACCACGCCGTTCCAGCTCGAGCCGTCGACGAATGCACCATGCACAAGCACGATGTTGCGCACCGGGCCGCCGAGCGCGGCGGCCGGCGCCGTGCTGGCGGTAGCGGGGGCGGGCGCCGGCTGGCCGCTTGCCGGCGAACCGGCGTCGTTGGCCGGTTGCTGGGCGGCGGGCGCCGTCTGTGCGAGCACGGACGTACCGACGCCCGCGAAACAGAGGCACAACATCGCGGCGCAAAGCGGATGTTTCGGCAACATGTTGAAGCTCCGCGGCTTGAAAAGTGGACTTCGGCAACATACTCGCGCGCCATGCCCGTGACAATCACAATCCGCGCGCTTAAGTGCGGCGCAGAACGAAGGCGGGCGGCTCCGAATGTCGGAGGAATATCGGGCGGGGTAAAATTATTGGTTTTGCCGGGCCGGACCCGTGCTGTCCGGCCGTCCAATCGGCCACGGCGCTGCCTTCGACAGCGTTCTACACGCAGCGGCCACACGCAGCGATCTCCACACAGCAGGGCGTAATGAATAGTGCAAAGCAGCAAGAGGGCCTGAAGCGCGGGCTCAAGAATCGTCACATCCAGTTGATCGCGCTGGGTGGCGCGATCGGCACCGGCCTCTTTCTCGGCTCCGCCAGCGTGCTGCAGGCCGCCGGTCCGTCGATGATCCTCGGCTACGCGATCGGCGGCATCATCGCGTTCATGATCATGCGCCAGCTCGGCGAGATGGTCGCGCAGGAACCGGTCGCCGGCTCGTTCAGCCACTTCGCGTACAAGTACTGGGGCGATTTTCCTGGCTTCCTGTCGGGCTGGAACTACTGGGTGCTCTATGTGCTCGTCAGCATGGCCGAGCTGACCGCAGTCGGCACCTACGTGCATTTCTGGTGGCCGGGCGTGCCGACATGGCTGTCGGCGCTGGTGTGCTTCGCGATCATCAACGCGATCAATCTCGCCAACGTGAAGGCCTACGGCGAAACCGAGTTCTGGTTCGCGATCATCAAGGTCGCGGCGGTGATCGGCATGATCGGATTCGGCGGCTATCTGCTGATCAGCGGTCACGGTGGCCCGCAGGCAACGGTCGCGAACCTGTGGAGCCACGGCGGCTTTTTCCCGCACGGCTTTCACGGTCTGTTCATGATGCTCGCGGTGATCATGTTCTCGTTCGGCGGGCTGGAGCTGATCGGCATTACGGCGGCCGAGGCCGCCGAGCCGCAGAAAAGCATCCCGAAGGCCGTGAACCAGGTGATCCTGCGAATCCTGATTTTCTATATCTGCTCGCTCGCGGTGCTGCTGTCGCTGTATCCGTGGAACGAGGTGGCGGCGGGCGGCAGCCCGTTCGTGATGATCTTCTCGCAGATGGGCTCGTCGCTGACCGCCAACGTGCTGAACGTGGTCGTGCTGACCGCGGCGCTGTCGGTGTACAACAGCGGCGTCTACGCGAATAGCCGCATGCTGTACGGTCTCGCCGAGCAGGGCAACGCGCCGCGCGCGCTGCTGAAGGTCGACCGGCGCGGCGTGCCGTATCTGGCGATCGGTCTGTCCGCGCTCGCGACGTTCGCATGCGTGATCATCAACTACGTGATCCCGGCCGAAGCGCTCGGTCTGTTGATGTCGCTGGTGGTCGCGGCGCTGGTGCTGAACTGGGCGCTGATCAGCCTCACGCATCTGAAGTCGCGCAAGGCGATGGTGGCCGCGGGCGAGACGCTGGTGTTCCGCTCCTTCTGGTTTCCGCTCAGCAACTGGATCTGCCTCGCGTTCATGGCGCTGATCCTCGTGATTCTGGCGCTGACACCGGGCTTGTCGGTATCGGTCTGGCTGGTGCCGGCATGGCTCGTGCTGATGTGGGTCGGCTACGTGATCAAGCGGCGCCGCGAGGTGGCGCGCGCTGGCGTGGGGATTGCGAACTGATCTTCACGCGCCGAAGTTCCCCACGTAGGTCGCTCCTGTGTGGGCGAGCGCACGGATCGATTTTTGCGAACCGGTAATCTCTGTCCGGTCGTCCGGCACGAAGCCGGCGCGGAGAGACACCATGTTCAACGCAGGCGCCGTACGGACCAGGTCGAACTTCGGCGCGGCTGCCGCGCTCCTTCTGCTGATTGCGGTAGCCTGCCTCGCGCTGCGCATCCTGCACGTCGTCGCGAAGTTTCGTGGCGACGTGCCGGACGCCTTCGGCGATTTCAATTTCTACCTGTACGCCTTCAACGTCGTGCTGCATGACCCGGCGCGGCTGTACGACCACGACGCGCTGATTGCGTTCTTGCAGGGCATCGGGGCGCGCTCCACGGGCGACGACATCTTCTACGCCTACCCGCCGCAGTTCGCGCTGGTGTTTGCGCCGCTCGCGCTGCTGACGCCGCTCGCCGCGAAAATCGTCTGGGTGAGTGCATCGATCGTATTGTTCGCGGTGGCTTTGTATCTCGTCGTCACGATGGCGTACCGCGGCACGGAGCGCAGCGTGAACCTGCTGCTGGTGGCGGTCGCGCTGCTGAGCTTTCCGCTCGTCGAAGATACCTACGACGGCCAGTCGAACGAACTGCTGTTCTTCCTGCTGATTGCGACCTTCGCGCTGATCGAGCGTGGCAAAGGCTACGCCGCGGGACTTTTTCTCGGCTTCGCGATCTCGATCAAGCTCACGCCTCTCGCCGTCGCCGGTCTGCTGTTGCTGCGCCGCGAATGGCGGACGTTCGTGATGGCGAGCGTGGTTGCGATCGCGTTGACGCTGATTACTGGCGCGCGCCTCGGCTTCGACGTTCTGTGGCACTACTTCGTGTCGGACATGCCGCGCCTGAACGGCATGGCAATGGCGATGAGCGGTGGCGGCGCGCCGATGAACAACGCCGTGCGGGGCGCATTGCAGACGCTATCGGCGACGCTCGGCATGCCGATGTCCGCTACGTTGCTGTCGATTGTCTCGCATGCGTTGGTGCTTGCTGCTTGCCTGCTGTCCGCGTATCTGGTGTTTCGCCGCCATCGGGACAGCCGCATCGACTACGCGCTCGCCTCGATGACGATGCTCGTGGCTTATCCGATCCTCGAGCCGATCCACATGGTGCTCGCGTTGATCCCGTTGCTGATTCTGCTGGGCACCGCATTCGAAGCGCGCGGTGGCCAGCTGTCGGCGCTCGGTCCGAGACTTGAGATGCTGCTGGCCGCGGTCGTCGTGGTACTGCTGTTCTTTGCGGCGCGATTCGTGTCCTATACGGTCGCGGCGCTGATCATTTACTTGCTCTGTGTGGCAAGGTACTTTCCACCGTCGCGAGTGGGGCGGCAACAGCGTGCCTACCAGCCTGGATGATCGATCCCGGCGTGACCGCAAAACCTATGCGTTTTGCATCTTCCAAATCCTGAGCGTGCTCGAACGATAGCAAACGGCTACGTTCCTGAGGCCTGCTGCGCCTCTGCCTGACTGCATGCGCGATAACGGCGCCATCGCGCCTTTAACATTTATTTCGCGCAGCCTGTCCTATAGTGGTTCAGTGCAATTCGACATGCCGTGCGAGCAGCGGTCTTACCCGGGGACATTCGATACCCCAATCAGATCCGTGCACGGACATCTGGTGCAGATTGCGTCAGCATTTTCTTCCTCCTCATTCGCGCTGATTTCATGCGATATCGGGCCCATTGTCTGTAATGGGCATTGGTGACGGAAGCGCCGTATGCAAACGGAGTGCGCAACTTGCCCCGCATTGCCCTTTTGATGCATGACCGAGCAATGACGAATTGCTGAAACATGCGGCACGGGCCACTGGCGTGGGTGGCTCGAACACGGCTAACAGGCCCAGACGTACACATATTCCGGCATGCCAGGTCGGGGCTCGTCGTCGGACGATCTCGATGGCATGGCGGAATTGTTAGTTCTGCAACTAAAAATGGGCGGCGCCATGAATCTTATTTACCGCTTGTGCTGGAATCGGTCCCTCGGGCAATGGGTCGTCGCATCGGAGTTAGCAAACCGATGCCAGCGAAGCGGCGCGCACCGGATGCGCGGCGGCATACGGCGCGCCGTGATGGTGCTGGTTGCGTGGTTGTCGATGCTGGGCGCGCACAGCGCGTTTGCCGCGGGCGGCCCGAGCGGCGGCCAGGTCGTCTCCGGTTTCGGAACGATCATCCAGTCAGGCACGACGACCACCATCCAGCAGGGCAGCCGCACACTGCAGCTGAACTGGCGCAGCTTCGACGTCGGTGCGGACCAGACCGTGAATTTCGTTCAGCCGGGACGCAGCGCGCTGGCCGTCAACCGCATCTTCAGCAGCACGGCCAGCCAGATCTTCGGACATCTGAACGCTAACGGTCAGGTCTGGCTCATCAATCCCAACGGTGTGTTGTTCGGGCCGTCGGCGCGCGTGAACGTCGGCGGCATCGTCGCCTCCACGCTCGATGTCGATCCGGCTACGCTCGATGGCAACAGCCGCCGGTTCGCCGGCAATGGCAAAGGTTCGGTCGTCAACCAGGGCGCGATTGTTGCGGCCGATGGCGGCTATGTCGCGCTGCTCGGTAACCGGGTGTCCAATCAGGGCCTCGTCAGCGCGCGGCTCGGCACGATCGCGCTGGCCGGCGGCAGCGCCGCCACGCTCACGTTCGACGGAGCACAGCTGGTTCATCTGCAGGTCGATGCGAGCACGCTCGACAATCTCGCCGAGAACCGGCAACTGCTGGTGGCCGATGGCGGCCAGGTCATCATGACAGCCGGCGCGAGAGACGCACTGCTCGCCAGCGCGGTGAACAACACAGGCAAGATCCGTGCACAAACCGTGCAGGAACACGACGGCAAGATCGTGTTGCTCGGCGGCATGGAAGCAGGCTCGGTGAACGTGGGCGGCACATTGGATGCGAGCGCACCGAACGGCGGCAATGGCGGCTCGATCGAGACCTCGGCCGCGCGCTTCAATATCGCGCCGGACACGCACATCACGGCGGCCGCGCCATTCGGGCGCGCGGGTACATGGCTCGTCGATCCGACCGATCTGACCATCGACGCGACAGCGGCCAGCGAGATTTCGACCACGCTGAACGGCGGCACCAACGTCGTCGAGCAGACGACGGCGTCGGGAGCCACGGGCGCGGGCGTGCAGACGCCGGGCGCGGGCGATATCAACGTCAATTCGGCGATCAGTTGGACCAACGCGAACGCGAGCCTGACGCTCGAAGCGCTCAACGCGATCAACGTGAACGCATCCGTGACCGGCTCGGGCGCGGTGACGATGCAGGCGGGCACCGGCAACCTGACGATCGCGGCCGGCGCGGCGATCACGGGCGGCGCGGGCGTGACGCTGGCGACCAACGCGAACTTCATCAACAACGCGGGCAGTGCGGCGGTCAGCACCGGCACATCGTCGCCGTGGCGGATCTACTCGACCGACCCCAGACTCGACACCACGGGCGGGCTCACGCCATCGTTCGTCCAGTACAACGCGCCTTACGCCACCACGCCAGCGGCTTCCGGCAACGGCTTTCTGTATAGCCTCGCGCCCACGGTCACCCTCACGGGGCTCACCGGCAGCGTGACCAAGGTCTACGACGGCACCACTACCGCAGCTCTGACGAGCGCGAACCTGCAGACGACCGGGCTCGTCAACGGCGATGTGATTGCGAGCGCAACGGGGAGCTACGCGACCGCGAACGCGGGCACGGACATCACCGTGACTTCGCCGACGACGATCGCGGGCATCGTCATCAACACGTCGGGCGGCATCCGAGTCTATGGATACCGGGCAAGCGGCCAGGCGTCCGCCGACATCGGCACCATCACGCCCGCACCGCTGAGCGCCAGCGTCGTCGGCAATCCGACCAAGGTCTACGACGGCACCACGTCGGCGCCGGTCACGGCCAGCAATTACAGCTTCACGGGCTTCGTCGCGGGGCAGGGCGCGAGCGTGAACCAGGCGAGTTCGGTGTCCTACGCCACCGCCGACGCCGGCACGGGCATCGCCGTGAACGCCAGCTTCACGTCGACCAATTTCGTCGCCAACAGCGGCACGAATCTCGCTAACTACACGCTGCCGGTGTCGGCCACCGGCACCGGCACCATCACACCGGCGCCGTTGCTGATCAGCGGGCTGATCGCCAACAACAAGGTCTACGACGGCACGGCCGCGGCCACGCTCAATTCCAGCGGCGCCTCGCTGTTCGGCGTGATCAGCGGGGACAGCGGTCAGGTTTCGCTCGACACGAGCGGCGCGACGGGCACCTTCGCCACGTCCAACGTGGGCAACCAGATTGCGGTCACGCCATCGGGCTTCACGCTGACGGGCGCGCGAGCGGGCAACTACGAGATTTCGGTGCCGACCTATCTTGCCGCCAACATCACGCCGAAGTTGCTGACCGTCTCGGGCGGCACCGCGAACAGCAAGGTGTACGACTCCACCACGACGGCGACGATCGACCTCGCTGGCGCGACGCTGTCGGGACTCGAACCCTCGGACGTGGGCAAAGTCTTTTTTGCGACGAACGGCGGCGTCGGCGCTTTCAGCCAGTCCGACGTGGGCAACAACCTGCCGGTCACGGGAACCAGCGTCGCGCTCGGCGGAACGGCGGCCGGCAACTACGCGATCGGCTCGTTCAGCGGCATGAGCGCGAACATCACGCCCGCGCCGCTCTCGATTACCTTCCTCGGGTCGCCCACCAAGGTCTACGACGGCAGCGCCAACGCCACGCTGAACCAGTCGAACTACACGATCGCGGGCTTTGTCGGCGGCCAGAGCGCGATCATCGGCCAGAGTTCGGCATCTTATGCAACGCCCAATGCCGGCACGGGCATCACGATCACCGCCGCGATCAGACCGTCGGATTTCGTGCCAGCGGCCGGCACGTCGATGTCGAACTACACGTTTCCCGCGGTCGTGACGTCACCGAACGGCATCATTACGCCAGCGCCCGTAGAAGTGAACATCATCAACAATCCGACCAAGGTCTTCGACGGCACGAACACCGCTTCGCTCGGTTCCGGCAACTACGAGGTGCTCGGCGCGATTCCCGGCGACTCCATCGCGTTGAACCCGTTTCCGACGACCGGTGCATATGCGACGTCCAACGTCGGCTACCAGGGTGTCAGCACGTCGCTCAGCGCGGGCAATTTCCAGGCAGGTCCGAACACGCTGCTGTCGAATTACACGTTGCCGCTCATCGCCGCGGGCATGGGCACGATCGTCACGCGTTCGATCAACGGCGGACTGTCGGCGTCGATCACGAACAACCCGTCGAAGACCTACGACGGCAATACGATCGCGACGATTGCACCGAACGATTTCACGTTCAGCGGTTTCGTCGGCACGGACAGCGCGACGGTGTCGCATCCGATCACCGGCGCATATGCGACGAAGAACGCGGGGTCGCAGGCAGTGACAGCCCCGCTCGCCGAGGCGGACCTGACGCCGGGGCCAGGCACGAACCTGAGCAACTACTCGTTTCCGATTACGGCCTTTGGCACGGGCACCATTCTCCCGGCGCTGCTCACGGCTACGATCGTCGGCAATCCGACCAAGGTCTACAACGGCGACACGGTTGCGCGCGTGACGAGCGGCAACATCCAGTTGAGCGGCTTCGTCAGCGGCGAGAGCGCCACCGCCACACCGACCGCGCAGTTCAACTACGACCAGGTCAACGCGGGCAGCCGGACCGTGAGCGGCACGCTCGTGCCAGGCAATTACACGGCCGGCAGCGGCACCTTGCTCGGCAACTACCTGTTGCCCACGTTCGCCTCGGGCCCCGGCACGATCACCCAGGCACCGCTCTTTATCCTCAATGCTCACGCCACCAACAAGGTCTACGACACGACGACCGCCGACACGCTCGATGTCAGCAGCGTGTCACTGTCGGGCGTGGTCCCGTCCGACGCCAGCAATGTCACGCTCAACACCTCGACGACCGGCACCTTCGCGCAGTCGAACGTCGGCAACGGCATCGCCGTCACGGCGAGCGGCTTCACCGTCTCCGGCAGTGCGGCGGGCAACTACGCGTTGCAGCCGATCACCGGACTCACCGCGAACATCACGCCCGCGCCGCTGACGATCGCCGGTGCGATCGCGAACAACAAGGTCTACGACAGCACGACCGCCGCCACCATCAACACCACCGGCGCGACGCTGACAGGCGTGCTCGGCAGCGACAATGTCACGCTCGCGTCGGGCAGCGCGAGCGGCCAGTTCCCGACGGCGAACGTCGGCACCAATCTTCAGGTCACCGCGACCGGCTTCACGATCGGCGGCGCGCAGGCCGGCAACTACACGCTGTCGCAGCCGTCGAACCTGTTCGCCAACATCACGCCCGCGCCGCTGACCGTGACGATCACGGGCAACCCGGTCAAGGCGTACGACGGCACGACGTCGGTGTCGCTGAGCGCGTCGGACTTCAGCGTCACGGGGTTCGTCGGCAGCCAGAGCGCCACCGTCACGCAAACCGCGTCGAGCGGCTACTTCTCGCCGAACGTGGGCAAGAACGTTGGCATCGGCGCGACGCTGGAGCCGTCGGACTACACGGCTGCGCCCGGCACGCTGCTATCGAACTACGAGCTGCCGACCCAGGCGACCGGTACGCTCGGCGAGATCACGGCGAAGATCATCAACCTGACCGGTACGCGCGTCTACGACACGACGACGAACGCCAATGCGGACCTGTTCTCGAGCGCCGGCCAGGTCGACGGCGTCAACGGCGAGACGCTGACGTTGAGCGGCACCGGCACGCTGACGAGCAAGAACGTCGGCAAGCAGATTCCCTTCACGGGTCTCGGCACGCTGGCCCTCGGCAACGGCACCGGGCTCGCGAGCAATTACACCCTGGTCGGCGGCACCGACTGGGTGACCATCACACCCGCGACGCTGACGGTGCTCAACACGGTCGCGCTGAACAAAGTCTATGACGGCACGACGACGGCGACCTTGCAGAACGCGCTGCTCTCCGGCGTGCTGGGCAGCGACACTGTCGTGCTGGGCAACGACACGGCGGGCAACTTCAACAACAAGAACGTGGGCACCGCCAAGCCGGTCAGCACGAGCATGACGATCTCGGGCACCGACGCGGGCAACTACGTGCTGGTGCAACCGACCGGACTGACGGCCAACATCACGGCGGCGCTGATCAACGTGACGGCGAGCGGCATCGACAAGCAGTACGACGGCACGACCGCGGCGCAGGTCAACCTCGCGAGCCCGGGGCTCGTCCCCACCGACTCCGTGACGTTCTCCGGCTACTCCGCCAACTTCTCGCAGGCCAACGTCGCCAACAACCTGCCTGTCACGGTGACAGGGATCGGTCTGACCGGCGCCGACGCGGGCAACTACACGCTGCAGAACACCACGGCCAGCACCGCGGCGAACATCTTGCCGCGCGTGCTGAATCTGCAGGGCACGCGCGTCTATGACACGACGGCCAATGCCGACTCAGGCCTGTTCGCAACGAGTGGCTCGATCAACGGCGTCAACGGCGAAACGCTGAGCCTGAGCGGCACCGGTACGCTGACGAGCAAGAACGTCGGCAACCAGGTGCCATTCGCGAATTTCGGCACGCTCGCGCTCGGCAACGGCAGCGGTCAAGCCAGCAACTACACGCTCACGGGCGGCACCGACTGGGTGACGATCACCCCCGCGACGTTGACAGTCGCGAACACGGTCGCGCACGACAAGCAGTACGACGGCAACACCAACGCGCAGTTGACCGGCGCCACGCTGCAAGGCGTGCTGGGTTCGGACACCGTGACCCTCGGCAGCGATACCGTCGGCCAGTTCAACAACAAGAACGTCGGCACCAGCAAGCCGGTGACGACCAGCATGACGATCTCCGGCACCGATGCCGGCAACTACGTACTGATTCAACCGGCCGGCCTGACGGCCAGCATCACGACGCTGCCGATCGTCGTGGTCGACGCGACCGGCAGCAACAAGGTCTACGACGGCACCACCGCGGCGACGGTCGCGTTGAACAGCCCGAACGTCGTGGCCGGCGACAACGTGACCTTCAGCGAGAGCGCCGCCAATTTCGCGACCAAGAACGTCGGCAACAACATCAGCATTGCGGTGTCGGGCATCAGTATCGGCGGCACCGACGCGGGCAACTACGTGCTGCAGAACACCTCCGCGACGACGAGCGCCAACATCACGCCGTTCGTGCTGAACCTGCAGGGCGCGCGCGTCTACGATTCGACCACCAATGCCAACGCGAGTCTGTTCGGCAGCAACGGCGTGCTGACCGGAGCCAATGGCGAGACGCTGACGCTGTCCGGCACCGGCACGCTGGCGAGCAAGAACGTGAACGCCGCGCAGCCGTTCGCCGCGAACGGTCTCGCCGGCTTCACGCTGACCGGTAACGCCGGTGCGCTATCCAGCAACTACACGTTCGCGGGTGGCAGCGACTTCGTGACGATCACGCCGGCTCCGCTCTCGGTCACGGGCACGACGGTCAACACCAAGGTCTACGACGCGACGACCGCGGCCACGCTGAGCGGCGCGACCCTCGTCGGCGTGTTCGCGGGCGACGACGTGACGCTCGGCAACGACACGAGCGGCACGTTCGCCGACAAGAACGTCGGTAACGGCAAAGCCGTGACGCCTGCGACGATGACCGTCGGCGGCACCGACGCCACCAATTACACGCTGACGCAGCCCTCCGGTCTCACCGGCAACATCACGCCGCTCGGCATCACGGTGAACGCGACGGCGCAGAACAAGACTTACGACGGCACGGCGGCGGCGACCGCGAGCATCGGCAGCACCGGTGTGCTGGCAGGCGACAGCGTGAGTTTCGGCTTCACCCCCGCCAACGCGAACTTCGCCACACCGAACGCGGGCAACGGCATTCCGGTGACCGTGAGCGGGATCACGGCGAGCGGCGTCGACGCCGGCAACTACACGTACAACACCGTAGCGACGACGAGCGCGAACATCCTGCCCTTCGTGCTGAATCTGACCAGCACGCGCACCTACGATGGCACGGCGGGCGCCAACGCCAGCCTGTTCGGCAGCAGCGGCGTGCTGAGCGGCGCGAACGGCGAAACGCTGACGCTTTCCGGTACCGGCACGCTGGCGACGAAGAATGTCGGCACGCAGGTGCCGTTCGCGGCGAATGGACTCGCGGGCTTCACGCTGACCGGCAATGGCGGCGCGCTGCCCGCCAACTACACGTTCACGGGCGGCACGGACTGGGTGACGATCACGCCGCTCGCGGTGACGGTCGGCGCGACCGCGCAGAGCCGCACCTACAACGGCACGACCTTTGCCTCGACGACGCTGACGCCGACCGGCGTGCTGGCCGGCGACACCGTCAACTTCGGCTTCGCCAGTGCGAACTTCGCGACGCCGAATGCGGGCACCGCCATTCCGGTCACCGTCAGCGGCATTACGGCGAGCGGCGCGGACGCGGGCAACTACGCCTTCAATACCAGCGCGACGACCGCCGCGGACATCCGGCCTTACGTGCTGAGCCTGCAAGGCACGCGCGTCTACGACGGGACCACCGGCGCCGCTGCGACGCTGTTCGGCAACAACGGTGTGCTGACGGGCACCAACGGCGAAACGCTGACGCTGTCGGGCACGGGCACGCTCGCGAACAAGAACGTGAACCGGCAGCAGCCGTTCGCGACCAACGGCATCGCGGGCTTTACGCTGACCGGCAATAACGGTGCGCTGTCCCGCAACTACACGCTCGGCAACGGAGTCGGCGACTTCGTCAGCATCACGCCACGGACGATCACGGTCACGGCCGTCGGCCAGAACAAGGTCTACGACGGCTCGACCGCCGCGCAGCTCTCCAGCTTCACCGTGAACGGCCTCGTGGCGGGCGACAACGCGTCGGTTGGCATCATCACGCCCAGCTTCATCACGCCGAACGTCGGCACTGGCATTCCCATCGCGGTCAACTTCTATGGCAGCGGCACGGACATCAGCAACTACACGTTCGCGAGCCGGACGGTGGTGGCGAGCGCCGACATCACGCCCCGCGCGCTGACGATCGTGCCCACCGCGCAGAACAAGACCTACGACGCCACCACCACGGCGGTGCTCAGCGGCCTTAGCGTGAGCGGCCTCGTCGCGGGCGATACCGAGACGTTCACGGCCGGCAGCGCGAACTTCGCGTCGCCGAACGCCGGCAACGGCATCCAGGTCAACGTGGCGGGCATTTCGGGCACGGGCATCGGGATCGGCAACTACACGTGGAACACTGCTGCGACCACCACCGCGGATATCTTCCCGGCCGTGCTGAACCTGACCGGCAGCCGCGTCTACGACGGCGGCAATGTGGCCAGCGCCAGCCTGTTCGGCACCGGTGGACAGCTCGCGGGCGTGGCGGGCCAGACGCTGACGCTGACCGGCACCGGCACGCTGTCGACCCGCAACGCCGGAGCGCAGCAGCCATTCGCCGCGGGCGGTCTCGCGGGCTACACGCTGAGCGGCAACGGCGCGGCGCTCGCGAGCAATTACACGCTGGCGGGCGGCGTCGACTGGGTGACCATTACGCCGCTCGCCATCACGGTGGGCGCGACCGGCGCGAACAAGGTCTACGACGGCACCCGCGCGGCGTCGGTCAGTCTCGGCAGCAGCGGCATCCTGAGCGGCGACAGCGTCGGCTTCAGCGCGCAGGCGGCGAGCTTTGCCACGCCGAACGTCGGCAACGGTATTCCGATCGCGGTCACGGGTATATCGGCGAGCGGCGCCGACGCCGGCAACTATGCGTTCAACACGACGGCGCTCACGTCGGCGTCCATTTCGCCGTTCGTCCTCGATCTGACCGGCAATCGCGTGTACGACTCGACCACCGGAGCAGCGGGGAGCCTGTTCGGCGCGAACGGTGTGCTTCAGGGCGTGAACGGTGAAACGCTGACGCTGTCCGGCAGCGGAACGCTCGCGACGAAGAACGTCGGCAGCCAGATCGCCTTCGTGCCCGGCGGGCTGGGCGGTTTCACGCTGAACGGCAACGGCGCGGCGCTCGCCAGCAATTACACGCTGCTGGGCGGAGTGGACTGGGTCAGCATCACGCCGGCCACGCTGACGGTGGCCGGCACGCAAACGACCAACCGCTCCTACGACGGCACCGTCAACGACGCGCTGTCGGACGCGCGGCTCCAGGGTGTGCTGGGCGGCGATAGCGTTGCGCTCGGCAACGATAGCCTCGGTTTCTTCAACGATCCCAACGTCGGCATCAACAAGCCGGTGCGCGCCGCGATGACGATCAGCGGCGCGGATGCGGGCAATTACGTGCTGGTGCAGCCGACCGGTCTCGTAGCCGACATCGTCTCGCCGCTCCCACCGGTACCGATGGGCACGCTGACGTCGATCCAGGCACCGGTCGCCGACACCGGCATCCAGACGCCGTACGGCACTGCTGCGGCCACCGCGCAGGGCAACTACACGGGCAACCAGATGCAGGAGGACGTACCCAACCAGCGCAACGTGGTGCGCTCGGACTTCCGCCCGGGACTCTCGCTGACGGTGCTCAACGGTGGCGTGCGGCTGCCCTCGAACTGATGAGGCCGAACGGCAACGGAGCAAAAGAAAAGCACCAACCGACAAGCACGCGCGCGAGCGCGCCCGACGACATCTTCGAACCGCGACCATGACCGAGAACTGCTCGAAATGCCTGCCTGCAAGCCGAATCTGTCTGGCCACCGCTTTTGCGACGATGGCGCTCGCCGCGCACGGACAGGTCCTCCGCGCGCCCGCGAACACCGGCGGCGCTGGCCAGTTGCTGCAGCAGGTGCCGCAGCCGTCGCTGCAGCCACCTCCGTCGAATCTCGAACTGAGAATTCAGCCGCAGCAGAACGCACCGGCGGACAACACGAGAACCTTCCCGGTGCGCACGATCGAGATCACCGGCAATACCGAGCTGCCGACCGGCATGCTGCATGACGTGGTGGCATCGGGCGAGGGCAAGGACCTGACGCTGAGCGATCTGAACGAGCTGGCCCAGCGCATCAGCGACGTCTATCACAAGCACGGCTATCCGCTCGCCACGGCCTATGTGCCCACGCAAACGATCGAGAACGGCGTCGTGCGCATCGACGTGGCCGAGGCGCGTTACGGCGCAGTGGCGCTGAACAATCAGAGCCGCGTATCGGACCGCGTGCTCGCCCGAACGCTTGCGGCGCTCCAGGCGGGGCAACCCGTCAGCGAGTTCGAGCTGGAGCGCACGCTGCTGCTGCTGCAGGATATTCCCGGCGCGGTGGTGAGCTCGACGATGCGGCCCGGCCAGCAGGTGGGCACCTCCGATCTGCTCGTCGACGTGACGCCGCAGCAGCGCGTGACTGGCGACGTAGGCGTGGACAGCTTCGGCGATCCGTACAGCGGACGCGTGCGCGGCAGCGGCAACCTGAACATCAACGGACTGTTCGATCAGGGCGATGTGCTCAATTTGAGCGCGCTCACGTCGGGCCACGGCATGACCTACGGACGCATGGACTACCGCTATCTGCTCAACGGGCAGGGCACGACGCTCGGTGCCACGGTGTCGGGGCTCGACTATCACCTCGGTGGCGATCTGTCCGATCTGGACGCGCACGGTTCGGCGTTCGTGGCCGGCGTGCTGCTCGCCCAGCCGCTGATCCGCAACACGCGCGGCAATCTGTTCGGCCAGGTCGAATACAACTTCAGGCGCATCAACGACAACATCGACATCATCGGCCTGCAGAACGACCGCCATACGAACAGCCTGACGACCACGCTGGCGGGCGACCAGATCGATTCGACCGGTGTGACCAACGCGAGCCTCGCGATGAGCTGGGGCGTGCTGTCGGCGAACAATCTGCAAACCGACATCATCGATCAACTAGGCGCGGATACCGCGGGTCATTACGTCAAGCTGTCTTTGTCGCTGTCGCGGCTCCAGCAGCTCACGCGCGACGACGCGCTTTACTTTGGCTTTTCCGGGCAAACGGCGAGCAAGAATCTCGATACCTCCGAGCAGTTCTACCTCGGTGGCCCGGACAGTGTGCGGGGCTACGACGTCGGCGTGCTGTCGGGTTCGCGCGGCTATCTCGCGACGTTCGAATATCGCCACGACGTGAGCTTCCCGGCGATTCCCGGTGTGTGGAAGTTCTCCGCGTTCGTCGATACCGGCTGGGTGCAGCAATTCAAGAACGTGTTCGTGCCGGGACCCAACACGGGACAGCTGAGCAGCGCGGGATTCGGCGTTCAGTGGAACGGCCCGTACAAGCTGCTCGTGACGGCCAGCGTCGCGTTTCCGTTCGGACGCACGCCCGAGATACTCAGCGCGAATGCGAATACGTCCGTGCACTGCTGGTTGCAGTTGCGCAAGGGGTTTTAGGTCGCGGCAGTTTGCATGCAACAAAAAACCCCGCGAAACGGACGTTTGGCGGGGTTCTATCGGCGTCGACCGGCGACGTTTGCATCAGAAGAGTGGTGCCAGGGCCGGAATCGAAAAATTCCTGCTATCGCTTTGCTGGAGCATGTTTGCGGAATTTTGCCTGTGCAGATACCACCAGAAATACCACCGGGCGTGGGTGCTCGCCAGAAAGAGCGAGCGAAAGCTTATCGGCGAACGAGGCATACTGGAGTCGGCCGAGTTCGACCCGAACCCGCCGTTCAGCCTCCCGTAAGCGGAATGGCCGCTTCCAGGGGTATAACCGGCAGTCGCAGGTATTGGGAGTGCGGACCGAGACCTCCTATGCCGATGCAGTCAGGAAGCTGGGCCCTGATAAATGCATCAGAAACTGACCGAAGGCAATCAGGTCTATGCATACCGATCGCGCACTTGTTTAGCACGCAATCGGCGTCGCTATCTGTTACTTGTCGCGGTTGCTGTAGGGTAGCCTACCAATGCCGTTTAAACCGCGCCTGCTCCCCATGCGAGAAAGCCACCGTCCACCGGAAGCACGATCCCGTTGGTATATCCCGCTTCCTCAGACGCCAAATAGCAGACGGCCGCGGCGATTTCCGATGTGGTGCCGTAGCGCTTCATCGGAATCGCATTTGAGTATTCAGCGCGGAACTCTTCGATATGGAGCGCCTTGGTCATCGGCGTATCAACTGGACCCGGCGCGATTGCGTTAGCAGTGATGCCGTAGTCACAGAGTTCTACCGCCATCTGCCGCGTTAAAGCGATGACAGCCCCTTTCGACGTGCCGTAGGCCGTGCGTCCTTTACCGACCGCTCGCATGCCTGCCACCGAAGCGATGTTGATTATGCGGCCCCAGCGGTTCTTAACCATCAGACGCGCGGCATGTTGGGAGCATAAAAACGCGCCAGTTACATTGACCTGCATCGTTTTGAGAAATGCGTCGAGCGGATAGTCTATGAATGGCACCAGCTTGGCAATGCCGGCGCCGTTCACCAAAACGTCGCAACGCCCATGCGTCTTGTCGATCACATCGAATGCAGCGGCAATCGATTCGGCGCTTGAAACGTCTATCTCAGTAGCCGAAACTGACAGGCCCGCGTGGCAGAAGCCTGACGCTGTTTCTTCTGCCGCGCTCTTATTGATATCGGCAAGAACGACGTGATAGCCACGTCTTGCAAGCTGTTCTGCCGAATCTGCACCGATGCCCATCGCGCCGCCCGTGACCACGGCTACGCGACTTGTGCCGTTCTGCTTCGTCTGCTCCACGTTGTCTCCTTCAGTGTAAGACCGCTGCGCGGCTTCGCGTGCGATGCCTTGGAGCGGATCAAATGACGGCGCCGCGCGCCATCTCGTGTGCAAATTATTGGAGCCTTAACTGGCAAGGTCAAAGGATAATAAAGCTGGCGACTGTGAGAAAAAGTCAAACACCGGAAAAACTGATTTCGCATGCCGGCAAGCAAGCCGATGCATGCTTCATGTCTCCATTTCACGCAACTCGTTCCTCAGCCATTCCACCAAGGCGACGGTCTTCGGCTGATTCTCAGCATGAGGAGCAACCCACAGCACGAGGCTCACAGGGCCTGGCACAAAGCCGAACGGCGCGACGAGACCAGCCGAATCCAGTTCGTCCCGGACGAGCATTCTCGGCACTGCTGCGACGCCCAAACCGCACTTGGCGGCCTGAATCTGAAGATAGAAATGATCGAACGATTCAGCGATCTCAGGCGGGTTTTCCAGCACAGTCGAGCTCGCCTTGTACCAGTCGGCCCACGCGGACGGTCGCGTATTGGTTGCTAGAAGCCGCACACGCTGCAGGTCGCTCGGTTTTTTGATCCGGTTTGTGCGCATGTACCCGGGCGAGCACACTGCGCCGATCCATTCCTCAATCACCGGAACCGGGGTGACGCCTTTCGGTACCGGGATGGAGGAAAGCCGTATCGCCACCGTTATCTTGTCCCGGGTAAAGTCGATTTCGCCGTGACCTGTGTTGAAACTCAGCTCGAGCGATGGGATCGCATTTTTCAGCTTCGAGAGGCGCGGCAGCAGCCAGTACATCATGATCGACGCCGAGCATGAGAGCGTCAGCGGCCCCGGCTTGAGCTGATCGACGGTCTTTTGTATAAGGTTGAACGCCACGCTCAGGCCTTCGGCCATCTGCGCCCCTTCGGGCGTCGGCTCGGTCAAGTGCGCATTGCGCGACAGCAGTAGGACACCCAGCTGATCTTCAAGTGCACGGATATGTCTGCTGACCGCACCATGAGTCACGCAGAGTTCTTCGGCGGCGGCACCGAAGCTTCTCAGGCGGGCTGTGGCTTCAAAGGCGCGCAGCGCATTCAATGAGAGGCGAGGCACATGAGCTCCTATGGGCCCGCGGCCCACTGCTTATGAAAGTGGCCTATTGTGAGTTTTTCGCTCGGCGTCGAGAAATCATATCGTTTGATGTCGCAAGTCGTCAAAACTATATTCGTCTCATCCCCGGTTTAAGCGCAGGCCTCCCCAGTAAATCCATGCGCCTCAACTTAGCTCGAATACCCAGGACGAAGAGTCAAACATGGTCGAAATCTCCCATCAAAGAGCCGAATTTACCGCGCGTTATTTCGTCGAAAGCGCAGTGCCGATTGCAAAAGCCGCAGAAGTCATTGCGGGCGAACAGTCTAGCGGAACGTTTCTTTCGCTCCCGGGAGAGACTGATGCCCTGAAGAATCGCGCGCGTGCTCGCGTAGTGAAGGTGGATTCGCACCCCCCCGTTCTCGAGCCGTCGCTGCGCAGTGCTCACGTTGAACGGAAGGGGGCGCCGAGTGTCTATTATCGAGGCGAAATCGAGATCGCCTTTCCGGTGGACAACGTGGGCGCCAATCTGCCCACCCTTTTATCCACGGTCGCTGGCAACCTGTTTGAGTTAGGGGAAGTGACAGGGCTGCGGCTGCTTGACGTCGATCTGCCAGCAATGTACGCAGCACAGTTCCCCGGCCCTCAATTCGGTATTGGCGGAACCCGTGAGTTCGCGAAGGTCTACGACAGACCAATGATCGGAACGATCGTCAAGCCAAGCATTGGCTTGCTTCCGGAACAGACGGCTGAAATCGTCGATAGTCTTTGCGCCGCAGAGATCGACTTCATCAAGGATGACGAACTTCTCGCTGACCCCACGTACGCCAGCTTCGATCAACGCCTCGCAGCCGTCATGCCGGTCTTGCATCGACACGCCGACCGCATGGGTCGCATGCCGATGTACGCGATCAATATCTCCGGCACAATCGACGAGATGCTCCACCGACACGATGCGGTTCTGCGGGCCGGCGGTACGTGCGTGATGGTTTCCATTAATTGGGTAGGCTTTGCTGGCGTCGAGCATCTTCGAACGCATGCCCAATTACCTATCCACGGCCACCGCAACGGTTGGGGTGCGCTGACACGCTGTCCGGAACTCGGGTTCTCCTTTCAGGCGTTTCAGAAGTTGTGGCGACTTGCCGGAGTAGATCATCTGCACGTCAACGGCATTCGCAGCAAATTCTGGGAGCCAGATACATCCGTCATCGATTCGGCCCGTGCCTGCCTGGCACCGTTCGCGGGTGTGCAGCCGTTGATGCCAGTTTTTTCATCGGGCCAGTGGGCGTCTCAAGCCCCTGATCTGTATGCCCAGCTGGGCTCCGTGGACCTGATGCATCTGGCCGGCGGCGGAATTATCGGACATCCGCATGGAATCGCCGCGGGTGTTGCCAGTATGCGAGAAGGGTGGGAAGCAGCGGTCGAAGGAGTAGATCTGAAAACCTTCGCGGAGTCCCGACCTGCGCTGCGTGCTGCGCTGTCTCACTTCCAATCGGCGTAATCCAGGATGAGTGCAAAAGCTGAACAATCCGACGCGGCATTGCGGCTGGCTTTCTACGGCGACGACTTTACCGGGTCGACTGACGCTCTGGAAGTCCTGGCGTTCGCGGGGCTGCGGTGCGCCCTTTTCTTGAAAGCGCCTTCGTCCGAAAAACTATCGCAACTCGGCGGATTTGACGCAATCGGTGTCGCAGGTGACAGTCGAGGGATGAGTCCGTCCGAAATGGACGAGTCTCTTCCGTCCGTATTCGGTGCTCTACGCGACCTGAATGCCCCGATTCTTCACTACAAAGTGTGTTCAACCTTCGATAGCGGCCCGACGATAGGAAGCATCGGAAAAGCGTTGGAGATAGCCCGCGCTGGAATCACGAGTACGCCAGTTCCGATTGTTGCCGGCACTCCAGCATTAAAACGCTACTGCGCCTTTGGCAACCTGTTTGCCCGATCCGGTACCGATAACAAGACCTATCGAATCGATCGCCATCCGATTATGAGTGTCCATCCTGTCACACCGATGATGGAAGGAGATCTTCTGCGTCATCTGGCGCTGCAGACAGACCTGCCTCTCTCCGGGATTTTCCTGCCCAGTCTGGAAGGCGCCCGCGAAGAAATAGACCGGGCGTGGTCGGAAGCAACTTCAACCGGCGACGTGGGAATCTTGCTCGATACAGTGACTCCACGTCATCTGACCGAAGTCGGTCGCCTTCTTGACAGGTACGCTACAACCGTCGGCCCTATCTTTACCATTGGCTCGTCTGGCGTCGAATATGCGATGACGCAATGGTGGCGGGAGCTCGGCAATCTTCCCGATACGCGGCGATCTTACGACCGTATCGCGCCCACGAGTCAAATTCTTGCGATGTCTGGGAGTGCCTCACCGCTGTCTGCCGCACAGATTGACACGGCGATCGCGGCAGGCTTCGCCGAGATTGCCATCGACGCAAAAGCGCTTGTGCGGGAAGACTCTTGGCAGCAAACAGCTGCAGATATCGTCGGACGCACGATTGCGCTGGTCAGCGAAGGGCGCAGTGTCATCATGCATACTGCGCGTGGCCCGCGCGATAAGCGCATCGCCGCAATGCTTGAGTGCTTTACCGCCGACGGACTGACCGAGGACGACGCTCGGCATCAAGGCGGGCGATTGCTGGGCCAACGGCTTGGCGCAGTCGCGAATGCTGTCCTCGAGGCCACTTATTTGCGCCGCCTGGTTCTCTCAGGCGGCGATACGTCGAGTCAAGTCACACAGGTTCTTGGGCCCGATGCACTTGAGATTGACGGCCGCCTCGCCGCGGGCGCGCCGCTGTGCCGGGTGCTTTCCGATAAGCCTCATTTGCAAGACCTGCAGCTTGCCCTGAAAGGCGGCCAGATGGGCGACGAGAACTTCTTTGTCATCGCCCGGGATGGCACCACAACATAATCGCCGCGTCCCGCGGCGCAGCGACACTTTCTTCACGCCGCAAAGTAGATGCTGAGGGGATCCGCGCCCTAAAGCGCGTTCCCGTTTGGTCAATCAAACACGTCGGACACCGGCCCGACGGTTCGGCGATTGCGACCAGGAGGGCCGTGGGCACGGAGTCACACGGAGCAAGTCCCTATCGCATAAGTTCCCTATACGGATCGGGACCGAGTGCAATGTCGTCACATCCGAAGGGGGGAGTTGCTCGCTTACCCAGGCGGCGTCATCTCCGGCCCGCTTCGATTCCTCGTCTCTTTCGCACGAAGTCTTCCGCAACCTCAAATTCTTCATCGATGAACAGAAACCGCTCCACAAAAATCGTTGCGACGCTCGGACCGTCAAGTTCCGCCGAGAGCCTGATTGAAAGCCTGTATGTCTCCGGCGCCGACGTTTTCAGGTTGAACATGAGCCATGGCAGTCACGCGGAACAGGCTCAGCGACTGCAAGCAATTCGCAGGATCGGGGCCCGACATGGTCGTCCGATCGGCGTGCTGCTTGATCTGCAAGGACCGAAGCTACGAGTCGCGCAGTTCAAGGATGGCAAGGTCGATCTGCGGCCAGGACAGACTTTCAGTTTTGACCTTGATAGCGCACACGGTGATGAGTCGAGGGTCTGTCTCCCCCACCCGGAAATCTTCGCAGTCGCCGCGATCGGCGATACTTTGCTCGCCAACGACGGCCTGCTGAAGTTCAGGATCGTCGATACATCGCTTACCCGCATGACGACCGAAGTTGTCATCGGCGGCATCCTTTCGGACCGAAAAGGCGTCAACGTCCCGAGCGTGGTCCTCCCCATTCCAGCGCTGACCGATAAGGACAGGAAAGACCTACAATTTGGCTTGGAACAAGGCGTAGAGTGGATCGCACTGTCTTTTGTGCAGCGGGCAGACGATGTGCGCGACGCGCGCAATCTGATCAAAGGCCGGGCTAAGATTATCGCCAAGATCGAGAAGCCATCCGCTGTTGATTCGATCGAGGAGATCATCGAGGCTTCTGACGGAATCATGATTGCGCGTGGCGATATGGGTGTTGAGTTACCACCCGAGGAAGTCCCGGTAATCCAGAAGCGAATCGTGGGTTTATGCCGAGAGGCAGGAAAGCCTGTCGTTGTGGCAACGCAGATGCTGGAGTCGATGGTGAACTCTGCCGTGCCCACGCGAGCGGAGACGTCCGACGTGGCGACGGCCGTTTTTGACGGCGCCGATGCCGTTATGCTGTCCGCGGAGTCCGCGTCAGGCGCCTTCCCAGTTCAAGCGGTTTCGATGATGAATAGGATCATCGAGCGCACAGAGAATGCGCCCTCGTATCGTCAACTGCTTAAAGCAGTCAGGCCGCCCGCATCTGCTGCCGCGCCGGAGGCGATCAGCGCAGCGATATTTACCATCACATCGATGTTGCCGATCGCAGCAATCGTCGCCTACACCACTTCCGGCGCGACTGCTGCGCGGATTGCTCGCGAGCGGCCAGCCTCCCGCATCCTGTCGCTCACTCCTGATGAAGCCGTTGCGCGTCAGCTTACGTTGACCTGGGGTGCCTGTCCTTTACATGTCGACGATGCGCAGAACGTTGAAGATATGGTCACGAAGGCCACCGCAGCAGCGCATCGAATCGGGGTCGACCGCCGCAAACCATTGCTGATCGCAGCAGGTGTCCCGTTTGGCACGCCCGGCATCAGTAACCTTCTGAGAATCGTCTACCCTTCCTGATCTTTCATTCATACGTCAGGGCATGGGGGTGCGCTGTGCGGGCCCCCATGAGTTTCGGCAAGGCGCTGGTATCCGCCATGGTAACGAAAGCACAGAACCTCAAAAAACCACGCCGCGGACCGGCGCTGTCAAAGCAGATGCTTCTTCCGCTTCCCTTGCCGCTTGTCAAAGACCTGTCTTTAGTCTCGCACCTCGCCCTTGCTTCGTTTCAATCGGGCCACGGCAGCCAGCATCTGCTATATCAACTCATCCGAACGACATATCTGTCATATCTGATGTGGAAAGAGGGGCTGGGCGCCGGTGCCTATCAGCTTTACTGCGACGCTGAACGCGAGATAGAGGCCATAGCGGCTGTTCGCGCAGGCGGCGGGCCGTGGATGCTCAGTGAGAACGCTAGCTCTATACTCGAGAAGATCGTATGTATCTATGACGTCCAGCTTGGCGGCATATCTGCGGGACTTTTCACACGATGCCAGGCTAAGTTGGAACAGCTCCTTGGCATGTTGGTAGTCCGATCCGGGGAAGCCTTGCTGCAGCATGAACAATCCAGAAGCGCCGATGAAACTACGAGGGGCTGATCTTCCATCCAGCGTAGCGTATCGGCCGGCACAGGCGAGCTTGTTGCAGGCACCGTTCTGTTCTCTTGTTCCGCAAACTTGATACCGGCGGGAGCGCACTGACGCCGTGTCCAATCCACGCGGCGATAGTTGCTTCCCGCCCTCTCATGGCCTTATCAACTTATCAACATCCCCACGATCGCCTGATGCCCCGAAGCGACTTCCAAACAAAAAAGGCTGAATGTGCGTCCAGCCCTTTTGATTTCTGCGTTAGGCGCCTCTCAGGTTTTCAGAAAGCCGGTCGAAATCCACGGTACCGCTGCGATGACCACGATGCCAATGAACAGTGCGGCCATATAACCCATGATCGGACGGATGCCCAGGTTCGGCGAGATCTTGCTGACCGCGCACGCGCCGTAATACCCGACCCCGAACGGCGGCGAGAACAGCCCCAAACCCATCGAAAGAATAACAACCATCGCGTATTGAACTTCATGGATACCGACAGCCCGGGCAATGGGGAAAAGTAACGGCCCGAAGAGCACGATGGCTGGTATTCCCTCGAGGACGCTGCCCAGGATGATGAACATGAAGATCGACACAACTATGAAGGTGAACGCGCCCCCTGGCAGATGCTGCATGAAATCCGCCAGTCCGTGAGAGAAGCCGGACTGTGTGAGCGCCCACGCCATCGCTGTAGCCGTACCAATGATGATGAGGATCGCACCGGAAAGAGCGGCCGTCTCAACGAGCATGGGGCCAACACGCTTCCAATCAAAGCACCGATACACCAGGAGCCCGGCGACAACAGAATACGCGATGCCGACTGTCGAAACTTCCGTTGCCGTGGCTACGCCTTCCACCACAGCCACGCGGATCACAACCGGAAGGGCCAGAGCCGGGATCGATACCACAAAAGCCTTTCCGACCAACGACCACGCGGCCCTCGTGGAGGATGTGGGCTCGAAATTTCGGGCCCGCCACCAGACAAGCATGCACAACATGAATGCCAGGACGAGCCCCGGCAACAGACCGCCGGTAAAAAGCGCAGAGATTGATACGCCAGTAACCGATCCGATCGTGATGAGCACGATGCTTGGCGGAACCGTTTCGGTCTGTGCGCCGGTTGCCGATAGCAGTGCGACGAGCTCGCCGGGATTCTCGCCACGCTTCTTCATCTCAGGGAACAGAATTGGAGCAACGGCCGCCATATCGGCCGCCTTTGAACCGGAAATCCCGGAAATCAGATACATCGCGCCAACCAGAACATATGAGAGGCCACCCCGAACATGACCGAGCAACGATGCCAGGAAGTTGATCATCGCCCGTGCCATCCCTGTCATCTCAATGAGAAGCCCGAGGAAAATAAACATCGGCACAGCCAACAGAAGGATTTGAGACATTCCTTCGTCCATGCGGCTGACGACAATCTCCAACGGCATGGCGGTTGACATCGAAAGATAAGCAAATACGGAAAGACCGAAGGAGAAAGCGATAGGCATTCCGCTCAGGACGGTGAAACCAACCACACCAACGAAGAAAATCACCAAGTTCAGGTTTCCAAGCGATTGCAAAACCGGTCCGGCATGTTCCAGCGCAAACACAGTCACTAGCGACACCGCAATCCCAGTGATAGCAGTCTTCCAGCCGATTGCTAACAGCTTGACCACGCAGATCAGCAGCATCGACACAATGCCGAAGATGATAGCCGCGACGCGTAGGCCGTCATTGATCTCCATAGTCGGGGTCAGAATGTCCCACTGCTGCTTGATGTAAGCGATCGACGGAACAAGTACCAGTCCGAGAAAGAGCATGCTCGCCACCATCGAAATGGTGTCCCAGAACGAATCCCAGTGCTCGCCCATGCGGTTGACCAGTGCCGTCATGCGCATGTGGCTTCCTCGATGCAACGCGGTAGCTGCACCCGTCATGGCGAGCCAGAGAAACAGGATGGCAGCGAGTTCGTCACTCCAGATTAACGGGTGGTGCAGGACATAACGGGCCACAACGCCGCTGAAAAGCAGGATAATTTCTGCTAGCACCAGCAGTGCCGCGGGCACAGAGACGATTACGCCGAGTGCGAAGTCCACACGGGACAGCCAGCGGGGCACCGTCTTCGTCGTGTGGTGGACGGTTGCGCTGGTCTGTTGTTCGAGCGCGTCATCCACGTCTTTCAGCATTTGCGTTCTCATGCCAGCTTTCCCGTGTATTTCTCCATGAGAGTCCATTCTTCGTCGCCGAAGTATTGCTTCTGCTCCGTGTAGAAGTTCGCGGATTTCAGGGTTTGGCGGAACGCGTTCGCGTCAGCGGTATTAAACGCAAGCCCTCTGCCCGCAAGCGTCTTTTGCAGGGAGGCGTTCAACTGGATCACGTCTTGTCGTTGCTTCAGTGCCCCCGCATTGAGGTGCTTTGAGACGATGTCACGGACGGTGGGCGGCATTTTTTCCCACGCTGTCTTGTTACCCAACAACCAGTAGCCGTCCCACATGTGGTTCGTCATCGAGCAGTATTTCTGAACTTCATAAAGCTTCGCGGCGTCTACTACAGCCAGCGCGTTCTCCTGCCCGTCGACGACCTTTGTCTGCAACGAAGAATAGACTTCGTTGAAGCTGATCGACGCCGGAGCGGCGGACAGCGACTTGAACAGCGAAATCCAGAGACGACCACCCGGCACCCGGATTTTCATGCCCTGCAGGTCGGCAGGAGTCTTGATGGGCTTCGTACTGGTCGTGATCTGGCGGAACCCGTTGTTCCAGATCTTGTCCTGAACAACCAGATTTGCCTTTCCAATCAGCCCGCGAATATGGGCGCCAAGGTCGCCATCGAATGCTGCGAATACCTGGTCATAGTCTTTATATGCAAAGCCGACTCCCGAGATGGATGCCTTCGGAACCAGAGTCGAAAGGGTATTAGCGCCCGAGACCGTATAAAACTCCAGTGCGCCAGCCCGCAACTGCGAGAACATGTCTGGGTCGCCACCGAGCTGATTATTCGGAAACACCCGAAGGTCGACTCGACCGTCTGTCTCCTTTTTGATCGCATCCGCTGCCTCTTGAATACGAACATTCAGCGGATGATTTGCCGGCAGGTTCGTGCCGACCTTATAGGAGAATTCTGCCGCGTTGGCGCGTCGAACCCACGGACCATCCAGGAGGCCTGTCGCAGCGATAAAGGCGGCTCCGGTTCCGGTGATGAGAAAGTTTCTACGATTGAATCCCATATTTGTCTCCAACGATTTGAATAATCGTCCGCCAAGGACTTTGCGCTTTATATGATTACCTGCCTTTCCGCGACGCGATGGGTCGAAGGAGCGGTTTTGGTGCGCTTTTGATTTGACGCGCCGGTCGGATCGGTGCGTGCATTTAGAGTAGCGGACGCGCCGCTCTTCAACAAACGACTTTATCTCGACCTACGGTGAGAAAAAATCGCTGGCCCGAACTTCGATAGGCGACGGCTTCGGCAGACGCGGCCGCGCGAAGCGGCAGCTGCGGGCACTACATCCCGCGCCCTGAACGTGTGGTCACTGCTCCCCAGGAATCCCGCTCCGCGTCGCCCGCAGCGCGGCGTCCGGACGCGCTGCCTTCTCCGTTCCGCGAGCTGTACTGGCAACCTCGCGGTCACCAACGTTGCGGACCCCGCCGGATTTGGCGATTTTTGCGCAGGCCTTTTCGGTGAAAAAAAATCGTCTCTTTGACGAAGGCTCTCGTCGGCATGACACGCCGCGCCGAACTCACTGGATCCTAACTGTGGGGCAAGCTACTGTCCGGCGAAACACGCTACATCGATATCGGAGGCTCATTGTTCACTGCGTGCTTGTTACGACCGCGGAAGGGGTAGTCCGTCCACTGCGATTAACCATTGATTAATGGCTGCGCCATCTCTGTCCTGATAGCTCGCGCAGCTGGCGGATTCCGAATGCAACCGGCCATTGGAATGTCGGCTTTGTGCATTGCCCGAGCGGCAGCTTGTGGCCCGGCAAGCGTCCGCTCGCCGGCCATGTCGCCGTCAGACCTTGGTCTGTTCTGCCATCTCGAGGGCATCGTCGACTTCAATGCCGACGGCTTCCAAGGTACAACGGCCGTTCGGGCGATCATGTCGGTCGCGACGTCCAGTGCCAGTGCTTCGGTGATCAGCTGGGCCGCTTGCTGACGGACAGGTTCGGCGGCGGCGTCGGCAACCCGTTCGCCAGTTTTCTGATCCCGTTGTCATGGATCGCCGCTGCTCGCGATCTTGTGCTCCCGCCTGCTGTGCGTTGTTTCGCAGGCGCCTTTCGGACATTCGGTTTGCCGCCGGTAACGGAGTTACTCGGGTCTTGCCGACGTGCCGCTGCCGTGATTGCGCGTAGGTTCGCCTGCGGTCGCCGACGGGCCCATTGACGCCAGAATCTGGTCGCGGCAAACCGCAAGAATCTCGTCGGCCAGCGGCGAATCGTCCGGGCAGGCGCGCGACATGACAATGGCACCGACCGCGTGCGCCAGTATGTCGAGGGACCTGGCTCTCGCCAGGCGTGTGTCCTCACCGTTCAACGCACTACTCTCGGGATTCAGCACCGTCAGCAGGCTCTCAATGCCGGCCGCGAAGGTGGCGCGAACTGCTTCCGGCTGACGCGCGGCATCCCCGCCCAGTGCGGCCATCGTGCAACCGGTCGCGCGGGTGTCCCGGTGCTCGCGAGAAAGGTAGTACCGCACAAACTCAGGCGCGTCCACACCCATGCTCAGCGCCACGGTCTGCGCGATTCCGCACGCCGCCGATTCCGCCATCAGATCTGCCTTGGAGCCGAACTGCTTGTAAAAGCCGCCGTGGGTAAAGCCGGCGGCGGCCATCAGATCGGCAATGCCGACCCCATCGTAGCCGCGCTCCCGAAACAGCTGCGACGCCGTCTCGACAACGTGCTCACGGTTGGCCTGTGCCTGTGCCTTGGTGATCTTCATGGTCTGGCCACGATGGGTTCATGTGTGAAGGCTTCATTATACATTGATGTCGATCGTCATCAAAACCTTGACATTTTTGATTATGATCGTCATCATTGGTCCTGTTCCCAACCTCGAACCTGACGCAAACATGACCGACAAGACGCTTTTCGAGCCCTACACCCTGGGCCGTCTTACCGTCGCCAATCGCTTTGTCATGGCGCCGCTGACCCGCAACCGCGCCGGCGCGGGGCTGGTGCCCAGCGAGCTGGCTGCGGCCTATTACGCGCAGCGCGCCTCGGCCGGTCTGATCATCACGGAGGCCACTCAGGTGTCGGCACAGGCGCAGGGCTATCAGGACACCCCCGGCTTGTACACACGCGAGCAGATCGCCGGTTGGCGCACGGTCACCGAGGCTGTGCATACGAGGGGCGGGCGCATCTTCGCGCAACTCTGGCACGTCGGCCGTGTTGCGCACATCGATCTGCAGCCGGGCGGCGCTGCGCCGGTCGCACCGTCAGCCATTCGTGCAGCGACCAAGACCTTCGTGAACAACGGATTTGCCGACGTCTCCGAGCCGCGCGCTCTGGAACTCGCCGAACTGCCGGGCATCGTGAACGACTTCCGCCAGGCTGCGGCGAACGCCATTGCAGCCGGCTTCGACGGCGTGGAGATCCACGGCGCCAACGGCTATCTACTCGAGCAGTTCATCAAGGACGGAGCCAACCAGCGCACTGACGCCTACGGCGGCTCGATCGAGAATCGCGCGCGCCTGTTGCTGGAAGTCGTCGCTGCCGTGGTCGAGGAAATCGGCGCCGACCGCACCGGGGTGCGCATCTCGCCCGTGTCGCCGGCAAACGGCATTTCCTGCAACGATCCTCAGCCGCAGTACGATTACATCGCCGGGCAGCTTAGCGCGCTGGGCATCGTCTATCTGCACGTGGTCGAGGGTGCGACCGGCGGCCCGCGTGATGTCGCACCGTTCGACTACGACGCGATGCGCCGCCGGTTCAGGCAAACCTATCTGGCCAATAACGGCTACGACCTGGAACTCGCTACCTCCAGACTCAACGAGGGCAAGGCAGATCTGTTCGCCTTCGGCCGCGCCTTTATCAGCAACCCCGATCTGGTCGAACGCCTGAAGACCGGCGCGCAGCTCGCGCAGCCGGACTTCGCCACCCTTTATGGTGGCGGCGCTGCGGGCTATATCGACTACCCCTCAATCACCGCTTGACGCGCGCTGCCAGCGTCCCTGTCGAACCTCTTTTACAAAGGAAATAAACCATGACCACGCTTCCGACGGTGCTCGTAACCGGCGCCTCCTCTGGCATCGGCGCGAGCTACGCCGAGCGCTTCGCCGGCCGCGGCCACGACCTCGTGCTGGTTGCACGCGACAAGGCGCGCCTCGATGCGTTGGCCGCGCGCCTGCGTGAACAAAGCGGCGTGGCCGTCCAGGTGCTGCAGGCCGATCTCACCCAGCCCGCCGACCTGGCTGCGGTCGAGTGTCGCCTGCGCGACGACACTCGCATAGGCTTCCTGATTAACAACGCCGGGATGGCCCAGTCAGGCGGATTCGTCCAGCAGACGGCCGAGGGCATCGAGCGTCTGATCGCGCTCAACACCACGGCGCTGACGCGGCTCGCAGCCGCGGTCGCTCCGCGCTTTGTGCAGTCTGGTACTGGCGCGATCGTCAACATTGGCTCGGTGGTGGGTTTCGCGCCCGAATTCGGCATGTCGATCTACGGCGCCACCAAGGCGTTCGTGCTGTTCCTGTCGCAGGGACTGAGCCTGGAGTTATCGCCTGAGGGCGTCTACGTACAGGCGGTGCTTCCGGCGGCGACCCGCACGGAGATCTGGGGACGCGCCGGCATCGACGTCAATACGCTTAGCGAGGTGATGGACGTCGGCGAACTGGTTGATGCGGCACTGGTCGGCTTCGATCGCCGCGAACTAGTGACTATCCCGCCGCTGCACGTGGCGGCGCGCTGGGACGCATTGGATGGCGCGCGTCAAGGGCTCATATCGGACATTCGACAAGCCCAGGCGGCCGAACGCTATCGGCCCGGAGCCTGACCGCCACAATGACCGGGGCGGCACCCCCGACGAGAATCGACCATGAACTTCAAAGCGCCGCAGGCGTCTTATGCCCACGCTCAGACCAAGCTCGTAGAGGCGGGCGGAACCACGTTCGCTTATCGGGAACTGGGACAGCATGGCGGTACCCCGCTAGTCCTGCTCAACCACTGGGGCGCCGTGCTGGACAACTTCGACCCGCGCATCGTAGATGGCCTGGCTCATGAGCATCACGTTATTGCCATCGACTATCGCGGAATCGGTTTGTCCGGCGGCACCGCGCCGGTGACCGTCGACGAGATGGCGCGCGACACTATCGCGGTGATCCGCGCGATGGGTTTCGATCAAGTAAATCTGTTCGGCTTTTCGCTTGGCGGTTTCGTGGCGCAGGACGTGGCCCTGAAGGCGCCTGCCCTTGTGCGCAAGCTCATCCTTACCGGCACCGGCCCCGCGGGCGGTCAGGGCATCGATCGTGTCGGTGCGGTGTCGTGGCCGCTGATACTCAAGGGCCTCCTGACGCTACGCGACCCCAAGACCTATCTCTTCTTCACCGCTACGGCCATCGGCCGGAAGGCAGCAAGCGCCTTCCTGAAAAGACTGAAGGAGCGCCGCGCCGATCGCGACAGGGGACCGACACCTCGCGCGTTTTCGCGCCAGCTCAAGGCGATCAAGGCTTGGGGCCAGCAGGTGCCGCAGGAGCTCGCCGGCCTGCGCATGCCGGTCCTGATCGCCAATGGCGACAACGACATCATGGTGCCCACCTCACTGAGTCTCGACATGGCTCGCCGCATTCCCCATGCGCAGTTGGTCATCTACGAAGACGCTGGGCACGGCGGCATCTTTCAATATCACGCTGACTTCGTGTCGAAGGCGCTGGCGTTCCTGGCAGCACCCTACCTTGGTTAAAGCAACATGCAAGCACTCACATTCAAACGCTATGGCAGATCACCTGAGATCGAGTTCGACGACGTTCCACGCCCCACGTTAAAGGCGGATGAGTTGTTGGTGCAGGTCCACGCGGCCGGATTGAACCCAATCGACAACATGATTCCGGCGGGCACGTTCAAGCCCGTCCTGAAGTTCGAATTACCAGCCACGCTAGGCAGCGATATTGCCGGCGTGGTGGTTGAGGTTGGCAGTCGCGTGACGCGTTTCAAGCCGGGCGATGCCGTTTTTGCCAGTCTCTTCGATCTTGGCAGAGGGTCGATAGCCGAATTCGCGGCGGTGCCGGAAAGCGTTGCCGCACCGAAGCCGGCCAAGCTCGACTTTGTGCAGGCCGCTTCCGTTCCGATGGTTGGCCTCACCTCGTGGCAAGCATTGAAGGAGCGTGCCAATGTTCGATCTGGCGAGAAGGTGTTCATCCCTGCGGGGTCGGGCGGTATCGGTACCTTCGCGATCCAGCTAGCAAAGTACCTCGGTGCCAAGGTAGGAACGACCACCAGCACGGGTAATGTCCCACTGGTCACCACGCTGGGCGCAGACGAGGTGGTTGATTATAAGAAGGAGAACTTCGAAAAAATGCTGCGGGGCTACGACGTGGTGCTCGGTACACTGCGGGGCGATGCGATCGAGAAAGCCATCGGCATTCTCAAACCAGGGAGCAAGGTTGTCTCGCTCATCGGTCCGTTGGACGCAGCGTTCGCACGCGCACGACGCCTGAATTTCTTTCTAACGTTCGTGTTCGGCTTGATGAGCCGAAAAATCATGCGCCTTGCAAGAAAACGGGACGTCACCTACTCATTTCTATTCGTCCGTCCCGACGGCGCCCAACTCGCCGAAATTGGAGGACTTCTCGAGTCGGAACACATTCGTCCGGTGATCGACAGGGTTTTTTCGTTCGAGCAAGCGAAGGAAGCGCTTGAATACTTGGCTCAGGGACGCGCGAAGGGCAAGGTCGTCGTGAAGATCAAGTGAGTGGCCAAACGGTTGACTGTGCAGGAGCTTGCCCTAGCGACTGAAGCCGGTTAGAGGGCAGAGTCGACGCCCGAACGTCCGGGCAAAAGCGCGAGCGAATGACGCTTGTTGGCCGCACGCCGCCCGATGCAATCGGCCGTACCCGACCCCGATCCGGCCGTTCCGGAATGCTCTTTCGATGGTCGCTGCCCGGACCGCAAAGGTCATCCGCTTTTTGGGGCAAGTGGTTTTTCGATTTCTTGGGCAACATAGGTAGGCAGTGA
Source organism: Paraburkholderia atlantica (assembly GCF_009362785.1). Classification (GTDB taxonomy): domain Bacteria; phylum Pseudomonadota; class Gammaproteobacteria; order Burkholderiales; family Burkholderiaceae; genus Paraburkholderia; species Paraburkholderia atlantica. The sequence goes on from NZ_WHNQ01000023.1 coordinate 50,180, forward strand.
CCGGTGCGTCGCCTTGGATCGCGGCGGGGCGGCGTCAGACACTGGCGATCAGCCTAAAGGTCGTCTTATGTGAGAATCGATCGATGCAGATAACCTGTGCTGCAGCCTTTGCCATCTAACCATTTCGCCTTCGACCATCGCCAGTTCGTTCCTCTGGATCCACGTGCTGACTTCAACCTTGTCCAAAGCGTTAGACAATCGCGATGCTGCTCCACTCGCAGCTGCTGCCGCCTCATTTGCACCCGAACCCTCAGTTAAGCACCAACGATGGGCGCAGCGCCGGCTTCCCTGAAGCGGTCAGCGAAACGCGCCGAGGCGCGCGGTGGTGACCGTAGAGCATATCAGGACCAAGCGGCGTAATGAGGTGTGCGTTGATGTCCGAAAGGCAACATTACTGAAACGAGCTGACGACTGCGATACATTCATCGAGTGGTAGTTGCTGTCCGACTCGGCCCCGCCCCGCCAACCGCGAATGGTCCGCCTCCAGATCAATCGCTCTCACGTTGCATCTGTATGCGAGACGTCTGTCAGCCGAAGCGCGCCTCCAGCCAGTCCTGCGCCCAGTTCTTCGCATAGGCTATCGCGTCCTCGCGTGCGTCAAAGCCGGCCAGATCGCCGCTCGAGTGAATCTCGTACCCGGTGCCGTCCGCACGGCTGCCGCTGATGCGCGCGTGAGCCATGTACTCCCCGTCGGCCCTACGCGGTGTCGGGTCGACAACGATCAAAGTGGAATTGAAGCGCATAGGGGTTCCTTCAGGGTTGTCGCCCGATTGCGGCTGTCGCATAGGGGCGTCGAAAAGCGCGACTCAGATGCTAAGCCTGGCCATGATCTGTCCGGCCTCGTAATCCGACTCGCAGCTTGTCATGCCGTGTTCACGCAGCAACGCACGAATCGACACGAACATCAGGAACGCGTCTGAATTGACCTCGTGACGACAGTCATGGATGACGCTATCCAGTTCCGCCTCCGCGCCGGGCGGCAGAAACTGGTCGACGATGCCCGAGCCATTGCACCGGATCCATTTCAGCAGGTCATTCCTTTGCATATCAAACTCCAATGTGTGCAATGGCGCGCTATCCACGACAAGCGGGTGAAGGTCCAGCCCGCGGTAGAGACGGGACCGCGTTGTCATGAGGCACCTTGAAGGCCGCATCACCGTACGGCGCAGGAGAGCAAGCGTAGAGATGTGAGCCGTTGCATCGGCAGCGCTTCACACGTTCGGCCACGTCGAGTGGTTATGGGTGAAAGCGGGAAAGTCCCGTTCCGCGGAGTGAAGCAGCTATCAGGATGCCGGGAACGGCTGCAGGTCGACCGCAGATCTCATGCTACGCCCATTGATAGATTTGTACAGAAGAACCCGTGCTTTGCCGTCGGAAAAGCACGGGGGAACGTGCAGGTCAACTCGGTACTTATGACCGTAGTGCCGGTGGACTGAGGTGTCCGATGATCCGCATCCGACTGCTTCTCTTCTCGGGCTCGTCAGGTAGCGACGCACAATGCGCCATTTCGACATGCGAGTCAGGAAGTCTCACCTCAACTGTTCAACCACCGCGAAACGACGCATCTGGCCCACGCGTACGCGCCCACGACCACGCCATTGTCGAGCGCGACACGGAATCGGCATCCGATAGGACTTCATCAACGAATACTCGAACTCAAACAGTTCGTCCTCGGCCATGCAGGTTCCGGTTGTGTCATCGTACAGATTCTTCCGAGGATCTGTACGATGTGAATCTCGGAACCCCGATACAGGATCATCCGTTACATAGGGCGCTCCGATTGATGAATCGATACGCGCAGGGAGGCGACCGACGGGTGGACGTGCCAGCGGACGAGCTTCCCGTCGACAAGGACTACGCGCTGGCCCAGTCTGGGGGCGGCGGCCAATCCGACCTGACATCCATTCAGGCATGCGAACTGATGCGCACACCCGCATCTCCGTGCGCATGGAGTGCTAATTGAGCGGAGCCCGCGTCAGGCTCTCGCGAACGCTCGCGACAGAAGGTTTGCTTCGCGGCGCAGGAAATGTCGGTCAGCGTTCCGGACGCGCGGCCGACGGCCAGCACGTGGCATGCAGGAGATCGGTCTAAGCCATTGGCCACCTTTCTGATGCGACGACAGTTAGATCGGCGACCAGGCAGAGAGCGACCCGTCGCCTGGGCACATCAGTTAAGGCCGCGCTTCAGCAGCGTTTTCATATGTCGATGACCGAAGCGCCACTCACCTTTCCGTCGACGATGTCCTTTCCCTGCTGCCGGGCGGCTCGCCTTGCCGTACCGAAGTCGGAGAACGCATACGGCTGGTTGAGCCTGAAGACCCGGCTTGCAGCGGGCGTTGCTGTCACCGCCGGACGACATATCCGCACCGCAATGTCATAACCTTCGGCGTAACGGGAATGTCCGTCAAAGCGACTGAAAGTGCGGGGAAAGACGAGGGGATGAAGTTCGTACCCCTTGTAGAGAAGAAACGGGTGTGTCGGCATGGTGGTCACTCCGCAGGGGAGGACCCACTATACCGTGGATCGGACAGCGTCGGGCGGCCGAGACTGTTACCAGAATTGCATTGACCGAAGTTACTGTGGCGCGTATGTTGAAACTCAAGGTTTTCAAAGCAGGCGACTGTCCGCACCGTTATCACGTTTATTTCGACGAGCTGACGACGGCTATCAGCCTCGCTCCACGTCCACGCTTACGTAGCAGTTTCTTCAAGGGCGCCACCGCAGCGACGGCCGGGGGCCACACGCAATGAGGCAGGCCCCGGATACCGGCTTCGTCACACAAATGACGAAGGCTGTCCGCCCATGGGCTAGCGAATGCGAGGTGAGGCATGGCAGTGACCATGCTTCGTGGACTCGGGGCAGCGCGGCGCGATCGAGCAAACGAAAACGGAATGCCGCCTGAGCGAGCCCTTGCCGATGTGAGACTCGAAGCTCGCGTACTCGTGTACAGGATATCCAGCCGACAAACTTCGTTCCGGTCACTTCGCCGCCGTCGGTGCGGCTCGTCTGGCGTTTGGTATATCGCCTTCAGCCAGATCTGTAGAACGATAAAAAAACCGGCCGCGTGCTGCGGTCCAAAGGAGTTACATGATGACAACCACTCGCCATTATCGAGGTTTCGACATTTCCCTGCTCGTGTATCCGCATTGCACGACTCAACCGGGATATGGTCACAATTACGAGGAAGGATTCGATGCTTCGATTCGCATCAGCGACCCGGATGCCGTGACGGACAGCCCCCGAAGCCGCTTATTCCGTGTGCCCGGCAAGCGGCCTTTCGAGAGTGCCGGCGACGCAAGGCGCGCGTCGGTGGCCTACGCCGAAATGCTGATCGACGGTGACGGATCTGAACGCACTATCTGGGAAGCGGCCTGAGTGCTCCAGCCACAGCAATTCGGTGCGGCACGATAGCCGTGAGCAACCGCAGCACGTGGCTGTATCCACATTGACCCGCCTTTTGAGGGGATCCCGTGCCAGTGGCCCTGCCTGCCAGCGAGATGCCACGCACAGTCCGCATAGACGGCCGCTTCAGCATGGCCGCCCGGCAGTTCCCGGTCAGTACCGCTTTTTCGGCGGCAACGACCGTTTGATCTGCTTGCGCAGGCGTGCCACTGCAGCAGCCTTTTTGCGTTTGCGTTCGGTGGTAGGTTTTTCATAGGCTGTCCGGACACGAAGCTCCGGAATCAGGCCTGTGCGCTCGATCGCGCGACGGAAACGGCGCAATGCAACTTCCACGGGCTCGTCGGGTTTGAGAATTACGGTAGTCAATTTTTTCCTTGGTTGATATCCGCAAGCAATTGCGAATGGTGATGCGGATGTGCACGCAGCGTCGTGGCACAGGGACGGGGCACAGCCGACGGTCGCATATCGCGCCATCAACGACGACGAAATGCGGCTCTTTGCGTTGCGCCGCCGTTCCGTTCATCCTTATGCCGAAAATTGATTCGGCCTTTCGTCAGGTCGTACACCGAAAGTTCCAGCGTTACCCGATCGCCCGCAAGGATGCGAATGTGATTCTTGCGAATCCGACCGGACGCGTACGCCCCTACCACCACGCCATTGTCGAGCGTGACGCGGTAGCGGCTGTCTGGCAGCACTTCGTCAACGATACCGTCGAGTTCCAGCAGTTCTTCTTTGGCCATTCAAAAGCTCCTGGTCAATTGGCGTGACACAGGCTCAATTGCCGCATTGAGGAAGAAGCCGCGAGCGTTGTTGGACACACGCTCGCGCGATAGTGGGAAGCATGAAATCGCTGGGCAGCCCTTGCGTCCTGGAAGTCATGGGCACCGCGTGGCCGGGCCGAGAATTAGGTGCGCGAGGCCGATCGGTCAGACACTGCGGCTCGCAATGCCGGCCGGATGCGAGTCGGGGCGTGCAGTCCAGCGACCGCTGCTATCGCTTGCCTCACTGGACTATCAATTAAAGGAAGTGTCGCGACCAACCAACGCGCGTGTTTTAGGTGCTGTGCGAACTCACTAGACCCGCATTGTAGCCGAAGACGCCATGTGCCCTGCCACTACCGGCGGGGCCAGAAGAAGGGAGTGTTGCCAGCCATGCGTGCCGGTGATGCACAGTTCGGGATCCTGCGTGATGTTTGGGCGGGTTTTGTTGCACCCCCTGGTGACTCAGATGCGCTGGGTGTTTTGAACCGTGGCGTCGTCTTTAACCGCGCGTATCGATCCAGTTGAGTGCCCATTGGGTTGAGTGCTGCAAGGCCTGCTCTTCACTTTTGAAGTAGTCGAGCGAATAGAACCGGTAGCGGCCTTCGGCTCGCGCGCTATCGATGCGTTCGAGCAGCAAGTTAGATGAGAAGCTACCGTCGGACAAACGATGCGCCGAGGATTGGACGGCATAGCCGTTGTAATGTTGAATTCGTCTGTTTTGCATTTTAATTTTAATGATATTTGAGTGCGCACATGCCGTGCGAAAAGTGCACGGGCGCGCTGATTCAAAGCCAATCGAGCCGACTTCTGAAGCAGTCGAACAGCGAAAAATGGCGTCGAAGCCTGAGGGGAAATTGAGGCGCAAGAAGGCGTATGACGCTCTTGGCAAACTGCTCAATAAGCAGATGCCAATCAGGCGCGATTGCTCCAGCCGAGCGAGACGAAGCTCCGCGAGGGTGTCGCCGCAACCCGACGTCCGTTGCGGGAGGCCGGGCTCTTCAACTTTACAGCGGCTTGATATTAGCCGCTTGCAGCCCCTTCGGGCCTTGCTTCGTTTCGAAGCTCACCTTCTGATTTTCAGCCAGCGTCTTGAAACCGTCGCCCCTGATTTCGGAGAAGTGAGCAAACAGGTCGCCGCCGCCTTTGTCTGGGGTGATGAAGCCAAAGCCTTTGCTGTCGTTGAACCACTTAACGGTGCCGGTATCCATAAAGAATCCTTGAGAAAAAAGTGCGAAAGTTTGCTCTATTAAAGAGCGCGTGAAGCTTCAAGGAGGGAGAGGACAACGAATACCGCGGAGGAGCGAGGAATTGATGAACAGCAATCGAACTTCTTGAACTTCGGAGTGGACAGTACCCGCCGGATGGACCAGCGTCAATACTTATCTTGTAACTGTTTCACCAAGCGGCCCGTTTTGCAGGCGAAGCGATGCGGCCACCAGCTACAAGGACCGTAAGGCGGTTGCCACCGCGCTGCGCCCGATTTACGCCGCAGCCAGCGAACAGGCCGCACAGCATGCGCTGGAAGACTTCGCTCACGGGCTGCGGGGAACGGAATATCCGACCATCGTGTAGTTCTGGCGACGAGCGTGAAAAAAAGTCACGCCCTTCTTGGTCTTCCCGTCTGAGATACGCCGGGGTCATGTGCACTACAAACGCACGAGAGTCTGAATATGCGACTGCGCAAGAACATCAAGACCCGAGGGCACTTTCCAAACGACGAGGCGGCCATCAAGCTGCTGTGGCTGCCGCTTCGTGATGTGATGGCCAAGTCCGTGCGAGCCGCATTCGACTGGCCATCCGCCATGAACTAATTTGCTATTCTGTTTGGCGAGCGCTTCACGCACGCACGCGGATAACTCCGAAAACCGTCTCGCACACTAAATTGCGGACAGGTCCGGCCGAAAGCGCAAACCCGTCGAGATCGACTCGCGTTTGCATCCGGCGACGAAAGCGACTGTCTCTCCCGGTACTATCAACGTTATTAGTGGACGGATGTCGCAACGTGCATGGCGCCTAAAACCGGCGCAAGCCTATCCTGCAGTACCTAATTCTTTGTTGTTTTTATCGTGTGATTTCAAATGTAATCGGACCAACGTAGGACGCTGTTGGATCGTTGCTAATTGGACTGCTGACCCGATCGACACGATTCGCGTACTGGTGCGCCCTCTGTTCTCAACGCAGGACAAGTACGAGCAACCCGTGAAGCAATCGTTTCCAATCGAGTGGCGACGCGCGAGAGTAATTACCTTAGATCGGACGATGTAGATATGATTGACCGTCGGTTTCGGCGCAAACCAACCCGGCATCCTCTGCTCCCCTACAGAACCAGATATTTCAATTCTCACGCGTAAGTTTGCGGCACAGCAGCCAACGACGACTGCCGTTGCATACTTACCACAAAACAAAAAATAGTAGGTTGTTCCAATGAATTCCATACGCGTTCGAGGCAGTCCTAATACGTCAACGTTCGACGTGGTTGCGGCATTGACGTACCAGCCGATGGCGCGGACGATTGGCTCAAACCCTCTCGTCACCAAATGCAAACGGAAGGTCATCATGCCCGCATCGAAGACTTACACGAAAGCGCAATGGGATGAGTTTGCCCGGCGACTAGATGAGTTACCGGAAAAGCCACCGTCGGAACAGCGAGTTACCGTACGCGATGCAATGCCGAAGGTTCGCGCCCATATCAATGCAGCACGTACGAAGGGGTATTCGCTTGAGCAGCTAATCGATCAGGCGAGGGAGGCCGGTATGGACATAACGGCGAGTGCGCTTCGCTACGCGCTCCAGGATACGACGAAGCGACGAACGCACACTCGCCGGATACCTGGCTCGCAGCAATCGCAAAGCAAAGTGATCACACCTGTCACTCGTTCAGACCCGCAGAAGTTCGGTCAGCAGTCCGATACTCCTTCGCTAGCAAAGAGGGAGCGCGGCAACAACAAACCCGGATCAATGATCGCTCACGACGAATTCAGTTTCGAGATCAGACCGGATACGGAGAATCTTTGAACGCGAGACGATGAAGACTATCCCGATAATCGAACCTGTTTCGACCATTTAAAAGTTGACTCAGCGCAGCAGCGGCATCAAGGGATGCGCACGCATTGGCATGCTTGGAATAGCACATCGCAGTCGTCAAGTCGCAGCTTTCCCGCTTCCAATATCAATAACCTGCGCACCTAAACGGAGCCGATCCAGATAGTCGGCCCATTTCTGCATCATTACCCGGCGTTCCTTGATGAACTTTGTGCGGTTATAGGCTGTGCCAAGGTTGTCCGGCACTGTGTGCGCGAGTTGATGCTCGATCACTTCTGGTCTCTGATCGAGTTCCTCATGCAGGATCGTGCGCGCCATCGCACGAAAGCCGTGTCCCGTGATCTCCGTGCGCGTGTCGTAGCCAAGCCTGCGCAGTGCTGCATTGATCGTGGCCTCGCTCATCGGCCGCTTGCGATCGCGCGCGCCCGGGAACACATAGCGGCCTGCACTCGTAAGTGCGTGCAGTTCATGCAGAATGGCGATCGACTGTGTGCAAAGCGGCACTAAATGTTCAGTCCCAGTCTTGGTGACGAGGTAGCGCCATTCGCCCTTGTCCAGATCGAATTGGGACCATTCAGCCTGGCGAAGCTCACCGGGCCGGACGAATAGTAATGGTGCAAGTCGGAGCGCGCAGAGGACAGGGAAGGTGCCGGCGAACCCGTCGAACGCACGGAGCATCTCGCCGATCTTCGTCGGATCTGTGATCGAAGCGAAGTGGGTTGTTTGTGCCGGGGGAATCGCGCCGACCAGATCCCGAGCGGGGTCGGCCTTGCAATGTCCCTCCTTGATGCCGTACCGGAATACCCGGCTGATCTCGCTACGCACACGATGGGCCGTGAAGCGGGCGCCGCGACTGTCGACGCGCTTCAGGACGGCCAGAATGTCTGGCGCGTCGATGTCGGAAACTGGGCGCTTGCCCAGCCACGGGAACACGTCATTTTCCATGCGGGCGAGCGTTTTCACGTGCTGGGCTGGCTCGACACTGCTCTTGCGCTCGTTCATCCAGCCGCGCGCGACTGCCTCGAAAGAATTGGCCGCGGCGAGCCTGGCGGCTCGTTTCTCGAGGCGTTTGACGTTACTTGGGTCCAGTCCAGCTGCCAGCTTTTCGCGGGCCTCGTCTCGCTTTTTGCGCGCTGCCGCGAGCGACACGTCCGGATAAACGCCGAGCGCGAGCGTCTTGTCCTTCCCCGCAAACCGGTAATTCATCCGCCAGTATTTCGCGCCGGACCTGTCGAGCTGGAGATACATGCGGCCACCGTCAGCGAGGCGGTTGCCGGTGCCATCCGAGTTGTAGCGAGCGTTCCTAACCTGGACGTCGGTCAGCGACATGGTGGTATCTCCCTCTGGAAAATCCCAGAAACGAGCCAGATACCACCAAAAATACCACCGGATACCACCAGCTGTCGACGAGTCAACGCGGATCAACGGGGAATAAAAAACCCCGCAAGTCCTTGATCTTGCGGGGTTTTTCGGAATTTATCGGCTCTCGCCGGAACAGCTTGTGGTGCCCAGGGCCGGAATCGAACCGGCACGCCTTGCGGCGGGGGATTTTGAGTCCCCTGCGTCTACCAATTTCACCACCTGGGCAGATACTGCAGCGCGCGTCAGAAGTTCAGCGCGCGAGGAAGACGCAGATTATGGCCGAAAATCGGTCGACGGGCAAGCCGATTGCCGTCACCGACCGCAGCGCGTTGGCAACGAGCCGTGCTCAAACCGTGCGCGAGAACCGTGTGAGCGTCTGCTCGCCGAGATAGCGGTCGAATACCATCGCGAGATTGCGCACGAGCATGCGGCCGGCCATCCTCACTTCGAGCTTGCGCGCGCCGAGCGAGATCAGCCCGTCGTCCTCGAATGCACGCAGACGCGCGAGTTCCGGCGCGAACGTCTCGGTGAAGTAGATGCCGTACGCCGCCTCGAATTCGTCGAAGCGGAGCTCGAGGTTGCACATCAGCTGCGTGATCACGTCGCGCCGCAGACGGTCGTCGGCGGACAGGCGGATGCCGCGCGCGATCGCGAGCCGGCCCGCGTCGATCGCGTCGGTGTAGGCGGGCAGCTCTCGCGCGTTCTGCGCGTACACGTCGCCGACCTTGCCGATCGACGAGGCGCCGAAGCCGATCAGATCGCACTCGGCCCGTGTGCTATAGCCCTGGAAATTGCGGTGCAGCGTGCGCTCTGCCTGCGCGCGCGCGAGCTCGTCGGTGGGCAGCGCGAAGTGATCCATGCCGATGTACACATAACCCGCCCCCGTCAGCCGCTCGACTACCCGTTGCAGCAGCGCGAGCCGTTCCTCGCTCGACGGCAGCGTCGCGGCATCCATCTGCCGCTGCATCTTGAAGAGCTGCGGCATGTGCGCATACGCGAACACCGACAGCCGGTCCGGCGCGAGTTCGAGCATCGTGTCGAGCGTGCGGCTGAAGCTCGCGACCGTTTGATGCGGCAGGCCGTAAATCAGATCGACGCCGATCGAATGAAAACCGTGTGCGCGCGCCGCTTGCATCACCGACGCGGTCATCTCGAACGGCTGGATGCGATTGATCGCCTGTTGCACGCGCGGATCGAAGTCCTGCACGCCGAGGCTCAGCCGGTTGAAGCCGAGATGGCGCAGCAGCGCGATCGTGTCGGGCGACGCCTCGCGCGGATCGACCTCGATCGAATACTCGGCTTGAGCGTCGGGCAGCAGATTGAAGTGCTGGCGCGTCGCGGCCATCAACTCGCTCATCTCGTCATGCGACAAAAACGTCGGTGTGCCGCCGCCCCAATGCAACTGCGACACGGGCCGCTGCGTATCGAAACACGCTGCCTGCAAGGCGATTTCGCGTTTGAGCCGTTCCAGGTATGGCCGCGCATGCGCGCGATTTTTCGTCACGACCTTGTTGCAGCCGCAGTAGAAGCACACGGTGTCGCAAAACGGAATGTGGAAGTACAGCGACAGATCGGTCGACGCGGCGCCCGGGTCGGCGGCGGCGCGATGATAGTCGGCGGTGTCGAACGACTCGCGGAACTGCGGCGCGGTCGGATAGGACGTATACCGGGGGCCGTTCGCGCTGTAGCGCGCGAGCAGGTCGGGGCGGAACAGGGTGTCGGCTAGGGGCATGAGCGGTATCGACGGTGGGCGGCTCTCGCGGCGTACCGCGGGTGCATGGCCATTCGGGAGTTTTCAGTTTAAGTGCGCGCCTGCGGGCTCCGTTTGTGTAAAAAGGTCGCACAGACAGGCAGTGGCACAATGCGGGTCTGGCAACGCGTTGCCAAGGTTTGAGTTCAGGAAAGATGACGTGGATCAAAAGTTGAACAGCGCACGAGTGGACGATCACGCGTGCCGTCCCGATTGCGGCGCGTGTTGTATCGCGCCGTCGATTTCGAGTCCGATTCCGGGCATGCCCAACGGCAAGCCGGCGGGCGTTCGCTGCGTGCAACTCGGTGACGATCTGCGCTGCGCGATCTTCGGCCGGCCGGAGCGGCCCGCATGCTGCTCGGGTCTGCAGCCGCAACTCGAAATGTGTGGCGCGAATCGCGCTGAAGCGCTTGCGTGGCTCACGCAACTCGAGGCGCAAACACAACCGGCATCGCATCCATGATGCGCGACGCGCGATAAGCGCCATCACCCACTCACAGCCGACGCAAGCCGATGTCCGCCAGGGCTTCCACAGGAGATTTCGCATGACTCGACCCGCAGCGCCGGCCCGGCGCCGCTTTCTGCGCGCCGCGCTGACCGGCTGCAGCGTGCTTGGCATCACTGTGTCGCTCGCGGCTTGCGCGAGCCCGACGTTTCCGTTCATGCCCTCGCAGTACACGTTCTCGCAGAAGCAGGTGCAGGAGGCCGTGCAGCGCAAGTTCCCGTATCAGCGGACGGTGTCGCAGGTGTTCGACGTCGCGCTGAGCAATCCGGTGGTGGGCATGCTGCCCGATGCGAACCGCGTGCAGGTAAAGCTCGACGCGCGTTTCGCGAGCCCGTTCCTGCAAGAGCCGGTCGATGGCGTGTTCACGCTGTCGAGCGAACTCGCGTACGACGGGGCGAGTCGCTCAGTGATCCTCAAGTCGCCGAGTGTCGATAACGTCAGCGTGAGCGGCCAGGCGCAGATGTACACGCAGCAGATCAACGCGGCCGCGGCGCTGCTCGCGACCCAATTGCTGACCAACTATCCGATCTACACGTTCAAGCCCGAGCAACTGCAATTTGCCGGCGTCCATTACGAACCCGGTACAATCACCATCCTTTCAAACGGCATACGCGTGCAGATCGTCGAAAGATGACGTGCACGCGCGGCCACGAGGGCCGCGCATGCCAGTCATGACCGTGCCGGCCTGTTTCGTTGTGACAACCAACTGCGATAAGGGGCACGGATGGACTGGCTACTGGCTTGCAAGGCGCTGATTCTCGGCGTGGTCGAGGGCTTGACGGAGTTCCTGCCGGTGTCGAGCACCGGGCATCTGATCGTCGTCGGTAGTCTTATCGATTTCTCCGACGAACACGCGAAGACCTTCGATGTCGTGATCCAGCTCGGCGCGATTCTCGCGGTGTGCTGGGAGTTTCGCCGCCGCATCGGCAACGTGATCGTGGGTTTGCCGAGCCGGCCCGAAGCTCGCCGCTTCGCGCTGAACGTAATCATCGCGACGATTCCGGCGATCGTGCTCGGCCTGCTATTCGAGAAGTCGATCAAGGAGGCGCTGTTCGCGCCGGTGCCGGTCGCATTCGCGCTGGTTGCGGGCGGCGTCGTGATCCTGTGGGCGGAGGCGCGTCAGCGCGCGCGCGGCGACGCGGCGGTGCGGGTGCGCAGCATCGACGATCTGAGCCCGCTCGATGCGCTGAAAGTCGGCCTCGCGCAGTGCTTCGCGCTGATTCCGGGGACCTCGCGCTCGGGTTCGACGATCATCGGCGGCATGCTGTTCGGCATCGAGCGCCGCGCGGCGACCGAGTTTTCATTCTTTCTTGCGATCCCGATCATCTTCGGCGCGACCGCCTACGAGCTGTACAAGGACTGGCATCTGCTCACCACCGACGCGCTCGGCAGCTTCGCGCTCGGCTTCGTGGCGGCGTTCGTCAGTGCGTTTATTTGCATCCGCTGGCTGCTGCGCTACGTCGCGTCGCACGACTTCACGGTGTTCGCGTGGTATCGGATCGGTTTCGGTCTGCTGATCCTGCTGATCGGTTATAGCGGCGGGTTGAGCTGGGCCGATTGAGGTTGGCCGTGCGATGAAAAAAAGGTCTGCAAGTGCGGACCTTTTTTCGTTGGCATGCCGTTTCGTCGCGTTACGGGGTGGCACGCTTGCGGAACACGAGGTCCCACACGCCGTGGCCGAGCCGCAGGCCGCGCCGCTCGAACTTCGTCACCGGACGATAGTCGGGCCGCGGTGCGTAGGTGTCGGCGGTGTTTTCGAGCAGTGGATCGGCGCCGAGCACTTCGAGCATCTGTTCGGCGTAGTTCTGCCAGTCGGTCGCGCAATGCAGATATGCACCCGGCTTCAGGCGCGACACGAGTAGCGCGACGAACTTCGGCTGAATCAGCCGGCGCTTGTGATGGCGCGCCTTGTGCCACGGATCGGGGAAGAAGATGTGCACGCCGTCGAGGCTGTCGGGCGCGATCATGTGCTCGAGCACTTCGACCGCGTCGTGCTGAATGATGCGGATGTTCGTCAGCGACTGCTCGCCGATCAGCTTCAGCAGCGCGCCGACGCCGGGCTCGTGGACTTCGACGCCGAGGAAGTCATCGCCAGAACGTTGCGCGGCGATCTCCGCGGTGGTGGCGCCCATGCCGAAGCCGATCTCCAGCACGCGCGGTGCTTCACGGCCGAACACGGCGGTCCAGTCGGGCTGCTGCGGCGCATAGGGCACGACGAAGCGCGGGCCGAACTCATCCAGCGCGCGGCGCTGGCCGGTCGACACGCGACCCGCGCGCGTGACGAAGCTGCGGATGCGGCGGTGATGAAGCGTGTCTGCCGGCGTCGCGCCGGGCGTGCCGTCGACGGTGTTTGCCTCGTCGCCGGTGGACTGGTCTGCTGCGCTCGTGGGAGTCGGGGAGTCGTCCGGGAGACCGGAGTCGTTTGGATCGTGGATCATCGTCGATGCTGCTGCAAGGGTGAGGGCTGCGCGGCTTGCGCGCTGTGCCGGGCCGTTGCCACTACAAAAAAGCCGCCTTCAGGGAGGCGGCTCTTGCTAGCTTCCGCTGAATACTCAGCAGGAAAGTGGAGCGGGCGATGGGAATCGAACCCACGGCTCTAGCTTGGGAAGCTAGGGTATTACCATTATACGACGCCCGCGGAACTCGCAATTTTACAGCCTTTTGGGCGGTTTGGGCAGGGGTAGGGTTCGCGCGCACGAACAGTCACCCCGTCCTTCCGCGTCGACGGTCAGAACGGCGCGCGCCTTCAGATGGCGTCTGCGCCTGCCGTTAACCCGAATGCTGCGCAACACCGTGCGCTCGCGCACCCGCAAGCCGGCGCGCTCCCGGCGCTCCCCATCCTGTTCAAGAGACTTTCCCAAGATGCAGTGGTTTTCCAATCTGAAACTGAGCCACAAGCTGGTCGGCTCGTTGATGCTGTGCGCATTCGTGACGGCCGTCGTCGGCACGGTCGGAGTGCTGAAGGTGCGCGAAGTCGCGACGATGCAAACCGAAATGTACGACCGCGAATTCGTGCCGGTGCGCGACGACGGCACCGCCGCGTGGCAGGCGGCCTCGCACTTCCGGCGCCTCTATTCGTACATCCTGAATCCGGAGCCGGCCGGCCGCGCGGATACGGTGCGCCTGAATCACGGCGGTGAAGCGGCGATCCTCGCGGCGTTCGACTACGAGCGTAAGCACGCGACCACCGACGCACAAAAGCAATTGCTGAGCGACTTCGACGCCGCCTATCCGGCCTACATGAGTTCGGTCGCGAAGGTGATGGCGCTGGCCGACCAGGGCGATCAGACCGGCGCGCTCGCCGAGCTCAAGTCGACCACCGACCCGCTGCACGTCAAGCTGCGCACGCTGATGATCAAGCTGTCGGACGTGCGGGATGAGTTGGCCAAACAGCGCGTCGCGAACGGCGTCGACATGGTTCGCTCGGTGACGTGGTGGATCGCGAGCTGCGCGGTCGTCGGCGTGGCGATTGCGATTGGCCTCGGGCTCTTGGTGACGCGGGCGGTCGTGCGGCAGATCGGCGGCGAACCGGCCGAAGTCGCGAGGGTCGTCGAGCAGATCGCGGGCGGCGACTTGAGCCAGCGCCTGAACACCGGCGCCGCCGACGAGCGCAGCATCCTGCGCGCGGTTGCGCATATGCAGGAGCGTCTCGCGTCGACGATCGGTTCGATCCGCGAAAGCGCCGAGTCGGTCAGCATCGCTTCGCAACAGATCGCGAGCGGCAACATCGATCTGTCCGCTCGCACCGAAGAGCAGGCCGCTTCGCTCGAACAGACCGCGGCGAGCATGTCGGAGTTGACCCAGACCGTCGGCCGCAATAGCGACAACGCGCGCAACGCGAGCGCGCTCGCGACTCAGGCCGCACAGGTCGTCAACACCGGCAACACGGCGGTCGAGGGCATGGTGCGCACCATCGGCGAGATCAGCGGCAGCTCGACGAAGATCTCGGAGATTACCGGCGTGATCGAAGGCATCGCGTTCCAAACGAATATTCTTGCGTTGAACGCGGCGGTCGAAGCGGCGCGCGCGGGCGAGCAGGGGCGCGGCTTCGCGGTGGTCGCGAGCGAGGTGCGCAATCTGGCGCAGCGCTCGGCGAGCGCGGCGAAGGAGATCAAGGAGATGATCACGACTTCGGTCGCGATCATCGAGGGCGGCACGCAGCAGGCGGCCGAAGTCAGCACGACGATGGCGGATATCAAGGACGCGATTCATCGCGTCTCGGACATCGTCGGCGCGATCGCGACGGCCTCCGAAGAGCAGAACCGCAGCATTCACCAGGTCGGCCAGGCCGTCACGCAGATGGACGAGACCACGCAGCAGAACGCGGCGCTCGTCGAACAGGCTGCGGCGGCCGCGCAATCGCTCGAAGTGCAGGCGCGCAAGATGAAGCAGACGGTATCGGTGTTCCGGACGGCGGAGAGCCGAGGTTTTGCGGCGGCCTTGCCGAAGCCGGTGCCGGCGCCCATTCAAACGCCGGCGCGCGTGCGTGTCGATCAGCCGGCGCTGCCGCAACCAGCGATGGCCGCGCCAGCGCGCGAGCGCGTGGCGGCGGCTGCGGATGGTGACTGGAGTATGTTCTGATCCACGGCTCGCGAGCGAGTGCCGCTATCTGGAAATTGACCGCCTGAGGCGGTCGAAGCCGCAACAACGATCAGTTGACACGAAAACGCGCCGCCGCATGCAGTCGCAAACGGCGGCGTTTCAAGCGCGATCGGCTCAGATCACAAAATAAGTCAGCTGAACCGCCGCGCGGGTGACGACCATCTGCAGCACCTGGACGATCACGAACAGCAGGATCGGCGACAGATCGATACCGCCGAATTTCGGCAGCACGCGGCGCAGCGGGTTCAGGAACGGCGCGGTCAGCTGATACAGAATCGGCATCGCCGGCGAACGCGGATTCAGCCACGACAGCAGCGCCATCAGGATCGTCATCCAGATGATCAGATTGAGCGCCCATTTGATCGCGGTGAGCACCGCGACGATCAGCATCGTCGGCACGAGCGTCAGCGGATCGGCGCCGGTCAGCACGATCATCAGGACGACGTAGATAATCGCGGTGATCAGCGTGGCGGCCACGCTCGCCCAGTCGATCCTGCGCGTGCTCGGCAGAATGTGCCGCAGCGGCAGCACGAGCCAGTTGGTCGCCTGCAGCACGGCGTTCGAGACCGGGTTGTACGGCGGCAGGCGCACGACCTGCAGCCACGCGCGCAACAGCAGCGCGGCGCCGAACAGCGTGAAAATGGTATTGAGCAGAAAACGGGCGATATCGCCAAACATCTCGGGTCCTTATGCTTCTGATAACGGCCACTGGCGGGCCGCGGGCTGCCGGCGTCGCAAGATCGGTGCGCGCCGGCGGTTTTCTGGCTTTACCTGGTTAGCCAACCGGAGGTTCGACGCCATTGCGCACCGCCAACCGGTGGTTGTCTGTCCGGCATCACACGGAAATCCGGACCTCGCTGATCAGGATCGTGCCGTTGCCGCCGTCGGTGTAGTTCGGGATATCCGCTAATAGTTGCTCGGATGCAGGCTTGAACACTTCGTAGAAGTCGTCCGCGCTATCGAACAGGAAGTGACCCGCGGCCACGTAAGGCGGCGGCGTGCCGGGCGGCCCGGCGTTCAGGCCCGCGTCGACCGACCAGCCTTTCAGCGCCGGCCCGAACAGCTTCGCCGCGAGCGGCATGTGGGTCGCGCAGTAGTAGTCGATGTCGAAGCGGCCGTTTTCTCGGTACGGGTAGAGGATGCTGACCTTGATCATTGTGCGTTCTCGTCTGTTGATCCCGAGGCGCGGCGCGGGTCGTCGCGTGATTCGCATCTGCTTCGCCCGGCGCGCCGGACGTCACATTATCACGGCTTACTTGACGCTTGCACCTGCTGCCGCCTGATTCAGCGAGCGGCCCAGCGATTCTTCCACAGCTTCGGAGATCGCTTCAATCGTCGCGGGTGGAGTTGCGCGGCGTCGGGCGAGGTTGACCGCGCGGCGCGTCAGCAGACCGTACAGCGCGGCATGGTCGCCGTCGAAGCTTTCGAGCAGCGCCAACTGCTTCTCGACGACACCCGTGTCGCCGCGCGATACGGGGCCCGCGAGCGCGTTTGGCAGGCCTTTGTCGCGCGCCGTTTCGATCGTGCCGGCGAGCATCGGCAGCAGCGCGCGCAGCGCGTCGTCCTCGGCGAAGCCGAGCGTGCGCCACAACGCGACGCATTCGGCGAGGCTGCAGAGCGCAAAGCTCGCCGCGTAGTGAGCGGCGGCGTGATACAGCATGCGGCCGCCCGGCGGAATCGACAGCGGATGGCAGCGCAGCGCGAGCGCGAGCGCGGTCAGCGTCTCCTTCAGCTCGCCGTCGGCTTCGATCGTCACCGAGCAGCCGGCGATCCGCTCCAGATCGGCGAGCTCGCCGCTAAATAGATACAGCGGATGAAAGCCGCCGATCGCCGCGCCCTGATCGCGCGCCGGCGCGAGCAGCTCGACCGGCGATGCGCCGCTGCAGTGCACGAGCGCCTTGCTGGGGTAGCTGGCCGCATCGCCGCCGAAGCGGAGTGTGTGCGCTGTCGTACCGATGCTGTCGTCAGGAACGGCTAAAAAAACGATATCGGCGGCGTCGACGACCTGTTGCGGGTCGTCAAAGGCCGCGCAGTGTGCGATCTGGGCGGCGAGCCGGCGCGCGGAATCGGCCGAACGGCTCGCCACCGCGGTGACCGGGTAGCCGGCGCGCGCAAAGGCGAGCGCGAGACAGCGCGCAAGCCGCCCCGCGCCGATGAAGCCGACGCGCGGCAAGGAAGACTGGGGCATGGTCACCTGCTCCGGACGGATCGTGTGAACGGGAAAGCAGCAGTATCTCGCATCCGGCGAAGCGCGGGCGATCCGGCCCCTTGCGGGGGGCGACAGCTGTCGTCGGATGAGTTTGCGGGCGATATGGCGCCAACGGTTGGTCATCGGGTGGCGCGACGCCCATGGGTGTGAAAACTGCTCACAATCGTAGTGACAGGGAACAGTGGTCGATGAGCCGGTTTTGACGGTCGTATTTTCGTACTTCGTTCGCAGTCAGAAAATCGGGAGGGTAGCGATGAGTATTTTTTCTTACCGAAAACACTTGCGGTTCCTGACGCACGCCCAGCGCCGCCGCTGGTGGGATCAGAAAAAGCGCTTGACGCCGCGCGTGCGGATCAGCGGCGCATATGTGCCGCCCAACGTGTCCCGCGAATTCGTGTATGTGAAGGTCGGCTAGTCGCGCGATCTTCGCAGGTGAGAAAGTGCCCGGCTCGAGCCATTGAGCCGGGCATTTTTTATTGGGAAATTCGTCCCGGCTGTCAGGATTGAAGCGAATTTGTAATTAAAGTTGACCGATGCGCGAACTCTAGCTCCTCACGCTCGCGCCAGACCTATGACGCGCGGGCCGCCGCTCGCGTGCAACCCCTTGATTCCCGGCTGATTTCGTCGTCGTTGCGGCGGCGCGTAGGCGTCCTCGCGCAGCGTTCGGCAAAGCCCTTCGGCTTGCCCTTGCAATTTGCAACAAATGCGAACAGTTCGGCCGGGGCTTTTTGGATACATTGATGCCACAGCATGCGAGGCATGCGCAGTCGGCGACCTTGGCAGGCCGCGCTAGGAGAATAGAAGTGAAAAAGATCGTTCCGTTTGTCGTTGCAGCCGCACTCGGCTTGGGACTGGCCGGGGCTGCTGAGGCAGGTGTTTCCGTCGGTATCGGCCTTGGGGTGCCGGTCGCGCCGGCCTATCCGGTCTATGCGGCGCCGCCGCCTGTCTATTACGCGCCGCCGCCTCCGCCGGTGTATGCGCCGCCGGTTGTAGTGGCACCGGCGCCAGTGGTGGTCGGAGGCTATTACGGCTATGGCCGTCCCTACTATCGCGGCTACTACCACGGCTACCATGGCTACTATCGCGGCGGCTACGGGCACCCGTACTATCGTCATTAACAAGCACGGGCGCGCATGACGCGCGCGGGAACGTCGACGGCGTAACGCCGGCTTGTGCCGGGTTACGCCGCTTCTATTTGCGCCGCCGGTTTTTTGCTTTCCGCCGCGTTCTTCACGGGTGTCGCGCGCTCGCGCAAGCCCCGTTCCAAAGCGTCGATGAAGCTGGGAGAATGGCTGCTTCGCCCCGCCTTAGGAGAGTTTCGCCGATGCAAGCGCTTCCCGCTCCCACCTTCGATGACGTCCTCGACGCTGCCGCGCGTCTCGAAGGCGTCGCGCACCGTACCCCCGTTCTGACGTCGAGCACGTTCGACGAGCGCACTGGCGCGTCGGTGTTCTTCAAGTGCGAAAACTTCCAGCGCATGGGCGCATTCAAGTTCCGCGGCGCATACAACGCGATTTCGCATTTCGACGCGGAGCAGCGCAAGGCGGGGGTGCTGACCTATTCGTCGGGCAATCACGCGCAGGCGATCGCGCTGTCGGCGCGCCTCGCCGGCATTCACGCGACGATCGTGATGCCGCACGACGCGCCCGAGGCCAAGGTCGCCGCGACCAAGGGCTACGGCGGCGAAGTGATCACGTACGATCGCTACAAGGAAAATCGCGAGGAAATCGGCCGGCGCTTGGCCGAGGAGCGCGGCATGACGCTGATTCCGCCGTACGATCATCCGCACGTGATCGCCGGGCAGGGCACCGCGGTCAAAGAACTGGTCGACGAAACCGGCCCGCTCGACATGTTGTTCGTGTGCCTTGGCGGCGGCGGCTTGCTCAGCGGCAGCGCATTGTCGGCCGCCGCGCTGAGCCCGGCTTGCACGGTGATCGGCATCGAGCCCGAAGCGGGCAACGACGGCCAGCAGTCGCTCGCGCGCGGCGAGATCGTGCATATCGACACGCCGCGCACGATCGCCGATGGCGCCGCCTCGACGCATCTGGGCCACTACACGTTCGCGGTCATCCGCCAGCTGGTCGCGCGAATCGAAACGGTCAGCGATGCGCAACTGATCGAGACGATGCGCTTTTTCGCGCAGCGCATGAAGATCGTCGTCGAACCGACCGGCTGCCTCGCCGCGGCGGCGGTACTGAATGGCATCGTGCCGGTGAAGGGCAAGCGCGTCGGCGTGCTGGTGAGCGGCGGCAACGTCGATCTGCCGAAGCTCGCGCAGTACCTCGCATGAGCGACTGACGTCGAATAGCATGAAGAAAAACGGCTCGCCGATGTGAGCCGTTTTTTTCATTCGAGAGCCGCTTCAGCTTGCCACTTGCGCGGTGCTCTGCACGATCAGGTCGTGATACCCGTTGACGATCACGCTGTACGAGAAATAAGCGAACAGCAGCGCCGACAGAACGTGACACGCGCGTAGCAGACCGGCGCCCGCGCGCTTGCGTCCCTGGCTGCCGAGCCCGCAGATAAAAAGCGTCCAGCACAGGCCGCCGAGAAAGAAGCCGCCGAGGAAAATCAACGCGGTCGTCGGGCTCGTCGCTCCGGCTTTCGCGATCAGCGCGCCGCCGACCGCCGCGAACCACAGGATCGCCGAAGGCGACGACACCGCCAGCAGCACGCCACGCAGAAAGCCGCGCCATGGCGACTGAGGCGGCGCGGCCGCGTCGCCTTCGCCGGCAACGGCAGGCGCCGTGGCCGGGAACATCGCTTCACGCGCCATCTTCCAGGTGAGAAACAGCAGGATTGCCGCGCCGCCGATCCACACGACCCAGCGCACCGATTCGAACTGCAGCAGCGCGGCCATGCCGGCGAGCGCGAGCGTCGCGTAAATGAGATCGCCGACGCACGAGCCGAGGCCGAGCCAGAAGCCCGGCCGGAAGCCGTGCGACAGCGTCAGCGAAATGATCGCGACGTTGACGAGACCGATGTCGAGACACAGCGACAAGGACAGAAAAAAACCGTCCGACATCATTGAAAAAGGGTGCATCCGCGCGAGCGCTCCATTCGTTATTGATTGTGTTGTCCGGTGCGCATTACAGGCCGAGGCCCAATTCGTTCCACAAGCTATCGATACGCTGTTTGACCGCCTCGTCCATCACGATCGGGCGACCCCATTCGCGGTCGGTCTCGCCCGGCCACTTGTTGGTCGCGTCGAGCCCCATCTTCGAGCCGAGACCGGCTACCGGCGACGCGAAATCGAGATAGTCGATCGGCGTGCGGTCGACGAGCACGGTGTCGCGCGTCGGGTCCACTCGCGTGGTGATCGCCCAGATCACTTCGTTCCAGTCGCGGATATTGACGTCCTCATCGACGACAACGATGAACTTCGTATACATGAACTGCCGCAGGAAGCTCCACACGCCGAACATCACGCGCTTCGCGTGGCCGGGGTAGCTCTTCTTCATCTGCACGATCGCCATGCGGTAGCTGCAGCCTTCGGGCGGCAGATAGAAGTCCGTGATCTCGGTGAACTGCTTCTGCAGCAGCGGCACGAACACTTCGTTCAGCGCGACGCCGAGCACCGCGGGCTCGTCGGGCGGTTTGCCGGTGTAGGTGGAGTGATAGATCGCGTCGCGGCGCATCGTGATGCGCTCGACCGTAAAGACCGGGAACCATTCCTGTTCGTTGTAGTAGCCGGTGTGATCGCCGTACGGGCCCTCGAGCGCGTGTTCGTAGCTTGCCGAGGCACCCTTCGAAGGACGCGGCGGCGCGCCAGCCGGAGCAGGCGAGGGTCCGCCTTCCTGCGGATAGATGAAGCCCTCGAGCACGATCTCGGCACGTGCGGGCACCTGCAGGCCGTCGACGCCGGGCGTGATGCACTTCGCGAGCTCGGTTCGACCGCCGCGCAGCAGGCCGGCGAACTGGTATTCGGACAGCGTGTCGGGCACCGGCGTGACCGCGCCGAGGATCGTCGCCGGGTCGGCGCCGAGCACAACGGCCACCGGATAAGGCTTGCCGGGATTTTTCAGCGCGAACTCGCGGAAATCGAGTGCTCCGCCGCGATGCGCGAGCCAGCGCATGATCAGTTTGTTTCGCCCGATCAGTTGCTGGCGATAGATACCGAGGTTTTGTCGGCTCTTGTTCGGCCCTTTCGTGACGGTCAGACCCCAGGTGATCAGCGGCCCGGCATCGCCGGGCCAGCAGGTTTGAATGGGCAATTTGGCGAGGTCGACGTCGTTGCCTTCCCAGACGATTTCCTGGCAGGGCGGCGCGCTGACCGTCTTCGGCGCCATATCCCACACGGCCTTCGCTAGCGACAGCAGCTTGCCGGCGTCCTTAAGCCCCTTCGGCGGCTCGGGTTCCTTCAGTGCGGAGAGTAGCCGGCCGACGTCGCGCAGCGATTCGAGCGCCGCCTGGTCGCCCGCGCCCGCTTCGGTATCGATGCCCATCCCGAGTGCGACGCGGCGCGGCGTGCCGAACAGATTGCCGAGCACCGGGAACGCGTGGCGCTCGGTGTTCTCGAACAGCAGAGCCGGACCGCCCGCGCGCAGCACGCGGTCGCACAGTTCGGTCATTTCGAGATTCGGCGACACCTTTTGCGAAATTCGGCGCAATTCGCCGATCGCCTCGAGGCGGCCGATGAAATCGCGCAAGTCTTTATATTTCATCTGTGACGGTTCAGGGCCGCATGCACGGCGCATAGGACTGAGGGCGCAGCAGGGAACGACGGTGGTCCCTGCTCAGCGCAAAAATCGATTGTCGATTTTACCTGCGTTAGCCAGCGCACGTAGATCAACCAAATGGTCTATCCGGAACAGCCAGGGTCGGATCGCCTAAAACGCACATAGAGCAGGGCTTTCGGCCGACTGAACACTGTTTATAATTACAAATAGTTATAGTTATTGCATTCTATAGTGTTGACGATCTATAAAACCGTGCATAGAATCCGTCCACATTGGTTGCAGGGCGTTAACCTTTTTACCGTCGCCCCCGGTCCTCAGACGCAACGCGTCACCGTTTTACTTCCCTGCAGGGTAGAACGGCATTATTGAAGTCCCTCACCAGCGTCCATCAACGCTGGTTTTTCGCGTGGGAGCCAAGCCCGGTACACATTGAATATGTGTGGGCTGTTTTTGAGATGGCTCCCCGAAACGGTATTTGTTGCCGTTTTCCCGACGTCGCTGCTGCCCAACCAGAGAGCACGCGATGTCTTGACTCTGCGAGCGCGCTGTACCGCCTGATTTGACCCGGCGGAGTTCGCGGATCATGCAAGATGGGAGATCTGAATGAACGCCTGGTTATCGTGGCGTCCTGATGAGCGTATTGCGCAGCTTGTGCGCGGTGCGCTGCGCCGCGGGACGCGACTGAGTCATCACCTGTTCAGCATTGTCGGCGGGATCGCCGTGGTGCTGGCTCTCGCACTGTGGCTGATGCCGACTTGGCGCGGCGTGCTCGCCGCGCGTCTGATGCCGGTCATTTCCGCCGCCGTGCAAGCGGGCCCCGCCCGTCTGCTGCAAGGCAACCCGCTGCCGGCCATCGGACCGACCAGAAACGCTGGCGCATCCGACGAATCGCTTTCGGCCAATTCGCCGTCCACGCCGAGCCCCGCCGATGCCTCGAGCGACGGCAGCATGACGCTCACCTCAGCGACCACCAGCTTCGACGGCGCGTTCGACAACGCCGCCACGTCGGGCACCAGCACCGTCGCGCTCAACGGCCTCGATCCGCGCACGATGCAGGGCGTCAGCGCGTTCGCGCGTCTGATTCCGCAGCAGCGCGTGTCGGCCGATGCGCGCGACGACCGCGTGCTCGTGTCGAGTCATGAGCAGGACCTGGTCGCCTCGTACCTCGCGCGGCGTTATCGCGTTGCTCAGGAGCCCGTCAGCGAGCTCGTGAAGGCCGCGTTCGACACCGGCCGCGAAGTCGGCCTCGATCCGCTGCTGCTGCTCTCAGTGATGGCGATCGAATCGGGCTTCAATCCATACGCCGAGAGCGGCGTGGGCGCACAGGGCCTGATGCAGGTGATGTCGAAGGTGCATTCGGACAAATTCCGGTATTTCGGCGGCCAGAGCGCTGCGCTCGACCCGCTCGCGAACATCAAGGTCGGCGCGCTCGTGCTGAAGGACTGCATCGCGCGCGGCGGCTCGCTGCCGGGCGGCCTGCGTCTGTACGTCGGATCGAGCACGCAGGACGATGGTGGCTACGGTGCGAAGGTGATGGCCGAGCGCGGTCGCCTGCGCGACGTCGCGCGTGGCCGCAAGGTGCCGATCAATGCGCCGCAGGCTCCGGTGCTGACCGCGTCGGCGACGCCGACGCCAGCCGCCTCGACCAGCGGCGGCAACGGCAAGCGCGTCCAGGTGACCTTGCAGGGCGGTCACGAGCTGAGCTCGGCGACCCCGGCGGCGCACTCGCAGCCGGCCGATCAGCAGGACGACGCGAGCGCCAATTCGGCAACGCGCCATGTGGCGTCGGCGTCGGAGCTGGGGGCTTGAGTTAGACGTTAGCTAGCCGCATGAAAAAAAGGACACCCGAGGGTGTCCTTTTTTGCGTCTGGAAGGCCGGTCGCCGCCGAGTCGTCCCTCATCAATGCGTCAATGCCGCCCGAACAGCTTCGCCAGCCGCTCGACAGCCTCTTCGAGCTTCGGATACCCGGTCGCATACGACAGCCGGATGTAGTCCCTCGGTGCGTGCGTGCCGAAGTCCATGCCCGGCACCAGCACGACGCCGGCATCGTGCAGCATCGCCTTCGTGAGCGCTGCGCTGTCGCCGGCCGCCGGATGCGCGACGCCGCGGCAGTCCGCGTACACATAGAAAGCACCGTCGGGCATCACCGGCACCGAGAAGCCGAGCGATTCGAGCGCCGGCGCGATGAAGTCGCGGCGTCGCTTGAATTCGAGACGCCGCGCTTCGTAGATCGCGATCGTCTCCGGCTCGAAGCAGGCGAGCGCCGCGTGCTGAGCGAGCGCCGACGCGCAGATGAACAGGTTTTGCGCGAGCTTTTCGAACGCGCTGACCATCGCGGGCGGCACGACGAGCCAGCCGAGGCGCCAGCCCGTCATGTTGAAATACTTCGAGAAGCTGTTGACGGTGACCACGTCGTCGCCGAACGACAGCGCCGACACGGGCTTCGCGTCGTAGCTGAGGCCCTGGTAGATCTCGTCGACGATCGTGAAGCCGCCGCGCGCGCGCACGGCTTTGACGATCCGCTCGAGCTCGGCCGGCTCGATCGACGTGCCGGTCGGATTCGACGGCGACGCGAGCAGCACGCCGCGGGTGCGCTCGCCCCACAGGCGTTCCACGTCGGCGGCGGTCAGCTGGAAGCGCTCGGCCGGCCCGCTCGGCACCATCACCGGCCTGCCTTCGGCGGCGATCACGAAATGGCGGTTGCACGGATAGCACGGGTCGGGCATCAGCACTTCGTCGTCGCGATCGACGAGCGCCGCGCACGCGAGCAGCAGCGCCGCCGACGCGCCCGCGGTGACGACGATCCGCGCCGGATCGACGTCGATGCCGTAGAACTCGGCGTAATGCGTGGAAATCGCGTCGCGCAGCTCGTGCACGCCGAGCGCGTTCGTGTATTGCGTGACGCCGCGGCGCAGCGCGCTCGCGGCCGCCTCGATGACCGGCTCGGGCGCGGTGAAATCCGGTTCGCCGATGCCCATGTGAATGATGTCGCGCCCCGCGCGTTCGAGCAGCGCGGCCTCCTTGGCCAGTTCCATCACGTAGAAAGGCTGGATGGCATCGACGCGCGCGGCAAGCCGCACGAGAGGTTCGGTCACGGAGTTCATACGGTCAGATCCAGTTCAAAAGCAGACGGCGCCCACTCATCGAATGATGCGCTCATCGATGCGCGCGGCGCCGTCCTTGCGGGCGATCGAGGTTCTTCGCCCTGTGCAGCGAGTCGTGGCGGGGCGCCGATGCGCAGCATGGGCCCCCCGCGCCGCGCTCAGCCCTTGCGAGCTGCCTGCGTTTCGGCGGCGCGCAGTTGCGCCGAGAGCTTGTCGAGCACGCCGTTCACGTACTTGTAGCCGTCCGAGCCGCCGAACGTCTTGGTTAGCTCGACCGCTTCGTTGATCACCACGCGATACGGAATATCGACGTGGTTCTTCAGTTCGAACGCGGCGACCAGCAGCACCGCGCGTTCGACCGGCGACAGTTGATCGATCGGACGATCGAGGCACGGCGCGATCGCGGCGGACAATTCCTCGGAATCGCGCATCACGCCATGCAGGATTGCGTCCAGATGCTCGTGGTCGGCCTTGTCGTAACCTTGCGCGCCGCGCAGTTGCGCGTCGATCTCACCGCCGGGCGAGCCCGACAGCAGCCACTGGTAAAGCCCCTGCGTGGCCAGTTCGCGGGAGCGTCGGCGTGCGCTCTTCATGCCTCTTCCTCGTCGTCTTCGTCTTCATCTTCGTCGTCATCGCCGCCGAGCTGTTCGAGCGCGACCGCGAGGTTCGCCATCTCGACAGCCACGCGCGCGGCGTCGCGGCCCTTCTCGGTCATGCGCGCGACGGCCTGCTCGTCGTTCTCGGTAGTCAGCACCGCGTTCGCGACCGGAATGCCGAAGTCGAGGCCGATGCGCGTGATGCCCGCGCCGCTTTCGTTCGACACGAGTTCGAAGTGGTACGTTTCACCGCGGATCACCGCGCCGAGCGCGATCAGCGCGTCGAATTGCGCGCTTTCCGCGAGCTTTTGCAGTGCGAGAGGGATTTCCAGCGCGCCCGGCACCGTGACGAGCAGCACGTCTTCGCCGGTCACGCCGAGGCGTTCGAGTTCTTCGATGCATGAGTCGGCGAGGCCGTTGCAGACGGGTTCGTTAAAGCGCGCCTGGACGATGCCGATGCGCAGTCCGTCGCCGTCGAGATTCGGTTGGTATTGTCCGATTTCCATGTGAATTCCGTAGTGTTTGAGTGGGCGCGAGGCGCGTAAGTGGCCGGATCAGACTTGCAGGGCTTGCGTTTTGCTGCCGGGCATCGGAATGAAGCCCGTCACTTCGAGACCATAACCCGACATGCTGCCGAGCTTGCGTGGGTTCGACAGCACCTGCATCTTGCCGACGCCGAGTTCGCGCAGAATCTGCGCGCCGATGCCGTAGGTTTTGAAGTCGACCGGCCGGCGCTTCAGCGCTTCCGCTTTTTCCTTCGAGTCGAACGCCTTGAAGACGTCGATCAGATGGTCTTTCGAGTCGCCGCAGTTCAGCAGCACGACCACGCCGAGATCGCGTTCCGCGATTTCTTTCATGGCCGCATCCAGCGTCCACGAGTGCGTGGATTCGCCGACTTCGAGCAGATCCAGCACAGAAAGCGGCTCGTGCACGCGCACCGGCGTGTCGCGATCGGGCGACGGCGTGCCGCGCACCAGCGCGATGTGCGGCTGGCCGCTCGGCTGGTCGAGATACATGACCGCGCGGAACGCGCCATGCGCGGTTTGCATCGTGCGTTCGCAAATGCGCTCGACGATCGATTCCGTGCGGCTGCGATAGTGGATCAGATCGGCGATCGTGCCGGTCTTCAGGCCGTGTTCCTTGCCGAACTCGAGCAGATCCGGCAGACGCGCCATCGTGCCGTCGTCCTTGATCACTTCGCAGATCACCGCGGCCGGCGTCAGGCCCGCGAGCCTAGTGAAATCGCAGCCGGCTTCGGTATGGCCGGCGCGCACCAGCACGCCGCCCGGCTGAGCCATGATCGGGAAGATATGGCCCGGCTGCACGATGTGTTCGGCTTTCGCGTCCGGCGCGACCGCGGCGGCGATGGTGCGGGCCCGGTCGGCTGCCGAGATGCCGGTCGTCACGCCTTCGGCCGCTTCGATGCTGACCGTGAACGCGGTGCCGTATTGCGTGCCGTTGCGGTAGGTCATCAGCGGCAGGTTCAGCTGTTTGCAGCGGTCCTGAGTTAGCGTCAGGCAGATCAGGCCGCGGCCGTAGCGAGCCATGAAATTGATCGCTTCCGGAGTGACAAACTCGGCGGCGATCACGAGGTCGCCCTCGTTTTCGCGGTCTTCTTCGTCGACGAGGATCACCATCCGACCGGCTTTCAGTTCGGCGATGATCTCTTGGGTGGAGGCGAGCGTCATGTTGGCGAGTTTTTCGGGAAAGCGCGTATTTTACGCCACGCGCGGGCCCAAGTCGCCTCCGCCAAACGACATAGGCGGTTTGGCCGATTGACGAAGAGCCGGGCGTGGTTGCCATCGCGGTCCGCTTTACGGATTGAAATAGTGCGGAACGGTACTTGCGGCAAAGCAGGCAGCGTCGTCCCACTACCACCCGGAGACCGGAATGTCGGGGACCGTCGGTTATTGCATTACCGCAAGGCGTCGCGCGGGCGAGCAAGGAGCGCGGCCATGAAGCGCGGCGTCACGAGCGGGGGCGCCTCGCAAGCGCTCGTGAGCGCGCTGCGCGCGAGCGCGTACCGGATTCCGACCGACGCGCCCGAGGCCGACGGCACGTTCGCGTGGGACGCGACCACACTGGTCGTCGTCGAGGTCGACGCGGGCGGCGAGACCGGCATCGGCTACACGTACAGCGACGCCTGCATCGTCGCGCTGATCCAGGGCGCGCTCGCCACCTGCGTGTTGAATCACGACGGCCTGGACGTCGGCGCGCATTGGCAACGGCTACAACGCCAGGTGCGCAATCTCGGCCGAGCGGGACTCGCGGCCACCGCCATTTCAGCAATCGACTGCGCACTGTGGGACCTGAAGGCGAAGCTGCTCGGCGTGCCGCTCGTCGGGGTACTCGGCGCGCTGCGCCCGACCGTGCCGGTCTACGGCAGCGGCGGCTTCACCACGTACACGAACCAGCGCTTGCAGCAGCAGTTCGCCGGCTGGGTCGCGCAGGACGGCTGCCGGTGGGTCAAGATGAAAATCGGCAGCGAGCCGGACAAGGACCCGGCGCGCGTCGCGGCGGCGCGCGAGGCGATCGGCGGCGCGGGCCTGTTCGTCGACGCGAACGGCGCGTTCACGCCGCAACGGGCGCTGTCCTACGCGCAACGCTTCGCCGAGCACCAGGTGAGCTGGTTCGAGGAGCCCGTGTCATCGGACGACGAAGCGGGTCTGCGCAACGTGCGCGAGCACGCACCGGCCGGCATGGAGATCGCCGCCGGCGAATACGGCTACACGCTCGACGACTTCCGCCACCTGCTCGCGACCGGTGCCGCCGACGTGCTGCAAGCCGACGCGAGCCGCTGCGGCGGCATCACCGGCTTTCTGCAGGCCGCCGCGCTGTGCGACGCGTATCACGTGCCGCTGTCCGCCCACTGCGCGCCGGCGCTGCATCTGCACGTCGCATGCGCGGCGCCGCGCCTGCGCCACCAGGAGTGGTTCCACGACCACGCCCGGATCGAAGCCATGCTGTTCGACGGCGCGCCGCGTTTGCGCGATGGCCAGATGGAGCCGGACCTGTCGCGACCCGGTTGCGGGCTCGAGTTCAAGCATGGCGACGCCGCGCGCTACCTCATCAAATAAGGCAGGTCAGAACAAGGAAGCGATATCGATGAGCTCTTCAAGCGTACCCGGATTGCTGTACACGGCGGCGGCGGTGGCGGCCATCGCGACGTTGGCCGCGCGCGGCGCGCGAGGACCCGAGTCGCATCGCGGTTTGCGTCGGACCGGTCCGCGACACCATCAGCGTCGAGCCTTCGTGACGTCCCCGGCGCGTGTGCACACGAGTAAACCCGCCGCCGAAGTCCAGGCACACGTCGAAGCGGCCCGCACCTTCAACCATAGCTCCGCGCTGCTCGCGCTGTCGGTGCTCGCCGACAGCGCGATGGAGCACTACCGCGGCTCGTTCGACAACCCCGCGATGTTCGCGCCGCTCGTCAGCGCGAGTCTGTCGCTCGCCGCGGGCCTGCATGGCGGCGCGGATCGTCGCGGCCGCACGCATCGCGCGCGCCATGCGATCTATCTGAGCGCGGCGGCAACCGGCATCGCCGGCACGGGCTTCCATGTCTACAACGTGATGAAGCGCCCGGGCGGCTGGAGCTGGAACAACCTGTTTCACGCGGCGCCGCTCGGCGCGCCGATCGCGTTGCTGCTGTCGGGCGCGTTCGGTGCCGTCGCCGAACGGCTGCGCGACGAGCCCGCCGACGACCCGCGACTGCTCGGCATGCCGGCCGGTCAGGCGCTCGGTCTGCTGGTCGCGGCCGGTCTCGTCGGCACCGTGGGGGAGGCCGCGCTGCTGCATTTTCGCGGCGCGTTCCAGCATCGCGCGATGTACGCGCCGGTCAGCATTCCGCCGGTCACCGCGGCGCTGCTCGCGCATGCCGCGCTGGCCGCTCCGCGCGAGCGCTGGCACACGCGGCTCTGGTTGCGCATCACGAGCGCGCTCGGCTTTGTCGGCGCGGGTTTTCACGCGCGCGGGATCGCGCGTCGGCAGGGCGGCTGGCGCAACTGGAGCCAGAACCTGTTCGACGGGCCGCCGCTGCCCGCGCCGCCGAGCTTTTCCGCGCTGGCGCTCGCCGGGCTCGCCGCGCTGCGTCTGCGGGCGACTGAAAGATGACCCATCAACCGCGCTCGACCCGAGCCACCCGCTATCCCGGCTACGACGTGCTCGACAAACGCACGACGCCGTCGTGGGACGAGCCTACCCGCGCGGTGATCGCCGAACGCCTCGCAACACCGCTCGAGCCGCGCTTTTTCGGCGCTGTCGAGTGGCTAGCGGTCACGTCGCTGTGCGCCCGCATCGTGCCGCAAGCGAACGCGCAGCCGGTGGTGCCGCTCGCCGCGCTGCTCGACGCTCGCCTTGCCGGCAACAGCAACGACGGCTACCGCGACGCCCGATTGCCGCCGATGCGCGACGCCTGGCGCGTCGGCCTCGCCGCGCTCGATGCCGAATGCCGCGAGCGCGGCGGCCTGCCGTTCGCGAGCCTCGCAGAGGATGCGCAGATCGCGCTGCTTGGCGAGATGCAGCGCGGCGAACTGACGAACCCCGCGTGGCGCGGCATGCCGTCGAAGCTGTTCTTTAGCGAGCGTGTGCTGCACGACATCTGCGGGCTCTACTACTCGCACCCGCATGCATGGAGCGAGATCGGCTTCGGCGGCCCGGCGAATCCGCGCGGCTATGTGCGCATGTACCTGAACCGGCGCGATCCGTGGGAGGCGGTCGAAGCGGCGCCCGACACGCACGAGCACGCCGCCAGGGAGAACCGCCGTGTCCGATGACGCGCAGCAACGTCCGCGCGGCAAGGACGGCCGCGCGCCCGACGTGTTCCGGCGCGACGGCTGGGTGCCGATGCGCATGTACCCCGACGGCGAAGAGGTCGATTTCGCGATTGTCGGCACTGGCGCCGGCGGCGGCACGCTCGCGTGCCGGCTCGCGGAGAAAGGCTTCAAGGTCGTCGCGTTCGATGCCGGCGCCTGGTGGCGTCCGCTCGAAGAGTTCGCATCGGACGAAGCGCATCAGGAAAAACTGTTCTGGACCGACGAGCGCATCTGCGACGGCGACAATCCGCTGAAGCTCGGCCACAACAACAGCGGCAAGGCGGTGGGCGGCAGCACGGTCCACTTCGCGATGGTGTCGCTGCGCTTTCGGCCCGAGTGGTTCAAGTCGCGCAGCGTGCTCGGCTATGGCGCCGACTGGCCGCTCGACTGGCGCGAGATGTGGCGCTACTACGGCGACGTCGAGGACGCGCTGAAAATCTCCGGACCGGTGAACTATCCGTGGGGGCCGAAGCGGCCGCGCTATCCGTATCGCGCGCATGAGCTGAACGCGGCGGCGCTGGTGCTCGCACGCGGCGCCGAGGCGCTCGGCATCGGCTGGAGCCCGACGCCGCTCGCGACCATCTCGGCGCCGCGCGGCCGCGCGCATCCGTGCGTGTACCGCGGCTTTTGCGTGTCCGGCTGCGCGACCAACGCGAAGCAAAGCGCGCTCGTCACGTGGATTCCGCGCGCGCTGCGTGCCGGCGCCGAAGTGCGCGACCTGGCGATGGTCGGCCGCGTCGTCACCAGCGACGCGGGGCTCGCCACCGGCGTCGAATATCTGCGCGAAGGGCAATGGCGATTCCAGCGCGCGAAGCACGTGGTGGTGGCCGGCTACGCGATCGAAACGCCGCGCCTGTTGCTGATGTCGGCCAATAGCCGCTTTCCTGACGGACTCGCAAACAGCTCGGGCCTCGTCGGCAAAAACCTGATGGCGCAGTCGAACCAGGCCGTCTACGGCACCTTCGACGAAGACATCCGCTGGTACAAGGGACCGCCGTCGCTCGCGCTCACCGAGCACTGGAACTACGAAGACAAGGGCAAGGATTTTTTCGGCGGCTACTGCTACATGAGCCAGGGGCCGCTGCCGAACGGCTGGGTCGCGGTGCAGAACGGCCGTGGCTTGTGGGGCGACGCGCTCGGCGCGGAGATGCTCAAGTACAACCACCAGGCGGGGCTGAAGATCGTCGGCGAAATGCTGCCGCAGCAGCGCAACCGCGTGACGCTTGCCGACGAGAAGGACCAGTACGGGCTGCCGATCGCGCGCGTCACCTATTCATGGTGCGACAACGACAAGCGGCTCATCGCGCATTCGCTAGACTTCATGGAGCAGGCGCTCGCGGCCGCCGGCGGCAAGGAGATCTGGCGCGAGACCGACGACACCTGCCACCTGAACGGCTCCGCGCGCATGGGCGACGATCCGGCGACGAGCGTCGTCGATGCGGACTGCCGCAGCTGGGACATCCGCAACCTGTGGGTGTGCGACGGCTCGGTGTTTCCGACCGTCGGCGGCGTGAATCCGTCACTGACGATCCAGGCGATCGCGTGCCGCACCGCCGACCGTATCTCCGCGCTCGCCGCGCGCGGCGAGCTATAGCGTTCATATCGTCGGCCGGATGGAGGCCTGAATGACGCGTACCTGGACGATCATCGGTGTCGATGACGTGGCTCGCAGCTTCGGCTGGTATCAGCAGTTATTCGGTCAGCCGCCGACGTCGCCCGCTCACGACGTACCTGATGATTAGCGCGCTGTCCGCGGTGTGAGGCCTTATCGCCAGTCACACACGCCGCGCACAACATGCTCTACGAGCATCGAAGCTTGACTCAGATCATGTTCGTGGCGCGAAAACGGCCTGTTTTTCCATGCGCCACATGCATGGTGCGGTGCGGAATCCATAGAAAGGCCGGGGTTGCGGGCCCAACCATACCCTGAAGGTATGAAAAAGGACAGGAAAAGTATTGGACGGGCCAAATGGGCGAGGGGTATAAAAACATCCAATGAACTCACTTCTCGCCGCAGCCGCCATGACCCACGCGACCATCGAACGTATCGAAACCCGCCTCGTCGATCTGCCGACGATCCGCCCTCATAAGCTGTCGGTCGCCACGATGTACGGGCAGACGCTGATGCTGGTCAAGGTGTACTGCAGCGACGGCATCGTCGGGATCGGCGAAGGCACCACGATCGCCGGCATGGCGTACGGCCCGGAAAGCCCCGAGGCGATGAAGCTCGCGATCGACGCCTACTTCGCCCCCGCGATGATCGGTAAGGACGCGACGCAGATTCAGGCGCTGATGGCGCACCTCGGCAAGCTGGTCAAGGTCAATCATTTCTCGAAGAGCGCGCTCGAAACCGCGCTGCTCGACGCGCACGGCAAGCGCCTCGGCGTGCCGGTGAGCGAGCTGCTCGGCGGCCGTCGCCGTGAGCGTCTGCCGGTGGCGTGGACGCTCGCGTCGGGCGATACCGCGAAGGACATCGCCGAAGCCGAGCACATGCTCGACGTACGCCGCCACAAGGTCTTCAAACTGAAGATCGGCGCGAAGGAACTGAAGACCGACATCAAACACGTCGCCGACATCAAGAAAGCGGTCGGCGAGCGCGCCGCGGTGCGCGTCGACGTGAACATGGCCTGGAGCGAGACCCAGGCCGCCTGGGCGATTCCGGCGCTGGCCGACGCGGGCTGCGATCTGGTCGAGCAGCCGGTTGCATCCGCCGCGGCGCTCGCGCGCCTGATGCGCCGCTTCCCGGTCGCGCTGATGGCCGACGAAGTGCTGCAAGGTCCGGACAGCGCGTTCGAGATCGCGAAGAACGGCGGCGCCGATGTGTTCGCGATCAAGATCGAACAGAGCGGCGGCCTGTTCGCCGCGCAGCGCGTGGCCGCGATCGCCGATGCGGCCGGCATCGAGCTGTATGGCGGCACGATGCTCGAAGGCGCGTTCAGCACGGTGGCGTCGGCGCATCTGTTCGCGAGCTTCGCAAATCTGCAATGGGGCACCGAGCTGTTCGGGCCGTTGCTGATCACCGAAGAAATTCTGACCACGCCGCTCGATTACAGCGACTTCGAACTGACCGTGCCGAACGGCCCGGGTCTCGGCATCGAACTCGACGAGGCGAAGGTCAAGCGATTCACTCGAGAAGGGCTGATGAAGGTCACCCGCTAAACGGATTCAGATCAAGAGGATTCAAACATGCTTTTCCATGTACGAATGGACGTGAACCTGCCGGTCGACATGCCGGCCGAGGTGGCGAACGAAATCAAGACCCGCGAGAAGGCTTACTCGCAGGAACTCCAGCGTAGCGGCAAGTGGCGTCATATCTGGCGCCTCGTTGGCGAGTACGCGAACTACAGCATCTTCGATGTAGAGAGCAATGCCGAACTTCACGACATTCTGTCCGGTTTGCCTCTGTTCCCGTACATGAAGATTTCGGTGACGCCTCTGTGTCGTCACCCGTCGTCGATTCGGGACGACGACATCTGAGCCCAGGGGCCAGGCGCATTTCAAGGCGAGCGCATCCAAAGCCATCTTTTCCCCCTATACCAACTGGAGACAGTCATCGTGAGCGTCAAAGTATTTGAAACCAAAGAAGTGCAGGATCTGCTGAAGGCCGCTTCCAACGTCGATGCCGGCAACGGC
Source organism: Paraburkholderia atlantica (assembly GCF_009362785.1). Taxonomy (GTDB): domain Bacteria; phylum Pseudomonadota; class Gammaproteobacteria; order Burkholderiales; family Burkholderiaceae; genus Paraburkholderia; species Paraburkholderia atlantica. The sequence goes on from NZ_WHNQ01000023.1 coordinate 84,636, forward strand.
AACGCACGTTCCCAGCAGATCGTTTTCCGTCTGCTGGGCGACCTGTTCAAGGCAATCGATGACCTCGACATCACGCCCGACGAAATCTGGGCCGGCGTCAACTATCTGAACAAGCTGGGCCAGGACGGCGAAGCAGCGCTGCTCGCAGCCGGCCTCGGTCTCGAGAAATATCTCGACATCCGCATGGACGCCGAGGACAAGAAGATCGGTCTCGAAGGCGGTACGCCGCGCACGATCGAAGGCCCGCTGTATGTGGCCGGCGCCCCGGTGCGCGACGGCGTGTCGAAGATCGACATCAACGCCGACGAAGACGCGGGCCCGCTGGTGATCCGCGGCACGGTCAAGGATCTGGACGGCAAGCCGGTCGCGGGCGCGCTCGTCGAGTGCTGGCACGCGAACTCGAAGGGCTTCTACTCGCACTTCGACCCGACCGGCGCGCAGAGCGAATTCAACCTGCGCGGCGCGGTGAAGACCGGCGCCGACGGCAAGTACGAGTTCCGTACGCTGATGCCGGTCGGCTACGGCTGCCCGCCGCACGGCGCGACGCAGCAGCTGCTGAACGTGCTGGGCCGTCACGGCAACCGTCCGGCGCACGTGCACTTCTTCGTCAGCAGCGACGGCCATCGCAAGCTGACCACGCAGTTCAACATCGAAGGCGATCCGCTGATTTGGGACGACTTCGCGTATGCAACGCGCGAAGAGCTGATTCCGCCGGTCGTCGAGAAAACCGGTGGCGCGGCGCTGGGCCTGAAGGCCGATGCGTACAAGGACATCGAGTTCAACTTCACGATCACGCCGCTGGTCCAGGGTAAGGACAACCAGCTCGTCCATCGTCTGCGCGCTTCGGCCGAAGCGTAATCGCACGAGGCGGCGCCGTGGCGACACGGCCGCCGCCTTCCGTTGCCAACGGCCGGCAGTCCTGCCGGCCGGATCAGTCCCCTGAAGCGTCGAGGAGTTGACGGTGTCGAGCAAACTGCGTGAGCAGGCAGCGCACGATGTCGCGTCCGTGCTGCCCGATCGGGCCCACGATCTGGCGCGCCTGCTGATTCTGATCGACGACAGTGAACCGGTCGTCACCGTCGTCGGTAAATACAACCACGGCAAGAGCAGCCTGCTCAACGAGCTGTTGGGCCGCGATGCGTTCGCGGTGTCGGACCGGCGCGAAACGGTGCGCCTGTCCGACAGCGTGCATCAGGGTGTGCGCTGGCTCGACGCGCCGGGACTCGACGCCGACGTCGGCAGCGAAGACGACCGCGAAGCGTTGCGCGCCGCGTGGCTGAAGTCCGACCTTCGCCTGTTCGTGCACGCAGCGAAAGAGGGCGAGCTCGACGCGAAGGAACTGACGCTGCTGACCGAGCTCGACGCCGACCGCGTCAGGACCGGCCGGCAGACGCTGTTCGTGCTGTCGCAAGTCGACCAGCTCCGCGACGACGCCGCGTTGCGGAACATCGGCGCGGCGATCGACCGGCAGATGCCCGGTATCGCGCTGAACGCGGTGTCGTCGATGCGGCATCGCAAGGGGCTCGACGGCGGCAAGAAACTGCTGCTGGAAAAGAGCGGCATCCCCGCGCTGCACACCGCGTTGCGCGCGGAACTCGCGCGTGTGCCGGATGCGCGCGCTCACGAAACCACGCTTCTGATCGGCGAAATCCGCGACGAACTGCAACGGCTGCGCGCGGCACGGCAGACGTCGCTGGACATTTTGCGCACCACCCAGCAACAACAAAAGCAGGCCTTCGATCGGAGCCTCGCGGCCGTCATCGACAAGGTCAGCGGCGACATCGACGCGATGTTGAATGCGCTCGGCACCGATCACGCGATCGTGCCCGATACCGCGAAGGACGCCTACGCGATCACCGCGGGCAAACTGGAGCGCGCGCACATCCAGATCGCGTACTCGCGCGCGTGCATCGAGATCGATGCGATGCTGGCCGGGCACGGTGTCATCGGTCTGCCGGCGGAGCAGCACACTGCGGCAAAAAGCCTGAACTCGGTGATGATCGCGGTGATGGGCGTGTCGGTGAAGTTCCGCAAGGATCTGCGCCGCATGTTCTGCGAAGCGACGGGACGCGAACGCATGCAGCGCGAGTTCACGCACTACTTCGAGCTGTCCGCCGACCGCAAGGCGCTGGCCGCGCAGATCGCCGATACGCAAGCGGCGCTCGTCGCATCGGACGACGCGGTGGCCGCGATGCGGATACTGGAGGCGCGCGCATGACAGCCGACGCGAGCCACGAGCAACGTTTCATCGCCGAGGTCGATGCATTCGACTTCATCGCCGAGGATATCGACGTGCTGCTGCATGCGCTGAACGACTGGCTCGCGAAGCTGGGCGCCGATCTGCACAACGGCTGTTTGAGGTGCGACGGCTTGCACGCAAACAGCGCACTGGCCATTCAGGCCGATGCGATCAATGCGCGGCTGCGCGACGGCGTGCAAGCATCGAGGCAACAGTGGTCGAGCCTCGAAGCGGCCCGGCAGCTCGCCGACCATTTCTACGATCAGGCACTGCTGCTCGTGTTCGGCAAGTTCAACGCGGGCAAAAGCTCGTTCTGCAATTTCCTGGCCGAGCGCTTCGCCGCACACGAGCGCAGCGTGCAGTATTTCGATGTCGATGCGGGTCGCGTAGTCGAAACGTCGGAGCCCTTTACTGAAGGCGCGACCGAAACGACCTCGCGGCTGCAAGGCGTACGCCTCGGCGCAAAGCTGGTGCTGCTCGACACGCCGGGATTGCATTCGGTGACGCCGGAAAACGCCGCATTGACGCAGCGCTTTACCGATAGCGCTGACGGTGTGTTGTGGCTGAGCAGCTCCACGTCGCCCGGCCAGGTGCAGGAGCTCGACGAGCTCGGCCGCGAGTTGCATCGGAACAAGCCGCTGCTGCCTGTCGTGACTCGTAGCGACGAGTACGAGGAGGACGAAGTCGACGGCGAACTCGTCAAGCCCCTGTGCAACAAGAGCGCGCCGCGTCGCGCGCTGCAGGAGCACGACGTCAAGATGCGAGCGGAACACAAGCTCGTCGCGATGGGCGTCGACAAGGCGCTGCTAAAGCCGCCGGTGTCGGTCTCGGCGTACGCGGCGCGCGAGGCGGGGCAGACCGCGGCGGCCATGAGTGACGCGGGCTTCGAGCGGCTGTATGCCGCGTTGCTCGACTTCACCGGACCGGCGCTCGCGTATAAACGGCGCAAGCGGGCCGAGGTGCTGCTGCATCATCTGGAAGAGACCGTGCTCGGCAACCTGCAAAGCGACGTGCTGCCGTTGCTCGCCGGACTCGGCGAGTCGTCGCAGGCGGCGCTCGAGCAGCTCGAGCGACAGCAGGAGCAGCTTGCCAACGCGGTGTGGCGCGGCATCGTGCCGACGCTGCCCGCGTTGCTCGATGCGCATGCGGCGACGCATGACGTGATCGGGCTGTGCAATGCGCTGTCGCAATCGATATTCGAGCTGTATCGTCGCGAGGCAGACAGGCTGCTGGGGGATTATCTGATCGAGCCCGACGCTTCGCTCGCACGCATCGAGCTGGCTGACGATGTCGGTTTCGACGATATCGCCGTCGAGCGCACGGGTGCAAATGGACCGGTGTCCGAGGTCGCAGGCGTCGATTACGGCCGCCTCCATGCCGCGCTCAGTGGCGCGATTCGCGAGTGCGTGCTGAGCCTGTCCGGCCATGCCGCGCAACGGTGCCGCGCGTCGATAGCTCGGTTGGCGAAGCTCGCGCGGCGTCTTGAAGCGTCGTTAGCGATGCATGAGGAAGGCTTGCTCGATCTGAAGTCGCAGGTGCGGTCGGAATCTGTCTGACGCGCCGTTCAAACGCCCCGATGCAGGTAACGATCAGCGACGCTTTCGTCAGGCGCACAGGCCGTGGATTCCAGCAACCGTGCAGGCGCGGCATTTTCATTGTCCTGATCGGATTCGGATCGTGCACGCGCGCTGGGCCACGGCTCCTGACTCGCTCAGAAGAGCGATTCGCCCCGAACGGGATTACTTCAACGATGGATCGCCATCGCGCGGCGCATTGAGCATCCGCTCGACATAGCGCGCAATCAGATCGATCTCCAGATTCACTTTCACGCCATCGCGCAGATGCTTGAGCGCCGTCACCTGCACGGTATGCGGAATCAGATTGATCGAAAACTCGCAGCCATCGTCGCGATCAGCGACGGAGTTCACGGTCAGGCTCACGCCGTTGACCGTAATCGAGCCCTTGTACGCGAGATAACGGCCGATGTCGCGCGGCGCGAGAATGCGCAGCTCGTGCGATTCGCCGACCGGCGCGAAACGCGTGACGGTGCCGAGCCCATCGACGTGTCCGGAGACGATATGTCCACCGAGCCGGTCATGCGCGCGCAGCGCCTTCTCCAGATTGACCTCGCCGGTTTCGCCGAGACCGGCCGTGCGGTTCAGGCTTTCGCGCGACACGTCGACTTCGAACGAATGCGCGGTCTTCGCGACCACCGTCATGCAGGCGCCCTGAATCGTGATGCTGTCGCCGAGCTGCACGTCGGCGAGATCGAGGCCGCCCGCCTCGACGTTCAGGCGCACGCCCGCGTCGCCGCCCGTACCGAGCGGCTTGACTGATTCGATGCGGCCCACTGCCGCGACGATTCCTGTAAACATCGTGCTAATCCTTGATCATTTCGAAACGGTGGGGGACACGGCGTCGGTCCCGGGTACGGCTGTCGGTGCGAAGCGCGCGAGAATCCGCAGATCGTCGCCGATCCGCTCGACCGTGTGGAAATTGAGCTTCACGCGGTCTTCGAGCAGGTCGGGCGAGTCCAGATTGAACATGCTCATCGAGTCCATGCCGAGCAGGCTCGGCGCGAGATAGACGAGCAGTTCATCGACGCAGCCTTCGCGCAGCAGCGAGCCGTTCAGTTTGTAGCCGGCTTCGACGTGCAATTCGTTCACGTTGCGCTCGCCGAGCACGCTCAGCATGCGCGGCAGATCCACCTTGCCGAACGCGTTCGGCAGCGGCACGATCTCGGCGCCGCGCTCGCGCAGCGCAACCGCGCGTTCTTCGAGACGCGCATCGAGTTCGCCGCAGAAGATCAGCGTCGGCGCGCCGGCCAGGATCTGCGCGTCGAGCGGCACGTCGAGCTGGCTGTCGATCAGCACGCGGTGCGGTTGGCGCGGCGTATCGACCGCGCGCACGGTCATGCGCGGATTGTCTTCGCGCACGGTGCCGATGCCCGTCAGGATCGCCGACGCGCGCGCACGCCACGCATGACCGTCGGCGCGCGCGGCCGCGCTCGTGATCCACTGGCTCTCACCGGACGGCAAGCCGGTGCGGCCATCGAGCGATGCCGCCACCTTCATGCGCACCCACGGACGGCCGCGCGTCATGCGCGACACGAAGCCGATGTTTAGCTCCCGCGCTTCGTTCGCGAGCAGCCCGCAGCGCACTTCGATACCGGCTTCGCGCAGCATCGCGAGACCGCGGCCGGAGACCTGCGGATTGGGATCTTCCATCGCCGCGATCACGCGGCCGATCTGCGCTTCGATCAGCGCGTTCGCGCACGGCGGCGTGCGGCCGAAATGGCTGCACGGTTCGAGGGTCACGTAGGCGGTCGCGCCGCGCAGGTCGTGGCCGCGCGAGCGCGCGTCCTTCAGCGCGCGAATCTCGGCGTGATCCTGTCCGGCAGGCTGCGTGTAGCCTTCGCCGATCACCTCGCCGTTTCTGACGAGCACGCAACCGACCCGCGGATTCGGGTCGGTCGTGTACATGCCGCGCTTCGCGAGCGCGAGCGCGCGTTCCATATGGACGAAATCGGTTTGCGAGAACATCGGTGTCCGTTGTGGTGCGGTGTCTGGGTCGTGCGGGTTGCGGCCTTTGCGTCAGGTCCGCCTTCAGCCCTTCAACGCTGCGAACGCGCCGCGCGCTGCTTCGATCGTCGCGTCGATCACCGCGTCGTCGTGCGCGCTCGACACGAAGCCCGCCTCATACGCTGACGGTGCGAAGTACACGCCCGCGTCGAGCATCTTGTGGAAGAACGCGTTGAAGCGCGGCACGTCGCTCTTCGTGACGTCGGCGAAGCTCGTCGGGATCGATTCGCGGAAGTAGATGCCGAACATGCCGCCGAGCGCATCGGCTGCGAACGGCACGTCCGCTTCGCGGGCCACCCGCGCGAGCCCTTGCGCGAGACGCGTGGCGCGCGCGGCGAGCGTGTCGTAGAAGCCGGGCGCCTGGATCAGCTGCAGCGTCTTCAGGCCGGCCGCGACCGCGATCGGATTGCCCGACAGCGTGCCCGCCTGATAGACGCCGCCGAGCGGCGCGAGGTGAGCCATGATGTCGCGCCGGCCGCCGAACGCCGCCGCCGGCATGCCGCCACCGATCACCTTGCCCAGACACGTGAGGTCCGGCGTGATGCCGTACAGCTGCTGCGCGCCGCCGAGCGCGACGCGGAAGCCGCACATCACTTCGTCGAAAATCAGCACCGAGCCGTACTCGGTACACAGGCGGCGCAGCGCCTGCAGGAATTCGGGCGTTGCGCGCACGAGGTTCATATTGCCCGCGACCGGTTCGACGATCACCGAGGCGATCTCGTTGCCGAATGCCTCGAACGCTTCTTCGAGCTCGGCGACGTTGTTGTATTCGAGCACGGTGGTGTGCTTCGCGATATCGACCGGCACGCCCGCCGAGGTCGGATTGCCGAAGGTCAGGAGGCCCGAGCCGGCCTTCACGAGCAGGCTGTCCGCGTGGCCGTGATAGCAGCCTTCGAACTTGACGATGCGGCTGCGGTTCGTGAAGCCGCGCGCGAGACGCAGCGCGCTCATCGTCGCCTCGGTACCGCTCGACACCATGCGCACCTGTTCGATCGACGGCACCAGCTTGCAGATTTCCTCGGCGATCTCGACTTCCGACTCGGTCGGCGCGCCGAACGAGAAGCCATTCACGAGCACGCGCTGCACGGCTTCGAGCACTTCGGGGTGAACGTGGCCGAGGATCATGGGACCCCACGAGCCGATGTAGTCGGTATAGCGCTGGCCGTCCGCGTCCCAGAAGTACGGGCCTTGCGCGCGCTCGATGAAACGCGGAGTGCCGCCGACGGAACGGAAAGCGCGCACCGGCGAATTCACGCCGCCGGGGATCGTGCGTTGCGCGCGTTCGAAGAGGGTTTCGTTTCTGGACATGGCGATGGCTGGAATAGGGAGCAAGGGTTGCGCAGCGGCGCGAAGGGCCTCGGACGATTCCCGCGGGCACTTCGCGCGATGCTGGGATGGATCGAGAAATTGTACCGGAGTCGGCGCAGGCGGGCTGTGCGGGCGGGCGGTCGCAGCGGCGGGCGTTTCGGGGCCTAGCTGCCCGGCGCGGGTATCGCCGGCGGCTTGCGCTTGCCGGTCAATTCGGCCCAGCGCTTCTCCAGCGCGCCTTCGGCGATGGGCTTGATGATCGTTCCAGAGCTTTGCGCATCCCACGTCTGCACCGAGAACGGATGCACGCGCAGTTGATCGCGTGGGATGACCGGCGCGTGATGCGCATCGACGAGCCAGTCGTAGACGAAGTCGATGCACAGCCGGTAGCCGCGTTTGGTCGACGCGTCGGGGACTTCGTACGGCGCGTGCGTCACGTAGCCCGAACCGAAGATGCCCTTCGGCTCCTGCGCGACGCGATGCAGGAACACGCGATCGCCGGGCAGGATGCCGCGCGCGAAGCCGCAGCCCCATACGTCGGTCACCGCTTCGCCGGCCGCCACGCGTTTCGCGATGTCGGGCAACTCGGGCCACGGCCATTTTTTGGGGCTCCAGATCAGCAGGAAGGCGGTCATCGCGGGTTCGAACGGGATGGGGGGAAGTGCGTTGGACATGCAGGCGGCAGCTTAACCGATCGATGGTGTTTGCGCCGCGCGGCGCTGCCTCGCGCACAGTCAGCGGGTTAACCGTCGCGTACAATCGAGCCGGTCAGCTGATGGCCGTTTCCGCTTCACCCGTTCCGCTGCCGATGCCGGCGCGGCGTTCCATCCGGATTTCCCATGTCTCACGTCGTCAAACGCCGGCCAGATGGCCGGCTGATTTTGTTGCTAGGCGCGCTGGCCGCGTGCGGGCCGATCTCCATCGACATGTATTTGCCGAGCCTGCCGACCATCGCGCAGGCCTTCGCGGTCAGCACGGGCGCCGCACAATCGACGCTGACGAGCTTCATGTTCGGCTTTTCGATCGGCATGCTGCTGTACGGTCCGCTGTCCGATACCTATGGCCGCCGGCCGATCCTGCTCGGCGGCATCATCATGTTTGCGCTCGCGAGCATCGCCTGCGCGCTGTCGATCTCGATCGGCTCGCTGGTCGGCTTTCGCTTCGTGCAGGCGCTGGGCGCGGGCGCGGCGTCGGTGCTCTCTCGTGCGATCGCGCGCGACGCGCACGAGCCGGGCGATGCGGCGCGCGTACTGTCGATGATCGCGATCGTTACGGCGATCGGTCCGCTGCTCGCGCCGCTGATCGGCGGACAGTTGCTGCTGCTGGGCGGCTGGCGCGCCGTGTTCGTCGCGCTGACGCTGTTCGGTTCCGTGTGCGCGGTGACCGCATTCCTGAAGGTGCCGGAGACGTGGCCGCGCGAGATGCGCGCGCAGTCGGCGCTGCTGAAGTCATTCGGCGCGTATGGCACGCTGCTGCGCGATCCGGTCGCGTGGGGGCACATGTTGTGCGGCGGCATGGCGTTCGCGTCGATGTTCGCTTACATCACGGCGACGCCGTTCGTCTATATCGAGTATTTCCACGTGTCCGCGCAGCACTATGGCTTCCTGTTCGCGCTGAATATCGTCGGCATCATGTTCGGTAATTACCTGAATACGCGGTTCGTCGGCCGGCTCGGGCCGGTGCCGATCATCTCGTTCGCGGCGACCGTGAGCTTCGTCGCGTCGCTGTTCGTGTCCGTCGTGTCGCTGACGGGGTGGGGCGGCTTGTGGTCGATCGTGTTCGGGCTGTTCTTCGTCGTCAGCGTGGTGGGCGTGTTGTCCGCCAACTGCACGACCGATCTGATGCATCGCTATCCCGTCAACGCGGGCGCCGCGGCGGCCGTGTTCGGCGCGGTGCAACTCGCGCTCGGCGCGTTGTCGAGCCTCGCGGTCGGACTGTGGCAGGACGGCACGCCGAAGGGCATGGGCATCGTGGTCGGCGTGGCGGGCTGCCTGTGCTTTGTCGGACGCATGCTCGTGATGCGCTGGAACGGGACGAAGTCGCCGGTTGCGGCCGTGTGAGCGTGCTGCGCGAGCGCTGTGAAAACGGCGTGAAAGCTGCTTCTCCGGAAAACACCTGGTGTTGCGCGCGCACCACCGTGCGTCGCGGTTTGCATTGCTATGATGAAGTCACTGTTCCTCGGAGCGGCAATCATGGCGATGAAAGACCTGATGAACGGCGAACGGCAATTTGCCGCATTCGCCGAAGCGCAACGGCTGGCCGACAGCGGCGCTTACTACGATTACACAGACATCGAATATGTGTTGCGCTTTGATCACGGGTTGACGGATGTATCGGCTCTGCTCGATAGCCAGCTGATGCATCGCGATCTGAATCGCCGTTGTGCGGATGCGCGCGAGAAGCTCGAGATGGCGGCTGCGTGATGCGTCGTGCGCGGGCTTGTGCTGAATGAAGCACGGCGATGAACCGCTCCGGGAATTTCACTTCTGGAGTGGTTGATGACCGATAGCACGCACGCCCCACGTTTGCCTCATACCGACAACCCAGCCGCGCTGGCGAAACCCGGCGGTCACTACAGTCATGTGGCGGTCGCGAATGGCTTCGTCTTCGTGTCCGGGCAATTGCCGATCAATGCGCAAGGCGACAAGCTCGCCGATGCGTCATTCGACGCGCAGGCCGAACAGGTTCTCGCCAATGTGAAGGCGGCGCTGGAAAGCGTCGGCAGCAGCGTCGCGCAACTGGTGCAGGTGCGCGTGTATGTCGTTGATGTCGAACATTGGGCTAGCTTCGATCAGATCTATGCGCGCTGGGCGGGTGAGGCAAAACCGGCGCGCGCGGTCGTGCCGGTGCCGCAGTTGCACTATGGGTTCAAGATCGAGGTTGAGGCGGTGGGGGTGGTTTAGTTCGGGGTGGTGTAAGCGAGTACCTGAAGCTCCACAGGCTTCTCTCGTTTTCGAAGCGGCAAAAAACAAAAACGCCGTCATTCCGCGAGCAGCAGGCCGCCTGTATTGCTCCCGCCGCGCTCACCTTCGAGGAGTCGGCGCGGGAACGTCATGGCGGACTCAAACCCGGCTGGAAGAAGGGGAAGCACGCCGCGCAGTGGATCAGCACGCTTGATACCTGTGTGTTTCCGAAGCTCTGCGGCAAGGCTAGCCGCACCGCCAGCGCATGCACGCCGTCATGCAATGGGCTTGGGCTCACGGTCACATTGCGTCCAACCCGGTTAGCGTGGTCGATCACATCCTGCCGAAGCGCGCCGATTCGGTGGAACAGCGCCGGCCGACGATGGAAGCGTGGGCCGTGCATGTTTGCGGCATAGAGGATTAATTCACAAGTGCGGCCCATAACACTTGCGCTGTGCCTTACAAGCTCTCGCAAAAAAGCCGACTCGCGAGGATCGGCTGGTGCATTCGAGCGAGGCTCTATCGATATTCATCAATCTCAACCGTGCCGCCCATCGCTTCCATCATGGTGCGAATATCGTCGGGCACATCAGGCACGCGGTCGCCGCTCTCGTTGTCCCAATAACAGAAGAAACGCATCTGTGCGCCAGTGCGCTTGAGCAATTCGGGCAGGTCTGATCGGGGCAATGCCAAGCGTTCGACCAGATAGCGGAGGTGAGGCGCAAGAAGATTGCTCTGAACATGCCCCTTGCTATCTACACTCCATACACCAATTCGAGCGGGGTACTTGCTAGTGCGCCCAGATGGTGTAGTCCGGAACTGCCCCCGAACGCTCTGCATGTCCGGTTCAACGCCAAAATAGTTTGTCCAGAATTCGGGTCGCTTCACGTCCTGATAGATAGTGAAAGAAGCATGTGCAAGTTGATGGGTCGTTACCATTACATTCCTTTAGGGTGCCCAACTGTGCATGTTGTCGATAATCACGCCATTAAACTCCACGTCTCCATCGTCATGCCAGATTACGTTGTTGTCGCCGCGCAATTTGTTGTACTGCTTCATAGCGTGAAGCATGTCGCTGAACGTGTTTTGCTGGTATCCAAGCATCTTGGCGGCACCGTGCGACAGGCAGTCCGTACATGGGCGACCGCCCAAAATCTCCACGGGTTTCGACGAAACAGAAAAAAGCGCCTGCGAGAACATTGCGGTTTTTCGCGCCCGTAGCGCGGATGCTCGCGGGCAGCAACCGTACCTCTCGTCTATGGTCTTTCTGGTCGCTGACGGCACTCGCACAGCGGATCATCGGGATAAGAAAAGCAAAAACCCCGTAAGTCGCTGAACTTACGGGGTTTTTCTTGGAAGACTGGCGGAGGCGGTGAGATTCGAACTCACGGAAGGATTGCTCCTTCGCCGGTTTTCAAGACCGGTGCCTTAAACCACTCGGCCACACCTCCAAGCCGCGAATTGTAACCTGGAAAGACTTCGCTGCCGAGTCCAGGCGAGTCGCCATCACTGCGGATCCTTCAGAAATAGCGCCTGCAGGTCGTTCAGAAACGCCTGCCCGAGCGGCGTCGGCGCGATCCGTTCATGGTCGCGCGTGATCAGCTTGCGCCGCTCCGCTTCCTGCAACGCGGGTTCGATCGTCGTGATCGACAGACCCGTGCGTTCGATGAACCGATGCACCGGAAACCCTTCCACCAGGCGCAGTGCGTTCAGCATGAACTCGAACGGCAGATCGCGCGGTCCGACCTCGTGCTCTTCCTGCACGCTTGCCCCGGCCCTGGCCTGCTCGATGAACGTGGTCGGATGTTTATAACGCGCCTGACGCACGATGCGATTCGGAAACGACAGCTTCGTATGCGCGCCCGCGCCGATGCCGAGATAGTCGCCGAAGCGCCAGTAGTTCAGATTGTGTTTGCTCTGCCGATGCGGCCGCGCGTACGCGGACACCTCGTAGCGCTCATAGCCGGCCTCGGCGGTGCGTTGATGAATCCAGTCCTGCATGTCCGCGGACGCATCGTCGTCGGGCAGCGCGGGCGGGAATTTGGCGAACAGCGTGTTCGGTTCGAGCGTCAGGTGATACAGCGACAGATGCGGCGGTGCAAACGACAACGCCGTTTCCACGTCGGCCTGGCATTCGGCGAGCGTTTGCTTGGGCAGCGCGAACATCAGGTCGAGGTTGAAGTTGTCGAACGTGGTAGCGGCGACTTCGACCGCGTGGCGCGCTTGCGCCGCGTCGTGAATGCGGCCGAGCGCCTTCAGATGCGTTTCGTTGAAACTCTGGATGCCCACCGACAGCCGGTTCACGCCGCTCGCGCGAAACTGCGCGAATTTGTCGGCTTCGAACGTGCCGGGGTTCGCTTCGAGTGTGATTTCCGCGTCGGCGTCAAGCGGCAGCAGCGCGCGAATATCCGACAGCATGCGATCGAGCCCCGCCGCCGACAGCAAACTCGGCGTGCCCCCGCCGATGAATACCGTATGCACCTGGCGGCCCCAGATCAGTGGCAAGGCCATTTCCAGATCGGCGCGCAGCGCGTCGAGGTAGTCGTTCTCCGGGAACGACTCGCCTTTCCACTCGTGCGAATTGAAATCGCAATACGGGCACTTGCGCACGCACCACGGAAAATGCACATAAAGCGCCAGCGGCGGCAGCGACGTCAAACGGATGCCGCCCGGGGACGTGAATGCCTTGACGACACCGTTGCCGATGTCCGCCGGCGTCGATCGGATCGGAATCACGCTTCCTCCGACAGGCGAGCGAGCAGTTGCCGCAGCGCGATCGCGCGATGACTGCTGGCGTTCTTGACCGCCGGCTCGAGTTCGGCGGCGCTCGCGTTCAGCGACGGCAGATAGAAGTACGGGTCGTAACCGAAGCCATGCTCGCCGCGCGGCGCGTCGAGGATTTCGCCATGCCAGCGGCCTTCCGCGATCAGCGGTTCAGGATCGTCCGCGTGACGCACGAGGGCGAGCACGCAGTAGTAATAGCCGCGGCGATCGCTCGCGCTCCGAAGTTCTTCGACGAGTCGCGCGTTGTTGGCCGCGTCGCTTTTTTCGCCGCCGGCGAGTTGCGCGAAGCGGGCCGAGTAGACACCCGGCGCACCGCGCAGCGCGCGCACGCAAAGGCCGGAGTCGTCGGCGAGCGCGGGCAGGCCGGTCAGCTTCGCCGCGTGACGCGCCTTGGCCAGCGCGTTTTCGACGAAGGTGGGGTGCGGCTCTTCAGCTTCCGGCACATTGAGTTCGCCTTGCGGAATCAACTCGATGCCGGCCGCGCCGAGTAGCGCCGCGAATTCGCGCAGCTTGCCCGCGTTGTTCGACGCGAGCACGACTTTTTTCAACGGCATGCCCGACGTGATGCCGTGAGCATCGTTCTCGCCGCCGTCCTGACGAACCTCATTCACTGCCGCACTCCCAGCGCTTCCTTCTGCTTCGCGATCAGCGTGCTGATGCCGTCGCTCGCGAGATCGAGCAGCGCATTCATTTCTTCGCGCGAAAAGGGCACGCCTTCCGCGGTGCCCTGAATTTCGACGAAACCGCCCGCGCCCGTCATCACGACGTTCATGTCGGTGTCGCACTGCGAGTCTTCGTCGTAGTCGAGGTCGAGCACCGGCACGCCGTCGTACACGCCCACCGAAATCGCGGCGACGTAATCTGTGATCGGCGAGCTTTCGATGCGGCCCGTGGCGAGCAATCTGGCGACCGCATCATGCGCGGCGACGAACGCGCCGGTGATGCTCGCGGTGCGTGTGCCGCCGTCGGCCTGGATCACGTCGCAGTCGAGATTGATCGTGCGCGCGCCGAGCTTTTCGAGATCGAACACCGAGCGCAGCGCGCGGCCGATCAGCCGCTGAATCTCCTGCGTGCGGCCGGTCTGTTTGCCGCGCGCGGCTTCGCGGTCGCTGCGCGTATGCGTGGCGCGGGGCAGCATGCCGTATTCGGCGGTGAGCCAGCCCTGGCCGCGATCGCGCAGAAACGGCGGCACGCTCTCGCTGACGCTCGCGGTGCAGATCACCTTGGTGTCGCCGAACTCGACCAGCACCGAGCCCTCCGCATGCTTCGTGTAGTGACGCGTGATGCGCACGTCGCGCAACTGGTTGGGCTGGCGGCCGCTGGGGCGTTGGGTGTCGTTGCTCATGTCGGAATGGGTCGCGTTGTGTGCCGAAAGGCCGGAAGAGGGGCGGAGGAAAAACCCTAATTTTACCGCCGATCGAATAGGGCGGTTGCCCATACGCATGGCACACAAGCTTGCGGGTGATGAATGCCGCATGAGCGCGCGACGGTCATCGCGACGACGAGCGGCTATCCGTACCGTGAAAGCAGCCGCGTGTCGGGCCGTATCCGTGCTCGCTCGCGAGCGGATGGCGCCGCCAAAAATGGGATAATGCCGGTTCCCCGCCCCGCGTCTCGTACACGCCGGGCGATCCGCTTCTCAGGCCATCGTCGAACGCATGGCCGCAATCGCGAGAAATACGATGATCTACAGCATGACTGGCTATGCGAGCGCTACGCGGGAACTCGTGGCGGCTTCGGGCACTGGCGGCGTCAGCGTGTCGGTCGAATTGCGCACGGTGAACTCGCGCTTTCTCGATCTGAACTTCCGCATGCCGGAAGACGTGCGCGTCGTCGAACCGACGCTGCGCGAAATGCTGATGAACAAGCTGTCGCGCGGCAAGGTCGACATTCGCGTGAATTTGCAGCGCAGCGAGCAGTCGGCGAACGCGGGCGCGATCAACCGCGATGCGCTCGCGCAACTCGCGCAGCTGGAACGCGCCGTGCTCGACACGTTTCCGGAAGCCGGCCGTCTGCGGACTGGCGAAATTCTGCGCTGGCCGGGCGTGCTCGCCGAAAGCGGCATCGCGCCCGAGACGTTGCGCGACACGGTGCTCGCGTGCGGCAAGCAGGCAATCGCGGACCTGATCGACGTGCGCGCGCGCGAAGGCGCGCAACTCGCGACGATGCTGCTCGGCAACGTCACCGAAATGGAAACGATCGTCACGAAGATCACGCCGCTCGTGCCCGAGCTGATTGCGCGGCATCAGCAGAAGATCGTCGAGCGTCTGCAGGAGGCGCTCGGCATCGCCGCGCCGGATGGGGCCGCGACGATCGTGTCGCGCGAAGAGATCAACGAGCGGATTCGCCAGGAAGTGACGATGTACGGCATTCGCATCGACATCGCCGAAGAGCTGTCGCGCCTCACCGCGCACTTGAACGAAACGCGTCACGTGATCGAGAAGGGCGGCAAGGTCGGCAAGCGGCTCGACTTCATGATGCAGGAGCTGAACCGCGAAGCGAACACGCTCGGTTCGAAGGCGGCGGCGAAGGAACTCGCGGATTCGTCGATGACGCTGAAGCTGCTGATCGAACAGATGCGCGAGCAGGTACAGAATCTCGAATAAGGCTGGAGCACTACATCATGACCGACCACCATCCACGCGAAGCCGGCGCGCCGCGCCATCCGTACGCCGGCGCCTATCCCGGCAATCTGTTCATGGTCGTCGCGCCGTCGGGCGCGGGCAAGTCGACGCTCGTCAACGCGCTGCTTGCGGGCGACGACGCGATCCGTCTGTCGATCTCGTACACGACGCGCCCGCCGCGTCCGAAGGAGCAGGACGGCGAGCACTATCACTTCACGACCGTCGAAGATTTCATGCGGCGTCACGACGCGGGCGAGTTTCTCGAAAGTGCGGAAGTGCACGGCAACTACTACGGCACGTCGCGCGTGTGGATCGAGGAGCAGATGAAAAACGGCCATGACGTGCTGCTCGAAATCGACTGGCAGGGCGCGCAACAGGTGAAGAAGCAGTTCCACAATGCGGTGGAGATTTTCATTCTGCCGCCGTCGCTCGAAGCGCTCGAAGAGCGTCTGAAAAAGCGCGGCCAGGACGAACCGAACGTGATCACGCGACGCCTGCTCGCGGCAGGCGGTGAGATCGCGCACGCGGCCGAAGCGGAGTACGTCGTGATCAACGAAAACTTCGATCGCGCGTTGGCTGAATTGCAATGCCTCGTCGGCGCGACGCGCTCGCGCTTCGCGTCGCAGTACGCGCGTCACACGCAGCTTTTCATGCAGCTCGGCATCCACCTGCCGCACCCGTGAGCGCGGCGTGCTGTCAGGCACATAAGGTAGAATAAGCAACATACTGAGAAGGAACCCAACATGGCCCGCATTACCGTCGAAGACTGCCTCAAACAGATCCCGAACCGTTTCGAACTCGCGCTTGCCGCAACCTATCGCGCGCGTCAGCTCGCGCAAGGCCACACGCCGAAGATCGAAAGCCGCGACAAGCCCACCGTCCTCGCGCTGCGTGAAATCGCATCGGGTCAGGTCGGCGTCGAAATGCTCAAGAAGGTGCCGGTCTAAGGCGCACGGATTTTCGTTTTCGACTTACCCGGTATTCGCCACACCGGATTGCTCAACGTGCAGAACTGTGTCCAACCCTGACCGCTACCGGAGGCGACCATGAGTGCTACCCCGCCCACCGCCACGGAAGCGGAACACGACACCGACGCACCGTCGTCTGCACGCAAGTACATCGACGCGGTCCTCGAGCAATCGTTTCGTCATCTGTTCGGGCCGACCGCCACGCCGGAGCAGCCGCGCCGGCATGACGTCGTCTCCATCGCCAATCTGACGTCCGCGTTGGCCGGCTACCTGCCGCCGGAAGAAATCAAGGACGTCAAGGCGGCGTTTCACTTCAGCGACGAAGCCCACCTCGGCCAGTATCGCCAGAGCGGCGAGCCCTACATCACGCATCCGGTCGCAGTCGCGGAAATCTGCGCGGGCTGGAATCTCGACGCCCAGTCGATCATGGCGGCGCTCCTGCACGACGTGATGGAAGACCAGGGCGTGACCAAGGCGGAGCTCGCCGAGCGCTTCGGCGCGAA
This sequence comes from Paraburkholderia atlantica, assembly GCF_009362785.1. Taxonomy (GTDB): domain Bacteria; phylum Pseudomonadota; class Gammaproteobacteria; order Burkholderiales; family Burkholderiaceae; genus Paraburkholderia; species Paraburkholderia atlantica. Next base: position 101,546 of record NZ_WHNQ01000023.1, read on the forward strand.
GGTCGCGGAACTGGTCGACGGGTTGTCCAAGCTGGACAAAATGGAGTTTCGCAATCGCGAGGAAGCGCAGGCGGAGAACTTCCGCAAAATGCTGCTCGCAATGGCGCGCGACGTGCGCGTGATCCTCGTGAAGCTCGCGGACCGGCTCCACAACATGCGCACGCTCGGCGCGGTGCCGCCGGAGAAACGTCGCCGCGTGGCGCGCGAAACGCTCGACATTTACGCGCCGATCGCTCATCGGCTCGGCCTGAACAATACCTATCGCGAACTGCAGGACCTGAGCTTCGCGAACTTCAACCCGCACCGTTACGCGACGCTCGAGAAAGCCGTGAAGGCGGCGCGCGGTAATCGTCGCGAGGTGGTCGGCAAGATTCTCGAATCGGTGCAGCGTGCGATTGCCGACGCAAAGCTCGACGCCGAAGTCACCGGTCGCGAGAAAACCATCTTCAGCATCTACAAGAAGATGCGCGACAAGCAGCTGTCGTTCTCGCAGGTGCTCGACGTGTATGGTTTTCGCGTGGTCGTCGACAGCGCGCTCGAGTGCTACACCTGCATCGGCGCGCTGCATGCGCTGTTCAAACCGGTGCCGGGCAAGTTCAAGGACTACATCGCGATCCCGAAGGTGAACGGCTACCAGTCGCTGCACACCACGCTCGTCGGCCCGTTCGGCGCGCCGATCGAGTTCCAGGTGCGCACGCGCAAGATGCACGAGATCGCCGAGGCGGGCGTCGCCGCGCATTGGCTGTACAAGAACGGCAGCGCGGATCTGAACGACGTGCAAAAGCGCGCGCATCAGTGGCTGAAGTCGCTGCTCGACATTCAGAGCGAAGCGGGCGATTCGAGCGAATTCCTCGAGCACGTGAAGATCGACCTGTTCCCGGACGCGGTCTACGTGTTCACACCGAAGTCGAAGATCATGGCGCTGCCGCGCGGCGCCACCGCGCTCGACTTCGCATATTCGATCCACAGTGACCTCGGCAACCAGTGCGTCGCGGTGAAGATCAACAACGAGCTGTTGCCGTTGCGTACCGAGCTGAAGAGCGGCGACATCGTCGAAGTGATCACGGCGCCGTATTCGAAGCCGAACCCCGCGTGGCTCGGCTTCGTGCGCAGCGGCAAGGCGCGCTCGGCGATCCGTCATTATCTGAAGACGATGCGCCTGAACGAGTCGGTGCAGCTCGGCGAGCGTCTCGTCGATCAGGCGTTGAAGGGCTACGGCCTCGCGCTGTCGGACGTGACGCCGGAAGCGTGGGAAAAGCTCGTGCAGTGGACGGGCAACAAAAACCGTCAGGAAATTTTCGCGGACATCGGTCTCGGCCGGCGGGTCGCCGCGGTGATGGCCAAGCGCATCGAAGTGCTGATGAGCGGGCGGGACGCCGACGACGACGGCTCGCGCTCCGAATCCGGCTCGACGCCGCATGCGCCGCCGGTGGTCATCACTGGTACCGAAGGCATGTCGGTGCAGCTGTCCGCGTGTTGCCGTCCGATTCCGGGCGACGACATCATGGGCTATATCGGCATCGGCCTCGGCATGGCGATCCATACCACCGACTGCCGCGTCGCGCAGCGTATCCACCGGCGCGATCCGGGTCGCTGGATCGACGTCGCGTGGGCGCCGCAGCCCGGGCGTCTGTTCGATGTCGCGGTCAAGGTGCTGGTCAAGAACACCAAGGGCGTATTTGCCCGCGTAGCGGCCGACATCACGTCGGCGGACGCGAACATCGTCCATATTGCGATGGACGAAGATCTGTCGCAGGAATCCACGATTCTGCGCTTCGTGATTCAGGTCAGCGATCGTGTGCATCTGGCCAATGTAATGCGGCGCGTGCGCACGAACCCGGACGTCATGCGCATCACGCGTGAGCGGCCGAGTGAAGAAGGGCATCACCGCCACGACGGCGGCATGCGCATCGACCGCGAGCGCGCGGATTACTGAGCGGCTTCCGACTGGGCGTCGGCGCGGCCTGGACTGGCGCAGCACGCCAGCCAGGCATCTTTCGTGCGGCTCAGGATACAACTGAAGGCAAGTCTCACCTGAACCCGGGGAGAACGCAGATGAACGTATCCGACCTCGCTGGCGTGGCGCTCGATTACTGGGTGGCGCGCAGCCTGCACGACTTCGTGCGCGAAATCTACTTTACCGATAGTGGCGAGACTGTCGCGATCCGCGGCAACGATCGTGGTCGTCCGTGGGACGGGCGGTTCACGCCTTGCACGTCATGGGAGGCGGCTGCCGTTGTGCTCGAGCGCGCGATGCGCCTCGACGTGCGCGAGCAGAGCGAAAAAGGAGCGTTGTGCGTCGCGGAGTTCAAAGACGGCCAGCGAGCCTCGGAGGGCAGGGGCGACTCGCTGCGCATTGCTTTGCTGCGGGCGTTTGTCGCGAGCCATTTTGGCGATACCGTTGACGACGTGCTGCGGGAGCGCCAGGCACTGACAGGCATGCGGGCCGAGACGATCAGCGAGCAGACGGTAGGCGGGGTTGTCGAGGACTTGCCGCACCCGGACGGGCAGATTGGGGATATCCAGTCGCCGCCGCGTTGAGTTGCCGGCGCACGGGCACGGCTTGGGGCGTCAGAAAAAACAAAGGGCCTTCCGATTGGAAGGCCCTTCATGGATGGCGCGGCTGGCAGGATTCGAACCCACGACCCCTTGGTTCGTAGCCAAGTACTCTATCCAACTGAGCTACAGCCGCACGCAAAACGGTGATGCTTACTGCAAAAACCGGTGAAACCTGAGAACTCCCGGCAAGGAAGTTCTCGAATAAGGTGGCGCGGCTGGCAGGATTCGAACCCACGACCCCTTGGTTCGTAGCCAAGTACTCTATCCAACTGAGCTACAGCCGCACACAGAAACGAGATTATAGCCAACAGATTCGAAAAATGGAAGCCCATCACGGCGATTTGTGTCGCGAGCCCAATCGTGTAACCTTTTATCAGGTTGTTGCTAGCAGCTGTTAATGGATGATTATGAACAAGGCCTTTGTCAAAGAGTCGAGCGAAGACAACGACGACGATCTCGACGTCACCCAGCCCGACGTGCCCGCAGGCACCAAAAACTACATGACTCCCGCCGGTCATCGGCGTATGCGCGACGAGTTGCTGCATCTGATCGATGTCGAGCGGCCCGAGGTCGTCAAGCTCGTGTCGTGGGCGGCGTCGAACGGCGACCGCTCGGAGAATGGCGACTACATCTACGGCAAACGACGTTTGCGCGAAATCGACCGGCGAATCCGATTTCTCACCAAGCGGCTCGATCTGGCCGAGGTCGTCGATAGCAGCCGCCAGGAAAACGTCGATCAGGTGTTCTTCGGCGCCACGGTCGATTATGCGACCGAAGACGGCGAGGAGCATAAGGTGACGATCGTCGGTGTCGACGAGGTCGACCTGGACATTGGGCATGTGAGCTGGATTTCGCCCATTGCGCGTGCGCTGCTGAAGGCCAAAGTCGGCGATACGGTCACGCTATTCACGCCGGCCGGGCCGCAGCCGATCGACATTCTCGACGTCAAGTACCCGCCGCCAGATAGCGGCCGCTAGGCGCTGGCGGAGGCGCAGGCAAAGTCTGGCGAAAGACCCCTTCGGCGCGAACATAAAAAAAGGCGCCGCGAACGGCGCCTTCTCTACTGCCAGTCCTTGCGCGGTGCTTAGAAGCGGTGACGCAGACCAGCCGTTACAGCGACTTGCTTGTTGTTGCCCGAAGCGTTACCGACGCCATTGATGAAGGCGGGGACGATCGAGTTTTCGTTTGCAGCCTGATACACGCCTTGCAGGTACACGTCGGTACGCTTGGACAACGCGTATGCGGTTTGCAGGTCGACCTGGTTCCAGTGCACGTGCGTGCTGGACAGGTTAGCGCGGGTGTACGTGTACGCAGCGGCAATGCTGATCGCCGGTGTCAGAGCGTAACGAGCGTTGCCCTCGAAATTCTGGAACTGGGCGCTGTTGGACGGGAAGCCGATGCCGCCCGAGACACCCGATGAGCCCTGGCTGATGCCGACGAGGCCATGCAGGTTCGTCTGCGAGTACACGATGCCAACGGTTGCCGGCCCGAACGCGTAGTTGGCGCCTGCGCCCCATGTTTGCTGACGTTGCGCGAAGAACGTGTTGTCGCCCGATACTGCGCCACCCGAATTGAACGCTGCGGCCGCGCTGGTTGCGCCGTTGGCGTTCAGTTGCAAGTAAGCGGCTGCGACGTTCAGGCCGCCCCAGTTGTACGATGCGCCCGCGCTGTATGCGCGGTTGTTCGCGAAGCCGCTAGCCTGGTTCGAAAAGCCGTACAACGCGCCGAACTTGAAGCCGCCGTAGTTCGCGCTCGTGTACTTGGCCGAGTTGTTGATACGGAACGAGTTGTTCAGGTTGTCGTTGTCGAACGGGTGGGCGAACTGGGTGCCGCCATATTGCGTGCCGGTCAGCGCCAGCGGGCCGACGAAGTCGACCATGCTGTCATATTGACGGCCGAGCGTGACAGCGCCGAACTGGTCGCTCGACAGACCAACGAATGCCTGCCGGCCGAACATACGGCCGTTCTGCTTGAGCGTGCCGTCGTTGATTCCAAAGCCGTTTTCCAACGTGAAGATGGCCTTCAGACCACCGCCGAGATCTTCAGCGCCACGCAGGCCCCAGCGGCTACCGTTCACCGAACCGCTCGTCATCGCAACGTTGGCGCCGTGCTGGGTAGCACTGACGCGCTGGTTATTCGTATAGGTGATACCCGCGTCGATCAGGCCATACAGGGTGACGCTGCTTTGCGCGTGCGCTGCCGTGACGAAAACGCCCGACAGGGCTGCGACCATGAGTGTCTTCTTCATTGATATAACTCCAAGAGCGAGAGAGGTATAAGACCCTGGCTTAGGAGACCTTCACGCGAGCGCTGCGAGAAGCGGAAGCCGCGTGAGAAGCGCGTTGACCAGATTCGCGCCGGTTTCCGATTACGCAGAGTGTAGAGAGACACTTCCGGGAGTTGATGTTCCGATTCGCGCAATAAAGTATTACGCAACGAGAAACGATCATTAATCGCCATTCGAGCCTTATGGACAAAGGCTTTGCGCCGACTCGGCGGATTCGGAGTCTGAATTTTGCCAAGCCGCGTTGCTGATTCGCGACACCAAACGATGCGGAAAAGCAACGGGAAGAAATGCCGAAAAACGATTGTTGTAATTGCGGCAATAGACGATTGTTAATTGTGTGAATAATCGAAATCGCATACCACCGCTATACTCCAATTTCTGCTTTCCGAAGCAGACTTTTTCGTTGACGAAAAAGATCTCCAAACCTTTGTCAGCGCGACCTTCCAGTCGCGCTTTTTTTCATGGCGGACGAATTTCGCGAACTGCTCTAATGAGCGGGCGCGGTGCCGTCCGCGTCGTCCCAGTCAGCCTGCGTGGACGCGCTCCAGTCTTCCATCACATAACGGCGCGCATCCATCGGTGAGGAGAGCAGGTTCTGCCAATGGTCTCCATGCCACATCGGATCAAAGTCGAAAACCGTGGACGGTTCGGCTCGTGCAGGTCGGTCTGGTATGACCTTTGCGTGCGAATGAGTTAGCCAGGCGAAGAGACCGCGAATTTCCTGGAACATGACAACCTCCTGAAGCGCATCGCTACAACTGATCTGCATCATGCGAGTGGGGCTGCGCCGCAACAAGTCGGACAAACACTTACGCAAAGATGGATTTTGTTACATTCGTCTTGCATATTTTCGCAAATTTTCCCGTTCACAGTCTGGGATTAATCATTCCAGGTAAATTTGACGAGCCGACTATATCCATGCGATTTGAAGTCTTATCTTTTTATACGCTAAACGCATACGAAAAGTTTACTTGACGGCCATTCTCTGTTCCCCGTATAACGGCAAAGCCGAATTTGATTGGCTGTTTCTGGTTTTTGTCTTGATCAGATATGGGCAACTGAATCGGGGTTGGATCGATTCAAGGGCAATGCCCGCTTTGGATAAATCACCGAGGGAAAACAGGAAATGGAAACTGGTGTCGTCAAATGGTTCAACGATGCTAAGGGTTTTGGCTTCATCACGTCGGACGCGGGTGGCGAAGATCTTTTCGCGCACTTTTCGGAGATCCGCAGCGAGGGCTTCAAGTCGCTGAAGGAAAACCAGCGTGTGTCTTTTGAAGTCAAGACCAGCCCGAAGGGCAAGCAGGCGGCCAACATTCAGCCGCTGTAAATGCGCTGCGTCGGGCGCGCTGCCCACGCAGTCGGGAGCGAAGAACCCTCGCCGTCGCGCGAGGGTTTTTATTTTATCTAGACGTTTCACCTGGTTCGGTAACTGCGTGGTTCAACCCTACGCATTATTGTCGGAAGATAATTCATTTGAAGTGAATTCGCTACGTCCGGATTTAATGGTTTAAGCGTCTGAGGAATATCGGTGAAAATCGACGACCCGTGCCGACGCAGTTTTCTGCCTGCGCACGCAGCACGGTCTGGATGCGCACCGTCCAGCTGGTGCATACTTGCCGCAAATTCATGCGTCCGAATCCCTTGTCCCATGTCTGAACTGCTTTCGCCGGAACCAGCACTCGATGCACCCATCGTTTTCGTAGACCTCGAAACGACCGGCGGCTCGACGAGCGAGCACCGCATTACTGAGGTTGGCGTCGTCGAAGTCGGACCGGCCGGCGTATCGCGCTGGAGCAGCCTAGTCGACCCGCAGCAGCCCATTCCGTCGTTCATCCAGCAACTGACCGGCATTACGAACGATATGGTGCGCGGCGCACCGACGTTCGAATCGATCGCGCCCGCGTTGTTCGAGCGCTTGAACGGCAAGTTGTTCGTCGCGCACAACGCGAGTTTCGATCGCGGATTTTTACGCAGCGAATTTCGTCGCGCGGGAATTGCGTTCGACCCGGACGTGCTTTGCACCGTGCGACTGTCGCGTGCGCTGTTTCCCGGCGAAAAGCGTCATGGTCTCGATGCGCTCGTCGAACGTCATGCGCTGGTGCCGTCCGACCGTCACCGCGCGCTCGCCGACGCCGATCTGATCTGGCAGTTCTGGCAGCGTCTGCCGACGCTCGTGCCGCTCGACGCGCTGCGCGCGCAGATCGAGCGCACGACGCGGCGCTACCGTCTCGCCGGCGACATCACCGAAGATCTGCTCGACACCGCGCCGGCAGGCTGTGGCGTGTATGCGTTCTATGGCGAAGGCGATGCGCCGCTGTATGTCGGCCGCAGCGTGCGCGTGCGTCAGCGGCTGCGCTCGCACCTGACCGGCGAGCGGCGTTCGTCGAAGGATATGCGGCTTGCGCAGCTGGTGCGACGCGTCGAATGGCGCGCGACGGGCGGCGAGCTCGGCGCGATGCTCGCGGAGGCGCAGTGGATCGCAACACTGCGGCCAGGCCACAACCGCTTGCCGCGTGTGACGAAGAGCGATCCCGCGAACGCGCCGTGGCCGTTCGAGGGGCCCATCGTGTTCGAGGAGCGTGAGGACGCGCAGCGCATCTTCCACGTGGTCGATCGCTGGCGGTACCTCGGGAACGCGCCGTCGCTCGTGCAGGCGGCGCAACTGCATGCCTCTACCCTGGCGGGTTCGTTCGAACTCTCGACGTACCGTATCCTGCAAAGCCATCTGGCGCGTGGTCTGCGCGTGATGCCGTTGAGCGTGTCGCGTGATGCGCCGGAGTCGAGCCTCGTCGTGTGACGCTTATGCAGCTCGCGCGCTGTGGCGTTGCCGCAATCAGCCGGTCGCGCCGACTCCACCGGTCTCGCACACGTGAGCTAGCGCGCGCGTCATCGCGCTCGAATGCGCGGAGTCATAGCGCGTCAGCGCTTTCCAGTTAGCCAGCGACTGCGCGACGCGCGACGGACAATCGTCCGCTGCGCGCAGCGGCTGCACGCGCGCCAGACTCGCCATCAACGATTGCGTCAGCTTGTCGAGTTGCGGTCGCGTGCTGGTTGCGAGATCGGGTGCGGGACCCTGCGGCGGCTGGGTGCTGCGCCATTTCGCAAAGAGCGTGTTCTGCACCTCTTTGCTCGCATCGATCTGATCCTGGAAGAACGCGCGGGCGAACGCCGGGTCGACGTTTGCCGCCGCGGCGCGCTTTTCCACTTCCCCGAGCAGCGCGTTTTCGCGCGGTGTATCGGTGATCGGCTGGTGGTTCGCCCATTTCCAGCGCGCGACCGGCTCCGCGAGCACAAGGCGCTGCGAAACCAGTGCGATCAGGTTGGTGAGCGCGGTGTCGTCACCATCGGCGAGGGCGGGGGCCGGCGAGAAGGCGAGGGCGGCGGCGATGGCGAGCGCGCATGACGCGCCGAAGCGATGCAAACGGTTCATGAGGTGGACGTGGCCGGGCGGCCGTTGACGGAAAAACCAGAAGAATAAATGATGCCCCGCAAACGGCGCACGTCGGGCCGCTTTGCACAGGTTGTCGGGCAGGGAAATGGGCGCGAGAAGTGCGCGCGTATTCGTACGCTCGAGCCGTGTGGCCCAGCGTAGCTGCTGTGATCAGGCGAACTGACCCACCGTCCTCACGGAAGTGTCGGACGGGTAATGAGGGCGCGAGTGTTCGCCGCGCATGACATCAACGAACGCGAATGCTGCATCGCGCCAGTGGTCCGTTACTTCGGATCGCACGATTTGCGTTGTTCGTCGAAGAAAGCGCGAACATGCTCGGGCAGCTCGGCTCCCAAAAACTCGACGGCCACGGGTTCCGGATCCGGGTAAAAAACTTTGTCCGGGGTCGGAATCTTCGGTGGTTTGGCATCCATGATCTTTCTCCTTTGCGAATCGATTATCGGCCTCGTTCCTCGCATTGCACCAGTGTCCGATGCGAGTCATATGTACTCTGTTGCTTTAACGGCACAAGCCGACACATCAGCAGAGGGATTGAATAAAATTTATCGTCTTACTATCGCTGGGGTTTCGCGATCCGCTTAACTGCACGCACGAAATCCTCCGCTGTCCCGCTTCCTTCGCCCGTCCCTCTCGCGCCTTGCCCAGCTTCCGTTTGAGCACGATCGATCGGTATTGCTGCCGCACTGCATCTACCGCTTTCTTGTGAATAAGACGTGACAAATTTGTGCATCGCCGCATCGGCAGTATTTTCCCGTTTCGGACCTGAACGTTCGTAATTTGCCGATTGCATAACTGCCTGCCTATTTCTTGGTAAACGGCACATTCCGCGCGCCGTTGACCGCGCAAACCTTATTTAAAGAATTTGTCGTTAATTAATTGGCCGACTGTTGGTTGGCAAACTGATTCTCTTATTGCTGTGACAAAAGGCCCCCCTTTGGCGACAAGTCGAACGCAGCCCGCCGCGCCTGCTGATGGCTCCACGTGCGTTGGCAGACGGACGCGCGACGCGCGGCGCGGATCATGATGTCCTTCATGTTCGGGGAGAGGTCGCGATGGAAAACGCTGTCTACTGGGACGGACGTCAGGTTGGCATCGAATGCGCCGGCAGGATCTTGTGGTTCGCGTCGGCACCCGCGCAAGCGATAGCCGCATACGGAGCGCCGCACCAGCAGCCGATCGCGCAGGCTGATACCGTTGTTGCGCGCAATCTCGCGATGCCACGGTCGTACGACCCGCTCCGCGTTCCCGACTAGGCTGGCCCGCCGCGCACCGCAGTCGAGAACGTGGTGTTCGTCCACGCACGATCAGCGCCGAATGGTTCGCTCATCTGTTTCTGTTTCCGCTGCGCGCAAGAGTGCTGAGCCTGTGTCACGCGTGACTTCCGAAGAGGCGGGGTGGCAATGTTTCGCGCGACGGCAAAACAAAAAGCCCAGTCACGAGGACTGGGCTTTTTGTTTGAATCTTGATGGTGCCGGAAAGAGGAATCGAACCCCCGACCTTCGCATTACGAATGCGCTGCTCTACCGTCTGAGCTATTCCGGCATCAGGAGAAACGAGATTATAGGGACTACTTCAGTGACTTGGCAAGCCCCTAGATGCATTTTTTCTTTCGAGATCACTTCTTCGCTTCGAGGTGATAGCGCGTCACGCGATCGACCTCATTCTTCGACCCGAGGAACACCGCGACGCGCTCGTGCAGGCTCTTGGGCTGGATGTCGAGGATACGCTTCTCACCATTGGTTGCGGCGCCGCCCGCCTGCTCGACGATGAACGCCATCGGATTGGCTTCGTACATCAGACGCAGCTTGCCCGGCTTGTCCGGCGTGCGCTTGTCGGCCGGGTACATGAAGATGCCGCCGCGATTCAGGATGCGATGCACGTCGGCGACCATCGATGCGATCCAGCGCATGTTGAAGTCAGCCTGACGCGAACCTTCCTTGCCTGCTTTCAGTTCGCCGATGTATTGCTGAACCGGCGGATACCAGTGGCGTTCGTTCGAAGCGTTGATCGCGTACTCGCGCGTTTCGACCGGAATACGCATGTCGCTTTGCGTGAGCACCCACGAGCCGAGCTCGCGATCGAGCGTGAAGCAGTTCACACCGTTACCGGTGGTCAGCACCAGCACCGTTTGCGGGCCGTACACCGCGTAGCCCGCGGCGACCTGCTCCGTGCCCGGCTGCAGGAACGATTGCTCGGTGGCCTGGTGGCCATCCGGGCAACGCAGCACCGAGAAGATCGTGCCGATCGACACGTTGACGTCTATGTTCGACGAGCCGTCGAGCGGATCGAACACGAGCAGATATTCGCCCTTCGGATAGTTGGCCGGAATCGGGAAGAACTGTTCCATTTCCTCGGAGGCCATGCCCGCGAGGTTGCCGCCCCATTCGTTCGCCTCGAGCAGAATTTCGTTCGACAGGATGTCGAGCTTCTTCTGCACTTCGCCCTGGACGTTTTCGCTGCCCGCCGAGCCGAGGGCATCGCCGAGCGCGCCCTTGCTGACGTGGTAGCTGATCGCCTTGCACGCGCGCGCGACGACTTCGATCAACAGGCGCAGATCGGCGGGCAGGTTGTTGGTTTCACGCTGCTGCTCGATCAGGTACTTCGTGAGAGTGGTACGACGTTGCAATGACATTGCTGTACTCCGGGAAGGCTAGAAGAATGATGGGATTTTAACCGCTCGTGTGTGTCGGCTCCGTGCTTTTGGTCGCACGGCCGCCTTCAGGTCTTGCGGCGCGTCCTGGCCGGGACGATGCCGCTGACGCTGGCCGCGAGCGCCGCGCCCGTTGACGGACATGCCGAGCGACTCGACGAACTCGCTGCGCAGAATTTAGCCAGCATGGATGTCGGTCTCCCAGTAGTCAGAGATAGTCGACGACCGAGCGCGTGAACGCCGCCCGCCAACCGAAAACCAGCGCGAAAAAAAGCCGGCAATGCGTGCCGGCTTTCCGATGCGACGCGAGAACTCAGCGACGCATCACGCCAACGCCTTCTCGACGATCTCGCGCACATCGCGCGACTTGACCTGCGCGGCCACTTTCTCGAGCGCCGCGCGCATGCTGTCGCGCAGCGCCGGCGTGAAGCGCCGCCACAGCTCGAGCGAACGCGCGAGGCGCGCGGCCACCTGCGGATTGAGCGCGTCGAGCGCGATCACCTGCTCGGCCCAGAATGCGTAGCCGGAGCCATCTGCCGCGTGGAACTGCGCGGGGTTCGCCGCACAGAAGCTGAAAATCAGCGAACGTGCCCGGTTCGGGTTCTTCAGATTGAACGCCGGATGCGTCATCAGCTTGCGCACCGTATCGATCACCGGATGCTGTGCGCCGCCGCGCTGCGTGGCCTGCAACGCGAACCATTTGTCGATGACGAGCGGCTCTTTCTCGAAGCGTCGATAGAAGTCGTCGAGCGCGTGCTGCGCCTCGGGGCTGCCGCCTTGCGGCGCGGCCGCGTTGAGCAGCGCCGACAGCGCGGCCGCGCGGTCGGTCATGTTGTTCGCGGCTTCATATTGCGCGGAGGCAAGGCGTACCGCGTTCGCGGAATCGTCGAGCTCGGTCAGATACGACAGCGCGAGATTCTTCAACGCGCGATGACCGGCCGCCTCCGGCGTCGCCTCATAGACGCCCGGCGTGCGATGCTGCTCGTAGACCTTCAGCCAGTCGTCACGCAGCGCATTGGCGAGGCGCTTGCGCATGAACTGCCGTGCCGCGTGCACCGCGGCCGGATTCGACTCGGCCATCTGCTCGGCCAGATACGCTTCGGACGGCAGCATCAGCGCGAGTTCACGGAACGCCGGCGACAGCGTCTCGTCGGTCAAAACGCGCGCGAACGCGGCGACCACCGAGTCGTCGACCTGCAGCGCCGCGCCCGTGGCCGCGCGCGTGGCCAACGTGAGCAGCTCTCGGGTGGCGAGCCGCTGGCCGGCTTCCCAGCGGTTGAAGGGATCGCTGTCGTGCGCGAGCAGGAACGCGAGCTGTTCGGCCGTGTAGTCGTACTCGACGATCACCGGCGCCGAGAAATTGCGCAGCAGCGACGGCAGCGGTTCCTGTCCGACGTTGACGAATGTGAAGGTCTGCTCGGTCTGGGAAAATTCGAGCACGCGCGTGGTCGACTCCGATGCCTTCGCCTCGCCGTCGAGCCGCAGCGGCAGATCGCGGCCGTCCTTGCCGATCAGACCGATCGCGAACGGAATCAGCAGCGGACCCTTCTGCGTTTCGCGCGCGGCGGGCACCGCATCGCCATAGCCTTGGCGCAACGTCACGCTGTAGCGCTGCTGCGCGGCGTCGTAGCGCGTGCGCACCGACACCCGCGGCGTGCCGGCCTGGCTATACCAGCGCTCGAACTGCGCGAGGTCGCGGCCGTTCGCGTCGGCGAGCGCGTGACGGAAGTCGTCGCAGGTCACGGCCTGGCCGTCGTGACGCTTGAAGTACAGGTCCATGCCCTTGCGAAAGCCGTCGCGGCCGAACAGCGTCTGATACATCCGCACGACTTCCGAGCCTTTCTCGTAGACGGTCATCGTGTAGAAGTTGTTGATCTCGACGTAGCTCTCCGGGCGCACCGGATGTGCCATCGGACCCGCGTCCTCGGCGAACTGCATCTGGCGCAGCACGCGCACGTCCTCGATGCGCTTGGTGGCGCGCGCGGCTTCGTCGCTGGCGCCGCCCGCCATGTCGGCCGAGAACTCCTGGTCGCGGAACACCGTCAGGCCTTCCTTCAGGCTCAACTGGAACCAGTCGCGGCAGGTCACGCGGTTGCCGGTCCAGTTGTGGAAGTACTCGTGGCCGACCACCGCCTCGATGTTCGCGAAGTCGGTGTCGGTGGCCGTTTCGGGGTTCGCCAGCACGTACTTCGTGTTGAAGATGTTGAGCCCCTTGTTCTCCATCGCGCCCATGTTGAAGTCGCTGACCGCGACGATCATGAAGCGGTCCAGATCGAGCTCGAGCCCGAAGCGCTCTTCGTCCCAGCGGATCGAGTGGATCAGCGAATCCATCGCGTGACGGGTCTTGTCGAGATCATGCGGCTCGACCCACACCTGCAGCAGCTTTTCCTTGCCCGAGCCGGTCTTCACGCGTTCTTCGAGCGCGACGAGCTTGCCCGCGACGAGCGCGAACAGATAGCTCGGCTTCTTGAACGGATCTTCCCAGCGCGCGAAATGACGGCCGTCGGGCAACTCGCCTTCTTCGAGCAGATTGCCGTTCGACAGCAGCACCGGATAGTCGGCCTTGCTCGCCCGCAGCGTGACCGTGAAGCTCGCCATCACGTCGGGGCGGTCGAGGAAGTAGGTGATGCGGCGAAAGCCCTCGGCCTCGCACTGCGTGAAGAAGTTGCCGCTCGACACATACAGCCCCGACAGCGTGGTGTTTTCCGCGGGATTGCAGATGCTCGTGAGGGTCAGCTCGAAGCTGTCCGGCACGTTGTCGAGCAGCAGGCCGTGCTCGTGCGGATGCGCATTCGCAAACGGCTTGCCGTCGATCTCCGCGCCGACGAACTCCAGTTGCTCGCCCATCAGTTCGAGATGCGCGGCACGCGACGCATCCGGGTTGCGGCGCACGCGCATCGTGTTCCTGACGACCGTGCGTTCGGGGACCAGATCGAACTCCAGCGCGACGGTGTCGATCAGGAAGGCGGGCGGCGCGTAATCGGCGCGGCGGATCACATTGGGCGTTGCGGTATCGGCCATGGTGTTCTTTGGTGGTGTACTCGAGCGGTCGCGCGCGCAAACGGCGCGCGAGCCGGGCTTGGTCGACTCATTGTACAAAGCCTCGGGCAATCGTGCGGAGGGCAAGGGGGCCGAGTCTCGGCGCCGGGCAGCGCGGCCGGTTTCGACAGGCACCGGAAGAACCTTTTGCTGGCTGCCGAGGTCAGCGTATTATCGGGCGCCGCCCGTGCCGGAGACTCAGCATCGTCGGCCGGCGAGCGGATCGCGCGACGGAATAATCGCGGCTGAAGCAGGGTTTTAACTGAAGCAGAATAGATGCAACCAGAGGCATCACGAGGCAGACCATGAACTTCGATCGATGGACCCGCCGCGTCGCGTTGCTGTTCGTCGCGCTGAGCGTGCTGCTGTCCGGCTGCACGACCTATGTGACGACGCAGGTCACGGCGTTCTCCGACTGGACCGGCAGCGACGCAATCCGCACTTATGCGTTCACGCGCAACGAGGATCAGAAGAACAATCTCGAACTGAGCGCGTACGAGCGGATCGTCGCGAACGAGCTCGCGGTGCACGCGTTCCGCGAAGTCGCTCACGACGACGCGCGCTATCTGGTCGAGCTCGCCTATGGCATCCGCTCGGATGTCGTGACCGTCGCGCAGCCGGTCTACTACAACCCGTGGCCCGGCCCCTACTGGGGCCGGCCGTTCGATCCTTGGGGTCCGTGGGGGCCGTTCCCGGCGACCTACGTGAATCAGAGCTACCCGGTGTTCACGCATCTGCTCGGCATCCGGATCACCGAGCGCGCGAGCGGCCGGGAGGTCTATAACGTGACGGCGCGCAATTTCGGCGAGGAGTCGTCGCTGGTGCGGGCGATGCCTTATCTGGCGCGCAGCGCGCTGGCGGACTTCCCGCTGGCCAACGGCGCCGTGCACACCGTGAAGATCCCGCTCGGCGGCGCGGCTGCGAACGAAGTGTCTCTCCCAGCGGCGGCGCCGCCCGCAGGTCCGGCGTCGGCGCCGAAGCCCGCGCAGTAGCTTAGACCCCGACCCCGAACAAGGCCATCGCACCCAACACGACGAACATCACCGAAGCGATGCCATGCACGAGCTTCGTCGGCAGACGGTGCGCGAAGCGGTCGCCGAGCAGGATCGCCGGCACGTTCGCGATCATCATGCCGAGCGTCGTGCCGGCCACGACGCCGAAGAAATCGTGAAAGCGCGCGGCGAGGGCGACCGTCGCTATCTGCGTCTTGTCGCCCATCTCCGCGAGGAAGAACGTGACGACCGTGGCGCCGAACACGCCGAAGTGCGTGCGGTTCGTGTTGGCTTCCTCGTCTTCGAGCTTGTCGGGCACCAGAATCCACAGCCCCATGCCGATGAACGACACCGCCAGGGCCCAGCGCATGATGGTCGGCGTCAGCATCGAGCCGAGCCACGCGCCGAGCGCGCCGGCGCCCGCGTGATTGATCAGCGTCGCCGCGAGCACGCCGAGAATGATCGGCATGGGCTTGCGATAGCGT
Source organism: Paraburkholderia atlantica (assembly GCF_009362785.1). Classification (GTDB taxonomy): domain Bacteria; phylum Pseudomonadota; class Gammaproteobacteria; order Burkholderiales; family Burkholderiaceae; genus Paraburkholderia; species Paraburkholderia atlantica. The sequence goes on from NZ_WHNQ01000023.1 coordinate 117,012, forward strand.
GCGGCCAGCACGAGCGACAGCAGTTGCGTCTTGTCGCCGATTTCGGCGAGCGCGACCGCGCCGGTCGAAATGAGAAAAGCTTGAGTCACGTTGAATGGATTCCTCGGGCCGAAGATGAACGAGCGACGACCCACGACACGCCGGGCCCTGTTGCGGCGCGTGTGGATCATCGGTCTCGCCAGGCCAGAGGCTGCGACTGCCATGGCCGTGCTGGCCAAGTGTGTTGACAGGCGCCCCCGCGAGCCACACGTGCGACGCACCGGCGAAGCGGTGCGGACGTGCCGCGGGGCGGCTACTCCCCAATGAGGGGCGGAGTATAACAGGCGCGGGCGCATAGTTGCCGCGAAAAGCTGCCCGTTGGGACAACGGGGCGCCGGCTGTACCGTTCTGCAACACTTTCGAAGGCGAAATGAAAGTATTCTTCGCAGATTTTGACGACGCGATGCCGGGATGCCGACGCGCGAAATCCCGCCAGGTCCGTCGCGGCCGGCGACTCTGTCAAAGAAGGTCAGTTGCCGTTGTTTTGCAGGCCGGATACAGATGGATACGTCTTTTCTGGCTGATTTAATTCAGAATATTCAGTATTATTTCGGCCACAAAGGGAGCCCAAGCCGCAATCCACTACGCCTGATTGTCAGTGGCGCCTAAATATCTGGGACCGATTGCCGATAATCCTGTATTCCCACGACGAAGACTGGTTGATCCCGGCCGGAACCTCCCGATCCGCGCGGCGCCGTTCGCTGTGACGGCTGTGTATTCCGTTAGGCGCTTGAGCCCCTTCCCCGTTTCTACGCGCGAACACCGATATGCCCGATCTGGACTGGACCATTCCGGTCGGTCGCTGGTCTAGCTGGCCGGCTGCCGCATCTGCCGCACCCGATATCGGCTTTATCGAGCCGATCGTGCGGCGGCGCCTCAGCACGCTGTCCAAAGTGGCGCTCAAGGTCGCGCACGACTGTGTCGCGCAGCAGCCGGTGCGCGTCGTGTTCGCCTCGCGGCACGGGGAACTGCGGCGTACCACGGACATCCTGCGCAGCATTAGCGCGGGCGAACCGGTGTCTCCGACCGCCTTCAGCCTGTCCGTGTTGAACGCGATGACCGGCGTGTTCGGGATTGCGCGCGGCGACCGCTCGGCCGCGAGCGCGGTGTCGGCCGGCGCGCAAACGCTCGGTTATGCGCTGCTTGAAGCGTACGCGCAATACGCAACGCAACCCGATGCGCCGGTGCTGCTCGTATATGCCGACGAGCCGGCCGATCTCACCTACGGCACGATCGAAGACGAAGTGCAGGGCGGCGCGATCGCGGTATTGCTGGAGAAAGATGCGCGGGTCGGGCACATGATTTGCTCACTGGCGCGCGCACACGGGGCTGCGGGCGACGCACGCGGCGACCTCCGGGACGCTGCGCGGACCGCCACGAGCGACGCCGCCAGCTTCCCGACCCAGAGCCAGGCGCTGCTGCACTGTCTCGAAACAGGTCAGCCCGCCTGCTGGCAGCGCGCCGGCGTGGTGTGGCAATGGAGGTGGGATGACCGCGCGGCTTGATTACGTATGGCGCTTGTGCGCGACCGGGCTCGCCTTCGTCGGGTTCGGCGTGTGCGGCGTGCTGTTTTCGGTGCTCGTGTTTCCGCTCGCGTGGCTGTGGCCGCATCGCGCGTCGCGGCAGTGCGCGGTGGCCGTGGTGATTCACCGGTTTTTCCGCGCGCTCGTCGCGGTGCTGCGCGCCCTCGGCGTGATGGAGTTCGAGGTGTCCGGTGCGCGGGCGTTGCTCGCGGGAGGGCCCGCGGTCGTCGTCGCGAATCACCCGACTTACCTCGACGTGATGGTCCTGCTGTCGCTGACGCCGCGCGCGTGCTGCGTCGTCAAGCACGCGCACTGGCGCAACCCGTGTTTCTGGGGCATCGTGCGCGCGGCCGAATACGTGAGCAATGCGGACGCGATTGCGCTCGTCGACGCGGGCGCGAAGCAGCTCGCGGCCGGCTATACGATGATCGTTTTTCCGGAGGGCACGCGCAGCCCTGCGCCGAACCGGCTGCACGCGTTTTCGCGCGGTTTCGCGCACATGGCGCTGAAGGCCGGTGCGCCGATCGTGCCGGTGTTGATGGATTGCGATCCGCCTGCGTTCACGCGGCAGATGCGCTGGTACCACGTGCCGGCGCGCGCTTTCCGGATGCGCGTGAACGTGCTCGCGCCGCTTGGCGTCGCCGAACTGGCCGCGCACGACACCACAGCGGCCATCGCGGCGCGCAGCGTGACGAATGCCGTAGAAGCCCACATTACCCAGCACCTGTTCGATTATGGATTCTTTAAAACTGGAAATTAAAAAGCTTCTGATAGAAGCCCTCGATCTCGAAGACCTGAGCCCCGCCGATATCGACGACGACGCCCCGTTGTTCGGTTCCGACGGCATCGGTCTCGATTCGATCGACGCGCTCGAAATCGGCATCGTGCTGCGCAAACAATACCAACTGACCATCGCGGCGAACGACGAACGCACGCGCGAGCACTTTCGCTCGATCAACACGCTCGCCGCGTTGGTCGAGAGTCAGCGCGAAGCGGCGCACGCTGCGAACGAAACCACAAGGAAGGGGGATTAACCGTGTCTGAGACTGAGATTCTCGAGCGCATCCGCGCGATCTTCAAGGAGAACTTCGCGATCGAGCCGGAGCGCGTGACTCCCGACGCTCACCTGTTCGAAGATCTCGATCTCGACAGCATCGACGCGGTCGATCTCGCGATCAAGCTGCAGGAAATGACCGGCCGCCGTATCAAGCCGGAGGACTTCAAGTCCGTGCGCACGGTCGGCGATGTGATCGGCGCGGTCGAATCGCTGCTCGCGGCGCAAGGCTGATGCCGTCCGCGCATTCGCGCACGCAAATGTCAGAGCCACGCCCCGACTCGAGCGAATCCGGTATGCCGCCTCATTGCGGCAGAACCGTGTTGCAGGTGTTGCTGAAACTCGCGTACCCCGCGCTGATTTTATGCGCGTGGCACTGGGACGCGCCGCGTCTGGTCGGCTGCATGCTGCTCGCGATTTTGTGGCTGCAGCGCTGGGCCGGCGGCGGTCCGGTCTCGATGCCGCTGCGGCAGCTTTCCGCGCTCGACTGGAGCGTGGTGATGCTGCTCAGCTGCGCGTCGGCGGCGATCGTCGTCACCGATAGCGAACTGCTGCTGCGCTTCTATCCGTCGCTCGTCAATGTCGGTTTGCTGATCGCGTTCGGCGCGACGCTCGCGCGCGGGCCGTCGATGATCGAAAAATTCGCGCGCCTCGGCAGTCCCGATCTGCCGGCGGGCGCGGTGCGCTATACGCGGCGCGTGACCCAGGTCTGGTGCGGGTTTTTCGTGCTGAACGGCGCGTTTTCCGCCTATACCGCGCTGTATTGGAGCCGCGCGAGCTGGTCGCTGTACAACGGCGTCATCGCGTATGGGCTGATCGGCGCGCTGCTGGCGGGCGAGTACGTGTGGCGGCGCCTCGTCGTGCTGCCGCGCGCCGCGCGGTTGGGTCCGGAGGTGGCATGATCGCGTTGCATGATCTGTTGTCGGCCGAAGCCGCGCTTGCCACACCGGTGTGCCGCGACGGCGACATGCTGCTCGATCGGGCGGCGTTTCGCGCGCGCGTCGCGGGCTTGATCGAGCTCGTGAGTAAGCACGACGCGCCGCGCTGCGCGCTCTGTATCGACGATCCGTTCGAGTTCGCCTGCGCCTTGTTCGCGCTGTTCGCGTGCGGCAAAGAGCCGGTGATTCCGGCCAATGCAACGCCGGGCTATCTCGCCGATCTCGCGGACGCGTACGACTTCATGCTGATGGATGCGGATCTACCGCCGTTCGTCGCATCCACGCCTGCCGTAGCCCACACCTCGTACGCGATCGACCCGCACGCACTGCTCACGCTCTACACCTCCGGCAGCAGCGGCACACCGAAGCCGATCCGCAAGACACTCGCCCAATTCAACGCCGAAGTCCACACGCTGGAGCAGCAGTGGGGCGCATTGATCGGCGACGCGACGATGCTCGCGAGCGTGCCGCATCACCACATCTACGGTCTGCTGTTTCGCGTCTTGTGGCCGCTCGCGGCCTGCCGCGCGTTCGATCGCGCGATCTGCATGGAGCCGATGCAGCTGCAAGCGCGCATCGCCCAAGGCGGCGCGACGGCGATCGTGTCGACACCCGCGCAACTGTCGCGCTGGCCCGCGTTGCCGGGCTTCGCCGCGCTCGCGCCCGCGCCGCGCGCGTTCTTTTCGTCGGGCGGTCCGCTCGCGGCCGATGCCGCGCAACCTTATGCGGCCATCTACGGCGCGGCGCCGCTCGAAATCTACGGCAGCACGGAAACCGGCGGCATCGCGTGGCGGCGCCAGGACGAGGGCGACGCGTGGCAGCCGGTCGCCGGCGCCGAGGTGCGCCGCGACGAAGACGGCGCGCTATGCGTGCGCTCGCCGCATCTCGATCACGACGGCTGGCATCGCACGGGCGACCGCATCGCCTTCGATGCCGACGGGCGCTTCCATTTGCAAGGGCGGCTCGACCGCGTGCTGAAGCTCGACGGCAAGCGCGTCTCGCTGCCGGAGCTCGAGGCGCGTCTCGCGCTGCATCCGTATGTCGCGCAGGCCGCGCTGGTGCCGCTCGAAGGCGCGACCCGCGAACGGGTCGGCGCGGTGGTCGCGCTGACCGAAGCGGGCGGCGCGGCATTGCGCGCCGAAGGCCGTGTCGCGCTCGCGAAGACGCTGCGCCGGCATCTGGCCGATTACTTCGATGCGGTCGTGCTGCCGCGTCACTGGCGCTTTCGCGTGAGCCTGCCGTTCGACTCGCGCGGCAAGCTGCCCGCGAGCGCGGTCGCGGCCGCGTTCGCGCCGCGCGCCGAGGGTATGGAAGTGCTCGCCGAAACGCGCGTCGGCGACATGCGCGTCGGCGACATGCGCGTGGGCGACACGCTGCACTACCTGCTGCGCGTGCCGCCGTCACTCGTGCATTTCGCCGGCCACTTTCCGGGGCTGCCGATTCTGCCTGGCGTCGTGCAGGTCGACTGGGCGGCGCGGCTCGCGGCAGGGTATTGGCCGAGGGTGAGTGAGGTGGCGTCGGTCGATCGGTTGAAGTTCATGGCACCGGTGTCGCCCGGTGCGGTGCTCGAGCTCACGCTCGCCTACGATGCCGCGCGCCGGCGCGTGCAGTTCGCGTACCGGCTCGATGGACGCGAATGCGCGTCGGGCGTGCTCGTGCATCGGGAGGACGCGTGATGAAGTTCGCGCCCTGCATCGTCATTCCGATCTACAACCACAAGGATGCGATCGGCACAACCGTCGCGCATCTCGCGGTGCACGGCCTGCCGATCTTCGTCGTCGATGACGGCAGCGACGAGCCGACCCAGCAGGTACTCGCCGCGCTCGCACTGCAATACGCGCAGCAGATGACGCTGCTGCGTCTGCCCGAAAACGGCGGCAAGGGCGCGGCGGTGATGGCGGGCCTGCGCGCAGCGCGCGCCACGGGCTACACGCACGCGCTGCAGATCGACGCCGACGGCCAGCACGACGCGAGCGACGTGCCGCGCTTTCTCGATGCCGCGCGCGCCGAACCCGGCGCGGTGATTCTCGGCCGTCCCGTGTACGACGACAGCGTGCCGAAGGCACGTCTGTACGGCCGCTATCTGACCCACGTGTGGGTGTGGATCGAAACGCTGTCGCTGACGATCCGCGATTCGATGTGCGGCTTTCGTCTGTATCCGCTCGCGCTCGCGTGCGAGCTGATCGACAGAGTGCGGCTGCCGACGCGCATGGATTTCGACATCGAGATCCTCGTGCGACTGTACTGGCGGCGCGTCGCGTTCCGCTCGATCCCGACGCGCGTGACTTACGCGGCCGACGGCGTGTCGCATTTCGACGTGCTGTGGGACAACGTGCGCATCAGCCGCAGCCATACGCGGCTCGTGTTCGGCATGCTGTGGCGTCTGCCGATGCTGCTCGCGCACAAGCTGATGCCGCGCCGTGGCGCGCGCGCCGACACAGCGGACGAATCTGCCGATGAACCCCGGCCCGAAGCCTGGTGGCGTATCGCCGAACGCGGCAGCCACCTCGGCATGAGCCTGCTCGCGCTGAGCTGCAAGCTGTTGGGCCGCCGTTTCACGGCGCTGTGGCTGCATCCGGTCGTCGCGTATTTTCTGCTGACGGGCCGCGCCGCGCGCGTCGCGTCGGACGACTACTTCACGCGTCTGAGCGCGGTCGCGCCGTCGGCCGACACGCCGCGTCCGGGCTGGCTGTCCGCGTATCGCCATATGCTCGCGTTCGCGCAGTCGGGCTTCGACAAGCTCGCCGCATGGAGCGGACGCGTCAACGACACCGACGTCACGTTCGACGATCCTTCGGCGTTCGAAGCATTGATAGCGAGCGGCAAGGGCGCGCTCGTGATCGGCGCGCATCTCGGCAATCTGGAGATGGTGCGCGCGCTCGCCGTGCGTGGAGATCACGCAAAGGTCACGGCGGTCGTGTACACCGAGCACGCTCGCCGCTTCAATCAGGTGCTGGCGTCGTCCAATCGCGACTTCGCGCGGCATCTGCTCGAAGTCGGCGACTTCGGTCCCGAGACCGCGGTGTTGATGCAGCAGCGCATCGACGCGGGCGAGCTGCTGGTGATCGTCGGCGATCGGGTACCTGTGCGCGAAGCGGGCCGCACCACCGACGCGCAGTTCCTCGGCGCGAGCGCGCCGTTCGCGCAAGGGCCCTACGTGCTCGCGCATGCGCTCGGCTGTCCGGTTTACCTGTTCTTCTGCCTGAAGGAACGCGACGGCTATCGCATGTACTTCGAGCCGTTCGCCGAGCGAATCGAGCTGCCGCGCCGCGAACGCGCGCAGCATCTGGCCGCGTGGGCACAACGCTACGCGCTGCGGCTCGAACACTATTGCCGCAAGGCCCCTTATCAATGGTTCAACTTCTTCGATTTCTGGGCCAGCCCCAAGCGAGGCGCGAATGGCCGAACATGATCTGAACGAGGTGCAACGCGCACGTGTTGTTGCGAATACTGCCGCGAAGGTGGAGGCCGGCTGCGCGCCCGTCGTCGTCGGCGCGCGCCGACTGAAGATCGAAGAGGTCGTCGCGATTGCACGCCAGCGTGCGCCGGTCGCGCTGAGCGACGATCCCGCATGGCGTGCGCGCATCGAGCGCGGCGCGGCGTTTCTGCGCCGCCAGTTGGCGGCCGGCGCGACCGTGTACGGCGTCAACACCGGTTATGGCGACGCCTGCGTGGTCGAGGTGCCGATGGCGCTCGTCGACGCATTGCCGCTGCAACTGACGCGTTATCACGGCTGCGGCATGGGCGCGTATCTCGACGACGCGCAGACCCTCGCGGTGATCGCCGCGCGTCTGAATTCGCTCGCGTATGGCTTTTCGGGCGTGCGCACGGTGCTGCTCGAACGCCTCGCGGCGTTGATCAATCATCGCGTGTTGCCGCGCATTCCGTCCGAGGGCTCGGTCGGCGCGAGCGGCGATCTGACGCCGCTGTCGTACGTGGCGGCGGCGCTCGCGGGAGAGCGCGACGTGCAGTACGCCGGTACGTTGCGCGCGGCGCGCGACGTGTGGGCCGAGCTTGGTGTCGAGCCGCTGACGCTCGCGCCGAAGGAAGGCCTCGCGCTGATGAACGGCACCGCCGTGATGACGGGTCTCGCGTGTCTCGCGGTAGAGCGCACGGAGCACCTGACGCGGCTTGCCGCTCGTTTGACCGCGCTGGCGACCGTCGCGCTCGACGGACGCGCCGCGCACTTCGACGCGACGCTGTTCGACGTGAAGCCGCACGCGGGCCAGGCCGAAGCGGCCGGGTGGATTCGCGCCGATCTGGCCGGCCGCGCCGACACGCCGGGGCATCGTCTGCAGGACCGCTATTCGATTCGCTGCGCGCCGCATGTGATCGGCGTCGCACGCGATGCGCTCGGCTGGGTGCGCCGCGACGTCGAAAACGAGCTGAACAGCGCGAACGACAATCCGCTCATCGATCCCGACAACGAACGCATTTTGCACGGCGGCAATTTTTATGGCGGCCATATCGCCTTCGCGATGGATGCGCTGAAGGTCGCCGTCGCCAATCTGGCGGATCTGATGGACCGGCAGCTTGCGCTGCTGGTCGATGTCAACTTCAACAACGGCTTGCCGCGCAATCTGTCGGGCGCGGCGCCCGAACGCGCGGCGATCAATCATGGCTTCAAGGCCGTGCAGATTTCGTCGTCCGCATGGACCGCCGAGGCGCTGAAGAACACGATGCCCGCGAGCGTGTTTTCGCGCTCGACCGAGGCGCACAACCAGGACAAGGTCAGCATGGGCACGATCGCCGCGCGCGACTGCCTGCGCGTGCTCGAATTGACGGAGCAGGTCGCCGCCGCGCACACGCTCGCGACGGTGCAGGCCGTGCAGTTGCGCTTGCGGATCGACAGCGCGACGCCGGTGCCCGCGCCGCTGCGCGCATTTGTCGACGACGTGGGGGCGCATTCGCCGTTCGTCGACGAGGACCGCGCGCTCGAAGGCGAGCTGCGCGCGCTCACTGCGCGCATTGCCGCGTGCGAACTGCTGGACATGATCGACGATCAACAAGGAATCAATCTATGAGCGAGCCCGGGAAAACGCAGCACGTGCTCGCCGCGAGCGCGACCGTCGAAGTGCCGTTTCACGACGTCGACGCGATGAACGTGTGCTGGCACGGCAACTATCTGAAGTACTTCGAGTTGGGCCGCGCGGCGCTGTTGCGCGCGTTCGACTACGACTATCGCCAGATGCGGGCGTCCGGCTATCTGTGGCCGATCGTCGAGGCGCATCTGAAGTACGTGCGGCCCGCCTTGTACGGACAGAAGCTCGAAGTGCGCGCGGAACTGCTCGAATACGAAAACCGCCTGAAAATAGGCTATGAAATCGTCGATTGCGCATCGGGCGCGCGGCTCACGAAGGGCTATACGATCCAGGTCGCCGTCGATGCCGCCACCGAGGAATTGCAGTTCGTGTCGCCGCAGGTCGTATTCGAAAAGCTGGAGCGCGTATGGGGACGATGAATCGCTGCGCGCTGCGCGCGGTCATGTCGAGGGCGGCGGGTGTGATCGGCATGATAGCGGCGCTTGCATTGCCAGCGGCGTCAACCGATGCGGCCATGGCCAGCAACCCAGCCCCTGCCTCTAACGCCGCTAACAACGCCAACGCCGCGCTGGTCTCGCAGATCGCCGCGCATCTCGCGCAGGCCAAAGGCGTGCGCTCGCAATTCACGCAGACCCAGACGCTCGCCGCGATGAAGCAGCCGCTCGTCAGCAACGGCACCTTGCTGTTCTTTCGCGAGCGCGGCGTGATCTGGCAGATCGACACGCCGTACAAGGCCATTTACGTGATCACCGATGCGGGTGTAGCACAGGTCGACGCGAGCGGCCGTCGCGTCACCACACATAGTGCGCAGGGCACACGCGGCGTCGCTCAGGTGTCGAAGATGATGCGCGCGATGCTCGGCGGCGATCTGTCGGCGCTGTACTCGCAATTCGACGTGAGCGCCGAAGGCAGCGCCGCGCAATGGCGCATGCGCCTCACGCCGAATCAGCCGCAACTCGCGCAATCGATCAAAGGCCTCGACATGAGCGGCGGCGATTATCTGCAAAGCCTGCGCATCACGCTCGCGAACGGCGACGTGACGAAGCTCGAGTTCGCGAACAGCACGGCCGTCGCCGAGCCGACGCCGGACGAGCGCGGCCTGTTCGGAGCGCCGTGATGGACATGCTGCAGCAGCGATCCGCGAAGCAGGCATGGGGCGTGCGCGCCGCGTGGCTCGTGCTTGCGCTGCTGGCGACGCTCTATTGCGGCTGGCGCTTCGCGGGCGCGTCGCCGCTCGAAACCAATCTGCTCGCGCTGCTGCCCGCGACTGAAGCGGACCCTGTCGCCGAGAAAGCGGTCGACACCCTCGCGAGCGCACTTGGCGATCGCACCGTGCTGCTCGTCACGAGCCGCGACGATGCGCACGCGAAAGCGGCCGCGAAGCAACTGGGTGCGTCGTTGCGAAACAGCGGGGCATTCGCGTCGGTGACGGCCGAGCTGCCGCTGTTCGACCTGTCGCAGATCACGGCGCTGTATCTGCCGTACCGCTTCGGCTTGCTCGGGCCGGCCGATCGCAGCGCGCTTGCGAGCGCCAGCGCCACGACGCTGCACGACATGCTCGCGCAGCGCATCTACAGCCCGCTGCAAGGCGGCCTCAGCACGCAACTCGGCGACGATCCGTTCGGCTGGCTCGAACGCTGGCTCGGCAATCTGCCGCTCGCGGCGTCGAACCTCGAAGTCGAGGACAACCTGCTGGTGTCGCATGGTCACGACGCACATGGCGACACGACCAGCGTGCTGATCGTCGCGACGCTGCCGGGCTCCGCCTACGAAACCAGGACGCAGCGCGCAGTGCATACGGCGCTTGCCGACGCGCAAAGCGCCTTGCGACAGGCATTCCCCGATGTATCGCTGGCGCGCACCGGTGCCGTGTTCTACGCCGAGGCCGCGCGCAGCGCGTCCGAACGCGAGGTGCACGTGATCGGCATCGCGTCGCTCGCCGGCATCGCGTTGCTGATGATGTGGGTGTTCCGCTCGCCGCGTCTGTTGCTGCTCGGCTTCGTCTCGACCGCGCTCGGCATCGTCTGCGCGCTCGCGGCGACGCTGCTGATCTTCGGCAAGCTGCATTTGCTGACGCTCGTGTTCGGTGCGAGCCTGATCGGCGAGGCGGTCGATTATTCGATCCAGTATTTCGTCGTCTATCTCGGCACGGGCCGTGAGTGGGATGCACGGCGCGGCGCGCGCCTGGTGCGACCCGCGCTGGGCGTTGCGCTGACGACGAGCCTGCTCGGCTACGCGATCCTGATGTGGGTGCCGTTCCCGGCGTTAAAGCAGATCGCGTGCTTCGCGATGGTCGGCATTACGACCGCGTTCGCATCGGTGCTATGGCTGCTGCCTGCGCTGCTCACGCGGGCGCCTAAGCGCAACCCGCGCCGCCTGTTCGCAGGCGCGGCGCGGCTGCTCGCGCACTGGCAGCATGCAGTCGGCGGCAAGCGCGCGTGGCTCGTCGCGGCGCTGCTGGTGATCGCGGCGGCGCCCGGCTGGCTGCGTCTGACCAGCGACGACGACATCCATTTGCTGGTCCAGCGCGACGCGTCGCTGCTCGCGCAGGAAGACGCGGTGCGCGCGGCGGTCGGCGTCGATAACAGCGCGCAGTTTTTCGTCGTGCGCGGTGCGACGCAAGAAGCGGTGCTGGAACGCGCCGAAGCGCTCGGCGCGAAGCTCGATGCGCTGAACGGCACCGCGGACAGCGTCGGCGGTTATCAGTCGGTTGCACAGTTCGTGCCGTCCGCGCGGCGCCAGAGCGAAGATCGCGCGCTGCTCGCGCAGCATCTCTTCAACGATTCCGCCGCCCTGCGCGCGACGCTGCTGCAAGCGGGTTTCAAGGACGAAGTCGCCGATGCGTGGCTCGCCGATTTCGCGAAGCCGCCAGCGCCTCTGACCGTCGAGCGCTGGCTCGCGGCGCCGTGGTCGCAGCCGTACCGGCATTTGTGGCTCGGCGCGGTGGAATCGAACGAAGCCAATGGAACGCATGCACCAGAGCATGCGGCCGTCGTGATTCCGAAAGGCGTGACACCACGCAACGAGCCCGCGCTGATCGCGCTCGCGCACGGGTTGCCCGGCGTCGTGTTCGTCGACAAGGCCGCGAGCGTGTCGAAGCTGTTCGGCGAGTATCGCGTGGATACGGGCTGGTGGCTGGGCGGCACGCTCGCGCTCGTGTGCGTGCTGCTGGTGCTGCGCTACGGAGCGCGCGGCGGTATCGCCACGACCTTGCCCGTGGTGCTCGCGGTTGGCATTGCGCTGGCAGTATTCGGCTACGCGCGCGTGCCGCTCAATCTGTTCAATTGGCTCGCGCTGATGCTGGTGCTCGGCGTCGGCGCAAACTATGCGGTGTTTCTGCGCGAAGGCTGTTCGCGCGCGCAGGCGGATCTCGGCGCGGTGTGGACCGGCGTACTGCTGTCGGCGGCCACCGCGTTGTTGTCGTTCGGCATGCTCGGCGTCAGCGCGATGCCCGCGCTGAAAAGCTTCGGCACCACACTCGCACTCGGCATCGCGGCCGCGGTGCTGCTCGCGCCCATCGGCATGCCATCGGCTGCGTCTTCGGGCGGGCCAACGGAATCACGGAGGGCGGCATGAAAGCGCCATCGGTTTATTTACAAGCACTTGGCATGATCAACGCGCTCGGCGGCGACCTCGACGAGATCGTGCCGGCGCTCGCCGCCGCGCATTCGCCCGGCATGGGCAACGTGCACACCGGTATCGGCGACGCGTTCGTCGGCAGCGTGCTGGCGCCGCTCGATCTCGCGCCGCGCGCGGATCTCGCGCGCTACGACTGCCGCAACAACCGGCTACTGCTCGCGGTGCTCGCACAGATCGCGCCTGCGATCGAAGCCGCGCGCGAGCGCTACGGCCCGGAGCGCATCGGCGTCGTGCTCGGCACCAGCACGTCGGGCATCGAGGCGGCCGAAACCGCGTTCGTCTATCACGCCCGAGCCGGCGAGCTGCCGGAGAGCTTCAACTACCGGCAGATGGAAATCGGCACCGCCGCGCCATTCGCGGCCGCAGCGCTCGGCGTGCAGGGTCCGGCGTTTACGATTTCGACCGCGTGCACGTCGAGCGCGAAGGCGTTCGCGTCGGCGCGCCGGCTGCTGCAATTGCAGCTGTGCGATGCGGTCGTCGTCGGTGGCGTCGATTCGCTATGCGAGTTGACGGTGCAGGGCTTTGCGTCGCTCGAATCGACCAGCAGCGCGCGCACCAATCCGATGAGCCGCAATCGCCGCGGCATCAACGTCGGTGAGGGCGCGGCCGTGTTCTTGATGAGCCGCGACGAAGCGGCAGTGCGGCTCGCGGGCGTCGGCGAATCGAGCGACGCGCACCATATTTCGGCGCCGGACCCGCAGGGTGTCGGCGGCGAACTCGCGCTTCGCGACGCGCTCGTGGACGCGGGCATCGCGGCGTCGGCGGTCGGCTATGTGAATCTGCACGCGACCGCCACGCAGAAGAACGACGAAATGGAAGCGCATCTGATGGCGCGCGTGTTCCCGGACGGGGTCGCCGCGAGCGGCACCAAGCCGTTGACCGGCCATCAGCTCGGCGCGGCCGGCGCGACCGAACTCGGCTTTGCGTGGCTCACGCTCGCGCATGAGAACGCGACGCTGCCGCCGCATCTGTGGGACGGCGAGGCCGATCCCTCGCTGCCCGCGCTCGACCTCGTCGACGGCCAGCGCTCTCTACCGCGCGCGGGCGCGCAGTATGCGATGAGCAATTCGTTCGCATTCGGCGGCAGCAATGTCAGCCTGATTCTGGCCCGGTGATGCGCATGACGACCCCGCTACCAACCGTCGAGCAACTCGTGCGGCAGCCGATCGAAGCGATCATCCCGCATCGCGGCAGCATGCTGCTGCTCGACGCGGTCGATACGTTCGACGACACGACGCTGAGCGCCTTCGCCAACGTGGACCCGCACGCATGGTATGCCGACACCGCCGGCGCGATGCCCGCGTGGGTCGGCATCGAGGTGATGGCGCAGGCGATCGCCGCGCACATCTCGCTTCTTGCGATGCGTGGCGGCGGCGAGGCGCACCCGGGCGTGCTGCTCGGTTCGCGCAGCTATCAGGCGTTGCAGCCCGCATTCCGAAGCGGCGCGCGCCTGCGGGTTCACGTGAGCGAACTGCTGCGCAGCGACGCAGGCCACGGCGCCTACGAATGCACGATCGATGACGGCGACGCGCGCTGCGCCGAAGCGGTCGTCAAGGTGTATCAACCGCCCGATTTCCAGTCATTCATCGAAGGGAGCATCAGTACATGAGCCGGCGAGTTCTCGTTACCGGCGCAAGCCGCGGCATCGGCCGAGCGATTGCGTACAAGTTGGCCGCCGACGGTTTTGCCGTGACCGTGCATTGCCGCACCGGGCGTAGCGAAGCCGACGCGGTCGCGACGGGCATCGCCGCGCAGGGCGGCACGGCGCGCGTGCTGCAATTCGACGTGCGCGAGCGCGCCGCGTGCCGCGAGGCGCTCGAAGCCGACGTCGCCGCGCACGGTCCGTACTACGGCATCGTGTGCAGCGCGGGCGTCACGCGCGACGCCGCGTTTCCGGCGCTCACCGAAGAAGACTGGGACGTCGTGATCGAAACCGGCCTCGATGCGTTCTACAACGTCGTGCATCCGCTGACGATGCCGATGGTGCGCGCGCGCGAGGGCGGCCGCATCGTCACGATCGCTTCGGTGTCGGGCGTGATGGGCAATCGCGGCCAGGTCAACTACAGCGCCGCGAAGGCGGGACTGATCGGCGCGACCAAGGCGCTCGCGGTCGAACTCGCGTCGCGCAATATCACTGTCAATTGCGTCGCGCCGGGGCTGATCGAAACCGGCATGCTCGAACAGGTCACGGTCGACCACGCGCTGAAGACCGTGCCGATGAACCGCGTCGGCCAGCCGGCGGAAGTCGCGTCGGTGGTGAGCTTTCTGATGTCGGATGGCGCGTCGTACGTGACGCGTCAGGTGATCGGCGTGAACGGCGGGATGGTCTGATGAAGCGCGTCGTCATCACCGGCATGGGTGGCGTCACCGCGTTCGGCGATAGCTGGGATGCGGTCGAAGCGCGCCTGAAGCGCGGCGAGAACGCGGTGCGCCGCATGCCCGAGTGGGACTACTTCGAGTCGCTGCATACGCGGCTCGCGTGTCCGCTACCCGAATTCACGACCCCCGCGCATTACCCGCGCAAGAAGGTGCGCTCGATGGGCCCGGTGTCGCTGTACTCGGTGCGCGCGAGCGAACTCGCGCTCGCCGACGCGGGGCTCGCCGATGACCCGGCCATCGCCGACGGCCGCATGGGCGTCGCGTACGGTTCGTCGTCGGGCTCGGTGCAGCCGATCCGCGCGTTCGGCACGATGCTCGAAACCGGCTCGATGAACAACGTCACGTCGAACAGCTACGTGCAGATGATGCCGCATACGACGGCCGTCAACGTGAGCCTGTTCTGGGACCTCAAAGGCCGCATCATCCCGACCTCGTGCGCGTGCGCGTCGGGCAGCCAGGCGATCGGCTATGCGTACGAGGCGATCCAGTCCGGCAAGCAGACGCTGATGCTCGCGGGCGGTGCGGAAGAGTTGTCGGGTCCGGCGGTCGCCGTGTTCGACACGCTGTACGCGACCAGCACGCGTAGCGAGCCGCAGCTGACGCCGCGTCCGTTCGATGCCGCGCGCGATGGTCTCGTGGTCGGCGAGGGCGCGGCGACGCTGGTGCTGGAAGAGTACGAGCACGCAGTGGCGCGCGGCGCGCGGATTCACGCCGAGGTGGTCGGCTTCGGCTGCAACTCGGACGGCGCGCACATGACGCAACCGACCGCCGACACGATGGCGCTCGCGATGCAGCTCGCGCTGCGCGACGCGCAATTGGCGCCCGAAGCGATTGCCTATGTGAACGCGCACGGTACGTCGACCGATCGCGGCGACATCGCCGAAAGCCATGCGACCGCGCAGACCTTCGGCGCGCGCATGCCGATCAGCTCGCTGAAAAGCTATGTCGGCCATACGCTCGGCGCGTGCGGCGCGATCGAGGCGTGGTGGACGATCGAGATGTTGAAGCGCAACTGGTACGTGCCGACGCTGAATCTCGACCACGTCGATCCGGCTTGCGCGCCGCTCGATTACATCGTCGGCGACGCGCGCGCGATCGACGCCGAGTATGTGATGAGCAACAACTTCGCGTTCGGCGGCATCAATACGTCGCTGATTTTCCGGCGCGTTCGATGAGCGGCGGCCTGCAACGCGTGGTCGTGACCGGCATGGGCATCGTGTCGTGTCTCGGCAATACGCTCGACGAAGTCTCGGCTCGGTTGCGCGCGGGGCGCTCGCGCGTCGAGCGCATTGAAGCGTGGCGCGAGCGCGGGTTTGCGTCGCAGGTCGCGGGCGTTGCGTCGGTCGCGCACGAGCGGCCATTCGAGCGCAAGCAGGAACGCTTCATGGGCGATACCGCGCGCTTCGCGTGCCACGCCGCGAGGCGTGCCATCGACGATGCGGGGCTCGCATCAGAAGCATTGCAGTCGCCGCACGCGGGCGTCGTGATCGGCTCGGGCATCGGCACGATGGCGAGCTACGACGCGGCGCTCGCGGTTGCGCAAACACGCGGCGTCGACAAGGTCCTGCCCTACACGGTGCCGCATGCGATGAGCAGCACCGCATCGGCGAACGTCGCGCAGATGTTCGGGCTAGAAGGCGTCAGCTATTCGCCGTCGGCGGCCTGCACGACGTCGGCGCTCGCGATCGGTCAGGCGATGCAACTGATCCAGACCGGCCGTCAACAGGTCGTGCTCGCGGGCGGCAGCGAAGCGCTGCACGACAACACCACACTGATGTTCGACGCGATGGGCGCGTTGTCGCGACGCTTCAACGACACGCCACACAGCGCATCGCGACCCTACGACACGCAGCGCGACGGTTTTGTGATCGCGTCGGGTGGCGGCGTGCTCGTGCTCGAAGCGCTCGATCATGCGCTCGCGCGCGGCGCGCGCATCTACGCGGAGCTGACGGGCTTCGGCGATTGCACCGATCGCGCGGGCATGGTAGCGCCGCGTGCGGCTGGTATCGCGCGCGCAATACGCGGCGCGCTCGAGCAGGCGGGCCGCCGTCCCGATTACGTGAATACGCATGCGCCGTCGACGCCGCTTGGCGATCTCGAAGAGCTGCACGCGTTGCGCGACGTGTTCGGCGGATCGGCTGAAGGCGTGCCCGCGTTTTCGTCGACCAAGGGTCTGACCGGGCATTCGCTTGGCGCATGCGGTGCGCACGAGGCGATCTATACGCTGCTGATGATGCGCGAGGGTTTTATCGCCGCGACGGCGCAGGTCGATACGCCGGAGCCGCAAGTGCGCGACATGCCGCTCGTGCGCATCGCGCGCGAGGCGAGCATCGACGCGGCAATGTCGGTTTCATTCGGGTTCGGCGGCAGTTGCGCGAGCCTGATGTTCGAAGCGTGGCGAGGCGTTTGAGTCAGACGCTGCTGTTCGCCACGACCATTGGCCGCGAAATAGGGAAGCGGCCGCTAATCCGCAAACGGGGTAGAGGATAAGAATGAAACAGTTGTCTTTGGTGGGGGCGCTGCTGGTAGTGGCCTTGACGCAGGCCGGCTGCGCCACGGAAGTGAAGTCGCTGCCGTTCTCGGCGTCGGCTGGTGAATCGCGCGGCGAGGTGCCAGTGTACTTTGGCGATCAGAATCATCCCCCGGTGAAGACGCGGCTCGGCGAAGTGTCGTATTCGGTGCGAATCGCGCGCAAGGTGTCGGACCCGAACGAGGCGTGCCACCTCGCGCTCCGCGAGGCGGTGCACAAGCTACGCGAGGCGGCGATCACGCGTCACGCGAATGCGGTGATCGACGTGTCGACGCGCTTTCATAGCACCGAAACGAACTCGTCGAGCGACTTCACGTGCGGCGTGAGCCCGAGCGCAGCCGCGATCGCGGTGCGCGGCCAGATGGTCGTGCTCGACGCGGGTTGACTTCGCGCTAGGCCTCGGCAGTCTTCACGGCCGCGACATTGACGAGGGTCTCGCGACGCTTGCCGGGTTGCGGCCGGTACAGGCCGAGGCGTTCGAGCAGACCGAAGTCTTTCGCGCGGCTCCACCACAGGTAGGGCAGCGAAACGTTGCGAGGACCGAAGCTGAAGCCGCCGCGGCGGATCATGTCGAGATAGCCGTCGGCGCTCTTCTGCACATGCATGGGATGACGGAACAGCAGCCGGATCACCCAGGACTTGATGTACGCGTCGGTCGATTCGGCGAACAGCAGCACGCCGCCGGGTTTGAGCACGCGGCGGAACTCGGCGAGTGCGCGCTCCTGCTCGACGAGATGATGGAAGGTCTGATGGCAGAACACGATGTCGGCGCTCGCATCGGGCAGCGGCAGTTGCGCGCAGTCGCCATGCAGCAGTTCGATGTCGGCGAGCCTATCGCGGCAGGCGCGCGCGGCCTGTGCGGCGAGCGTCAACGACGGCGCATGGAAATCGACCCCGACGATGCGGCGCGGCCTGAACGCCTCGGCGAGCAGGCGAAACGAAACGCCTTGCCCGCAGCCCGCATCGACGATGACCGGCGCGTCGGGCAGCGGCGCATCGATCAGGCGTTTCAGATCGTTGATCGCGACCCGCAACACGTGGTGCTCCCACGTGTGCGTGCGCAGGAACCAGATTCCAAAGGCCGTCTCCGGCACAAAGGGCACACTGGACAGTTCGGATGACGACACGATGCACTCCCCGGCGAAGCGTTGTTCTTAATGTGGAGACAGATTGTAGCGACAAGACGGTGCATCGCGCGAGACCGCGCGATGCACGAAAAAACCCGGCATGCGGCGCAAGCGCATGCAAACCGTTGGAGCAGTGAATTGAATATCGATTCTTCGAAGCGCACCGTGGTCGACGCCGCGATCATCGGCGCGGGTCCGGCCGGCGCGGTAGCTGCCGCGCTATTGCGCAAGGCCGGCCGCTCGGTGCTGGTGCTGGAGCGTCAGCACTTTCCGCGCTTCTCGATTGGCGAGAGCCTGTTGCCGCAAAGCATGGCGTACCTCGAAGAGGCCGGCATGCTGCAGGCCGTCGTCGAGGCGGGTTTCCAGTACAAGAACGGCGCGCACTTTGTATATCGCGACCAGACCTCGTCGTTCGACTTCCGCGACAAGCATTCGCCAGGCTGGGGCACCACCTACCAGGTCGAGCGCGCGCTGTTCGACGACGTGCTGATTCGCTGCGCGGCCGCGCAGGGCGCCGACGTGCGCTTCGGCCACACGGTGAGCGCGGTGCAGACGGGCGAGGCGCCCGTGCTCGACGTCGTCGATGACGCGGGGCGCGCGTATCAGGTCGAAGCGCGTTTCGTGCTCGATGCGAGCGGCTTCGGGCGCGTGCTGCCGCGTCTGCTGAATCTGGAGACCCCGACGCGCATGCCGACGCGCGCCGCATTGTTCACGCACGTGCGCGACGGCCTCGCGCTCGACGACATCGATCGCAACAAGATCTGCATCGCGACGCATCCCGAGCGTCGCGACGTGTGGTTCTGGATGATTCCGCTCGCGGGCGGCCGTTCTTCGGTGGGGTGTGTCGCCGAGGCGAGTTTTCTCGACGTGCCGGAAGGGGAGCGCGAGGCGACGCTGCGCGCGCTGATCCAGCAGGAGCCGACGCTGAACCGGCTGATCGGCCACGCGCCGTTCCTGATGCCGGTGCGGAGAATCGGCGGCTACGCGGCGAACGTCGCGAGTTTGCACGGGCCGGGCTATGCGCTGCTCGGCAATGCGGGTGAGTTTCTCGATCCGGTGTTTTCGTCGGGGGTGACGATTGCGCTGCGCTCCGCGCATCTGGCGGCGCGCGCGCTGAACCGGCAGCTCGACGGCGAGCAGGTGGATTGGTCAGCCGACTACGACGTGCCGTTGCGCAAGGGCATCGACACGTTCCGCGCGTTCGTCGAACGCTGGTACACGGGCGAGTTGCAGGACATCATCTACTACCCGGAGCAGGTGACGCCGATCCGTCGGATGATCTGCGCGGTGCTCGCCGGTTACGCGTGGGACGAGTCGAATCCGTATGTCGCGGACCCGGTGCGGCGGCTCGACGCGTTGCACGAGGTGTGCAAGGCGGGCTGAGGCGCGCCTCGGCCGAGCCAGCCTCAGGCCGCGATCTTCGCGCGCCCCGGTACGTGCCGGCGCGCGTCGTCGCGGCGATGCACGCGCTTGCCGGCCGCATACGTTTCATACACCGCGCGATCGTCGCCGAGCAGCGCGAACGCGAACAGCAGCTCTTCGAGCGATTCACGCCGCGCGGTGCGGCGCGCGAGCAGCGGCGTCGCCTGCGGATCGAGCACGACGAAGTCCGCTTCCGAGCCGTCCCTCAGCGTGCCGACCTTGTCGCCGAGATCGAGCGCTTCGGCCGCGCCGGCGGTCGCCAGATAGAACATGCGCGTCGCCGTCAGATGGTGGCCGCCGAGGCGCGCAACCTTGTGCGCTTCGTTCATCGTCTGCAGCATCGAGAACGACGTGCCGCCGCCGACGTCGGTCGCAAGCGCGATCGGCATGCCGGCCGAGTCGGCCTTGTCGAAGTCGAACAGGCCGCTGCCGAGGAACAGGTTCGACGTCGGGCAGTGCGACGCGAGCGCGCCGGTTTGGGCCATGCGCTTGCGGTCCTCGTCGTCGAGGTAGATGCAATGGCCGTACACCGCGCGACGGCGCAACAGGCCGTAGTGATCGTAGATGTCGAGATAGCTGCGGTGGCCGGGGAACAGCTCGGCGACCCATTTCACCTCGTCGGTGTTCTCGGCGACGTGGCTCTGGATGAACACGTCCGGATGCAGTCGCGCGAGCGCGCCGCAGGCTTCGAGCTGCGCCTCGGTCGAGGTCGGCGCGAAGCGCGGCGTCAGCGCGTACATCTGGCGGCCGCGATTGTGCCAGCGGCCGATCAGCTCGGCGCTGTCGTCGTAGCCCGATTGCGCGGTATCGCGCAGGAATTCGGGGCAGTGGCGGTCCATCAGCACCTTGCCCGCGACCATGCGCAGATTGCGCGCTTCGCTCTCGGCCAACAGGGCATCGGCGGATTCCTTGTGGACCGTGCAGTACACGAGCGCGGTCGTCGTGCCGCAGGCGAGCAGTTCGTCGACGAAAAAGCTCGCGGTGTCGCGCGCGTGGTCGATGTCGGCGAAGCGACGCTCGGTCGGGAACGTGTACGTATCGAGCCACGGCAGCAGACCCGGCGCTGGCGACGCGATCATGTCCGTCTGCGGATAGTGGATGTGCGTATCGATGAAGCCCGGCACGATCAGCTTGTCGCGCCGCTCCACGACCTGCGTGCCTGGCGCCAGCCGCGAAGCGAGCGCCGCATACGCGTCCGCCGCGACGACGCGGCCGTCTTCGACGATCAACAGACCGTCCTCGTGGAACACCGCGGCGTTCGGCGCGTGCGCCGGATCGCCGTTAAAGGTCAGCAGCGGCGCACGGAATGCCGTTTGTGCCGCTTGCGCGGTATGAGCCGATTCAGTCATGGAAAAGCTGTCTCCGAATGTTGAAAGCTGGGCGGCGCAGGCAGCGGTTTCCCGGTTCGGGTCATTGCCGTCTGCCGAACGAAGCGAATCCGCTGGCCGCCGACGTCAGTCGAGGCCGGTCAGTTGAAATCCATTAACGCGCGGCTTACTGCCGCCAATGCGCGTCGAGCTTACCGATCAGCATCGCGCGTTCCTCGGGCGTCACGAACGACGCCTCGAAGCCGTTGCGGATGATCGTGTAGACCTCGGCGTCGTCGAGCTTCAGCGCGTCGATCGTCGCCAGATAGTTCGCGTTGACGTAGCCGCCGAAATAGGCCGGATCGTCGGAATTGACGGTCACCGCGACGCCGTGATCGAGCAAGTCCTTCAGCGTGTGTTTGGTCAGGTCGTCGAACACGCACAGCTTCAGGTTCGACAGCGGGCACACCGTCAGCGCAACGCGCGTGTCGGCAAGGCGCGTGACGAGCGCCGGGTCCTCGATGCTGCGTACGCCGTGATCGACGCGGTCGACCTTCAGCACATCGAGCGCTTCGTAGATGTAGGAGGGCGGGCCCTCTTCGCCCGCATGCGCGACGAGCTTCAGACCGAGCGCGCGCGCCTTCGCGAACACGCGCTCGAACTTCGACGGCGGATGACCGCGCTCCGACGAATCGAGCCCGACGCCGATCAGCCGATGCTTGTACTGCTCGAAAAGGGGCAGCGCTTCGTCGAAGGTGGCGAGCGCATCGTCCTCGGACAGATGGCGCAGGAAGCACAGGATCAGCTTGCTCGTCATGCCGCGCTTTTCCGCGTCGACAAGCGCGCGTTCGATGCCGGCCACCACCGTCGCGATCCGCACGCCGCGCTCGGTGTGCGTCTGCGGGTCGAAGAAGATTTCGCTATGCACGACGTTGTCGGCGACACAGCGCTCGACGTATGCCATCGTCATGTCGTAGAAGTCCTGCTCGTGCAGCAGCACGCTCGCGCCCGCGTAGTAGATGTCGAGGAACGATTGCAGATCGGTGAACGCATAGGCGGCGCGCAAGGCTTCCACCGAGTCGTAGGCGAGCTTCACGCCGTTGCGCTGCGCGAGCGCGAAAATCAGTTCGGGTTCGAGCGAGCCTTCGATGTGGATATGCAGCTCGGCCTTCGGCGCGCGCGCGGTCTTGTCGGCGAGCGTAACGACGGAAGCGGGGGTAGCGGTTGTCGTATTCATGGTGATTTGAAATTGTGTGGGGTAATGAGCGGTGCGGCTCGCGGATCAGACCGCCTGCGTCGCGTGGCGCGCGCCGGCGTTCGCCTCGACCGCCTGCAGCACCTGCGCGGCCGCCGAGATCGCGATGACCTCCGGTGATTTGTCGACGATGCCGTCGACGCCGAGCGGACACTTCATCCGCGCGATCCGCGCCGGATCGATGCCGTGCGCCGCGAGCCGGTGTTCGAACTGCTTGCGCTTGGTGTGCGAGCCGATCATGCCGAAGAACGCGAAGTCGCCGCGCCGCAGGATGCGCTCGGCGAGGTCGAGATCGCGCGCGTGGTTGTGCGTCATCACGATGAAGTACGTGTTCGGCGCGGCCTGATCGATCGCTTCGTCGGGTGCGTCGTTCGCGTCGATCGTCACGTTCGGCGCATGCAGCGTATCGAGCGGCGGAAACTGCGCATCGCGCTCGTCGACCCAGCGCACCGTGCAGGGCAGCGTCGCGAGCACGCGCACGAGCGCCGCGCCGACGTGACCGGCGCCGAACAGCACGACGGCGAATTCGCCCGGCGCGATGGTTTCGGTCAGCAACGCGCTGCTGTCGTCGAAACCGGCGCCGTCCCATAGCAGACAGTCGGCGCCGTCGATGCCGGGCTCGGGCTCGGACAGCATCACCGCATCCGGCGCGGGGCCGAATGATACGCTACGCACCGTCGATTGCCCCGCCGCCAGACGCTTGGCGAGCGACGCGAGCCAGCCGAGATCGCCGACGTCGAGCCGCTCGAACGCGAGGATCACGGCGCCGCCGCAGCACTGCCCGAGGCTCGGCCCCAGCGCGAAGCGTTCGAGCCGCCGCATGTGCGGTGCACGCATGCCGTCGCGCAGCACCTGGCGCGCGGTCTCGATCGCCTTCCATTCGAGGTGGCCGCCGCCGATCGTATGCCTGGCCGCCTCGCGCGTGACGATCATCTTCGTGCCGGCTTCGCGCGGCGCCGAACCTTCGACGCGCGCGACCGTCACCAGTACGGCGGCGTCGCCGTGCGCGAGCAGATGTTGCAGGTCAGTGAGCCAGGCTTGCATCCGGCGATTCTCCTTGCGGGGCCGCGTCAGGCGTCGGCGCGGCGGGTGGCGTGGGGGTGTCGGCGTTGTCGGCGTGTGCGGCGGCTTCGTTCGGATCTGCGTGCTGCGACGCTTTCCACGCACGCAACGCGTCAAGCGCATCGAGTATGGCCTCGGGCGTGGCCGGCGCACGCAACGGCGGAGCATGTCGCGCGCCCGGCACCGCGGCCGCGATCGCATCGCGAATCGCGAGAAACACCGAGAACGGCAGCAGCAATGGCGGCTCGCCGACGGCCTTCGAGCGGAACACGGTCGGCTCCGCATTGCTGTTGTCGTAGAGCCGCACGTGGAATGCGGCGGGCGTGTCGCTGACGGCGGGAATCTTGTACGTCGACGGCGCGTGCGTCATCAGGCGGCCGTCACGGTTCCACCACAGCTCTTCGGTGGTGAGCC
>NZ_WHNQ01000221.1 GCF_009362785.1 Paraburkholderia atlantica
TCACCACCGCACACTTTGTACCATCCATGCTGGCCAGCTTCATGGACACGAAGGGCGTTGATCGCTGCACCTCCCTGCAGCGTCTCGTGTGTAGTGGAGAGGCGCTTTCTGCTTCCCTCACGCAGAAGGTTCGGTGCGTATTACCTTGGACCGGTCTGCACAATCTATATGGTCCCACGGAAGCTGCTATCGACGTAACGGCCTGGAATTGCCCGGCTGATTTTAATGGGTCAGTGGTCCCGATCGGCCGTCCGATTTCGAACACGCGGGTTTATCTGCTGGACGGTCATGGCGCGCCGGTGCCGTTTGGTACGGTGGGCGAGCTTTATATTGGCGGGGCGGGGGTCGCGCGTGGTTATCTGAACCGCCCCGAGCTGACCGCCGAGCGGTTCATCGCCAGTCCCTTTGTGGAGGGCGATCGGCTGTACCGCACGGGGGACCGGGGGCGGTACCTGCCGGACGGCAATCTGGAGTTCCTGGGCCGCACCGACGACCAGGTCAAGATCCGGGGCTTTCGCATCGAGCCGGGCGAGATCGCGGCGCGGCTTGGCGAGCACGCCTTTGTGCGCGAGGCGGTGGTGGTGGCGCGACAGAACCGCGCCGGCGACAGGCGTCTTATCGCCTATGTGGTGTGTGCGCCCGAAGCTCAATCGGATGGGCTGGATGGACCTGAGCTTGCCAACACCTTGCGCGCGCACCTGAGTGCGCGGCTGCCG
>NZ_WHNQ01000222.1 GCF_009362785.1 Paraburkholderia atlantica
GTACTGGCGGGGGACCAGTCCGACGGCAGCGGCAAAGTCGCGGCCGCATCGATACTGCTTTCCATCGCCGAGTTGTGAGGCAAGTAAGCTTGCGGTAATCGGTCCAACTCCCGGAATGGTAAGCAGTCGCTGGGCTATAGCGTCATCCGCAAGCTGCCGGTTGAGCTCCTTCTCGATCTCACCAATCTGCTCCGAAAGATATTTGAAATGCGCATGCAGGCGCTCAAGAATCGCGACGAGACGTGGCGGGAGGGAGTGCTCGGCCAGCAACGCGGGCAGGCGCCTGACAACGGCATTGCCGACAGGTAGCGTGACGCCGAATTCAAGCAGGAATCCATGCATCTGATTGGTCGTGCAAACCTTGTCCCGAACGAGTGAGTCGCGTACCCGGTGCAGGGCAGACAGTGTCTGCTGCGATACAGTCTTCGGCGTTACGAAGCGCATTGACGGTCGGGAAGCTGCTTCGCAGATTGCCTCGGCATCGACGAAATCGTTCTTGTTGCTCTTCACGAACGGGCGTACGAACTGCGGCGAGATCAGCTTTGCCTCGTGCCCGAGTTCGGCGATCTTGCGTGCCATGCAGTGCGCACCAGCACACGCCTCCATGACTATCGTGCATGGATGGAGCGTGGCGAAGAACTCAATCAGTTGCTTGCGCGATAACTTTCTGCGAAACACCGCTTTACCCGCCGCATCCTGACCATGAAGGT
>NZ_WHNQ01000223.1 GCF_009362785.1 Paraburkholderia atlantica
TCACCACCGCACACTTTGTACCATCCATGCTGGCCAGCTTCATGGACACGAAGGGCGTTGATCGCTGCACCTCCCTGCAGCGTCTCGTGTGTAGTGGAGAGGCGCTTTCTGCTTCCCTCACGCAGAAGGTTCGGTGCGTATTACCTTGGACCGGTCTGCACAATCTATATGGTCCCACGGAAGCTGCTATCGACGTAACGGCCTGGAATTGCCCGGCTGATTTTAATGGGTCAGTGGTCCCGATCGGCCGTCCGATTTCGAACACGCGGGTTTATCTGCTGGACGGTCATGGCGCGCCAGTGCCGTTTGGTGCGGTGGGCGAGCTTTACATTGGCGGGGCGGGGGTCGCGCGTGGCTACCTGAACCGCCCCGAGCTGACAGCAGAGCGGTTCATCGCCAGTCCCTTTGTGGAGGGCGATCGGCTGTACCGCACGGGGGACCTGGCGCGGTACCTGCCGGACGGCAATCTGGAGTTTCTGGGGCGCACCGACGAGCAGGTCAAGATCCGGGGCTTTCGCATCGAGCCGGGCGAGGTGGCCGCGCACCTGTGCGGACATGCATGGGTACGCGAGGCGGTGGTGGTGGCGCGCGAGGAGCGGGCCAGCGAGCCGCAGCTGGTGGCGTATGTGGTGGCCGCAGAGGAGGCGCAGGAAGCGCAGCTTGCGGCGACGCTGCGCGCGCATCTGGTGGGGCAGCTGCCGG
>NZ_WHNQ01000224.1 GCF_009362785.1 Paraburkholderia atlantica
GTCTGAATTTTTGTGTGCAAGGCGTCTGAAGATTTCAGGCGTGGCAGGCGATCAATTTCATTCTAGCTGTTGGGTCATGTGAAGCGATCCTCGTAGAGGATCGCGAACTGCCGCATGGCGGCCTTCCAGTCGTGGGCCGCACGGTGCCAGTCGCTGGTGATTTTGCGCAGCGCAAGCCAGAGCAGTTTGGTCGCCGCTTCATCGGACGGGAAGTGTCCGCGCGTCTTGATGATCTTGCGCAGCTGTGCATTCACGCTCTCCAGCGAATTGGTGTAGATGACCTTGCGCACCTCAGGCGGAAACGCGAAGAACGGAATCACGCGAACCCATGCGCGGCGCCAGGCTGCCATGACCGTCGGGAACCTGCTTCCCCACGGGCCCCGTTCCAGAGCAAGCAACTCCGCCTCGGCTGCAGCAGCACTGGCCGCCGTGTAGATTGGACGCAGGGCTGCGGCCAGCTCCCGACGCTCCTTCCAGCCGGCATAGTCGAGCGAATTGCGGATGAGGTGCACGATACAGGTCTGCAGCGTGGTCGCCGGGAAGACCGCTTCAAGCGCGTCGGACATGCCCTTCAGTCCGTCGGTGACGGCAATCAGGATGTCCTGCACGCCGCGTGTCTTCAGATCGCTGAAGACCTTCATCCAGAACTTCGCGCCCTCGGTGTTCTCGATCCACAGTCCGAGAATGT
>NZ_WHNQ01000225.1 GCF_009362785.1 Paraburkholderia atlantica
CGGCGTGATTCGCGTCGTATGACGCCCGCAAGGACGTAAACGGTGGCGCTTTCCCGGTCTCCAAGGTTCTGGCAGACTCGTCTGCATGAACCTGCCCGCCGATCTTAACGCCCTCAGCCCGGAACAATTACGCGCGCTTGCCGCGCAGCTGATTGCCCAGGTCGAGGACAGGGAGCGGGAGATTAACGCCCACGCATTACAGTGATCTGCGTGCCGTGGTCTACGACTTCGCCGAGAGCCCGGGCAGGCGAACATGCCCGCGCGTTCCTCGCTGGCTGGCAGGGCAAGCTGGTGTGCGCCGACTACAGTGGGTACAAGGCTGGATTCCAGCAGGGAATCACTGAAATCGGATGTGCGGCGCACGCGAGACGCAGGTTCTTCGATCTGCATGCCAATCACAGCAGCCAGATCGCCGCATTGGCGCTGCCATTCTTCGCTGCGCTTTACGACATCGAGCGCGAGGCGCAGACACTGGAAGCTGAAGAGCGTCGCAGGCTTCGACAGAGCCGGGCCAAACCGGTGTGCGACGCACTTCATGAATGGATGGTGGCGCAGCGCAAGCTGGTTTCGGAAGGTTCAGCGATTGCGAAAGCGCTGGATTACAGCCTTAAACGCTGGGAAGCGCTGACGCGCTATCTCGACGACGGACATGTGCCCATAGACAACAACT
>NZ_WHNQ01000226.1 GCF_009362785.1 Paraburkholderia atlantica
CGGAGCTTCTAGGGCTGGAGCGGGTCGGACGCCACGACAACTTCTTCGAGCTCGGCGGCCACTCGCTCCTGGCGGTACAGGTGTCGAGCCGGCTGTCGCAGGCTGTTGGGGTCGAACTGCCGCTGTCGACGCTGTTCGCCAGGCCGGTGCTGGGCGATCTTGCGGCAAGAATCGTCGAGGTATTGAGCCGCTCCGGCCCCCAACACCTGCCGGCGATTGTGGCCGTATCGCGTCATGAGCCGCTTGAGCTGTCGTTTGCGCAGCAGCGGTTGTGGTTTCTGGCACAGCTGGGCGAAGGCAGCACGCACTATCACGTTCCGCTAGCCTTGCGGCTGCGCGGGGTGCTCGACCGCAGCGCCTGGCAGCGCAGCCTTGACCGTTTGTTTGCGCGTCACGAGGCGCTGCGCAGTGTCTTTGTCGCGCCGCAGGCCAAGCCACGGGTTGAGATCCTGCCGCCGGATGCGGGACTGCCGGTGTCTGAGCACGATCTACGGCAGAGGGCGGATACGGAAGCGGCACTTTCGGATCTATGCCATGAAGAGGAACGCACGCCGTTTGATCTTGCGCGCGGGCCGCTGATCCGCGGGCGTCTGGTGCGGATGTCGGATGAGGAACACGTCTTCCTGCTGACCCAGCATCACATCATCTCGGACGGCTGGTCGATGGG
>NZ_WHNQ01000227.1 GCF_009362785.1 Paraburkholderia atlantica
TACTCACTGAGCCTACGAAACCTCGAAGAAATGATGGCCGAGCGGGGTATCGAGGTGGACCATTCGAGCGTGCACCGGTGGGTTATCAAGCTGCTGCCGGTGTTTGAAAAAGCATTGCGCAAACGCAAACGGCCTGTCGGCAAGAGCTGGCGCGTCGATGAGACCTATGTCAAGGTCAAAGGCCATTGGAAATACTTGTACCGTGCCGTGGACAAGGCGGGCAACACGGTGGATTTCCTGCTGCGCGCCCGTCGGGACAAGGCCGCGGCGCGCCGCTACTTCGAGAAGGCGATTGAACAGAACGGCGAGCCCGAGACAATCACCGTGGACAGGAGCGGTGCCAATCTGGCTGCGCTTGAAGCGCTCAATGCCGAGCGTTTAACGCCGATCAAGGTCCGGCAAAACAAATACCTAAACAACGTCGTCGAGCAGGATCACCGTGCCATCAAACGCATCATCGAACCGATGATGGGGTTCAAGGATTTCCGCTGTGCGCGCATCATCCTGTCTGGCATTGAGATCGCACACATGATCCGCAAGGGGCAGATGTATGACGATGGCGTCGCCTCAACTGCAGCCGAACAATTCTATTCTCTCGTGATGTAAGCAATCCTCTTCACCTTAGGCGCCTGATCGTCGCATCGTCCTTAACGCGACACAACC
>NZ_WHNQ01000228.1 GCF_009362785.1 Paraburkholderia atlantica
CCAGCCCTCCGGGCACCGTGGCCACCACCCGGTCGATCTCCGCCTGGCTCAGCCCGATGAGCGGCAGCATCCCGGGGGTGATCGCCGTACTGTGCGCGGTAATCAGGTTGGCGGGGACCGCGACCTCCTGATGGCGCCCCACGCTGGCCGCCAGATCGGCCAGCACCGGCCGCGCGAACAGCGTGCGCACCTCCATCCCCAGCGAGCGCTGCCGCAGCCGCTCCATCAGTTGCACGGCCAGCAGCGAATGACCGCCCAGCTCGAAGAAGTGGTCATGCCGACCGACCCGCTCCAGACCCAGCAGCTCCGCCCACAGCTGCGCCAGCACCGTCTCGAGCTCCCCGCGCGGCGCCTCGTAGCCCCGCCGCGCATACGCATCGTCAGCCGGCGCGGGCAGTGCCTTGCGGTCGAGCTTGCCGTTCACCGTCAGCGGCAACTCCGCCAGCGGCACGAACGCCGCCGGCACCATGTAGTCCGGCAGCTGCCCCACCAGATGCGCGCGCAGCGTCGCCGCAAGCTGCGCTTCCTGCGCCTCCTCTGCGGCCACCACATACGCCACCAGCTGCGGCTCGCCGGCCCGCTCCTCGCGCGCCACCACCACCGCCTCGCGCACCCACGCATGTCCGCACAGGTGCGCGGCCACCTCGCCCGGCTCGATGCGA
>NZ_WHNQ01000229.1 GCF_009362785.1 Paraburkholderia atlantica
TCGCATCGAGCCGGGCGAGGTGGCCGCGCACCTGTGCGGACATGCGTGGGTGCGCGAGGCGGTGGTGGTGGCGCGCGAGGAGCGGGCCGGCGAGCCGCAGCTGGTGGCGTATGTGGTGGCCGCAGAGGAGGCGCAGGAAGCGCAGCTTGCGGCGACGCTGCGCGCGCATCTGGTGGGGCAGCTGCCGGACTACATGGTGCCGGCGGCGTTCGTGCCGCTGGCGGAGTTGCCGCTGACGGTGAACGGCAAGCTCGACCGCAAGGCACTGCCCGCGCCGGCTGACGATGCGTATGCGCGGACGACCTATGAGGCGCCGCAGGGCGCAGTCGAAACGGCGCTGGCAGAGATCTGGGCCGAGCTTCTAGGTCTGGAGCGGGTCGGTCGGCATGACCACTTCTTCGAGCTGGGCGGTCATTCGCTGCTGGCCGTGCAACTGATGGAGCGGCTGCGGCAGCGCTCGCTGGGGATGGAGGTGCGCACGCTGTTCGCGCGGCCGGTGCTGGCCGATCTGGCGGCCAGCGTGGGGCGCCATCAGGAGGTCGCGGTCCCCGCCAACCTGATTACCGCGCACAGTACGGCGATCACCCCCGGGATGCTGCCGCTCATCGGGCTGAGCCAGGCGGAGATCGACCGGGTGGTGGCCACGGTGCCCGGAGGGCTGG
>NZ_WHNQ01000230.1 GCF_009362785.1 Paraburkholderia atlantica
CCTTCGCCCAGCTGTGCCAGAAACCACAACCGCTGCTGCGCAAACGACAGCTCAAGCGGCTCATGACGCGATACGGCCACAATCGCCGGCAGGTGTTGGGGGCCGGAGCGGCTCAATACCTCGACGATTCTTGCCGCAAGATCGCCCAGCACCGGCCTGGCGAACAGCGTCGACAGCGGCAGTTCGACCCCAACAGCCTGCGACAGCCGGCTCGACACCTGTACCGCCAGGAGCGAGTGGCCGCCGAGCTCGAAGAAGTTGTCGTGGCGTCCGACCCGCTCCAGCCCTAGAAGCTCCGCCCAGATCTCTGCCAGCGCCGTTTCGACTGCGCCCTGCGGCGCCTCATAGGCCGACCGCGCATACGCATCGTCAGCCGGCGCCGGCAGTGCCTTGCGGTCGAGCTTGCCGTTCACCGTCAGCGGCAACTCCGCCAGCCGCATGAACGCCGACGGCACCATGTAGTCCGGCAGCCGCGCACTCAGGTGCGCGCGCAAGGTGTTGGCAAGCTCAGGTCCATCCAGCCCATCCGATTGAGCTTCGGGCGCACACACCACATAGGCGATAAGATGCCTGTCGCCGGCGCGGTTCTGTCGCGCCACCACCACCGCCTCGCGCACAAAGGCGTGCTCGCCAAGCCGCGCCGCGATCTCGCCCGGCTCGA
>NZ_WHNQ01000024.1 GCF_009362785.1 Paraburkholderia atlantica
AGCGAAGGACATGGACGGCACCGTGGTGAACGTGGCGGGCGCGGCGGGTAACCGCACGGTGACGGGCGTGGCGAATGGCGCAGTGAACGCATCGAGCGTGGATGCGATCAACGGCAGCCAGCTGTACGGCGCGGCATCGAGCACGGCCGAGGCACTGGGCGGCGGTTCGACCGTGAACGCAGACGGTACGCTCAGCGCACCGAGCTACAGCGTAGGCGGCACGACGGTGCATAGCGTGGGCGATGCCGTCACGAACATCGACGGTCGCACCACGCAGAACACGGAGGACATCACGAAGCTGCAGACCCAGGTGGGCGATGTCGGCACGCAATTGTCCGGCGCAGTGCAGTACGACCGTAAAGCTGACGGCTCGGTGAACCTCGGTGCCGTGACGCTGGGTGGAGGCCAGAGCACGGGTCCGGTGATCCTGACCAACGTTGCCAACGGCGCGAGCCAGTACGACGCGGTGAACTTCGGCCAGTTGTCGGCGTTGCAGGACCAGGTGACGGATCTTAACGGGCAGGTCTGGACTCTGGGCAGCCAGCTGTCCAACGGCCAGCCGGGCAGCTCGAATTCTGATGCGTCGAATGGTCCGTCTTCGGGCGGCGGCAACGACGCGGTGGTCAACGCAGCAGCGCCCGGTATCGGTGCGGCCAGCACGGTGGCTGGAGCGGGCGCGGCAGCCTCGGGCGACAACGCGACGGCAGTCGGCGCCAACGCAGCGGCAAGCGGCGTCAACTCGACGGCGATCGGCACGGGCTCGCAGGCCGCCAATGCGAACTCGGTGGCGTTGGGCCAGGGTTCGGTGACGGATCGCGACAACTCGGTGTCGGTGGGTTCGGCCACTCAGCAGCGTCAGATCACCAACGTTGCAGCGGGTACGGCGGACACGGATGCGGTGAATGTCGGTCAGATGAACAGCTCGGTTGCGCAGGGCGTGCAGCAGGCCAACAACTACACCGATCAGCGTATCAACGCCACCAACCAGGCAATCAACGACGTCGCGAAGAACGCTTATGCAGGCATCGCAGCGGCAATGGCAATGCCGAACATGACGCCGTCGGGTCCGGGCAAAACAATCGTCGCGGCGGGAGGCGCGACTTATAAGGGTGGTAGCGCGGCAGCAGTAGGCGCCACGTATCGCTCGAGGAACAACAAGTGGCTCGTCAACGCTGCGATGTCGGTCACTTCAACTGGCGATGCAGGTGTACGTGCGCAGGTTGGCTACGAGTTCTGATAGCCGTGTAACGCAAAAAGCAGGAGACCTGTCAGTCGAATAGTTGTTGAGCGAGTGTGTTGAAGGAGTCTTGCCGTTCCCGGCAAGACTCCTTTTTTGTTTGGTGCGCCCATCATGGGCGCATTCCTGCGGTGCAAGTTCCGCCATCAGCTGGTCAGCGCTCGAAAAATCCCGCATCAGCCCACTCCGAGCCACTCCCGCATCACATCGTCACGCGACAAAAACGACGCAAGCGCGCCGTCGAACACGATCTCGCCATGCCCCATCACCGCGACCCGGCTCGCGATGTCCTGCGCGATCACGAGTCGCTGCTCGATCAACAGGATCGCGATACCCCGTTCGCGCAACGCGCGCAGACAATCCGCGACCTGTAGCATCACGAGACTCGCGAGCCCTTCGCCGGGCTCGTCGATCAGCAGCAGATCGGGGTCGCCGAGCAGCGCCCGCGCGAGCGCGAGCATCTGTTGCTCGCCGCCCGACAGCGCGCCGGCGCGCGTGCGCTTGCGCTCGGCCAGCACGGGGAATAACGCGTAGGCATCGTCGAGCGTGAAACGCGGCGCGCGGCCGCGCGCACGCGACGCGGCACCCGGCGCGATGCCGAGCAGCAGGTTTTCATGGACGCTCAGCGCGGCGAACACATCGCGATGCTCGGCCACATAGCCGAGCCCGAGCCGCGCGATCTCGAACGTGCGCAGCCCGGCGAGCGAGCGTCCCGCGAAACGCAGTTCGCCCTCGCAGCGCACGAGGCCCATGATCGCGCGTGCGAGCGTCGAGCGGCCCGAGCCGTTGCGGCCGACCAGCGCGACCACTTCGCCGGGCGCGATGCTCAGCGTGGCGCCGTGCAGCGCCTGGCTCGCGCCGTACCATGCGTTCAGGCCGCGGATGTCCAGCAGCGCGCTCATCGGCCTGCTCCGCGGTCCGGGGCGTCAGCCGAGCGCGCGTCTGAGCCGGCATCGAAGCGCTCACCCAGATACGCGGCCCGCACCACCGCGTCCGCCCGAATCGCGGCCGGCGACCCGCTCGCGATGATGCGCCCCTGCACCAGCACCGAAATCCGATCGGCGATCGCGAACACCGCGTCCATGTCGTGCTCGACCATCAGCAGCGTGCGGCCCGCCGTGGTATCGCGGATCAGCTCGATCGCGCGCGCCGCCTCGGCGCGGTTCATGCCTGCGGTCGGCTCGTCGAGCAGCAGCGTGTGCGCGCCGCCCGCGAGCGCGATGCCGAGGTCGAGCGCGCGCTGCTCCGCGTAGCTGAGCGTGCCGGCCGCGACGTCGCGGCGCGGGCCGAGGCCAACCGCGTCGAGCACGTCGGCGGCGTGCGCATCGACCGCGGCGGTGCCGGTCAGACGCTGCCACCAGCGCGTGCGATCGCGCTCGGCAAGCTGCGCCGCGCAGCGCAGGTTGTCGAACACGGACAGCCGCGCGAACACGCTGGTGCTCTGGAAGCTGCGCGCGAGGCCGCGGCGCGCGATCGCGGCCGGCGCGAGCCGCGTGATGTCCGCGCCGAACAGATGGATACGCCCCGCGCTCGGCCGCGCGCCGCCGCCGATCAGGTTGAACAGCGTCGATTTGCCCGCGCCGTTCGGGCCGATCAGCGCGTGGCGCTCGCCGGGCTCGATCGCGAGATCGACGCCGCGCAGGATCGCCGTCGCGCCGAAACGCTTTTCGATGCCGTAGAGCGCGAGTGCGGGGATCATCGTGCGGCTCCGGAGGATCTTGCCGCGCGTGCGTGCGCGGTGACGCGTGCATGCGCGCGCAGCGCATGGCGTGTGGACAATGCAGCCAGGGCGGCGAGCGCAACAAGTGCCAGCGCTAGAGGAAGCGGCGACAGCGCCGGTGCAACGGGGACATCGGCACTCGCACCGGCGCCGAACCATGCGCTAAACGCCGCGCCTTCGTCCGCACCGAACTGCGCCGCATAGGCCCACTGCACCGCGATCACGATGGCAGCGAGCCACAGCAGCCCCGCCGCCGCGCTCCACAGATACGCGGCCCGGCAACCACGCCAGCCATAGGCCGCAATCCGCGCCACCTGCCGCGACGTAAAGCCAGCAAGCCCATCCGGCGCGGCCATCACGACGACGACAAAGAACAACCCGAGATAGAACAGCCACGCCCGCGTGACACTCGCGACCACCACGCTGAAAAACGTGATCACGATCGCCCCCGCGACCGGCCCGAAGAAAGCGGCCGTGCCCCCGATCACGGTCGCGATCAGCACCGCGCCCGAACGCATCATGCCGACGCCCTCGGTCGACACGAGTTCGATATTGATCAACCCGAGC
Organism: Paraburkholderia atlantica; assembly: GCF_009362785.1. GTDB lineage: Bacteria > Pseudomonadota > Gammaproteobacteria > Burkholderiales > Burkholderiaceae > Paraburkholderia > Paraburkholderia atlantica. The sequence continues at coordinate 3,525 of NZ_WHNQ01000024.1, forward strand.
GTCCCCGCGATACCCGCAAAAAACGCCGACAGCACGACCACGCCATAGCGAACCCGGCGCGGATAGCAGCCGATCGCCGCCGCGCGCGCCGGGTTGTCGCGCACCGCGTTCGCGAGCCGCATGAACGGCGTGCGCGACAGCGCAAACATCGCGATGCTCGCGACGACGCACCACAATGCGATCAGCGCATAAGCCTCGCGCGCCGGACCGAAGCTCCAGCCGCCGGGCAGCGGCCCGCTCGCGCGATCGATCGCGACGCCCGCCTCGCCGCCGAACCAGCCCGGCAGCGTCCATGCAGCCGCGACGAGGAGCTCGCCGAGACCGAGTGTGATCATCGCGAACGCGGTGCCGGCACGGCGCGTCGCGATAAAGCCGAACAGCACGCCACACAGCGCGCCGCCGAGGCCGCCGACCACCGGCAGCAGCACGAGCGGCACGCCGCCTGCGTTGAACACGCGCGCGGCGATCAGCGCGCCGAGCCCCGCAAACGCGGCATGTCCGAACGACAGCAGCCCGGTCTCACCTAGCAGCAGGTTGTACGACAGCGCGAACACGATCATCGTCGCGCTTTGCGCGAGATAGGCGAGCAGCCAGCTGTGCGGCCAGATGAAAGGCGGCACGGCCAGGAAGATGACGAGCGCGAGCCACGGCGCGAGCGCGCGGCCGGGGCTGCAAGGCCGCACCCCGCTGTCCATCGCATCTGACGACCCGCTCCGCTTACGCATGATCGTCACGCCGTCCGAACAGCCCGCGCGGCCTCATCGCCAGCACCGCGACGAGCAGCAGGTACGGCAGCAGCGGCGCGACTTGCGCGAGCGTCAGCGCGTCCCATTCGGGCGGCAGCACCGCGCCGGCGAGCGACATCGCGTCGCCCAACGACAGATCGCTCGCGACCGCCAGCGTCTGCACGCACCCCACCAGCAGCGACGCGACCAGCGCCCCGCTCAGCGACCCGAGCCCGCCGATCACGACCACGACGAACACGATCGAGCCGAGCGACTCCGCCATCGCCGGCTCGATCACGAACAGCGGCGCGCCGATCACGCCGGCCAGCGCGGCGAGCGCGGTGCCGGCCGCGAACACGCCGGTGAACACGCGCGGCACGTTGTGGCCGAGCGCTTCGACGGCCTGCGCATGCGTGAGCGCGGCGCGCACGATCAAACCTGTCTTCGACACGCGCAGCATCGCGACGAGCGCCGCGAGCATCGCGAGCGACACCGCCATCATGAACGCGCGATAGCGCGTGAACACCGCGCCGTACAGCGAGAACAGCGGTCCGTCGAGCACGGCCGGAATCGTCGCCGACAGCGGACTGAGCCCCCAGCCGAGCTTGACCAGTTCGCCGAGCAGATACGCGGCGCCGAACGTCAGCAGCAGCTCGGGCAGATGACCGTGCCCGCGCACGCGCCGCAGCAGCCAGCGCTCGAGCGCCGCGCCGAGCAGACCGACGACGAGCGGCGCGACTATCAGCGCGCTCCAGAAACCGGCGCGCGCCGCCACCGAAAAGCCGACGTACGCGCCGAGCATGTAGAAGCTCGCATGCGCGAAGTTGAGCACGCCGAGCATGCTGAAGATCAGCGTCAGCCCGGCCGACAGCATGAACAGCAACAGCCCGTAGCTCAGGCCGTTGAGCAGAGTGATGATGAACGACTGCACGCGTCTAGTCCGCCGGTCCGGTGACGCACAAAGGTTCGAGTGCCGCGCGCAGTTCGGCGGGCAGGTTCACCGGACGGCGCGTTGCGCGATCCACGTAGACGTGCACGAAATGCCCCTGCGCGGCGGGCGCGGCGGCGTCGTCGCGGAACAGCCCCACCTCGTAGCGCACGCTCGACGTGCCGAGCCGCGCGACTCGCAAGCCCGCGTCGATACGATCGGGAAACACGAGCGGCGCGAAGTAGTTGCACTGCGTCTCGACGACGAGCCCGATCGTCGCGCCGTGCTCGAAATCGAGCACGCCCGCGCGGATCAGATACTCGTTCACGACGGTGTCGAAATAGCTGTAGTAGACGACGTTGTTCACGTGGCCGTAGACGTCGTTGTCCATCCAGCGCGTGGTGATCGACAGGAAATGCGGATACGCGGCGCGGCCGGCGGGGGCGGGTTTGTTCATCGGAGGTGGCGGTTGGTGGATGCGAGGATGCGGGGCTGCCTCACAGCGACTCGGTCAGCATGCGGCGATAGTCGTCGGCGCTCGCCTCGCGCGGATTCGTGCGGTGGCAATGATCGAGCAGCGCGCCCTGCACGACCTTGTCGAACATGCTTTCGTCGACGCCCATCTGCCTGAGGCCGGTCGGCAGGCCGAGCCGCGCGGTCATGTCGAACAGCGCCTGTGCGAGATCCGCATGCTCGGGCACCCCCATCACGCGACGCATGCGCGCATAGCGACGCTCGGCCACCACGCTCGGCGCGCGCTCGTTGAAGCGCAGCACCGCGGGCAGCACGACCGCGTTCAGCGTACCGTGATGCAGCGACGTGCGGCCGTTCACCTTCAGGCCGCCCAGTGGATGCGACAGCGAATGCACACAGCCGAGGCCCTTCTGGAACGCCATCGCGCCCTGCATCGACGCGCTCATCATGTTCAGTCGCGCCTCGCGATCGCTGCCGTCCGCGCACGCGCGCTCGATGCTGTGCCACGCGCGTTCGAGACCATCGAGCGCGATGCCGTCGGCGGGCGGATTGAAGGCCGGCGCGAGGAAGGTCTCGATGCAATGCGCGATCGCGTCCATACCGGTCGCGGCGGTCAGCCCCGGCGGCAGGCCGAGCGTGAGACCAGGGTCGCACAGCGCCGATTTCGGCAGCAGACTCCACGAATGAAAACCGAGCTTGCGGCCGTCGTTCAGAATCACGATCGCGCCGCGCGCGACTTCGCTGCCGGTGCCGGCCGTGGTCGGAATCGCGATCAGCGGCGCGACGGCGTCGGTGATCTTCGCGCTGCCGCCTTCGATCGTCGCGTACTGCGTGAGCGGCCCCGGATGCGTGGCCGCGATCGCGACGCCCTTCGCAAGATCGATCGACGAGCCGCCGCCCACCGCGATCAGCCCGTCGCAGCCTTCGTCGCGATACAACCGAGCCGCCGCGAGCACCTTTTCCTCGGTCGGATTCGACGGCGTGTCGTCGAACAGCGGCACGTCGCCGAGCTTCAGCGCGTCGAGTGCCTGCCGCACGATGCCGGCCGCGACGACGCCCTTGTCGCTGATCACCAGGGGCCGCTCGATGCCGATGCGCGCGCACTCGGACGACAGTTGCGACAGTGCGTCGTAGCCCAGATGAATATGGGTCAGGTAGTAGATGTAGGCCATGCCGTTGCTTCTCCCTGAGCGTGCGCTCATTGACCGCTGATTGACGTGGATGATCGGTTCGGTAATGCGTCGATGGCTGTGCTGTGTCGGGTAGTGTCTCGTGTGCTGTGGGCTGTCTCTATGTTGGCTGCGTTGTCCGCGTTGTCTGTGTGCTGGCTAATGTTGCGGTTCGATGGCTGGAGCGCTTCACAGCCCCGGCCGCTCGACGAATTCGAACGGCAAATTGCGCCGCCGCATCCATTCGCCGAGCGCTTGCCCCGTGCCCGCGCGCCACGGCCGCAGCTTCGCGGGCTCGACGAGCTGGTATTCCAGCAGTTCCGGCGACAGCGCGATCGTCCCATGCGCCTTCACGTGATACGCGATGATCAGCTCGTTCTTGCGGATGAATTCGTACACGCCGATCAGCTCGACCGACTCCGCGTGCAGTGACGTCTCCTCCATCACTTCGCGCGCGATGCCCTGCTCCGGCGTCTCGCCGTTTTCGAGGAAGCCGGTGATCAGCGCGAACCGGCCCTCGGGCCACGCGGCATTGCGCGCAAGCAGAATCTTGCCCTCGTACTCGACGATCGCGGCGACGACCGGCAGCGGATTATTCCAGTGCACGTAGCCGCACTCGGTGTCGGGACAGATCTGACGGACGCGGCCACCGTCGTGCTCGGGGTCGGTGCGTTCGGTGAGAGGCTTCGCGCAGCGGGGACAGAATCGATACTCGGTCATGGCGGGGGACGTCTCTTTGTTTCGTGTTTTTTGGCGGGTCGTAGTGGAGTGACTTTGTGTGTGCCGAGTGGTGCGTCGAGGCGCCGTTTGTTACCCGGGTTCCGGCAGCTTCACGCGTCTTCGATCACGCGACGCAAAGTTCGCGCACGTCGGCGGCGAAACGCTCGACCGTTTCGGGCTGCGTGTCCCACGCGCACATCAGCCGGCAACCGCCCGCGCCGATGAACTCGTAGAACTTCCAGCCACGCGCGCGCATCGCCTTCGCGGCATGCGGCGGCAACTGCGCGAACACCGCGTTCGATTCGCTCGGAAACATGATGCTCACGCCCGGGATTTCCTGCAACCGCGTCTCCAGCAGGCGCGCCATCGCGTTCGCGTGACGCGCATTGCGCAACCATACGTCGTTGTCGAGCAGACCGAGCCAGGGCGCGGAAATGAAGCGCATCTTCGATGCGAGCTGGCCCGCCTGCTTGAGCCGATAGGCGAAATCGTCGGCGAGCGCGCGGTCGAAGAACACCACCGCCTCGCCGACCGGCAAGCCGTTCTTGGTGCCGCCGAAGCACAGCACGTCGACGCCCGCGCGCCACGTGATTTCGGACGGATGCACGTCGAGCGCGGCGACCGCATTCGCGAAACGCGCGCCGTCCATGTGCACCTTCAGATGACGGCGCTTCGCGATCGCGGCGATCGCGCGCACTTCCTCGACGCTGTAGACGGTGCCGACCTCGGTCGACTGCGTCAGCGTGACGACCTTCGGCTTCGGATAGTGGATATCGGCGCGCCGCGTGACGATGGACTCGATCGCATCGGGCGTGAGCTTGCCGCCGATGCCCGGCGCCGTCAGCAGTTTCGAGCCGTTTGAAAAGAACTCCGGACCGCCGCATTCGTCGGTCTCGATGTGCGCGAGTTCGTGGCAGATCACCGAGTGGTACGACTGGCACAGCGACGCGAGCGCGAGCGAATTGGCCGCCGTGCCGTTGAACACGAAGAACACTTCGCAATCGGTCTGAAACAGGTCGCGCAGACGGTCGCAGACCTGGTTGGTCCAGGAGTCGTCGCCGTAGGCCGGCTCGTGGCCGCTGTTGTTGGCGGCGATTAGCGCGTCGAGCGCTTCGGGACAGATGCCGGCGTAGTTGTCGGACGCGAAATGTTGCATGGTCGAGCGACGCGCCCGGCGACAGGCGCGAGGAAATGACGGAAAGCGGTCATTTTAGTGCGCTCGTGCGAGATTTGTTTTCGGGTGCTAGCTGCAACCGCAATCCGGCATGCGGCCACGGCGCGGGCCGCGCGGCACGCGCATTACCGCGATCAGTCCCGCCGCCCCCGCCAGCAGGGCGCCCGCGGCGAGCCACAGCGCCAGCGAAAACGATCCCGTGTGGGCGGCAATCGGCGCGGCGACCAACGGACCCGCGATCTGTCCGATACCATAGGCCGCCGTCGCGTAACCCATCAGCCCGGCCGCGTCGTCGCCGCGCAGCCGCCGCGCCTCGCGCATCGCGAATAGCGTGATCGCGGTAAACGGCAGGCCGATCAGAATGCTGCCGAGCGAAAACCCGCCCGCCGTCGGCCACACGATGCCCAATGCGATGCCGAATGCCTGCAGCACATACGAGCCCGCGAGCAGCGCGCGGTTGTCCCAATGCAAGGGCAAACGCGCGGCGAACAACGCGCCGACGATCAGCGCGGCACCGAACATCGGCCAGAACAGGTCCGGCCACGCCGAGCCCGGCAACGCGTGGCGCGCGATGACCGGCAGAAAGGTCGCGGTAATGATGTAGCCGAAGCCCGGGATACCGTAGAGCAGGACCAGCCAGAACGCGTCGGCGCGGCTCGTGCTTGTCGGAACGCCGACCGTACGAGGCGGCGGGTTTGCGCTGGCGCGCGATCCGGCAGCAGGTTTTGCCGTGGCGGCGCTCGCAACGACAGGCCTCGCCGCCGCCACGCGCCGCGTATTCCCGAACACCGGCCACACCAGCGCCGTCAGCACCGCGCCGATCACCGCAAAGCCGATCCATCCGGTCACCGCGCCATAGCCGCCCGCGACGCTGACCAGCAAACCGGTCCCGACGATGCCCACGCCCGGCCCGGTGTAGATGACGCCGCTCCACGCATGCGCGCCGAGTTCGGCGAGCCGCCGCAAGCCCCACTGCGACGCGAACACGAAGGTCCATGCGCTGACCGCGCCGGCGACGAAGCGCACCAGCGCCCATACCCAGAACTGGCCGGTGACGCCCATCGCGAGCGTCAGCAGCACGGTTGCGGCGAGTCCGACGCGCACCATGCGCGCGGGCTCGGCCCGCAGCGCCGCGCACGTCATCGCGCCGACGAAATAGCCGGCGTAATTGAACGACGCGAGCCAGCCGCCATGCTGGATATCGAGGTGCGGCTGGCCGAGCGCGGCGCCGTGCAGCATCAGCGGCAGCAGAGGCGTAAAAGCGAAGCGTCCGATCCCCAGCGCGACGGCCAGCGCGGCCATACAGGCAAGCGCCGCGCGCCGGGCGGCGTGCGGTTCGTGGAAGCGCCGGTACGCATGGGAGGCAAGGTCGTTCATGAGCGGACGGTCAAGCAGCGATGGGGTGAATCCATATTAGCTTGACCTTTCGATCACGAAAAATGAATAATTAGGATGCCATTCATCGCCAGGAGAGAATCGTGGATCTGGCCGCTCTGACCATATTTCGCGCGGTCGTGCGCGAAAACGGCGTGACGCGCGCCGCGGCGAAGCTCAATCGCGTGCAATCGAACGTGACTACGCGCATCAAGCAGCTCGAGGAGCAGCTCGGCACCGAGCTGTTCATCCGCGACGGTCGCCGGCTCGTGCTGACGCCGGCCGGCGAGACCCTGCTGCCCTACGCGGAACGGCTGCTCGCGCTCGCCGACGAGGCGCGTCACGCGGTGCGCGAGGATCGCCCGAGCGGGCGTCTGCGCCTCGGTACGATGGAAAGCGTCGCGGCGACGCGTCTGCCGGCCCTGCTCGCGCAATATCACCAGCAATGGCCGGCCGTCGAACTGGAGCTGGAGACCGGCACGACCGGCAGGCTGATCGAGCGCGTGCGCGAGTTCGAGGTCGACGCGGCACTAGTCGCTACGCCGCTCGATCCCGCCACGCTCGGCGATGTGTTCGAGACCGTGCCGATCTTCCACGAGGAACTCGTGATGCTGACGCCGCGCGGCCATCGGCCGATCCGCGAAGTGCGCGACATTGCGCTATCGACGCTGATCGCGTTCGAGCGCGGCTGCGCCTATCGCGCGTATATCGAGAAGTGGTATCTGGAGCACGGCATGCGGCCGGAGCGCGTGCTGGAACTTGGCTCGTATCACGCGATCGTCGCGTGCGTGGCGGCTGGTGCGGGCGTTGCGGTCGCACCGCGCTCGGTGCTCGATCTACAGAGTGACACGAGCAATATCGCGGTGCACGAGTTGCCCGATATCGGCATCATCGACACCTTGCTGGTCTGGCGACGCGGACATTTTTCGTCGGCGCTCAATGCGTTGCGGCGCGCGCTGGTCGCATCGCAAGAAGGGACGGCCGACGCGGATGCGGCGGCGTCCGTGGTTGCGAACGTGGTCTGATCGTTGAATCCGCGCCGGCAACCAGGCTCGACGCAAGCCGAACGGCTTCAGCAAAAGCAAAGGGGCCACGCAGCGCGCCGATCTTGCTGGCGCGCTGCGTGGCCCCTTCGTCGAACCCGGCTGGACTTCGCGTCGAGCCGGACTCAACCGACCATCAGTTTCAAAGCTGCCCTTCGACCCAGCCCTTGACGCCCGCGAGCGCCGCCGGCAGGTTGGCCGGCTCGGTACCGCCAGCCTGCGCCATGTCCGGACGGCCACCGCCCTTGCCGCCCACCTGCTGGGCCACGAAGTTGACCAGCTCGCCCGCCTTGACCTTCTTGCTGGCGTCGGCGGTCACACCGGCGATCAGGCTGACCTTGCCGCCTTCGACCGACGCGAGTACGATCGCCGCGCTCTTCAGCTTGTCCTTGAGCTTGTCGACCGTTTCGCGCAGCGTCTTCACGTCCGCGCCTTCGAGCGTCGCCGCGAGCACATGCACGCCGCCGACTTCGATCGCCTGACCCGCGAGCTCGTCGCCCTGGCTCGACGCCATCTTCGACTTCAGCGCGCTCAGTTCCTTCTCGAGCGCCTTCACCTGGTCTTGCACCTGGCCGATGCGCTGCGTGAGTTCCGCCGGTTGCGCCTTCAGCAAGGCCGCGGCCGCGTTGACCCGCGCCTCGAGCTCCTGCACGTAGCGCACCGCGTTGTCGCCGGTGATCGCTTCGACGCGACGGATACCGGCCGCGACGCCGCCTTCCATCACGATCTTGAAGAAGCCGATGTCGCCCGAGCGATTCACGTGCGTACCGCCGCACAGCTCACGCGAGAAGCCGAGGTCGAGCACGCGCACTTCGTCGCCGTACTTTTCACCGAACAGCGCCATGGCGCCGCCCTTCACCGCATCGTCGTACGACATCAAACGCACGATACCGGGCGCGTTCGCCAGCACTTCCGCGTTGACGATTTCCTCGACGCGGCGGATCTGTTCGTCCGTCATCGGCGCGTTGTGCGCGAAGTCGAAGCGGGTCTTGTCGGCGTCGACGAGCGAGCCCTTCTGCTGCACGTGCGAACCGAGCACCTCGCGCAGCGCCTTGTGCATCAGGTGCGTGGCCGAGTGGTTGCGCGCCGTGCGAGCGCGGCGCACCGCGTCGATTTCCGCCTTGACGACGTCGCCGACCTTCAGCGTGCCCTGCTCGAGCGTGCCGTGATGGCCGACCACGTCGGCCTGCACCTTCAGCGTATCGGCAACGGCAAAGCGCGTGCTGGCGTTCGCGAGCACGCCCTGGTCGCCGACCTGGCCGCCCGACTCCGCGTAGAACGGCGTGTGATCGAGCACGACGACGGCCGGCTGGCCGGCTTGCACCTGCTGCACCGACGCGCCGTCCACATACAGCGCGACGACCTTCGCGTCGTCGAAGACGATTTCCTCGTAGCCGTGGAACGTGGTCTTCGCGCCCGAGTACTCGAGGCCCTGGGCCATCTTGAACTTGCCCGCCGCGCGCGCCTGCTCGCGCTGACGCGCCATCGCGTCGTCGAACGCGGGTTCGTCGACCGTCACTTCGCGCTCGCGGCAGACGTCCGCGGTCAGATCGAGCGGGAAGCCGTAGGTGTCGTGCAGCTTGAACGCGAGTTCGCCGTCGAGCGTCTTGCCACCCTTGGCGTCGAGATCGGCCAAGGCGGCTTCGAGAATCGACATGCCGTGCTCGATCGTCTCGAAGAAGCGCTCTTCTTCCTGACGCAGCACGTCGGTCACGCGCTTCTCGGCCTGTGCCAGTTCCGGATAGGCGTCGCCCATCTGCGCGACGAGGTCGGCGACGAGGCGATGGAAGAACGAACCCTTCTTGCCGAGCTTGTAGCCGTGGCGGATCGCGCGGCGCACGATGCGGCGCAGCACGTAGCCGCGGCCTTCGTTGCCCGGAATCACGCCGTCGACGATCAGGAACGAGCACGCGCGGATGTGATCGGCGATCACCTTCAGCGAGTTGTTGGTCAGATCGGTCACGCCGGTTTCGCGGCCGGCGGCTTGAATCAGCGCCTGGAACAGGTCGATCTCGTAGTTGCTGTGCACGTGCTGCAGCACCGCGGCGATACGCTCGAGGCCCATGCCGGTGTCCACGCATTGCTTCGGCAGCGGCGTCATGTTGCCCTGCGCGTCGCGGTTGAACTGCATGAACACGAGGTTCCAGATTTCGATGTAGCGGTCGCCGTCTTCCTCCGGCGATCCCGGCGGGCCACCCCACACGTCCGGGCCGTGGTCGTAGAAAATTTCCGAGCACGGGCCGCACGGGCCGGTGTCGGCCATCTGCCAGAAGTTGTCCGACGCGTAGCGCGCGCCCTTGTTGTCGCCGATGCGGATGATGCGCTCGGCCGGCACACCCACTTCCTTCGCCCAGATGTCGTGCGCTTCGTCGTCTTCCTGGTAGACGGTGACCCACAGCTTGTCTTTCGGCAGCTTGTAGACCTCGGTCAGCAGTTCCCACGCGTAGTGGATCGCGTCGCGCTTGAAGTAGTCGCCGAACGAGAAGTTGCCGAGCATCTCGAAGAACGTGTGATGACGCGCGGTGTAGCCGACGTTCTCGAGGTCGTTGTGCTTGCCGCCGGCGCGCACGCTGCGCTGCGCGGTCGTGGCGCGCGAATACGGACGCGATTCCGCGCCGAGGAACACATCTTTGAACTGCACCATCCCCGAATTGGTGAAGAGCAGCGTCGGGTCGTTGCCGGGCACGAGGCTCGACGAACGGACGATCGTATGGCCCTTCGATTCGAAGAACTTGAGGAATTTCTCGCGGATATCAGCGGCTTTCATAGCGTGCGGGGGACGGTCCTGACGGTTCCTGACGAAGACTGGCGGTCGGTGGGATGCGCCAACTGTCTGTTTCTTTAAACGACTGATTATACGGGATCGGCACGCGCGCGCGGCACTGCGCGCCGCCTGGCCGGCTATCCGGCCAGGCCGGCATGCGCCCGCTGCGACACTCGCGTGTCCGATCGTCCGATCCGCGCTATGACGTTCGGCTGACTGCGCCCGCGAGCGGGAATCGCTTAAGATGACTTCCACGAAACTTCGCGCGAAATGGCGCATGGCGGCTCGCCGCGCGGCCCGCAACCATCAGGAGACATTCAGAACATGGGCGCTCTCAGTCACATCCGCGTGCTGGATCTCACCCGCGTGCTCGCCGGTCCGTGGTGCGCGCAGACGCTCGCCGATTTCGGCGCCGACGTCATCAAGATCGAACGCCCCGAGGTCGGCGACGACACGCGCCACTGGGGGCCGCCGTATCTGCGGACGCCGGACGGCGCGGACACGCGCGAAGCCGCCTACTATCTCGCGGCGAACCGCAACAAGCGCTCGGTCACGCTCGACATCGCGTCGCCCGAGGGACAGAGGATCGTGCGCGAACTGGCCGCGCAAAGCGACGTCGTGCTCGAAAACTACAAGGTCGGCCAGTTGAAGAAATACGGCCTCGACTACGAATCGCTCAAAGCGGTGAAGCCCGACCTGATCTACTGCTCGGTCACGGGCTTCGGGCAAACCGGGCCGTATGCGCAGCGCGCCGGTTATGACTTCATCGTGCAGGGCATCGGCGGCTTCATGAGCATCACCGGCGAGCGCGACGGCCAGCCGGGCGGCGGCCCGCAGAAGGCCGGCGTCGCGATCGCCGACCTGATGACCGGCATGTACTCGACGATCGCCGTGCTGACCGCGCTCACGCACCGCGACCGCACGGGCGAAGGCCAGTACATCGACATGGCGCTGCTCGACGTGCAGGTCGCGATGCTCGCCAACATGAACTCGAACTACCTCGCGAGCGGCCAGCCGCCGGTGCGCTGGGGCAATGCGCATCCGAACATCGTGCCCTACCAGACCTTCCAGACGAGCGATGGCTGGATCATCGTCGCGGTCGGCAACGACGGACAGTTCCGCAAGTTCGTCGAGGTGGGCGGCCGCCCTGAACTCGCCGACGACGACCGTTTCGCGACCAACCCCGCGCGCGTGCGCAACCGCGAACTGCTCGTGCCGATGCTCGCGGACATGGTCCGTCTGCAGGGCAAGCTGCAATGGATCGCGGCGCTCGAAGCGGCCGGCGTGCCGTGCGGGCCGATCAATAACCTCGACGAAGTGTTCGACAACGAGCAGGTGGTCGCGCGCGGTCTTCAGGTGGCTCTGCCGCATCCGTCGGGCGGCACGGTCAAGCTCGTGCGCAATCCGATCAACATGACCGGCACGCCGCCGCAGGCGCTGAGCCATCCGCCGCTGCTCGGCGAGCATACCGAGCTTGTGCTGCGCGACCTGCTCGGATACGACGCGCAGACGATTGCGGAGTTGAAGCGAAAAGCGGTGATCTGATCGACGAGGCGGCGAGACTCAGCGCGGCGCCCTTAGCGAAGCCAGCCAGCTGCGCCCCTCGTCCCAATCGCCGAGGCCGCTATCGGCGTTGATGTGGCCACGCGCGCCAATCTCGATCCAGCGGCTGCCCCACGCGTTCGCGCAGGTTCGTGAAAACGGCACGCCGCCATACGGATCGTCGCTGCTCGCCACGACGATCGTCGCAAACGGCAGGCGCTCGAGCGGCACCGGCGCAAAGCCGGTCGCGTCCCGCGGGAAATGCGCTTCGGCCGGATCGGGCACGGCGACCAGCAGTGCGCCGGCCACCTTCGCGAGTTGCGCCGCGCTCGCGTACTGCGAGGCCCAGAACGCCGTGGTCAGACAGCCGAGGCTGTGAGCGGCGAACACGACCGGCGCGTCCAGGGAGTCGAGCGTGGCGGCCAGCGCGCGGCACCAGGCGTCTCGCGAAGGGTGGTCCCAGTCCGGCATCCGCACGCGGACGAACGCGGGATCGAGCGCTTGCCAGCGCGTTTGCCAGTGGCCTGGGCCGGAGTCCAGATAGCCCGGCAGTACGAGTGTGGTTGGTTGTTGTTCGGTCATCGTGCTTCCCCGTGTTTGGCTTATGGCCCGCTCGCGGGATAGCGCGGCGGGGCGTCTACCGTATCACGCGCGCCACGCCGGCACCACGGGGATCGCTCGCTGGCTCGGGTGTCGCGCCGTTCACGCGGATCATCTGCACGTCGCCGTTGAACGGCTGCTGCTCGACCGTATAGCCGAGGTCCTTCAATTGCGTGGCGAGCTCTTCCGGCGCGGGATGGTACGGCTCGAAGTAGATCGTCTTTTGCGGCAGCAGCTGATGATGGAAACGCATTGCGGCGAGCGCGTCCGTCGGCGCCATGTCGAAGTCGGACAGATTCGTCATCACCTGAAAGATCGTCGTCAGGATGCGCGAGCCGCCGGGCGTGCCGATCGCTAGCGCGATCTTGCCGTCCTTCATCAGCAGCGTGGGCGTCATCGACGAAATCGGGCGGCGGCCCGGCGCGATCGTGTTCGGCTCGGCGTCGGCGGCGCCAGTTGCCGAGACCGCGCCCGACGCGCCCGTCGCACCGGCGCCGGCCGGCTTGATGAGGAAATCGTCCATCGCATCGTTCAGCAGGAACCCGCCGCCGTCCACCACGACGCCCGAGCCGAAATCGCCGTTCAGCGTGTAGCTGTTCGACACAGCGTTGCCCCACTTGTCGACTACCGAGAAATGCGTGGTTTGCGGCTTTTCCGTCGCCGCGGCGCCGTCGACGCCGGGCTTCTCCGGGGCCGCTCCGGGCGCTTCGCCGGTTTTGACTTCGGCCGCGCGCTGCGCGAGGTAGGCGTCGTCGATCAGCTTCGCGACCGGTACCGGCGATGCGTCCGGGTCGCCGATATAGCGCTGCCGGTCAACGAATACCCGATCCTCGATCTGCGCGATCAGATGGATGTACGGCGCCGAATTCAACGCGAGACCGTCGAACGCCGGCTGCAGAGCGGCCCGCATTTTCAGCAACTGGATCAGCCCGATGCCGCCCGAACTCGGCGGTGGCGCGGTGATCACGCGGTAGCCGTGCCAGTCGGCCGCGAGCGGCTCGCGCCAGAGTGCCTTGTACTGGCTCAGATCCTGGCTCGTGATCAGGCCGTGGCCGTACATCTGCGCGGCGATCATTTGGGCCGTGCGGCCCTCGTAGAACTCGCGGCCGCCGTCGCTCGCGATCCGCCCGAGCGTCTGCGCGAGTTCGGGCTGGCGCAGCGTCGCGCCCGCTTTGAGGTTGCCGAAATAGGCGTCGAAATTGGTCTTGCTGGCGAAGCTCTTCGCAGCCGCGTCGCGTCGCTGCTGCAGCCGCGGGTCGACCTGGAAGCCGTCGGTCGCGTAATGGATCGCGGGCGCGAGCACCTGCTTCCATTTGAGCTTGCCGAAGCGCCGCTGCGCTTGCCACATACCATCGACCGTGCCCGGCACAGCCGCCGCGCGATGCCCGACCGTGCTCATGCCCGGCACCGCGTTGCCCTTGTCGTCGAGGTACATGTCGCGGGTCGCCTGCTGCGGCGCGCGCTCGCGATAGTCGAGAAAATACGGCTTACCGTCGACCAGCAGCGTCATGAAACCGCCGCCGCCGAGGTTGCCCGCATCGGGCCGCGTGACGGCGAGCGTGAAGGCCATCGCGACCGCGGCATCGACCGCGTTGCCGCCTTCGGCGAAGATCTGCTGCGCGGTGTCGGCGCTGTAGCCGTCCGGCGCGGCGACGGCCGCCCCATCGAGCGCCGGCTTCGGCGGCGGTGTTTTCGCAGCGGCGGACAGCGGCGCAGCCACGTTCACGGCCAGCGCGGCAAACCAGGCCGAAGCGAGCACGCGACGGGTACGGCAAGAAAAGCTGGCGCTAGCCAAAGCGCGGGCGGAAGGCGCGCGAAACGCGCCGTGCGTCGGGATAGACATCCGAGAAAACTCCGGCAACGAGGCGAGCATGGCGCACGAGCAGAGAAGCCTCGTGCAAGAAGATGAAGAACCGCGTGGACGGCCCGGGCAAGCCCGCCCCGCGCAAAGGCCCAGCACAGGTGCGCGGCCGCGCGCAGCAGCGCATCCTAAGTCGGCGCGCAGCCGGCCGCCAACCCGTTTTACCTCCTGTTACAGCCCCGCGCGCCTGCTTCGGTCACTGCGGCATCCGCGCCAAACCCGCCCCGCTGTTGGCTGCGCGCCGCAAGCGCCTGCCGCGACCGGGCTCGTCAGGTAGAATTGACGGCTAAGCGGGCGCATTGCGCGCCCCCACGGACTCTCATCTTCTCGCATGAATACCGAACGCAAAGACGCTGACCGCAACGACGCGCCCGCGGCATCCAATTTCATCCGCAACATCATCGACGACGACAACCGCACCGGCAAATGGAGCCAGCGCGTCGAAACGCGCTTCCCGCCGGAGCCGAACGGCTATCTGCACATCGGTCACGCGAAGAGCATCTGCCTGAACTTCGGCGTCGCGCGCAGCTACGGCGGCGTGTGCCATCTGCGCTTCGACGACACCAATCCGGAGAAGGAAAGCGTCGAGTACGTCGAGTCGATCATCGACTCGGTGCGCTGGCTCGGCTTCGAATGGGAAAAGGACCGCACCGAGCATCTGTACTACGCGAGCGACTACTACGACAAGCTGTACGAGTTCGCCGAGCTGCTGATCCAGCGCGGCAAGGCGTACGTGGATAGCCAGTCGGCCGAGGAAATGCGCGCGAACCGCGGCTCGGCCACCGAAGTCGGCACGCCGTCGCGTTTCCGCGAGCGTTCGGTCGAGGAAAACCTCGACCTGTTCCGCCGCATGAAGGCGGGCGAGTTCAAGGAAGGCGAGCACGTGCTGCGCGCAAAGATCGACATGTCGTCGCCGAACTTCAACATGCGCGACCCGGTCATCTATCGCATCCGCTTCGCGCATCACTACCGTACCGGCGACACCTGGTGCGTGTACCCGATGTACGACTACACGCACTGCATCTCGGACGCGCTCGAAAACATCACGCATTCGCTGTGCACGCTCGAATTCGAAGATCACCGCCCGCTGTACGACTGGATCCTAAACGAGCTGGCCGAAGCCGGCATCTTCAAGCGTCCGTTGCCGCAGCAAATCGAGTTTTCGCGCCTGAACCTGACCTATGCGATCACCAGCAAGCGCAAGCTGCTGCAACTCGTCAACGAAGGCCATGTGGAAGGCTGGGACGACCCGCGCATGCCGACCATCGTCGGCGTGCGTCGGCGCGGCTTCACACCCGAATCGATCCAGCTGTTCTGCGAGCGCATCGGCGTGACCAAGGTCGACTCGTGGATCGACATGAGCGTCTTCGAAGGCGCGCTGCGCGACGATCTCGACGAGAAGGCGCCGCGCATCGCCGCGGTGCTCGATCCGGTCAAGCTGATCATCGACAACTTCCCCGAGCGCCTCACCGAGCCGTGCCACGCACCGGTGCATCCGCATCATCCGGAACAGGGCGTGCGCGAGTTTCCGATTTCGCGCGAGCTGTGGATCGAGCGCGAGGACTTCACGGAAACGCCGCCGAAGGGCTACTTCCGCCTGTTCCCGGGCAACAAGGTGCGCCTGCGCTACGGCTACGTGATCGAATGCACGCACGCGGACAAGGACGAGAACGGCAACATCGTCGCGGTGCACTGCAACTACTTCCCGGACAGCAAATCGGGCACCGAAGGCGCGAACAACTACAAGGTCAAGGGCAACATCCACTGGGTCAGCGCGGCGGCCGCGTGCCCGGCCGAAGTGCGCATCTACGACCGGCTGTTCAAGGAACCGCAACCGGACGCCGGCGGCCGTGACTTCCTCGAAGCGCTGAATCCGGACTCGAAGCGCGTGGTCCAGGCCTACCTCGAAACCGGCGCGCGCCATGCGCTGCCGGAGCAGCGCTACCAGTTCGAGCGGCATGGCTACTTCGTTGCCGACCGCGTCGATTCGAAGCCGGGTAAGCCCGTATTCAACCGCATCGTCAGTCTGCGCGACAGTTGGGGCAAGCCGGCCTAAATTCGCGTCAGCGACGGCCCGGCGCTGCCGGGCCATCCGGGTTGCAGGATGTTAGATCGATAATCACAGCGCGCTCGCCTGGGCGCGCCGGTCCGGGAGGCCCGATGAAGGTTGCAGGCCGCTGCGGGGAAGGGTCTGAAGGTATGGTTCGGGTCGCACGGGGCCCGCGCGGCTCAGCCATGCCGCATCTCGTGCGCGGCATGCACCGCGTGCTGCTTGCGCTGACCGCCTGCGGCGCGGTCGCGTTCGCCGGCCCCGCCCGCGCGGATGAACTGACCGGTACGCTGAAAAAGATCCACGACGACGGCGTCGTCGTGCTCGGCGTGCGCGAGGCGTCGATCCCGTTCTCGTACTTCGACGGCAAGCGTACGGTCGGCTACTCGCAGGCGATCGCGATGCAGATCGTCGATGAAATCAGGAAAACGCTCGGCATGGCGCAGCTGCGGGTTCACGAAATCACGGTGACTTCGTCGAATCGCACGCCGATGCTGCTGAACAATCAGATCGATCTCGAATGCGGCTCGACCACGCACACGGTCGAGCGCGAAAACGTCGCCGCGTTTTCGGACAGCCTTTTCCAGTACGCTGTGCGCATGATCACGCGCAAAAACAGCGGCATCACCGACTTCCGCGATCTCGCCGGCAAGCCGGTCGTGACGACCGCGGGCACGTCCGACGAGCGCCTGCTGCGCAGCCTCAACACCGAGAAGCAGCTGAACATGCGCATCATGAGCGCGCGCGACCATCAGGAAGCCTTCAGCGCAATGAAGGACGGCCGCGCGGTGGCGTTCGTGATGGACGAGCCGATCGTCTACGGTTTCAAGGCGACCGACCCGCATCCCGACGATTTCATCGTGACGGGCACGCCGCTCGGCTACGAGGTGTACGCGTGCATGTTCCGCAAGGGCGACGAGCCGTTCCGCGCGCTCGTGAATCGCGTGATCGTTCGCTCGCAGACGTCCGGCGACGCCGAGCGTCTGTACCGGCAGTGGTTCACGCAGCCGATTCCGCCGCGCGGCATCAATGTCAATTTCCCGCTGTCGGAGCAGAACCGCGCGTTGTTCGCGCATCCGAACGACCACGCGCTCGATTGAACGCAGCCTGCGCCGTCTATAGCGAGCGGTGCAGCTCCGCGAGCGACAGCGTCGTCTCGAAGAGCCGCGTCAGACTACGGCTCGCATAGTGCGGGACCTCGTCGATCGACGCCCAGCGGTAGTCGTCCATTTCGGGGATCAGCGTGCCGTCCGAGCGGCGCGGAAACAGCGACGTGCAGGTGCAAGTGCTCAGATCCAGTTCGCCGGCACTCGCGCGCGCCGCGAACAGATGCAGGTCCTTGTCGCGCCGGTAGACGAACAGACCGAGATCCTTCAGCCGACCAGCCTCGAGCGCGATGCCGGTTTCCTCGACCATCTCGCGCAGCGCGGTCACGTGCGGCGCCTCACCGTCCTCGCCCTGCCCTTTCGGAATATCCCAGTGCGTCGTTTCGGTGGCGTGCGCGAGCAGCACGCGCCCGTCGGGATCGAGCAGCACGATGCCGCATGAAACGATTCGCGGGCTCATCGCTTCTGCAGTTGCCAGGCGCCGCCTACCTTGCAGAAGTTCGGACGCAGGTTCATCGATTGCCCTTTCGCATTGAGTACGACGCCGAGGATGCGGCAAGTGCGCCCGCCGTCGTTCGAGGTGCTGTCCATCGTGATGGTCGCGTCGATCTTCACGCTATTGCCGGTGCCGTCGTTGACCCACGTGAAACTGTCGCCGTCCTTTCTGTCATTGAGCGCGCTCATGACCGCGTGCTTGATCGAGTCGTTGTCGCGCTGCTTCATGTAGGTGATCGGTGTGTCGTTCAGAAAGGCGAGGTTCGCCGCTTGCGCGCCGATCGCCGCGCCGAGCAGCAGGCTCGCGGCACTGAGGTGGAACAGCACACGGGTTCGCGTCGACATGTGGGACTCTCCTCGAAGTGCGCACGGCGGCTTTTGATCGTGACCTCAAAAGCATAGCATGCACATTTCTGCGGGCCGCGCGCCGTCGACGCGGCCATCAACGCGTGGCGGCCGTCCTCTGCAGGCGGAACGTGTTGACGACGTCGCGCAGCATCTGCGCCTGCTCCTGCATCGACTGCGCGGCGGCCGCCGCCTGCTCGACCATCGCCGCGTTCTGCTGGGTGGTCTCGTCCATCTGCGCGATCGCGAGATTGACCTGCTCGATGCCGCGGCTCTGCTCGTCGGACGCGGCGGAAATCTCGCTGATGATGTCGGTCACGCGCTTCACCGCATCGACGAGCGAATCCATCGTGCCGCCCGCCTTCTCGACGAGCGCCTTGCCGCTGCCGACGCGCGCGACCGAATCTTCGATCAGCGTCTTGATCTCCTTGGCCGCATCGGCGCTGCGGCGCGCGAGATTGCGCACCTCGCCCGCGACGACCGCGAAGCCGCGGCCCTCCTCGCCGGCGCGCGCGGCTTCGACGGCCGCGTTCAGCGCGAGGATGTTGGTCTGAAACGCGATGCTCTCGATCACGCCGATGATATCGACGACGCGCGCCGAACTCGCCGCGATGCTCTGCATATTCGCGACGACGTGCTGCACGGCTTCGCCGCCCTCGCCCGCGAGCTGCGACGCGGAGTGCGCCATGCGGTTGGCCTGCAGCGCGTTGTCGGCGTTCTGCTTGACGGTCGCCGTCAGCTGCTCCATGCTCGCGGCCGTCTCGCCGAGCGACGACGCCTGCTGTTCCGTGCGTGCCGACAGATCGAGATTGCCCGCGGCGATCTCTTCCGCCGCGACCGTGATGGTTTCCGTACCGCCGCGAATGCGCCGGATCGCGTCGGCGAGGCGGCTTTGCATGCGCTGCATCGCGAACAGCATGCTTTCCTGATCGTTGCCGGCCAGTGTGACCGGGCACGACAGATCGCCGTCGGCGATCGTCTGCGCGACGCTCGCCGCGTAGGCGGGCTCGCCGCCGAGACTGCGCTTCACGTTGCGGATGATCAGCACGAGCGCGATGGTGCTGACGCTGCCGATCATGAGGATCGTCAGCAGATAGCGCAGCAGATCGGCGCGGAACGCCGCGTCGATATCGTTCACGTAGACGCCCGAAATCAGATACCAGTCCCACGCGGCAAAGCGCTTGACGAAGCTGATCTTCGGCACGTGCTCGTTGTGGCCGGCAAGGCGTCCCATGTAATCGACGAAGCCCTGCCCCTTCGCCTGCGCAACCTTGACCATCTCGACGAACAGCAGCTTGCCGTCGGTGTCCGCGTAGTGCGACACGTCCTTGTTGCGCAGATCGGCGAGCACCGGATGCATGATCACGACCGGCGTCGCGGTCGTCACGATCATGTAGCCGCTGCCGGGGTAGCGCATCACGGACAGGCGCGCCAACGCCTGCTGGCGCGCCTGTTCGGGCGTCAGCTCGTGCTGGTCGGCGCGCTGCGCGTAGTCGGCGACGATGCCGTACGCGGTCTCGACGACGTTCTGCACCGCCGACTTGCGCTCGGCGAGCATCGTCGAGCGCGACTGCCACGCGGCCCAGCCGCCGAGGCCGAGCAGGCCGAGCCACGTGATCAGCAACGCGAGCCAGAGTTTGGTGTTGAGGCTGAGTCGGTTCACGCTGATTCCTCCATCGCGGCGCGTCAAACGGTTCTTTCGAACTAACGGCGTCGCACGAGAATTCCTGAGTCCGGGAAACACCCGAAGCGAGCCGTTCGATGATGGAAATGACACCGTGCGTGTGGCGTCGGGGGCCTGCTGATCGTCAGGGGGTCCCGCTTGCCAATATCAGCTGCTCGCCGATCCGGGCAGCAGTCTCGCGGTGATCATGAACGATGGGCGGATCTACAGGAACACGCTCGGCATGGCGCGTTCAAATGATCCGAGCGAGGTGCGCAAAAAACCGCAAAAAGACAAAAAAGGGTTACAGGCGCGAGGCATGTAACCCTCCGATGATTCTGGTACGGCAGGAGGGGCTCGAACCCCCGACCCTCGGCTTAGAAGGCCGATGCTCTATCCAGCTGAGCTACTGCCGTATGGATCGCTATCTGCATGAAACCGGCACTCGTGGCGAGCCGCCCAATTTCGCACAAACTAAAATTCTAACTGACCTGCAAGCAACCGGGCCCGGATTATAACCGATCGCTCGCCGCGCTCAGACCGGCTGCGGATGCAGCATGAACCAGCCGAGGAACACGATCCCCGCGATCGCGCAGTACAAACCGAACGACGCGAGACGTCCGCGCCCTTCGAAATAGCGCATCAGGAAACGCACGCTCAGGTACGCGGCGATCGCGGTCAGCACGCCGCCGAGCACCGCGTCGGCAAGCTGGCTCGGCGCGTGAAGCAGCTTCGGCAGTTCGAGTACGCCAGCCGCGAAAATGATCGGCGTGCCGAGCAAAAACGAAAATTCGGCGGCTTTCTCGGTGGTGAGTCCGGCGGCATTGCCGGCGATCATCGTCAGGCCGCTGCGCGAGAAGCCCGGAATCAGCGCGCCGACCTGCGCGAGGCCGACGAAGAACGCCTGACGGAACGTCAGCTTTTCCGGCGCCCGATGCGCGCGTGCGCGTTGCAGGCGATCGCCGAACCACAGCAGCACGCCGTTCACGATCAACGCAAACGCGACGATCCGCAGATCGTGAAAAATCGCTTCGAGGCGCTTTTCCAGCACGAGGCCGACGAGACCCGCCGGAATCGTACCGATGATCAGCGCCCACATCATGTGACCGTCGTCGTTGCGGCGGCCGCCGAGCGACGCGAAGAAACCGCGCACCAGTGCACACCAGCGCGCGCGGAAGTACCACAGCAGCGCGAACGCGGTGCCCAGATGCAGCGCGACGAGGAACGGCAGCAACTGCGGCGCATGCTTGTCGATGTGCATGTCGAACACGGCTGGCACGAGCAGCGTGTGGCCAAGGCTGCTCACCGGAAACAGTTCGGTCACGCCTTGCAGCACGCTCAGAAAAATCAGAAACGACAGGTTCACGCGGCGGTCCTTGTAAGGAAAGTGTCGGGAAACTGCGCGCCGCACAAAAGGGAACCCGGCGCGTCGAAAAGCGCACCGATTATGCCTGGCTGCACAGTCAGCGCCAAGCGGTTAGACCACATTCGGGGAAATATTGACGCACTGCGTCACAACTCGACACCGTTGTTACGCAAGAGCAAGGAAGCGGGCGGTGGATTCGTCGGACGCGTACCGCGACCGCAGAGGAATGAACCAGCGGGATCAGCGCTTGAGCGAGTGGAAGAAGTAGTACGTGCTAGCCGTGAATATACCGAACAAAGAAACCGCCATTGCCATTGCGAGATCCATGATGCCTCCTGAGCCGATTCGCCCGGGAGTCGGATTGACCGGACGCTCGGACGCATTATCAATAGGATTCGCCTTTTTCCGACACCCGCAATTTCCCGGGAAGGGTTTCCCCGTAGCGCAAAGCAGCGCAAAATCGCGGTTTCACCGCGCGTGACGCAGTCGCGGCAAGTGGCGCAAAACGCCGCTTCAATGCGGATGCAACGGTCGACGCACCCGGCCCCTTTGCACGACCCTCAACCTCTATCAGGCTACCTACTGACCATGCCCCTCTCCCCGGAACAGGACATTCTCGAGATCGCCCAGGACGCCTCCGTGCTCCGCTTTTCGCCGCAAGCCGGCGGCCGTCTGCTGTCGTGGACGATCGACGGCGAAGAGGTGATCCACTGGCCCGAGCACGCCGACTGGAGCGTGCCCGCGCGGATCCGCGGCGGCAATCCGCTGCTGTTTCCGTTTCTCGGCCGTCACTTCGTGGACGGCAAGATCGGCTATTGGCGTGACGCGCATGGCACCGCGCGCGAGATGCCGATGCATGGTTTCGCGCGCGACCTGCCGTTCGAGCCCCACGCCGACGTGCATGGCGCCGGCCTGCGCATGGTTCTGACCGACAGCAAAGCGACCCGCGCCGTCTACCCGTTCGGCTTTCGCTTCGAGGCCGCCTACGAGCTCATCGATCCGCGCACGCTCGAAGTGACACTGACCACCACCAATACCGGCCACACGCGCCTGCCGTACTACGCCGGCCATCACTTCTACTTCACGCTACCGCACACGCAGCGCGCGCAGACGACGATCGAACTGCCGCCCACCGAGCGCTGCCGTCAGCTCGGGGATGGCTCGATCAGCCCCGCCGAGCCGGGCGAAGCGAGCTACACGCTCGACGAAGACCGCATCTACGACCGCTTCCATTGCCTGACCGGCACGCCCGATCAACCGGTGCGGGTCGAGGCGCCGGGCATCAACCGCGTGATTACGATCGATCTGCAGCGGCCCGGCTCGGTGCCCTGGTACTCGGTCACGACGTGGACCGAAACGCCGCAGTCGGACTTCTACTGCGTGGAACCGTGGCTCGGGCTGCCCGATGCGATCCATAACGGCCGCGGGTTGCGCTGGCTCGAGCCGGGACAAACCGAGACGGCGGCACTGCGCATTACCGTCGAGAAGACCAGCTGAAACGCCGACGCCGGAAGCGAGCCGCTCGAAGCGGCCGCCCGCCGCCTCGCCCTCCTCGCCGGGGGGCGCAACACAAAACCGTTAGAATCGAACGCTTTGTCTGTCTGTGCCGCGTGATCGGGATCGGCGCGCGGCAGCGCTTTGCGAGGTCCAATGCTGGAAACAACAAGAATCAAACGACTCGGTTGCGCGGCGTTGCTCGCGCTGCTCGCGGCGTGCGGGTCGGCGCCGGTGGCGCCGGGCTACTACCGGGTCGAACGGGGCGACACGCTGTCGAAAATCGCGCGCGGCAACCGGCAATCGGTGCAGAACATCGCGCGCTGGAACAACCTGACAAATCCGGACAACATCGAGGTCGGCCAGGTGCTGCGCGTCGCGCCACCGAGCGGAACGGCGTCGACGAGCGGCGCAATCCGGAGCGGCGGCGGCAGCGGCAGCGCGGGCGCATCGGCCGCGCCACGTCCTGCGCCAGCGGACACGGCGCCGGCCACCGCGCCCGCGGCCATTTCGCTGGTCTGGCCGGCCGACGGCACCGTGTTCCGCCGTTTCGACGGCGGCAACTCGAAGGGGATCGATATTTCCGCGGCGGCCGGCACGCCGATCGTCGCGGCGGCGCCCGGCACCGTCGTCTATGCGGGCAACGGTCTGCGCGGCTACGGCAATCTTTTGATCCTCAAGCACAACGCCGACTACCTGACCGCTTACGCGCATAACCGCGCGCTGTTCGTGAAGGAAGGCGAATCGGTCAAGCGCGGCCAGAAAATCGCCGAAATGGGTAACACCGATACCGATCGCGTGATGCTGCATTTCGAGCTGCGCTACCAGGGCCGCTCGATCGATCCGTCGAAGGAACTGCCGCCACGCTAGGCTGCGGCGGGCGTGGGAACCCCGCCGTGCTATAACGCTCAATCCGAAGCGGCGTGGCTGCGCGCCCCGCCCTTCCGTTATTTGCAAGGAATCTGAAATGAAAAGCCCATTGGCGCGCGTCGCGACGGCCGCAACGATCAGTCTCGGCCTCCTGACGCTCGGTGGCCTCGGCGGCTGCTCGACCACGACCACGATGACCTATCTGCCGAGCGGCGACACCGGCTTCGCGATCAACTGCAGCGGCAGCGACGCGAGCACGAGCTGGGCCGAGTGCTACAAGCGCGCGGGCGAAACCTGCGGCAACTACGGATACGACGTGGTTTCGAAAGACGTCGACAACGGCGCGACGTCGGGTGGCACGATCGGCGGCATTTTTGGCGCGAATGTGAAAAACCGTTCGATGGTCATTCGCTGCAAGCAGTAAAGGCAGCACGCGGTGCGTACGCGCGGTCGCCCAGTGAGATAGCGTCACCGCTTAGCGGCGTCGCCGGCGTCCGGAGTGCGGATCGATGCGCGCGGCGAAGCGCAGCAGCAACGCGAGCGCGATCACCCACACGCCGACAAAGATGATCACCCTGGTCATGAGCCTCGCGTCGCAAAAAATAATCCGTCATCATCGGCCGCGTATGTGAATTCGCGGTGAAGATCGCCGCGGCGGGTTAAACAACCGCGTAAATCCGTTCAAAAAAAAGCCCGGCACGAGGCCGGGCTAACGGGGGTTCGGCGCATATCGGCAAAGGACCGGTTCACCATGCGCCAGAACGAAATCTAACAATCCGCATTTACAAGCGCAATCCATTAATTTTGCGGTCAATGTTACACGGCGTACGGATTACGCAATCCGTGAATCGGAAATGTCGGAATGAGACCGGCTAAATGCGCCGCAGCCTAGATACCCACCACGCCAAGTCATTCAAACTGGATTGTCCGAGCCTCGCACCAGCCAATGTTCTTGGGCGATCGACGAAAATCTCGCCGAAACAGCAGAGGAAAGACATCTGTCCGAATAACACTAACCCGTCCGGTAATAACGCCGCTTTCGCATACGAATATTAACTTGGTGCGGAAACGCACGTAACGCATCGATTAGTCGCAACGACACTTCCGAATAATCTTCGATATTTCATCACAACAAATTCGCGAATAGTGAAACATTTAACACCGACAATTCCACCGACAATCTTGAAACCGGATTCAAACTCGCGTTTCAACTTCGAATATTCGGATGATTAATGGCGCTGAGTGCCCGCACGGCCCGTGCGCCGTCGTCGTTGAATCCGCCGGCAACCAGGTTCAGAATCCGACTCAGTCCGGCGATGCATAAAAGGCCGCCCGGCGCGTTGCGCGGGGCCGCCACGCGGCCCGCCGGTGCGCGCCAATAGTTTATAGTGACGGCCCCGTCCGACCCCGCCTACGATGACTTCCCACGACGCCCCCCAAAGCCCCCTATACGCGAAGCTGCTTGGCGAAACTGCCAAGATCGGCTGGAGCGAGCTCGAACGTTTGTTTGCGCGCGGCATCCTGCTGCACGTCGCGCGCGACCTGGATCTCGTGAGCGTCGCCGAAGCGATCGCCAACGACGACACCACCCAGGTCGCCCAATGGTTGTCTTCCGGCCTCGTCGAGCGCGTGCAGTCGGAGACGGCCGCCGATTTCGCCGCGCGCGACCCAGAGCTGTGGGCGGTCGTCGTTTCGCCGTGGGTCTGCGTGCAGGAGCGCTCTTGAGCGACGCGAGGACGCCCGACGCCGGGACGCCCGACGCCGCGCCTTCCGAGATTGCCGTGCAAGCCGCCAGCGCGCCCGCGCTGCCGGTGCGCTGGCATCGCCGGGTGCTCGGGCTCGCGTTCCCGATCGTCCTCGCGAATCTGACGCAGCCGATCCTCGGCGCGGTCGATACCGCCGTCGCAGGTCATCTGGACAGCGCCTCGTACCTCGGCGGCGTCGCGCTCGGCGGGCTCTTCTTCAATTTCGTGTTCTGGGGCTTCGGCTTCCTGCGCATGGGCACGACCGGCCTCGTCGCGCAGGCGCACGGGGCGGGCCACGGCGACGAGCTGCGCAACAGCGTCGTGCGCGCACTGCTGATGGCGGCCGCGATCGGCGCGCTGGTGTTGCTCGTGCAGCAACCGCTGATCGACTACTCGCTGCGGGCGATTGGCGGCAGCGACGCCGTGCAGCGGCACGCGCAGGTTTATTGCCACGCGCGGATCTGGGCCGCACCGCTCGCGCTCGGCAACTACGTGGTGCTGGGCTGGCTACTCGGCACGCAGCGGGTGCGGCTCGCGTTGCTGTCGCAGGTGTTCATCAACAGCGTGAACATCGTCGCCGTGGTGCTGTACGTGTACGCGTTTCATTGGGGCGTGGCCGGCATCGGCGCGGCGACCGCGACCGCCGACGCGCTCGGCTTCGCGCTCGGCCTCGCGCTGCTGTGGCACGGCAGGCCGCGCGGCCTTCCCGCGCTGAATCGCGCCGCCTTGTTCGACGCCGCCGCGTTGAAGCGGCTCGTCGTGCTGAATCGCGACATCTTCGTGCGCACGCTGTGTCTGCTGTCGTCGTTCGGCTGGTTTGCACATCTGGGCGCCCGGCAAGGCGACGCGACGCTCGCCGCGAATGCATTGCTGCTCAATTTCCAGACCTTCATGGCGTACGGGCTCGACGGCTTCGCGCATGCGGCCGAGGCGCTGGTCGGCGCGGCCATCGGCGCGCGCGATCGTCACGCGTTCGCGCAGGCGGTCAAGGTCACCGCGCTGTGGTCAGCGCTCGGCGCGCTCGGGTTCTCGTTCGTGTACTGGGGCGCGGGCGCATGGATCATCGAACGGCTGACCGATCAGGCCGCGGTGCGCGCCGCGGCCGAAACCTATCTGCCGTGGGCGGCGCTGTCGCCGGTCATTTCGGTGTGGGGCTTCCTGCTCGATGGCGTGTTCATCGGCGCGACGCGCACGCGCGAACTGATGATGGCAATGGTCGTGTCGCTCGCGGTATTCGTGGCGGCGTCGTCGACATTGCTCCCGTGGCACGGCAATCACGGGCTGTGGATCGCGTTGCTGATCTTCATGGCCACGCGCGGCGCAACGCTAGCGCGTTACCTGCCGGGCATGTCGCGGGGGATTGCGGCGGCCTGATGCGGGGCGGCGCGGCGCGGTGCGCTGTTGGCTGCTCCGCGGACGACAGAACGTTACGGCTTGAAACAAGCGCATACATATCGCATAGCGAGCGCGTCCTAGAATGCACTCAGCCCGTGCTCTCCGCGCGAAAAGTCGGCACGGGTCAGAAGTGCCGGCGTGCCCGCGCCGGCGCTTCGCTCTCCGCGTCCCGCCCTTTCCCGATCGTTTTCACTTCAACGAGCGCTCACTTTGCAACGGGCGCCGGCACCATCGCGGGCGGCCGATCGTCGGTGGGCACGCCGTGGTAGTCGGCGGGATCATGTGGCGGGCTGCCGCGATGCGCGGACGGATTGTCCGCACAGCCGGCGACGCCGGCGCACAACAGCAAGGCAACAGTCAGAACACGGGTCATTTTGCAATCGTCTCCGGGACAAAGGGGATGGCGGACGTCCGCCGGTGCGCCGAGAGTCTACCCGCAAAGGGCATTCCGCGACGCCGTCAGCCGCGCTCGTGCCTCGCTCGTTCCAATTCGTGAGATTTCGCCGGACCTGCGCTACTATGGCTTCATGGCTGAACCTACCGGGAGACTGCCATGGATGGTGAATCGATCGCGGGCCTGGTCGGGCTCGCAATAGGCCTGCTCGTGCTGGTGGCGTTGTCGATTTTCGAATCGCGGACCTACCGGCGAGAACACGGCGGCGAGGGCATGCTCCACCACTGGACGCATCAGCATCTGCATATGCCGCATTGGAGGCGTCCAAGGCATTGATGCAGGGGATCTTCGACTCGGACCGAAGCGCCTTTAGTCGCGGCACCGGCATGTCGCGGCGCCTCAGTTTCGCGTCCGCTAAATGACGCGATGACCGCCGTTGCGGCGCATGCATGCGCCGCGCGCGTCGTCGTCCGCTGGACGTGCGCAACGCCTTTTCAGTTCGTTGGGCATCCATACATCAAACGGTGACGCTGCGCGCGCCGCTCTCTCCTTTTTCGACTTCGTCCAACGCCTCGCGACATCGATCTTCATCGGTGATGGGCACGTGCCTTGCGGGTTCCGATCCAGCAACAGATGCGCGATAGCGCGTCGATTGTCGCGGCGCGCATGCGCCAAACCAGCGTGACGATGCGGCCAGCGATTTCGCTGCCCGTCGAAAAGGAGAACGCCATGACCGTCGGAACCATCCTGCTAATCGTGCTCATTCTGCTGTTGATCGGCGCATTGCCAAGCTGGCCGTATAGCAGCGGCTGGGGCTATCGACCGACCGGCCTCGTCGGCATCGTGCTGATCGTCGTGATCATTCTGCTGTTGATGGGACGCATATAGCTCACCGCCGAGCCAGCGCAAGCCAAGGGATTGACGCTCCTGTCCGTACCCCCTATACTCTCGGATTCGTCGGAGCGTAGCGCAGCCTGGTAGCGCATCTGATTTGGGATCAGAGGGTCGAAGGTTCGAATCCTTTCGCTCCGACCACGAAAAGCAAGTCGAAACCCGCGAAGCCTCCGCGCTTCGCGGGTTTTTTGCTTTTTGGCTCGCGTTCGCCTGGACGCCGGCAGCCAATCCGTCAGGCACTCGCCTTGCAAATCATCGCCCGTGCATGCGACAGTGCTTGCGCACGTACCTCGCTACGAAGACGCGCAAACCCTCCGCAACGCCTTCCCAAGCCGCTCAAAAGGAGACTCCCATGGATCTGATCCTCTGGCGTCACGCCGAAGCAGAAGATGTCGCCGCGAGCGATCTCTCGCGCGCGCTCACTACGCGCGGCCGCAAGCAGGCACAGAGCGCCGCGAAATGGCTGCGCGCCCGCTTACCCGAGGACGCGGTCGTACTCGCGAGCCCCGCCGTGCGCACGATCCAGACCGCCGAGACATTGAGCGACCACTATCGCGTCGTGCGCGAACTCGCGCCGAACGCGAGCGCGAACGACGTCCTCGAAGCGGCCGGCTGGCCCGGCGGCATCGCGCAGACCGTGGTGATCGTCGGCCATCAACCGACGCTCGGCCACGTCGCCGCGCAACTGCTCGGTGACAGCCGCGCGAGCTGGCCGCTGAAAAAAGCGGGCATCTGGTGGATCGAAAGCCGCGAGCGCAACGGCGAAGAAGAGGCGGTGTTGCGCGCCGCCATCAGTCCCGATCTGATCTGAACGCGCGCGGCGCGCGACGCGTCCGACATTACAGGCATACACGCGAGGGCTTACGGGCAGTCATCCAATCGTCACAGCTTTGCCATGCGAGCGTCACCGCGCGTTACTACATTGGCGAAAAAAGAAATCCTCCCTCTTTTCGACCAGGACAGCCAATGCGAGAACTGCCGACGCCCACCCTGCCCTTCGCCTCGCTTTTCGAACCGCGCCGTCTGCCGCGCGCCGAGGAAACGGTCACCGCGCAGCATCGCCTGCAAGTGTCGTGGGCGCGTACCGACGAAGAGCTGCGTGAAGCGCAGCGTCTACGCTATCGCGTCTTCGCCGACGAAATGGGCGCGCGCTTGAGCGGCCCCGCCGGCCTAGACGTCGATGCCTTCGATTCGTACTGCGATCACTTGCTGGTACGCGATCTCGACACGTTGAAAGTAGTCGGTACGTATCGCGCGTTACCGCCGCATCAGGCCGCGCGCATCGGCCGTCTGTATGCGGAAAGCGAGTTCGACGTGTCGCGTCTCACGCATCTGCGCGCGAAGATGGTCGAGGTCGGCCGCTCGTGCGTGCATCCCGACTATCGCAGCGGCTCGGTGATCATGTCGCTGTGGGCAGGGCTCGGCGCGTACATGAAGCACAACGGCTACGAGACGATGCTCGGCTGCGCGAGCGTCGCGATGGCCGACGGCGGCCACTATGCGGCGAACCTGTATTGCTCGCTGCGCGACAACGCGCTGACCGCGCCCGAATATCGCGCGTTCCCGCATACGCCGCTGCCGGTCGACGACCTGCAGACGGGCGCCGCCGTCGCGCCGCCGCCGCTCGTGAAGGGCTACTTGCGTCTCGGTGCGAAGATTTGCGGTGCACCGGCGTGGGACCCCGACTTCAATACCGCGGACTTTCTGACGCTGTTCCGCCTGTCCGATATCAACGCACGTTACGCGCGGCACTTCCTCGGCGATGCGTTGCCGCGATAAGCTGAATCACCAGGAAACGAAAAAGCCCTGCATTTGCAGGGCTTTTTTGTGCACGCTACGAATCGAAGCGCGCGTCGATCGGCGTCGCGTCAATCGTCCGTATAAACCACGCGATACGGAATCCCGACTTTCTCCCACTCCGCTGCTTCCTGGATCAGGCTGTAGTCCGTCAACGGATTGTTGGCGACCCACTCGTTCGGCAAACGCACCTCGTAACCGCCGTTCGCCTGAGCAACCGTGATACCCGGCAGGCCGACGTCCGCCCGTCGACGGCACAGCAACGCCGCGAGCCTCAGGCAGAACAGCAGCGGCCATTCGACGTCGCGCGTCTGCGACAGCTTGCCGAGCTTGCCCGCATGGCCGAGCACGAGCGCGGCGAGGCGTGCCTGGTCGGTGCGCGAAAAGCCCGGCATGTCGGCGTTACTTGCGATATACGCCGAATGCTTGTGATAAGCGCTATGCGAGATCGACAGCCCGATTTCGTGCAGCGACGCCGCCCAGCCGATGAACATGCGGTTCTCCGCGCGGCGCTCTTCGT
Source organism: Paraburkholderia atlantica (assembly GCF_009362785.1). GTDB lineage: Bacteria > Pseudomonadota > Gammaproteobacteria > Burkholderiales > Burkholderiaceae > Paraburkholderia > Paraburkholderia atlantica. The sequence continues at coordinate 34,033 of NZ_WHNQ01000024.1, forward strand.
CCGGTTCGATGAACTGATCGTAAAAGCTCGTCGACAGATCGCTGATACGCCCCGCCTGCGCACGATCGACGCCATAGCGGCGCATGAAGCCCCCGACCGTCACCGTACGCATGTCCTCGTGCTGCGAACGGCCGAGCAGGTCGTACATGACGCCGAGACGCAGCGCGCCGTCGGTGGTGTCGACATAATCGACGCCCAGTTCGTCGAACACCGCGATCATGATCGACAGACCGCCCGCGAGCACCGGCACGCGGTCGCTCTTCAGCGCGATCAGTTTCAGCCGGTTGACGTTTTCGGCCTTGATCAGCGCGCGCTTGAGCCGCTCGAGGCCGCCGCGCGAAATGCCGTGCGTGACGCCGGCATCATTGAAATTGTTCGCCTCGACCAGCTCGGCGAGCGCTCGGGCGGTGCCCGACGAGCCGATTGCCTGCTCCCAGCCGGTCTTCTTGTATTCGGCGGAAATGATCTGGATTTCGCGGCGCGCGGCGAGCTCGGCCTGGCGCATCGTGTATTCGTCGACGTTGCCGGCCGGGAAAAACGTGCGGCTATGGCTCACGCAGCCGATATACAGGCTCTCCATCTTGATCGGCGTGTAGTGCGAGCCGATGATGAATTCCGTCGAACCACCGCCGATATCGACGACGAGCCGCTTGCCCGCGCTCGCCGGCACCGAGTGCGCGGCGCCAGCGTAAATCAGGCGCGCTTCCTCGCGCCCCGCGATCACTTCGATCGGGAAACCGAGCGCCGCCTGCGCCTCGCCGAGAAACTCGCCCGCATTCTTCGCGATGCGCAGCGTATTGGTCGCGACCGCGCGCACGTGGTCGGGGTGAAAATCGCGCAGACGCTCGCCGAAGCGCTTCAACGCATCCCAGCCACGCACCTGCGAGGCGCGATCGAGCATCTTGTCGCTCGATAACCCGGCCGCGAGCCGCACCGGCTCGCGCAAGGCGTCGACCTGATAGATCTGGCTGCCCGCGTCGGTTTCCTCGACCCGGCCCACGATGAGCCGGAAGCTGTTCGAACCGAGATCCACGGCGGCGAGGAGATGAGGGATATTGACCATCGGGTAAGCGTACTCCATACGCGCGAGCGCGGCGGCTGCGGCCGCGGGCGTGGCGGCGGACGCTGGCAGCGCCACGCGCCTGCCCGGCGCCTTCGACGCATGGTGCGCGTCGCGGCCGGCCGCACTGTTCAAAGACGCCATTCTAAGCGTAGCAGCCTTCACGGTGTCACCTCGCGGTGCAGGGAGTTCGGTATCGTCGCATAGGTAACGCGTCATATTGACGACAGGCGACGATTGCGGCATAAAATGTTCAAAACACCGCCGATGTCATCAGGACGTCATCAAATCGTGAGAATTTCCGAGCGTCTTTCCGTCGCCATTTCAGACATTCCAATCTCGCCACCGATGTCCGTCCGCTATCCCCTATTGAATCGCGAGCTGGGCATTCTGGGTTTCAACGAGCGCGTGTTGGCGCAAGCCGCCGATCCTGCCGTTCCGTTGCTCGAACGTCTCCGCTTTATCTGCATCACTAGCAGCAATCTCGACGAATTCTTCGAAGTCCGCATGGCCGGGCTTCAGGAACAGATGCGCGACAATCCCGGCGCATTGTCGCCAGACGGCATGTCGCTGCAGCACGTGTACGACCTCGTGGTCGAACGTGCGCAGAAGCTCGTGCATCGCCAGTACACGATGCTGCACGACACGGTGCTCAGCGCGCTCGAGCAGGAAGGCATCTATTTCCACGGCACCGAAGCATGGAGCGACGCGCAGACCGAATGGGCGCGCAACTACTTCTTCGACGAACTGCTGCCGGTGTTGACACCGATCGGTCTCGATCCCGCCCATCCGTTTCCGCGCGTGCTGAACAAGAGCCTGAACTTCGTCGTCGAACTCGAAGGCAAGGATGCATTCGGCCGCCAGGCGATGATGGGCATCGTGCAGGCACCGCGGGCGCTGCCGCGGCTCGTGCGCATGCCGCAGGAACTGTCGGGCTATCCGCATGGCTTCGTGCTGCTGAGCTCGCTGTTGCAACGCTTCGTCGGCGAGCTGTTTCCGAACCTCGTCGTGCGCAGCTGCAATCAGTTCCGCATCACACGCAATAGCGAACTGTTCGTCGACGAAGACGAAATCACCAATCTGCGCGTCGCGTTGCAGGGCGAACTGCCGGCGCGGCATCTGGGCAACGCGGTGCGGCTCGAAGTGTCGGCGGAAACGCCCGCGCACGTGGTGCGGCGCCTGCTCGACGAAAGCGGTCTGTCGAACAAGGACTGCTACTACGTGAACGGCCCCGTCAATCTGGTGCGGCTGATGCAGCTGCCCGAGATGGTCGACCGGCCGGATCTGAAGTTCGTGCCGCATATTCCGTCGACGCCGACGCAGATCGCCAACAGCGCGAGCATGTTCGACGTGATCGATCAGGGCGACGTGCTGCTGCATCATCCGTACGAGAGCTTCCAGCCGGTGCTCGAGCTGCTGCTGCAGGCGGCCAAGGACCCGAACGTGGTCGCGATCAAGCAGACCATCTATCGCACCGGCACCGACTCGCCGCTGATGGATGCGCTGATGCAGGCCGCGCGCAACGGCAAGGAAGTCACGGTGGTCGTCGAGCTGCTCGCGCGCTTCGACGAGGAAACCAACATCAACTGGGCCTCGCAGCTCGAAGCGGTTGGTGCGCATGTGGTCTATGGCGTGGTCGGCCACAAGTGCCACGCGAAGATGATGCTGATCGTGCGACGCGTATCGGCGGGCGGCAAATCGACCCTAAAGCGCTACGCGCACCTCGGCACCGGCAACTATCACCCGCGTACCGCACGCCTCTATACCGACTTCGGCCTGATGACCGCCGATCAGAAAATCTGCGAGGATGTGCACCATGTGTTCCAGCAGCTGACCGGCATCGGCGGCGAGCTGAAGCTGCACGAGTTGTGGCAGTCGCCGTTTACGCTGCATCCTAAGCTCGTCGAAGCGATCCGCAAGGAAGCCGAGCATGCCCGAGCCGGCAAGAAGGCGCGCATCGTCGCGAAGATGAACGCGCTGCTCGAACCGACGGTGATCGCCGAGCTGTATGAAGCTGCGCAGGCCGGCGTGAAGATCGATCTGATCGTGCGCGGCGTGTGCTCGCTGCAGCCGGGCGTGCAAGGGCTCTCCGAGAACATCACGGTGCGCTCGATCGTCGGGCGCTTTCTCGAACACCATCGCATCTACTACTTCTACGACGGCGGCAAGGAGCAGGTGTATCTGTCGAGCGCCGACTGGATGGATCGCAATCTGTTCCGGCGCGTCGAAGTCGCATTCCCGGTCAACAACCGCCGGCTGAAACGGCGCGTGATCGCGGAAGGGCTATCGGCGTTTCTCGGCGACAACCAGTCGGCCTGGTTGATGCAAAGCGACGGTCACTATCGCCGGCGCCGGCCGGGCAAGGCGTCGCGCAATGCGCAGATGAGCCTGCTCGGCAAGTTCTGTTCGTAGTCGCCTGCGTTGCGGGTGTTCGCCGCGACGGCGGGCACCTGACAATCCGCGTGCATAAAAAAACCGCCTGTTTCAGGCGGTTTTTTCTTGGATCGAGCGGTAGGACGACTGCCGCACTCACACCTGCGCGGTTTGACAGCGCGCGGTCCGATACACCGGAAAGCGCACAGTGAACGTGCTGCCGCGCCCTTCTTCACTCTTCACTTCGAGTTGCGCATCGTGCCGCTGCAATACGTGCTTGACGATCGCGAGACCGAGCCCGGTGCCGCCGGTGTCGCGCGAACGGCTGCGATCGACGCGATAGAAGCGCTCGGTGAGCCGTGGGATATCGGCGGCCGGAATGCCGAGGCCGCTATCGGTGACCGAAAACACTGCATGCCCCCCCTGCGCACGCCAGTTGACCTTGATAGAGCCGCCGTCCGGCGTATAGCGGATCGCGTTCGTCACCAGGTTGCCGAACGCGCTGAGAATCTCGGTTTCGACGCCGGTGACGGTCAAAGCTTCGTCGGCTTCGAAGACGATTTTGTGATGATCGCTGGACAGGCTCTGCGCGTCGTCGTGCAGATGCCGCAATACCGCCTGCATGTCGATCATCTGATCGCTCGGCGGCTTGTTGTCGCCTTCGAGCGTCGCGAGCACCAGCAGATCGCTGACGATATGACGCATGCGCGACGCCTGTTGCTCCATCAGGTCGAGATATCGCGCGCGCTCGGCCTCGCCCAACGGCAGCTCGCGCATCGTCTCGAGAAAACCGGACAGCACGGTGAGCGGCGTCTTCAGTTCGTGCGACACGTTGGCGACGAAGTCGCGCCGCATTGCATCGGTGCGCTCGAGTTCGGTGATGTCTTGCGACAGCACCAGCTTGCGATTGTCGCCATATGGAAACACCTGCACCGACAGCACGTTCTGGCGCTTGTCGCCCATGCCGCGCATGATCAGCATTTCCTCGTACCGATGCGAATTCAGATAGCGCACGAAATCCGGATGACGCACCAGATGCGTGATGTGCTGACGCAGATCGCGCTTCGCGTCGAGCCCGAAGTGGCTTTCGGAAATCGCGTTGCACCACTCGATCTGATCGTGATCGTCGAGCATCGCGACGCCGTTCGGCGACGCCTGGATCGCCTGGATGAACCGCGAATGCTGCTGCTCGACCTGGCGCACCTGGGCGTGCCAGCGCTTCGCGAGCTTGTGCAGACGGTAGTAGATTTCGCCCCAGATGCCGGGGGCGCTCGGCACTTCGCCGTACACCGGCGCGTCGAGCAGACGCCACAGACGCTGCTTGTGGAAGGTACTGAAGACGCTCTGTGCGAGCAGCATGGCGATGGCGAGAGCGAGCCCTGCCTTGACGTTCACCAGTGCGCCGACCACCGCGCACAGAACAGCAAGCAGCACGACCGACACGATGGAGCGCGCCCAGATGATGTTCATGGTCTAGCGATCGAAGAGAAAATACAGCGCAGGAAGGAGGTGCGGCGGCTCAACAGCTACGCAGTGCAGTGCGCCGCCGCCGACGGCTATCAGGCGCTCTTCGCCAGCCGGTAGCCGCTGCCGCGTACCGTCTCAATCATAGCATCGCACCCGGCCGGCTTGAGCGCCGCGCGCAGACGCTTGATATGCACGTCGACGGTACGCTCTTCGACGAACACGTGATCGCCCCACACCTGGTCGAGCAGTTGCGTGCGGCTGTGCACGCGCTCCGGGTGAGTCATGAAGAAGTGCAGCAGACGGAATTCGGTCGGGCCGAGATCGAGCTTGATCTCGCTGCCTTCCGCATGCGCCGCGACGCGGTGCGTGGCCGGGTCGAGCTTCAGGCCGTTGATCGCGACCACGTCTTCGGTCAGCTGCGGCGCGCGGCGGCGTAGCACCGCCTTGATGCGCGCCATCAGTTCCTTCGGCGAGAACGGCTTCGTCACGTAGTCGTCGGCGCCGATCTCGAGGCCGAGCACCTTGTCCTGCTCATCGCCGCGCGCGGTCAGCATGATGATCGGAATGTGCTTCGTACGCTCGTTGTTGCGCAGATCGCGCGCGAACGAAATGCCCGATTTGCCCGGCAACATCCAGTCGAGCAGCACGAGATCGGGCAGCACGTCGCTGATCAGGTTGTGCGCCTGCTCCGCGTTGTACGCGCGAATCGGGCAGTGCCCGGCGTGTTGAAGATTGACCGAAATCAGTTCGGAAATGGCGGGCTCATCTTCAATGACGAGAATGCTGCTGGGCATCGGCACCTCTGTTCCTTATCTCTGGATTAGCTGAGCGCTTCGCGTTCGAGCGCGTCGCGCGACTGGTGCCGCACGTCGGTACCCTTGACGATGTAGATGATGAATTCCGCGATGTTCTTGGCGTGGTCGCCGATCCGCTCGATCGCCTTGGCGATGAACAGGAAGTCGAGACCCACCGAGATCGAACGCGGATCTTCGGTCATATACGAAATCAGCTTGCGCACGAACGCGCGGAATTCCTCATCGATCGCCTTGTCGTCGCGCACGATCTGCGCGGCGGCGACCGTGTCCAGACGCGCGAACGCGTCGAGCGCGCGGCGCAGGATCGACACCGCCATTTCGCCGGACAGCTTGATCTCGGCGATGTTGATGGTGCGCGAGGCGCCGTCTTCCATCAGACGCTTGGTGCGCTTCGCGATTTTTTCGGCTTCGTCGCCGGCGCGCTCGAGGTTCGTGATGGTCTTCGAGATCGCGATCAGCAAACGCAGATCGCGCGCGGCCGGCTGACGGCGCGCGATGATGTTGCTGCACTCCTCGTCGATCTCGACTTCCATCTTGTTCAGACGGTCTTCGGCAGCGATGACCTGCTCGCACATAGCGAGGTCGAATTCGTTGAGCGCCTGCATCGCGTTGACGATCTGCGATTCGACGAGGCCGCCCATTTCGAGCACTTTCGACGAAACGAGGTTCAGGTCGGCGTCGAACTGGCTGGACAGATGTTTATCGGACATGTCGTACTCCGTTGTGTTGCCCGGCGGATCAGCCGAAGCGGCCAGTGATGTAGTCCTCGGTTTCCTTGCGGACCGGCTTGATGAAGATCTTTTCGGTGTCGCCGAATTCGATCAGTTCACCGAGGTACATATAGGCAGTGTAGTCCGAACAGCGGGCCGCCTGCTGCATGTTGTGCGTGACGATCACGACCGTGTAGTCGCTCTTCAGTTCAGCGATCAGCTCTTCGATACGGCCGGTCGAGATCGGGTCGAGCGCCGAGCACGGCTCGTCGAGCAGCAGCACTTCGGGGCGAATCGCGATACCGCGCGCGATACACAGACGCTGCTGCTGGCCGCCCGACAGACCGTAGCCGCTCTGGCCGAGCTTGTCCTTCACTTCGTTCCACAGCGCCGCCTTGGTCAACGCCCATTCGACGCGGTCGTCCATTTCCGAGCGCGACAGCTTCTCGAACATCTTCACGCCGAAAGCGATGTTGTCGTAGATCGACATCGGGAACGGCGTCGGCTTCTGGAACACCATGCCGATGCGCGCACGCAGCAGCGAAATGTCCTGGCGCGTGGTCAGCAGGTTTTCGCCGTCCATCACGATCTCGCCTTCCGCGCGCTGTTCCGGATAGAGCGCGTACATCTTGTTGAAGGTTCGCAGCAGTGTGGACTTGCCGCAGCCAGACGGGCCGATGAACGCGGTCACCTTGCCTTCGGGAATCTGCAGATTGATGTTCTTCAGCGCGTGGTACTTGCCGTAGAAGAAGTTGAGATCCTTGACCTCGATCTTCGGACGCGACGGCGTTTGCGCGTGAGCGCTGTGTTCGGGGTCGGAGCCCGCGGGCGCGGTTGCGTGCCCGACCGGATTGAGTTGGGTTTCTGCCATGTTCATCGGATTCACTCCGCCCTTACTTGTTCGAGAAGATCGTGCGCGCGAGGATATTCAGTCCCAGCACCGCGAGCGTGATCAGGAAGACGCCGGCCCACGCGAGCGATTGCCACTGCGCGAACGGGCTCATCGCAAACTTGTAGATGGTGACCGGCAGGTTCGCGACCGGCTGGCCCATATCGACCGAGAAGAACTGATTCGACAGCGCGGTGAAGAGCAGCGGCGCGGTTTCGCCGGCAATCCGCGCGACAGCGAGCAGCACACCGGTGACGATGCCCGCGATCGACGCCTTCAGCGTGATCGACAGCACCATCTTCCACTTCGGCGTACCGAGCGCGAATGCGGCTTCCCGCATCGCATTCGGCACCAGCTTCAGCATGTTTTCGGTCGTGCGGATCACGATCGGGATCTGCAGCAGCGCCAGCGCGAGCACGCCGGCCCAGCCGCTGAAGTGCCCCATCTTCGCGACGACGAGCGCGTAGACGAACAGACCGATGACGATCGACGGCGCCGACAGCAGGATGTCGTTGATGAAGCGCGTGAGGTTCGCAAGCCAGCCTTTCTGGCCGTATTCGGCGAGATAGACGCCCGCCATGATGCCGATCGGCGTGCCGACGAAGGTCGCCAGCGCCACCAGCAACAGGCTGCCGACGATCGCGTTCGCGAGGCCGCCGCCATCGGTGTTCGGCGGCGGCGTCGACTGCGTGAACAGTTCGACCGACAGGCCGCCGATGCCGAGATGCAGCGTCGTATAGAGAATCCACACGAGCCACAGCAGGCCGAAGGCCATCGCCGCGAGCGACAGCGTCAGCGCGATCGCGTTGGTCATCCGACGGCGCCCTTGCAGACGCACGCGCATCGCTTCGAGCGTCGCGGGGTCCTTCAGACCCGGCATGTTCAGGGACGGCCCGCTCATTTCGCGCCCTCCCCTTTCTCGAGACGCAGCAGCATGATTTTCGAAATCGCCAGCACGATGAATGTAATCACGAACAGGATCAGGCCGAGTTCCATCAGCGCCGACGTGTGCAGCCCCGGGTCCGCTTCGGCGAACTCGTTGGCGAGCGCCGACGTGATGCTGTTGCCCGGCGAAAACAGAGAAATATTGTCGAGCAGATTGGTGTTGCCGATCACGAAGGTGACCGCCATGGTCTCACCCAGTGCGCGGCCGAGGCCGAGCATGACGCCGCCGATCACACCGGTTTTGGTGTACGGCAGCACGATCTTCCACATCACTTCCCACGTCGTGCAGCCGATACCGTAGGCCGATTCCTTCAGCAGCACCGGCGTCACTTCGAACACGTCGCGCATGACCGCGGCGATGTACGGGATGATCATGATCGCAAGGATCACGCCCGCGCACAGAATACCGATGCCGATCGGCGGACCCGAGAACAGCGCACCGACGATCGGAATGCCGCTGAGCACCGCGCCGAGCGGCTTCTGGAACCACACCGCGAAGATCGGTGCGAACACGAGCAGACCCCACATGCCGTACACGATCGACGGAATCGCGGCGAGCAGTTCGATCGCGATGCCGAGCGGCCGACGCAGCCATGCGGGCGACAGTTCAGTCAGAAACAGTGCGATGCCGAAGCTGACGGGCACCGCGATGATCAGAGCGATGATCGACGTCGCGAGGGTGCCGTAGATCGGCACGAGCGCGCCGAATTGCTTGCTGGGTGGATCCCACACCGCCGTCCACAGGAACGCGAGACCGAACTCGCGAATCGACGGCATCGAGGCGATGATCAGGGACACGATGATGCCGCCGAGCAGCAGCAGCGTGACGATGGCGGAAAGGCGTGCGAGGCCGCCGAAGATCAGATCGCCGGAGCGGCCAGGCGCCTTTTGCTGCGACGCGCTGCCAGGCGGAGTGGCCCGGCTCGTGCCGGACGCTAAATGAATATCGGACATGAGAGCCTGATGGACCTGTTTCCAGTTGCCGGACGACACATGTCGGGCGGTCGGTGATGCATGCGGCGCATGCCGCGTGAACGTCACAGGCCGTCCTCGTACGAGGACGGCCGGGGTACTACCGGGCGCGGGCGCGATTCAGACCTACCGCGCCAGCTTACGCCTGTTACTCAGCGAGCGTCTTGCCTGCCGAATCCTTGACCTTCTGCTTCCACTGCGTGCGGATTTCCGACACGACCGATTCCGGCAACGAGATGTAGTCCAGATCGTTCGCTGCCTGGCCGCCGTTCTTGAACGCCCAGTCGAAGAACTTCAGCGTTTCGGCGCCTTGCGGTGCCTTTTCCTGCGTCGTGTGCAGCAGCACGAACGTCGCGCCGACGATCGGCCATGCGTTCTTGCCCGGCTCGTTCGTCAGGATCTGGTAGAACGACTTCGACCAGTCAGCGCCAGCCGCCGCTGCCTTGAACGTTTCGGTCTGCGGCTGAACCACTGCGCCAGCCTCGTTCTTCAGCGCGACGTAATTCATGTGGTTCTGCTTGGCGTACGCCCATTCGACGTAGCCGATCGAACCCGGCAGACGCTGCACGAATGCCGCGACGCCGTCGTTACCCTTGCCGCCCGTGCCGGTCGGCCAGTTGACCGTCGCACCTTCGCCGACCTTCGTCTTCCATTCCGGGTTGACCTTCGACAGGTAGTTCGTCCAGATGAAGCTGGTGCCCGAACCGTCGGCGCGGCGCACCACGGCGATGTCCAGATCCGGCAGCTTGACCTTCGAGTTCAGCGCGACGATTGCCGGGTCATTCCACTTCTTGATCTTGCCGAGGTAGATGTCGCCGAGCACTTCACCCGACAGCACCAGTTCGCCCGGCTTCACGCCCGGCACGTTGACTGCCGGCACCACGCCGCCGACCACCGTCGGGAACTGGAACAGGCCTTGCTTCGCGAGTTCGTCGTCCTTCAGCGGAGCGTCCGAACCAGCGAAATCGACGGTCTTCGCCTCGATCTGCTTGATGCCGCCCGACGAACCGATGCCTTGGTAGTTAACCTTGCCGCCGCCGGTCTTCTGATAAGCGTCGGCCCACTTCGTGTAAATCGGTGCCGCGAACGTGCTGCCCGCGCCGGTGATGTCTGCGGCTTGCGCTGCGATTGCGAAAAGCGCGCCAGCGACGCCAGCGAACACGGTTTGCATCAATTTCATGAGACCTCCAAGGGAGTGTGAGCGTGTGGTGTGAGCGGGAAACTCGAACACCGCGAAGCTTAGGGTCTCTTTATGACAAAAACGTGACTGATCGTGAATCAGATGTGACAGTCATATTACCTATTGAAAGGTTCGGGGGCCGGCGAATTACCGCGCTAGCGATGCTCGCTGCATCGCAAGTTTCAAGTTAGACGAAGAAGACGAGGCGCGAACGTTTGCGCTCGGTATGGAGAGTCGATTTGGTGTGGGATGCGCCGACCTTTTGGCGGCTGGGGCGAGGGATTTGTTGTGGGTAAAGCCCGGCGACGCCGTCTATGTCACGAGGCTCGCTGAACCTTTTCATAACGACCGTCAGGCAGCAAGCGGTCGCCGCCGCCCGCCGCCTGTTCGGGAACAGATCAGGCCGTCGCTACCCGTACGGCTTCGGCAATCGCTTCAGAATGCTCGAGCGCGTCCGCGACGTTCTGCGCCTCTACCATCACGCGCAGTACCGGCTCGGTACCCGACGCGCGGATCAGTACGCGACCGCGGCCGTCGAGGGCGCCTTCGGCCACCTTGATCGCGCTACGAATCGCATCGCTGCCCTTCCAGTCCGCGCCAGGCTTCATGCGCACGTTGATCAGCTTCTGCGGGAACAGCGTGACACCGTCGAGCAGATCCGCAAGCGATTTGCCGCTGCGCTGCATCGCCGCCAGCACGAGCAGAGCGGACACGATGCCGTCGCCGGTCGAATGGCGATCGAGCGACAGAATGTGGCCCGAACCTTCGGCGCCGAGCTGCCAGCCGTGCTCGCGAAGCTGTTCGAGCACATAGCGATCGCCAACCGCGGCGCGCACGAACTTGACGCCGGCTCTCTGCAGCGCGACCTCCACCGCCATGTTGGTCATCAGCGTGCCGACCGCCCCTTCCACATGGCCGGCAGTCGCGATACGGTCCTTGACCAGCACGTACAGCAGCTCGTCTCCGTTGAACAGGCGGCCGGACTCGTCGACGACCTGCAGACGGTCGGCGTCGCCATCGAGCGCGATGCCGAGGTCCGCGTGGTTCGCGCGCACCGCGCGAACCAGCGCATCCGGCGCGGTCGCGCCGACGCCGTCGTTGATATTGAAGCCGTTCGGCGAGACGCCGATCGGGATTACCTCCGCGCCGAGTTCATGGAACACGTGCGGCGCGACGTCGTACGCGGCGCCATGCGCGCAATCGACGACGAGCTTCATGCCGCGCAGGTCGTACGCCGCCGGGAACGTGCTCTTGCAGAACTCGATGTAGCGGCCGGCCGCGTCGTCGAGACGGCGCGCCTTGCCCAATTGCTCGGAGGCCGCGCACGCGAGCGGCAGCTCCAGCTGCTCCTCGATCTGCGCCTCGACGTCGTCCGGCAGCTTGTTGCCGTCGGCCGAGAAGAACTTGATGCCGTTGTCGTAGTACGGGTTGTGCGACGCGCTGATTACGACGCCCGCGGCAAGCCGCAGCGCGCGCGTCAGATAGGCGATGCCGGGCGTCGGCATCGGACCGGCCAGCATCACGTCGACGCCGGCCGCCGAAAAGCCCGACTCGAGCGCGGCTTCGAGCATGTAGCCCGACACCCGCGTGTCCTTGCCGATCAGCACGGTCGGGCGAGCACCTGTCTTCGCCCATTGATCGGCGCCCGCGAGCACCTTGCCGGCCGCGTAGCCGAGCCGCAACACGAATTCCGGCGTGATCGGGCCTTCGCCGACCTTGCCTCGAATGCCGTCCGTTCCGAAGTAACGACGTGCCATGTTTGTTCTCCCTGTATCTGGCTGCGGGTTCAACCGTGCGCGCGGCTCTGCCTGGCCGCGTCGCGCAGGGTTGCCCATACTTTCAATGCATCGACTGTTTGCGCGACGTCGTGTACGCGCAGAATCGCGGCGCCCCGCTCGGCCGCACACACCGCCGCGGCGACGCTGCCGGCCACGCGCTCCGGCGCCGGCCGCCCGGTCACCGCGCCAACCATCGACTTGCGCGACATGCCCGCAAGGATCGGATATGGCGACGCGGCGCGCGGCGCCGTGTCGCGCAGATGCGCGAGCAACGCGTAGTTGTGCTCGACGACGACCTTGCCGAAGCCGAAGCCCGGATCGACGCTGATACGCTGGCGTGCAATCCCCGCCTGCTGCAATGTCGCGACACGCTCCTCGAGGAACTGGCGCACTTCGCTGACAACGTCGGCATAGTGCGGCTCGCCGCGCTGCATGGTCTGCGGCTCACCTAACATATGCATTACACAAAGGCCGCAATCGCTGTCGCGCACGGCGTCGATTGCGCCGGGCATGCGGAACGCCCAGACGTCGTTGATCAGGTCGGCGCCCGCGTTCAACGCGCTCCGCATCACTTCCGGCTTGTAGGTATCGACCGACAACGGCACGTTCGCGCCACGCAGTTGCTCGACGAGCGGTATTACGCGCTCGAGCTCTTCGTCGAGCGGCACCGGCGGCGCGCCAGGACGCGTCGATTCCCCGCCGATATCGATAATGTCCGCGCCCGCGAGCATCATGCGCTCGGCCTGGCGCAGCGCATCGCCGCGCATCGCGTACAAGCCGCCATCGGAGAAGGAATCGGGAGTGACGTTCAGGATGCCCATGACCAACGGGCGTTCAAACGTCAGCTTGAAGCGGCCGCACTGCAGCGGCTCTGGAAGGGGTACGGAAGAAGAATCGACTTTCGACACGTAGCAATGCTTCACTTTGAACGGATAAATGCAAAACGGGCCGGTGTGTAGCACACCGGCCCGCACTTTCTACTGGCTACCTATCAGGCCGGCGCGGTTGCGCTGCCCGGCTTGACTTCGGTGCCTGCGCTGCCGCCCGACGAGGCGTCGCTAGCCGACGGTGGCGAGCTCTTCGGCGAACGCGGCGGCCGGCCTGCCATGATGTCGTTGATCTGATCGGCGTCGATCGTCTCCCACTCCATCAGTGCGGCGGTCATCGCTTCGACCTTGTCGCGGTTTTCTTCCAGCAGGCGACGTGCGAGATTGTACTGCTCGTCCAGCACGCGACGGATTTCCGCGTCGACCTTCTGCTGCGTCGCTTCCGAAATGGTTCGCGTGAAGCCGCGTCCGAACGGCGAAGCGTCGTTTTCGTCGTCGACATAGACCATCGGTCCCAGCGCATCCGTCATACCGAAGCGGGCAACCATCGCGCGAGCCGTCTGGGTCGCCTTGTTGAAGTCGTCCGATGCACCGGTGCTGATCAGGTTCAGGAACAGCTCTTCCGCGACGCGGCCACCGAACAGGATGGCAAGACGGTCGAGCAGATAGTCCTTCGAGTACGTTTCGTTGTCATGCTCCGGCAACTGCCACGTGACGCCCAGCGCACGGCCGCGCGGAATGATCGTGACCTTGTGCACCGGATCAGCTTTCGGCAACAGCTTCGCGATCACCGCGTGACCCGATTCGTGATACGCGGTCGCACGCTTCGATTCTTCGCGGATGACGGCCGACTTGCGCTCGGGACCCATGAAGATCTTGTCCTTCGCGTCCTCGAAGTCCGTCATTTCGACGATGCGCTTGCCGCGCCGCGCCGCAAAAAGTGCTGCTTCGTTGACGAGGTTCGCGAGATCGGCGCCCGAGAAACCCGGCGTGCCGCGCGCGATCACTGCCGCATCGACGTCGTTCGAAATCGGTACCTTGCGCAGGTGCACCTTCATGATGTGCTCGCGGCCGCGGATATCGGGCAGACCGACGTACACCTGACGGTCGAAGCGGCCCGGACGCAACAGCGCCTTGTCGAGTACGTCAGAGCGGTTCGTCGCGGCGATCACGATGACACCCGAGTTCGCCTCGAAGCCGTCCATTTCGACGAGCATCTGGTTCAGCGTCTGTTCACGCTCGTCGTTACCGCCGCCCATACCGGCGCCGCGATGACGGCCGACTGCGTCGATTTCGTCGATGAACACGATACACGGCGCGTGCTTCTTGGCCTGCTCGAACATGTCGCGCACGCGAGCCGCGCCGACGCCGACGAACATTTCCACAAAATCCGAACCCGAAATGCTGAAGAACGGCACCTTCGCCTCGCCAGCGATGGCGCGCGCGAGCAGCGTCTTACCGGTCCCCGGCGGGCCAACGAGCAGCACACCGCGCGGAATACGACCGCCCAGCTTCTGGAATTTCTGCGGATCGCGGAGGAAGTCGACGAGTTCCGACACTTCTTCCTTGGCTTCGTCGCAACCGGCGACATCGGTGAAATTGATCGCGTTGTTGTTCTCGTCGATCAGCCGCGCGCGCGACTTGCCAAACGAGAAGGCGCCGCCTTTGCCGCCCCCCTGCATCTGTCGCATCATGTAGAACCAGAAACCGATGATCAGGATCGTCGGCCCGAGGTAATACAGCACGGACATCAGTGCATTGGGTTCGTCGTCAGCCTTGCCGCTCACCTGTACGCCATACTTCATCAGATCGCCGACCATCCAGATGTCGCCGGGCGACACGATCTGGTACTTCTGGCCGTCTGCTGGAGTGACCGTGAGGTTCCGCCCCTGGACAATGACGTTCTTGACTTTGCCGTTCTTCGCGTCGTCCATGAACTGCGAATAGGAAACGCCTTCCTGGACACGGGGCTTGTCGAACTGCTTGAACACCGTAAACAGCACCAGTGCGATTACCAACCACACTGCTGCTTTCGAAAACATATTGTTGTTCAAAGCACCACTCCTTCACTTAGACGGGCGCCTACATTTGCCTTGCGGCACCACGAAAGCATTCTAATCCAGTCCGCAGACCCCTGCCATAGCGTTTCACTACCACGGAAATAGGGTAGCGGGCCAGCTTAACGCCAGTCTCTGACGCATCGGGCTCACTATTGGCAGAAATGGAACCGGCTCGCCGTCCCCTATGCGGGACGCTTCAAATGCTTACCCAAAATAAATGTTTCTGACGATTTATCCCGCGACGCCTTCGGCTTGCGGGCCGCCACCACCTTGAATTGGCGCTTGAACTTTTCGACAATCTGACTATATCCGCTGCCGTGAAAGCATTTGACTAAAAGGGCACCATCCGGCTTCAAGTGGTTTTGTGCGAATTCGAGCGCAAGATCGCATAAATGCTCGATCCGCGCCGCATCCGCGATCGCCACACCGGACAGGTTGGGTGCCATATCCGAAATTACAAGGTCCACCTGGCGCGCACCGACCAATTCTTCGAGCTGGACCAGCACCGAGTCTTCGCGGAAATCGCCCTGGATGAAGTGCACGTCGGCTACCGGCTCCATCGGCAGAATGTCCAAAGCGATGATCGTGCCGTCGATGCCACCTTCGCGCTCCGCATTGCGCTGCGAGCCGCCGGCAAGCTTGTTGCGCGCGTACTGGCTCCAGCTGCCCGGCGAGGAACCGAGGTCGACAATCACCTGCCCCGGGCGGATCAGCTTGTCCTGCTCGTCGATTTCCTTGAGCTTGTAGGCCGCGCGGGCACGATAACCTTCCCGCTGCGCCATTTTGACGTACGGATCGTTGATGTGGTCGTGCAGCCACGCGGTATTGAACTTGTTTTTTGCCATTAAAAATTGAACTATTGCTGCGTCGGGTCGCGCTTTAGGGGATAATACGCGGTTAATTCGCGCGGCCACCGCCAGACTGGCGGCCATCCGCGATTCTGTTGTTCTGACGCGCGCCTGCTGAATCAAGCCGCCCGAATCGCTCGGCGATCGGACGAAAAACGCAGGAGCCGCCATTTTAGTCGAGTCTTCCACTTTCCATGCCAGCCCTCAAAGTCTCCTCCGACCAACGCGCCGAGTTGCGCTCCCAGGCACATGCGCTCAAACCGGTCGTGCTCGTCGGGGCCGAAGGCTTGACCGACGCTGTGCTCGCCGAAATCAAAGTACACCTCGCTGCGCATCAGCTGATCAAAATCCGCGTGTTCGGTGATGAGCGCGAAGAGCGCCTCGCCATCTACGAAGAAATCTGCGACACACTGAACGCGGCACCGATTCAACATATCGGCAAGCTGCTCGTGATCTGGAAGCCGGA
The DNA here is from genome assembly GCF_009362785.1 of Paraburkholderia atlantica. Taxonomy (GTDB): domain Bacteria; phylum Pseudomonadota; class Gammaproteobacteria; order Burkholderiales; family Burkholderiaceae; genus Paraburkholderia; species Paraburkholderia atlantica. The sequence goes on from NZ_WHNQ01000024.1 coordinate 50,423, forward strand.
ATCGGCACAGCCGGCGGCAAAAGCGAAGCGCGGCGCGTTGCCGAGCGCCCGGGAGGCGGCAGCCGAAGAAGCCCGACCGGCCAAGGGACGCGCACCGCGCATCGTCAAAGTGGTCAAGCCGACCGACGTGCCGATGCGCAAGCCGCGAGCGAAAGCGGTGCTGGTGCGCGGCAACGAACGCGTGACGCAGGGCGGCAACATCAAGCGCGCGAAGAAGCGTCAAACCAGCGCGAAGCGTTCGCATCAGTCGAAGTAAGAGAACACGCGGCCAAGGTGCGGACCGGCTCCGCACCGCGCGTTTGTGCGGAGGGCGCGAAGCAGCGCGCATGAACCGTAGCTGATCGTCGCAACCTGAAGTTCATCGCGGGCATCGGCATCGACCGGCGGACATAGCGCTGCGTCATACCCCCGGCCACCCGCAAGGTTCAGCCGGCCACCTTCCCCGTGACCGCGCGCGCGCCCTCTTCGTTGGCCGCAGTGCCGACATGCGCCGGCAGCAGCCAAACGAGCGCAACACCTAGCAGGCTCTCGATCAGATAGAACAGACTCGACACGCCATGCAGGAGGCCGAAGCGCGTCGCATAAACGGAATGTTCGACGTCGCCGCCCGCCTCGAGCGCGGCGACGCGCATCGCGTTCATGAACGGCTGCAACGCGAAATAGCCGATCAGCACGCATACGAGCATACCGGCGATCAGCCAACGCAAGCGGCGATACGCGCTTCTACCGCGCCGCACGAGCAGATTGGCAAGACCGAGCAGCAGGATGCCGCACACGACGCCAATCACACCCTGAATCCGAAACAGCTGCGCGGCAACGGCGCCCGCCGTCATGCGGTCGAGCGACGTGAACAGCACGGGCGCAACCGCATAGCCGATAGTCAACAGACTACCGACCCACACCACCGTCAACAGGCGGAAAAAACGATGCGGCATCAGAGACACCGGCGCCATCCTCAGATGTAGCTGACCGCGATGATTTCGTATTCGCGGATGCCGCCCGGTGCCTGCACCGACGCGACGTCGCCTTCCGACTTGCCGATCAGCGCACGTGCGATCGGCGAGCTGATCGAGATCAGGCCGTGGTCGATGTCCGCTTCGTCGTCGCCGACGATCTGATATTTGACGGATGCGCCCGACTCGAGGTCTTCGAGCTCGAGCGTCGCGCCGAACACCACGCGGCCGTCCGCTTCCACTTGCGACGGATCGATCACCTGCGCGCCCGCAAGCTTCGACTCGATTTCGGCGATGCGGCCTTCGATGAAGCCCTGCTTTTCCTTCGCAGCGTCGTATTCAGCGTTTTCCGACAGATCGCCCTGGGCGCGCGCTTCCGCGATCGAGTTGATCACGGCCGGACGCTCGACCGATTTCAAGCGCTGCAATTCATCGCGCAGCATGTCTGCTCCGCGCTTCGTCAATGGAATAGTGCTCATAAACAACTCTGGAGGCAAAAAACGGCCATAAAAAAAATCACCGCGGTTAAGTGCATTCCGCGAAAGCCGCCGCCCATGGACAGACCCGGGCCGCAGCACCTGCGGAACGCCGCTTAACCGCGGCACTTACATCTTGGACAGGTATCGAAGCCTTAGTTTAGGCGAGCGTGGAGTCCTTGTAAATCATAGACTTCCAGGTTCTTCAGATAACGAAGACCCTCCACCGCCGCGCGTGCGCCCGACATCGTCGTGTAGTAGGTGACCTTGTTCGCCTGCGCGCTCATACGAATCGAACGCGAGTCGGCAATCGCCGCGCGCGTTTCGTCGACGGTCGTAAAGACGAGTGCGATCTCGCCGTTCTTGATCATATCGACGATGTGCGGACGGCCGTCCTTCACCTTGTTGACGACCTTGACCGGCACGCCGGCCGCTTCGATCGCGGCAGCCGTGCCCTTGGTCGCGACGATCGGGTAGCCGAGCTCGTGCAGCATGCGCGCGACTTCGACCGCCTTCGGCTTGTCGGCGTCCATCACGGTCAGCAGCACCGTGCCCGACTCCGGCAGACGCGAACCCGCCGCGAGCTGCGACTTGAACAGCGCCTCGCCGAACGTCTGGCCCACGCCCATCACTTCGCCGGTCGAACGCATTTCAGGTCCGAGCACCGGGTCGACCGTCGGGAACTTGACGAACGGGAATACCGCTTCCTTCACGCTGAAGTACGGCGGCTCGACTTCCTTCGTCACGCCTTGCGCGGCGAGCTTCTGGCCGACCATCGCGCGCGCCGCGATCTTCGCGAGCGGCAGGCTGGTCGCCTTCGACACGTACGGCACCGTGCGCGACGCGCGCGGGTTCACTTCGAGCACGTAGATGATGTCGTCCTTCGAGCCGTCAGCCGCATTCGTGGAGGAAGGCACCTGCTGGATCGCGAACTGCACGTTCATCAGGCCGATCACGTTCAGAGCCTTCGCCATCGCGGCGGTCTGGCGCTTCAGTTCGGCAACCGTCTCCTTCGACAGCGAATACGGCGGCAGCGAACAGGCCGAGTCGCCCGAGTGCACGCCCGCCTGTTCGATGTGCTCCATCACGCCGCCGATAAACACGGCATCGCCATCGGAAATGCAATCCACGTCGCATTCGATCGCGTCGTTCAGGAAGCGGTCGAGCAGCACCGGCGAATCGTTCGACACCTTGACGGCCTCACGCATATAGCGTTCGAGGTCGCGCGGCTCGTGGACGATTTCCATCGCGCGGCCGCCCAACACGTACGACGGACGCACGACGAGCGGATAGCCGATTTCGTCAGCGAGCTTCAGCGCTTCGTCTTCGGTGCGCGCGGTGCGGTTCGGCGGCTGACGCAGACCGAGATCCTGCAGCAGCTTCTGGAAGCGCTCGCGGTCTTCGGCCGCGTCGATCATGTCCGGCGACGTGCCAATGATCGGCACGCCGTTCGCTTCGAGATCGAGCGCGAGCTTCAGCGGCGTCTGGCCGCCGTATTGCACGATCACGCCGACCGGCTTTTCTTTGTCGACGATTTCGAGCACGTCTTCGAGCGTCAGCGATTCGAAGTACAGACGGTCGGAGGTGTCGTAGTCGGTCGACACGGTTTCCGGGTTGCAGTTGACCATGATCGTTTCATAGCCGTCTTCGCGCATTGCGAGCGCGGCGTGCACGCAGCAGTAGTCGAACTCGATACCCTGGCCGATCCGGTTCGGGCCGCCGCCCAGCACCATGATCTTCTTGTTGTTCGTCGGATTCGCTTCGCACTCTTCCTCGTAGGTCGAGTACATGTACGCGGTTTTGGTTGCGAACTCAGCCGCACAAGTGTCGACGCGCTTGTACACCGGACGCACGTTCAGTTCGATACGACGCGCACGCACGTCCGCCGGCTTCGCGCCGAGCAGCTTCGCGAGGCGACGATCCGAGAAGCCACTCTGCTTCAGATACTTCAGCTCATCCTTCGACAGGCTCGCGAGCGTGCGACCGGCCAGCGCCTTTTCCTTCAGCACGATCTGTTCGATCTGTGCGAGGAACCACGGGTCGATCGCGGTCTCTTCGAAGATTTCCTGTGCGCTCATGCCGGCACGGAACGCGTCGCCGACATACCAGATGCGGTCCGGACCGGCTTCGCCGATCTGGCGGATGATCTCGTCGCGATTGGCGGTCTTCTCGTCGAGACCGTCGACGCCGACTTCGAGGCCGCGCAGCGCTTTCTGGAACGACTCCTGGAACGTGCGGCCGATCGCCATCACTTCGCCGACCGACTTCATCTGCGTGGTCAGGCGCGAATCGGCTTCGCGGAATTTCTCGAACGCGAAACGCGGGATCTTCGTGACGACGTAGTCGATCGTCGGTTCGAACGATGCCGGGGTCTGGCCGCCGGTGATTTCGTTCTTGAGTTCATCGAGCGTGTAGCCGACCGCGAGCTTCGCCGCGACCTTCGCGATCGGGAAGCCGGTTGCCTTCGACGCCAGCGCCGACGAACGCGACACACGCGGGTTCATTTCGATCACGATCATCCGGCCGTCTTTCGGATTGATCGAGAACTGCACGTTCGAGCCGCCCGTGTCGACGCCGATCTCGCGCAGCACCGCCAGCGACGCGTTACGCAGGATCTGATATTCCTTGTCGGTCAGCGTCTGCGCCGGTGCGACTGTGATCGAGTCGCCGGTATGGATGCCCATCGGGTCGAGGTTTTCGATCGAGCAGACGATGATGCAGTTATCCGCCTTGTCGCGGACCACTTCCATCTCATACTCTTTCCAGCCGAGCAGCGACTCTTCGATCAGCAGCTCGCGCGTCGGCGACAGGTCGAGACCGCGCTTGCAGATCTCTTCGAATTCGTCGCGGTTGTACGCGATACCGCCGCCCGAGCCGCCCAGCGTGAACGACGGACGGATCACGACCGGATAGCCGCCGCTGCCGGTTTCCGCAGCGATCTTCGCCTGCACCGCGAGCGCTTCTTCCATCGAATGCGCGGTGCCCGACTTGGCCGAACCGAGGCCGATCTTGGTCATCGCGTCCTTGAACTTCTGGCGGTCTTCCGCCTTGTCGATCGCTTCGGGCGACGCGCCGATCAGCTCGACGTTGTACTTCGCCAGCACGCCGTGCGCGTGCAGATCGAGCGCGCAGTTCAGCGCGGTCTGGCCGCCCATCGTCGGCAGGATCGCGTCCGGGCGCTCCTTCGCGATGATGCGCTCGACCACTTCCCACGTGATCGGCTCGATGTAGGTCACGTCGGCCGTGTTCGGGTCGGTCATGATCGTCGCCGGATTGCTGTTGACGAGAATGACCTTGTAGCCTTCCTCACGCAGCGCCTTGCATGCCTGCGCGCCCGAGTAATCGAACTCGCACGCCTGGCCGATGATGATCGGACCCGCGCCGATGATGAGGATGCTCTTGATGTCTGTCCGCTTGGGCATAACGCTCTCGCTAATGTATTCCTGAATTCTTTCCGTCGGCGCGCGCCGTTTTCACGTTGCGCGCGCTGTTTGCTGCGCGCCCGCCGCATCGTGCCGCGGGCCGCAGCGGCCGCCGCGAGCCGCTTTCGTTTCCGTCTCCGGCTGGCTTGTGCGGCCGGCCTTTACTGCTTCAAGCCGCTGCGCTGTTGCCGCTCTTCTGCGCGTCCATCAACGCGGTGAAGCGGTCGAACAGATACGCGATGTCGTGCGGACCGGGCGACGCTTCCGGGTGGCCCTGGAAGCAGAATGCCGGCTTGTCGGTCAGCGCGAAGCCTTGCAGCGTGCCGTCGAACAACGATACGTGGGTCACGCGCGCGTTCGCGGGCAGCGTATCGGCATCGACCGCGAAGCCGTGGTTCTGCGACGTGATCACCACGCGGCCGTCTTCGAGATCCTTGACCGGGTGGTTCGCGCCGTGGTGGCCGGTCTTCATCTTCATCGTCTTCGCGCCGACCGCGAGGCCCATGATCTGGTGGCCAAGGCAAATGCCGAAGGTCGGAATGCCGCGCTCGATGAACTCCCTGGTCGCGGCGATCGCGTAGTCGCACGGCTCCGGGTCGCCGGGGCCATTGGACAAGAACACGCCGTCGGGGTTGAGCGCGAGCGCGTCAGCGGCGCTCGCTTGCGCCGGCAGCACGGTGACATGGCAGCCACGCTCGGCCAGCATGCGCAGGATGTTCTGCTTGACGCCGTAGTCGAATGCGACCACGCGGTACTTCGGCGCCTTCTGCTCGCCGTAGCCCGTGCCGAGACGCCATTCGGTTTTGGTCCACTCGTAGGTTTGCTGGGTCGATACGACCTTCGCGAGGTCCATGCCGGCGAGGCCCGGGAATGAGCGCGCGAGTTCGATGGCCTTCGCTTCGTCGTCGGAACCAGCGAGGATCGCGCCGTTTTGCGCGCCCTTGTCGCGCAGCAGGCGGGTCAGCTTGCGAGTATCGATGCCGGCGATGGCGACCACGCCTTCGTCCTGCAGATATTGCGGGAGCGTACGCTCCATGCGGAAGTTCGACGCGAGAACCGGCAGATCACGGATGATCAGGCCGGCGGCATGGACTTTCGTCGCTTCGACGTCTTCGGCGTTCACGCCGACGTTGCCGATATGCGGATACGTGAGGGTCACGATCTGGCGCGCGTAGCTCGGGTCAGTCAGGATTTCCTGATAGCCGGTGATGGCGGTGTTGAACACGACTTCACCGATGGTATGCCCGGGGGCCCCGATCGAATAACCACGAAAGACCGTGCCGTCGGCGAGCGCGAGAAGAGCGGGAGAAAATGACGGCAACACGGGAGACTCCTTGGGGGAACACCCTGTTGCCACCTGTCTATCCGATTTCGAGCCGCAGCGGAACACATTCTGGATGCGCGCGCAGACTCGCTCGCGAGCTGCCGGTAACGATGCAAGGGGCGCGATGAGTCCATTGTGTGGACGACTCGGCTGGGTGCGGGGCCCTTCTTGCTACGCCAATGGCGCGCGGCGGATGAACGGTATGGGGGAGGTAGGCGCTAGGGTGCGGGTTGATAAGCTCAAACCTTGAAATTATAGCCTGAAACCGCCCTTCCTTCCAAATCTGAGATAGGGCGCGGACTTGGGCCGGCGTGCCGTGCGGCCGGTCAGGCCTCCTGCTCCGCGCGCATCTCGCCCGACCGGGCAAGCTGCCGACCCGGCAATACGTACCAGATTGCGCTCAGCACCTGCAGTCCGACAAGGATTTCCCACGCGCTCAGATGCGCGACCGCCGGATAATGCCCGCCGCTCGACGGCCAGTGAGACAGCACCGCGCCAACGCCGATCTGAAAACCGAAGATCAGCAGAAAAATAATCAGCGTCAGCGTCGTGTTGACCCGGCCGATCATTTGTGGCGGGAAATGTCGCGCCATCACCGCGTAGCTCAGAATGCCGGTGCCACCGAAGATTCCGTACGCGGCCCACAACAAGCTCGCCGGCAGCGGCGCATTGAACATGATCAGCATCTGCGTCAGCACGTATAAGGCCATGCCGATGCCGCAGAACGCGTACAGCGAGAGGCCGCGCCGCTCGAGGCTACGCGCCGCCGCGCCGAAACCGACGCACCCCGCCATCATCGCGAAGCCGAGAATCGACACGAGCGCCGCCGCCTGGTGCGGCTCGAAGCCTTGTACGTCGCGCAGCCATGCTCCAACCCACAACGACTGCATCGCGTAGAAAACGCCCTGCGTAACGACCGAGAACGACGCGATTTTCCAGAATGCCGCGCTGCGCAGGATGTGCCACGTGCCCTTGAACTGCGCGACGAGGCTCGTCTGGCGATGCGTTTCGCGTGCGTCCGGCGCGAGCGTCCATTGCGCAAGCGCGACCACCACCGTCAGCACCCCGAGCCCAACGCAGACCGCGCGCCAACTGGAGAAGCCCAGCACCCACGTGAGCGGCGAACCAACCATCACGCCGCCGAAACCGCCGACGGCCATCACGAGCCCGTTCATCAACGGCAGACGCGCCACCGGAAAATGCTGCGCGAGCGCCTTGAACGCGGCGCCGAGGCACACCGACACGCCGACGCCGATCAACAGCCGCCCGACCATCATCATGCCGAGACTGTGCGCGGCGCCGAACACCCAGATACCCAGCGCGGCGAACAGCAGCGTGACGGCCGTCACGCGACGCGCGCCGAAGTGGTCGAGCAGCACGCCAGCGGGGATCTGCGCGCCCGCGAAACCAAGGAAATACAGACTCGTCAGCACACCCAGATCGGCGGCGGACAGACCGAGATCGCGCGTGATGAACGGCGCGAAACCAAGGTTGACGCCGCGAAACACGTAAGAGACGAAGTAGCCGGCGGAAAAAAGCAGGAAGACACGCAGTTGGGTCGACGACATAAATCAGGAAGAAAACCTGGCAATGGACCTAATGAACCTGGCCCGAGGTTCGCACGGATCAGGACAGAACGGCGTCCCGCGGCCAACGCGGCCGAAGCACGAACAATAAATTAAATACGGCAAACCCGCAGGAATCGTCGGCGCAATGAAAAACGCCGTCACCCTGAGGTGACGGCGTTGGATGAACACGGTGCGTGATCGGAGCGCAATCCATGCGCTGCCCCCGCAACGCATGTGGTCACTACCGTGAGAGCCGCTATTGGTCTATTTACCCTTCTTCTTCGCGTTGGCCACGGTCTTCGGGCGGCTCTCAGCCGCAGCCTTCGACGCCTTGCCGGGCACCGGGGCCGACACCTTCTCGACCTTGCCCTTGCTGGCGGGCGCCGCCGCTTTGTCACCCTTGCCGCCCGGCGCGGAGACCTTGACGATGGCAGAGTGGCCGCGCCCTTTCTTTTTATCGTAGCGCGAATCGCCGCGAGTGTCTGCGGCATGGACGCCGATCTTCTGCACACTGCCGCCTTGCACGTCGGCGGCGATCTTTTCCGGACCGGGCTCGCTCGGTACCGGCTTGCCGACCGGCACGTGCAGCACGACCACCTGGCCGCGCGAAACCTGATCGCGATGTGTCTTGTTCCACGCCTTCAACTGACCGACCGACACGCCGTAACGCAGCGCGATGGCGGCCATCGACTGATTGCGCCGCACTCGGATCAGCATCTTGCGCGTGTCGGGCACGTCGGGTTCCATCGCGAGCACCGCGCTTTCGGCGATGTCGGCGCTGATGTCCTCGTCGTCGTCCGAGCCGCGCGGCACGACGATCGTCGAGCCCGGCTTCAGGCGCATGCCGACCGGAATCTTGTTCACTTCCATCAGCGTGTCTGCGTCGACGCCGATCTTCTGTGCGATCGCCGCAGGTGTCGCCCGTGCGTCGACGGTGTAGGTGGTCCAGGACGACAGCGAGCCCGAGTACGTTTTCAGATTGCGCTCGAACGCGGACGCGTTGTCGAAAGGCAACAGAATCTGCGGTTGCGTCGCACCGAGAATCACCGGCTTCCTGAACGACGGGTTCAGCGAGCGGAACTCGTCGGTCGACATGTTGGCAAGCCGTGCGGCGACGTCGACGTCGATATCGTGCGAGGTCGTGACCGTCACGAAGTATGGGTGGTTCGGAATCGCCGGCAGCGTGAGCCCGTACATCTGCGGGTTCGTCACGAGGTTCTTGACCGCCTGCAGCTTCGGCACGTAGTTGCGCGTTTCGTTCGGCATACGCAGGCTCAGGTAGTCGGTCGGCAGACCCGCCGCCTCGTTGCGCGCGATCGCGCGCTGCACGTTGCCCTCACCCCAGTTATACGCGGCGAGCGCGAGTTGCCAGTCGCCGAACATATCGTGCAGCTTCGACAGGTAGTCGAGCGCGGCGCTGGTCGACGCGAGCACGTCGCGGCGCTCGTCCTGCCACATGTTCTGCTTCAGGTTGTAGGTACGGCCCGTGCCCGGCATGAACTGCCACATGCCCGCCGCCTTGGCGACCGACAAAGCCTGCGGACTATACGCGGACTCGATGAACGGCAGCAGCGCGAGCTCGGTCGGCATATGGCGCGACTCGAGTTCCTCGACGATGTGATACAGGTATTTCTGCGAGCGCTCGGTCATGCGCTGCACATAATCGGGACGTTGCACATACCAGTTGAGCTGCATGTCGACGAGGTCGCTCTGCAGATCCGGCATCTGGAAGCCACGGCGAATGCGGCCCCACAGATCGGCGTCCTGGCTCGTCAACTGATTGACGGAGCTCTGGTCGACATTGATGGTTTCTTTAGCGGTGGCGTTCTTGCGAAGGGCGTCGGCTACGGCTTGCTGGCTGGCGGGGTTATTGGCGGTATTCGTCGTCGGTCCCTGACTCGCGCATGCGGCGAGTGTCAGGACCAATAACGCGCTTAAGATAAATCGCATGAACGTCTCGGTTTCCACAAGGGCTGGAATTTGCAGCCGATAGTACGAAACGTCAACGTTTCCGTCAATTGGAAAATCAAGAAAAAAATCAACCAAATCTGGGGCTTGGCGAATTTTTCCGATTCATCGCGTGAAGAACTGCCGAATGCGCTCCGGATCAACGGAAGCGGTTCTTCCATTCGCGCATCAATGTGAAGGCCTTCAGCCTGTCAGACACTGTTTCGTGCAATTGTGCTTCGAGGTTCGACTGGATCGCCGGCTCGTCTGCGCGAAGGAACGGATTGACCGCGCGCTCGTGCGCGATCGTGGTCGGCAGCGTTGGCTGGTGGCGGGCGCGCAGCTCATTCGCCTTGTCGCGCCACGCCTGCAGTTGGGCGTTGTGCGGCTCGCAAGCGAGCGCGAAGCGGATGTTCGACAGCGTATATTCGTGAGCGCAATGCACTTCGGTTGCGCCGGGCAGCGCGGCGAGCGCATCGAGCGAGTTCAGCATCTGTTGCGGTGTACCTTCGAAAAGGCGCCCGCAACCGCACGCGAACAGTGTGTCGCCGCAAAACACGTGCGGGGTGCCGCGCGTATCGGCCGCCTGGAAATAGGCAATGTGTCCGCTCGTGTGACCGGGCACGTCGAGTACGCTGAATTCGAGTGCGGGTGCCGGGATCGTCACGTGATCGCCGCTTTTGAGACGATGCGTCAGGTGCGCTATCGCTTCGCTGGCGGGGCCGTAGACCGGCACGTCCTGGCCGTTCAGCAGATCGGCCACCCCGCCGACGTGGTCTTGATGATGGTGCGTGAGTAAAATAGCGCTCAGCCGCCAGCCTCGTTGGGCCAGACAGGCGCGCACAGGGGCGGCTTCGCCCGGATCGACGACGACCGCGTGGCGTCCGTCGGCAATGACCCAGATGTAATTGTCTTCAAACGCCGGGACCGGCACGTACTCGAGCGCATTCATAGGCGACGCATTTTTAATATGACTGACCGAGCGATTATAGACTGGCCTGCCTGGACCGATTCGCCGCCAGGCCGCTACGTGCTCGACTGGGAGCAAACCCAGCTCGATCGCGTGGTGTCGGACGTGTTCGGCTATCATGCGCTGCAACTCGGCCTGCCGCAGCTCGACGCGCTGCGCGAGAACCGCATGCCGTGCCGCGGCCTCGTGCTCGACGCGGCGAGCGGCGCGAGCGCGCCGTACACGTATCCCCCTGCGGCACGTCGTGGCAGCGTCAGCGGGATCAGCGGCGCGGGCAACCGCGGCGACGATCCCGCCAACGCGGCACCGGGTGCGCCGGGGCTGCATGCGCCGGCCGGGCGCAGCGCAGTCTGGTGCGACCTGCTCGATCTGCCGTTCGAAGCGCAAAGCGTCGATCTGCTCGTGATGCCGCATACGCTCGAATTCACCAGCGACCCGCATCGGCTGCTGCGCGAAGCCGAACGCGTGCTGGTGCCCGAAGGCCAACTGATCATCCTCGGCTTCAACTCGTTGTCGCTGTGGGGCGTACGGCAGTCGATCGGCAAAATGACAGGCCGCCCGTTCGTGCCTTCGGCCGTCGACCTGATCGCGTTTACGCGTCTGAAGGACTGGATCAAGCTGCTCGGCTTCGACCTTGAACGCGGGCGCTTCGGCTGCTATCGTCCGCCGCTCGCGGGCGATCAATGGCTCGCACGCTACGGCTTCATGGAAGCCGCCGGCGACCGCTGGTGGCCGATTTTCGGCGCCACCTACATGATCAAGGCGATCAAGCGCGTGCGCGGCATGCGTCTCGTCGGGCCGCTCAAAGTGAAAAAGCCCGTGCTCGCGGCAGGCCTCGCGCCCGCCGCCACCCCGAACACACGTAACCACACCGAATGACTCCGGATCACATCGACATCTATACCGACGGCGCCTGCAAGGGCAATCCCGGCCCTGGCGGCTGGGGTGCATTGCTGCGCTTCGGCAGCCAGGAAAAAGAACTGTTCGGCGGCGAGGCCAACACGACCAACAATCGCATGGAGCTGATGGGCGTAATTTCCGCGCTCGAGGCGTTGAAGCGCCCCTGCAAGGTGATCGTGCACACCGATTCGCAGTACGTGCAGAAAGGCATCAGCGAGTGGATTCACGGCTGGAAGAAGAAAGGCTGGGTCACCGCGGCGAAGCAGCCGGTCAAGAACGCCGATCTATGGAAGCGGCTCGATGCGCTCGTCGCGCAGCACGAAGTCGAATGGCGCTGGGTGCGCGGTCACAACGGCCACCCGGAAAACGAGCGCGCCGATCAGTTGGCCAATCGCGGCGTGGCGTCGCTCGCCGAGATGTAAAGGGCGTGAGCGCATCGACCAACGACGCGCGCCGCCCTCTTCACCTTTTTTCTGCACTTTTTTCGAAGCAGGCTATTCCGACATGCGTCAACTGATCCTCGACACCGAAACTACCGGCCTGAATGCCCGCGGCGGCGACCGGATTCTCGAACTCGGTTGCGTCGAGCTGGTGAACCGCCGGCTGACCGGCAACAACCTGCACTTCTATATCAACCCAGAGCGCGACAGCGATCCGGGCGCGCTCGCGGTGCACGGCCTCACGACGGAATTTCTGAGCGACAAGCCGAAGTTCGCGGAGATCATCGACCAGTTCCGCGACTTCATCCAGGGTGCGGACCTGATCATCCACAACGCGCCATTCGACATCGGCTTTCTGGACGCCGAGTTCGCGCTGCTCGGACTGCCGCCGGTGAGCACGCACTGCGGCGAGATCATCGACACGCTCGCGCAGGCCAAGCAGATGTTCCCCGGCAAGCGCAATTCGCTCGATGCGCTGTGCGACCGCTTCGGCATCAGCAATGCGCACCGTACGCTGCACGGCGCGCTGCTCGACTCGGAATTGCTCGCCGAGGTCTATCTGGCGATGACGCGGGGCCAGGAAAGCCTCGTCATCGACATGCTCGGCGAAGCGCAGGCCGGCGGCGATACAGATGCGCCGCGTGTCGCGCTCGACTCGCTGGAATTGGTCGTGATCGCCGCGAGTGACGACGAAAGCGCCGCGCACGAAGCCGTGCTCGACGATCTCGACAAGGCGATCAAAGGCGCGAGCGTATGGCGTCTTGAGCCCGCGCCAGCAACTGATGAGCAAACTGCTTAAAAAAGACTAGACGAACCCCAAATTCCCTGACATAATTTCAATCTCTTCGGGTGGTTAGCTCAGCGGTAGAGCACTGCCTTCACACGGCAGGGGTCACTGGTTCGATCCCAGTACTACCCACCAGATTCTTGGTGTGTCGATCACCGAAGACAAAAGGGCTTACGCAGCAATGCGTAAGCCCTTTTTCTATTTGCCGCAAAAACAATCGCGTGCGCAGCACGAGATTCCACTGGCTGTAGAACCACGTCGTTCCGTAGGTTGGCGAGCGCCCCGCACTATTGCTATATTCGGCAGACGGGCATTCGCCCGGTCCGGCTCTGTCCGGTTTCTCCATCTTGAACCATTTCAGGGAGGCGCCACATGTTCGCAGTGCATCGCGCGCTCCCTCGCATGGTCCCACGACCGTCAGCCCGTCCGCCACGACCGATGCGGCCTTAAAAGCCGCAGCCTCGTAGCTGATGCGCAGGCCGCCTCGACAGGCGCGCCGCGTTCACTTCAGACAGTCCCTGCGCGCATTCCGGCTTCCGCTGGCTGTCTACCTTTTTCGCTTCTGACTGGAACCTCGGCGCGCTCGTGCGTCGCCGGGTCGAAAGCAAATGGCCAACAAAAAATTCGACTTTCGCGGACAAGCCTTCAAGGATGTCCTCGGCTTCACCTTCCGCCACTGGGCACAGCAGCCGTGGCGCATCGTCGTGATTGCGGCGCTCGCGCTGTTCACGGCAGGCGCGGACATTCTGACGCCGGTCTTCGCCGGACGTCTCGTCGACGCGATCGCGGCCGGCCCGGCGTCGTCGGCGCCCGTCTGGCATCACGCGCTCGAGGCCTTCGGCGTGCTCGCCGCGCTCGGCCTCACCGCGACGCTGTTGCGCCAGGGCGTGTACTTCAACATCATCCGCTTCACGTTGAAGATGATGAGCGAGATCGCCGCGCGTGCGTTTCATCGCGTGCAGCGCTTCTCGACCGACTGGCACGCGAACAGCTTCGCCGGCTCGACCGTGCGCAAGATCACGCGCGGCATGTGGGCGCTCGACCTGCTGAACGACACGCTGCTGATTGCGCTCTTGCCATCGCTGGTGATGCTGGTCGGCGCGACTCTGCTGCTCGGCTCGCGCTGGCCGATGATGGGCGTCGTCGTCGGCATCGGCTCGCTGCTGTACATCGGCGTGACCGTGACGGTGTCGCTGGGCTTCGTCGCGCCGTCCGCGCGTCTCGCGAACGCGTGGGACACGCGCATGGGCGGCGCACTCGCCGATGCGGTCAGCTGCAACGGCGTCGTCAAGGCTTTCGGCGCGGAAGCGCGCGAGGAAGCGCGCCTTGGGTACGTGATCGGCAAATGGCGGCAGCGCACGCGGCGCACTTGGGTGCGCGGCACGCTCAACGGCGGCCTCCAGGGCGGCATGCTGGCCGCGATCCAGGCTGCGATTCTCGGCGTGGCGCTGCTGCTGTGGGCGCGCGGTGAAGCGAGCGTCGGCGATATCACGTTCGCGTTGACGATGTTCTTCATGCTGCAAGGCTACTTGCGCGACATCGGCATGCACATCCGCAACCTGCAGCGCTCGGTCAACGACATGGAGGAACTGGTGTCGCTCGAAAGCCAGCCGCTCGGCATCGAGGATCGCCCCGGCGCCGGCCCGATCGCGATCCGCAACGGCGAAATCCGCTTCGAGCATGTGTCGTTTCACTATGGCGTGCACAGCCGGCCGCTCTACGACGACTTCTCGATCCGCATCGCGCCGGGCGAGCGCGTCGGGCTGGTCGGTCATTCCGGCTCGGGCAAGACGACCTTCATCAAGCTGATCCAGCGCCTTCACGACATTTCAGGCGGGCGGATCACGATCGACGGCCAGGACATCGCGCAGGTCCAGCAGGCGTCGCTGCGCAGCCAGATCGCGATCGTCCAGCAGGAGCCGGTGTTGTTTCACCGCTCGCTTGCCGAGAACATCGCGTATGGACGGCCCGGCGCGAGCCGCGTCGACATTGAGCGCGCCGCGCGGCTCGCCAGCGCGCACGACTTCATCGCCGCGCTGCCGAAAGGCTACGACACGCTGGTCGGCGAACGCGGCATCAAGCTATCGGGCGGCGAGCGTCAACGCGTCGCAATCGCGCGGGCGTTTCTTGCCGACGCGCCGATCCTGATTCTCGACGAAGCCACGTCGAGCCTCGACAGCGAAAGCGAAGTGCTGATCCAGCGGGCGATGGAGCGGCTGATGCAGGGGCGCACCACGCTGGTGGTCGCGCACCGCTTGTCGACGGTGCGCGCGCTCGACCGGCTGCTCGTGCTGGACAAGGGCAAGGTGATCGAGGAAGGCAGCCACGACGCGCTGATCAAACGCGACAACGGCTTGTACCGTCGTTTGTTCGAGCGTCAGGCGCTGGAGTTGATCAAGGGTCTCGGCGAGCCGGAGCTCGTGCGCGAGTCGGCAGAGGTCAAAGCCGACCGGGTCGACGATTCCGGCTTGCTGGTCGGCTAGCGTCGCAATGTAAAGAAGGCCCGCCGCGCTACACGGCGCCGGCGGGCAGCCCGATGCCGCGTGCCATTCCGGTCGCCGCAAACACCATCAGAACCAGCAGCACCGTCTGGATCACGCTGAAATGCGCGTAGGAACGCGCCTTCTTCAGATTAGGCGCCGCGCCGCTGCGGATCGACGCGCGCCAGCGCATCAGGCCGAGCATCGTGGGCACTTCGAGGATCAGGATCAGCACCAGCAGCGTCATCTTCACGTGAAAGAGCGGCTCGTGCAGGTAGTAGTCGGCGCCCTTCTCATAGCCCCCGAACACGCGCATCAAGCCGGTCACGATCAGCACCAGCGCGGCGATGCCCCAGCGCGAATCGGCGCGAAACACCGAACGCAACGCGGCGGGCACTGACGCGCGACGCAGCGACCACGTGCGTCTGAGAATCGACGCGAGCGCAAAGCCATAAGCAAGCAGATGAAGGGCGGCAATCAACCAGCGAACCAGCATAGCGACTCCTGCGAAAGGCGCGATACGATCGATGAGTGTCCCACTCGCCCGCCTGCAAGCCGGGCGACTTGATTGCATTATCGACGAAGCTTCGCTTCGGGATGCGTGCAATGGCCACGCGATGTGACCGATAGCACAAAACGTGCAGCGTTAGACCTGGCGCAGCGTCGTGTCGAGCGCGCGGGCGGCGACGCGATCGCCTTCGGTTGTCAGCGCGGCGCGGAAAACGGTCTGCCGGTTATGCCCCGCGGCGGCCGGCGAATCCCACAGCAACTCGACCTTCGGACGAACGCCGAACGTGCTGCGCGCCAGCGAGGGCGCCGCGACCGACGGCATCGGCGCTGCCGACGCCCCGGCCTCGCCCGCCGCGCCGAACACGACTGAGGGCGCGGGTGCCGGCGTCGCACGCGCATCGGAACCGCTCGCCCAGCGCACCGACAATTCGCGCGCATCGTATTGCCCCACCTTGCGCCGCTCGGCCCACACGACGACGGTGCGCGTCGCCGGATCGAGCGACACCGCATAGCGGCCGATCGCAAAGCGCCGCGCCGCCACATTGGTGCGCCACAACGGCAGCGGCCGGCAGATCCACAAGACGATCGCATACAGCACCGGCGCCGCGACGAGCCAGCCGTTGGTGGCCGCGACCGCCTGCATCGCGCGACGCCAGCCCGCGGTCGCGACGAACGCGCCGACCGACCACAGCGCAAACAGAAAGCCGAGGAACGCAAACAGGCGCAGCGCCTGACGCAGCCATTGCGGGAGCGGATGGAACGGACGCTCGGCGACGGCGCGCGCGCCCGGCAGGAAGATCAGCAGGAACAGAAAGACGAGATTGATACATGCCCACGGTGATGACGCCATCGCGGTCAGCGCGGTGGTCAGCCTCATCTCGGACATCGAAAAAAGCCAGCGGGCGGCGAGCACGAGACCGATGGCGCGCAACGTAAAAATCGTTCCGGCGCCGGGCGCGGCGTTCGCGCGCGTCTCTTTCGTTCTCGCCAAGGCATCCTCCTGTCGTCGGCGGCACCGCAGCCCAAGTTGCGGCACGGCAATTATAGGGATATTACCGAGCCCGGCTCGTTCGCGCCGCGCGGAAACCGGTATTTTCAGCTGTGCACCGACGAAAAACGCGGCGCGCATGCAACAACGCCCCGCCGGCGATGTGCCGGCGGGGCGTTCAGAGCGGCAGAAGAAGTGTGGTTCCTGCTGCCAGCGTCTCATCTACCGCGAAACAACCGCGGCAAATCAACCGCCAATCAGCCCGCGTTGACTTCGCGCAGCGCCGTGCGATGCTTGCTGCGCAGCAGGTCTTCGTAGACGGCGACGTAGTTCTTCGCCATCACCATCGACGTGAAACGTGCTTCGAACGCCTTGCGCACACCGGCGCGCGGCAGCGTGTGCAGACGCTTGAGCGCAGCGACCGCGCTGATTTCGTCTTCGACGACGAAACCCGACACGCCGTTCTCGATCACTTCGGGCACCGAACCGCGATTGAACGCGATCACCGGCGTACCGCAAGCCATCGCCTCGATCATCACCAGGCCGAACGGCTCCGGCCAGTCGATCGGGAACACCAGCGCATGCGCGTTGCCGAGGAACTCACGCTTTTCGGCTTCGCCGATTTCGCCGATGTACTCGACATGCGGGAGCGCCATCAGCGGCTTGATCACTTCTTCGTAATAGGCACGGTCGGCCTTGTCGATCTTGGCGGCGACCTTGAGCTTCATGCCTGCCTGGCCGGCGATGCGGATCGCGCGGTCAAGGCCCTTCTCCGGCGAGACGCGGCCGAGGAATGCGAGGTAGCCCGGTTCGACGTCGGGGATCGGCGTGAGCACGTTTTCCGGCAGACCGTGGTAGACGGTTTGCAGCCAGTTCGCCTGTTGCAGCGGGATGCGCTGGTTGTCGGAAATCGACACGACCGGCACGTCCTTGAACGTATTGAAGATGGGCTGCAGTTCCGGTAGATCGAGACGGCCGTGCATCGTGGTCAAAAACGGCACCGGCTGACGCGCGAACAGCGAGAACGGGTAGTAGTCGATGTGGAAATGCAGCACGTCGAATTCGTCCGCGCGGCGGCGCACTTCTTCGAGCAGCAGCATGTGCGGCGCCATCACGTCGCGGATCGTCGGGTCGAGGCGCAGCGCCTGCGGCCAGAAAGCTTCGAGCTTCGCCGAGGTTTGCGAATCACCGCTTGCAAACAGCGTGACGTCGTGGCCCTGCTCGACCAGCGCCTCGGTCAGATTGGAGACCACACGTTCCGTACCACCGTACAGCTTGGGAGGAACCGCCTCGTGCAGCGGAGCGATTTGAGCGATTCGCATATTGACGAACTCCTAGTAAAAAATCAGGCAAAAGTACTGCAATTGGAAAAAGCGACTCGCTTGCTCGCCAGGGCAGTCTGGCCGGAGATCCCGGCGCGGGCCTGATTCTTTTGAGAAATCCTGCGATGGATCGCTTTGGTAACGAGCCCAGACAAGTGGATCAGCGTCTGCGCATGTGCGAGTAAACGCGCATGGGGCACCTACGTTGACAAACTGTCAGAAAATTTGCTGGGGCTAACGAGCACGCATTATCGATGCCCGAATTGTTGCCGCACCACAACATTTCAAAGTCTTTACGTTGTTACAAACGCGAAACACTTTGCAAACCCTTGTTTTCAAAGACAGTTCTACAGTATCGACGAAGGTTCAGCGAGGCACGGCGTATCAAGTCGGTGAGCTCTCGTGCATCAAACGTTGCCGGTAGAAATTGCAAAATTGCCACGGCTCGGTTGAATGCAAACTGTAAGTATATCTCGAAATTTTCCGCAATCTGCCTGCATGGCCCGTCGGCTGGTGTGTCGAGACGACGCAGATTGCGGAGGTCCATCGCGAAATCAGTCGCGTCAAAGCCCGGATACACAGGGCGCAATCGCCTTTGCATGTTTACAATGCGAAGCATCGGCTTCACGGAGAGCCATGCTTGTCCGTGTGGTCCGCGCTTTGCATGCACAACCCGCAACACATCGATCTCAGCTCAATTGGAACACTTGACCATTGCCCAGCGAAACGCCCAGAACGCAAAGCTCGCGAGCTATGCGCACCGGCCGCTTGCGTTTCTCTTCCGCTTTATCCGCCGCCATCCGGTCGCGCACGCGATCGTGTTGTGCAGCGTGTTTGCGGCCGTGGGCTGTGCACTCGCTTCGCAATACGCGATCAAACATCTGATCGACGTGCTCGCCGGTGGCCGCCATCATCCCGGGCCGCTGTGGGGCGCGTTCGCGATCCTCGTCGGGCTGATCGCAGCGGACAACCTGTTATGGCGAGTCGGCGGCTGGTTCGCCGCGCACACCTTCGTCGCCGTGACGGGCGATTTGCGGCGTGACCTATTCCAGTATCTGAGCGGCCATTCGCCGACCTACTACGCCGAAAAGCAGCCCGGCATGCTGGCAAGCCGGATCACCGCGACCTCGAACGCCGTCTACACCGCCGAAAACACCACCGCGTGGAACGTGCTGCCGCCGTGCATCGCGGTGCTCGGCGCGATCGTGATGATCATCTCGGTGAACCCGCTGATGGCCGGCGGCCTGATGCTGTGCTCGGCGATCCTGGCCGTTGTGCTCTACAAGCTCGCGGGCCGCGGCTCCGCGCGTCACCATAATTTCGCGACCAAGGCGGCATCGGTCGACGGCGAGCTCGTCGACGTGATCAGCAACATGGGCCTCGTGCGCGCGTTCGGCATGACACTGCGCGAACAGCGGCGGTTTGCGTCGACGGTCAAGGCGGAAATGGACGCGCGCCAGCAAAGCCTGCTGTATCTGGAAAAGCTGCGTCTGCTGCACGCCGTGATCACCGCGCTGCTGTCGGCCGGCCTGCTCGGCTGGGCGCTGTGGCTGTGGGACCAGGGCCGCGCGACCTCGGGCGACATCGTGCTCGTCAGCTCGCTCGGTTTCACGATCCTGCACGGCACGCGCGATCTCGCGGTTGCGCTCGTCGACGTCACACAGCACGTCGCGCGACTCGCGGAGGCGGTGCGCACGCTGCTCGAACCGCACGGCATGCCCGATCGCGACGACGCGACCGAAATCGTGCCGCAGGGCGGCCGCGTCACGTTCGACGGCGTCACGTTCGCGTATCCGCGCCGCCGGCCGATTCTCGATCACTTCGACCTCAATATCGAGCCGGGCCAGCGCGTCGGCCTGATCGGCAAGTCGGGCGCCGGTAAGTCGACGGTGCTCGCGCTGTTGCAGCGCTTCTACGAAACCCAGGGCGGCGCGATCAAGATCGACGGCCAGGACATCGCGTCGATCACGCAGGACAGCCTGCGTCACGCGATCGCGCTGGTGCCCCAGGACATTTCGCTGTTCCATCGCACGGTGTACGAGAACATCGCGTACGGCCGCCCCGAGGCGAGCCGCGAGGAAGTGCTCGCCGCGGCGCGCGAGGCGCGTTGCGCGGACTTTATCGAAGCGATGCCGGAAGGCTACGACACGATCGTCGGCGACCGCGGCGTGAAGCTGTCGGGCGGCCAGCGCCAGCGCATCGCGATCGCGCGCGCAATTCTGAAAAACGCGCCGATCCTGCTGCTCGACGAAGCGACGTCGGCGCTCGACAGCGCGTCCGAGGAAGCGATCCAGAAGGCGCTCGACCGGCTAATGGTGGGCCGCACCGTGATCGCGATCGCGCATCGTCTGTCGACGCTGAACAATTTCGACCGGATCATCGTCATGAGCGCCGGCAAGGTCATCGACGACGGTTCGCCCGAAGAACTGCGTCAGCGTCCGGGCCTCTATCGCGACCTGCTCGCGAAGCAGTATGGCAAGGGCCAGACGCTGCATATCGGCGGCAAGAAGGTCGACGAGCAGCACGTAGCCTGACGCCACGCAGAGTTCAGGCGCGCTGCGCGTCGCATGCAAAAAGCCGCTCCAAGGAGCGGCTTTTTGCTATCTGGCTTTGCGGCTAGCTTAGCCGGTCACGCTCTCGCGCGCCGCCCTCTTCCGCCCGGCGCGAGCCGCACCCGTGGCCGCGGGCGCCTTCCCGCTTCTAGCGCGCTTCGCGCCACCGAGGCCCGCCAGATCGCGCATGAAGTTATCGCGCCACACCGACACGTTGTTCTCGCGCAGCTGCGCCATCATGTCGCGATAGCGCGCCTGGCGCTCGGCGAGCGGCATGTCGAGCGCCTGCGCCAGCGCTTCGGCCATACCGTCGATGTCGACCGGATTGACGATCAGCGCACCATCGAGCTCCTGCGCCGCGCCGGCGAAGCGCGACAGCACCAGCACGCCGGGATTTTCCGGATCCTGCGCCGACACGTATTCCTTCGCCACGAGATTCATGCCGTCGCGCAGCGGCGTCACATAGCCGACGTGCGCGGTACGGAACAGCGCCGCCAGCACCGAGCGCTCGTACTGCTTGTGGATATACAGAATCGGCGTCCAGTCCAGCTCGGCAAAGCGGCCGTTGATCCGTCCCGACTCGCCTTCGAGCTGCAGCCGGATGTCCTGATATGCGTGCAAGTCGGCGCGCGTCGGCGGCGCGATCTGCAGGAACGACACCTTGTTGCGCTGCGCGGCCGTATGCTCGAGCAGGCGCTCGAACGCGCGGAATCGCTCGACCAGCCCCTTCGAATAATCGAGCCGGTCGACGCTCATGATCAGCTTGCGCGAATGTAGCGTCGCCTTCATCGTGCGCACCGGCTTGCCGCGCTCGCCCGCCTTCGCGAGCTCGGCGATCTCGTCCGGATAGACGCCGATCGGATATGCCGACGCGCGCAGCGTGCGGCCGAACGCATGCACGGTGAGCGGACCTTTCGGCGATGCGTCGATCGAGCCGCCCGCCTCGTTGATCACGTAGTCGCAGAACGCACGCAGATCGGGGCCGGTCTGGAAGCCGAGCAAGTCGAACGAACACAGCGCCTCGACGAGCTCGCGATGCGGCGGCACCGTCAGCAGCACTTGCGCGGCCGGAAACGGAATGTGCAGGAAAAAGCCGATGCGGTTCTTCACGCCTGCGGAGCGCAGCGCCTGCGCGAACGGGATCAGATGATAGTCGTGCACCCAGATCACGTCGTCTTCGCGCAGGAGCGGCACGAGTTGCTGCGCGAGCCACGCGTTGACGCGGCAGTAGCCTTCGAAGTCGTGCCGGTCGTAATGCAGCAGGTCGGATCGATAGTGGAACGCGGGCCACAGCGTCGCGTTCGAGAAACCGCGATAGTACTGGTCGTAATCCCGGCGCATCAACGGGACGGTCGCGAAGGTGACCGGACCGCGCTCTTCGAGCTTGATTTGCGGCTGGCCGGAGCTGAGCACGTCGCCGCTCCAGCCGAACCACATGCCGCCGGTCTCCTTCAGCGCGTCGTACACGCCGACCGCCAGACCGCCCGCCGCCGGGCCGCCCTCCGAAATGGGCGCCACCCGGTTCGAAACAATGATCAGTCGGCTCATGAAGCGCGATTCCCGATGCAGTATGTTGTTTTCGTTGAACGAGGCGCCGGCGTCATGCGCCGCGCGCCGCCGCGACAATCGTTTCGAGCCAGTCGAGCAGTGACGACACCGACTCGACGCGCGTGCGCGCCATCGTTTCGCCCGCGCCAACCTTGATCGACAGACCGCCACGTTCGTTGACGACCGCGAAGCCCTTCTCGTCGGTCAGATCGTCGCCGGCGAACACAGGCGTGCGGCCGGTGAACGGCAGCTCGTCGAGGAACGCGCGCGTCGCGCGACCCTTGTCGACGTCCTTCGGCTTGATCTCGTAGACCATCTTGCCGGGCTGC
Organism: Paraburkholderia atlantica; assembly: GCF_009362785.1. GTDB lineage: Bacteria > Pseudomonadota > Gammaproteobacteria > Burkholderiales > Burkholderiaceae > Paraburkholderia > Paraburkholderia atlantica. Next base: position 72,939 of record NZ_WHNQ01000024.1, read on the forward strand.
AGTACGTACGACGTGGGGTAATCGGCGACGAGCCGCTCGGTTGCCTCGCGCGCGACCGGCTCGCGGTCCGGCGCATTGCGGTAGTGCAGCGCGAGCGCCGCGCCCTTGATCTCGAGCAGCATGCCCGGGTGCTCGTTGACGACCTGCGCGAGCACCTGCTCCATGCGCAACAGGCGCTGGTCGTGAAAGCCGATGCGCTGCGTGTCGCCATTCGCATCGCGCCGCTCGGCGCCGTGCAGACCGGCGACCGGCAAATCGGGCATGCCGAGAAAACTGTCGATGCTGTCGATGCCGCGCCCCGACACCACCGCGACCGCGCCATTCGTCAGACTGCGCAGTTCGCGCAGCAGGTCGATCACGCGCGGCTGCACGAGCACGCCGTCCGGCGTGGGGGCGAGTTCGACGAGCGTGCCATCGAAGTCGAAGAAAAATGCCGTCTCGCTCGGAGACAGAACAGCCGGAAGTGCTTGCATTGCCTGGGTTCGCCTTTCAGCCATCTGGGGCCGGAAAAGTGTGCGCATCTTACCGCGCATCGGTCAATTTTTCGAGAAAGTAAGCCGGGACTCAAGCGCGGCGGGCCGTTTGCCCGCTCGCTCGCGGTGATTGCATTCAGAAGCGCAACGATCGAACTTCACCAGACTTTCAGCCTGCTGCGTCAAATTGCCTCGCAAATCGTGCGCCCGGCGCGCCGCGCGACGCTGGCGCCAATTTTGCGCTACAGTCGCTGCCACGCGGATCGTCGGCGTGACGGACATCGTTGCACGCTGTCGCTCAATCGCGTGTCGCGCGCGAATCTCGCGCGGCATGACCGGGCGACGGTGCGCCTTCTTGCTCCATCGATTCGCGTTGCCTGCTCTTCAATCGAGTCATTGAACCCTGCTTTGTTCCCGATCTTCGCACCCCGGCGCCCGCAGCCAAAGCTGTCCCGCTCACGACGCGACCGGCCCATGCCCCGGTCGAAGCGCCGGGTGGCACGCCGGTTTGCGGCGGCAGCGGCGTTGGGTACGCTGGTCGCGCTCGCCACAGTGACCGGTTGCACGCAGCGCGCCGAGCCGTGGCGGTTAACGAATGTGACCGGGCACCTCCCGGATCTGGACTTTACGTTGACCGACGACACCGGCCGGCCCGTCAACGCCGCTTCGTTCAAGGGCCGCACGTCGCTGGTCTACTTCGGCTACACGCATTGCCCGGACGTCTGCCCCGAAACGATGGGACGTCTGATGCAGGTGCTGGGCAAGCTCGGCCCCGAGGCGCAGAAAGTGCGCATCCTGTTCATCACCGTCGATCCCGCGCGCGACACGCCGCGGGCCTTGCACGACTATGTCGGTGCGTTCGACGCAAAGCACGCCGAAGGGCTGACCGGCACCGACTGGCAGATCGAGTCGCTGGCGAAGCGCTATCGTGTTGCGTATCAGATGGAAAAGCGCGACCCGAACGGCAACTACGAGGTCACGCACAGCTCCGCCGTCTATGTGTTCGACAGCCAGGGCCGCGCGCGCCTGCTCGCCACCGATCACGACACGCCCGATGCGATTGCGCAGGATCTGCGCCGCATCATCGACGACCAATCCTGATTCTTCTTTTGATCCCACTCCATCCCATCATGACGATCAAGCTCAAACCATTCGCTTCCCTCGCCGGCGCGCTCGTGCTGTCTTTCGGCGTCGCATCGGCCGCGCACGCGGCCGATGCTCACGCGATCAGCATCAAGGACGCGTGGGTTCGCTGGCTGCCGAACAACCTGCCCGCGGCTGGCTATGCGACGCTCGTCAACGCGAGCGACAAACCGATCGACCTCGTTGACGTATCGAGCGACGACTACGGTGACGCAATGCTGCATCAAACCGTATCGAACGGTTCCACCCAGAAGATGGTGATGGTCGACAAGCTGACGGTGCCCGCGCATGGTCAGGTCGCGATCACGCCGGGCGGCTATCACCTGATGCTCGAGGACGCGAAGCACAAGGTCGCGCCGGGCGATACCGTGCATCTGACGCTGAAGTTCTCCGACGGCGAAACGCTGAGCGCGCCGTTCGCGGTCAAAGCGCCGGGCCAGGCCAAGTAGGCGGCAACACGGGCCGCCGCCACCGCACACGCGATCGCCATGAACCTGCTCTACTGGCTCGACCCCTGGGAGTTTTCGCCGACGGTCGTGATCGGCTTGCTGATTCCCGCGATCCTGTTCGTGCGCGGCGCGCGCAAGGCGCGGCTGTCGGTCGCGCGGCGTCTGTCGTTCTGGTTCGGGCTGGTCGCGCTGTATGTCGTGCTGCATACGCGGCTCGATTATTTCTTCGAGCATGAGTTTTTCATGCATCGATTGCAGCATCTGGTGCTGCATCATCTCGGGCCGTTCTTCATTGCGCTGTCGTATCCGGGCGCGGCGTTGCGCGCGGGAATTCCACCGCGCTGGCGACAACGCTTCGTGCGGCCCGCGCTGCAAACTCCGCTCGTACGCGGGGTGCTCGACGTGGTCATGCACCCGGTCGTGGCGGTCACGCTATTCGTCGGGCTGATCTATTTCTGGCTGCTGTCGCCGATCCATTTCGTCGCGATGCTCGACTGGCGGATCTATCGCGTAATGAACTGGAGCATGGCGATCGACGGCCTGCTGTTCTGGTGGCTCGTGCTCGATCCGCGTCCGGCGCCGCCCGCGCGTCTGTCGCCTGGCAAGCGCGTGCTCGTCGTGATCGCGGCGATTCCGCCACAGATCATCCTCGGCGCGTTCATCTTCTTCACGCCGCACGAGCTGTATCCGATCTATTCGATTTGCGGCCGCGCGTTCACATGGCTGAGCCCGATGCGCGATCAGCAGATCGGCGGGCTGCTGCTATGGATTCCGGGTTCGATGATGAGTGTGGTCGGCGCGCTGATCGCGCTGCGTCACTGGATGCGGCTGTCGGCGCGCGGACGCCTGCGCGCCGAGCGTCGTGTGAAAGCGGCGCGCGGGCTCACGCATGCGGCGTCGACGACCGCGCACGGAAATCGCTGACCCGCGCGCGTTCAGAGCGAGCGCATCCACACATGCGGGATGCCGTCTTCGTCGTGAATCTCCGAGACCGGCTCGAAGCCGAACGCACCGTAAAAGCCTTGCAGATGCGCCTGCGCGTGCAGACGGATTGGGGTATCGGGCCACTGCGCGCGGATATGCACGAGCGAGCGTTCGAGCATTGCATTACCGAGACCGATGCCGCGAAACGACGCGGTGGTCAACACCCGGCCGATGCGTACGTCGGCATCCGTCGCATCGGGCAACAACACGCGCAGATAGCCGGCCAACGGCGGCAGCGCCGCTTCGCCACCGGTGCCATACGCAAGCAGATGCCAGGCTTCGACGTCGAGCCCATCGATATCGCCATACACGCAGTTCTGTTCGACGACGAACACCGCGCTGCGGGCGGCCAGCATCTCATACACTTCGACGCTCGTGAGGTCCGCAAACGGCTTCCAACGCCATTCGAGTTGGGCGAGCCGCGCGGCGGCGGTGTGCTGCAAATCAGTCATCGGTAGGTTTCAGGGTCAGTGCGCGACAGCGCGGGCAACGATCCGCAATTATGCCGCGCGTGCCTGTGTTGGGCCACCGCGCGGGTCGCCGGGAGATTGGCCGAGAGTCGGCCGCCCGTCAGTGCCGTTGCGCGGAGCGCGCCTTCGACGCCTGCTTGTGGCTATACATCGCCGCATCGGCCGCGGCGAGCAGTTCGGCGACCGTGCCGTGGCGCGTCGGCTCGTACGTCACCTGGCCGACGCTGAAGTGGATCTGATAGCCGCGCAGCAGCTCTGCATTGCGCTGGTCAAGGAGGTCCTCGAGACGCTGCGTCACCTGATGCGTCTCAGCGTGGCTCGCGCCGGTCAGCAGCGCGACGAACTCGTCGCCGCCGAGCCGTCCGATCACGTCGCTTTCGCGCAGCGCGGTACGCAGCACTTCGGCGAAGGTTTGCAGCGCGCGGTCGCCCTCGGCGTGTCCGAGCGTGTCGTTGATCTGCTTGAAGTCGTTCAGATCGAAGAACAGCAGTGAGGCCGGCTTGTCCATGCGCCTACAAACGTTCAGCGCATGTTGCGCGAGCACTTCGAAACCGCGCCGGTTCGACAGCAGCGTCAGGTCGTCGAGCGTGGCCAGCTGGATCGCGGCGAGTTCCTGTTCGGCCATGCGCGCGAGGTCGCGCAGCAACGCGCGATCTTCGTCATCGAGCATGCGCGGCTTCGTGTCGAGCAGGCACAGCGTGCCGACCTTGCCACCGTTCGCGACCTGCAGCGGACAGCCTGCGTAGAAGCGGATGTGCGGCTCGTCGGTGACGAACGGATTGTCGTTGAAGCGCGGGTCGGCGAGCGTGTCGGGCACCATGAAAATATCGTCGCCGAGAATGGCGTGCGCGCAAAACGACACGTCGCGCGAGGTCTCGCTCGCCGCGAGGCCGATGCACGATTTGAACCACTGCCGGTTCGCATCGACGAGACTGACGACGGCAATCGGTACGCCGAACAGCCGTCGCGCGAGGCGGGTCAGGCGATCGAAGCGCTCTTCCGGCGGCGTGTCGAGAATATGCAGTGCGTGCAATCCGTCGAGACGGGCGCTTTCAGTGCTGGGGGTCGGAGGGACAAGCATGAAGTGAAGTCGTCGGGCGTCGGATGTTCTAGGTGGTAAGGATTAGTGTATAGCGGCATTCCGATGCGTGGAATTGAGGGAATGGCGAGTCGTCCGGGCGATCGACACGGCTGTGTACAGTCGCGAGATCCGCGCAAGCACTCAGAACACCGCTTGCACCGGTCGCGCGAGACATTCGGCCAGATTGTCGGGGCCACACAGATGCAGCGCGCCGACGACCACCAGCGTGCGATCGCGCACGTCCAGCAACTCGTTCAGCCGTGCGGCCCATGCACGATTGCGGACGTCGAGGATCGCCTGACGGATGCCGGGCAGATTGAACATCGGCGATTCGACGGCGATCTGCTGTATCGCATGCAGATCGCCCTCCAGCCACGCCGCGTGCATCCGTTCGAGCGTACGCTGCGGCTCGCTGCGATCGGCCATCAGCATGTCGAGCGCGGCGGCAATGGCTTCGAGTGGAATCGATTCGAGCGTGGCTGCGACGTCCTGCGCGGACTCGAGATAGCGATACGGCTTCGCCTGCCCGATCGCAGAGCGCAACATGCGCGGCTCGACACCCTCGACGACCTGCTGCAGCAGCGTCGGCGCGACGATCAGCGCGGCCCACGGTCGCAGTGTTTCAAGTGGCGCGAGCAGACCATCGGTTGGCCATAGCGCCTGGAGTTGCGTCCAGGCTTCGTCGCGCATCATGGGCCGCAGTTGTGCGGCATCGGCGTGTGCGTCGGCTTTTAGAAACGGGAGGATCGTCGCTGGGTCGGACTCTAGTACGAGCGTGTCAGCCCAATCGAAGGCCTCGGCGATCCATGGTGGCGTTCGACGGCTCGTCGCGGGAAACAGATGCATCGAGCCGAGCAAGCGGATCCGGGTGCCAGTGAGTTGGAAATACATGCGACTTCAATGAAATCAGGCAATGACGATGCTGTGATTCTATCGTCCGATCCCGATGCGGCGTGCGGGCGTGGGTTGTCCCTTTTCTCCGCATGCCGGACACGACGTTAATCGGGATGCGCTGCTCACGCGTGAGCCGGAATCAAACGGGATGATAGCGATGCAATCGCACATCAAACGCCTGAACGCGGATTATTGCCCGCGTTGCAGGCCATTCGCGCATGGGTAGCCGACAGCATGCTCCGAGGTAGCACGACCGACTATCTTTGTTTTACCAGTGAGGAACAGAAAAAAGAAAAGCCCCGACAAGTCGGGGCTTTCGCTTTGCATCAAAGACTGGAGGCGCGAGCCGGAGTCGAACCGGCCTAAACGGCTTTGCAGGCCGCTGCATAACCGCTTTGCTATCGCGCCGCAAGCGGACTGGAACCTAGACACGGGTTCGCAGATTTATCTGGTGATCACCAGAAGAACCGAAGCTCTGGAAAGTTCAGAACGACCGGCCTTCCAAACAAAAAGGGAAGCGTTGCTTCCCCTTATGTATGGAGCGGGAGACGAGGCTCGAACTCGCGACCTCAACCTTGGCAAGGTTGCGCTCTACCAACTGAGCTACTCCCGCATTGAACTGCTTCACACCGCGCTGCGTTTTTTACTTCGCCAAACAACGCGATGCTTCGAAAACTGGAGCGGGAAACGAGGCTCGAACTCGCGACCTCAACCTTGGCAAGGTTGCGCTCTACCAACTGAGCTATTCCCGCGTCGTATTGCATTTACTGCTACTGCTTTACTGCGTCTCCGGTGTTTCGCGTTGCGTGCATCGGAGAAACGAGATTATGGAGAATCGACTGAAACGTGTCAACCCCTTTTGACCATCTGCCTTAAAGAAAATATTTCGCTCGTAGTGGCGCGGGGTTCGAACACACATTTACGCACCCGCGCGCCTTCTGTTCCACCATCACGCTACGCCACCGCGCTCGCGAATCTGCGGCCACGCGAGCTTCATGTAGTACAGCATCGACCAGATCGTCAGGAACGCGGCCAGATAGATCAGCCACAGGCCCCAAACGCGCGTGTCGACCGTCACGCCGCCGCCGAGGGGCAGCGGACCATAAAACAGCAGCATCGGAATCGCGACCATCTGACAAGCGGTCTTGAACTTGCCGAGCGAATTCACCGCGACGCTCTTCGACGCGCCGATCTGCGCCATCCATTCGCGCAGCGCCGAGATCGCGATTTCGCGTCCGACGATCACGAGCGCGATCGCCGAATCGATCCGCGTGAGCTGCACGAGTACGAGCAGCGCCGCGGTCACCATCAGCTTGTCGGCGACCGGATCGAGAAACGCGCCGAATGCCGAGGTCTGATTCCATTTACGGGCCAGAAAGCCGTCGAACCAGTCGGTGAGCGCCGCCAGGATGAAGATCGTCGCGGCCGCGAGATTGCGGTGCGCGGGACTCATCATCATGTCAGGCAAATAGAACACGCCGACGACAAGCGGAATCAGCACGATCCGCAGCCAGGTCAGGAATATCGGGAAATTAAACGGCATGGGGGCAGGCGCAGCGTCTGACGAGTGAGTTGCAATTGTGCCGTGTCACAAGGCCTGCCACAAGCAAGCGACCCGGGCATGGCCAGGTGGGAACGGCAAGCGGGCCGCGCCCGGCGCGTGGTCGCTGACGCTGCGCCAGCCGGCGCATCCGCTGCGCGACGCGCCAGCTCCGGCGAGCCGTCGTGCCGATAACAGCGCAACGCGGCCCGTCGATTCAATGCAGTTGCCGGTAGATCTGCTCGGCAAGCGCCTGCGAAATACCTTCGACGCTCGCGAGATCCTCGACGCTCGCCGCCACCACACCGCGCAAGCCGCCAAAGCGCGCCAGCAGGCGCTGACGCCGCTTCGCCCCCACGCCTTCGAGTTCTTCGAGCCGCGAGGTCTGGCGCGTCTTGCCGCGCTTGGCGCGCATGCCGGTGATCGCGAAGCGGTGCGCTTCGTCGCGGATCTGCGCGACCAGCATCAGCGCGGCGCTTTCCTTGCCGAGTTCGAGCGGCGTGCGGCCGTCCGCAAAAATCAACGTCTCGAGACCGACCTTGCGCCCCTCCCCCTTCGCGACGCCGACCAGCATGCCGGTATCGAGCCCCAACTCCGTGAACACCTGCCGCGCGATCTCGACCTGCCCCTTGCCGCCGTCGATCAGCACGATGGTCGGCAGCACGCCGCCGGCCGCGTCGCTTTGCGATTCGGCGGCTTCGTCGCTCGCATTCGCGGCGGCTTGCGCGACCATCTTCTCGTAGCGGCGCGTGAGCACCTGGCGCATCGCGGCGTAATCGTCACCGGGCGTGATGCCGGTGATGTTGTAGCGCCGATACTCGGACGACTGCATCTTGTGATGGTGATAGACGACGCACGACGCCTGCGTCGCCTCGCCCATCGTGTGACTGATGTCGAAGCACTCGATGCGCAGATGCGCGAGGTCGTCGCACTCCATGCCGAGCGTGTCGGTCAGCGCGCGTGTGCGCGCCTGCTGCGAACCCTGCTCGGAGAGCAGCCGCGCGAGCGCGAGCCGCGCATTCTGCTCGGCCATCGCAAGCCACGCGCGCCGCTGTCCCTGCGGTTGGCGCAGCACGCTCACCTTGTGGCCCGCCTGCTCGATCAACACGTCGATGAGTTCGCGCGCCGGCGCGTGGCTGACCACCAGCACCGGCGGCACGCGATTGCCGAGGTAATGCTGCGCGATGAACGCTTCGAGCACCTCGGATTCGACGCCGCCGGGCGCGCGGCCTTTGCGGCCCTTTGCCGCCGGGCCGGATTCCGGGTTCCCGTCGGGGCCTTCGTCCACGCCTTCGTCGCTGATGGCGTCCGCGGTAGCTTCGGTAGCCTCGTCGAGCGCTTCTTCGTCACTACCATCGGTGTCTTCGTCTTCTGATGGCATGTCCTGCGCGATCGCGAGCGCATCGGCGGTGGCCCTCGCCGCTTCGGCCGACGGCGCGACCACCCGCGCATCCGCCGCTGCATCGCCCTGATCGCCGTCTTCTTCGAGCCCGCCTTCCTCCGCCGTCAACGCGCTCTCCACGTGCGTGGGAAAGTATGCCTTGTCGCCGAGATGCCGCCCGCCGCGCACCATCGCGAGATTTACGCACACGCGGCCGCCTAGCGCGACCACCGCGAGAATGTCGACGTCGCTATCGCTGCCGACTTCGATCGCCTGCTGATGCAGCACCGTCGACAGCGAGCTCATCTGGTTGCGCACCGCCGCGGCCTGCTCGAATTTCAGCTCGCTCGCGAACGCGTGCATCTTCTGCTCGAGCTCCTTCATCACCTCGCCCTGGCGGCCGAGCAGGAAGCGCGACGCGTTGGCGACGTCGCGCGCGTAGTCCTCTTCGCTGATATTCGCGACGCACGGCGCCGTGCAGCGGCCGATCTGATGCAGCAGACACGGCCGGGTGCGGTTGTTGAACACCGAGTCTTCGCAGGTGCGCAGCTGGAACACGCGCTGCAGGATCTGGATGCTCTCGCGCACCGCCCACGCGCTCGGGAAGGGACCGAAGTACTGGTTCTTGCGATCGACCGAGCCGCGGTAATAGGCCATGCGCGGAAACTTGTGACCGGTCAGCTTCAAGTACGGGTACGACTTGTCGTCGCGAAACAGGATGTTGTACCGCGGCGTGAGCGCCTTGATCAGGTTGTTTTCGAGCAGCAGCGCCTCGGCCTCGGAACGCGTGACCGTCGTCTCGATGCGCGCGATGCGCGTGACCATCATCGCGATACGCGGCGACAGCTGCGTCTTCGTGAAGTAGCTCGATACGCGCTTCTTCAGATCGCGCGCCTTGCCGACGTAGAGCACCACGCCGCTCGTGTCGTAATAGCGGTAGACGCCGGGCAGATGCGGCAGTTGGGCGAGCACTTTTTTTGGCTCGAAGGTGTCGGGGGCGTCGGTTGCTTCGGGTTCGGTCATGCGGGATCGATTGGGTGGGACTGTCTCGCGCTGCCTCGCAGTTTGCACCGATTGCGCCGATTTGCCGGCGGGTGGCCGGCATCGCGTGTCGCGCCATGCGGCCCGCGTGGCGGGCAAACGGCGCGCGCGATCGCGAGCGAGGCTTTAGAATCGCCAGTTTAGAACATTCCGCGTTCGTTCGAACCCGCTCCGGGTCGCCGGAGTCACTGAGCCAGCTGAGCCGCCATGTCCGCCATCGCGCCCGATTCCGGATCACCCGCTACCCCCGCCAACCCGATCGCCTGCGATATCTTCTGCGCGGTGATCGACAACTTTGGCGACATCGGCGTGTGCTGGCGCCTCGCGCGCCAACTCGCGCACGAGCATGGCTGGGAGGTGCGCGTGTTCGTCGACGATCTGCACTCGTTCAAGAAGCTGTGCCCGTCGCTCGTGCTCGAGCCTGCGCGGCAGACGCTCGACGGCATTGTCATCGAGCATTGGCGCGAGCCGTCCCATGCGGGCGATACGCTCGAAGTCGCCGACGTCGTGATCGAGGCGTTCGGCTGCGAACTGCCGCCCGTCTATATCACGGCGATGGCCGAGCGAGCTCGCGCGCCGCTGTGGTTCAACCTCGAATATCTAAGCGCCGAGGACTGGATCGCCGATTTTCACTTGCGGCCGTCGCCGCATCCACGCTACCCGCTAAGCAAGATCTTCTTTTTTCCCGGCCTCGGCCCCGGCACTGGTGGCGTCTTGAAGGAGCGCGATCTCGACGCGGCGCGCGCCGCGTTCGAAGGCTCGCTGGCCGCGCGCACCGACTGGTGGCGCAACGTGACGGGCCACGCGCCCCCGCCCGCCGACGCGACCGTCGTGTCGCTGTTCGCATACGAAAACCCGGCGGTCGACAGTCTGCTCGAACAATGGCGCGACAGCGCGAGCCCGATCGTGCTGCTGGTGCCCGAAGGACGCATTTCCGGCGCGCTCGCGCGTTTTTTCGGCCTCCCGTCGTTTGCAGCGGGCACCCATGCGACGCGCGGCAACCTCAGCGCGCACGCACTCGCCTTCACCGAACAGCCGGGCTACGACGCACTGCTATGGGCGAGCGACATCAATTTCGTCCGCGGCGAGGACTCGTTCGTGCGCGCGCAGTGGGCCGCCAAGCCATTCGTCTGGCACATCTATCCGCAGGCCGACGACGCCCATCTGCCAAAGCTCGACGCCGCACTCGCACACTACACGCGCACGCTGTCCAGGGACGCACGCGCCGCGCTCGGGCGTTTCTGGCACGCGTGGAACGGCGCGGGTCGGCCGGACTGGGCGGAATTCCAGCGCCATTATCCGGCGCTTAAGCGGCGCGCTGCCGCCTGGGCGGTCGAACTCGCGCAAGTCGGCGATCTCGCCGGAAATCTGACCTCGTTCGCAAAAACTCAGTTAAAATAAGCGGTTATCCAACGGCCGACGACGCAAGCGCGGCCCGATTCGAGCAACAACCCCATGGTCAGCCCGTCTGACCGGTCCCGTCGAAAAACACAGAATGTGGCCCCATCTCCTGGTCGGGCACGCGAATGGCAAAAAAGGGACGTATGTTTGGGCGTATTGCAGATCGGCGCCACTCGTGTACACGCCCGAACAGGGTAAAACTCAGGTAACGGACAGGTGGAAACGCCGGGGCATCACGCCGCGGATTTCCGCCGTGAGCCGGTCCCGTTTCACGCATCCGGGCTGCGGCCGCTTCAAGCGGCGCGCGGCAGGCGGTGGGCGAAACTCCGAAACCGCTTGCGCCGTATGCCGTTGAGCAACAGTTAAGCTATTTATCTCGTACAGGACAGTTTTTATGAAGACCGCACAGGAACTCCGCACCGGCAACGTCGTGATGATCGGCGCAGACGCAATGGTCGTGCAAAAGGCCGAATACAACAAATCGGGCCGTAACTCCGCCGTCGTCAAGATGAAGTTCAAGAACCTGCTGACCGGCGCAGGCATGGAAGCCGTGTACAAGGCGGACGACAAGTTCGACGTCGTCGTGCTCGAGCGCAAGGAAGTGACGTACTCGTACTTCGCCGACCCGATGTACGTGTTCATGGACGCCGACTACAACCAATACGAAGTCGAAGCCGAAATGATGGGCGACGCGATGAACTACCTCGAAGACGGCATGGCCTGCGAAGTCGTGTTCTACAACGAGAAGGCGATCTCGGTCGAACTGCCGACCACGCTGGTTCGCGAAATCATCTACACGGAGCCGGCCGTCAAGGGCGACACGTCGTCGGGCAAGGTCCTGAAGAACGCCAAGCTGAACACCGGCTTCGAACTGCAAGTGCCGCTCTTCTGCAACATCGGCGACAAGATCGAAATCGACACGCGTACGCACGAGTACCGCAGCCGCGCTTAAACGGCCGCCTGCGTCACCCCGCCAGCGCCGGCGCCCTGCCGGCCTGCACAAAAAGCGCTCAATTTTTGGGCGCTTTTTCTTTTCTGTCGCGCCGTGTATGGTTTAGGAAAACTTTACCGGCAAATTTCTCAAAATTGCCATCGCGACATCCTGATTTCGCGTCGCGCGCGCCGCAGGCCCTTGATCCATTTCACCCAAGCTTTTTGGCACGATCCCTGCTAGGTGGAGAGAGTTACGCGAGTACCGCTCAATTTCCACTTTGGGAGACGCACGATGAACAACGACATCGCTGAAGGCAAATGGAGACAGATGCTCGGCAAGGCGAAGGCCGCATGGGGCGAACTGACGGACGACGAGCTGACCAAGGCCGAAGGCCGGGCCGACAGGCTTGCTGGTCTGATTCAGGAACGCTACGGCAAGACCCGTGAACAGGCGGAACTCGAAGTCCGCCGGTTTTTCGATAGCAACCGGGATTTCTGACAGGACCGGTGAAGGAACTACAGGCGCCGGCCCGCGCCGCTCAAGACGCAGTGCCGGCGGCTGTCGTTTTTTCACCGCCCAAGGACCGTTCGTTTAGCCCTGTCATCGAGCCCTCAAGAGCCCGCGGTGCGCGCCATCAGCGTTGGCGGCGCGCCGGGCATTCAACCCATTCATAAAATTGCGCTCGCCATGCCACACGCTCTGATTGTTGAAGACGATCCCAATAGCCTGTCCGGTCTGTCGGCAATCCTCGCCGCCGACGGCTTTTCAGTCGACACCGCGACCACGCTTGCCGAGGCCCGCGGCGCATTGACGCGCTTCATTCCCGACGTCGTGCTCGTCGACCTGAATCTGCCGGACGGCAGCGGCCTCGATCTGTTGCAGCATTTGCCCGCGCATCCGCCTGGCGGCGCGCTTCCGGTGATCGTGATGACCGGCAATGCGACCGTCGAGAGTGCGATCGAGGGCTTGCGGCACGGTATCTGGGACTATCTGCTGAAGCCGGTCAACATTCCCCGTCTGCGTAGCCTGCTCGCGCGCATTCCGCGGCCTTATGAGCTGACCGAGGAAGTCCAGGCGCTGCGCGCATCGCTGCGTCAGCTTGGACGTTTCGGTTCGATGCTCGGCCGCAGCAGCACCATTCAACACGTGTACGACACGATCGAGCGTCTCGCGCCGACCGAAGCGGCGGTGCTGATCTCCGGCGAAGCCGGCACCGGCAAGGAGATCGCCGCGCGCACGCTGCACGACATGAGCCGCCGTCGCAAAGGCCCGTTCGTCACGTTCGATTGCCGCGGCGCGGCCGCCGGTGGCCTCAATCGCTCGCTGGACAGCATGCTGTTCGGCCACGAACGCGGCGCGTTCGGCGGCGCCGAGCAGCGCGAGCCGGGCCTCTTCGAACAGGCGAGCGGCGGCACGCTGTTCATCAATGAAATCACCGAGCTGCCGCGCGCGCAGCAGGAAGCGCTGTTGCGCGCGCTCGATTCGCAGACCTTCATGCGCGTGGGCGGCACCAACCAGATCGTGACCGACTTCCGGCTGATCGCGTCGACGCGCAAGCCGCCGCGCGCGGCGGTCGCGGACGGCTCGCTGCATCAGGACCTCGCGCTGCGCCTCGAAGCCGCCGCGGTCAACCTGCCGCCGCTGCGCGAGCGCGGCGAAGATCCGGTGCTGATTGCCCAGGCAGTCGTCGACGAACTGAATGTGGAAGCGACCGCGCGCGGCACGGCCGAGGTCGCGAAGCAGGCGGGACCGAACTTCCTGCGCGAATGCCTTGCGTACGACTGGCCGGGCAACGTGCGAGAGCTGCAGGAACGCGTGCGGCGCGCGTATCAGGCATCGGGCGACGTAATCGAATCGTTGCGCGCCGACGAAGCCGGTACGGCCAATGGCCGCGATCTGAACGGCAGCCGCGTGCAGGTGACGGTCGGCACACCGCTCGCGGACGTCGAAGAAATGCTGATTCGCGCGACGCTCGACGCGGTCGGCGGCACGCGGCATCGCGCGGCGTCGTTGCTAGGAATCAGCCCGAAGACGCTGTACAACAAGTTGCAGCGCATGCGCTTGAACTGAGCGATTGCTCGACGGCGGTTCGAACAAGTCGAAGCTGATAAAAAAATGGCGCCTTGAATTGCTTCAAGGCGCCATTTCCGTTTATGCAAATGTACTGCGCACCAGCCTCTGCGCTTCGGCGTACCGTGGCTCGGCCATCAGCTTGCTCCATGTGAGCGCCTTGCCGCGCGGCCGCATACGCTTCAGCCGCCGCCGCGATTCCTTCGACGGCGTCACGCGCAGCGCGTCGAGCACCTTCTCCGCTTCGTCCGGCTGGTTGCAGATCAGCACCATGTCGCAGCCGGCCTCGAGCGCGGCTTGCGCGCCTTCGGTCAGCGTGCCGCCCTGGCGCGCGGCTTCCATCGACAGGTCGTCGCTGAAGATCGCCCCCTCGAAGCCCAGCTTGCCGCGCAGGATGTCCTGCAACCAGATGCGCGAGAAGCCGGCCGGTTTCGCATCGACCGCCGGATAGACGACGTGCGCGGGCAGCACCGCGCCCAGCGACAGACCGAGCCAGTCGTACGGCGCGACATCGTTGCCGAGGATCTCGTCCAGCGCGCGCTCGTCGACGGGCATCGCGACGTGCGAATCGGCCTGCGCGAATCCATGCCCCGGAAAGTGCTTGCCGCAGTTGCTCATGCCGGCCAACGCCAGACCATGGTTCAGGCTCTTCGCGAGCAGCGCGACCACGCGCGGATCACGATGGAACGCGCGATCGCCGATCACCTGCGAGTGCCCATAGTCGAGGTCGAGCACCGGCGTGAAGCTCATGTCGATACCGCACGCGCGCAGTTCCGCGGCGAGGATGTAGCCGACCGCGGTCGTCACCTTGGTCGCGTGCAGCACGTCCTGGTCCCACAGGGCGCCGAGCTTGCCCATCGACGGCAGCACCGTGAAGCCGTCGGTACGAAAGCGCTGCACGCGGCCGCCTTCGTGATCGACGGCGATCAGCAGATCCGGGCGAATCGCGCGGATCGCATCGGTCAGCGCAACCAGTTGCGCGCGGCTCTCGTAGTGGCGCGCGAACAGGATCACGCCGCCGGTCATCGGGTGCGCGAGACGCCTTTTGTCATCGCGGTTCAGCGTTTTGCCGACCACGTCGAGCATCACCGGTCCGGGTGTGGTTTTCATCGAATTCCGCTGGAAAAGAGTCTGACGCAAAGACAAACGCGACCGTCAGCGGCCGCGTTCAACGTTTTTATTCGGTGGCGGAGTGCGTGGACGAAGCCCGCGACGCCGACGCTGCAAACGAACCTTCCGTCTCGTTCGGCCGCTGCGTTTCGGCGATCACGAACGACACCGCGTAGTCGCGCTCGTCGCTGATCGTCACGCGCGCCGTGATGCCGCGCGCGTCGAGCCAGTCGGCCAGTTCACCGGAGGCGACCACCATCGGCTCGCCGCTCGGCCGGTTCAGCGTCTGCAACGCGCGCCAGCTCATCGGCCAGTGCATGCCGAGGCCGATTGCCTTCGAGAACGCCTCTTTCGCCGAAAAGCGGGTCGCGAGAAACGCGAGACCGCGCGCCGCCGAACGGGCCTGACGCGCGTGGTAGACGCGTAGTTCGTCGGGACCGAGCACCTTCTCGGCGAAACGGCCATTGGTGCGAGTCATCACCGCTGCGACACGGCTGACCTGAACGATGTCGGTGCCGATTCCGTAGATTGCCATGCGTGCGTCCGTCGCGAGATCGGGTTACGCGCGCGCGCCGAGACGCGCGGCGACCATGATCGCCTTCATCTCGCGCACCGCGTTGTCCCAGCCCGCGAAGATCGCGTGCGCGACGATCGCATGGCCGATGTTGAGTTCGACGATGCCGTCGATCGCCGCGATCTGCTGCACGTTCGTGTAGTGCAGCCCGTGGCCGGCGTTCACCTTGAGGCCGAGCGTCGCGCCGAAGTCGACCGCGCGCACGATGCGCTCGTATTCGCGCTGCTGTTCCGCGGGATCGTGCGCTTCCGCGTAACGGCCGGTGTGCAGTTCGATTACCGGCGCGCCGGCTTCGTGCGCGGCGCGAATCTGCGTTTCGTCGGGATCGATGAACAGCGACACGCGCGAGTTCGCATCCACGAGTTGCTTGCATGCGGCGCGCACCGCCTCGAACTGTCCGGCGACGTCGAGACCGCCTTCGGTCGTCAGCTCCGCGCGTTTTTCCGGCACGAGGCACACGTCGTGCGGCTGCACCTGGCACGCGATGTCGAGCATTTCGGCCGTCACCGCGCATTCGAGATTCATGCGCGTTTTCAGCAGCGGACGCAGCTTGTGCACGTCCGCGTCGACGATATGCCGGCGGTCTTCGCGCAGATGCAGCGTGATCGCATCGGCGCCGGCTTCTTCGGCCATCAGCGCGGCGCGGATCGGATCGGGATAGGACGTGCCACGCGCGTTGCGCAGCGTGGCGACGTGGTCGATGTTCACGCCGAGGTCGATCACGGTCGGCGAAGTCAGGAAGAAGCTCATAAGTTCTGCAGGTCGATCAGGATCTGGCGGGTAGCAAGCGGCGCGCCGCCGAGATAGGTGTTGAGCAGAAAGCGCATCAGCGTTTTGCTTTGCGCGACGGTCTGCGCTCGATGGTAATCGTCCTTTTCCATATCGAGCAAGGTTTGTCCCGATACCACCGGCCACTGTGCGGGCCATTCGTCCGATGCCTCGCGCACGCCGCGCTCGGGATCGAACACGTAGCGGCCGTCGGCGAGCACGGCCTTGCGCGCGACCGTGCGGTCGAGCGCCATCGCGTAGCCGGTCTCGCGCAACAGCACGCGTTCGAACGAGCGCAGCACCTGCACCGGCGGCTCATCGTGCGCAAGACGCGTCAGCGTGACGACGTAGTGATGGAACAACTGCGGATGCGGGTCTTCGCGCGCGCAGAAGCGCACCAGCAGTTCGTTGACATAGAAACCGCACAGCAGCGCGTCGCCGGTCAGCGGCAGCATGCCGCCGACCCATTCGGCGCCGGTCAGCGTGCGCATTTCGGATTTGCCCGACCATGCGAGCGACAGAGGCTGGAACGTTTGCAGCACGCCGCGCAGCGCGGAGTGCGGGCGCTTTGCGCCCTTCGCGACGAGCGCGAGACGACCGTGATCGCGCGACAGCACGTCGATGATCAGGCTGGTCTCGCGATACGGGTAGCTATGCAGCACGAACGCAGGCTGCTCGGTGATTCGGTATTCGGATGTGGAGGTGCGCGGCGCGCGACGCGCCGGCGTTTTGCGCGGCTCGCCGTCGTCGACGGGCGCGCTTTTCGCGCCTTTTGCCTGAGCCGACGATTTCCTCGCGCTACGCGCGGGCCGCGACGGTTCGTGCTCCGGTTGGTCCGGAGCCTCGTCTGAATTGAGCGTCATCCACGCGTCATTCGTACCCATACGCACGAAGCCCGGCTTCGTTGTCGGCCCAGCCGCTCTTCACCTTGACGAAGGTCTCGAGGTACACCGGCCCGTCGAACAGCTTCGCCATGTCGAGGCGCGCCTCGGTGCTGATCTGCTTCAGCTTCGCGCCCTTCTGGCCGATGATCATCGCCTTGTGCGTGTCGCGATCGACGAGGATCGTCGCGAAAATACGGCGCAGCCGCCCTTCTGTTTCGAACTTGTCGATCAGCACGGTGCTGGTGTACGGCAGTTCGTCGCCGGTCCAGCGGAAGACCTTCTCGCGCAGGATTTCGGCGGCAAGGAAGCGCTCGCTGCGATCGGTCAGGTCGTCCTCGCCGTAGATCGGCTCGCCTTCCGGCAGGAACGGCTTGATGGTCGCCATCAGACGTTTGATGTCGTCGGTATTTTTCGCCGACAGCGGCACGATCTCGTTGAACTCGCGCAGCGTGCTCATCTGCTGCATGAACGGGAACAGCGAGTCTTTATCCGACACGCGATCGAGCTTGTTCGCGATCAGCAGCGTCGGCACCTTCGCTGGGATCAGGTCGAGTACCTTCTGGTCATCGGGGCCGAAGCGGCCGGCTTCGATGACGAACAGGATCGCGTCGACCGAGGTCAGCGTCGACGTGACGGCGCGATTCAGCGAGCGGTTCAGCGCGCCGCTGTGCCTGGTCTGGAAACCGGGCGTGTCGACGAAGATGTACTGGGCGTCTTCGAGCGTGTTGATGCCGGTGATGCGATGACGCGTGGTCTGCGCCTTGCGCGACGTGATGCTGACTTTCTGGCCGACCAGCGCGTTCATCAGCGTGGACTTGCCAACGTTCGGGCGGCCGACGATCGCGACCATGCCGCAGCGAAAACCAGTGGGAGTGGGAGCGTTCATATTCGGACTACGGCAGGTTCAGGTCGGCGCGCGCGACGCGCACGCCGATGGCAATCAATGGCCCGCATCGGCGACGCGCGTTTGCACCGCGCCGGCGACGCCGGGTTCGTGTTCGGCAGATGCCGGGGCCGCCGAGACAACTGACGCGGGCGCGGCGGAAACGCTCGATGACGCAGTGCCCGGCGCGGCCTCGCGGTTGCGCTGACGCTCTGCGCTGCGTGCGTGGGACGGTGCGTCGGCTTTGAGGTCGGGGGTTTTGTCCGCTGCGGGTTTTTCGGCCGACTTGTCGACAGGTTTCTCGCCTGCGTGGACCGAAACCTTGTCGGTTCTCTCCGCCTTTTCGGACTTCTCGGCGCGTTCCGGCTTGTCATGGCCGCTGTACTCCACATGCGCGGCACGGATGACAGCCAGCGGCGCACCGGCGGGACCCGGCGCGGCACGCTCGGCTGCGGGTCTTTCAACGGCTGATTTTTCCACCGCAGACTTGTCGGCGTGGGCTTCCGCCGCAGCAGGCGCGCGCCCTTCGCCGCGAGCGCTCTTGCGATCCGGCGTGCGCAAATCCAGCGCGGCCTGTACGCCGGTCACGCCCGGCACGATTTCCTGTTCGGCGTTTTTCGCGGCGCGCGCGCTTTTCGAACGCTTCGGCTTCGCAACCACGGCGGGCGCCGCGGCCATGACTTCGTCGAGCGCCTTCTTTGCGGCCGCCTGCTCCGCCGCGCGACGGCTCGCACCCGAGCCGGACACCTTGACGTCGAGCTTTGGCACCGTGCATTCGACTTCGAATTGCTGATTGTGCGCCGCACCATGGGTAGCGACGACCGTATATGTAGGTAACGCAATCTTGTGACCCTGCAGATACTCCTGCAGCAGCGTCTTTGCGTCCTTGCCGAGCGTACGGGGGTCGATGTGGTCGAGGATCGGCACGTAAAGGCGCTTGATGACCGTCTGGGCGGCGTCGAAGCCACCGTCGAGAAATATCGCACCGAGCACCGCCTCGAGCGTATCCGCGAGGATCGACGGCCGGCGGAAGCCGCCGCTGCGCAACTCGCCCTCGCCTAGGCGCAGGCCTTCGGAGATATTGAGTGCCTGAGCAATCTCGTAGAGGGACTGCTGTTTGACGAGATTGGCGCGCACGCGCGACAGGTCGCCTTCGTCGAGCTTGCCGAAACGTTGGAACAAAAGCGCAGCCACCGCGCAATTCAGAACGGAGTCGCCGAGAAATTCGAGCCGTTCGTTATGCGTGGAGCTGTGACTGCGGTGTGTTAAAGCCTGGCGCAGCAATTCCGCATTGCGAAATTCGTAGCGCAAACGGCTTTCCAACGGAGATAGAGGCATGGGCAGAGTATAACGCGGGCGCCTGACCCGGCGGAAACGCGGGGCGCCAGAGGAAAAAGCGTGGTGAAGCGACGTTACCGCGAGTTCTTAAAGTGGCGTGACAACACGCCGCGACCGAGATAACCGGTGCCGGTTAATCGCGCGGCGTGTGATCGCTCATGAGGTGATCACGACGCGATCGATGCGCACGACTCACTGGAAGGAGCCGATGCGTCGCAGATCGCTGAAGTTCATCCAGATGAAAAATGCGCGGCCGACGATATTGCGTTCAGGCGCAAAACCCCAGTACCGGCTGTCCGCGCTGTTGTCGCGGTTATCGCCCATCATGAAGAAATTGCCCGGCGGCACTTTGCAGATCACGCCACGCGCGTTGTACTGACAGTTGTCGCGATACGGAAAATCTTCCGCACCAACGATGAACGGCGGCACCGCCGGATTATTCAGAATCGCGTTCTTGCGGCCGTCGATATCTTCCTGGAACTGCTTCGCATAGCCGAGTCGCTCTTCGTCGAGATAATCGGGCAGCGGCGTTTCTGGCACCGGCTTGCCGTTGACGGTCAACTTCTTGTCCTGATACTCGACCACATCGCCCGGCAGACCAATCACGCGCTTGATGTAGTCGACCGATTCGTCTTTCGGATAACGGAACACCACCACGTCACCGCGCTGGACCGGACGGCCCTGCGTGATCCTCGTGTTGGTGATCGGCAAACGAAGACCGTATTCGAATTTATTAACGAGGATGAAGTCGCCCACCAGCAGCGTCGGCACCATCGAGCCCGATGGGATCTTGAACGGCTCGACTACGAACGAGCGCACGACGAACACCACCAGAATCACCGGAAAGAAGCTCGCCGTATATTCGAGCCACCACGGCTGACGCAGTTTGTCGTCGCGCAAACGCGCGCGCGTTTGCGCGGCGTTTTCATCGGCGAAACGCTCGCCGATGCGTGCCTGCTGACGATCGAATTCGGCGACTGCGGCTTCCGCCTCGCGGCGCCGTTTCGGCAGGAAAACCAGTTTGTCCGCGACCCATGCGACACCCGTCAAAACGACGAGCACAAAAAGAATCAGCGCGAAATTCATAGGGTTCCGTTATTCAACTTATTTGTCTTCGACACGCAGAATAGCGAGGAAAGCCTCTTGCGGGATTTCAACCGAACCCACCTGCTTCATTCGCTTCTTGCCTGCCTTCTGCTTTTCAAGCAGCTTTTTCTTACGCGTAATATCACCGCCGTAGCATTTTGCCAGCACGTTCTTACGCAACGCTTTAATGTTTTCGCGCGCGATAATGTTCGAACCGATCGTGGCTTGAACCGCTACGTCGTACATCTGACGCGGAATCAGCTCGCGCATTTTCGCTGCCACTTCGCGGCCGCGATACTGGCTTTGCGAACGATGCACGATCACCGACAGCGCATCGACCTTGTCGCCGTTGATCAGCATGTCGACCTTCACGACGTCCGACGCGCGGTATTCCTTGAACTCGTAATCCATCGACGCGTAACCGCGCGAAATCGACTTCAGACGGTCGAAGAAATCGAGCACGACTTCGCCCATCGGGATTTCGTACGTCAGCTGGACCTGACGGCCGTGATACTGCATGTTGATCTGGTTGCCGCGCTTCTGCGTACACAGCGTGATCACCGCGCCGACGTAGTCTTGCGGCATGTACAGGTTCACGGTGACGATCGGTTCGCGCACTTCCTCGATCTTCGATGGCTCCGGCATCTTGGCCGGATTCTCGACCATCAGGGTCGTGCCGTCGCGCTGCAGGACTTCGTAGACCACGGTCGGGGCCGTCGTGATCAGGTCCATGTCGAACTCGCGTTCGAGACGTTCCTGCACGATTTCCATGTGCAACAAACCGAGGAAGCCGCAGCGGAACCCGAAACCGAGCGCCTGCGACACTTCCGGCTCGTACTGCAGCGACGCGTCGTTCAGCTTCAGCTTTTCGAGCGAGTCGCGCAGCGCATCGTACTGGTTCGCTTCGACCGGATAGAGACCCGCGAACACCTGCGGCTTCACTTCCTTGAAGCCCGGCAGCGGCTCGGCCGCCGGCTGGTTCACCAGCGTCACCGTGTCGCCGACCTTCGCCGCCGCGAGTTCCTTGATGCCGGCGATGATGAAGCCCACCTGCCCCGCCGACAGCGATTCGAGATTCTTCGACTTCGGCGTGAACACGCCGATATGTTCCACCGGATACTGCGCGCCGGTTGCCATCAGGCGGATCTTGTCCTTCGGACGCAGCGTGCCGTTGACGATGCGCACGAGCATCACGACGCCGACGTAGTTGTCGAACCACGAGTCGATGATCAGCGCCTGCAGCGGCGCTTCCGGATCGCCCTTCGGCGGCGGCACTTTCGCGATCAGCGCTTCGAGCACGTCTTCGACGCCGAGGCCGGTTTTCGCGCTGCAATGTGTCGCGTCGGTCGCGTCGATGCCGATCACGTCCTCGATCTCGGCGATCGCGTTTTCGGGGTTCGCCGCGGGCAGATCGATCTTGTTCAACACCGGCACAACTTCGACGCCGAGTTCGATAGCCGTGTAGCAGTTGGCGACGGTTTGCGCCTCCACGCCCTGGCTCGCGTCGACGACGAGCAGCGCGCCTTCGCACGCGGACAGCGAGCGGCTGACTTCGTACGAGAAGTCGACGTGCCCCGGGGTGTCGATCATGTTCAGGTTGTAGACGCGGCCGTCGCGCGCGCGATACGACAATGCGGCGGTTTGCGCCTTGATGGTAATGCCGCGCTCGCGCTCGAGATCCATAGAGTCGAGCACCTGAGCTTCCATCTCGCGGTCGGACAGACCGCCACAAATCTGGATGATGCGATCGGCGAGCGTCGACTTGCCATGGTCGATGTGCGCAATGATCGAGAAGTTACGAATATGATCCATTCAGTGCCGATCAAGCGAAAAGGCGCGCCCGGACAATAGCGGAGCACGCCTTGTAAGTAGGTGAAAAACCTATCTATTTTAGCCGAAAAGCCCCTCGGCCGGCGCATCTTGCATAGCGCGGGCCTCAAGACGGCGTAGAGGGTGCGAGAAATTTACCGTGCGCGTCGCAGCAAGTCGCGGCAGACACGCGCGTGGATCGCGGGAATCACCATGCCGCGCGGATGCAAATCATGATGCCGCCGCGACACGCGACGCATGCGCGGCCAATGCTGTGCGCACTCGTGCTTCGTCGAGATGGTAGTGGCACAACTCGACTCCATCGCAAACCAGCACCGGCACCAATTCGTTGTAACGCGCTTCGAGCAACGGGTCGCTGTCGACGTCGATCACTGCCAGCTGCGCTCCGAACTCGGCCAGCAACGGCTCGAGCGCGGCGCGCATGTCCTCGCACAGATGGCACCACGTGCGCCCGAAGAGCGTGAGCGATGCCGTCTTCATCATTTCTGCGGGCTGCGCGGACGGATCGGCACAAACTGTGTGTTGTCGCCGCGACGAACCAGCAGCGCGATCATCTTCTGCGAATCGAGGTGTGAGGTCAGCTCGTCGAACTGTTTCGCGCTCGTCACATCGGTATCGCCAACCCGCAGGATGATGTCGCCCTTTTGGAGCCCGAGACGGGCTGCCGGACCGTCGACCGCGTCGATCTGCACGCCGTTCGGAATCTTCAGCGCTTTCTGCTGATCGGCGGGAATGTCGCTGACCGCGATGCCAAGCGCGTTGGTCGCGCGCTGCTTCGGTGCCTGAGGTTTCTTCTGATCCGCCTTCGCGACCTTGTCCGGCTGCATTTCTGCGATCGTGATCGGCAGTTCGCGCGTCTGACCCTTGCGCCAGACCGAGATCGACGTCTTCGTGCCCGGCTTCGTATCGCCGACCATGCGCGGCAGGTCCGTCGCGGTGTCGACCGAATGACCGTTGAACTTCAGGATGATGTCGCCCGGCTGCACGCCGGCCTTGTCGGCCGGGCCGCCCGGCTCGACGCTGCTGACGAGCGCGCCCTGCGCCTTCGGCAAACCGAGCGAATCGGCGACGTCCTTCGTCACTTCACCGATCGCCACCGCGATGCGGCCGCGCACCACCTTGCCCGAACTTTTCAGCTGATCGGCCACGCGCATCGCTTCATCGATCGGAATCGCGAACGAAATGCCCATGAAACCGCCGGTGCGGCTATAAATCTGCGAATTGATGCCGATCACTTCGCCCTGCATGTTGATCAGCGGACCGCCCGAGTTGCCCGGATTGACGGCGACGTCGGTCTGGATGAACGGCAGATAGTCGCCGGTGTCGCGTCCCTTTGCGCTAACGATACCGGCCGTCACCGTGTTTTCGAGACCGAACGGCGAACCGATCGCGACGACCCATTCGCCGACGCGCACTTTGTTCGAATCGCCGATCGTGATGGTCGGCAGATTCGACGCGTTGATCTTCACGACCGCGACGTCGGTACGGTCGTCGACCCCGATCAGCTTCGCCTTGAATTCGCGCTTGTCGGTCAGCGTCACGTAGATCGTATCCGCGTCGTCGACGACGTGCGCGTTGGTCATCACGTAGCCGTCCGCCGACAGAATGAAGCCCGAGCCTACCCCGCTGTTCTGTTCGGGGTCGGTGTTGTCCTGTGAATCCGGGCTGCCGCCGCTGCCGCCGCCCCCTCCACCGCCACCGCCGTTATCACCACCGCGCGGTGATTGCGGTGACTGCGGCAACGGAATTCCGAAGAAGCGCCGGAAGAACTCCGACATATCGCCGTCGTCCATACCCGGCGGCAGGCCGCCGCGGGAACTGCTGTTCGACACGCGCGTTGTCGTGCGAATGTTGACGACCGCCGGGCCGACCTTGTCGACGAGGTCAGTGAAGTCGGGCAGATTGGCAGCGGGAGCCGCCGATGCCATATGCGGCACAAGCGGCAAACACGCCGCCACCACTACGGCCGCGAGGAATTTGCGCACCGAGAAAGTCGTCATATCGTAGCAAGCCGAGGGATTTCAGGATTCGGAAGGGTTACTTAGGAGCTTTGTATTCTATGGCAGACGCGAATTGCTGCAATGTGGTTTGGGGCACTTCACCGAGCAGGGTAATCCAGAAGTCACCCTGACGCTTGACCAGCACGTGCGTCGCGCCGCTATCGCCCGTGCCCTCTTTGCGCGTGTTGTTTTCGACCGGCTCGACGAAGACTGAAATCGCCGCGAGGCCGTCGGAAAAGACGGCCTGGTCGACCGGAATTGGCGGCTGCCCCGCTTCGCGCGACGCCATCGGACGGCGCAACTGGCGGATGATATGGAAGCCCCGCACCGACGGATTGATTTGCCAACCCTGCGCGGCCATGTCGACCGGCTCGACTGGCGGACGCACGACTGTCCAGCCCGTGAGATTGCGGATGCCGTTGACGATGCCCGCCTTGTCGACCGGCACGCCGATGCGGACCTGGGAAAACGACAGTTGCTCGAGCACCTGGCCGGTCGGATCGAGCGTCTGCGCGCGCAGCAGCAGACCGGTCTTTTTGTCGGCCCATAGCTTGTACGCGAACCGGTACGCGTCTTTCGGATCGAGTTCCATCACGAGACTGTCGACGCCCGCGACGCGGTCATCGCCCAGCATCTTCGGTTCGTAGACGGACAGCACCTGCTCGCCGTTCACGGACAGCAGCGCGGGGAATGAGTCCTTGTTCTGCCGCTTTTCGAAGACCACGATGCGCCGTTCCGGCAGGAACGTGTACATGTCGTCGTTGTGGCGCAGCATTTTGCGTGGCTTGCCGTCGAGGCTTTCAAGCTGCTCGAACTCGCCGTCCGCGTGCGTGGAGTAATGCGCGATGCGCGACGTTTGCACGAAATTGCCGCGCTGATAGACGAAGGCGCCCTCATAGTTCTGCTGCTGGGCGGCCTGATGGATGCGGTCGAGCAGTTCCGCGGCCGTGCGACGGGCGACGACCGGATCGTCTTGAGCGAAGACCCGCGGTGTAGCGGACAACAACACGGCTGCGCAGAACAGAAATGCTGGCAACCGCCCCCAGATAGTCGTTTTATTGAACCGCGGAGTCTGCATCAAACTATTGGCCCTGCGTGGAAACTGAGGCAGCGCGAATCACCGGCATCGAGCCTGCCATCGCCGGTTGTTGCGCGAACTGCTGATGAGCTTCGAGGTATTGATCGAGGCTCGCGTCGCGAATGATGTTGGAGTCTTGTGCGGGCACCGAGCCCATGGCCACACGCTGCACCGGGTCGCCGTGCGATTGGAGCGATGCGAGCTGGGCACCCGGACCACCCGGCACGCCCTGCAACTGCGGCACGACGATCCAGGTCAGCGTAGCGGCCGCGGCGGCGACGGCAAAAGCCGGCACGACTCGCCGGCGCAACCCGAGCAGGCGGCGCGTGACCGATGCGGCCGCGGCGGCTGGCGCCAGCACATGCGGCTCGCTTTCGAGGCGCGCGGCAAAACCGCTCAGAAAGGCGCTGCTCCGTGCGGGGCTGACTGCCAGATCGTCGGAACGTAGCGCGTCGCCGATCAGGTGATAGCTCGACCAGGCGGCGCGATCATCGCCGTCTAGTTCCGCAAGAAACTTGTCCAGATTCAGATGCTCTTCGCCGAACAATTCACCGTCGACAAAGGCGGACAGACGCTCGCCGTGCGAACCCGCTTGCGATTGCATCGAGACCGACCCCATGATGCTCCCCATTCTTCCAAATACCCCATAGTGACACCACTAATCCAGATATTGCACCGCTGCCCCGCCAAGCCGGCTGGATGTTCAGAAACGTCTACCAGCGCTTGCCTTCGGGTGTGTCAAGCAACGGCCGCAATTTTGCCGCAATGGCTTCGCGAGCGCGGAAAATTCGTGATCTGACTGTGCCAATTGGGCAACCCATCATCTCAGCGATTTCCTCGTAACTCAAACCCTCAATTTCTCGAAGAGTAATGGCGGTGCGCAATTCTTCCGGTAAAACCGCCATCGCAGCATTGACCGTCTCGGCGATCTGCTTGCTCATCAACATCGACTCAGGCGTGTTGATATCCCTTAGTTGGTCGGCGTCGGAGAAAGTTTCAGCTTCTTCAGCATCCGCTTCGGTCGAGGTCGGTGCACGCCGGCCCTGGGTGGCAAGGTAGTTCTTCGCGGTGTTGACCGCAATCCGGTACAACCACGTATAAAACGCCGACTCGCCGCGGAACTGCGGCAACGCGCGATACGCCTTGATAAATGCGTCCTGCGCGACGTCTTCTACCTCCGCGGGGTCCCGCACGAGACGCGAGATCAGCCGGAGAATCTTGCGGTGGTATTTGGAGACCAGAAGCTCGAACGCGGCCTTGTCGCCCTTCTGGACGCGCTCGACCAGCACCTGATCAATTTCTTTTTCGCTCACCTGATAAATCCGTTAACTATAGGGCGCATGGCGGGGGACCATTGTAGCGTCCCCCTCGTGAGGGCACGTTACTACGGTAACAGCGGTTACAGTCGTTACAGTCAGGCGCCGGCCGCACGCCGGCCCAGCACGGAAAGTTCGCGAAAGATATTGGGCGGCAGCGCGTCGGCGGCGAGCAGCAGGGAGCGGGCGTGGCCCGGCGGCGCACGCAACAGGCCTCGCCTTCGATCACCCTCGGGCTCGAGCGCGAGCACCAGCAAACGGCTGCTCCACTGCGCGCAACCGACGACGCGACCTCGCGCGAGTAATTCACCCGCGTGGTTCCAGGCGGAAATCTCGCCCATCGCGATATGTAGCGCGGCGGGCTGTGCCGCGTCATGCCTCGCCGCGCACAGTGCAAGCAGCGCTGCGACGGCGAGCGTCAACGGAGCGGCCTGCCACGCGCCAAGGCGCGGCGCGAGGCAGGTATAAACAGCTAACGTCGCAATCAGCACGAACGCCCCGGCCGCGGCACGCATTGCAACAGAGCGACGCAACGCAATCCGCTGCGTCGCCCTGCCCAACGTTGCCGGTGCGGGGGAAAGCGCCGGCGAAGCCGGCGTCGTGAACTGATGCGTCACCCGTGATCAGGCGCGCTTGAACACCAGCGTGCCGTTCGTGCCGCCGAACCCGAACGAGTTCTTCAGCGCGACGTCGATCTTCATGTCCCGCGCGGTGTTCGCGCAGTAATCCAGATCGCAGGCCGGGTCCTGGTTGAAGATGTTGATGGTCGGAGGCGAAACCTGATGATGCACGGCGAGCACCGTGAACACCGACTCCAGACCGCCGGCGCCGCCCAGCAGGTGACCCGTCATCGACTTGGTCGAATTGACGACCATGTCCTTCGCGTGGTCGCCAAACGCCCGCTTGATGCCGGTCGTTTCCGCCAGATCGCCGAGCGGCGTGGACGTGCCGTGCGCGTTCAGGTAGTTAACCTGATCTACGTTGATGCCCGCGTTCTTCAGCGCTGCGAGCATGCAGCGGCGTGCGCCGTCGCCGTCTTCGAGCGGCGCGGTCATGTGATACGCGTCGCCGCTCATGCCGTAGCCGCCGATTTCCGCGTAGAGCTTCGCGCCACGCGCCTTCGCGTGCTCGTATTCTTCGAGCACCATCACGCCCGCGCCTTCGCCGAGCACGAAGCCGTCGCGGTCTTTGTCCCACGGACGGCTAGCGGTTGCCGGATCGTCGTTGCGTTGCGACAGCGCACGAGCCGCCGCAAAACCGCCGATACCGAGCGGAGACACGGTCGATTCCGCGCCACCGGCAATCATCACGTCGGCGTCGCCGTATTCGATCAGGCGCGAAGCTTCGCCGATGCAGTGCAGACCGGTCGTGCACGCGGTGACGATCGACAGATTCGGACCCTTGATGCCGAACTTGATCGACAGGTGGCCGGAGATCATGTTGATGATCGAAGCCGGCACGAAGAACGGCGAAATGCGACGCGGGCCGCGATTGAGCAATTCGGTTTGGGTGATTTCGATCATCGGCAGACCGCCGATGCCCGAACCGACCACCACGCCAATGCGCTCCGAATTCTCGTCGGTGACTTCGAGGCCGCTGTCCTGCATCGCCTGGATGCCCGCGGCCACGCCGTAGTGGATGAACGTATCCATGTGGCGCGCTTCCTTACCGGGGATGTAGTCCTCGATATTGAAGCCCTTCACCTCGCCGGCGAAACGAGTCGAGAAGTTCGACGCATCGAACTTCGTGATATTGGCAATCCCAGACTTGCCGGCGACCAGATTGGCCCAGCCATCGGCAACATTATTGCCAACAGGCGAAATCAGCCCCAGGCCTGTAACAACAACACGACGGCGGCTCACGGTAACCCCTTTTTCATAGATGACAAAAAGCAAAAGCCACAGCGGCCACAGGAATCGCCCTGTGTGCCCTGTGGCTGTTTAAGTCGGCAATCGCGCGGAAAGTTGCGCTGTCAACATCGCTGGCTCCTGCGTGGCAAGCGGCGCGGCGTGTGGTGTGCCGATGGACACGCCCCATAGCGCCGACCCTGCTGGCGCCGGCAAGCGGCACGGCAGGGCGTCATGCGCGCTCCGTGCAGAAACGCAGGCGCGAATGACCTTAGGCCTTGACGTTCGCGCGAGCGTAGTCGATCGCTTGCTGAACGGTGGTGATCTTCTCGGCTTCTTCATCCGGAATTTCCATGCCGAATTCGTCTTCGAGGGCCATCACGAGCTCAACGGTGTCGAGCGAGTCGGCGCCGAGATCGTTCACGAACGACGCTTCGTTCTTGATTTCCGCTTCCGCAACGCCCAGTTGTTCCGCGACGATCTTCTTGACGCGCTGTTCGATATTGTCCATTACCCCTCCAAGGGAAAAGAAGTTCAAAAATACAGGTGCGCGCATTTTATCAGGTTTGACCCGGCAAAAAAGCGGCGCTTCGGGTTCCTGTCAACGCATGCGCCTCGTGCTTCTGCGAACGCATCAAGGCGCGGATAGTAACCGAATTTGGTTACTGCATGTACATGCCGCCGTTCACGTGCAGCGTCGTGCCGGTGATGTAGCCCGCTTGCGGCGACGCGAGGAACGCTACCGCGTGCGCGATGTCTTCCGGGCTGCCGAGACGGCCGAGCGGAATCTGCGTTTTCAGCACGGTCTGCTGCTCTTCGGGCAGCGCCTTGGTCATGTCGGTATCGATGAAACCAGGCGCCACGCAATTGACCGTGATGCCACGGCTGCCGATCTCGCGCGCGAGCGCGCGCGTCATGCCCGCGACGCCCGCCTTCGCGGCCGCGTAGTTGATCTGGCCAGGGTTGCCGGCCGAGCCGACCACCGACGTGATGTTGATGATCCGGCCGCCCTTCGCTTTCATCATCGGGCGCAGCACCGCACGCGACAGACGGAACACCGACTTCAGGTTGGTGTCGACCACCGCGTCCCAGTCGTCGTCCTTCATGCGCATCGCCAGTTGATCCTGCGTGATGCCGGCGTTGTTCACCAGCACGTTCAGCGCGCCGAATTCCTTGACCGTGCCGTCGATCAGCGCTTCGGCCGCGGCCGCGTCGTTGACGTCGAGCACCGCGCCGCGGCCGTTCACGCCGGCCGCCTTGAACGCCTCGGTGATGGCCGTCGCGCCGCTTTCGCTGGTCGCGGTACCGATGACCGTCGCGCCCTGACGCGCGAGTTCCATCGCGATCGCACGGCCGATGCCGCGCGATGCGCCCGTCACGATTGCGATCTGCTTGTCGAGAGTCTTTTCCATCTGTCAGTCCGGATGCCCTTCAAATAGGGCTGATTGATTCTTGTTGATTCGTCTGTCAAGGGATGTCGCGCCAGCGCGGCACTGCTCTGCCGATACCCGCTTGCGGAAGCGCGCTCAGCCTGCTCTAACGAGCTTCAGCGTTTCTTCGAGCGATGCCGGATCGAACACCGACGCGCCGACGAGACTGCCGTCGATGCGTTTGGTCAGGCCCGCAAGGACCTTGCCCGGGCCGCATTCGATCACGTGCGTGACGCCCTGCGCGGCCATTGCCTGCACGCATTCGACCCAGCGGACAGCACCAGCCGCCTGGCGCACCAGCGCGTCCTTGATTTTGGCCGGCTCATTGACCACGGCGACGTCGACGTTGTTGATGACCGGAATCGACGGCACTTGCACGTCGATGCTCGCGAGGTATTCGCGCAGTTGATCCGACGCCGGCTTGAGCAGCGACGAGTGGAACGGCGCCGACACCGGCAGCGGCAGCGCGCGCTTCGCACCCTTCGCCTTCGCGACTTCGCAGGCTTTCTCGACCGCGGCCTTGTGGCCCGCTATCACGACTTGCGCCGGCGCATTGAAATTGACCGCTTCGACGACGCCCGCCACCGACGCTTCCGCGCAGACCGCTCGCACCGTGTCGTCGTCGAGGCCGAGAATCGCGGCCATGCCGCCTTCGCCCACCGGCACCGCGGTTTGCATCGCCTGCGCGCGGAAACGCACGAGCGGCACCGCGTCCCGGAACGCCAGCGCGCCGGCCGCGACGAGCGCCGTGTATTCGCCAAGGCTATGTCCGGCGACGATCGCCGGCGTTCGGCCGCCCGCCTGCTGCCACGCGCGATAAATGGCGTAGGCCGCGGTCAGCATGACCGGCTGGGTGTTGGTGGTGAGATTGAGATCTTCGGCGGGGCCTTCGGCAATCAGCTTGCCGAGGTCCTGGTTGAGTGCGTCGGAGGCTTCCTGAACCGTCTCACGCACGACAGCGTGATCGGCGAAAGCGTTGAGCATGCCGACAGCCTGCGAACCCTGTCCAGGAAAAACGAACGCGAATTTCATATCGTCCCCAAAATCTGTTTAATCGGATGTGACGGCCGGCTGCGACTGCCAGATGGCGGGCGGCATTACCCGGCCGCACGGGCGCCGCCAGCGACGCCCCGCGATGCGTCGTCGCGCTCAGTAGCGAATGACCGACGCGCCCCATGTGAAGCCGCCGCCGACGCCTTCGATCAGCACGTTCTGGCCGCGCTTGATGCGGCCGTCGCGCACCGCGACGTCGAGTGCAAGCGGAATGGATGCCGCCGACGTATTGCCGTGCTCGCCCACCGTTACGACCATGCGCTCCTGCGGCAGGCCGAGCTTGCGGCAGGTGCTTTGCATGATGCGGATATTGGCCTGATGCGGAATCAGCCAGTCGATCTGCTCGGGCTGCAGTTCGGCTTTTTCCAACGCTTCGATTGCGACCTTCTCGAGCACGTTGACGGCAAGCTTGAACACCGCCTGACCGTCCATGTGCAGGAACGCGCTGCCGGCGACCACGCCGCCGTTCACGTTGCCCGGGGTGCACAAAATGTTCGAATGGCTGCCGTCTGCGTGCAGCGCGCTCGAGAGCACGCCCGGTTCGTCGGAGGCCTGCAGGATTACCGCGCCGGCGCCATCGCCGAACAGCACGCAGGTGGTGCGGTCGTTGAAATCGAGAATGCGCGAGAAGGTTTCCGCGCCGACCACGAGGGCCGTGCGATGCTGGCCGGTGCGAATCAGGCTGTCCACCGTCGCGACCGCATAGGCGAAGCCGGAGCAGACCGCCTGCACATCGAACGCGGCGCCCTGATTCTTGATGCCGAGCTTGTTCTGCAGCAGACAGGCGGTGCTCGGGAACACGAAGTCCGGTGTGGAGGTGGCGACGACGATCAGGTCGATGGACTGCGGATCGATGTCCGCCGCTTCGATCGCACGCTGCGAGGCGATCAATGCGAGGTCGCTGGTGGTGACGTCCGGATCGGCGAAGTGACGCGCATGGATGCCCGTGCGCGCGACGATCCATTCGTCGCTCGTTTCGACACCTTGCCTGGCGAGACGTTCAGCCAGATCCTGATTGGTGACGCGGTTGGGCGGCAGGCAGCTGCCGGTGCCCAGCACGCGGGAGTAGATTGAGGATTGAGCCATTATGCCTTCGAGGATTGCGCAGCGTAGGGCTCGGCCGGCTGGCCTGCGATCGGGCTTGCGTGACCCGCACCGCTTGCGTCGCGCGCTGCCTGTTCGAGAGAACCCGCGTTCTCTTCCATCGCTCGCGCAAGGCGCTCCAGCACGCCGTTTTTGACGGCATCATACCCGCGTTTGATAGCCCACTCAAACGCGTAGGCATCGGCGGAACCGTGGCTTTTGATAACGAGACCGCGCAAGCCGAGCAGCGCGGCGCCGTTGTATTGCCGATGATCGACGCGTTTCTTGAAGCGCATCAATACCGGCAGCGCGAGCACCGCCATCACCTTGGTCAGCCACGACCGGCCGAACTCTTCCTTGATGATATTGGACAGCATCTGCGCGAGACCTTCCGACGTCTTCAGCGCGACATTGCCGACAAAGCCATCGCAGACGATCACGTCGACGGTGCCCTTGTAGATGTCGTCGCCTTCGACATTGCCATGAAAGTTCAGTGTACTCGCACGCAGCAGTTCGCCGGCGCGTTTGATGATGTCGTTGCCCTTGATGACTTCTTCGCCGATGTTGAGCAGGCCGATGGTGGGCCGCTCTTTCCCTTCGAGCGCGGACACGAGCGCGTGCCCCATCTCGGCGAACTGCAGCAGGTGCTGCGGCTCGCAGTCGACGTTGGCGCCCAGGTCGAGCATCATCGTGTAGCCGGTGGGATTGGGCAGGGCGAACGCGATAGCCGGGCGTTCGATGCCCGACAGCGTTTTCAGCACATAACGCGAGACCGCCATCAGCGCACCGGTGTTGCCGGCGGAAATGCAGGCTTGCGCCTCGCCTTCTTTGACGCGGTTCAGCGCCACGCGCATCGACGAGTCTTTTTTCTTGCGCAGCGCGACCTCGACCGGATCGTCCATCGCGACGACCTCGGTAGCTGGCACGACGGTCAGCGCCGGCAGATCTTGAGCCTTGAGCTTCTTCAGCTGCGCACGAATCGCACTTTCAATGCCGACGAGCAGCAACTGCGCATCGGGATGCGAACGAACGAAGTTGACGGCAGCGGGAACGGTCACGGACGGGCCGTGGTCGCCTCCCATGCAATCTATCGTGAGCTTTACTGTCATGGAGTGCGACGAATTTCAGACACAAAAAAGCGGCAGTTGAATGCCGCCTTTTTGCCGAACCGGGAAAATGTCAAGCGAGCCGATCGCTACGCGAAACGCCACAGGGCGCATCGCAGTCAACGACTAGTCGTTCTTCGTCTTGACGACTTTCTTGCCGCGATAGTAGCCGTTCGGGCTAATGTGGTGACGCAGATGCACTTCGCCCGTGCTCGGCTCGACGGCCAGCGGCGCTGCCGTCAGGAAATCGTGCGAACGGTGCATGCCGCGCTTCGACGGCGACTTCTTGTTTTGTTGAACTGCCATGACTAAAACTCCAAAAAATTTTCCGAATTCTAACACAGCCCGATACGGACTTAACCACTGGCCGAATGGCCAATGCGCCCACATCGCGCCCCCTGCAACTGTTCAGTGCTTCTTGCCGCCCGGTTCGTCGCGTTTCAGACTTTCGAGCGCCGCGAACGGATTGCGCCGTTCGCGGGACTGATCCGGCTCGCCGACACCGCCAACTTCGTCCTGCGCGGCTTCATCGCCCTCGCCTTCGCTGCCGTCCGCGCCCGAGACGAGGCTCTCGTGCACTTCAGGACAGACCTCGTGTTTGGGCACGAGCGGCAAAGAAAGCAGCAACTCTTCTTCGATCAAGTCGATGAGATCGAACTGGCGCGAGCCCACGATCACCTCGACTTCATCCTCGTCGAGCGGAAACTCTTCGGCTTCCGCCTCCGTATTGACGACACGGTAAATTGCATCGACGTTGAACGCCTGCGAATACGGCGTCAAGCACCGCTGGCATTCGAGCCACGCGGCGCCATGAATCGCCAGCCGCAGATAAGGCTGGGGACCTTCGGTGCCGTCGTCCTGCAATTCCGGCTGCGTCGTCCCTTCGGCCTGCCATGTGAACGCGGTGTCGCGATCTGGCGCTTCCGCCGGGACTTCGTTTAACATGCGCGGCAGTTGCGAGACGCGCACGACACCCGCGGCCTGACGTCCGCTCCGCGCAAATTCGAACAGATCGAGTTCATGCGGGTCGGACAGACCTGCAGGTTTGCCAGGATGTTGAGTCATGTGCGCTCCTGCGTCGGCAAGCAAGTTGCCGGGGTGATTCGCGAAGGACGATCAAATCCGCCGCGAAGATATCCGGTGTGCGAGGAAGCCAGTGGGGGCCAGCGGCCGTTGCGTTCAACCCTGCCGGGCTTTCTTCGACCTTCGGACTGCCGAAAGCCGCTGAACGCGCCGAGACCCTTCAAGCACAAGCATACCGTGAAAAGCCCAAAATCATATCCGTTTTGTCTTTTCGAGTCAAACACTTAAGCCCGTACGCACACGAGCCTCGCGCGACCCCGTACGACCCGCCTCTTCAGTTGCCCGCAAACCATGCCTGATTCCTCCAAACGCCCGCCACGCCTGATTCTGGCGTCGAGTTCGCAGTATCGCCGCGAGTTGCTCGAACGCCTGCGCGTGCCGTTCGACATCGTCGTGCCTGCGATCGACGAGACCCCTCTCGCCGGTGAAATGCCCGAAACCACCGCGCTGCGCCTCGCCGAAGCCAAAGCCCGCGCGGTCGCCCAAGGCCTCTCCGCCGCCGAACGCGCCCTCGTGATCGGCTCCGACCAAGTCGCCACCTATGACGGCCTGCAGATCGGCAAACCCGGCTCGCACGACAAGGCGCTCGCGCAATTGCAGGCGATGCGCGGTCGCGAGGTGCTATTCCATAGCGCGCTGTGTCTGTTCGACAGCGCGACGGACAGAGCGCAAACCGTCGACGTGATCACTCGTGTGCGCTTTCGCGACCTGCCTGACGCAGCACTCGACGCCTATCTGCGCGCGGAAACGCCATACGACGTAGCCGGCAGCGCGAAATCCGAAGGACTCGGCATCGCGCTGCTGGAGGCGATCCATTCCGACGATCCGACCGCGCTCGTCGGCCTGCCGCTGATCGCGTTGTCGCACATGCTGCTTGCGGCCAACTATCCGCTTTTGGGGACACGATGACCGGTACGCTCTATCTGATTCCGAACACACTCGGCGAAGGCGACGCAAGCGCCCTCGAGTTGGTGTTGCCCGTGGCCGTGCGCGCCCGCGCGGCGTCGCTGCACTATTACATTGGCGAAAACGCGAAAACCACCCGCGCGTTCCTGAAAAAAGTCGGCACAGAATGGCCGATTCAGGAAATCGAGATTCGCGAACTGAACGTCAATACGCCGGCTGGCGAAATCGACAAACTGCTCGCGCCGCTGCTGTCGGGCACCGACGCGGGCCTCGTCTCCGAGGCTGGCTGCCCGGCAGTCGCGGACCCGGGCGCGCTACTCGTGCGACGCGCGCACGAGCGCGGCGTAAAGGTCGTGCCGCTGGTCGGACCGAGTTCGATTCTGCTCGCGCTTATGGCGTCTGGACTGAACGGCCAAAGCTTCGCGTTTCACGGCTACCTGCCCGTCGACGCCGCCGAGCGCGCCAAACGTCTGCGCGATCTCGAGCAACAGTCGCGCAAGAGCAAACAGACGCAGATCTTCATCGAAACGCCGTACCGGAATCGTGCGTTGCTCGATACATTGCTCGCGACCT
Organism: Paraburkholderia atlantica; assembly: GCF_009362785.1. Classification (GTDB taxonomy): domain Bacteria; phylum Pseudomonadota; class Gammaproteobacteria; order Burkholderiales; family Burkholderiaceae; genus Paraburkholderia; species Paraburkholderia atlantica. The sequence goes on from NZ_WHNQ01000024.1 coordinate 108,748, forward strand.
GCGCACCGTCGACGCTCGTCTGCGTGGCGGTCGATCTGACGCTGCCGAGCGAAGTGATCGCAAGCCGGAGCGTTGCGGACTGGAAAAAGAAGCCTGAGATCGACCTGCATAAGCGACCGGCGATCTTTCTGATTCTGGCGGTCTGAGCGCGGCCCCCGCCTGCCAGCGAAGAGCAGGCAGCAGCGAAACCCGCATGAGACAGAGCCCACGCGATCGGCCACAGCCGACCACGCGGGCCTCTCTTAATATGGCGAGTTCAATGCAGATTGATCTTCGAGCCGAGTGCCATCGCCCGAACCGCGCCGGCACCTACCGCCGCGCCGAATTTGCGGGCAACGCGGTCCGTAATGCTCTCTTTTACCGTGTAATCGACGATATCGGGTGCCTTGAAGATCTCGCGCGCGACGTAATTCGCATCGCCAAAACCATCCGCGAGGCCCAGCTCGACGCTTTTCTGCCCCGTCCAAAACAGACCTGAGAACATGTCCGGCGTCTCATGCAGACGCTTGCCGCGCCCCTGACGCACTGCGTCGATGAATTGCGCGTGGATTTGGTCGAGCATGACCTGCGCATGTTCGTCCATCTTCGGCGTTTCCGGCGAGAACGGGTCGAAGAAACCCTTGTTCTCACCCGAGGTATGCAGCCGACGCTGAACCCCCAGCTTGTCCATCAGGCCGGTAAAACCGAAGCTGTCCATCAGCACGCCGATCGAACCGACGATGCTCGCCTTGTCAACATAAATCTTCTCCGCCGCCGCGGCCGCGTAGTAGCCGCCGGACGCGCACATATCGCCAACTACGACATACAGCGGAATAGACGGATATTTACCGCGCAATCGCCGCACTTCGCTATTGATAATGCCCGCCTGCACCGGACTGCCGCCCGGGCTGTTGCAATACAGAATCACGCCGGCGGTATTCGAATCCTCAAATGCGGAATCGAGGGCAGTGTTCACATCTTCGGCGTTCGCATTCGAATCCGCTGCGATCTCGCCATCGATCGACACCATCGCCGTATGTCGGCCAGTCGTGGCGACCCGCTCGCCCGAAAAACTCAGACCCCCCCACACTACCAGCGCGAGCACTCCGAGAAACAGGAAGCGGAAAAAAATCCGCCAGCGCCGCGCGGCGCGTTGCTCGTTGATCGCGGCAAGCGCGATGCGCTCGAGCGCGGCGCGCTCCCAGCCGGGCTGATCGGCGGGCACACCGGAGCGGCCTCCCGAGGCAGGGTCCTTTTCGGGGGTCAAATTGTCGGACATGCGGACAGTGGAAAATTGAAGAGAAAATCAGCGCGTGACCGGCAGCAATTCGCCGTCAGGCAACCAGAATACCGCACGGCCCTCGGGCGTATCTCGTTCCTCGACCCGCACGGGACGCAATCTGCCCCCGCGACACGGACCACCGACGCATTTGCCGGTATCCGGCGCGTAAATCGCGCCATGCGTCGCGCACATCAAGTATAAGCCGGACGATTCGAAGAACTGCCCTTCCTGCCAGTCGAGTTCCATCGGCACATGAGCGCAGCGGTTCAGATAGCCGTACGGGCGGCCATCATAGCGGACGAAGAAAACCACCGCGTCCTGCCCGCCGAGCCGTGCGTCGCGCCGGATGCCTTCGCCGCCGTCGACCAGCTCGTCGGCCGCGCAAATGCGCACTGCCTGCGCGGCCGCGGCAGTCGCAGCATTCACGCCGTCGGCGCTCATGCGTTCTCCCGCAGCCAGCTGGACAAATCGCTGACGCTCGAAGCAACGAACTTCGGCGACATCGCATTCAGCGAATTCGCCGGATGCGCGCCGTAAGTCACTCCGATGCCCGCCACGCCGGCGTTCAGCGCCATCTGCAGATCGTGCGTCGTATCGCCGATCATGACCGTGCGCGCCGTATCCTGCCCCAATTCGCGGGTAAGTTCGTGCAGCATTGCCGGATGCGGTTTCGAGAAGGTTTCGTCAGCGCAGCGCGTGCCGTCGAAAAGGCTCGTCAGCCGTGCCTGATCGAGCGCGCGATTAAGCCCGACGCGGCTTTTGCCGGTCGCGACCGCGAGCAGATAGCCGACATCGCGCAACTCCTGAAGCATCTCGCGCACGCCGGGGAACAGCTCGGTGGTCTGGTCCTTTACCAGAAAATGAAAGCGATAACGCTCAGAAAGCCGGGAATAGTCGGCCGGATCGAGCGTCGGCGCGGCAATCTGCAGTGCGTCGCGCAGGCCCAGGCCGATTACATAGCTCGCGGCTTCGTCGGCGGGTACCGGCAGGCCGAGATCGCGACACGCCGCCTGGATGCTGCGCGTGATATGCGCGGTCGAATCCATCAGCGTGCCATCCCAGTCAAACACGATCAGGTCAAATTGCTCTCTAGCCATGCGAGGTCGTCTCCGGGTTGGACCCAGTGCGTAGTTCGTTGAGTTGTTCTATAAAGCCGCGGCAGTCGGCTGGCAGCGGCGCCTCCAGTTGCAACGGCGCGCCGGTGGCCGGATGCGTGAGCTTGAGCCGGTAAGCGTGCAGAAACATACGCTTGATCCCGGGCTTCGCGTTGGCACGAGCCAGAGCCTTGTTAAGCGCGAAATCACCGTATTTAGCGTCGCCGACGATCGGCAGTGCCAGATGCTGCAGATGCACGCGAATCTGGTGCGTGCGCCCCGTCTTCAGTTCCGCCTCCAACAGCGCGTAGTCCGGCCAGCGGTCGACCAGATTGAAGATCGTGTGCGAAGCGAGCCCGTCGGCCTGCACGCGCACGCGGCGCTCGCCGTCGGAGGTCAGGTATTTGTGCAGCGGCTCCTTCACCGCGCGACGGCGCCCCCAGTCGCTTGCCCATTCGCCGTGCACACACGCGTAGTAGCGCTTGTCCATCCGGTTGTCGCGGATCTGCTCGTGCAGATTGACGAGCGCCGCGCGCTTCTTCGCGAGCATCAGGATGCCCGAGGTCTCGCGATCCAGCCGGTGCACGAGTTCGAGGAATTTTGCCTGCGGTCGCGCTTCGCGCATCTGCTCGATCACGCCGAACGCGACTCCGCTGCCACCGTGGACCGCGACGCCGGCCGGCTTGTCGATCACCAGCAAATGCTCGTCTTCGAACAGAATTTGAAAGCCCGCCGCGGGCACGGGCACGTGGGCTGCCGCCTGATTCGACTGGGCGACGCGGATCGGCGGCACACGCACCAGATCACCCAGCTCGAGCCGGTATTGCGCATCGATGCGCCCCTTGTTCACCCGCACTTCACCGCTGCGCAGGATGCGGTAAATATGGCTTTTCGGCACGCCCTTGCAGACGCGCAACAGGAAATTATCGATGCGCTGACCGGCCGATCGGTCGTCGATTTCGATCAGCGACACCTGTTCGCTTGAAACCGAGCCTTCGACCGCGCCTGCAACCGATCTCTGGGATGTTTTGCCTAACTCTTTCATTCTGAATATAATTTGCCCAGCAGTCCGCGACGGCCGGCGCAGTGTCCGCACAGCGTCCGGAATGCGGGTGGATTGCGCGAGCGCAAGCGATAAACCGTTATTTTACTTGCGCCGGGGTCTGGTTGCTCGCCCTGAAAATGAGATGCAACAAGTTGCACGCACGAAGTCCGCACCCGGCAGGGACGGCGCCCGCAGGCGCGTTCGGTCAAGTTCGGCTTCGACGGTAACGGAATTTTGGTAAAAAAGAATTTAGCTTCCAGCTTCGTGATCCGGGTGGTATGACGCCCTGCTGGACGAAGCTGCAAGTCGCGAAAATACGGCGTGCGCCCGAGGCGTCTTGTAGAAAGTACAAGACATGGCGACGTCAAAAGAAAGGCGAGACACCCCCAGCAGGAAAAGACGCGCCGCCTGCGCGAACTTCCCGTTGCGGCACGACCGCGGACTTCGGCCCTTCGCTCGTGCGCCCAGTTGGCGCGCCGGCTGCATAGGACGAAGACTTGTGAAGGTCTGCTGGCTAAACGCGGCGTGTCAGGCCATGATTTGAAGCCGTGTTCGCATGTGCCCTGCGGCACCGTGCCCGTTTTTTAATCGGGCAGGGCCCTCTCAGGCAATTCTCCTGCCATCTTTCCCGCTCCAGCGTGCTTGTGAAAACACAATAAGACGCGGCACGCCTGCCCTTTACGCTCTCGCGACTGACAACCGCGCAGCTGGGCCGGCGAGGCCGCTCTGGAGCCGTTCAATGAAACGAATGTTGTTCAATGCGACGCAGCAGGAAGAGCTGCGCGTCGCCATCGTCGATGGGCAAAAACTCATCGATATCGACATCGAAACCGCCGGCCGCGAACAGCGCAAAGGCAATATTTACAAGGGCATCATCACGCGCATCGAGCCGTCGCTCGAGGCCTGCTTCGTCAACTACGGCGAAGACCGCCACGGCTTCCTGCCGTTCAAGGAAGTCGCCCGCCAATACTTTCGCGACGGCGTCGACATGCGTTCCGCACGCATTCAGGACGCGCTGAAGGAAGGTCAGGAACTGATCGTCCAGGTCGAAAAGGAAGAACGCGGCAACAAGGGCGCAGCTCTGACCACGTTCATCTCGCTCGCCGGCCGCTATCTGGTGCTGATGCCGAACAACCCGCGTGGCGGTGGCGTGTCGCGCCGGATCGAGGGCGACGACCGTCAGGAACTGCGCGAAACCATGGCGCAACTGCAACTGCCGGAGGGCATGAGCATCATCGCGCGCACGGCCGGCATCGGCCGCAGCGCCGAAGAACTGCAGTGGGACCTCAACTACCTGATGCAACTGTGGCGCGCCATCGAAGCCGCGTCGCAAAGCGGCACGGCTGGCCAGCCGATGCTGATCTATCTCGAATCGAGCCTCGTGATCCGCGCGATTCGCGACTACTTCCAGCCCGATATCGGCGAAATTCTGATCGACACGACCGAAATCCATGACCAGGCGCGCGCCTTCATGGACATCGTGATGCCGGACAACGTCGGCAAGGTGAAGCGCTACCACGACGACGTGCCGCTGTTCTCGCGTTTCCAGATCGAGCACCAGATCGAAACCGCGTACTCGCGCACGGTGCCGCTGCCGTCGGGCGGCGCGATCGTGATCGACCACACCGAAGCGCTCGTCGCAATCGACGTGAACTCGGCGCGCGCCACCAAGGGCGCCGACATCGAGGAAACGGCCGCGCGCACGAACCTCGAAGCCGCGGACGAAGTCGCCCGCCAGCTGCGCCTGCGCGACCTGGGCGGCCTGATCGTGATCGACTTCATCGACATGGAATCGGCCAAGAGCCAGCGCGAAGTCGAGCAGCGTCTGAAAGACGCGCTGAAGCACGACCGCGCCCGCGTTCAGATGGGCAAGATCTCGCGCTTCGGCCTGATGGAGCTGTCGCGCCAGCGTCTGCGCCCGGCGCTGTCGGAAGGCAGCCACGTCACGTGCCCACGTTGTAACGGCACGGGTCACATCCGCGATACCGAATCGTCCGCGCTGCAAGTGCTGCGGATCATTCAGGAAGAAGCGATGAAGGAAAACACCGCGGCGATCCACTGCCAGGTGCCGGTCGAAGTGACCGCCTTCCTGTTGAACGAGAAACGCGCCGAAATCAACAAGATCGAGTCGCGTTTCAAGGTCAATGTCGTGCTCATCCCCAACAAGCACCTTGATACGCCGCACTACAAGCTCGAGCGCCTGCGTCACGACGACGCGCGCCTCGACGATCCGCGCGCATCGTGGAAGATGGCCGAAGAAGCGGCCCGCGAGCTCGAATCGGAAACCGGCTACAGCAAGCGCGCCGAGGAAGTGAAGCCGAAGCAGGAAGCGGCGGTCAAGGGCATCACGCCCGAGAAGCCGGCTCCGAGCGCGCCGGTACGCCCGGCGGCTACCCCCGCTCCGGTCGCGGTGACGCCGGCCAGCGGCGGCTTCATCGGCTGGCTGAAAAATCTGTTCGGCATGCAGCCGGCTGCTCCGGCACCCGCCGCGCCGGCCACGACCGACAAGCAAGCCCGTCCGCAACGCGGTGAACGCACCGAGCGCGGTGAGCGCACGGGCGAGCGCGGCGGCGATCGCAACCGCAATCGCCGTGGCGGCGCAGGCGGCCGCGACGCGGCAGCACGTGGCGAAGGCCTGACCGGTGGCCGTCAGGCGCAAGCTCAGCAGCCGTCGCAGCGTCGCGAGGAACGCGAAGGCCGCGAGGCACGCGAGGGCCGTGAACCGCGCGCGCCGCGTGAGCAACGCGAACCGCGTGAGGCTCGGGAGCCGCGTGAAGCACGCGAACCGCGCGAGGCTCGCGAACGCGGCGCCGAGCGCGCCGAAGCCGCCGAAGGCACGGCACGCGCCGAACGTCAGGAACGCGGCGAGCGCCGCGAGCGTGGCGAACGCGGTGAACGCGTCGAGCGTGGCGAGCGTCGCAAGCCGCAGGCGGAAGCCGCCGCGGCGCTGACGCAAACCGACACCCAAGCCGCCGACGAACTCGCGCGCAACCGCGCCGCAGCCGGTGAAAACGGCGTGCCGGTCGATCAGGAAGCGGTCGCGCGTGACGGCGAAGAGCGTCGCCGGCGCCGTCGCGGCCGTCGCGGTGGTCGTCGCGAGCGTGAAGAGGACGTGAATGGCAACCTCGCGGCGGACGTCGCGGAAGCCGAAGGTGACAACGTTGCCGCCAGCGACGAAGCGCCGGTGCGTACCGAGCAGCCGGTCGAGCACACGCCCGCAGCCAGCGAAGCGAAGGACGTGACCCCGGTCGAAGTGGTGGTCGCCGCTGTCGCAACGGAAAGCGCCGTCGTGACCGAACTGCATGCGGCGGCCGAAACGCCGGCTCTCGCCGCGGAAAATGCCGCAAAGACCGAAAAGGTCGTGCCGGTGGAGCAAGCTCCGGTGGCGGCGCAACCGGCTATCGAAACGCCGGCGCAAGCAGAGCAAGCCGCGCCGGCCGCGAGCGAACCGGTGGCGCCGGTTGCGCCGATCGAACCGGCCGCGCATGCCGAATCGCCGGCAGTCGAGCCGGCAATGGAAGTGCAGCCGACCGTCCCGACCGAGCCGCAAGCCACCCCGGCTGCGCTCGAAACCGCGGCTCCGGCCACGATCGTCGAGGTCCCGGCAGCCGTGCCGGCACCGCAGGCCGAGATCGTCGAGCCGCAACCGGTCGTCGCACCGGAACCGGCCGTAGCCGAACCGGCGCCCGTCGCCGCGGCCCCGCAGCCGGCTCCCGTCCGCAGCGCAGCGCCCGCCGCTGCATCGGCCGATGCATTGCAGCCGATCCTCGAGCAAGCGGGCTTGATCTGGGTGAACACCGACGCCGACAAACTGCGTGCCGCGCAGGAAGCGGCGGCGCAGACGGTCAAGCCGCCGCGCGTCGTCCGTGAGCGCAAGGCGCTGCCGCCGGTCGACAGCACGCCGATGCAGCAGGTCGAAACGATCAAGCATCCGCAGTAACCCGCGTCGTTGTACGTGAAAAAGCCCGCCTTTCCCGGCGGGCTTTTTTTTGGGCGTTCTGTCTTGGCCGCGAGCCGCGTCGCGTCGCTCCCCGTATACCCCGACAACACGCGCCCTCCGGCCTGCCATCGCGGGCATTTCCGATAGAATTAATTATTCGCCGTCCGTTAAAGCCCCTGACGAAGCACTTCATGTCACGCCGCATCATCCCTGTTGCCGATCTCAGCGCGGCGCCGGTCATCACCGGCCCAGTGCAGACGCCTAGCGGCGCGCTGCACGATGCGCTCGCGCGTCCGCTGCACGATCTACGCATCTCGGTGACGGACCGCTGCAACTTCCGCTGTGTCTACTGCATGCCTCGCGCGGTGTTCGACAAGGACTATGCGTTCCTGCCGCACAGCGCGCTGCTGAGCTTCGAAGAGATCGAGCGGCTCGCGCAGCAATTCGTCGCGCATGGCGTCGAGAAAATTCGCCTGACGGGCGGTGAGCCGCTGCTGCGCAAGAACCTCGAATTCCTGATTGACCGGCTCGCCCGCTTGACCACCCCCGCCGGCCGTCCGCTCGATCTCACGCTGACCACCAACGGCTCGCTGCTCGCGCGCAAGGCGCGCAGCCTGAAGGACGCCGGCCTCACGCGCGTGACCGTCAGCCTCGACGCGCTCGACGACGCTCTGTTCCGGCGCATGAACGACGCCGACTTCGCGGTCGCCGACGTGCTCGACGGCATCGCCGCCGCTCACGCGGTCGGGCTCGCGCCGATCAAAGTGAACATGGTCGTCAAACGCGGCACCAACGACGGCGAAATCGTCCCGATGGCGCGTCATTTCAGAGGCACGGGGGCGGTGCTGCGCTTCATTGAATACATGGACGTCGGCACCTCGAACGGCTGGAACATGACCGAAGTGCTGCCTTCCGCCGACGTCGTCGCGCGCATCGCCGAGCATTTCCCGCTCGTTCCGCTCGAAGCGCACAGCGCCGCCGAAACCGCGCAGCGCTGGGGCTATGTCGACGGCGGAGGCGAGATCGGCGTCATTTCGAGCGTCACCCGCGCGTTCTGCGGCAATTGCACGCGCGCGCGTTTGTCGACCGAGGGCAAGCTGTACCTGTGCCTGTTCGCATCGAGCGGGCATGACCTGCGCGCGCTGTTGCGCGGCGGCGCGAGCGATGCCGAGATTGCCACCGCCATCGCCGAAATCTGGCAGGGCCGCAGTGACCGCTACTCGCAGCTGCGCGGCAGCCAGCCGGCCGATTCGCGCGAGCCGGCCGGGCGCCGGGTCGAAATGTCCTACATCGGCGGCTGAGCGGCCGGCGCATGTCCGTCCCCCGCGAACAGATCACCGGCCTCGTGCTTGCGGGCGGCCGCGGCGCGCGCATGGGCGGCGTCGACAAGGGACTGCAGCCGCTGCACGGCGAACCGCTCGCCGCTCACGTGCTACGACGTCTCGCGCCGCAGACCGGCCCGCTGATGATCAGCGCGAACCGCCATCCCGACATCTATGCCGCGCTCGGCGCGCCGTATCGCGCGACGGTCGTCGCTGATACGCTCCCCGACTTTGCGGGCCCGCTCGCCGGCATGCTCGCCGGACTGCGTGCCGCCGGCACGGCCTACCTGCTGAGCGCGCCCTGCGATTCGCCGTGGCTGCCGTCCGACCTCGCCGTGCGCCTCGCTGATGCGCTCGACGCGAACCACGCCGACATCGCGACCGTCACCACCGTCGACATCCGTGGCGAAACTTCGCTGCACCCAGTGTTCGCGTTGATGCGCACCGCGATCGCGGACGACCTGGCCGCGTTTCTGGCCGCCGGCGAACGCAAGGTCCGCGCGTGGTACGCGCGCCACAAGACGGTCGAAGTCGTCTTTGCCGGCGAGCGCGCGTTCTACAATGCCAACTCGTTACAAGAACTCGCCGACCTCGAACGTAATCGAGGCCCCGGCTGACATCCGCTCCGGCCGCACGGCAATAGCCGCGCCCGTCTCCGGTCGCGACGCCCAGCCATTCATGACCACGCTCAACGACTTTTCACGCTGCGTCGCGCAGTACGATCCTCATGCGCTACCCGTCCCGGCCGCTCAGGCGATCGTCCGGCAATGGGCGACGCCGGTCGCGGCCGTCGAGCGCGTGGCGTTGCGCGATGCGCTCGAACGCGTGCTCGCCGCCGACATCGTGTCGCCGATCGACGTGCCCGCGCACGACAACTCCGCGATGGACGGCTACGCGTTCAATCACGCGGCGCTCGCGGCCGGTGCGCGAGGCGGCACGGAAAGCGTCGAGCTGACGGTCGCCGGCAAGGCGCTCGCCGGCCATCCGTTCACGGGCCGCGTCGCGGCGAACCAGTGCGTGCGCGTCATGACGGGCGCCTGCATGCCCGCTGGCTGCGACACTGTCGTGCCGCAAGAGCGGGTCGAGCGCGACAGCGCTGATTCCCCTTCGATCCGCTTCGCGGCCAGCGCGGTCTCGGCGGGCGCGAACCGCCGGCGCGCCGGCGAAGATCTCGCGCACGGTCACGTCGCGCTGCATGCCGGGCGCATCGTGCGCGCCTCGGACCTCGGTCTGCTCGCATCGCTGGGCATCGGCGAAGTCAGCGTGCGGCGGCGTCTGCGCGTCGCGTTCTTTTCGACCGGCGACGAGCTGCGTTCGCTCGGCGAGCCGCTCGACGCCGGCTCGGTCTACGACAGCAACCGCTACACGCTATTTGCGATGCTGCGGCGCCTGAACGTCGACGCACTCGATCTCGGCGTCGTGCGTGACGAGCCGGCCGCGCTCGAAGCCGCGCTGCGCAGCGCCGCGGCCAATGCCGACGTGGTGCTGACTTCGGGCGGCGTGTCGGTCGGCGAAGCGGACTTCACGAAGCAACTGCTGCAGACTTTCGGCGACGTCGCCTTCTGGAGTCTCGCGATGCGCCCCGGCCGGCCGCTCGCGTTCGGCCGCCTGTGGTCCGGCGCACAGCCCGGGCTCGGCAAACCTGCGCTATTCTTCGGCCTGCCCGGCAATCCGGTCGCCGTGATGGTGACGTTCTATCAGATCGTGCGCGAAGCGCTGCTGCTGATGGCCGGCGCGACGCCGCGGCCGCTGCCGGTGATTCACGCGACGAGCCGCGTGGCGGTGGACAAGCGCCCGGGCCGCACCGAATTCCAGCGCGGCGTCGCCGAACAGGACGCGCACGGACACTGGCACGTGAGCCCGACCGGCTCGCAAAGCTCTGGCGTGCTGAGCTCGATGAGCGAAGCGAACTGCTTCATCGTGCTCGGCCACGACGAGGGCGAAATCGACGTCGGCGATCGCGTGTCGATCATGCTGTTCGACGGTCTCATCTGACGCTCCAGGCGGCGCATCGATCGCACGACATCGGCACTACATCAGCACCGGATTCGCACTCCACCCACTACCACTACTAAGACACACTGGGGTTTGACTTACATGAAAAAACAGATCTCGTTCATCGCACCAGGACAGACAGCCAAAGCGCTGATCCTCGTGTATCTGACGTTCTCGGTGCCGATCGTGCTGCTCGGCGTGGTGGTCGCGTTCGTGCGCTATGGCTCGGTGGAGCTGAGCACGGTGTTCAGCGCGCTGCTGTTGAACGCAATCCTCGGCTTCGTGCTGTTGTGGATCGCGTGCCACGCCTACAACTGGGTCGCGTCGCGATTCGGCGGTATCGAAATCCATCTGGCCGACGCACCGGAAGAGGCGTAATGTCCGCGCGCACATCTTCGTCGCGACGGAAGACAGCCTGCGCGCCGCGCCGTTTGGCGCGCGCGTGACGCGCGATGCGCCGGAACGGCCCGCTGAAAGGGCCTCAATTCCAGCGCCCCGCCTCTCATTGTTCATCGGGCTCCACACCCGACAGCGCATCGCCGAGCAGCCCGCTCGCCTCCTCGCCCGGTAACGCCTCGACGTCGCGCAGCTTGCGGTTCATCATGCGCGTGCGCGTTTCGGCGGCCTCGATCGAACGCGTGACGGTTTCGAGTTGTGCCTTGGTCTTCGCGAGCACGTCGCCGAATTTGCCGAACTCCGTTTTCACCGCGCCGAGCACCTGCCACACCTCGCTCGAACGCTTTTCGATCGCGAGCGTGCGGAAACCCATTTGCAGGCTATTGAGCAACGCGGTCAGCGTGGTCGGACCCGCAATCGTCACGCGATAGTCGCGCTGCAGCAGATCCGTGAGCCCCGGCCGGCGCAGCACTTCCGCATACAGGCCTTCGGTCGGCAAAAACAGCAGCGCGAAGTCGGTCGTATGCGGCGGCGCCACGTACTTCTCGGCGATCGTGCGCGCCTCCGCGCGAATCCGCACTTCGAGCGCGCGCGATGCTTCCTCTACCGCAACCGGATCGGCGCGCTCCTGCGCTTCGATCAGCCGCTCGTAGTCCTCGCGCGGGAATTTGGCGTCGATCGGCAGCCATACCGGCGTATTCGCGCCGCCCGGTTCCGGCCGCCCCGGCAGACGAATCGCGAACTCCACGCGATCGGCGCTCTTCGGCACCGTCGCGACGTTCTTCGCGTATTGATCGGCCGTCAGCAATTGTTCGAGCAAGGCTTCGAGCTGCACTTCGCCCCATGTGCCGCGCGTCTTGACGTTGGTCAGCACGCGCTTCAGATCGCCGACGCCGGCCGCCAGCGTCTGCATTTCGCCGAGGCCGCGATGCACCTGTTCGAGCCGGTCGGACACGAGCTTGAACGACTCACCGAGCCGCTGTTCGAGCGTCGCGTGCAGTTTTTCGTCGACGGTGCGGCGCATCTCCTCGAGCCGCGTCGCGTTGTTCGCCTCGATGTCCTTCAGACGCTGCTCGATCGTCGCGCGCACTTCGGCGAAGCGCCGGTCGTTCGCCTCGGTCAGTTGCCCGAGCTGCAGGCTCAGCGTGTCGCCGAACTGCTTCAGCGAGCGGCCCTGCTCGTCGCGCGCCTGCTGCGCCTGCGCCTGCAGGCTGTGACGCACGGCGTCGAGCTGCTGCGCGAAGCCGTCGATCTTGCCGCCCTGCACCGTTGTCATGCTGCCGAACTGCGCGGCGAGGGTTTGCTGAAACTGCGCGAAGCCGCCGCTTTGCTCGGCGCGCGACACACGCGCGGTCTCGGCGATGTCGTTGCGCAGTTGCCGCTCGAGCCGCTCGGCGGTATGCACCTGGGCGTCGACGACGGCATCGACGCGCTCGTTCAGCATCTCGAACTGCTCGTGCTGCTCCGTGCGGTCGTGACCGCGCAACAGCAAGGCCAGTGCGATCACGAGGGCGACCGCCAGCACCGCGACGGCCGCCACCAGAATCATCGTCATGAACGCGCCTTGCCGATCACGTCGGGGTTGATCGGATTCGGCGGTTGACCGGCGCGCGGTCCTACGCCGAGCCCGGCGATCAGGTTGTCCGCGGCGAGATTCGCCATCGCGCGGCGCGTGGTTTCGGTCGCGCTCGCGATGTGCGGCGTCAGCACGACGTTCGGCACGCTGAGCAGCGCCGGATTCAGCCGCGGCTCGCCTTCGAACACGTCGAGACCAGCAGCCGCGATGCGCCTGTCACGCAGCGCGTCGGCCAATGCCGCATCGTCGACGATGCCGCCGCGCGCGATGTTCGTCAGCGTCGCGGTCGGCTTCATCAGCGCGAGTTCGGCCGCGCCGATCGTGTGGTGGTTGTCTTTGGTGTACGGCAGCACCAGCACGACGTGGTCGGCGCGCCGCAGCAGATCCTCTTTCGACGCGTACTCCGCGTTCAGCTCGGCCTCGATTTGCGGCGCGACGCGCGACCGGTTGTGATAGATGACCCGCATGTTGAAGCCCTGCGCGCGCCGCGCGAGCGCCTGGCCGATGCGGCCCATGCCGATCACACCGAGCGTCGAGCCGTACAGGTCGCTGCCGAGGAAGCCGTCGTAGCTCCACTTTTGCCAGAGCCCCGCGCGCAGCCAGTGCTCCGATTCGGCGATGCGGCGCGCGGCGGCCATCATCAGCGCCCAGCCGAAGTCGGCAGTCGATTCGTTCAGCACGTCAGGTGTGTTGGTGCCGAGTACGTTCGCTGCGTTGAACGCGGCCATGTCGAAGTTGTTGTAGCCGACCGCCATGTTCGACACGACGCGCAGACGCGGTGCTGCGGCGAGCACGCCCGCGTCGATCATCTCGCCGGCCGTGAGCGCGCCGTCCTTGTCCGCGAGACGGCGCTTCAGCTCGTCGGCGGGTAACACGTCGCCCTCGTTCCAGTCGACGTCGAAGTATTGTTTGAGCCGGTCGATCACATCGGGAAAGATCGAACGGGCAACGAGGATTTTCTGCATTGCAAGTCTCCGTATCGCACGTCGAGGGATTGCCTCGGCGTTGCAGAGTCAGCGTCCAAAAAAGAGCCAGCCGGTCAGTGCGAACAACGGCAGCAACATCGCGCCGGACCAGCCCATATACGCGAAAAAGCTCGGCATGCGCACGCCGCGTGATTGCGCCATCGCCTTCACCATGAAGTTCGGCGCGTTGCCAATATAGGTGTTGGCGCCCATGAACACGGCACCGGCCGAAATCGCCGCGAGCGTGGTTGCTCCGGTGGTCATCAACGTCTGCGCGTCGCCGCCGGCCAGGTTGAAGAACACGAGATAGGTCGGCGCGTTGTCGAGAAACGAAGATAGCAGGCCGGTCGCCCAGAAGTACATGATGTCGCGCGGCTCGCCCGACGGATCGTTGACCAGATGGACGATGTCCGCGAATGCGCCGGCTTCTCCCGTGCGCAGGATCATGATGACCGGCACGATCGTCACGAAGATGCCGGCGAACAGTTTGGCGACTTCCGCGATCGGCGCCCAGTTGAAGTCGTTGCCGGCCCGGGCCGCGCGCGGCGTCCACGCGAGCGATAGCAGCGTGACGACGATCAGCGCTGCATCGCGCACGATGTTTTGCAACGCGACGTGCGTGCCGAGCACGTCGAATGTGATTTGCGGGCGCCACAGCCCGCTCATCAGCACGAGCGCGATCGCCGCGGCGAGCAGCACGAAATTGATCTTGCCGTCGATGCCGAGCGGCGCGCCGTCGGGCGTCGGGTCGAGGAAAGCCGAACGCGCCTCCTCGCGCTGGTGAAAGTAGTACGAGTCGAGTGCATAGAAAGCGGCGAGCAGCATGCCGCTCACGAACAGCATCGGAGCCGCGAGATGCGTGGTGGTCCAGAAAAAACTCACGCCTTCGAGAAAGCCGAGGAACAGCGGCGGATCGCCGAGCGGCGACAGCGCGCCCCCAATGTTCGCGACGAGGAAGATAAAGAACACGACCACGTGGGTCACATGGCGGCGATTGTCGTTTGCGCGCAGCAATGGGCGGATCAGTAGCATCGCCGCGCCGGTCGTACCCATCACGCTCGCGAGCAACGTGCCGAGCGCGAGTATCGCGGTGTTCAGGCGCGGCGTGCCGTGCAGATTGCCGCGCACGCAGATGCCGCCCGCGACGGTATAGAGCGCGGTCAGCAGAATGATGAACGGGATGTACTCGTCGAGCATGGCATGCGCGAGTGCGCCTAGCGCGGCGCTCGCACCGAAGCTGAGCGCAAATGGCGCAATGAACGCGAGCGCCCACGCCGCGGCGATCTTGCCGTAATGGTGATGCCAGAAGGCTGGCGCGATGAGCGGAAAGATCGCGATCGACAGCAGCACACCCGCGAAGGGCAAGCCCCATAGCGCCGACAAGTGCGCACCGTCGAGCGTCGCCGCATGCACTGACGGCGCGCACAGCGCGAGCGTGGACGCAATGGCGAGCCACAGGCTCGCGCGACCAGACCGAGAACTCAAGCCGATACAGGACGCGCGACCGTATGCCAGCGCACATACGACAGATACAGCGTGCTTCGCATATCCGTTAGCACGCCGCCGCGCGACGCCTTCAAGCATCCTGCACGACGATCGCATGCACCCGGTAGGGGCCGTGCGCGCCCAGCACGATGGTCTGCTCGATATCGCCGGTGCGCGATGGCCCCGATACGAAATTGACCGCGCGCGGCAGCTCGCCGCGTTCCTTGCGGATCAGGTCGAACGCCTCTTCATGACCCGCGACGATGCGCGACGCCGGCACGATCGCGATATGCGTCTCCGGCAGCAGCCCGGCCGACGCATATGTCTCGGGTCCGGACAGCAACACGAGCGTGCCGGTCTCCGCGGTCGCGCAGAAGCAGCCGGTGAGACCGACTACGTCGTTGTCTTGGGGTTTGCGAAACTCGACGGCGAGGCCGGCTTCGGCCCACGGCAGATCGCGCAGCGTCTGCCACGCGATGGCCTGCAACGGCAAGCCATGTTGCGTCAGATAGCGATGCGCGGCGGCGGGTACATCGGCGAGGGTTTGAACGGTGTCGACGGTGGTCGCCATTTTTTGCGCTTCTTCGATGAACTGCGCGCGCAGATCGGCGGGAATGTCCGGACGGGGACCGGCGGGATGACGCGCGAGATAGTCCGCCGCGGCTTCGCGCTCGGCGGCGCTCGGCTCGGGCTCGCGCCCCTGCGCGGCGCGGATGCGCGCCAGGATGTTGCGGCGGGCAATCGATGTGTCCATGGGCGAAATCCTCGTGTCGACAGCCGTGCGATATGGCGAGGATTATACCGGCGGCCTTGCACGCAAACACCCTGGCCGAACGGCATATTGCCGGGCGTCGGGAGTGCGGCGACACTGTTCGCCACATCACCCCGCACGCGAGCAGATCATGAACAGGCGATGAACCGAACAGCAGGCCGCGAAGCGCGCTACTTGGCCGCCTCTTCTTCCGGCTGCGCGATGCCGAACACCTGCCGCAGATAAGCGAGATACGCCTTGTCCTCGCACATGTTCTTGCCCGGCGAATCGGACAATTTCGCGACCGGCTGACCGTTGCAGCGAACCATCTTGATCACGATCTGCAGCGGGTTGTAGCCGAGGTCGTTGGTCAGATTGGTGCCCACGCCGAACGCGAGCTTGCAGCGGCCGCGGAAGCGCTCGTACAGCTGCAGCACCTTCGGAATGTCGAGCGCGTCGGAGAACACGAGGACCTTGGTGCGCGGGTCGCAGCGATTCGCCTCGTAGTGTTTGAGCAGGCGCTCGCCCCAGTCGAACGGATCGCCGGAATCGTGGCGAGCGCCGTCGAACAGCTTGCAGAAGTACATGTCGAAGTCGCGCAGGAACGCCTGCATGCCGTACACGTCGGAGAGCGCAATCCCGAGGTCGCCGCGATATTCCTTCGCCCACATCTCGAAGCCGAAGATCTGCGAGTCGCGCAGCCGCGGACCGAGCGCCTGGCAAGCCTGCAGGTACTCGTGCGCCATCGTGCCGAGCGGCGTCAGGCTGTGCTTCATCGCGTAGAAGACGTTGCTCGTGCCGGCGAACTGCTCGCCGAGGCCATCCTTCAGCGTGAGGATCACCTCCTCGTGCCATGGCTTCGAGAAGCGGCGGCGCGTGCCGTAATCGGCGATCTTGCAGTCGGCGTATTCCGGACGCGCGCCGAGCAGTTGGATCTTGTCGAGCAGACGGCCGCGGCCTACGTGATAGTCGGGCGTTTGCTGCGTGTTGCGGAAATAGACTTCGTTGACGATCGCGAGCACCGGGATTTCAAAGAGGATCGTATGCAGCCACGGCCCCTTGATGTCGATGTCGATTTCGCCATTGCCCTTCGGCGACGGCGTGATCGAAATGTACTTCTCGTTCAGATGAAACAGCGCGAGGAACTCGATGAAGTCGCCCTTGATGAAGCGCATACGGCGCAGGTAGTCGAGTTCGTCGTCGGTGAAACGCAGTTCGCAGAGCTTGCGCACTTCGTCGCGAATCTCGTCGATGTACGGCACCAGATCGACGTTCTGCGTGCGGCAGCGGAAGCGGTACTCCACGTTCGCGGCGGGGAAGTGATGCAACACCACCTGCATCATCGTGAACTTGTACAGATCGGTATCGAGCAGCGAAGTAATAATCATGATGGTACGAACTGGACCGCTGAAAAAACGAAAAGGGCTCACAGCACCCTTGCAACGGACACGCTGAACCGAGCGGCGCGCCAACCTGACGCATGTTACCCGAATGCGTCCGCATCCATCGTGCCACCGGCCTGCGCCGGCTGTCCGGGGCCGCTCGCGGCATCCCATAAACTAATCACAAAAACATATAAGACGCATGGGCCGATGCTTCATCTGCCTCTTAACGTTAAGTTACAATAACTCTTTTGGCGTCCGCGCCTTCCCTGATTCTGCATGCAGGAGCTGCCTGAATGACTCACGTTGTGACCGAAAGCTGCATCAAGTGCCGCTATACCGACTGCGTCGATGTGTGCCCGGTGGACTGCTTTCGCGAAGGTCCCAACTTCCTCGCGATCGACCCCGACGAATGCATCGACTGCGCTGTGTGCGTAGCCGAGTGTCCGGTGAATGCCATCTATGCCGAAGAAGACGTGCCGGGCGACCAGCAGGACTTCATCGCGCTGAACGCCGATCTGGCGAAAGCGTGGCCGAGCATCACGAAGACCAAGGCTCCGCTGCCGGAAGCCGAGGAATTCAAGGACGTGAAGGAAAAGCTCGCGCTGCTCGTGCGCTGAGCACGGCCGCCTGTCGCGCGCCCCGCCCACTTAGATTTAATATGAAGATGAACGCTGGGTATTGACAGGCGTTTAAGCCGCCTCTACAATTTCGCTTCTCTGCTGTTGTTGTTCTGTTCCTCGATAGCTCAGTCGGTAGAGCGCCGGACTGTTAATCCGTAGGTCCCTGGTTCGAGCCCAGGTCGAGGAGCCAAGAATTGCAAAAGCCCGTTAACCAAGACGGGTTTTTTTATGTAGATCAAGTTGTACTGCTGTTCCTCGATAGCTCAGTCGGTAGAGCGCCGGACTGTTAATCCGTAGGTCCCTGGTTCGAGCCCAGGTCGAGGAGCCAAAAAATTGAAAGGCCCGCATCCGTGCGGGCCTTAATGAGATGGTCAGCCTGACCCGAAACAGCCCGATCGGCTTACGCTGATCGGGCTGTTTCCTTTTTGGGAGATCGTCATGGACACCATCTCGTTGATCGGAATCGATCTGGGTAAGCATTGCTTCCACCTGCACGCACAGTCCGCATCGGGCCGTATGGTGTTCCGCAAGAAGCTCACGCGCAGCCAGATGCTGACGCTGCTGGGCAATCTTCCGCGCTGTACGGTAGTCATGGAAGCGTGTGCCGGCGCGCACTGGGTTGCAAGACGTGTGGAGGTACTGGGGCACCAGGC
>NZ_WHNQ01000231.1 GCF_009362785.1 Paraburkholderia atlantica
CGGAGACCGCGAGCACGGGCGGCGTGTCGATCAGCACGATATCGTAGTCGCTCGTCTTCGCGAGGAACTGCTGCATGCGCTCGCTCACCAGCAGCTCGGCCGGGTTCTCCGGGATCGCGCCGCGCGCAACGAAGTCCAGGCCCGGGCGCACGTCACGCTTGATCACCGAGTCGGACGGCACCTCCGACGACAGATAGTCGGCCAGGCCCGGTGTCGAGTCGAGGCCGAAGTACTGCTCCAGATGGCCTTTGCGCAGGTCCGCATCGATCAGCAACACCCGCTTGCCGGCCGCCGCGACGACCGCCGCCAGATTCGCGGAAAGGAACGACTTGCCCACCTGTTCCGTCGGCCCGGTCAGCAGCACGCGGTTGTCGCCCGACTCCGATTCGAGCATGGCAAAATGCAGCGCGGTTCTGAGCCGGCGCAGGCTTTCAATCGACGGGTCGCGCGGAAACTCGCTCGCCAGCAGGAACTTCTCGTCAGTGGACAGCTTCGGCGCCTTGCCGATTCGCGCGACTTTCGCCTGCGATAGCGGCACGGTCGCATACACGTTCAGGCCCGTCTGCTCCTCGATCTCCTGCGCGTCGGTCACGCCCCGATAGAGCGCCGTACGCGCGAACGCCGCACCCACACCCAGAATCAGGCCGCCCAGCGCCGCGT
>NZ_WHNQ01000232.1 GCF_009362785.1 Paraburkholderia atlantica
CGGCGTGATTCGCGTCGTATGACGCCCGCAAGGACGTAAACGGTGGCGCTTTCCCGGTCTCCAAGGTTCTGGCAGACTCGTCTGCATGAACCTGCCCGCCGATCTTAACGCCCTCAGCCCGGAACAATTACGCGCGCTTGCCGCGCAGCTGATTGCCCAGGTCGAGGACAGGGAGCGGGAGATTAACGCCCACGCATTACAGTGATCTGCGTGCCGTGGTCTACGACTTCGCCGAGAGCCCGGGCAGGCGAACATGCCCGCGCGTTCCTCGCTGGCTGGCAGGGCAAGCTGGTGTGCGACGACTACAGTGGGTACAAGGCTGGATTCCAGCAGGGAATCACTGAAATCGGATGTGCGTAAGCGCTCGATTTCCCCCACCTAGCTTTTGCGTCTGGCAAGATCCACGATTGCGTCCGCAACCACAACTTGCGGACGCAATTTATGACCCAGGATGACCTTGCATTTTTGCCGTTGCGGGTGACCCGCGTTGGAGTGGGCGGCAAGCGCAGCTTCGATTCCATGGACAAGCGACGGCTGGTGGAGGCCTGCCTGCAGCCGGGTGCATCTTTGTCTGGGCTGGCGCTGAAGGCCGGGGTGAACGCCAACCAGCTGCATAAATGGGTTCGGCTGCATCGGCAGGCGGACATGCCCTT
>NZ_WHNQ01000233.1 GCF_009362785.1 Paraburkholderia atlantica
CGGTCGGTCGGATCCGGCAGACGGTCTATCGCGGTATCAAGCGCGTCGACCAGCACTTCAAGCTGACGATGGTTGCGAGCAATCTGACCCGCATGGCCCGAATGCCAGGGGTGGTGCCGCAAGGAGCGGCGCGATGAGCCGTCACGGCGTGAAGACTGCGCGCCAGCAGGGCTGCATGCGTGCGCATGCCCCACGCGGATCGCGCGGCAAACCGGTAATTCAGCGGGAAATTGCACGCGCAAGTCTCCTGAACGTAGCTTCGGTCGTCATGACGGGGCGCTTTTCAACAGCCTGCTAGGCGCTCTTCGAAGCCAAGCCGGTCAATGCCCTCCTGAGCCTGCTGTTCGGCAAGGGCTGCGCGAGCTGGCGAATTGACGCATCGCCGTGGAACTGCCAGCGGCCCGTATCGTTCAGTGCTTCGAGGCGGCCGGCATCCAGTTCGGAAATCCGCAGGGAACCTTCTCCAACAGACTCGAACAGATCGACCAGTATCCGCACGACCGGTTTGAGCCGGTCGGCGCGCAGGCGCAGCCGTTCGCTCCGATTGGTTCTCAGCTCGATCATTTCGTCATCGGCAATCGTATCGAGTTCGCCCGACAGCCAGCGCCGGTCGCGCCGGAACAGTTCCGCCAGCAGCGGCTCGAGGCGCTC
>NZ_WHNQ01000234.1 GCF_009362785.1 Paraburkholderia atlantica
GGTTCTGTTGCAGTAAGGCCCACGTTAAAATTGGGTAGCGAATTTTTGAGCTGTGCGATGAAGAAGACGAAGACACCGCGAACCACACTCGCGCCGGGCCTGGCCAAGGTCCTGAAGCGCCTTCACTACCCGCTTGAAGTGATTTTGCTGTGCGTGCGATGGTACGTGGCCTATTCGCTGAGTTTGCGCAACCTTGCGGAAATGATGGACGAGCGTGGTATCGCGGTGGATCATTCGACGGTGCACCGCTGGGTCATCAAGCTGCTGCCGCTCTTCGAAAGGCGCTTTCGCAAGCACAAGCGTCCGGTTGGGAAAAGCTGGCGAATGGACGAGAGCTATATCAAGATCAAAGGCGAGTGGAAATATCTTTACCGGGCAGTGGACAAGGCGGGCGACACGGTCGAATTCCTGCTCAGGGCCAGGCGGGACAAGGTCGCCGCCCGGCGGTTCTTTGAAAAGGCGATCGCCCATAATGGTACGCCAGAGACCGTGACCATCGACAAAAGCGGCTCCAATCTGGCCGCACTGGATGCGGTGAATGCCGATCGCGAGACGCCGATCAAGGTCCGTCAGATCAAGTACCTGAACAACATTGTCGAACAGGACCATCGGGCTATCAAACGCCGGAGCCGGCCGATG
>NZ_WHNQ01000235.1 GCF_009362785.1 Paraburkholderia atlantica
TCAGATCGACGGTCGCGAAGCCGTGCGCTTCGAATGCGTCGGCGATCTGCGCCGGTTCGCTGCGGTTGCGGATCTGCACGCCGACGAAGATATGCGCCGAGTTCGCGTCGGCGATCCGGTAGTTGAATTCGGTGACGCTGCGCGTGCCGACCAGTTCGCAGAAGCGCCTGAAGCTGCCGCGCTCTTCGGGGATCGTCACCGCGAATACCGCTTCGCGCGCTTCGCCCACTTCGGCGCGTTCGGCGACGAAGCGCATGCGGTCGAAGTTCATGTTCGCGCCCGACGTGATCGCGATCAGTGTCTGGTTCTCGATGCCTTCCCGTTCGGCGTACTGCTTGGCGCCCGCCACCGCGAGCGAGCCCGCGGGTTCGAGCACGCTGCGGGTGTCCTGGAACACGTCCTTGATCGCCGCGCACAGCGCATCGGTGTTCACGAGCAGCACTTCGTCGAGATATTCGCTGCACAGGCGGAAGGTTTCCTCGCCGACGAGCTTCACCGCGGTGCCGTCCGAGAACAGGCCCACTTCGTTCAGCGTCACGCGCTCGCCCGCCTTCAGCGACGCAGCCATCGCGCACGAATCATCGGTCTGCACGCCGATCACCTTGATCTCCGGGCGCACCGATTTCACGTATGCA
>NZ_WHNQ01000236.1 GCF_009362785.1 Paraburkholderia atlantica
ATGCTGTAGTACGCGCCATCGGCAATCACCCGATCCATCGGCACATCGGCGGGCAGCACGGCGTCCATTCCTTCGCTGTCCGATACTTCTGTAGTGGTGATGCGGATCGCGTGTACGTTCATGTCAGCGTCGATCGACCGATGCATCTTGCGCCACGGCGTGCGCGCGGCCTTCTGGGCGTACTTTTCCTCGTACCACTGGCTCGCCCGCCCAAAGCTCAATCCCGTGCTGTCGACGATGAGACTGATCGTCCCGCCGCGCGCGAGACGCCGGGCCAGCTGTTCGCAACGCAGCGTGACGCTCACCTCCAGTGAAGCGAACCGTTCGCCCAGCTGACTGGCGCTGGGCACCGGGATGTCCAGCCCGCGAGTCTCCCGGTAGTCCTCCATATAGCCGGTGATCTGCCGCATCCCCCAGCCGAACAGCCGGTAGAAGGTAAAGATCAGCTCGATGTACGCCGTGGTATAGGTCGGCTCACGCCCCGACACGCCCGGCGTACGGATCTTTGCGTTGATAAGCTGCGCCTTCAGATCGCCGCCCGGCACATACAGGCTGATCATGCCGCGCTTTCTCAGGCTCTGGTTATACGCCCGCGCGTTCGTCACCCGGTACCCCGGCTTCTTGCGCTTGCGCG
>NZ_WHNQ01000237.1 GCF_009362785.1 Paraburkholderia atlantica
TGCGTTGGGTGCGCCGCTATACGCCCGAGTTCGTCAAGGGCTGGAACCATTTTGCCACGTCTGCGGGACGGTCGTGGAGGGTTGACGAGACGTACCTGAAGATCCGGGGCAAATGGGTTTATCTATATCGGGCGGTGGATCGGGACGGCCAGACGGTAGACTTCATGCTCAGGGCAAAGCGCGATGTGGCCGCGGCAAAAGCCTTTTTCGGCAAGGCGGTCAAACATCAAGGCCGGCCACCGGAGACGGTCACCCTCGATGGGTATGCCGCGTCGCACCGGGCCGTGCGTGAGATGAAAATTGACGGCCTGCTTCCCGAGGACACGAAGGTGCGCTCTTCGAAGTATCTCAACAATCTGATCGAACAGGACCATCGTCACATCAAGTCAAGAACGAACGTGATGCCTGGATTCAAACGGTTCAGAAGTGCCGCGATCACGATTTCAGGCATCGAGTTGATGCATCGCATTCGCAAGGCGCAGTTCGACCTCTGCGCGCTCAGGCTCAGCGATACCACCGCGCCCGCGGTTTGGAACGCCGTCCTGTTCAATCGATAAGGTATCCAAATCTATAAAGATTATTTTCGGCCACGCTACCTATTTGCACCGGAGCCTCCACAGCACGATCG
>NZ_WHNQ01000238.1 GCF_009362785.1 Paraburkholderia atlantica
CCGCCGACGTCAGCGGTCTTGCGGTACCTGCCTGACACGCTGCACTACGTGACATCGCTCGACGAACGGGTAGGCGGCCAGGTCCGCCTCCCCGTATCACGTCACGCCTCAAACCAGGGAGAAACTCGAAAATGCATGATGCCAACGTCATCGATGCGCTGGCCGCGCGTCTGCGCAACGCCGAAGCGTCGCGCCAGACCATCTCGCCCGTACGCGGAGATATCCCCCTCGACGACATCGCTACCGCCTACGCAGTGCAGCAGGCGAACGTCGATCTGCGCATCGCGAACGGCGAGCGCATCGTCGGCCGCAAGATCGGTCTGACGTCGCTCGCCGTGCAGAAGCAGCTTGGCGTCGATCAGCCGGATTTCGGCGCGCTGTTCGCGGGCATGGCCTACGGCGACAGCGAACCGATGCCGCTGGCGACGCTGATCCAGCCGAAGGTCGAAGCCGAAATCGCGCTGGTGCTCGAACACGACCTCACGCACGACAAGCACACGTTCGTGGACATCCTGCGCGCCAGTGCGTACGCATTGGCCGCGATCGAGGTCGTCGACAGCCGCATCGAGAACTGGGACATCCGCTTCGTCGATACGGTGGCGGACAACGCGTCGAGCGCGCTGTT
>NZ_WHNQ01000239.1 GCF_009362785.1 Paraburkholderia atlantica
AACAGCGCGCTCGACGCGTTGTCCGCCACCGTATCGACGAAGCGGATGTCCCAGTTCTCGATGCGGCTGTCGACGACCTCGATCGCGGCCAATGCGTACGCACTGGCGCGCAGGATGTCCACGAACGTGTGCTTGTCGTGCGTGAGGTCGTGTTCGAGCACCAGCGCGATTTCGGCTTCGACCTTCGGCTGGATCAGCGTCGCCAGCGGCATCGGTTCGCTGTCGCCGTAGGCCATGCCCGCGAACAGCGCGCCGAAATCCGGCTGATCGACGCCAAGCTGCTTCTGCACGGCGAGCGCATCGTCGGCCGCAAGATCGGTCTGACGTCGCTCGCCGTTCGCGATGCGCAGATCGACGTTCGCCTGCTGCACTGCGTAGGCGGTAGCGATGTCGTCGAGGGGGATATCTCCGCGTACGGGCGAGATGGTCTGGCGCGACGCTTCGGCGTTGCGCAGACGCGCGGCCAGCGCATCGATGACGTTGGCATCATGCATTTTCGAGTTTCTCCCTGGTTTGAGGCGTGACGTGATACGGGGAGGCGGACCTGGCCGCCTACCCGTTCGTCGAGCGATGTCACGTAGTGCAGCGTGTCAGGCAGGTACCGCAAGACCGCTGACGTCGGCGG
>NZ_WHNQ01000240.1 GCF_009362785.1 Paraburkholderia atlantica
GCGTGGCGACGCACTGCACGGAAGCGGACATTTCGAAGCAGCACATCGAATACGCGCGCGAACTCGGCATGGACACCGTCGGCTTCCTGATGATGAGCCACATGACCACGCCGGAGAACCTCGCCATCGAAGCGAAGAAGATGGAGAGCTACGGCGCGACCTGCATCTATGTGGTCGACTCAGGCGGCGCGCTGACGATGAACGACGTGCGCGACCGCTTCCGCGCGGTGAAGGCGGTGCTGAAACCCGAAACGCAAACGGGCATGCACGCGCACCACAACCTGTCGCTCGGCGTCGCGAATTCGATCGTCGCGGTGGAAGAAGGCTGCGACCGCATCGATGCATCGCTCGCGGGCATGGGCGCGGGTGCGGGCAACGCGCCGCTCGAAGTGTTCATCGCGGCCGCCGAGCGCATGGGCTGGAATCACGGCACCGACCTCTACGCGCTGATGGACGCCGCCGACGACATCGTGCGTCCGCTGCAGGACCGCCCGGTGCGCGTCGATCGCGAAACGCTCGCGCTCGGTTATGCGGGTGTGTATTCGAGCTTCCTGCGTCATTCGGAAGTGGCCGCGAAGAAGTACGGCCTGAAGACCGTCGACATTCTGGTCGAGCTGGGCA
>NZ_WHNQ01000025.1 GCF_009362785.1 Paraburkholderia atlantica
CCGGTTGAGATCGGTGTTGTGCCAGAAACAACACAGCCCCACACACGAATCCTTTACGCTTCTTCCCGATTGGCTGTGGCGCCCGGTTGACCCCAACCTGAGAGCGACGCAGCAACCCGTCATGCCTGATGACCATAGCGAGTCGGTCCCACCCCTTCCCATCCCGAACAGGACCGTGAAACGACTCCACGCCGATGATAGTGCGGATTGCCCGTGTGAAAGTAGGTAATCGTCAGGCTCCCCCAAAGCCAGAAACCCCACCCCCAGCGGTGGGGTTTTTGCGTTTACGCGGCGAAATCACAAGCAAGGTCCTCGACCGAGGGCAAACAATCAGCGTGGCCGGACGCCGTTACCGGCCACTGACAAAAGTAGCCTGTTTATCGACGGCTCTATAACGTCGCCTATATAGACACGCCTGCGGCGCCAACGGCGCTCTTGTGTCTGACTGTCGAGTTTGAACACTTCCATGAGCGCCACTCGCAAATCCGCTGAACCGCTCCCCACATAAGTTCAGGCTGCCTTGCCGCGAGTTCATGGACGTACCGGTGTCGGCACGTCCTGAGTGACAGGGACAACTCCACCCATCTGCACGGGGTCGTCTACGGATCCCTTTTGCCCGACGTCGGCAAGCAATGCTTCGTCGCGCGCAATCACCTTCGGCAGATGCGAGCGCAAGAATTCGACCCACGTGCGCGTCTTTGCATCGATGAATTTGCGCGACGGATAGAGCGCGTAAACCGTTGTCTTTTGCAGCGTATATTCCGGCAACACGCGTACCAGCGTGCCATCGCGCAACCCTGAAATGGCCGCGTAGAGCGGCACCATACCGATGCCCATGCCTTCGCGGATCGCCACGATCAGTGATTCGGCGATGTTCACATGCACGGGTCCGTCGACTTCCATCAATTCACTACCGTTCGGGCCGTCGAGCGTCCATTCATGTGGCGGGAACGCTGGCGTATGAAGGATCAGACATTCGTGATGCGCAAGGTCACCCGGTTCTTGCGGCGCGCCGTGCGCGCGCACGTAAGCCGGCGATGCGCACAGGATGCTAAACGTCGTCCCCAGCGGAAATGATACGAGGTCCGAATTCGGCAGCATCGATGCGCCGATCACGGCCACGTCGGCGCTGCCCTCGAACAGATCGGGCATGCGCTGCGACAGCGTCAACTCGACGGTCACGTCAGGATAAAGCTCGCGATAACGCGAAATAGCCGGCAGGACGTAGTGCTGGCCGATGCTCGCAAAGCTATGCATGCGCAGCGCGCCGGTTGGTCGCTCGTGTGCGCAACTGGCTTCTTCTTCCGCAATATCGACATCTGCGAGAATCTGCTGCGACCGCTTCAGATAGCGCTCGCCGGCGGTGGTCAGCGCAAGCCGACGCGTTGATCGATTCAGCAGGCGCGTGCGCAGATGTGCTTCAAGTTCGGAGACGGCACGAGACATCGCGCCGGTCGTTGAGTTGAGCGACTGCGCGGCCGCGGTGAAGCTACCGGCTTCAACCACGCGCACGAACACTCGCATATTTTGTAGCGTGTCCATCAAACCTTCTGTTTCATGACCAGGATCATATTTTCCGTCAGTCCCAGAACACTATTGTTGTCCGTTCTGGAACAGATGTTCTGCACCCGTCGTCTTAATGCGTGCAACAGGGACTCCTACAATCGGCGCCTCGCCTATCGGTGTCAGCGATTCTGCCCGGAGGCTCTCTCAGCGACCACGTGGGGTGCACTGTTTTCAGATGAAACCCGATCATGCGATCGAAGCGTCGGCCGATTTCTTCGGTCCGCGCGGCGTGATGCGGCAACGACTCCGCCGAGCCAAACTCAATCGGGCCGTGCGCGACTGGGCCAGCAGCGACGGTCTGACCTGGCTTCATCTGCTGAAGACGGTCGCCGCCGGTCTGCTGGCGCTGGGCATCGCGATGCTGCTCGATCTGCCGCAGCCGCGCATTGCGATGACCACTGTCTTTGTGTTGATGCAACCGTTCAGCGGCATGGTGCTCGCGAAGAGCTTCTACCGGATTCTCGGAACGGCAGTAGGGACCGTGGCCGCGCTCGTGCTCGGCGGCCTGTTCGCTCAGCAGCCCGAACTGTACATGCTCGGCATGATCGCGTGGGTGAGCGCCTGTATTGCTGCGGCGGTCCGGTATCGGCATTTCAGATGGTACGGTTTTGTGCTCGCGGGTTACACCGCGGCGCTGATCGGTATTCCGAACGTGACGACTCCCGAGGGACTGTTCCTCGCCGCCCTCGCGCGTGCGGCGGAAGTGGCGGTTGGCATCGTGTGTTCGAGCGCGGTCAGCGCATTGCTTTTGCCACAGCGCTCGAGCCTTGCGCTGCGACGTAACCTTCAGGTCAGGTACGCGAATTTTACTGCCTTTGCTGTCGATGTGCTCGCACGCGGGCTCGAGCGCAATCAGTTCGAACGGCGTTTCGCGGATTTCGTCGATGAAATCGCTGGCTTCGAAGCAACCCGTACGTTCGTCGCCTTCGAAGATCCGGCGATGCGCTCGCGCAGTGCGCATCTGGCGCGTCTGAATAGCGAATTCATGGATGCATGCGCGCGTCTGCACGCGCTGAATCAGTTGCTCAAACGGTTGCGTGCGAGTGGCGCTGTGTCGATACTCGCGGCCGTCGGTCCGTACTTCGACCAACTGGGAGCCTTGTTGGAAGCTCGAGCTGAAGCGGGCGCCGAAGCCTCGCACGCAGCAGCCGACCTGCGCCTGTTTCGACAGAACCTGCCACGCCGGGTACGCGAATCGAGGCGGCCACTCGAAGCGGCGTCCGCGGAATCGCTCGCGGACTTCGACATGGCAGCCGAATTGCTGTATCGATTCGTCGGCGAATGGATGAATTATTCGCAAACGTATGCAAGCTTGTGGCGCAAATCGGAAAGCCGGCAGCAAAGGCTGCGACGCAGCTCAAGTCCACAAAAGAGCCTCTGCACGAGCAGACCTGTCAGCCGCACGA
This sequence comes from Paraburkholderia atlantica, assembly GCF_009362785.1. Classification (GTDB taxonomy): domain Bacteria; phylum Pseudomonadota; class Gammaproteobacteria; order Burkholderiales; family Burkholderiaceae; genus Paraburkholderia; species Paraburkholderia atlantica. Next base: position 2,973 of record NZ_WHNQ01000025.1, read on the forward strand.
ACCACTTCGCCGTATTGTTCACGTTTCTGCGCTCGGCTGTCGTCATCGGGATCGCCGGTGCGTTCTGGATCGCGACCAACTGGCCGAGCGGCGGCCTTGCCGTGATCGGCGCAACGCTGGTCTGTGCGTTGACGTCCACCGCGCCAAGCGCGACCAGAATGGCCATCCAGATGGCGATCGGGGCAGTGCTCGCGACGTTGGCCGGCTACGTGTTCATGTGCTACGTGTATCCGAACATCGATGGTTTTCCGCTGCTTTGCGCGGCACTCTCGCCGGTGCTCGCGCTCGGTGCATTCATCGCGACGCGTCGCGGCGCGGCGGGGTTCGGCATCGGTTTTTCGGTGTTCTTCTGTCTGCTGGCCGGGCCTGACAACGTCGTCAGCTACGCGCCCGATCTGCTGGTCAACAACGGCATCGCGCTGACCGCGTCGATGTTGCTCGCGGCTGTTGCATTCGCGGTGGTTTTTCCCGCCGATATGCGCTGGCTGATCGACCGGATCATGGGCGACCTGCGAGCGCAAACGGTGTCGGCATGCAAGGACGGCCTGCCGGGTCTGAACCGACGTTTCCAGGCGGGCACTCACGATCTGACTTCACAACTACGCGTGCTGTTGACGCACCGATCACGGCGACGGCGCGACGCACTTCGCTGGATGCTCGCGACGATAGAAATAGGTCACGCTGTCGTCGATCTGCGCAACGAAGCCGCACGCGCCGATTATGCCGACATCCTTCAGCCGCGCTGGCGAAGCGTGATCGAACACACCTGCGACGATCTCGCCCGGCTCTTCGAACGCCCCGGTCCGGGTTCGCTCGAACGCGCACTCGCCGCCGTGCGCTCGGCCACCTGGCTCGCACAAGACATGCTGCGGACAGTGCATGCCGAGCGCGACCGGCGTCACGATCTGCAGCGCATCTTGAGCTGCCTGCACTTCATTCGGAGCGCGTTGCTGGACAAGGACGCGCCGTTCAATCGTCGCTGAGCAAGGCTTCGTGGATCTTTCTGCCAAATGGAAAGATCTCTTCCGGCCGACCCCATTAATCCGCATTGATGACGGTCATATAGTGCCGTCACTGCCTCGCAGTAGTCGTAGTCCTGGAGAAAGAGATGAAAGTCTTGAAGTTGGTCCTGATCGCCTGTTCTTTGTCCACCGCTGCCGCCGCCTATGCACAGACGGCGCCGGCCGCGCCGGACCAGCAGGTTGCGCAGGCGGATAGCCAGCGCGCCGATAAGGGTGCCGCGCGCAAGCATGCGGAAGCGCCGAAAGCGAAAGCCGACGAATGCGTTGGCCCGATGAGCTTCTGCAACATCTTTTTCGGCAGCTGATTCCGGCTGCTTCACGCGCAACACCTGTCGCGGACCCTGTCACGCGACCCAACACCTGCTCGCGACGCCGTCCGACCGAGACGCCGCGGCGGGTGCGGCTACCGGCTATTGAGCGAAGCACACCGCAGACGTGCGCACCAGTAGACGGAGCTGGCGACTATGGAGAGACTCCCTTTCATGTACGAAGACCGAATTCGCTGCGCCGCGCTGCGCGGAAAAATCACCACGGCCGCCGACGCGGCACTCCTGATTCACGACGGCATGCGCGTTGGCGCAAGCGGTTTCACGCGCGCGGGCGACGCGAAGGCCGTGCCGGTCGCGCTTGCCGAGCGTGCACGCCAGCTGGGCGAGCCGCTGCGCATCACGCTGATGACGGGCGCCTCGCTCGGTCATGACGTCGACCGCATGCTGACCGAAGCGCACGTGCTCGCGCGCCGTCTGCCGTTTCAGGTAGACAAGACGCTGCGCGACGCAATCAATCGTGGCGAAGTGATGTTCGTCGATCAGCATCTGTCCGAGACCGTCGAGATGCTGCGGGCGAACCAGCTCGGCAAGCTCGATGTCGCGATCATCGAAGCCGCCGCGATCACGGAGAGCGGAGGTATCGTGCCGACAACTTCAGTCGGCAATTCGGCGAGCTTCGCGATTCTCGCGGACAAGGTCATCGTCGAGATCAATCTTGCGCAGCCGCTCGAACTCGAAGGCTTGCACGATATCTGGATTCCGGGGCGCCGGCCGCATCGCGAGCCGCTGCCGATCGTGCGCGCGCAGGATCGCGTCGGCACACCCGCGATCGAAATTCCGCCCGAGAAAATCGCGGCGATCGTGATCACGGACATGGCCGACAGCCCCTCCACGGTGCTGCCCGCGGATCGGGAAACCGCGTTGATCGCCGGCCACTTGATCGAATTTTTCCAGCACGAAGTCACGCGTGGCCGCATGCCGAAGCAGTTGCCGCCGCTGCAGGCGGGCATCGGTACGATCGCTAACGCGGTGCTGGCGGGCTTCGTCGATTCCCCTTTCGATGTGTTCGAAATCTATTCAGAAGTCTTGCAGGATTCGACGTTCGATTTGATGGACGCCGGCAAGGTTGCGTTCGCGTCCGGCGCGTCGATCACCTTGTCGGCCGCGCGGCAGACGCAGGTATTCGGCGATATCGAGCGTTATCGCGACCGGCTCGTGCTGCGTCCGCAGGAAGTCAGCAATCATCCCGAGGTGATTCGGCGGCTCGGTCTGATCGCGCTCAATACCGCGCTCGAATTCGATATCTACGGTAACGTCAATTCGACGCATGTCGGCGGCACGCACATGATGAACGGCATCGGCGGCTCGGGCGACTTTGCGCGCAATGCGTCGTGCGCGGTGTTCGCGACCAAGTCGACTGCGAAAGGCGACCGCATTTCGAGCATCGTGCCGATGGTGCCGCATTGCGATCACAACGAACACGACGTCGACGTCGTCGTCACCGAGCAAGGCCTCGCCGACCTGCGCGGGCTCGCACCGCGCGAACGTGCGACGCTGATCATCGAGCATTGCGTACACCCGCGGTATCGCGAACTGTTGCGCGACTACTATCGCGATGCGTTGCGTTGGGGAGGGCAGACGCCGCATTGCCTCGATCAGGCGTTTGCATGGCATACGCGGCTGCGCGATACGGGCTCGATGCTGCCGGCCTGATCCGCAACGGCCGCGGTGCACACCATCGCCGCGGTAAAAGCAGCAGAAACAGGCAACAAAAAAGCGCCAGCGGCACGAACCCGCTGGCGCTTGATGAAATTCGATGCTGTGCTCAGGAGCCTCGTCGCACGAGCCGGATAATAAACAGCAGAATGACCGCGCCGATCACCGCGGTGATGATGGAAGCGATCCAGCCGCTGCCGAGCGAGATATGCAGAACGCCGGCAAGCCAGCCGCCGATGAACGCCCCGATGATCCCGACGATGATGTCGACGATCAGGCCGAAGCCGCCACCCTTGACCAATACGCCCGCGAGCCAGCCAGCAATCGCGCCGATGATGAGCCATGCAATGATGCCGTGTTCCATATTCGAGACTCCCTGGTTGAGTGTGAATAAATCACGGTGACAGAGCTTAGTCGAAGGTTATGGGACGGTCCGCGTTCCGGACGCGGAATCAACACTATCTGAATCTGCTGCAAGCTAAGTGTAGACGATGCGCGGGAACAAAGGAGACTTGTGCGTAGCGCTTCATTCGGGTGTCGGCTCTGCTTCTCGCGCGGTCCAACTGACGCTGGACACGCTCTTTTCCATGCTCAGGCGGCTCGCCATCTGTTCGAGCTTCGATTGATCCTTCGGATGCATCTTCAGCGTCGCGGTCACGCGAATGCGCGCCGGCTCGTTCTCGACATCCTCGCTCGTCAGGCTCTGGAACGATAGCGGCGCCGAGTACATCGAGTTGGAAATCGCGGTGCGAATGTGGATCTCGTCGGCTTCGCGGCAGACGATCGTCAGCACGTACTCGCGCACGAGGTCGGCGTTTGAAACCGGCGTCGAGTTGATCATCCGGCTCACTTCACGCAATACGGTGTTGGCCAGCAGCACGACCGCGGTGCCGGCGAGCGCCGGTCCGTAATGTCCCGCGCCGCTCAATACGCCGACGGCCGCCGAGCACCACAGCGTCGCCGCGGTGTTGATCCCCTGGATCGAACCTTTATCGCGCATGATGACGCCGCCGCCGAGAAAGCCGACGCCGGACACCACATAGGCCGCAATCTGCGTAATGCCGCTGACGCCGTTGCCGGTCAGCACGCCGAGCGTGACGAACAGGCACGCGCCGCTCGCCACGAGCGTGATCGTGCGCAGGCCGGCTGTGCGCTGGCGCATCTGTCGTTCGAGGCCGATCGCGACGCCGCAAGCAAAAGCGGTCAGAAGCCGCAGGAAGAATTCGAGTGTCATCGTTCAGAAAGGTTGGCGTGCGCGCTGCAGCAGAGTGAAGCCTACGCGTGAGAACACGGCGCCGTCTACCTCGTGCACGGCTAGTGCATGCGGGCCGGACGAACTACGCGCGCGCACACGTGCAGCGGCCGGAGCGTGCGGTATCGGCATGGCACCGAGCCACGCGGTGTTTCACCGACAGTACGCGAATGACAATGAAATGAGAGCGACGTGCGCCATCGAGCCCGAAGGCAGGACGGCGACAGAAAAGACTGAAGTGGAAATCCTGCGGCTCAGGCGAGCGGGCGAATCGATACTCGGCTGGTACAACTGCTACTGTCCAAGATCGTGATTCCGGTTAGAAGAATTGCGCGAATTTTAGGGGGCTGCGCAAAGATCAGTCAAGCCGAGAGCGGCACGGAGTGTGCATTTAGGTTTGCTATAGCCGTAGTGCAGAAAGGCCGTAATTGATTCATCCGGACTGCCAATGTTGAGTTCAATCGGGTGCGCCCGGTACGAGTCTCAAGCGCGTGATCTCCGAAGGTGCGCCCAGTCGTTTCGGCGGTCCCCAATAGCCCGTGCCCCGACTCGTATAAACCCATAGTCCGTCCAGACGCGCGAGGCCCGCCGTGAACGGCTGTTGCAGCCGCACAAAGAAATTCCACGGGAAGAACTGACCGCCGTGCGTATGACCCGACAACTGCAGCGTGAAGCCAGCCGCCGCGGCCGCTTCGGCCGAGCGAGGCTGATGTGCGAGCAGCACCCGGATCAGCACGTCGCCCGGCGCGCCGGCGAGCGCCGCGACCGGGTCGCTACGGTGGGCGGGGTCGTGATGACCCGCCGAGTAATCGGTGACGCCGGCGATCACGGCGCGCGCGCCGTCATGATCGACGATCACGTGCTCGTTCAGCAGCACCCGCAAGCCGAGCCGGCGGAATTCGGCGATCCACGAGTTCGCGCCGGAGTAGTACTCGTGATTGCCGGTCACGAGAAACGCACCGTGCCGCGCTGCGAGCCGCGACAGCGGCTGCGTATGCCGGCTCAACTGCGGCACGCTGCCGTCGACGACGTCGCCCGTCACCGCGATCAGATCCGGCTCGAGCCGGTTCACCGCGTCGACGATCGCGTCGACATAGCGGCCCTTGATCGTCGGGCCGACGTGGATGTCGCTGATCTGCACGATCGTGAAGCCGTCGAGCTCGGCAGGCAGATCGTCGATCGGCACTTCGATCGTGACGACGCGCGCGCGACGGCGCGCGTTGACCAGGCCGATCAGCGTCGACAGCAGCGCGAGCAGCGGCACTGCCGCCGCGGAGCCGGTGCGCCAATGGGCGATCGTGAGCGTGTTCGGCCAGAGCGCGTCGATCGTCAGCAGCGACGCCAGCATCAGGTCACGCGCGAACGTCAGTACCAGCAGCGACGAGAAGAAGCCCATCGCGAGCAGGCCGACCCACGCGAGCCGGTCGCCGAGCGGCTGGCGCTTGAAGCCGCGCGCCATCATGCCGACCGGGATCAGGTAAATCGACAGCACGAGCCACAGCACGCACAGCCCGCGGCCGGCCGAGTCGATCGGCATGTCCGGAATCAGGCGCAAACCAACGTAGATATGCAGCAGGATGCCAATCAGGATGATGCGGACAAGAAACGATGAACGTCGCATAAAGAGGATCAGGACGGGAAGGGGGCCAACGGGCCGGCATCACAGCGACAGCGCGGCGGCGACCCGTTGGCGGGCAGTGCTTGTGTTCGCGAAGGTTAGCGAACGCGGCGAATCATTCTACCGGCATGTTAAGTCCCTTGCCGTGGCTGCAAAATTCATGCTCCCGCACCGCACGACACGCCCGCCGGAAGGCGCCGGAACGAGCCATGACAGGGCTTCGCCGGGGCAGGCGCGTTCCGTGCTCAGCACATACTTACAAGGCCGAGCGCCACGCATTTCAATGCCTATGCAAACGAATTAAATGGGCTTTGAATTGTATTCATGCGTGGAGTATGCTTGAAACCAAACAGCTTGTTGCCGGGGCAGCGTAGGGCGCTTCGGCCATGACTGGTTCTGTCGCCGGAAAAGAGATCGGCGGGGGGAGGCACACCATGAAGCTGCTCAAACCGGGCCACCTGTGGCATCACGCGGACGACGTGCATCATGTTCATCATCCGCATCATGTCGGATACGAGGGCAGCCATGTGATGCTGCCGCTCGTCGGCATCTCGCTGATGGCGATTGCGCTTTACATCGGCGTGCGCGGCTTCGATTTTTCCGAGCTTGGCAAAAGCGCGTTGTTCGACGTCGTGATGGTGTGTGTCGCGCTCGGCATCGCGGGCCTGTTCGGCGCGGTCGGCGCGTGGTTACGCTCGAATGGCGACGAAGCGGAAGAGGGCTTCTGCTTCATCGGCGCGTTGATCGGCACGGTGGTGTTTTATATCGCGCTGCTAACCTGACGCGATTCGATTCAATGCGTGGCGCGACACCCGCCGCGCCATCCATCATCAACGCGCTGTCACACTATCCGCGCCGCTTCGTCGAACGAAAAGCGCGGGCTGCGAGGAAACAGCTTCGACGGATCGCCATAGCCAAGATTGATCAGGAAGTTCGACTTCACCGTCGTACCCGCAAAGAACGCTTCGTCGACCTTGGCCTGATCGAAGCCCGACATCGGCCCGGTGTCGAGGCCGAGCGCACGTGCCGCGAGTATCAGATAGCCGCCTTGCAGCGTCGAATTGCGAAACGCCGTGTCCGCGATCAACCGCTCGTTGCCGACGAACCAGCTGCGCGCATCCGCATGCGGAAACAGCTTCGGCAGATGCTCGTAGAAGGCCATGTCCATGGCGACGATCACCGTGACCGGCGCGGCCATCGTTTTCTCGAGATTGCCAGCCGACAACGCCGGGCGCAGTTTCTCCTTGCCCTCCGGCGTCCTGACGAACACGAAGCGGCCCGGACTCGAATTGGCCGAGGTCGGGCCGAGCAGGACGAGCTCCATCAACTCGCGCAGCACGGCGTCGTCGATCGGTTCGTTCTGCCAGCCGTTGTGCGTACGCGCGTCGCGAAAGAGCTGCGCGAGCGCCTGATCGGAAAGTGTCATGGAAGTGATCCGTGCGAAAGAACAGAGGGAGCGCGCAGAGCCGCGTCGAATGAAAGAGCAAGGCGCGTGAATCAGCGCGTGAGCCGTCGTCGCCATAATAGCCAAGGTCTTTACTCGTCCGCTTGCATCCAGGCATTCCGATGAACACCGATCTTTTCAACGATCTGCCGACCCCCGACGTCGACTGGTATCCCGACTGGCTCGCAGCGGACGACGCCGAGCGTCTGCTCGTCCGCCTGATCGACGAAGTGCAATGGCGCCAGGACATGATGGGCACGCCTGGCGGCCGTGTTGCACTGCCGCGTCTGACCGCCTGGCAGGGCGAGCCGGATGCGGTGTATGTCTACTCGGGAATCCGCAACGTGCCGCAAGCGTGGACGCCCGCCGTCGCTGAACTGAAGGCCGCCGCCGAGGCGACCAGCGGCGCGCGTTTTAACAGCGTGCTGCTGAATCGCTACCGCAGTGGCGCCGATAGCATGGGCTGGCATGCGGACCGCGAGCCCGAACTCGGCAAGCAACCGGTGATCGCGTCGGTGAGTCTCGGCGTCGCGCGCAGGTTCGATTTGCAGCACAACCGCAGCGGCGTCGTGCAATCGTTCTCGCTGAAGGGCGGCAGCCTGCTCGTGATGAAGGGCGACACCCAGGCGCAGTGGCGTCATCGGGTGCCGAAGGAGCCGCGTGTGAGCGGCGAGCGCATCAATCTAACGTTTCGCTGGGTCACCCCGAGCGTCTCACCGACTTGAGTCAGCGGGCGGCAATGCTCTGATCGGCGCGCTATACCAAAATTGATATCGAGGGCGCGAATCATATGATTGGACGGTTAACGCGTCGCACAGTACGCTACATCACGATCCATGCGCCGTGAGGGGCCACGAGGGCCGGGCTGACCGCTGGGTCGTCTACACAACAACGATTGGAGACTGTCATGGCGAATTCACGACGTGCCGCGTGTCGCGCTCTGGGCGCGCTCGCGCTTTCCGCGAGTCTCGGAGTGCTAACGCTGGCCACGCCAGGCGCGCATGCCGAAGACAAGAAAATAACGCTCGGTTTTGCGCAGGTCGGTGCGGAAAGCGCATGGCGCACCGCGAATACCGAATCGGTGAAGTCCGCGGCGACGGAAGCCGGTATCAACCTCAAATTCTCCGACGGGCAGCAGAAGCAGGAAAACCAGATCAAGGCGATCCGCTCGTATATCGCTCAGAAGGTCGACGTAATCGCGTTCTCGCCGGTCGTCGAATCGGGCTGGGAACCGGTGCTGCTCGAAGCCAAGGCCGCGAAGATTCCGGTGATCCTGACCGACCGCAACATCGACGTGAAGGACCCGTCGCTGTACGTGACGATGATCGGCTCGGACTTCCTCGAAGAGGGACGACGCGGCGGCAAGTGGCTCGCGGAGAACTACAAGAACGATAAAGGCCCGATCAACATCGCCGAGCTGCAAGGCACGGTCGGCTCCGCGCCGGCCAACGACCGCCACGCGGGTCTGATCGAAGTGATCAAGAGCGATCCGAAGTTCAAGATCATCGCGTCGCAAAGCGGCGACTTCACGCTAGCCGGTGGCAAGCAGGTGATGGAAGCGTTCATCAAGACCTACGGCAACAAGATCAACGTTGTCTATGCTCATAACGACGACATGGCCCTCGGCGCGATCCAGGCGATGGAAGAAGCCGGCATGCATCCGGGCAAGGACGTCGTAGTGGTTTCGTTCGACGCAACCAAGGGCGGCTTCCAGGCGATGGCCGCCGGCAAGATCAACGTCGACGTCGAGTGCAGCCCGCTGCTCGGACCGCAGCTGATGACGGCGGTGAAAGACGTGGTGGCTGGCAAGCCGCTGCCGAAGCGCATCCTGACTCAGGAGACTGTCTTCCCGATGAGCGTCGCTGCGCAAACTTTGCCGTCGCGTAAGTACTGACGCGGCGCGCAACGTCGCCGCGGCATCGCTAGCGCGAGTGCCGCGGCGTGTGCGGTGTTCAGGCGCCTGGGCCAACGCGGCCCACGACGCGAAGGAGATGTGCAGTACGGACACATCGAACAGGTTTCTCCAGTGGTGCCTGACCGCCCGGGCTGCTTCCTTCTGCAGCGGGCGGTCTCTTTTCAGGAGCATGCGTCCGCGCAAGCATGCCGCTGGGGCCTGCCGAACCATGCATAGCCGATCGAGCGAGGTCCATGACCCAATCCGCTACCGAACCGACTCAGCCGGACCAGCCGCAGCGCGGCGCGTCACCGGGTGCGCGAAGCCAACAGAATGACATGAGCGCGCGCGAACCGATTCTGGCGACCTCCGGCGTCAGCAAGACATTTCCGGGCGTGAAGGCGCTGCAACGCGTCGACTTCCGCCTGTTTCCCGGCGAGGTCCATACGCTGATGGGCCAGAACGGCGCCGGCAAATCCACGTTGATCAACGTGCTCACCGGCGTGCTCGCACCCGATGCCGGCACGATCCGCCTCGGCGGCGAGGTGGTCGCGTTCGCGTCGCCGCAGGAAGCCGAGGCGGCCGGCGTGCGCACGCTGTATCAGGAAGTGAACCTGTGTCCGAATCTGTCGGTCGCGGAGAACATCTTCGCGGGCCGGCAGCCGCGCCGCTTCGGCGCGATCGACTGGCCCGACATCAAGCGGCGCGCGCAGGAAGCGCTCGCGCGCCTCGACGTGTCGCTCGACGTCACGCGCTCGCTCGACGCCTATCCGATCGCCGTGCAGCAGATGGTCGCGATCGCGCGAGCGTTGTCCGTCGATGCGCGCGTGCTGATTCTCGACGAGCCGACGTCGAGCCTTGACGACAGTGAAGTCGCGCAGCTTTTCAAAATCCTTCGCCATCTCAAGCGATCGGGCATCGCGATCCTGTTCGTCACGCATTTCATCGAGCAGACCTATGCGATCTCCGATCGCATCACGGTGATGCGCAACGGCGAGCGCGAAGGCGAATATCTGGCGCGCGATCTGTCCGCGGATCAGCTGGTCGCGAAGATGGTCGGCCACGAGCGGATGAGCGCGCGTCTGCGCGAAGCAGCCCACGAAGAGCAGGCCGCCGACGATCTACAGGAAGTCGCGCACGATCACCCGGAGGAAGCAACGGCCACGCAGCCGTTCATCGAACTGCGCGGCGTCGGCCGTCGCGGCACGCTACAGCCGGTCGATCTCGAAGTGCACGCCGGCCAGATACTCGGCCTCGCGGGACTGCTCGGCTCGGGGCGCACCGAAACCGCGCGTCTGCTGTTCGGCGCGGATCGCGCGGACAGCGGCACGATCCTCGTCGAAGGGCGTCCCGTGCGGCTGCGCACGCCGCACGACGCGGTGCGTCACGGCATCGGCTATTGCGCGGAAGACCGCAAGAAGGAAGGCATCGTCGCCGAGTTGTCGATCCGCGAAAACATCATGCTCGCGCTGCAGGCGCGGCGCGGCTGGTGGCGCAAGATCAGCCGGCAACGCGCGCGCGAACTCGCCGACATGTGGATCGAGCGGCTCGGCATCAAGGCGTCCGACGCCGAGCAGCCGATCGCGCTGCTGTCCGGGGGCAATCAGCAGAAGGCTCTGCTCGCGCGCTGGCTGGCAACCGATCCCAAACTGCTGATCCTCGACGAGCCGACCCGCGGCATCGACGTCGCCGCGAAGTTCGACATCATGGACCGGCTGCTCGCGCTGTGCGCGAACGGCCTGTCCATCCTGTTCATCTCGTCGGAGATCAGCGAGGTGCTGCGCGTCAGCCATCGCGTCGCGGTGCTGCGCGATCGCCGCAAGATCGCCGAGGTGGCCGGTAAGGCATCGAACGAAGACAACATCTACCGACTCATCGCAGGGAGCGGCGAATGAAGCTATCGAACTGGTTCGTGCGCGACGGCGTCGAACGTCCGCTGGTGTGGCCATGCGTGACGCTGGTGCTGCTGTGCGGACTGAACCTGCTGGTCAATCCGCATTTTCTTGCGCTGCGCACACTCGACGGCCACCTGTTCGGCGCACCGATCGACATCCTGAATCGCGCGGCGCCGCTCGTGCTGGTCGCGATCGGCATGACGCTCGTGATCGCGACGCGCGGCATCGACATCTCGGTCGGCGCGGTGGTCGCGATCGCCGGCGCCGCGGCCGCGACGATACTCTCGACCCAGGCCGTGCCGAGCGGTGCGCTGATCGTGCAGGCGCTGCTGGCCGCGCTCGTGGTCGGCATCTTGAGCGGCATGTGGAACGGGGTGCTCGTCGCGTTCGTCGGCATGCAGCCGATCATCGCGACGCTGATCCTGATGGTCGCCGGCCGCGGCATCGCGCAACTGCTGACCGCCGGGCAGATCATCCCGATCGGCGCGCCCGGCTATCTGTTCGTCGGCGGCGGCTACTGGCTCGGCGTGCCGTGCTCGGTATGGATCGCGACCGTCGCCGTGCTGGCGACCGCCGCTTTGGTGGAGGGCACGGCGCTCGGTCTGTTCATTCGCGCAATCGGCGTGAATCCGGTTGCGACACGGCTCGTCGGCTTGCGCTCGAAGGCGATCGTGTTCGCGGTGTACAGCTTCTCGGGCTTGACCGCGGCGCTGGCCGGCATCCTGATCAGCTCGAACGTGCGTAGCGCGGACGGCAACAACGCGGGCCTGCTGCTCGAACTCGACGCGATTCTCGCCGTGACGCTCGGCGGCACGTCGCTGCTCGGTGGCCGCTTCAGCTTCGCGGGCACGGTGCTCGGCGCGCTGATCATCCAGACGCTTACGTACACGACCTATTCGATCGGCGTGCCGCCGGAAGCGACGCTCGTCGTCAAGGCGGCCGTCGTGCTCGCGGTCAGCGTGATCCAGTCGCCGGTGGCGCGCTCGCTCGCGGTGTCGTTCGGCGCGTCGCTGGTCAAATCGCGCGGGGTGGCACGATGACGCGCTTTCTCGAAGCACTCGCCCGCGTGGTCGATCCGCGCACGCTGCCGATCGCGGTGACGGTCCTGCTGTTCTGCGCGCTATTCGGCTTTGGTTCGGTGATGTACACCGGTTTCTTCTCGTGGCAGGTGCTGCTCGATCTGCTCGTCGACAACGCGTTCCTGCTGATCGTCGCGATCGGCATGACGTTCGTGATCGTGTCGGGCGGCATCGATCTGTCGGTGGGCTCGATCGTCGCGCTGACGACGATCGTCGAAGCCGTGCTGTCCGAGCACATGCATGTGTCGGTGTGGCTGATCATTCCGATCGTGCTGTTGATGGGCACGGTGTTCGGCGCGGTGCAGGGCGCGCTGATTCACTACTTCCGCCTGCAGGCGTTCATCGTGACGCTGGCGGGGATGTTCTTCGCGCGTGGCCTGTGCTTTCTGATCACGACGCAGTCGATCACGATTACCGATCCGACGTTCAAGGCGATCTCCGCGTTTCGTCTCAGTGTCGGCGTCGGTTCGGTATCGGCGAACGTGCTGATCGCGCTCGTGACGCTCGCGGCCGCGATCTACGTCGCCCATTTCACGCGCTTCGGACGCAACGTGTATGCGGTTGGCGGCAATCCGCGCTCGGCGCTGCTGATGGGGCTGCCGGTCGCCCGTACACGCGTCGGCGTGTATGCGCTGAGCGGCTTCTGTTCGGCGCTCGGCGGCGCGGTGTTCACGTTCTACGTGCTGTCGGGCTATGGGCTGCAGGGGCAGGGCATGGAGCTCGATGCGATCGCGGCGACGGTGATCGGCGGCACGCTGCTGACCGGCGGCGTCGGTTACGTGGTCGGCTCGCTGTTCGGCGTCGGCATTCTCGGCACGATCCAGACGCTGATTACGTTCGACGGCACGCTCAGTTCGTGGTGGACGCGGATCGTGATCGGCGCGCTGCTGTGCGCGTTCTGCTTGCTGCAACGGTTGATCGAGCGGCACGCGAAGTCCGTGCGTCGGCCCGGCGGCACCAATGCGGTCACGACGACGGGACATGGGCACGGGCATGACGAGCCGTCGACGGCGGCGTCGTCGGATTCGCAGGTGTTGGGCAGGGCGCCGGGCTAGGGCGCGTCCTTCCAGCGCTTCAAACGGCGGCGCCCCGTTGTTCGGGGCGCCGCTTTCCCATTAGTCGACGCGCGATCCGCGCGATCCAGGCGCTGCCGGGCCATGCGCATCGGGGAACCGAGTCGATCGGCGCGACCCCTGAATAGACGGCGCGCTTGGCGACATTCCCGAAATTGCGCGTCGCCAGCACGTGCATGCAGCGTTTGAGCGCTGCGATCGAAAGCGCACTGAGCAGCAGTCCCGCAAACTCATCGGCGAGATAGTGACCGCCTTGCGTCGGCGTCGACAGGATCATCATCAGGTTGAGCGGAACCAAACACAGCAATAGCCGTGGCATGCGACGCAGCGCATAGATAAAGACAATACCGAGCGTCGTGTGAAATGACGTCATCGACATCATGCCTTGCGCCGGCACCAGTGGATAAAACTCCGAGACGGTAGCCGACGTGTTGGGGTCCGCAATGCCGAAGTGCAGAAGTGCGCTCGAGGCGGGAAGCGGCGTCGCAACCAGAACCAGCAGAATGCCCGACAGCATGAAGAGCAGCACGAACTCCGACAGTTCGTCGCGGCGGCCGCTCATCCATTTTTCGTTGGTCCGGTCCGCTAAAGGACAAGCACAGGTAATGCCTATCGTCTGGCGGCCTTGTCGCGACTGGGGCCGACGGGACCGGCAGGCTGTGATCGACCGGCTCGGAGGTCCGGAATGTTGCAGCATCAGGACGCATTTTTTCCGTCGCGACGCGGTTGGGCAGCGACGTTGCCGATGAGCACGTTTCCGTTTGTGTGACCTATTATCAGAAAGAGTTGTGACCAGTACGACCGCGGTTGCGCTGCAACTGATTGCAGATGTCGTGGGGAACAAGCGATGGTTCGCATGGAAATACTCAACGCGCTGCGGGCATACACCGATCCGTTCCGCGTCACCAGCGGCAAAGATTTCTTCCTGAAGAATTTCGATCCCGGCGAGACGCTGGGACTCAAAATGCATAAGGAAGAGGCGCAGCAACTGCTTCAGCGCGGTTCGAAATGGCTCGCGATGGAGCAGGAGATCCTCTATGCGCAGGATTCCTGGGCCGTGCTGCTGGTGTTCCAGGCCATGGACGCCGCGGGAAAGGATGGGACGATCAAGCACGTGATGTCGCGCGTCAATCCGCAGGGCTGCGATGTCATCTCGTTCAAGCAGCCGTCGGATGAGGAACTCTCGCACGATTTCCTTTGGCGCTATTCCAGGAAAGTGCCCGAGCGCGGGCACATCGGTATTTTCAACCGCTCGTACTATGAAGAGGCGCTGGTGGTGCGCGTGCATCGGCATCTGCTCCGTGCCCAGAAGATACCGCCGGGACGGGTCGGCAACAACATATGGGAAGAACGGCTCGCCGACATCGCGCGCTTCGAAGACTATCTGACGCGCCAGGGCGTGGTCATAGTCAAGTTCTATCTGAACCTGTCGTACGGAGAGCAGAAGAAGCGGTTCATGGAACGCCTCGACAATCCCGACAAGAACTGGAAGTTTTCGGCATCCGACGTTCGCGAGCGTCGCTACTGGAAGGACTATATGCACGCCTATGAAGAGGCCATCCGCGCGACGGCCTCCGAAGCGGCTCCGTGGTACGTCGTGCCCGCCGACAACAAGCCTTTCACGCGCCTCATCGTCGCGGCGGCGATCGTCGAGGCCGTCGAGAAGCTCGACCTCGAATATCCGAAAGCGACGCGAGAGCAGATGAAGGATCTCGCCGCCGCGAGGAAAGAGCTCGACGCTGAAGCGGTGGACGAGACGAGACCCGATCAACCCGGGGACGATTCCGATCATTGAGAGCGGCCCCCTGACCCGAAATCACTGGAACCGGGAGACACGAGGATGAGCTCAGTTGAGAGTGCGACGCCGTGGCATGCGATGCCGGCCGGTGACATCGAACGGCAGTTCAACGTCGATCCCGCGCAGGGCCTCGATGCCGCGGAAGCGACCGGGCGGCTGGCCACCTATGGGCCGAACCGCCTGCCGCAGGGCAAGAAGAGAGGGCCGGTCGCACGCTTCCTGATGCAGTTCCACAACATTCTGATCTACGTGCTGCTGGTGGCCGGTTTCATCAAGTTCATGATGGGCCTTTGGCTCGATGGCACGGTCATTCTGGCCGTCGTGATCCTCAACTCGCTGCTCGGCTTCATTCAGGAAGGACGCGCCGAAAAGGCGCTCGATTCGATTCGCAACATGCTGTCTGCCGAGGCGCGCGTCATGCGTGGCGGAACGGTTCGCTTGATCCCCGCCGATGAACTCGTTCCTGGCGACATCGTGCTACTCGAATCGGGCGACAAAATCCCGGCGGACATGCGTCTCGTCGACGCGAGGAATCTGCACACGGAAGAAGCGGCTCTGACGGGCGAATCCCTCCCGGCCGAGAAGAGCACCGCGCCGGTGCCCGCCAAAGCCACGGTCGGCGACCGCGAGAACATGGCGTTCTGCGGCACGATGGTCCTGTCGGGCCGGGCCACCGGCGTCGTGGTGACGACCGGCAGCCAGACGGAGCTCGGCCGGATCAACCAGATGCTCGCCGAGGTCAGCGCGCTCGAAACGCCGCTGCTGCGCCAGATCAAGAAATTCGGCTACGTGATCACGGCAGTGATCGGCGTTGTCAGCGTGCTGCTCTTCTCCTATGGGCACTGGCTCGGACACATGACGTTCGTCGAGCTGTTCCAGGCCATCGTGGGGATTGCCGTGTCGGTGATCCCGGAAGGCCTGCCGGCACTGATCACCATCACACTCGCCATCGGCGTGCAGCGCATGGCCCAGCGCAACGCCATTATTCGCCGTCTACCGGCGGTCGAGACGCTGGGCGCCGTCTCGCGCATCTGCTCGGATAAAACGGGCACGCTGACCCTGATGGAGATGATGGTCACCTCCGCCGTGACGGCGGAAGCGGGTTATTCCGTTACGGGCGACGGCTACGCCAGCGAAGGACAGGTGAGCGCCGATGGCAAGCCGCTCGTCGCTGCGCCGGACGTGCTGAAGCTGATGGGCCGCGTGTCGCTGTTGTGCAACGACGCGGAGCTCTTCGAAGAAGAAGGAAAGTGGAAGGTGGAGGGTGACCCGACCGAGGGCGCGCTCTACCCGTTCGCTTCCAAACTGGGCATGGACCGTGCCGCCGAGACGGCCGCCGCGCCGAGGGTCAACGTGATCCCCTTCGAGTCCGAGCACAAGTTCATGGCGACGCTGAACCGCTCGGCGGACGGCGAGATGCTGCTGGTCAAAGGCGCGCCAGAAGTGATCATCGATCATTGTGACCGGCAGCAGACGGCGCAAGGCCCGGTGCCGCTCGATCGCGAGCATTTCGCAAGGGAGGGCGACCGGCTCGCCGCGCAAGGTGAGCGCGTGCTCGGGCTCGCGTGGCTGCCGGACCCGGGCCTGCGTACCGGGACGCTCGGGCCGCAGGATCTGCCGCGCACCCTCGTATTGCTCGGCCTCGTGGGCCTGATGGACCCGCCGCGCAAGGAGGCGATCGAGGCCGTGCGCGAATGCCATGGCGGGGGCATCCGCGTGACGATGATCACGGGCGACCACAAGATCACCGCGGCGGCAATCGCAAGAATGCTGGGTATCGGCGACGGCAAGACGGCCGTGTCCGGCGCCGAGATCGAGGCGATGAACGATGCGGCTTTGCAGGAATGCGTGCGCAGCGTCGACGTGTTCGCGCGCGCGAGTCCCGAGCATAAGCTGCGGCTCGTCAAGGCGATTCAGGCGAATCGGCAGATCGTCGCGATGACGGGCGACGGCGTCAACGATGCGCCCGCGCTGAAGAAGGCCGACATCGGCGTCGCGATGGGGATCAAGGGCACCGAGGTGACGAAGGAGGCGGCGGGGATGATCCTCGCCGACGACAATTTCGCATCGATCTCCGCGGCGGTGAAGGAAGGGCGCACGGTCTACAACAACATCGAGAAGGCGATGCTGTTCATGCTGCCGACCAATATCGCGCAAGGCGCGGTAATCGCGGTGGCGATCCTGTTCGCCTTCACGCTGCCGATCACGGCGCCGCAGATCCTGTGGGTCAATATGGTGACTTCGGTCGCGCTCGGCCTGACCATTTCGTTCGAGCCGCACGAGGCGGACGTGATGCGCCGCTCGCCACGCGCAATCGACCGGCCGATCGTCACGCGCTTCGGCATCTGGCGCATCCTGTTCGTCGGCGCGGCGCTGGTGCTCTATACGCTATCGACCTTCTTCTGGATGAAGTCGCACGGGGCGTCGGATGATCTGGCGCGCACTGCCGCGGTCAACGCCATTACGCTGGGCCAGGTGTTCTATCTGCTCAACATCCGCTATCTGCTCGATTCGTCACTGACCGTGCGTGCCCATATGGGCAATCGCCATCTGTGGTACGGGATAGCCGGGGTCGTGGTGTTGCAGCTTCTGTTCACCTATACGTTCCCGTTCCAGGCCGTTTTCCACACCGAGGCGCTGCCCTTGTCGGCGTGGGGGTGGCTCTTTGCTGGTGGCGTCGTGTTCTTCCTCGTGGTGGAACTCGAGAAGCTCGTCTTCCGACTCACCCCCGCATTGAGAGGATTCGTGACTTCGCAACAGGAGGGCGGCGCGGCCTTGCGCAATGATCCGGCGGGGTAGGCCGCCTTGGCGGCCTCCTACATCTCATGAACGCGGCGGAGGATGAAAAACAGATTCGCCGACACTGCATTGACGATCGGTATCCGCTCGAAAGGGCGGTTCAGCTTCATGCCGATATTGGCCAGTGCATTGAGCGCTCCGCCGCCCTTTATGCCTTTTGCGAACGTCGGAAAGACCTGATGATAGCCACATTCTTCCAACACGAATCCCGACCGGAGAAACAGGCGCTTCGCGTCGCTGAGGCTGTACAGCCGATTATGGCCCGTGTACTTCTTCATCACTCTGCATGCGTTTTCAGTTGCCGATAAGCGGTTAGGTAGAAATGTGATTATCAGCAAACCGTTGTCTTTCAGCACGCGCCATAGCTCATCGATGCTCTTTTGTTCGCGAGCCACGTGCTCGAGTACACCGCTTCCAATCACCACATCGAATTGATTGTCTTCGTACGGCAGCAGAAATTCATGATCGAGCGCTGCGAAAGATAACCCGGCGTACTGATGAAATTCCGCGAATTGGCCATCTTTGCATATGTCGCAGCCATATATGTCGATGTCTCGGTAGAGCGTGCGAAGCATGCACGAATCTGGGGCGTGACGGCATCCCCAGTCGAGCACTTTCATTCCAGGCTTGATATACGGTGCATAGATTTCGAACGCGCGCACGTGCCGATCGAGACTGGCGTCGTTGGCAATGACCGATTGCACATAGTCGCGGTATTCACCATCGGTGCGATGTGCAAGGTAGTCCTCGCAAAGCTTGGCATAAGTCGTCCTGACCTGCTGCAATTCATTGCTCGGGATCGTTTCAGTGTCGATGGGTCTATGCATATCTCCCTCATATTGGTGCGAAGGCTGAGTTCTGCGCAACTCGTGTCCAGAATGCCGGCTTTTGCTACATGTGTGGCGTCAGCGAGAAATTCGCGGTAAGTTGATCACTCTGAATTTGAATCCTGATGGACCGCGTTTGGCGAAATCTGCTGCCTCGACTGCGTTGCGGTTCAGGCTTTGTGCAAAGCCTTGTGTAGCCACACTATTGCTCGAGGGCGGTGCACGCGATATGTGTCGCAGGCAAACCGGCAATGGAACCACAGAGAAAAAAATGCCGCGATAGTGCAGGACAACACATGGATCCCTCTTTCCGAGTGCGCGCGCATGCGAGTGCGCTCGAGAACGAGTCGACTTGTTTCAAGGATAGCAGTTGGACATTCCGCAATTGGCCAGGAATCTCCACGTTTTGCGCCTTATTGTGATGGTTTTGCGCCCTCGACCATAATTGACGCGGCCGACGGCCGTTCTGCCGGTCGAAGTGGGCGCCGCAACGTATGCGAATGAGATATCCGGGCGGGGACATCGATTCAAGGTGTGGCAGGGTTGCGTTCGGGCAAACACCTTGGCGAACCTTGTGTTGTTCGGCGGCCGACACATCCAGGATCAACCGGAAGGTGTCGTCCCCGCCGCATTAGCCACGCTCGAGGCGCCTGCGCAGTGTCCCAACCAGCCTGTCGAACGGCAACGCACTGGCTGCCAGCGCGCTAGTCTCCGAAAAATACTCCCTCACGATGTCCGTCAACACTTGCCCCGGAGGCGCCTCGACCAGCACGTGCGCGCCCATTTCCTGCATCACGGTGAGCGCATCGAACCAGCGCACGGTGTAGCGCATGTTCGTAGCAAGATCTTCGCGGATCGCGTCGGCCGTATATAACGGCCGTCCACCGCGATTGCCGATATAGATGCCGCGCGGTGTTTCAAAACACAACTCGCGCGAGTACGCGAGCAGTTCGTCGCTCGCATGCGCGAGCAACTCGCAATGCGAGGGCACGCTGACCGCGAGCCGGGTGGCCTTGCGCGCGCCGGCCGCGAGTGCGCGTTCGATGAACACGTCGAGCGCATCGTCCGCGCCGGCCATCACGATCTGGCGCGGCGCATTGACGTTGCCGATATACACGCGTTGCCGTTGCTGTTCCGCCTGCTGCGCGACGAGCGTTTCCACCTGCTGCTCGCTCAGGCCGGATACGGCCGCGAGACCATAGCCGGACGGATAAGCGGTCTCCATCAGTTCGGCGCGCCGTCGCACCATCTTCAACGCATCGCGAAACGCCACCGCGCCGCTACTGACCGCTGCCGGATATGCGCCGACCGACAGCCCCGCGCTGATTTCCGCCACCAAGCCTTCATCGGCGAGCGCGCGTGTGATCGCGACGCCCGCGATCGTCAGTCCCAGTTGCACGGCGACGGTTGAATCCAAAGCATCGGGTGAGTCGAGCGTCAGCACGTTCATGCCGAGCGTGTCCGCTGCTTCAGCGAACGTGTCCTGTACCGCGCGATGCCGCGGCAGCCGATTCAGAAAGCCTTCGCTTTGCGCACCTTGACCGGGGAACAGAAGCGCGAGCATCAGGCGGTGCCATCCTGAGCAACATCGGCCCACGGATCGGCGATCATGCGGGGGCCGCTCGCGTGCCGGGCCAGCACGCGCGCCTTGCCCGCGGCCCACTCGGCGAGCGCAACGCCGCCCGCGGGCGTTTCGAGTTGTGCATCGATGCGCACACCGACACGCGCGGAGAGCGTTTGCAGTTGCTCGACCAAAGCACCTGCGACATTCAACCCCAGCGGTTCGGGCACGCGGATCAACAGATCGAGATCGCTGGCTTCGTTGACAGTTGGCGCATACGTCGCCAGTTCAAATCCCGTGCTACCGGTAGGTCCCCAAACGAATCCAGAAAGCGGACCGCTCCGGTCGGATTGCAACGAAAGCAGCGCAACGAAAGAAGGCAATGCATCACGTTCGGGATCGGGTCGCGCCCGGGCCAGGGACTCCGGCGATACGATGCCGACGATATCGTCCGCCTGCGCCCACGTGCCGTAACGTTGCTGTCGCTCCGCGCCGCGCACGCCGATCGCGACGAAGCCTTCAGCGACGAACGCGCGTCGGACGACCGCATACGGTGCGCGTTCGAACGCATCGCGAACCCATGCCGGTTCGTCATCGAGCGAATCGAGCCGTCGCAAGCGCAGCAGATCGTGCGGCCGCCAGCGCGCGTCGCAGAACGTGGCGCAAGCAGTCGGGAACTGCGCAGCCGCACACACGCCCATCACGCGGCATTCCACTGTTCGGCAAGACGCCGCCGAACCTCGATCGACGCCGCGCGAGTCTGCCGCGCCGCCGTCGATTCCAGCCGCCGCGCGAGCGTCCGATTCCCCTCGCGCGCGCTGCGAATCTGTTCGACCAGCACCGTGCGCACGCGCTCGATCTGCGCCGCGTCAGGCGCATCCGCATCGACGCCGTCGATCAGCTGATCGAGCAGCCCCAGCTTCGCGAACGACGCCATCGAATACGACATCGGCACGATCGTCTCGCCGAGTTCGTCGAGTTCTTCGACCGTGCGGCGCGTGACCCGCGCGGCCGCTTCCTTGCCCATCGCGTGGACCATCGTGCCGGGCACGTCGAGCGCGACGATGCGGTTCGCCTGATAGCCGTGCGCGAGGAACGCGCCGGACATCGCCGGACCGACGATCAGCGCGATCACCGGGTGCCCGGCGTCGCGCGCGCTCGCGTAGGCGTCGACGGCGGCTGCGCAGGCGAGGTGGATGCCGAGCATTTCCTCGCGATAGCCATACGCCTGGCTCTTCACGTCGACGATCGCGACGATCGGGCGGCGCGTGCCGGCGCCTCGATCCGCTTCCATGACTTCGCGCACCGCGCGCGCGAGTTGCCAGCCTTGTTCGAGCCCGACCACGTTGCTGGTCGCGCGCGGAAAGCGGTTCGCGGCATCGGGCACGACCGAGATGAAGCGAGCGGTGTCGCCGCCGAGCGGCGCATCGCCGCTCCAGACGGGTGCCGCGCTCGACGATTCGCCGGCCAGTGCGGTGAACCAGCGCGCGCCGCGGGTGAGTGTCGTGTCGCTCATGCCTGCTCCTTGTTCGATAGACCGCCCGCTTGCGGGTTGTACACATCACGCAGCGACTCGGGCGTGACGCTTGCCGGATCGATCCGCGCGAGGCGCTGCAGGAACCTGTCGACCTGCTCGCTGCGATGCTGGGCCGGCACGCCCCGCGCGAACGCAGCGAGCACGGCGGCGCGCACCGCGTCGGCATCGTCGTCGACGAGCGTGTCGGCGAGCGCGCTCGCGACGCGCTGCTCGCCGCCGATCAGTTGCCACACGCGGCGGCGATCGCTCGCATCGAGTTCTTCGATGCCGGCTTCCTGCTCGATCACTTCGGGTCCGTTCATGCCGAGCCGTCCCTGCTTGGTCACGATCAGATACGAGCACAGCGCGGCCGCGAGCGACATGCCTCCGAAGCAGCCGACCATGCCCGCGATCACGCCGACCACCGGCACGTGCCGGCGCAGCGCGACGATCGCCGCCTGAATCTCGGCAATGACCGCAAGCCCGAGGTTCGCTTCCTGCAGCCGCACGCCGCCGGTCTCGAACAGCACGACGGGGCGCACGAGCTTGCCGCGCTTGCAGTCGCGCAGCGCCATCTCGAGCGCCGCGGCGATCTTGCTGCCCGACACTTCGCCGATGCTGCCGCCCTGGAACGCCGATTCGATCGCGGCGACCACGGCCGGTTCGCCGTCGATCGTGCCGCGCGCGATCACGCAGCCGTCGTCGGCCTGGCAGACGATGCCCTGCATGGGCAGCCACGGCGAAGCGATGCGGTCGAACGGTCCGAGCAGTTCGCGGAAGCTGCCCGCGTCGAGCAGCGAGCGGGCGCGCTCGCGCGCGGGTAGTTCGATGAAGCTCTCGTGCAGCAGCGGTGCGCGGTGAACGCTGGCGCTCGTGCTCATACGCTGCCTCCTTCCTCGGCCGCTTCGACCGCTTCCGCGAGCCGTAGCGCGACCACGCCCGGCGTCGCGCCGAAGTCGTTGATCTCGATGTTCGCCGCGCCGTCGTAGCGCGTGAAGAAGCGGTCGAGCACGCTCTTCCAGATGTGGCTATAGCCGTCGACGCTGGTGCGCACGACCACGTGCGCAGCAAGCGCCGAGCCGCCTGCATCGGCGGCGGGCGACAGCAGCACTTCCAGATCGCCCGAGCCGACTACGCCGACGTGCGCGCGGGTCGTGACGGCGCGTTGCGCCGGATAATCGAAAGTCAGATGTTCCATGAGGCTCAGCTCCGGCTGGCGTCGCGATGCGCCAGCATGTCGAGAAAGAGGGTGGCGGCAAGCAGATCGGCCGAGCCGCCAGGCGATGCGTTCAGCGCTAGCAGTTCGCGTTCGAGCGCGTCGAGCGCGACGCGGCCCGCGGGTGTCGAACTGCCGCCCGCGTCGAGCACGCGTCGTGCGCCGCGCTGCCCCGCATGCAAGCCGGCGAGGCCAGCGCGATGCAGCAGGCAGGTGTCGTCGAGTGTGCTCATGATCGCGAGCAATGCGTCGATGCGCGCGGTGTTTTCGTCAAGACCGCGTGCGCGCGCCGCGTGTAACGCAGGCAAGCCGACGTCGAGCGCGTGCGGAAAGCCGTCCTGCGCTTCGCGCCTTGCGCCGCCCACCTGATAGCGTCGACGCGCGCGTTCGCCGTGGCTATCGGATGAAGCGGCGAAGCGGTCCGGAAAGCAGGCAATCTGCGCGGCCACAGTGCAGACGCGCGAGATATCCGGATGGTTCGGCGCGCCCGGTCCGTGCATACGCATCGAGGCACTCGAAGACGTTTCGAGCGCCGCGCCCGCAACGAGCAAGCCGATGATCCAGATCGCGCCGCGATGCGCATTGCTGCCGCCCGTCGCATGCATCATGTCCTGTTCGCCCGCGCGGCCGATCTGCGCGAGTTCGGTGCGCAGCAGCGCCGACGGTTCGCCGCGGCGGCGCGCGGTGCGCGCGAGCGCGGCGAAAGTAGGTTCGAGCGCGTGCGCGGAGCGCCGCATGATCGCGAGATCGAGATCGCGATGCGCGCCGCTGCCGCGCCGGTCGACGAGCGCGGGCTTCGGCGTGAGTTCGGCCTCGTCGATCAGCGCGGTGACCGCGTCGCGCGCGAGTTGCGCGTCGGAAAACGGCGCGGCCGGCGGCGGCGCAAGCGAAGAGGTGTCGCACGCATCATTGCGCAGCAGCGAAGCAGGCGGCGCGTCCAACCGTTCGAGAACAGCAGCAGCGGACGCCATCGTCACCAGCTCCGGAAGCGCGCGGGCGGCGCGTACAGTCCGCCCGACCACGTGACCAGATCGTCGATGCTGCGCGCCGCGAGCAGCGAACGCTTCGCATCGCCGCGCCGGATGCCGAGATCTTCCGGATACGCGACGATGCCGCGCCGGCGCAATTCCGCGGTTTTCTCGGGCTTCGCGCGCAGACCGATCGGCGTGACACCGGCCACTGCCGCGATCGCCGCGCGCCGCTCGTCGATGCCTTCGGCCTTGTGCAGATGCGCGATGCCTTCCTCGGTGACCACATGGCTCACGTCGTCGCCGTAGATCATCACCGGCGCGATCGGCATGCCGTTTTTCGCGCCGACCGCGATCGCGTCGAGTTCATCGACGAAGGTGGGCTCGCCGCCTTTCTTGTACGTTTCCGCGAGTTGCACGACGAGCTTCTGGCCGCGCGATACCGCGCCGTCGCCCTTCAACAGCTTCAGCCACGCCTCGCTCGCATGACGCCGGCCGCGCGGATCGTGGCCCATGTTCGGCGCGCCGCCAAAACCGGCGAGCCGTCCGCGCGTGACCGTCGACGAATTCGCGTCCGCGTCGATCTGCAGCGTCGACCCGATGAACAGATCGACGCCGTATTGGCCGGCCAACTGACACAGCACGCGGTTCGAACGCAGGCTGCCGTCGTTGCCGGTGAAGAACACGTCGGGGCGCGCCTCGATATACGCCTCCATGCCGACCTCGCTGCCGAAGCAATGGATGCTGTCGACCCAGCCCGATTCGATCGCGGGGATCATCGTCGGGTGCGGATTGAGCGTCCAGTTGCGGCAGATCTTGCCCTTGAGGCCGAGCGATTCGCCGTAGGTGGGCAGCAGCAGTTCGATCGCCGCGGTATCGAAACCGATGCCGTGATTGAGCGACGTAACGCCATACGGCTCGTAGATGCCGCGTATCACCATCATCGCGGTCAGCACCTGCAAGTCGCCGATATGACGCGGATCGCGCGTGAACAGCGGCTCGACCGCGAACGGCCGGTCCGCCTGCACGATCACGTCGACCCAGGAACCCGGAATGTCGACGCGCGGCAACTCATCGACGATCTCGTTGACCTGCACGATCACGATGCCGTGACGGAACGCGGCGGCCTCGGCGATGGTCGGCGTGTCCTCGGTATTCGGGCCGGTGTACAGATTGCCGTGACGGTCGGCCTTGTCCGCGCACAGCAGCGCGACGTGCGGCGTCAGGTCGACGAACATGCGCGCGTACAGCTCGACATACGTATAAATCGCGCCGATTTCGAGCTGGCCGTCCTCGAGCAGTTGGGCGACGCGCAGACTCTGCGGCCCCGCGAACGAGAAATCGACCTTGTGCGCGATGCCGCGCTCGAACAACGTCAGGTGCTCAGGACGGCTGATGCTCGAAATCAGCAGATGCACGTCGTGCAGCTTCTGCGGATCGACCTTCGCGAGCGAGCGCGACAGGAAATCGGCCTGTTTCTGATTGTCGCCTTCGAGCGCGACGCGCTCACCGGGCTGGATCAGCGTTTCGAGCGCATCGACGATGCGGTGTGTGGGCAGCACGCCGTCTTCGAGCCACGGCGCGATGGCCGCGAGGCGGCGGTTCTTTTCGTCGCGTCGGGTCGTCCATGAGCGGGCAGTGGACCGCGACGAGGCGGCTTCGGCGGGGTGGTTCATCGGCTCGGTCATCGGCTCATTCATCGGTTCAGTCAGCTCCCGGTGTGGACGCGCGGGCGTCGGCCGCGCGGCTTCGGTTGATGCGCCAGCGCTTCTTCGCGCGCGCGCTCGGTCAGGAAACGATGCAGAAGCTCGCCGGTGCCGAGCAGATGCGCGACCACCAGCGACTGCGCGGTCGCGATATCGCGGCGCTCGACGGCTTCGAGCAGCGCGGCGTGCTCACTGTCGGACTCGCCCTTGTACGACGGCAAGCCGAACTTCAACCGCAGATAGCGTTCGCCGCGCCGGTGCAGCAAGCCGATCATGTCCTCGAGCTGCGGCCGGCCGGCGGGCGCGTAGAGACACATATGGAACGCGGCATTGCGCGTCACGTATAGCGACGGGTCCTCTTCGCGCTCGGCGGCGCGGCACAACTCCGCGGCTTCGCGCAGCGTCGCGGCGGTGTGATTCGGAATCGCGAGGCCGAGCGCGAGACTTTCTAGCGCCGAGCGGATCTCGTAGATTTCGCGCGCTTCGTTGGCGGACAGCGGCGCGACGGTCGCGCCTTTGTGGACCGCCGCGCGCGCCCAGCCCTCGCTTTCGAGCTGGCGCAGCGCCTCGCGCACCGGAATCGCGCTGACGGAGAAATGCCGGGCGATCGCGTCCTGGCGCAATGGTGCGCCGGGCGCGAGCGTACCGTCGACGATCGCCGCTCGCAGCGCCTCCGCGATCATGTGCGAGGTGCTTTCGCGAGGTGCCGCGGCCGGAAGAAACGAGCCGGTCACGGGCGCGTCCAGGGGAAAACCTTCAGTTGCGTCGGTCATAGTATCAAATATTATATATGAAAAGACGCGTATTTCAGCGCGGGCAAACCCGGAAGCGTCTTCACCCACAATCCCGGCAATGTCCCCGCGCCGTCCTCTGAACTAGTTGTACGAGGACATCGGCGATCAATCAACGTCGTCGACCCAACCCAAGCGCGCCCGTCGTTTTTCGTTACGTTCAACCATCGTAGGCTGGAGGAGCAAGATGAATACACTGACCGACCGACGAGCGGTCGCGCGTCAGCGCACACCACTCAATCGTTCGCAGATCGCAGGGTTTTGGGGCGCGTGGGCCGGCTGGACGCTCGACGGCATGGACTCGTTTATCTACGCGCTGGTGCTCACGCCCGCGCTGACCGAGCTGCTGCCGCGTTCGGGCTTCGCGGCGACGCCGTCGAACGTCGGTCTCGCGGGATCGATCCTGTTTGCGCTGTTTCTGGTCGGTTGGGGGCTGTCGTTCATCTGGGGACCGCTCGCCGATCGCTTCGGCCGTACCAAGGTGCTTGCCGCCACGATCTTCACGTTCGCGATTTTCACCGGGCTTGCCGCGACCTCGACCAATGTGTGGCAGCTCGGTGTTTATCGCTTCATCGCGGGCGTTGGCATCGGCGGGGAGTGGGCGCTGGCGGGCACCTACGTGGCCGAGGCCTGGCCCGAGGATCGCCGCAAGATGGGCGCCGGTTATCTGCAGACCGGCTACTACGCGGGCTTCTTTCTCGCGGCCGCGCTCAATTACACGATCGGCGTGCATTTCGGCTGGCGCGCGATGTTCCTGACCGGCGCCGTGCCGGTCGTCGTCGCGATTCTGATTCTGCTGCGCGTGAAGGAGCCGGAGAAGTGGCAGAAGGCCGACGCCAAGACGGTGCGCGTGAAGCCGCTGCGCGAGATCATGGGGCCGGCTTACCGGCGTCGCACATGGGTCGCGTGCATTCTGCTGACCATCGCGATCATCGGGCTGTGGGCGGGTGCCGTCTACGAGCCGTCCGCGGTGATCCAGCTCGCGGCGCGCGCCGGAATGTCGAAGGGCGATTCGATGCGCATGGCGTCGCTGGCGACTGGCTTGCTGTCGATCGGCACGATCCTCGGCTGTCTCGCGCTGCCGCCGCTGGCCGAGCGCATCGGCCGCAAGATGACGTTGGCGGTGTACTTCGCGGGGATGGCGGTGGCGATCGCGGCGAGCTTCGGCTGGGCGTTCTATCTGCCGAACGGGCTCGCGCCGTTTATCGCGTGGCTGTTCGTGCTGGGCTTTTTCGGCGGCAATTTCGCGTTGTTCAGCCTGTGGCTGCCCGAGCAGTTCGAAACCCGCGTACGCGCGACCGCGTTTGCGTTCTGCACGTCGTTTGGACGCTTCGTCGGCGCGGGCGTCAACTTTTTGCTCGGCGCCGCGGTGCTGCATATGCAGACGCTCGGCGTGCCGGTCGCGTTGACGGCGCTGGCCTTCGTGCTCGGCCTGTTCGTGATTCCGTTCGCGCCGGAGACCAAGGGCGAGACGCTGCCGCAGTAAGAACCGGGCGGGCGGCGCGCGTTACTTCGCGTGACTGCGCGCCCGCCCGGCCGGATGCAGCAGCGTCAGCAACGGCCAGCCGAGATTGACGCCGAGACTGGCGGCGACGATCAGCGCCATACCCGCCAGTTGCGACGGCGACAGCGCACGGCCATACACGAGCGCGTCGACGACGATCGCGGTCAGTGGATAAACGAACAGCAGCACCGCGATCACCGGCGTGCTGAGCTTCGGCAGCGCGCCGTAAATCAGCACGTACGACAATCCCGTGTGCAGCACGCCCATGCCGATCAGCCAGAACCACTGCATCGGCCCGATATGCGTGAGCGTCAATGGCGCGATGAGCGGCGCGATCAGCGGCAGGCAGATCACGCCGACCGCGCATTGCGTGAGCGTCAGCAGATGCGGGCGCATGTCGCCGAGGCTTTTCGCGATCAGCGTGACGCTCGCATACAGCAGCGAGCCGAGCAGCGCTTCGCTCAAGCCGATCAGATAGCTGGTGTGGCCCTGCAGATTGCCGGCCGCGATGACCCCCGACGCGAGCACGAGCCCGACGAACGCCGTCGCGATCCAGCCTAACCGATCCGTGCCGAGCCGTTCGTTAAAGAGCGCCGCGCCGATCAGCACGACCCAAAACGGCTGCACATGAAACACGACGGTCGCGACCGCGATGCCGGTGCGATGAATCGCGTCGAAAAAGCCGACCCACTGCGTGACCATCAGCACGCCGGAAACTACCGCGAGCACGATGGTGCGGCGCGTGAACTGCGCGCGCGTGAAGAAGCCCTTCCACGCGCAATAGGCGGCGAGCGACAGAAAGCCGAACAGGCAGCGGAAGAACACGAGCGTCAGCGCATCGAGCCGCGCCTCCTCGACGAAAACGCCGATCGTGCCCATCAGCAGCCCGCCGCTCGCCAGCGTGATCGCGCCTTGTTGACGTGAGGTGAGGGACATGCGCAACGACTCCTTGAGGTGATGCCTGCGAGTATTGCGCCGCTTGCGGGCTTATCACAAACGAATTAAATTGAGCAATTCCATAAGCCCGGTTGATAAATCGTGAACCCTGAATTCGACGTCGATCTGTTGCGCAGCTTCGTCGCGGTCGTGGAGGCGGGCAGCTTCACGAAGGCGGCGGCGAGCGTGCATCGCTCGCAGGCGGCGGTCAGCATGCAGATCAAGCGGCTCGAAACGATGCTCGGCACCACGCTGTTCGCGCGCAACACGCGCAACCTGTCGCTGACGCGGCCCGGCAATACGCTGCTCGAATACGCGCGGCGCGCGCTCGCGTTGCAGGAGGAGGCGTGGTCGGCGATCGTGCGGCCCGAGGTGACCGGCCGCGTGGTGCTCGGCGCTCCGGACGACTATGTTTCGTCGCTGCTGTCGCCGGTGTTGCGGCGTTTCGCGACGCTGTATCCGCGCGTCGAGATCGAGATCGTCTGTGCGCAGAGCACGGCGCTCGCGCCGATGCTCGCCGACAACAAGATCGACCTCGCGTTCGTCACGCGCGACCACAAGCTGCGCGGCGAATTCGTGCGCAGCGAGCCGATGGTGTGGGTGGGGGCGTCGGTCGATACGCCGGTGTTGAAGGCGTCGCCGTTGCCGGTGGGGTTGTACGAGCCCGGCTGCGTCGCGCGTCAGCATACGCTCGCCGCACTGGATGGCGCGCGCATCCGCTATCGCGCGGCATTCAGCAGCGCGAGCCTGATGGGACTCGTCGCGACCGTGGATGCCGGTTTGTCGGTGATTGCGCTGACGCGTTGCAGCGTGCCGCCGCGGCTCGCGATTCTCGGCGACGCGCAAGGCCTGCCGAAAATCGCGCCGCTCGAAATCGTGGTCGCGCGCAGCGCGAAATCGGATCGGCCGACCTGCGATTATCTGGCGCAGCAGATGGTGCAGGATCTGTCGTTGCGGTAGCCCGAGCGGGCCAGCCTTAGCCCTTCAAGCCCGCGCATAGGCGGTCACTTCACGCTCGACCGCGAGCCGCACGCGCTCGCCCGCACGCGGGCACAGATAACCGGAAGTGCGGGTCCGGTTGCGTGGGGTTGCATGTGCTTGCGCGGATGAAAAGCGAGCCGCGCGGCATCAGAAGTTGATATTGGTCCGCACGCCGACGACGAACGTATTGCGCAGCGGCTGCGTCGGGTCGTTCGGGTTCTGGCCCGCACCGGCGTTGAACGTGTATTGCGCGTCGGCCTGCACCTGCCACCACGGATTGATCTGGTACTGGTAGGTCGCCTCGAGCGCGGTTTCACTGGTGCGCACGCCGTACGGGCTACCGTTGAATGCCAGGAAGTCCTTGTCGAGTCCGTTCACGTGACTGCCGACCTTGATATAGGTCAGCGCGAGGCCGGCGCTGTCGTTGTCACGGCCCTTGAACGGCGCCTTCAGCACGACGCCGAGGTTGGCCGCGACTTGCACGAGATTGCGGTCGCCCGGCGCGCCCATCACGCGTGCGAACACGCCGAGGCTGCGTGGTTCGTCGGGGTCGGGGCGCCACACCATCTGGTCGGCGACCGCATAGAAGCTGTAGTTGCCGCTGTGATTCGCGGGAATGCCTGTCGACGCAGGATTCGCGAGCGACAGCCCGATGTTGTCGAAACGCTGATCGGCGAATTTGTTGGTGTTGTACCAGACGCCGATCTTGTAGGTCCCCGGCAGACCGCCGCCGCCCGTGCCGACCATCTCGCCGTCGGACGGCTGGTTGATCGCGTACTGCAGTTCGCCGATCCACAACGCGCCGTTATGCAGGTTGAAGTTCGTGCCGCTCATGTTGTTCGGGTTGTTGCCGAGCGGGTCGCCCGAATACACGCCGGCCAGCGCGGTCAACGAAGGGGTGATCTGGCCGCGCACGCGCACGCCGAGACCCGCGAGCGGATAGGCGGGACCGCCCGACGGCAGGTCGTACGAGGGCAGCGCGGGCCAGCCGAACATCGTGTTGAGGAACAGCGCCGCATACGAGCTGGTGATGAATTCCTGGTCGAGACTCTGCTGACCGATTTTCACGTCGACGCGCTTGTTCAGGAACGACTGCTGATACCAGAGTTCCCACAGACGTGTCGCGTTGTCAGCCTCGATACCGCTCGCCGTATTCAACGTGCCGAGCTTGTTCGCGCTCAGGTTCGAACCGTGAATCTGCAGCGCGCTGACGTTGAAGAGGCCGCCTGGCAGGCCGAACGCCTTTTGCGTATCCATCTGCAACGTGGCGGTGGTCAGGCCGTCGTAGTCGGCGCCACGGGCGAGACCGCCGCGCAGATTGGCCAGCACTTCGCTGGTTTCGGTCAGCGTGAAGGTCACGCCGTACTTGCCGAGCCACGGACGCAGGCCGCCCATGTCGCCGAGCATCTGCTGACGATCCCAGAAGCCGGTCGACTCCTTGGTCTGCGTCGCCTCAATGCTCAGGTCGGCTTCGGGCGCTTCCGGGTTCGCATCGGGATTGGCTTCGGCCAGCGCCGCGTGGCCGGTCAACGAAGCAGACGCGAAGACCGTACACAGTGCAACGCGCCGCATCGAAGGCAAAAGCGTACGATGAATTGCAGCGGTACGTGCTGAAGGGTCGCAAGACGGACGCGCGCCGGCGCGCAGTCCCTTGAGTGGGGCGAACTTCATCGAAATCCTTATTAGTGTTGTTCCGTCCGATGCCGGAGCAGGTAATGGCGTGATCGTACGCAGGCGATCTGCGAGAGTCAAACAAATGAGAACGATTCGCATCGATATCGGGGGCGCGTCATCCCTGTGCTCACGAAAACGTAACGAAACCGAATTGACGTAGCCAGACCGAACGCGACAACGGGTGAGTTGTCGAAGCGCTCGAAGTAACCCTGAAAGTCAATGTAAGGAGTTG
Organism: Paraburkholderia atlantica; assembly: GCF_009362785.1. GTDB lineage: Bacteria > Pseudomonadota > Gammaproteobacteria > Burkholderiales > Burkholderiaceae > Paraburkholderia > Paraburkholderia atlantica. The sequence continues at coordinate 34,744 of NZ_WHNQ01000025.1, forward strand.
AAATGAGCAAGCGCATTCTTCTGGTTTCGTTGCTGGCGAGTGGCGGTCTGTTGTTGGGCGGCGCCGCGCACGCGCAGTTGAATCTGAAGCAGTTCGGTATCGGCGGGGGCGGTGATAGCTCGGCGGGTGCCGGAACGTCGTCGGGCGGCGTGTCGCAACTGCTGCAGAGCTATGTGGGCGCGAACCAGCAGGTGCTGAGCGGGCAGTCGAGCCTTGCGTCGGCGATGGGCATGACGAGTGCGGCCGGCCAGGCGCAGCAGGCGGCGGGGCTGCTCAGCGGCGGCACGCCGTCGGTCAGTCAGTTGACGCAGGTCGGCAGCACACAGCAGTCGCTGTCGCAGAAGCTCACCGATGCGTTCGCAAATCATGCAAGTGGCGGCGCGTCGGCGACGCCGGTCAACAAGGAAGCGTTCACCCAGGGGCTGTCGTCGCTCGGCAAGGGGGTCAGCCAGTATTCGAGCTTGCAGTCGGGGCTTGGCAGCCTCGGTCAGATGAGCCCGTCGTCGCTGCTGCAATCGGGCCTCAATCCGCAGACCGCGCAAAGCGCGTCGTATATCGCGCAGTCGGCGCCGGGGCAATTGCAGTCGCTGATGTCGACGCTGAGTTCGGCCGTGCAGTTCGCGTCGAGCCACGGCATTACGGTGCCGTCGATCGCGACGTCGGCGTTGAAGGGAATGTAGGCGCGTTTCGCTTCGCCCAGCGCGGTCGATTCAGCGCCGAAAGCCGCTATGATCGCGTCGAACCCGCAACTCAACTGGAATTCCGCCGATGTCCCACTCCGTCAATCTGGAAAACTACTTCGCCCGCATCGGCTATCAGGGCCCGCGCGCCGCCACGCTCGACGTGCTGCGGGCGATTCACCGGCTCCATCCCGCCGCGATCCCGTTCGAGAACCTGAACCCGCTGATGCGCCAGCCCGTCAGGCTCGAGATCGAAGCCATCGAACGCAAGCTCGTGACCCAAAAGCGCGGTGGCTACTGCTTCGAGCAGAACATTCTGTTCGCGAACGTGCTGATGCAACTCGGCTTCAGGATCACGCCGATGCTCGCGCGCGTCGTATGGGGCCGTGAGCCCGGCACGATCTCGCCGCGTACCCATATGGTGCTGCGTGTGGATCTCGACGGCGACGAATGGATCGCCGATGTCGGCTTCGGCGGCGTCACGCTGACCGCGCCGCTGCGCCTGACCGCCGGCCTCGCGCAGCCGATTCCGCTCGGCACGTTCCGTCTCGCCGACGCGGGGCACGACACCGTGTATCTCGAGGTGCTGGCGCCGGACGAGAGCTGGACGCGCGTCTATCACGTCGACCTGCGCGCAGTCGAGTGGGTCGACTATGAAATCTCGAACTGGTACACGTCGACGTCACCTGATTCGAAGTTTGTGAATAACCTGCTGGCGTGCCGCGTGCTACCCGAACTGCGCCTCGCGCTATTGAACGATCAGTTCAACGAGCGTGACGCGCAAGGACAGATCGTTAACGAACGGCGCCTCGCGAGTGCCGCCGAACTCGCCGACTGTCTGCGTGAGCGCTTCGGCTTGAACCTGGAGGACATCGATATCGCCGACGTGTTCGAGCGCGTGCGCACGCGCGATGCGGCCGCATAAGCCGAGCAGGTCAGGGAGCCGCGATGGTCGCACGTCTGATCCTGCAATCGCTGGCGTGGCTGGCGTTCATGGGCGTGCTGCTGTTCGGCGCGGCCGGCACGCTCGCGTGGCCGGCCGCGTGGTGGTATCTGCTGGAACTGGCGGCATTGAGCCTGTGGCTCGGCTTGTGGCTCGCGCGTCATGATCCCGCGCTGCTCGCGGAGCGGCTCGCGCCATTCGTGCAGGCGCAGCAGAGCCGCTGGGATCGTGTGTTCATGGTCGCGATCGGGGCCGCGTGGTGCGGCTGGCTGATCCTGATGGGCTTCGACGCGATGCGGTTTCGCTGGTCCGGGCCGCTGCCGTTGTGGCTGATGGGCTTCGGCGCGCTATGCGTGTTCCTGTGCATCTTCATGTGCCGCTTCGTGTTTCGCGCGAACAGCTATGCCGCGCCGGTGGTCAAGGTTCAGGCGAACCGCGGGCACAAGGTCGCCGACACCGGTCCCTACGCGTACGTCCGTCATCCGATGTACACGGCCGCGCTGGTGTTCTTCATCGGCACGCCGCTGATGCTCGGCTCGTGGTGGGGGCTCGTGGCGCTGCCCGTGATGGCGTACGGCATGGGCTGGCGCGCGGTGCGCGAGGAGCGGCTGCTCGCCGATCAGCTCGCCGGCTACACGGTGTACATGGCTCGTGTGCGTTACCGTTTCGTGCCGTTTATCTGGTAGCGCGTCCGACTGGTCTCGCCGCCGTTGAAGCGGGTAAGATTGCTCCCGGCCGCCGGAGAACCGGCCACGGTGTACCTGATGTAACACCGGCGAACCACCGATGAGGTTTGGAGTGAAAACAACTACACAGGCGCGCATCGCGCCCGCCGCACAGGCCGAGCAGCAACAGGACGCCGCCGATCGCGACCGCGACCCGCCGGTCAAGGCGATGCCCGCCTACGAGCAGATCAAACGCTACGTGCTCAAACGCATCAGCGAAGGCGCATGGAAGCCGGGCGGACTGATTCCTTCCGAAACGGAGCTGGTCAAGGAGTTCGGCGTCGCGCGCATGACGGTGTCGCGCGCGCTGCGCGAACTGACCGCCGAGCGCGTGCTCACGCGTGTGCAAGGCTCGGGCACTTTCGTCGCGCCGCAGCGGTATGAATCGACGGTGCTGGAGATCCGCAATATCGCCGATGAAATCGCAGCGCGCGGTCATCGTCATGCGGCGCGCGTGTTGACGCTCGAACCGAGCGACGACGCCGATGCGCTCGAAGCGCTCGGTCTCGCGAGCGGTCCCGCGTTTCATTCGTGCATCGTGCACAGCGAGGAAGGCGAACCGATCCAGTACGAAGACCGCTTCGTCAATCCCAAGGTGTTCCCTGAATATCTGCAGCAGGACTTTTCGGTCGAAACGCCGAATCACTACATGGTGCGGCTCGCGCCCGTGCAGCGCGCCGAGTTTCGCATCTATGCGCAAAAGCCCGACGCCTTTGTGCGGCGTCATCTGATGATGGAGATCGGCGAGCCGTGTCTGCTGCTGTGGCGGCGCACGTGGGTGGGCGAAAACGTCGCGACGTCGGTGCGGCTATGGCATCCGGCGTCGCGTTTTCATCTGGCGGGGACCGTGTAGCCCGGTTTCTGAAGCGCGCTTCAGGCCTGGCGCTGTGACGTATTCGGTGAGAAGCGGCAGCCGAGCCGGTAGCGCGAACCCGGATGCACGAAACGCGCGAACGTCACCGCGACGCCGCTCGTCCACGTGCGGCGCGTCAGCGTCAGGCAGGGTTCCTCCGCGTGAATTTCGAGCAGCTCGGCTTCGGCGGGCGTCGGCAGCGCCGCGTCCACCACGTGTTCGAGATCGTGCATCGGCACGGCCGTCAGCAGATACTCGGACGGCTTCAGCGCCGAAAAATCGTGCTGCAGAAAATCCGGCGCGACGGCCGGATTCACATAGCGGTCTTCGAGCTGCACCGGCAGGCCATTCTCGCGATGCACGCAGATCACATGAAACACCGAAGCGCCCGGCGCCAGCCCCAATGCGTTCGACACCGTGACCGACGCGGTTTCGCGCTGCAACAGCACCATGTCGCAACGATATGCGTGGCCGCGCGAGCGGATCTCGTCGCCGATATGGGCGATCATCAATAGCGTCGATTGCGGCTTGTTCGGCGCGACGAAAGTGCCGACGCCCGATACGCGCGTGACGAGCCCCGCGTCGGCGAGCTCGCGCAGCGCGCGGTTGACCGTCATTCGCGATACGCCGAGCGTCCCGACGAGATCGAGTTCGGAAGGCAGACGATCGCCTGCCTGGCGTTCGCCCGAGTCGATGATCTGGCGGATGTGCTGTTTGACCTGCTCGTAGCGCGCGGCGGGCGCCTCGTCGCCGCCGTGCGCGGTTCTGGCCGCGGCGCTGGCCGCGCTGGCGGAGAATTTGCCGTGAGGCTTGTTGCGAGCGGTGGTGCTCATAGCGGCTGGGTGTCGTCGGGGCCACGCGTCCAGAACGCATTGCGGTCGAAATAGTTTTGCAGAAACTGCCGCAGACGTGGCTGCGCGGCATCGTGAAACACGTCGCGCGGCTTGCCCTGCACGGCGATGCGGCCTTGATCGATGAACACGACCTTGTCGGCCACCTGCGCGGCGAAGCCCATTTCATGCGTGACCACGGCCATCGTCATGCCGTCGCGCGCGAGCTGTTTCATCACTTGCAGCACTTCGCCGACGAGCTCCGGATCGAGCGCCGACGTGGGTTCGTCGAACAGCATGATGTGCGGCTCCATGGCGAGCGCGCGCGCAATCGCGACGCGCTGCTGCTGACCGCCCGACAGCTTCGCCGGATACGCGTCGCCTTTGTGCGCGAGGCCGACCGTCTCCAGCATCGCGTTCGCGCGGCGGCGCGCTTCGTCGCTCGACAGGTGCCGCACGCGCAGCAGCGCTTCCATCACGTTGCCGAGCGCGGTCATGTGCGGCCACAGGTTGAACTGCTGGAACACCATGCCGACGTTGCGGCGCACGCGGTTGATCTCGCCGTGCGACGCGCGCACGCGTTTGCCGTTGCGCTCGGTATAGCCGAGCAGTTCGCCTTCGATGCGCACGTCGCCGTGATCGTGGGTTTCGAGCGCGGCGAGGCAGCGCAGCAGCGTGCTCTTGCCCGAGCCCGACGGTCCGATGATGCAGACCACTTCGGAACGCGCGATCTCGAGATCGATGCCGCGCAGCACCTCGACATCGCCGAAGCGTTTGCGCAGATCGCGCACTTCGATCAGCGGCGCGGCATTCGATGCGTTCGCCGTTGCGCTGGCGGACGGCGCGGAAGTTTGCGCGGGGGAGTGCATGTCGGCGATGGCGTTCATAGGTGTTCCGGAATCATGCCATGAAGCGTGCGAGGCGGGCTTCGGCCCACATGCCCGCGCGCGAGGTCAGCTCGACCAGCGCGAGATAGCACACGCACAGCACCAGCAGCGTTTCGACGAAAGCGAAGGTGGCCGAGCCGATACCGGTCAGCACGAACGTCAGTTCCGGCACGGTGACGATCGACAGCACGGCCGTTTCCTTGCTCAGCACGATGATCAGATTGGTCAGCGCGGGCACGATCAGCACCAGCATCTGCGGCGCCTGGATGCGCACGATGGCCTGCCAGCGCGTGAGCCCGAGACACGACGCCGCTTCGAGGTGGCCTTTGGGCACCGACTGGAAGCCGGAGCGGAACGCTTCGGCGAAATACGCGCTGCCGTAGAGACCGAGGCCGACGATGCCGGCCGTCATCGGTTCGAGCGTGAGGCCGATCGACGGGCCGCCGTAGTACAGCAGAAACAGCTGCACCAGAAACGGCGTGCCGCGCAACAGTTCGATATAGACGCGCAGCGCGGCGCGCAGCCAGCGTCCGCAGAACAGTTGCAGCACCGCGATCAGGAAGCCGATCAAGAGACCGATCGCGACACCCGCGGCCCAGCTGCCGAGCGTCGTCGCGAGACCGGCGGCGATCGGCTGCAGGTTGTGCGTGATGACGGTCGGATCGAACGATTGCATGGCGAGGTTCGCTTAAACGTGAGTCGATTCAGGCGTGCTGCAAACGGTGTTCGGCCGCATGCGCGACGAGCGCGAGCGAACCGCAGATCACGAAGTAGATGAGCCCGGCCGCGACATACGCTTCGAGCGGCCGGTAAGTGCTCGCGGCGATGTTCTGCGCGGTGCGGGTCAACTCGGCGACGCCGACCACCGAGATCAGCGAAGAAGCCTTGATCAGCAGCACCATTTCGTTGACGAGCGACGGCAGCGTCAAACGGAACGCTTGCGGCACCAGAATGCGCCGCAGCGTATCGAGCGGGGACAGCCCGAGCATGCGCGCGGCTTCGAGATGTCCGGGCGGAATGCTCAGAAACCCGCCGCGCAGAATCTCGGCGATATACGAAGCCGAGCACAGCGACACCGCGCTGATCGCGGCGACGATCGGCGACACGTTGATACCGGCGAATGGCAACAGGTAGTAGACGAGCAGCAGCTGAACGAGCATCGGCACGCCACGAAAGAAGAATACGTAGGCGCCGCCCGCGAGCCGCGCGGCGCGATGCTGCGACAGCCGCGCGGAGCACACGCCGATGCCGACGAAGAAGCCGATCACGAGCCCCGTCAGCGAAATGCCGACGGTGGCGAACGCCGCATGCAGCAGCAGCGGCAGGCCCTGAACGAAGACGGTCGTGTTGAACATGGATCGCGGCCGGTGGAACGGGAAGGGCGACGCGTGTCGCCCACGCAAAGGACGCTCAGTAATTCGGCGTGGGCATCGTGGAAGGCATCTCCATCGCGACACCGAACCACTTCTTCTGCAACGCGGCGAGGCGGCCATCCTTCTGCATCTTCACGAGTGCGGCGTTGAACGCGTCGGCGAGCGGCTTGCTGTCGGCGTCCTTACGCAATGCGTATGCGAAGTACACCTTGGCGCCGAACGGCGGCTGCACGACCGCGAACGACTCGGGGCGCTGTTTCGCGACATACGCAATATTGGTCATCGAGTTCGCGACAGCGACGATGCGGCCCGCAGCGAGGTCGGCGTAGGCCTGATTGTTGTCGACGTACTCGCGGATATCGGGCTGCTTCGGCAGCGTGGCCGCGTAGCTCTTCAACTGGTCGAGCTGTGCGGAGCCCTTGCCCGCGCCGACCGTCTTGCCTGCGATATCCGACGATTGCTTGAGCGACGCATCGTTCGCGCGCTTGAGCAGCGCGTCGGTCGCATCGGCGACGGGCAGCGTGTACGTGTAGCGTTCCATGCGCGCCTTCGTGACCGTCAACGGGCCGCCGACCATATCGAACTTGCCCGCTTCGAGACCGGGCAGCACGCTCGGCCACGGCAGATCGATGAAACGCACCTTGACGCCGATTTCCTTGCCGATCTCCGCGAACAGGTCTTTGTTGAAGCCGGCCTGCTGGCCGTTCTCGAGAAAGTCGAATGGCGCGAATTGCATTTCGGTGCCGACCACCAGTTCGCCGGCTTTCTTCACTTTGGCGAGCTGGTCTTCGGCGTGCGCTGCGACGCTTGCCGCGCACAGCGCCAGCATGACCAGACCACATTTCCAGCCTGCAAGGATACGCATGGAGTTCTCCGGGGGCGAATTGGTGTTGGGTGGCCGGCGTGTCGAAGTCTTCGTTGTGGACCCGCCGCGCCGGCGCCAATTGCGGGCCCTGCTGGGCAGTATATACTGCGTTTCCAGCGAAAAATAAATGCTCGCGTGAGTAGAGAAAAGCCCTGATACCAAGGTGCGCTAAGCAACTTGCAGCAGTGCTTTTGGCGGTATATACCACTGCAATACCGATCCTCGAAGGAGCAGCGCGATGCCCGCGACCCGCATTCCGATCATCGATGTCGCCGGCGTGCGCGCGGGCGATCAGCAGGCGCTCCGACGCGTCGCGAAGGAAATTCATGAAGCGTGTACGACGATCGGTTTTTTCTACATTGTCAATCACGGCGTGCCGCAAGCGACGATCGACTCCGCCGCGCAAGCCGCGCGCACGTTCTTCGCGTTTCCGGTCGACACGAAGCGCCGCGCGGCGGTCAATCATCGGCATCGCGGCTTCAATGCGCTCGGCGACGCGACGATGTACCAGGCAAAGCGGCCCGATTACAAGGAGTTCTTCAGCATCGGGCTCGAACTGCCGGAAGACGATCCCGACGTGCTGGCGGGGCAGGCACTACGCGGGCCGAACAACTGGCCGGACTTCATGCCCGGGTTGCGGCCGGTGCTGTATGACTATTACGAGGCGGTCGGCGCGTGCGGCGCCGATCTGTTGCGCGCGGTCGCGGTGAGCCTTGGCATCGAAGAAAATTTCTTCGCGCCGCGCTACACGAAGCGTATGCAGCGCACACAAATGGTCTACTACCCGCCGCAGCCGCCGCAATCGGATGAAGATCAGTTCGGCGTCGCGCCGCATACCGACTACGGCTGCATCACCTTGCTATGGCAGGATCAGGTCGGCGGCCTGCAGGTGCGCGAAATCGCCAACGATACGTGGGTCGAGGCGCCGCCCGTCGAAGGCAGCTTCGTCGTGAATGTCGGCGACCTGCTCGCACGCTGGACCAACGACCGCTTTCGCTCGACGCTGCATCGCGTGATCAATGCGTCGGGGCGCGAGCGCTATTCGATCGCGACGTTCTACGATCCGACCTATGGCGCGCTCGTCGATCCGCGCGAGCTCGGTGCGAGCGATGCGCAAAGCAAATATCAGCCGGTCGCCGCGGGCGACTATATTCTCGGCCGGATCAACGATTCGATGGGCTACCGCAAGAAACTCGCCGCTACGGCACAGTAAGGAACTTCTGCATGACAGAGCAGAGCATCACTGACGACAAGAAGCCTCAGACCGCAACCGCGACCGCGCCGCTCGCGAAGACACTCGAAGCATTGCGCGCCGCGCTCGGCGCCGATGCGGTGCGCGTCGGCGAACAGATCGGCGAACACGCGATGACCGACTGGACACGCCACGAGCCAACGCGTCCGGCGGCGCTGCTGCTGCCGCGTACGACCGACGAGGTATCGCGCGCACTCTCGATCTGCCACGCCGCGCATCAACCGGTGGTGCCACAAGGCGGCATGACCGGGCTCGCGGGCGGCGCGATCGCGCGCGCCAACGATATCGCGTTGTCGCTGGAACGCTTGAGCGGCGTCGAAGAACTCGACGCGGCATCGGCCACACTGACCGTGCGTGCCGGCACCACGTTGCAGGCCGCGCAGGAAGCGGCCGAAGCAGCGGGCTTCGAACTCGCGCTCGATCTCGGCGCGCGCGGCTCATGCCAGATCGGCGGCAATCTCGCGACCAACGCGGGCGGCAATCGCGTGATCCAGTCCGGCACCGCGCGCGACCAGGTGCTCGGTCTCGAAGTGGTGCTCGCGAATGGCGACGTGCTCAGTTCGCTCGGCAAGATGGTCAAGAACAACACCGGCTATGACCTGAAGCACTGGTTCATCGGCTCGGAGGGCACGCTCGGGGTGATCACTCGCGCGGTGTTGCGGCTGCATCCACGACGCGCGGCGCGTCATACGGCGCTCGTCGGGCTCGACGATTACGATGCCGCGGTGAGCCTGCTGCGCCGTCTGGCGATGCGCTTCGGCAACGACATCGGCGCGTTCGAGATCATGTGGCCGGACTTCTACGATTTCGGCGTGAAGCTGACCGGCGCGCGCTCGCCGTTCGACGCCGCGCATCCGCTCTATGCGTTGATCGAGCACGCGGGCTTCGATGCCGACGACGCTGGCGAACGCTTTGCGCAAGCGCTGACCGATGCGCTACAGGCGGGCGCGCTGCGCGACGCGGTGATCGCGCAGTCGGTTGCCGATGCGCGCGCGCTATGGGCGATCCGCGAGTGCACCGCGGAGTTTCCGATCAAGCTCGATCCGATCAACTTCGACGTGAGTCTGCCGATCGGCGAGATCGGCAGGTTCGTCGACCGTTGCCGCGCGGCGCTCGATCAGCGCTGGCCAGGCAACCAAGCGTATTTCTTCGGGCATATCGGCGATTCGAATCTGCATCTGACCGTCGATGGCCATTCGATCCCCGGCGTCGATCATCACGCGGTGTATGCGTTCGTCTATCAGATGCTGGGGCCGTTGCGCGGGTCGGTGTCGGCCGAGCATGGCATCGGTTCACTCAAGCGCGAGTTCCTGCCGATTTCACGCTCGCCCGCCGAGCTTGCGGCGATGGTCGCGATCAAGCATGCGCTCGATCCGCGCGGCATTCTGAATCCGGGCAAGCTGTTCTGATAGCGACGAGCACCCGCCACGCGCGGATCACGCGTGGCGCATCGGCGATGCCGCGCCGTCAGTGCGCGTTCAGATAGCTGACGATCAGCGGATAGACATCCACCGCAGCGTTCTTGCCGAAGATGCAGTCGATATGCCCATAGCCCGGAATCAGATGGCGCTCGTACGGCTGCTCGGGGAAGCGTTCGCGCAGCAGGTCGTAAGTGTGCGCCGTGCTGACCGGCAGATAGGTTTCGTTCTTCTCGCCGTGAATGAAGCCGATCGGCAGACGCATGCCTTCGAGTCCTTTCATGCCGTTTGCACCGCTCAGATACACGTCGTCGCCGCGCGCATCGACGACATGGCCCGCGCGCACCATCGTGGCCAGATGCTGGAACACGGCCATGTCGTGAATGCCGAACAGCTCCTGCAGGTTCGCATGCAGCATCTCGTTCAGCTTGTCGTGCTCATAGAGCAGGCCATACAGGAACGTCGCGCGATGACAGATCGGATTGCCGCAGCCCTCGTCGTGATCGACCGGATAGAGACGCAGCGCTTCGTCGAACAGGTTTGCGGGCCACGAATCTTCCTGCGTGTAGGCAGTCAGGTCGCGGACGCGCAGATGCTGCATCAGGTCGGGAATATGCAAGCCGGCCTTGATCCGTTGCAGCGTGCCCGGCACCGGATGCGCGGACACCTGCGAAATCACCGCCGAGCGCACGCCCTCGAGTCCGTATAGCAGCGACATGCTGAGCGCGAGGCCGCCCAGGCAGTGACCGAGTACCTGGATGTTCGGCGCGCCGGTCACTTCGCGAATCTTCGCGACCGCGGCGGGAATGTCCTCGCGCGCGACCATGTCGACGTTGGCCGGCACGAGCACGCTCGGCAGTTCGATGCTGACGCGCAAATCGACGAGCCATACGTCGTAGCCCGACGCGCATAGATATTCGACGAGGTTGGTCGATATCAGATCGGTCGAGAAGATGCGGCTCGAGACGCCCGAGCCGTGGATCAGCAGGATCGGCTTCGACTCTTTGTCCGCGGCTGGATCGAAGTAGCGCGTGAGCTTGAGCCGCGTGCGGTCCGGTGTGTCGAAGTAGGTGACCTGCGGCGCCGGCGCGCGCAGCGTGCGCTTGGCGCGCGGCGGCGTGTGGGGATCGTAGAACTGCAGCGGCGCGGCCACGCCGCCGTATTCGGTGAACAGCACGCCCGCGAAGAACTTGCCGAACTTGAGCGTCCATTCGAGGCGCGTCTTCAGGTCGGGCGCGTGCGTGACTTCGAGCGTGCGCTGCTGCTTCAGGAAGTTTTCCGGCGTGATGATCAGCGTGGCGGTGCCGACGACGGGCGCATCGTCCTTATCCGACGCGCGTATCTCCGCATACAGCGTGTTGGTCTGCTCCCACAGGTTGATCGGCGACGTGCGCGTGATGATCTTCTTGCCGCTCAGATACCAGGTGTTGCCTTCGGCCGCGTCGAGCGTCATCCGGTAGTTCATGTTGCGCTCGTCGACATCGGACTCGTCGACGACGAACAGGTTGAACGTGCCGTCGCTGATCGTCAGCGGTTGCGCGGACAGCGCGGGGCAGGTCAGCGTGCCGGCGGTGCGCGCGAGGTGATTCGGGTTGGCCAGCATGTCGGCGAGATCGTCGGACTCGACCGTCAGCGTGAATTCGATCGGGCTCGTGGCGGCTTCGCCCGCCACCTTGGGCGTGTAGGTGCCCACCATCGTCTCGGTGAAGCGCAGGCCGATCTTCTGCGCGGGCGGCACGGCGGCGGTGCCTTTCGACGCGTAATCGATCGACCAGTCGTGCGCTTTGGCCAGCAGCGCGCAGTTGCGTTCGGCGAGCGCGGAGATGGTCAAGAGCGGATTGACGCCGAGCGACATCGGCATCACCGCGCCGTCCATCACGTAAAGGCCGTCGTGCACCGCGGCGCCGTCCGCGCCGCTGAACACGCGGCCCAGATGATCGACCACGCCATGCGCGGCGTCCTCGCCCATGCCGCAGCCGCCGAGCGGATGCACGGTCACGGTTCGCCGGCCGGCGATCTTCGTCGAAATCGGGTTGCGCAGATATTTGCCGCCGAGCGGCCTGGTCGCGTCGATCAGCACGTCCTCGACGGTCTGGAAGACCGGCTGGCGTCCGGCGTTTTTCCATTCGATGCGCGCACGGCCTTTATCACCGATCTTGATGCGGCCGCTTTCGTCGTCGTGCGCCATCACGAGGTAGCTTTGCGTGTGATTGAGCGCGCCGTGGTATGGGCCGCGGATCAGGCTCTCGATCGCGCGCGCGTCGTAGGCCACGCGCTCGAGCAGCGACGGGGCGCCGGCCGCATCCACGCCTTCGAGCGGCGCGACCGCGCCGAGCATGCCGACGAGCGCTTCGCCGACCGGGCCGGCCAGCGAGCCTTCCTCGATCACGTAGCCATCCCTGACGTTTTTCTCGGCGGCGCGATTGTCGATCAGGCCGGTGATGGTCGGCCCGACCGGCGGAATCTGCCCTGGCTTGTGCTCGCCCCAGCCGACGCCGTTGATCGTGTCCTTCGTGTTGTACGCGAAGGCGAGCACGTCGCCGTTGCCGGTGAAATGCTGACCGAGCATCTCCGACGTGCTCAAGCCGGCGGCGCGCGAGCGCAGCAGCAGCGCGGTCGAGCCGATCGTGCCAGCCGCGACGATGACGATATCGGCCAGCACGAACAGATCGGGCGCGTCATAGCTTTCGCGGCCGAGCTTGACGAGCTGGAAGTTGACCTTCCATTGCTGCGTGTCGGGATCGCGCAGCACCGAGTGCACGGCTGTGCCGGTGAAAATCTGCGCGCCGTGAGCGACCGCGTCGGGCAGATAGTTCATATGGGTCGAGTTCTTCGCGTCGTAGTTGCAACCCGAGTTGCAATCGCCGCAACCGACGCAGCGCTGCTGCTCGACGCCCGCCGCGTTCGGGCCGCTCTCGAACGTGACCGTGATCGGCGGACGGCTGAAGCGGTCCGCCATGCCGAGCGCCTGCGCCGATTTTTCGAGCGCCTGCAGCTTCGGCAGCGGCGGGAAATCATCCGGCACCGGCGACGGTGACAGCATTTTCCGCGCGAGCCCATAGCCGTCGTCGCGTCCGGCTTTGTCGGCGCGCAGCGCGGCCGGCCAGCGCGGGTCGTCCCACAGGCGCGGATCGGCCTCCAGCGCGACGTTCGCATTGATCAGCGACGTGCCGCCGAGCCCGCAGCCCACCACTGCGTTGACGTCCTCGTTCACGTGCACTTCGAGCAGCGCGAGCGGCGAACCGATCTGCGCCTCGGCCGTGTTGTACTGGATATTCTCGACGCCTTGCACAGGTGTGCGCGGATACTCGCCGGCCATGAATTCGCGGCCGCGCTCGAGCACGCAGACGCGCCGGCCCGCACGCGCCATCCGGCTCGCGGCGATCGCGCCGCCGTAGCCCGAGCCAATCACCACCACTTCGTAATGCCGTTGCAGCGCCGTCGGCGCGCTCGATAAGCGGTTCATCAGGACCACCTCGTCTGGAATCGGATGCGGGGAAAGGAAGCGCGGCTTCGGAACAAAGACGGCGTGCTGCGGCAGCTTTTTTATCGTAGGCGGAATATCGCTGCAAAAAAAGCAGATGCGAAAAAAGCGCGCGCCATGGAGAGGGCGCGCCGAAGTCGTAGCGTGCGACGTTCAGGACGGCATGACCGGCCGGCCGTTGCCGGGTGTACCCCGGCCGTACAGGCATGCGCTCTTATCGCTTCTTATGTGGCCTGTTTGTTCTCCAAACTATTACGCGGCCACTTCATCGAATTCGCTATCGCTCGATTCCGCGGCGAGCAGATTCAGCGCAACCAGAATCGCGGCGCGATTGTCGACGTCGATCTCGATGCCAAGCGCGTCGGTGAGCCAGCGGCCGATCTTGGTGTTGGAAAATTCCACGGCGCCGGCCGTCTTTTTCATCGTGACGCCGAGTTTGACGGCGCGATAGTGATAAGAGGGCACCCGATGCTGAGCCGCGACCGCCGAAAGCCCGCCTTTGCCTTCCGAGCACCAGCCGAGGCTGCCGGCCAGCACGATCCGCTCGGGTTCGTCGAGCCCTTCGATGAACTCGCGCGCCGCGCGCCGCACGCTCTGTTCGTCGAGGCCATATTGCAGCAGCACGCTTTCCACCGGGTCTTCGAGCGCGTGCGCGCGCAGATCGATTTCCTGCGCGATGCCCTCGCTCTCCATCGACACGTTGCGCTGATGGCACGCGCTGCGCAGGCAGTCGATCAGATAGCGGCGGAAATACGCGCACACCGCGTAGCTATTGGACGGCGCGCTGTCGGCGCACGCGTTCGTTTCGGTGTGGCCGGGCGCGAGGCGCAACACCTTCGCGTAGATGAACTGGGCGACCAGTTCTTCCTTGTCCTCGCCGAGCGCCTGCAATTCGAGCGGGTGGTAGGTCCGCAACGCGCGCTTGACCAGTTCGACCATCGACACCATTTCGTCCGCGGAGAGCCGGGTGCGTCTGCGCCACAGGTCGGGCAGGATCGCGTCGTCGAGTTGGCGGGCGAACTCGTAGCTCGGGACTGCGCCCATGGAAACCTCCGTCACGGTTGGCGAGGAGCGCGGTGAGCCGCGGCGCGTGGGCCGCGAAGCGGGGGGAAGTTGCCTGTCATGCCGCGCTGAAACGTGAATGCAGTATGGTTCGCGGCAAGGCCTTCGCCTATATGGAAGAAGTGTTAGCTGATGGGTAAACTGCCGGGTAAACCTTCTGACGGATTGCTGACGATTAGTCTGACGAGTGGGCATTCGCCGTAGAATAAAACCGCGCGGGCGGCGCGTTTGGTCGCCCGGTTCGACTGGCGGCTTTCCCGGAGCGCCGCCGCCTGCTCAGTGCTTCGTCGCAACGAAGTTGCCATGCTCCCGCGATCAAACTGCGTGGGATCGGATCGAGCGCTCGAGCGCTAACGCCGATCGACAGAGGAGACCGCCCCATGCGGGCCGACCCGATCCAGCGTGCCATCGACGAAGACCTCGTGCGCGTGCTCTACGCGCAGGACCCGATCGCGTTCTTTTCGCACTGGTTTTCGATCGCGGTGCTGGTAGCGATCTACTGGCCCCATGTGCCGGCGTTGCCGCTGTTTATCGCGTGTTTCGTTTTTTATGCGCTCGCCAATTGCGCGGGCCTCGCGCTGTGGATCTGCAATCGCCGCTATCCGCAGATGGTGTCGCCGCGCGACTGGATCTATCTGCACGCGCTGCGCGGCGTGCTCCTGTATAGCGGGCCGGGCTTCGCAGTATGGTTCGCGTTCCAGAGTCCGCAAACCGATCTGCCGCTATTGCACACCGTGCTGCTGGTGACGCTCGCGGCCGGCGTGTTCATGTCGAACGGGTTCGACCTCCTCAATTTTTCGACCTCGATTCCGTTTCTGCTGCTGCCGTCGATCGTGCTGCATTTCGGCTCGCATACGTTCGATCGCACGATTCTCGCGATCGTGCTCGCGTTCTTCTTCTGCGCGATCAACGTCTATGCGATGAGCTATCGCAAGCTGTTTCGCCAGGTCGTGCAGGCGCGCGTCGATCAGCAGTACCTCGCGGAATCGCTGGCCGCGCAAAAGCGCGTCGCCGAAGAAGCGAGCCTCGCGAAGACGCGCTTTTTCGCGGCGGCAAGCCACGATCTGCGTCAGCCGCTGCATGCGATCGGGCTGCTCGCGGCGTCGCTGAATGACCCGGCGGCGACGCCCGCGCAGCACGCGAAGACGGCCGGACACATCGTCTATAACGTCGAGGCGCTCAATCAGCTGTTCAACCAGGTGCTGGATCTGGCGCGGCTCGAAAGCGGCGTGACCCAGGTGATCCGGTTGCACTTCCGGCTCTCCGAACTGTTCGAGCGGGTCGGCAGTCAGTATCGACCGCAGGCCGCGGCGAAGGGGCTCGCGCTGCGCATCGCGCCGACTTCGATGGTGCTGTACGACGATCCCGTGCTGCTCGAACGGGTGTTGAGCAATCTGCTGTCGAACGCGGTGCGTTATACCGAGCAAGGCGCGATCTGGCTCGGCTTCCGGCGCGCGGGGCGGCAAAAGGGCGGCTATATCGAGGTGCGCGATTCGGGCGTCGGCATTGCGCCGGAGGAGCACGAGCGCATTTTCGAGGAGTTTTACCAGGTCGAGAATCCGCAGCGCGACGCGCGTCAGGGGCACGGACTCGGGTTGCCGACCGTCAGGCGGCTCGTCGGCCTGCTCGGCGGCGAGTTGCAGCTGCGCTCGGCGCCGGGGCGCGGCTCGGTGTTCCGCTTCGCGGTGCAGGCGGGCGACGCGAGCGGCATCGTCGCGAGTCTGAACGATTCGGTCGCGGGCGGCCCGGCTTCGCTGGGGCGGCGCGTGCTGTGCATCGACGACGAGCCGTCGATACTCGAAGGCATCGCGAGCCTGCTCGAGCGCTGGGGCTGCGAGGTGCGCGGCGCGCGCGACGAAGCCGGTGCGCTCGCCGCGCTCGCGGACGGCTTCGTGCCCGACGCGATTCTGTGCGACTACCAGCTCGCCCATCACCGCACCGGCGCGCAGGCGCTGAGCGCGATGCGCGGCGCGCTGGCGCGCGACGGGCACGGCAATGTGGTCACGCTGCTGATCACCGGCGATATGGCGTCGGCGGAGCTGGCGGCGCTCGCGTTGCAGGGCATTCCCGTGCTGCACAAGCCGGTGACGCCGGCGCGGTTGCGGCGCACGCTGGAAATGCTGTGGCAGCAGGCGGAACTCGACCAAGGGCGTGCGGCGGGCGTGGTCGTGTTGGGAGACGGGGCGGGAGAAGCTGGTGCAGCGCAGTCGCCCGCAGGGGATGGTTCGCCGCAAACTGAAGCGGGCTCCGGGGCGCACAGCGAAACGCAGCCTTAGAGACGGAAAATCAGAGACGGTTAGCGCTGCGGCGCAGCGCTACAGCGTCTTCCCCGCCTCCAGCCATCCATTGATTACAGCGATCGCCGTCGAGCGGTTATGCACGCCGAGCGCGCGGAAGATCACCGACAGATGCACCTTCACCGTACCCTCCGCGACGCCGAGATCGCGCGCGATCATCTTGTTGGTCCAGCCGCGATGCACGAGCCGCATGATGTCCTGCTGACGTGGTGACAGATTCTCCAGCAAATGCTGCTGATGCGGCTGCAGCGACGGCATCTGCCTGAGAGGTTCGGTCTGCGCGGCGGCGCTCGGGGGCGGCACTGCTGACGATGCATCCGCTTCTGCGCCCGCACAGCCGGCCCCCTGCGTCTCGCGCGTGCCGAGCAGACTCAGCGCTTCCATCGGCACATAAGCGCCGCCGGACAGCACCAGTTCGATTGCCTTCAGCATCACGCTGGCGGGCTGGCGCTTCGGCACGAAGCCGAGCGCGCCGGCCGCGAGCACCGCGCGCATCTCGTCGGGCGATTCCTCCGCGGACAGCACCACGACCGGCAGCGCCGGATTCGCCTTTAGCAGCGATTCGAGCGACGCCGCGCCGCTCATGCCCGGCATATGCAGATCGACGATCGCCAGATCGTGATTGGCGTCGGGGCGCGCGGCGGTCGCAAGGGTTTCCCAGCTGTCGGCTTCGTCGAACTGGGCGTCGGGATCGAAGCCGCGCAGCATGCCTTTGACGCCTTGCCGGATCAGTTCATGGTCGTCGGCTACAAGAAACTTCATGATGTCTCCGCGAGTCGAGCCTGTCCGTTGAGGGCTGCCGCCGATGCACATTCCGCCGTTGCGGGCTGCGCACTTGCAGCGTAAATAACTGCGGTACTCATGACACGCATCATGGCCGGTCTTCCGCGCTTCTTGGTCGATCCCAGGGACCCGGACGAGCCGATCCGATTGCCGTTCTCTCATGTTGCGATTCGCATTCGGCATCGTTTCAACTCGCCAGGGTCCCGCTCCCTTGCCGTGCCGCGCGCCGCTTGGCTGGGCTGCGACGCGCGTGGCCGGCTGCCGGCCTCGTTCGATGCGCTTCGTGATGTTAAGGCAGGTCTCCCGCGCATAGGTTCCGGCTTGCTACGTAGACGAGCCGTGCGCAGCGTTTTTGAAGCGCTGGCGCGCGATCCGGCAGGTTATGCCCACCGGATCGACACGGGTTCGCGCGCCGCTATCTGACCGCAAACAGCGTCGCTTTCATCAGAAGCTTGAAGGCGAAACCGAGCGACATCGCCGCGGCCACGCCGAAGCACCAGAGCGCGATGAACCAGAGCCAGCCGGGCAGTTTGCGGCCGGGCATTGCCGCAGCGGCAGCGGGAGCCGATGCGCGGACACCCCGCTTTTCAGTGATAGTGATGTTGGTCGCCATGACGCACCTTGCCTCGAAAGACCCAGTAACCCATCGTCGTATAGGCGACGATGATCGGCAGGATCACCGCCGCGCCGGCCAGCGTGAACGTCTGGCTCGTGCGTGGCGCGGCGGCTTCCCATAGCGTGAGGCTCGACGGAATCGCGTACGGCCACAGGCTCACGAGCAGCCCGAGATAGCCGAGCAGCACGAGCGCCAGCGCGAGCACGAACGGCGTGTTGTGATGGCGCGCTCGCACCGCGCGATGCATGAAGAACGCGCAGATCGCGACGAGGAACGGCACCGGCAGCAGACGATAGAAAATCCCGTCATGGAACCAGCGTTGCGCGATGCCCGCATCCATCAGCGGCGTCCACAGGCTCACGAGCGCGATGAAGCCGAGCAGCACCAGCGTCAGCGGCCAGACCACACGATGCAGCCGGCGCTGCAGGTCGCCTTCGGTCTTCGCGACGAGCCAGCAGCAGCCGAGCAGCGCGTAGGTCGCGACGAGCCCGAGGCCCGTCAGCAGGCTGAACGGCGTGAGCCAGCCGAACGCGTCGCCGGCATAGGCGCCGTCGACGACCGGAATGCCTTGCAGGAAAGCGCCGAGCACGATGCCCTGGAAGAACGTCGCGCCCGCCGAGCCGCCGATGAACGCGAGGTCCCACAGATGCCTGGTGCGACGCGACTTCGCGCGAATCTCGAACGACACGCCGCGAAAGATCAGGCACACCAGCATGAACACGAGCGGCAAATAGAGCGCCGACAGCACGGTCGAGTAGACGACCGGAAACACCGCGAACAGCGCCGCGCCGCCGAGCACGAGCCAGGTTTCGTTGCCGTCCCACACTGGCGCGACCGTGTTCATCATCAGGTCGCGTTCCTTGTCATCGGGGAAGAACGGAAAGACGATGCCGATGCCGAGGTCGAAGCCGTCCAGCACGACGTACATGAAAAGGCCCAGCGCAATGATCGCGGCCCATACGACGGTTACGTCCATATTCTTTCTCTTGAAGCGTGGGTTAGACGGCGTCGATCATCTGATCGGCGGCGGACAGCGGGCGGCGCGCGGTCTGCGAGGGCGTCGGCTGCGGCAGGTCATGGTGCGCGTCGTGCGGTGTGTCATGCGGCTTGCCGCCAGGCAGCGCGGGACCCGAGCGCATCAGTTTCAACATGTAGTAGATGCCGGTGCCGAACACGAGGAAGTAGACGGCCACGAACGTCATCAGCGACAGACCGACCTGCTGCGTGGTCAGCGGCGACACCGCCTGCGACGTGCGCATCACGCCGTACACGACCCACGGCTGACGGCCCGCTTCGGTGGTGACCCAGCCGGCCAGCAGCGTGATGAAGCCGCTCGGCCCCATCGCGATGCACAACCGCTGGAACCACTTCGCTTCGAACAGGCGTCCACGGCGATGCAGCACCCAGGCCGCGATCGACATCGCGATCATCAGCACGCCGAGCCCGGCCATGATGCGGAAGCTCCAGAACACCACGGCCGAATCCGGCCGGTCTTGCGGCGGGAATTCCTTCAGCCCGCGGATTTCGCCGTCCCAGCTATGCGTGAGAATCAGGCTGCCCAGGTGCGGGATCGACACCGCGTAGTGAGTGGTTTCGGCCTTCATGTCGGGGATGCCGAACAGGTTCAGCGCGGTGCCGCCTTTTTCGGTGTCCCAGATGCCTTCGATCGCCGCGATCTTCGCCGGCTGGTATTCGCGTGTGTTCAGGCCGTGCTGATCGCCGATGAATGCCTGGATCGGCGTCAGAATCAGCAGCAGCCACAGCGCCATCGAGAACATCTTCTTGACGGCGGGATCGCGTCGGCCGCGCAGCAGATGCCACGCGCCGACCGCCGCGACCACCAGCCCCGCGACGATGAACGCCGCCAGCGCCATATGCGCGAGCCGGTACGGGAACGACGGATTGAAGATGATCTTGAACCAGTCGAGCGGCACGACATGGCCGTCGACGACCTCGAAGCCCTGCGGCGTCTGCATCCAGCTATTGGACGCGAGAATCCAGAAGGTCGAGATCAGCGTGCCGATCGCGACCATCAGCGTCGCGCCGAAGTGCGCGCGCGGACTCACGCGCTGCCAGCCGAACAGCATGATGCCGAGGAAGCCCGCTTCGAGAAAGAATGCGGTCATCACCTCGTACATCAGCAGCGGACCGGTGATGGGCCCGGCGAAACTCGAGAATCCGGACCAGTTGGTGCCGAACTGATAGGCCATCACGACACCGGAGACGACGCCCATGCCGAAGGCCACTGCGAAGATCTTCGACCAGAACAGACAAAGATCTTTGTAGTAGGCCTTGCCGGTTTTCAGCCAACGCCATTCGAGAACGGCGATGAAACTGGCGAGACCGATGCTCAGCGCGGGGAAGACGATGTGAAAAGAAACCGTGAACGCGAATTGAATGCGCGCGAGATCGAATGCCGATAGTGCCGAGTTCATGATCCTGTTGTGCGTGATGGCCGCGTGAGCGGAATTACGCGCGTCGACCGATGTCGGTGCGCACTGCGCTGGGCAGATGGCGCAAGAGTAGGGGATCGAAACAAAATGTGTTGCAATGCGATGTGCGTCAAAAAACCGCCTTGTTTTATGCGAAATGCGCTTATCGATCGGGCAAGCCGTTGATGGGTCTCAAGTTTCTTTAAGCGGCCGATGCGTGGCCGTGTGTGCGTCGTTGTATGTGCTGCGTCAATCGACCGCGCTGCAGCAACGCTTGCCGCGCAGCCTTGCGCGGCAAGGTCGCGAGCGGTGCCCCGTCGTCAGCCGACAATCGATCCATCCAAACCGACTTCGTCGGTTCGGTTGCTAGTCAGGCGATTTTTTTATCTCTACGATGCGGCCGTTTCCGTAGTTGCCGTTATTCATTGCCGGATTCGCACGGCGTTCTGTCATGCGTCGCGCGCATGCTTCATGAGCAGCTTCCGCTTCATCCACCTGCCGGCGACGGCAGACTTCAACGACAAGGAGTCAGCAGATGAGCACGATCAGGACGAAAGACGGTACCTCGATTTTCTACAAGGACTGGGGCAAGGGTCGCCCGGTCGTGTTTTCGCACGGCTGGCCGCTGACCGCCGATGCGTGGGATGCGCAGATGCTGTTTCTGGGCAACAAGGGCTTTCGCGTGATCGCGCACGACCGGCGCGGCCACGGCCGCTCGGAGCAGCCGTGGGACGGCAACGAGATGGACACCTACGCCGACGACCTCGCCGCACTGATCGAACATCTCGACTTGCAGGACGCGACGCTGGTCGGCCACTCGACGGGCGGCGGCGAAGTCGCGCATTACATCGGCCGGCACGGCACGGGGCGTGTCGCGAAGGCCGTGCTGATCGGCGCGGTGCCGCCGCTGATGCTGAAGACCGCCGATAATCCGCTCGGCCTGCCGATCGATGTATTCGACGGCATTCGCAAGGGCGTCCTCGACGATCGTTCGCAGTTCTTCAAGGATCTGGCCGTGCCGTTCTATGGCTATAACCGCGAGGGCGCGAAGGTGTCACAGGGCGTGATCGATTCGTTCTGGCGCCAGGGCATGGCCGGCTCGATCAAGGGGCTATACGACTGCATCAAGCAGTTCTCCGAAGTCGACTACACCGAGGATCTGAAGAAGATCGACGTGCCGACCCTGGTGCTGCACGGCGACGACGACCAGATCGTGCCGATCGACGCAGCTGGCCGACGCACCGCGGAGATCGTCAAGAACGCGACGCTGAAGGTCTATGCGGGCGGCCAGCACGGCATGTGCACAGTGGAGGCCGACAAGGTCAATGCCGACCTGCTCGAATTCATTGGCGCTTGAGGTAATTCGGTGACCGCGCGGGCGGCGTACAGACGCCGCTCGCGCCGGATGCCAGGCGACCGCGGGCATCAGGCAAATCCACTCCTGGAACGGAAATCCGCTCAAAGTTATACGATGTCATATTAATATGACCCGCGTATGTTCTTGTTTCTTAAGGGAATGCGAAACCCGCTCCGGGCATTTTAAGGGTAAATGCGGAGTTGAAATCCGCTTGTCCATCGCCGATAGTACGTTATCGTACAACTCGGTCGGTTATGCGACGCGCTCAGCGCGATCCGCCGGCCGCTCAAACCCTCTGTCTGTTCTCTGCAGACCTCGCGCGCGGCGCAGTTAAAGGAACCCCTATGAAGAAGATTGCCCTGAGTGGCGCCGGCGGCCAGCTCGGCTCCGTGGTACGTGCTGAATTCGTCGCGCGCGGCGTGCCGGTGCGTTCGGCCGCTGGCTCCAAAGTGCTGACGCCGCTCGTCGACGGCGAAGACGTGATGAACGGAGACCTGCGCGATCCGGCGGTCGTCGACCGTCTGCTGAACGGCGTGGACGTGCTGATCCATTTCGCCGGCACGAGCGTCGAGCGTCCGCTGCCCGAGATCATCGAGAACAACCTGCGCGGCCTCGTCGAAGTTTACGAAGGCGCGCGCCGCAACGGCGTGAAGCGCATCGTGTTCGCGAGCTCGAACCACGCGATCGGCATGTATCCGGTCACCGAGCATCTGAGCCTCGATTGCGAACTGCGCCCGGACGGCTTCTATGGTCTGTCGAAGGTGTGGGGCGAAGCGCTCGCGCGCATGTACTGGGACAAGCACGGCATCGAAAGCGTGTGCGTGCGCATCGGCAGCTGCCTCGACAAACCGACCGAGCAGCGCCACCTGAGCACCTGGTTCGGCCACAAGGATCTGATGCATTTCCTCGATCGTTGCATCGAAGCGGAAGACGTCGGCTTCCTGACCATCTGGGGCGTGTCGGCCAATACGCGCAGCTGGTGGGACAACAGCGTCGGCGCCGCGCGTCTCGGCTACGAGCCCAAGCAGAACGCCGAAGACTACGCGCAAGACATCCTGTCGCGCCCGAATCCGCTCGATGAACTGGGCCAGCGCTTCCAGGGCGGCAGCTTCGTCGGCATCGACTACTCGCGCAAGGATTAAGTCCCGGGCAGTTCGACGGGCAATGCATCAATTTCGGGGCGATCGGTATTCCGCGGATTCTGTCCGGGCCGGCATGGCAAACGAAGCGGCGCGCATGAGTAGGTGCCGCTTCTTTGGTCAGTTTTGCGGCCGATTGCGAGATGGCAGTCCTGCGCCCTGAGCGTTACAGGCGGCAAGCAGATCAGTCGCCCCGCAGACGTTTTAATCCGTCAAAGAACGATACGGTTATACGGTTACTTGTCCCCGCAATTTCGGATAAAAAATTAAATCCATAATCTTCGTAAAATTTTTGGTCGAGATTTTCGCCTGCTTCTTTTTTTTATATCTGTCTATTTCGGCGGGGTCAACATATAACCTCCTCCTGGCTATCGCCTAACAGATCGCTACCCTGGTTGAGATATCCGCCAAACAGGGCATGGAACTGAGGATATGACTCTTCGTCATCACTTGTGGGATCTGAGGCGGTTGACCGGATGCAGAGTGGTGGCGCGAGCATCGCGACAAATCACTGGCTGAGAAGCCTTTTTAGTTCGTCAAGAAATGAGGCAGTCGTGTAGCCCCACAATTCGGGAGAAAAATCCCGGCCATAGTCGTTTTTGAACGCCGAGTCCAGATCGTCCCGGTGTTCGCTCATGAATGAATTGATTTCATGAACCATCTCGAGGTGGCTCTCGCGTGGGCAGTCTCTCTTGTAGCAAGCGATGATATCGGGAATCGTATCTCCCCATATATCGAAATCCTCATTCAGGTATGCGCCAAACAGCTGATACATTTTGGGGTAGCGAGTTGACAGCATAAATTCTCTCTATCTAATGAAAGCAGTAACAATATAGTATGGCATTCCGTTGTAGGTTTGATATTTCAGAACGACTACAACCTCATTCATGGGCGTCAGTTTTCCTGTCTCCCTCGTTATGCCATAGCCGACGTTGCCCGCCACGCGCCGCGTTAGAGCGAGAGGGCCGCCTCTGCCCGAAGACTGCGCCCATTCCCGAATGATGGTCGCATTGGCACGCATGACTTCTGAGATGGCCGATTCGGCCCGCTCAAGGTTCGTGAACGACGAAACCTTCTCTCGACGCGGCTCGCGTTTGAGTCTTTCTCGCAACTGCGCTTCGGTCCGTCCGACATGCTTCAAGAGCGTGTGTCCGCCAATCCCGCTCCCAGCCTTCGCTTCGTGCATGTCCAGACTGATCCGGCCCATCGCGATACGCGAAGCCCGTATAGCCTTGATCGAACTAGCAAAGCCAAACGGCACGACCATATCGAGCCACAGACCGATATTGTTCGCCATATCGGGACTGGCCTTCATCGCTTCCGCGAGTTTCGTCGTGCCCTGTTGGGTCAGCGTCGCCGTATCTCGCGCCGTCCAGATCTGACGCAAGCCAGCGGCCGCCGTGTCCGAGCCATGTACGCCGAACACAACGCATCCAGCCTTGCTCGCCATGGTCGGTTCAGGCATCACACACAGCGCGCCGGCCCCGACCATTTCCAGCAAACCGCCGACAAGTTGCAATCCGCCCCATAACCGGTTGGAAAGCATTTCGCTGTGGCTGATCGATTGGCGGGTCAGCACCGCCGCTAGTTTTTGCGGCGCACTCAGCACGACACGCACGCCGTCTCCATCTTGTTCGCGCGACATTCGGTATTCCTCTGTGATTGCTCGAGGCCGCCAACGTAGCTGTCGACCACAGGGCCAGGGAATGGGCGATGGATGATTCTCGTGTCTACTTAGTCCGAGGAGGGGGAAGCTTTCGACTGCATATCGATCCCGGTCATGCACTAGCCAGGCGGGCTAACACGAAGGAGCAGACGGCAATCCGAGGAGACATGGGGCGGGGAGTCGCCATCGCTAAACACGATACGAACGTGTCGCGTTAGCCGGCAAAAGAGCTCTACGGCCCGGAAGAGGGGAAAGGGCATCACGCGCGAACTACGCACGACACCCAGGAAATGCAGCGTGCAATCGAGCCGGCCATCGGTCAAATGAATGCCGACGCACAACCCGATCGCAACTATTTCGAACCTACATCAAATCAAGCAGCCTTCTGCCCAATCTCGTGATTCGCGAGCACTTCGAGTGCGCGCACCATCGCCGAGTGGTCCCACGCCTTGCCGCCGTGTGCGACACACGCGTTGAACAGTGCCTGGCAGGTGGCGGTGTTCGGCAGCGACACGCCGAGCGCCTGCGCGGTCGACAGCGCGAGGTTCAGATCCTTCTGGTGCAGCTCGATGCGGAAGCCGGGATCGAACGTGCGCTTGGTCATGCGCTCGCCGTGCACTTCGAGAATACGCGACGACGCGAAGCCGCCCATCAGCGCCTCACGCACGCGCGCCGGATCGACACCCGCCTTCGACGCGAGCAGCAGCGCTTCGCCGACCGCCTCGATGGTCGCCGCGACGATCACCTGGTTGGCGACCTTGCACACCTGACCCGCGCCGACCGCGCCGATCAGCGTGACGTTCTTGCCCATCATGTCGAACATGGGCTTCACGCTGTCGAACGTGGCCTGTTCGCCGCCGACCATGATGGTCAGCGAGCCGGCCTTCGCACCGACTTCGCCGCCCGACACCGGCGCGTCGAGGTAGTCGGCGCCGGTTTCGCGCACGCGCGCCGCGAAGTCGCGGGTCGCCATCGGCGAGATCGAGCTCATGTCGACCACGGTCTGGCCGGCGCGCAGCGCGCTCGCGAGGCCGTTCTCGCCGAACAGCACGCGCTCGACGTCCGGCGTGTCCGGCACCATGATGAAGATCACGTCCGCGTTGGCGGCGACCGCGGCGGGGTTGTCGCATGCGACGGCGCCGGCCTGCGTCAGTTCGGCGGGCACGCCGCTACGCGTGAACGCTGCGAGCGACACGCCGTTTTTCAGAAGATTGGCGGCCATGGGCTTGCCCATGATGCCGAGTCCGATAAAGCCTGCTTTTTTCATGGAATGCTCCGAAGATGTCGTGGCGGCCGCGTTCAAGCTTCGCCCGCCGGTTTCTGCATGAAGTGTTTCTGCGCCGCCTGCGCGGCGCCCTTGAGCAGCCCGAGATCCGCGCAGACGGCGACGACGCGCGCGCCCATCGACAGATAACGTTCCGCGTCGGCCTGCACCGGCGCGAGAATGCCGCTCGACTTGCCGGCCGCCTGCGCGCGCTCGAACACATGCGCGATCGCCTGCTGCACGTCCGGATGGCTCGCATTGCCGAGGTGGCCATACGATGCCGCGAGGTCGGACGGACCGATGAACACCGCGTCGATGCCGTCCACCGCGAGGATGCTGTCGATCGCCTCGACCGCCTTGCGGCTTTCGATCTGCGGGATCACGCAGATGTTGTCGTTGGCGATCGCGAAGTAGTCGGGCACTGTGCCATAGCGGTTGCCGCGATGGCCGACCGACACGCCGCGGATGCCGTGTGGCGGATAGCGCGTTGCCGCGACCGCGCGGGTGGCGTCGTCGGCGCTGTCGACGAACGGCACCAGGAAGTTCGAGAAGCCGCTGTCGAGGAATCGTTTGATCACGACGCTGTCGTTAGCCGGTGGTCGGACGACCGGCGCGCTGCCGCTGTCCTTGAGCGCCATCAGTTGGGGGATCAGCGTGAGCACGTCGTTGGGCGCGTGTTCGGCGTCCAGCAGCATCCAGTCGAAGCCGACCGTGCCCAGCAGTTCGGTGGCGATCGGGCTGGCAAGCGACGCCCAGCAGCCGATCTGGGTTTTTCCCTCGCGCACCGCGCGCCGGAAGCGGTTGGGCAAGGACTCGTAAGGCGTGACGGCGGGCATGCGGTGTCTCCTCGAACTACGATGGATCGGGAAAAAAGCTCTGGCGACCGCGACAAACCACGCAGAACGCGAGGTTATAAGTCGTCGTATGACTAACGGCAGATTAGCACTGCGCCCCTCGGTTGTAACCGTCGTGTAAACCCGAATCACCCTGTCCGACAAGCGTTTCGGGTTGCATGGAACCCCCGCAATGTTGTAGGATGACCTATATCTGAAGCCTTCATTCAAGGAAAGCCAAAATGCCCATTACCGGTGAAATGCTGATCGGTCGCAAAGCAGTGCGCGGCGAAGAAAAACCGCTGCGCGCGTTCAATCCTGCCACGGGGTCCGAGATTGCCGAGCCGGTGTTCGGCAGCGGCACCGTCGAGAACGTCGAGCAGGCCTGCGTGCTCGCGCAACAGGCGTTCGACGCCTACCGTCAACTGCCGCTCGCAGTGCGCGCCGAGTTTCTGGATCGTATCGCGGACGGCATCACCGCGCTCGGCGACGAGCTGATCGAACGCGCGATGGCTGAATCGGGCCTGCCGAAGGCCCGTCTGGAAGGCGAGCGCGGCCGTACCACCGGCCAGCTGAAACTGTTCGCGCAAACCGTGCGCGCGGGCCAGTGGCTCAACGCGACGCTCGATTCGCCGCTGCCGGATCGCAAGCCGTTGCCGCGTTCGGATCTGCGCATGCAAAAGATCGCGCTCGGCCCGGTCGCCGTGTTCGGCGCGAGCAACTTCCCGCTCGCGTTCTCGGTGGCGGGTGGCGACACCGCCGCGGCGCTGGCCGCGGGCTGCCCGGTCGTCGTGAAGGCGCACCGCGCGCACCTCGGCACCTCGGAGCTGGTCGGTCGCGTGATCCAGCGCGTCGCGCAGGAAATGGATCTGCCCGAAGGCGTGTTTTCGATGATCGTCGGCGCGGGCAACTCGGTCGGCGAGGCGCTGGTGGCGCACCCGGCCATCAAGGCGGTCGGCTTCACCGGTTCGCGCGCGGGCGGCACGTCGCTGATGCGCGTCGCGGCGGCACGTCCGGAGCCGATCCCCGTCTACGCAGAAATGAGCAGCATCAACCCGGTGTTCCTGCTGCCGAACGCTCTGACGGCACGCGGCGACAGCATCGCGCGCGGTTTCGTCGACTCGCTCGTGCTCGGCGCTGGCCAGTTCTGCACGAACCCGGGCCTCGCCATCGCGATCGACAGTGACGCGCTGAAGGGCTTCGTCGCGACCGCATCGGAAGCGCTCGCTGCCAAACCGGCGCAGACGATGCTGACCTCGGGCATCCACGCCGCGTATGAAGACGGCGAAGGCAAGCTGGCCGCAACCAAGGGCGTCGAAGTCGTGGCACGCGGCGTCGCCGCTACCGGCCCCACCCAGGCTTGCGCGGCGCTGTTCGTGACCGACGCGCAGACGTTCCTCGCGAACGCGGCGCTCGAAGACGAAGTGTTCGGCCCGGTGTCGACGATCATCCGCTGCAAGGACGAGCAGGAAATGCTGAAAGTCGCCGAGCACTTCGCCGGCCAACTGACCGCGACGCTGCAAATGGACAGCGCCGACGTGGCGACAGCGAAGAAGCTGGTGCCGATTCTCGAGCGCAAGGCCGGCCGCATTCTGGTCAACGGCTTCCCGACCGGCGTCGAAGTGTGTCACGCGATGGTCCACGGCGGCCCGTTCCCGGCGACGTCGGACAGCCGCGCGACCTCGGTCGGCACCACGTCGATCGACCGCTTCCTGCGCCCGGTCTGCTACCAGGACTTCCCGGCCGAGCTGCTGCCGCAAACGCTGGCCGACGGCAACCCGCTGGAACTGTGGCGTCGTCGCGATGGCGAACTCACGCGCGCTTAGTCGCGTGACGCCGTCCTGAACGGATGCGCGCCCGGTGCCGATATCGGCGCGGGCGCGCAGCGAAGGGAAGAGCGCAAGCAGGCAATCGCAGGATAAAAAAATGGCCGGGAATTTCCCGGCCATTTTTTTCGCCCGCGTGCTTCGTGAAAATCAGCTATTCGCGTCGCTCGCTTCATTCGCGCGACGCAGCCGCTCGCGGCTATTCGACAGATGCATGCGCATCGCCGCGCGCGCGCCTTCGGCGTCGTGCCGGCTGATCGCCTCGAGAATACTTTCATGCTCGAGGTTCACGAGCGACAGATACGCATCAGGATCGGCGCGCGCGATGCCGGCCGAGTCGAGCCGGTTGCGCGGAATCAGTGCGCTGCCCATCTGCGACAGGATGTCGACGAAATAGCGGTTGCCGGTTGCACGCGCGACCGAGATGTGGAACTGCAGATCGGCCTCCACGCTGTCGAGCCCGTTGTGACGCGTGGCCTCGATCGCGTCGAGTGCGGTACGCATGTGCGCGAGGTCGTCCGGTTTCGCGCGTTGCGCGGCAAGACCGGCACATTCGGTTTCGAGGCTGATGCGCAGCTCCAAGATGGACAGCACGTCGCGCAGCGTGGTGGCGGGCACCATGTCGATGCCGAGCTTTTCGCGCTGCGGCTCGAGCACGAAGCTGCCGATACCGTGCCGCGTCTCGATGATTTTGCCTGCCTGCAGGCGCGAGATTGCTTCGCGGATCACCGTGCGGCTCACGCTGAGCGTGTTCATCAGCTGCGATTCGGTCGGGAGTTTGTCGCCCGGCTTCAGCACGTTGGCCGCGATCTGCTCGGTGACGTAATTGACGACGAACTCGGCAAGATTGCGAGCGCGTCGTGGCGGTGCCGCGGATGCTAGTGGTGTAGCCATCGAAAACGCTCCTTGTCTGAAAAATCGCTGGGAATCCTGCATTTTTATTATATCGACGTCTGACGACTGATTATATAAGCGCCGGTTCGATTTCGGCGCGAATGTCACATATATCGGAGGACGCCTGAAGTTTGGCGCCCCGACGCGCATGGGATCGCGCGAGGCGCCGGGCGGCCGCCGGCCGGAAGTACGATAACCGGAACGATAACCGAGCCTATAACGGGCTCACGCCGCGCGCAACTCGACCCGCCGGATGTCCTTGACGATCACCAGATAGCTGATCACCGTCATCAGAGCATTCGCGCCGACGAACACCAGCGCGCCATTGAACGAGCCCGAACGCGCGACCAGATAACCGATGACGATCGGCGTCACGATGCCGGCGATGTTGCCGAACATATTGAAGATCGCGCCGGACAGACCGAGCGCTTCCTTCGGCGCCGTATCGGCGACAACCGCCCAGCCGAGCGCACCGATGCCCTTGCCGAAGAACGCGAGTGACATCAGCGCGACGACGATCCAGTCGGTCGACACGTAGTTGCAGCCGATGATGCAGGTCGACAGCAGCATGCCGCCGACGATCGGCACCTTGCGCGCCACGGTCAGCGACCAGCCGCGGCGGATCAACCCGTCCGACAGCACGCCGCCGAGCACTCCGCCGAGAAAACCGCAGATCGCCGGCAGCGAGGCCACGAGGCCCGCCTTCAGGATCGTCATCCCACGCGCCTGCACGAGGTAGATCGGAAACCACGTCAGGAAGAAGTAGGTCAGCACGTTGATGCAGTACTGCGCGAGATAGACGCCGAGCAGCATGCGGTTGCCGAGCAACTGACGCACGAGCGTCCAGCCGCCGCTCTTCGATACGTCGTCCGGACGCGCCTTGCGCGCACCGCTGACGAGGCCGCCGCCTTGCTCGATGTACTCGAGTTCGGCGCGCGACACGCCCGGGTGGTCGGCGGGATTCTTCATGACCTTCAGCCACGTCAGCGCGAGCAGTAGCCCGACCACGCCCATCACGACGTAGACCGTCTCCCAGCCGAACGCATGCGTGAGCCACGCCATCAGCGGCGTGAACACGACCGCGGCGAAGTATTGCGCGGCGTTGAAGATCGCCGATGCGGTGCCGCGCTCGTTGGTCGGGAACCAGCTCGCGACCACCTTCGCGTTCGCCGGAAACGCCGGCGACTCGGCCGCGCCCATCACGAAGCGCAGCACGAACAGCGCCGTGATCGCCGCACCGGCGCTGCCGAGCAGGCCGACCGAGCTCTGCAGCAGCGTGAACAGCGACCACAGGAAGATGCTCGCCGCGTACACGCGGCGCGCGCCGAAACGGTCGAGCAGCCAGCCGGCCGGCAGTTGCGACAGCACGTAGGCCCAGCTGAATGCGGAAAAGATATAGCCCATGCGGATCGCGTCGAGGCTGAACGCGGTGCGCATCGCGGAACCGGTGACGGACAGGGTCGCGCGGTCGGCATAGTTGAGGGTGGTGATCACGAAGATCAGCGCCAGAATCCCGTAGCGGACCTTGGTGCGTGCCGCGCTAGAGGCGGCGTCGGTAGAACTGGCCGTGCGGCTCAAGTCCATGGGTCATCTCCTATATGGTTGGGCGAGGTGCGGTCTCTATGCCGGGCGATCCGCGGACCACCTGCCTGTCGCGCAAATGCACGAACGCCCGGCGACGTTGCCGTGCCGGGCGTTCGCAACGGGGCCGTCTATGCGGCCCTCGTCGATGAGGCTTGCGAGCTTCTTCGCTCGAAGCCCCGACGCCGGTGCCTTACTGCGGTCCGAGCTTCTTGATCAGCGCGTCGAGCTGTTCCAGTTCTTCGGGAGTCAGGTCCGTCAGCGGTGCGCGCACCGGACCTGCGTCGTGGCCGACCAGCTTCGCGCCAGCCTTGACGATGCTGACCGCGTAGCCTGCGCGGCGGTTGCGGATCTTCAGGTACGGCAGGAAGAATTCGTCGATCAGCTTGCCGGTCGTTGCGTGGTCGTCAGCGGCGATCGCGCGGTAGAAGTCCATCGCGGTCTTCGGAATGAAGTTGAACACCGCCGACGAGTACACCGGCACGCCCAGCGCCTTGTACGCTGCTGCGTAGACTTCCGCGGTCGGCAGGCCGCCGAGGTACGAGAAGCGGTCGCCGAGGCGGCGGCGGATCGTCACCATGTTTTCGATCTCGCCCACGCCGTCCTTGAAGCCGATCAGGTTCGGGCAACGGTCGGCCAGACGCTCGAGCATGTCGGCGTTGAGCTTCGAGTTCGCGCGGTTGTAAATGATCACGCCCATGCCCGGAACGGCCTTGCAGACCTCTTCGGCGTGCGCGGCGATACCGTCCTGGCTCGCTTCGGTCAGGTAGTGCGGCATCAGCAGGATGCCGTGCGCGCCGAGGCGCTGCGCTTCCTTCGCGTAGGCGATCGCGACGCGGGTCGGGCCGCCTGCGCCGGCGAGGATCGGTACCTTGCCCTTGCAGACTTCGACGGCGGTCTTAACGACTTGCGTGTAGTCGTCTTGCGTCAGCGAGAAGAATTCGCCCGTGCCGCCGGCGACGAACAGCGCCGAAGCGCCGTACGGAGCGAGCCATTCGAGGCGCTCTGCGTAAGTGTTGGCGCGGAAATCGCCTTTAGCGTCGAAGTCGGTGACGGGGAAGGACAGGAGGCCTTCCGAAACGATCTGCTTGAGTTCCTGCGGTGTCGTCATGATCTAAATATCCAGGCGTCGGATGGGGTCGTTAGTAGGATCCAACTAGTACAACGGACGTCGTACTAGTAGAAAATCTTGGAATCAGATTTCTTATACGTCATCGTACAACAATGAATCCGGTAACTCAACGGGGTTTTCACGGCATAATGCTGCCTATAGGGTAAATACGGAACGGCCAGGCAAACTTTAGCGTTGTAGGATGACGTATGATTGCTGGCGAAGCAGGCCTATCACGCCTCAAGGATCGATCAATGGAACAAACTCCGCTCTACATCCGCGTTCATCCCAATGACAATGTCGCGATCGTCGTCAACGACGGCGGCTTGGGCGAGGGCGCGGTATTCGCCGATGGACTCAGGCTGCGCGAGCGCGTGCCGCAGGGCCACAAGGTCGCACTGGCCGATCTCGCCGAGGGCGACGAAGTCATCCGCTATAACGTCGTGATCGGTTATGCGCTGAAGCCGCTGCCGAAGGGCAGCTGGATCAACGAGCACGTGATCCGCATGCCGAGCCCGCCGGGACTCGAAGACCTGCCGATCGCCACCACCAGGGCGCCGGACATGCCGCCGCTCGAAGGCTACACGTTCGAGGGCTACCGTAACTCGGACGGCTCGGTGGGCACGCGCAACATCCTCGCGATCACGACCACCGTGCAGTGCGTCGCCGACGTCGTGCAACACGCCGTGACGCGCATCAAGGCCGAACTGCTGCCGAAATATCCGAATGTCGACGACGTCGTCAGCCTCGGCCACACCTACGGCTGCGGCGTCGCGATCGACGCCCCCGACGCGATGGTGCCGATCCGCACCGTGCGCAACATCGCGCTGAACCCGAACTTCGGCGGCGAAGTGATGATGGTGAGCCTCGGCTGCGAGAAGCTGCAGCCCGAACGTCTGATGCCGCCGGGCACGATTCCGATCGCCGCGGCAGCGGTGGTCGACGACGTCGCCGACATCGGCGATGTCGCGCTGGACCAGAACGGCGATGTCGTGGTGCTGCAGGACGAATCGCACGTCGGCTTCCAGTCGATGATCACGTCGATCATGAGGATGGCCGAAGGGCATCTGAAGCGCCTGAACAACCGCCGTCGCGAAACCTGTCCAGCGTCGGATCTGGTGATCGGCGTGCAGTGCGGCGGCAGCGACGCGTTCTCGGGCCTGACCGCGAACCCGGCCGTCGGCTTCGCGACCGACCTGCTGGTGCGCGCCGGCGCGACCGTGATGTTCTCGGAAGTCACCGAAGTGCGCGACGGCGTCGATCAGCTGACCGCGCGCGCGGCCAACGCGGACGTTGCGGCGGCGATCATCCGCGAGATGCAGTGGTACGACGATTACCTGAAGCGCGGCGGTGCGGACCGCAGCGCGAACACGACGCCCGGCAACAAGAAGGGCGGCCTGTCGAACATCGTCGAAAAGGCGATGGGCTCGATCATCAAGTCGGGCAACTCGGCGATCTCCGGCGTGCTGTCGCCGGGTGAGAAGGTCAATCAGAAGGGCCTGATCTACGCGGCAACGCCGGCCAGCGACTTCATCTGCGGCACGCTGCAGGTCGCTTCGGGCATCACGCTGCACGTGTTCACGACCGGCCGCGGCACGCCGTACAGCCTCGCCGAAGTGCCGGTCATCAAGGTGGCGACGCGTTCGGACCTCGCGCGTCGCTGGCATGATCTGATGGACATCAACGCCGGCACGATCGCGACCGGCGACTCCAGCATCGAGGAGGTGGGCTGGGAACTGTTCCGCCTGATGCTCGATGTCGCGAGCGGCCGCAAGGAAACCTGCGCGGAGAAGCTCGGCCTGCACAATGCGTTGACGCTGTTCAACCCGGCGCCGGTGACCTGATCAGGCAATCCGCACCATCCAATCTCAGGCGAGCGCAGGTCCAACCGGCGCTCGCTTTTCCGTTCAGAAGACCCAATCGCAATCACAACAGCAAAGAGACATGACCGATTTGAACGTTGACCGCTCCGCGGCAAAAAAACCCTTCCGCCGTCTGCTGCTCACCGGCGCCGCCGGCAATCTCGGCAAGCAACTGCGTCCCGCGCTCGCGCAATGGGCCGACATCGTGCGCGTGTCCGATATCGCGCCGCTCGGCGAAGTCGCCGCGCACGAGGAAGCAGCCGTCGTCGATCTCGCCGACGGAGCGGCCGTGCACGCGCTGCTCGAAGGCGTGGACGCGGTGGTGCATCTCGGCGGCATTTCCGTCGAAGCGCCGTTCGAAGACATCCTCGAAGCGAATATCCGCGGCCTGTACAACGTGTACTCGTCGGCGCAGAAGCACGGCGTGAAGCGCATCGTCTACGCGAGCTCGAATCACGCGGTGGGTTTCCATCCGGTGACGTCGGTTCTCGGCACCGACGCGCCGCTGCGTCCGGACGGTATGTACGGCGTGTCGAAGTGCTTCGGCGAATCGCTGTCGCGCTACTACTTCGACCGCTTCGGCCTCGAAACCGTGTGTCTGCGTATCGGCTCGTCGTTCGAGCAGCCGAAGACCGCGCGCATGCTCGTCACGTATCTGAGCTACCGCGACTTCATCGAGCTCGTGCGCTGCTCGCTGTTCACGAACCGCGTCGGCCACGCGATCGTCTACGGCGTGTCGAACAACCGCACCGCGTGGGTCGACAACACGAACGCGGCGTTCCTCGGCTATCGTCCGCAAGACAGCTCGGCGCAGTTCGAGCACCTGTTCCCGCCGAGCGCCCCCGACACGCGCTTCGACGACCCGACCCAGCTGTACCAGGGCGGCCCGTTCGTGCTCGCCGGTCCGATGGAGCCGAAGCGGGAGCCGAAATAATGAGTGCGAATCCGCAAGTGGAACGCTTCGAAGCGGCTGGTCCGTTGCCCGCTGCGACCGGTGAAAGCCCGGTCTGGCGCGCGGCCGAGCAGGCGCTGTACTGGGTCGACATTCCGGCCAGGAAGATCGTGCGCGGCTCGCTCGAAACCGGCAGGCGCACCGAATGGCTTCTGCCGGAGCAAGTCGCCTGTATCGCGTTCGATCACGCCGGCACGGTGCTCGCCGGCTGCGAGACCGGCTTGTTCGCGGTCACGCTCGCGGACGCGTCGAATGCGTCGGGCGGCGAGCCGCTGACAGCATCGCTGCGCAAGCTCGCGGCGCCTGAATTTCCGCACGTCGGCATGCGTTTCAACGACGGTCGTTGCGATAGGCAAGGGCGCTTCTGGGCCGGCACGATGGTGATGGACATGGCGGCGGCGATCCCGGGCGGCGCGCTGTACCGCTTCGACGAGAAGGGCGTGCTGTCGGCGCCGGTCGTCGATTCGCTGATCACGCAGAACGGCCTCGGCTGGTCGCCGGACGGCACGACGATGTATCTGTCGGACTCGCATCCGCTGCGCCGGCTGATCTGGGCGTTCGACTACGACGTCGAAACCGGCGAGCCGCGCAATCGCCGTGTGTTCGCCGATCTGCATCACTATTCGGGCCGTCCGGACGGCGCGGCGGTCGATGCCGACGGCTGCTACTGGATCTGCGCGAACGACGCCGGTTTGCTGCTGCGTTTTACGCCGCAGGGCAAGCTCGACCGGCAGATTCCGGTGCCGGCCATCAAGCCTGCGATGTGCGCGTTCGGCGGCCGCGATCTCGATACGCTGTTCGTCACGTCGATTCGCCCGGCCACCGGCGCGAGCGAGCACGACGGCCACGTGTTCGCGCTGCGGCCAGGCGTGAGCGGGCTGCCTGAGCCCGAATTCGCGGGCCAACTGTAATCTTGCTTACATGAGACATGCGCCGGGACGAAGTTTTTCTCCCGGCGTTTCCATTTTCGGGGTCATTCGTGTGGCCCTTTATTCGTCACTCGTCATACAACATTTGACGGGAAGACCATGTTCCCGCATCTTTGTTCGGCAAAAATACAACAATTCCGAAGACCCATGCCAATTCGCTCTCATTCGGCGCCAGACGGCGCGGGGCTTGGCGGCGTGCGATGCCGGTCATAGGTGCCGGCGCTTTTCTTGATGCGGGTAAATACCGTCTGTACAAGTTAAAACCCCTTTTATAGACTTCGTATGTCGTCGTACAACATATAAGTCCAAACAAACGGCTTTCTATGTTTGTATGACATGCAATTCGGTAGGTTTCAGGTCAGTTGTGCGGCAGCGGTCGATGCCGCATGCATGCCCGAAGCCGGCCGGCGTGATTGAAGTAAGTAGTCGAGTTGTCGACTGGAGTGCTGGGTCAACTGTGCCGGGGACGTTGCACAGCCAGTACGGCCAGCGCCCGCACCTGCGAAGGCAGCGAGCGCGAAGCCGGAGACGCGTCAAAACCATGTCACATCCGCTGTTGATGGGATGGTCCATTTTTCAAGGAATGTCACGATGAACAAGAAGTTTGCCTCTTCCCGTGTTTCGATGATCGTTGCAGCCGCGGCGTTGGCGTTCAGCACGATGTCGGCTGAAGCACGCGTGTTTCGCGTTGCCGATGTGCACGGCGACACCTTCCCGACCAACATGGCCGTGAAGTACATGGGCGAGCAGATCAGTAAGGCGACCGACGGCAAGGACACCGTGAAGGTCTTCGGCAACAGCGCGCTCGGCTCGGAAAACGACACGATCGACCAGGTTCGTATCGGTGCGCTCGACATGACGCGCGCCAACGGTGCTGCGTTCAACGAAATCGTGCCGGAATCGATGATCCCGTCGCTGCCGTTCCTGTTTCGCGACGTCGAACATTTCCGCAAGGTCATGTACGGTCCGGAAGGCCAGAAAATCCTCGACGCGTTCACCGCGAAGGGCATGATCGCGCTGACGTTCTACGAGAGCGGCGCACGCTCGATGTACGCGAAGAAGGCGATCAAGTCGCCGGCTGACATGAAGGGCCTGAAGGTTCGCGTGCAGCCGTCCGACCTGATGGTCGACGAAATCAAGGCAATGGGCGGCACGCCGACCCCGATGCCGTTCTCGGAAGTCTATACGGGCCTGAAGACCGGCCTCGTCGACGGCGCCGAAAACAACATTCCGTCGTACGAAGAAACCAAGCACTTCGAAGTCGCTCAGGTCTACTCGGAAACCCAGCATTCGATGACGCCGGAAGTGCTGGTGTTCTCGAAGAAGGTGTGGGACACGCTGTCGCCGCAAGAGCAGCAGATCATCAAAAAGGCCGCGGCTGACTCCGTGCCGTACTACCAGAAGCTGTGGACCGCGCGTGAAGCCGACGCGCAGAAGACCGTCACGAAGGGCGGCGCAACGGTGGTCGCGGCTTCGCAGATCGACCGTGCGGCTTTCGTGAAGGTGATGCAGCCTGTGTGGACGAAGTACGAAAAAACCCCGCAGATGAAGCAGATCGTCGACGAGATCCAGGCAATCAAGTAAGTCCCGCGTCCCGGACGCAATCAGCAATCGCAACGTTTGTCGCAGCAGCGGCGTGAATGGTCCCGCGAGGAAACTCGCGAGACCTTCCGCCGCGCGATTTCGCACGCGCGTGCGGATCGCGTCGCATCGGGATGGCTGAATTTCAAGCACAGGTCGGACGTAAGCAAGGACAGGGTCATGAGTTTCCTGAAACGCCCAAATGATTTTCTTTTTCGCGTGCTGCTGGTCGCGGCGTCGTTTAGCCTCGCCTCACTTTGCCTGCTCGTGATTTATAGCGTGGTGATGCGCTACGTGTTTAGCGACGCACCCGATTACGTTGAGCCCATCGCATTGTTGCTGGTGATCCTGATCGCGATGTTCGGCGCCGCGCTGAAGGTTCGCGAGGGAGGTCACATCGGACTCGACTCGCTCGTCAAAAAATTGCCGGAAAAAGGCCAACTGATCGCGAAAGGGATTCAGCATGTTTGCCTGATTGCTTTCGCGGTGGCCATTTTCATCGGTTGCTTCGAGATGGCGGAAACCACGATGGGCGACCGCATTCCGATCATCGGCGTGCCGGAAGGCGTGCGCTACTGCATCCCGATCTTCGCGAGCGTGTGCATCGCGTTGTTCTCGATCGAGCATCTGCTCGAGCTCTTTGCCGGGAAACGGGAAGAGCCGGCGCTCGAACTCTCCGTCACGGAATAAAAGCAGAGCCATCATGGAACTTGCCCTCCTCACCGTCAGTTTTCTAGTTTTCCTCTTTCTAGGTGTTCCGGTTTCATTCGCGCTGGGCCTGTCCTGCGTCCTGACGTATCTGTTCGAAGGTCTGCCGACCGCGACCGCGATGCAGGCGATGATCTCGGGCATGAACGGTTTCTCGTTTCTCGCGGTGCCGTTCTTCATCTTCTCCGGCGAGCTGATGCTCCACGGCGGCATCGCTGACCGCATCCTGCGTTTCGCGCAGGCCACGGTCGGCCATTTCCGCGGTGGCCTCGGCATGGCCAACGTGGTCGCCTGTACGCTGTTCGGCGGCGTATCGGGTTCGCCGACCGCGGATACGTCGGCAATGGGTGGCGTCGTGATCCCGCTGATGAAGCGCGAAGGTTATAGCGCCGCATACGCGGTCAACGTGACCACGCACTCGT
The DNA here is from genome assembly GCF_009362785.1 of Paraburkholderia atlantica. GTDB lineage: Bacteria > Pseudomonadota > Gammaproteobacteria > Burkholderiales > Burkholderiaceae > Paraburkholderia > Paraburkholderia atlantica. Next base: position 73,369 of record NZ_WHNQ01000025.1, read on the forward strand.
CGCTCGCTGGCGCGCTGATGCCGACCTCGACCAACATGATCATCTACGCGTTCGCGGCACAAGGCGTGAGCGGCGTGCTGAACGGCAAGCAGATGAGCGGCGTGTCGATCGGCGATCTGCTGTTCTCGGGTCTGTTGCCGGTGCTGTGGGTGATGGGCCTCGTGCTGATCGCCGCTTACTGGCAGGCCGTCAAGTTCGGCTATCCGCGCCGTCCCGACGGCTCGACCCAACTGCAGCGTTTCCCGGGCTGGATGGCGGTGCTGCGTACGTTCATCGGCGCGGTGCCGGGTCTGATGGTCATCGCGATCATTCTGTTCTGCGTGGCGCGCGGTATCGCCACTGCAACAGAGGCGGCCGCGATCGCCGTGGCTTATTCGCTGATATTGACCATCGTCGTGTATCGCACGCTGACGCTGAAAAAGCTCGGCCATGCGCTCGGCAAGGCCGCGAAAACGACCGGCGTGGTGCTGCTGCTGATCGGTGTGTCGAACATGCTGCGCTTCCAGATGGCCTATCTGGAGATCCCGGACGCGATCGAGCGCATGCTCGACGGCGCGACCTCGCTGCCGTGGCTGATGTTGTTGTACATCAACGTGATTCAGGTGTTCCTCGGTACGTTCGTCGACATGGCGGCGCACATCCTGATCACGACCCCGCTGTTCCTGCCGATGGCAATGCACAACGGCGTGGGCCCCGTTCAGTTCGGCATCATGATCCTGCTGAACTGCGCATTGGGTCTCGTGCATCCGCCGATTGGCTCGGTGCAGTTCATTGGTTGCGCAATTGGCAATGTGTCGATAGGGGAAACTACTAAGGTGGCGTGGCCGTATTACCTCGCTATCTTCTCGGCGATCAATATTGTCACCTACGTACCGTGGTTCTCGACTTGGTTGCCAAGCGTCATCAACGGTCATCCGGTGTTCTGATCCAAATAAAACGTCTTACCCACACTCTGCGGCGCTTCCATAGGCTGCATCAAAAAGTTTTTAACAGAGGAGTAGAAATGAAAAAGACTCTCGTAGCTTCGGCAGTGGCGTTGGTCGCGCTGGGTGCACACGCGCAAAGCAGCGTGACGCTTTACGGTATTGTCGATACGGGCCTGGGCTGGCAGAACAGCTCGACGACGCTGAGCGCGCTGGGCTCGTCGAAGCCGTCGGCCGGTGGTCGCTCGGTGGTCAAAATGATTAACGGCATTTGGGCTGGCAGCCGTTTCGGCCTGAAGGGCTCGGAAGATCTGGGTGGCGGCACCAAGGCCATTTTCCAGTTGGAACAAGGCTTTAACAGCGCAAACGGCGCGGAAAGCGTGTCGGGTCTGATGTTCAATCGTCAGGCATGGGTCGGTATGACGAACGCGAAGTTCGGTACGCTGACGGCTGGCCGCCAGTACACCTCGTACTACACGATGCTCTCGCCGTACAGCCCGACCACGTGGCTGACCGGTGCATACGGCGCGCACCCGGGCGATATCGACTCGTTGGATACGGTGTACCGTGCGAACAACTCGCTGGTCTACACGTCGCCGAACTTCGGCGGTCTGACGGTCAGCGGTTCGTACTCGATCGGCGGCACGCCGGGCAGCTTCAGCGCCGGCCAGACCTGGAGCGTGGCAGCACAGTACCTGAACGGCCCGGTCGGTATCGCTGCAGGTATCCAGCGCATCGACAACGGCAACGCGAACGGCGGCGCATGGGGTGCGAACTCCACGCTGATCAACAGCACCACCAGCCCGGCAGCTCCGGCTAACTCGGCTATCAACAACGGCTTCCAGACTGCAGCGAAGCAGCAGCGCATCGCAGTGACGGGCGGCTACGCGTTCAACTCGGCGTGGGACGTTTCGTTCGCATACTCGAACGTTCAGTACGCAGCTGGTACGGGTTCGTTCTTCCACGACACCCAGATCTGGAATACGGGCGGCGCAGTGCTGCACTGGAAGCCGATCTCGGTGCTGGACCTGGCCGCTGGCTACAGCTACACCCGTGCAACGTCGTCGAACGGCATCTCGAACACGGCTAGCTACAACCAGTTCAACCTGTCCCAGTACTACACGCTGTCGAAGCGCACCGGTCTGTACGCGCTGGAAGCCTATCAGCGTGCTAACGGCCAGACGCTGGCAGGCGACGGCAAGACGATCATCAACGCACAAGCAAGCATCGGTGACGGTCAGAACGGTGCCCCGGCGTCGTCGCGCAGCCAGGTCGCTGTCGGCGTTGGTATCATCCACAAGTTCTAAACAGTTACTGAACACGTGGCGGCACGTTGTTTTGCCGCCACACCAACGCAATTTTTTTCGCGTTGTAAGCCTCGAAAGCTGCGCACTTCACGTGCGCAGCTTTTTTTTTCGATGCTCATTTTTATGCATCGAAGCGCCGGTCTCGCCAGCGCTGTCCGGGGTCGGTCAGGCCTCCGACCACAAACGCCCACCCGTTGCCCAGTTTTCGCGCTTCACGTCGGTCAGGATGATGTCGACCGAATTCGGCTCGACGCCGAGCGACTCGCAGGTGGCTTTCTTGATCGCTTCGACGAACTGGCGTTTCTGTTCCAGCGTACGGCCTTCGAAGAGTTCGATATGAAACGTGGGCATGACGTTGCTCCGTGGGGTTGAGAGTTGGGACTGGCTCGGGCATTCAGGTGCGATAGCCGCGATCGAGTCGATCGAGCTTGCGCAGCAGAGCGGGCCATTCGAGCGCGCCTTCGATCGCGCCGCCATCGTAGAGCTGCTCCGCCGTGCGCGCGGCGACCGCGTTGGTCGGGACGACCAGCGGCGCGCCGCAGGTTTGCGCCTGAATCTGGATTTCACACGCTTTCAGCAGTGTCGCCATCAGCACATAAGCTTCGGCAACCGTGCGTCCGAGCGTCAGCGTGCCGTGATTGCGCAATAGCATCGCGGGGTGATCGGCGAGATGCGCGACGAGGCGCTCGCCTTCGGCCGGCGTGAACGCGAGGCCTTCGTAGTCGTGATATGCAAGCTGGCCGTAAAAGCGCAGCGCGTGCTGCGACGCCGGCAGCAATCCTTCCGGCTGCGCGGACACGGCCACGCCCGCGGTGTTATGCAGATGCATCACATATGCTGCGCCATCATGCGCGCGCATAAGGGCCACTATTGACGCGGAATCCTCGGAGAGTGGAACGAGCTTCACCGTGCAACTTCCGCGCTTTCCGTGGAATTCGCAGTGACCTGTACGGCGTTCCGGCTCGACCCGCGACTGGAATGGCGGTCGTCAGGAAAGCGGACTTACGTCTCGTGCCTGACCAGCGTCGGCAATGGGTTTGCGTGTCGCCCTTGGCTGCGCCGCAGATCGACGAGGGGCGATCGGCAAAAGTCGGCCATCAACGGCCTTTGGAACCGACTAGTGAACGTCGCCTTTGGTGCGATGAGCAGACATGCAACAGGCGACCGCTAGAAATGCGGTACGCTACCCACGACGAACTCCGCAGGGGCGCGCGTGGCCACACAAGAGACAACAGATCTGAATTTCCCTCGCCGCAGTCGCCCCGCGACTTTCGGTGGCGGTGCCATCATCGGGGCGCTTGGCGGCTTGATTGGCTTGGGCGGTGCAGAGTTTCGCCTTCCACTTCTTATCGGCGCGTTTCAGTTCAGCGCCCTGGAGGCGGTAATACTTAACAAGACGATGAGTCTCGTCGTGGTTTCTTCTGCGCTTCCTTTCCGCACACATGCGGTGGCGTGGGGCGAAGTGATAGGACACTGGCCGGTGATCGTGAACCTGCTGGCTGGGAGCCTGTGGGGTGCATGGCAGGGGTCTAGCTGGGCCACGCAAGCTCACCCACGAACGTTGTATCGGGTCCTGGCCGTGCTGCTAATAGCGATTGCGGGCATCTTGCTCTTCGGCCATGGCGCTAACCATCATGGCGCACCTGTAGTTACGGGACTCTTGCAGATGGCGCTGGGCGTAATTGCGGGCCTTGGCATCGGCGCGGTCGCTGCGCTGATGGGTGTTGCCGGTGGGGAGTTGCTGATTCCAACCCTGGTGCTGCTATTTGGTGTTGATATCAAACTTGCTGGGAGTCTTAGTCTTGCTGTGAGCTTGCCGACAATGCTCACAGGGTTTGCGCGCTACAGCCAGGATCGCAGCTTTGTTGTTCTCAGGGAAAATTGGGCATTTGTGGTCCTTATGGCTGTCGGGTCAATCGTAGGTGCGTTCGTCGGTGCAAGACTGGTCGGGATCGTCTCCAGCGCCTTTCTGCTACCAATCCTGTCTGCGATCCTTGCCATTTCTGCGATAAAGGTCTGGCGGCACCGCTGAAGAGCACCGCTCCGCGCCGAGCGTCGCCGAAGGTCGCTTCTGTAGCGACTTGCGGCGGTGGCCGTCGGCCCGGGTTGCTAGCACGATGCGGTTGTCTTGGCGTCGGTGTAGGCGAGTTTCGCTCACGCGAACGCCTTCCAGCAGTTCAACGGGTTTCTGGTAGCACATGGCGCGGCCCTCCGACGTTCAACACGGTCGACCACCACAGACGATTTCCGCGCGAACGTCGCGGCGCACCGGAATACGGTCGAACTGCCGCAAACATAAGCCAGGCAAGGCTTTCAGCGCGTTTTTGGAGTTATTTATAGTCGACACGACAGCACACAGAACGCGTCGTCGCGCGCGGCATGCACGGCCGCGTGCAGCGCGAAGCCGGTGGCATTCACCGGATGTTCGCTGGCACCGACGATATTGCCCGCGATGTCGATCTTCACGAGATTCGACGCGCATACCTCATCGAACGCGAGGCCGAACGGATTGATCAGGAAGTGGCCCGGTTCGCCGGGCACGCTCGCGGAAATGTGCGTGTAGATCAGATCGTCCCAGCCGTTCAGCGCGGCGAGACGATAAGCGGCGGCCAGGTCGATGCGGGTTTGCTGTTCCGCTTCCGACAGCGGGCCGGACTCGGCGATGCGGCCGGCGGGTGAGTGGGCGAACGACATATCTGTCTCCTGTCGGTCAGAGTGAGTGGTTTAGCACCGACTCCGGCGCCATGCGATTGATCGCCAAGGCAAGAAGATTGCTGAATACGAGGCCGCGCGACGCGCGAACCGGCTTGGGATGCTACCGCACAATGACGCGCCGGTGGCGACAGCGCACGACCTCTCCTTACGTCACGCGAGGCGGCGCCTGAGCGACTGGATGCTCCACGTCGCGAGCACGAACGGCGCGGTCATCGTAAGCCAACTGCAATGCAGGGCGACCGCTTGCAACAGCACCGACATCGCGATGCCACCGAGCATCGCCGCATAGCCTGAATCGGCTAGCGCGAGCGCGGTCAGCGCGCCGTTGAAGCCTGACAGACCGGCGTCGAATGAAGCAAGGCTCGCGCCGAGCAACAGCTGTGCAGCGCTCGCTAGTGTCGCGCCGCCCAGCGCATAGAGCGCGTGTTTGCGCGAGGCGGCGGCAATCCCGAGCAGCATCAGCACGCCCGCTGGCGCGCCCGACGCGAAGCCGGTCTGCGCAACGCCCGCGAGCACGCCGCTGACGAACCGCATCGCGTCCAGCGGCCGAGCGGCATAGGGACCTGCTGACAATGAACGGCTCGCGATCAGCGGCAACCATAGCCAGGTGACGATCAGGCACGGACTCGACAGATAGCCGAGCCCACGCACGCGCAACCAGTGCGACCACGGTCGCAGCAGCCATGCGGTGGCCGTCGCGGCAAGAATCGCAACGGCCGACGCGCGCGCCGGATCGCTGATGAAGCTGTACGCGGCGAGGCCCGCCAGCGCGCCGTTGAAGCCGAGCAGGCCAGCGTGCAGGTCGGCGTCGGCCGAACCGGCGAGCATCGCGCTGACGTTGGCCGCGATCGCGCCGATCAGCGCGGCGCCCAAGAGACGCGGCTCGCTGAGCAGCCACGCGCCGAGCATGCACGCGCCGGTCGCGGCGTTCGGTTGCAACACGATCTGGCCGAAGCTGCGCAGCAGCGTGCGCAGCGGGGCGCTGAGCGAGGAAGAGGGCGGATCGGTCGCGGCGGTGTGCATCGGCGGCGGGTTCGGAGTCACGACAAACCGCGAGCATAGTCGAGCGCCAAACCCTCAGGCATCTCGGCCGTTGATACTGGCTATTTGCCGGCCGTAAGCGCCTGGGTTCGGATTGACTCGCGCGCGGACTTTCGCGCTACGATGAAAGGCCGGCGCGCCCACCGCGCCGTTTCGCGAGGAGACGCCGATGCGTGAATTACGATGGGCCTCGGAAGAGGGCGACGGCATCGAACATCTGGTGTTCGATGCGCGCGACGACGGCTTTGCCGTGGAAAGCGTCGTGGTCGGGCAGCGCTATGGCAAGGCGTACGGGCTGCATTACGCGGTGCGCTGCGACGCGCGCTGGCGCACGCGCTATGCGCACCTGAAGATCGTCGGCGGCGGCGAGCTGGAATTGCATGGCGATGGCGAAGGCCACTGGCACGACGGGCACGGCCTCGCGCTGAGTGCGATCGAGGGCTGTATCGACATCGATATTGCCGCGACGCCATACACCAATACGTTGCCGATCCGCCGCCTGCAACTGGCCGAAGGCGAACGTCAACCGATCGAAGTCGCGTACATCTCGACGCCGGACTTGCAGGTTACGCGCGCCGAGCAGGCATACACGTGCATCGAATTGAATGGTGAGTACCGCTATGAAGGCATTTTTCGCGAGTTCACCGCCAATCTGCGCGTGGATAGCGATGGCCTGGTGATCGACTATCCGACCTTGTTCGCGCGTTTGCCACGCGCGCGTTAGGTTTTGCGTTCGATGTCGCGGTTGTCATGCCGCGCCGTGCGCGCGGGCTGCCCGTGCGTGCCGCCTGCCGCGTTTCAAACGTCGTCGGGTCCAGTCGATGCGCCGCGGCCGAGCGTGCGTTGCATCAGTGTCGTGTCGAGCCAGCGGCCGTGCTTGTAGCCGACCGCCTTCAACGTGCCGGTCAGCTCGAAGCCGAGCTGCGTATGTAGCGACAACGAGCCGCCGCTACCGCCATCGGCGATCACCGCGATCATCTGACGCCACGGGCCGGTCTCGCATCGATCGATCAGCGCCTGCAGCAGCACACGTCCGATGCCGCGTCCGCGATATGCGTCGTTCACGTAGATCGAGTCTTCGATCGTGTTGCGATAAGCCGCGCGCGGGCGATACGGCGTCGCATAGCAATAGCCGGCGACGTCGCCGTCGATCTCCGCGACCATATACGGCAGTCCGTGGCTGCGCACGCTTGCGAGCCGCGCGCGCAGGTCCTCCACGGACGGCGGGATTTCTTCGAACGACGCGACACCGGTCAGCACGTGATGCGCATAGATGGCCTGGATCGCGGGGAGGTCGGCTTCGGTGGCGTCGCGGATCAGTGGGGCGTCGAGCGGAGGGCGGGGTGAACTCATTCGTGGTCCGGTCGTGGCCGGCTAGTTTGACGGAAGTTTTTACTATGCCTGTCGCCGGTGCGGATTTGAAGCGCGTCAAAGATCGAATTGATCGAACTCGCTCTGCAGTTCGCGATTGCGCGCCACGCGTTCGTCGATAGCCGGTCCACGACGCTCGACGACCGCCGAGATCAGCAGATTGAACAGGCACGTCAGCGGCGCGAGCGAATCCCAGAACTGGCCGACGTCGGTCTTCACCTGCAGCAGGTCGCCGTCGAAATCGCGCGCCCATGGACAGTAGATATCGGTGACGAGCGCGAACGGCAGACCGCGTCGCGAGGCCGCCTGGCAATAGCGTCGCGCGATCGTCGAATAGGCGCGCGTGTCGGTGACGATCAGATACGGCGTACTGAATTCCGAGTTCAGCGAATCGACGTAGGAACCCGACATGCCATCCGAATAGAACACGCGCGGGCGGATGTATTCGAGGTAGCTGTAAAACGCGTTGCTGATACCGCGCGTCGACTGGATGCCGAGGATGTAGACCGCATCGGCGTTCGCGATGCGCTCGGCGACGCGCGCGAAGGCCGGCGAGCGCGCGAGTTCGTATACGTGCTGGATCGCGCCGATTTCGAGTTCGAGCGATTGGGCGAGCGTGGCGTCGCGCGGCGAGGCGCCGTCAGCGACGTCCGGTTGATGCGGCTCGCCGGCTTGCGCGCTGTCGCTCGGGCCACGGCGGAACGCGTCGAGCCGGTCCGTGATCAGCCAGGGCCGCTGCTGCGTGCCGCGCAGCTCGCGTTTCAGATCGTCCAGATTGCGATAGCCGACGCTGCGCAGAAAGCGGCCGACCGAAATGCCGCTGGTGCCGGCTTGCTGCGCGATCTGGTCGGCGGTTTCGAGGCCGAGCCGGTCGAGGTTCGCGAGCATGTAGCTGGCGACGCGTTTCGACGTCGGCGTGAGTTCGGCAAAACGGGCTTCGACGGTTTGGGCAAAAGCGGTCGTCATCGTCAGTCGCGGCGCGGGGCGCTGGTTGTGCCAATCTGCGAAATGATGACATATCGACCTACGACTCGCGCAATTCGATCCTGAAAAAAAGACTATTTGCCGTGCGCCGGTCGAGCCGCGTCAGACCGCCCGCCGCGCCGGCGCCGCGCGCGAAAAATGCCGTGCGCCCGCCACGCAGGCGACCACGATCACGGTGACGATGATCATCGACGGCGGAACCTGTTCGTGCAGCAGTACGCCGGCGAGCAGCAGCCCGAAAAACGGCTGCAGCAGCTGCAGTTGACCGACCGCCGCGATACCGCCGAGCGCCAGCCCGCGATACCAGAACACGAAGCCGATCAGCATGCTGAACAGCGACACGTACGCGAGTCCCCACAGCGCGGCGGCGCCGACACCGTCGAACGATACGGGCCGCGTCCACCAGGCGAGCGGCAGCATCAACGGCAGCGACAGCACGAGCGCCCACGAAATCACCTGCCAGCCGCCGAGGTGACGCGACAGCCGCGCGCCCTCCGCATAGCCCAGCCCGCATACGACGATCGCCGCGAGCATCAGCGCGTCGCCGAGCGGCGACGCGTCGATGCCGTGCCGCAGCGCGAACGCGGCCACCGCCGCGCTGCCGAGCGCCGAGAACAGCCAGAACGCCGGCTGCGGCCGCTCGCCGCCGCGCAGCACGCCGAAGATTGCGGTGGCAAGCGGCAGCAGACCGATGAACACCACCGCATGTGCGGCGCTCACATGCCGCAGCGCCAGCGCGGTCAGCAACGGAAAGCCGACCACGACGCCGAGCGCGACCACCACGAGCGGCAGCAGATCACGCCGCTGCGGCCGCGTCTCGCGGAACACTAGCAAGAGTAGAAGACCGAGAACGCCCGCGATCGTCGCGCGTGCCACGGTCAGAAACACCGGATCGAGTCCCTGCACGGCAAGCCGCGTGGCCGGCAGCGAGCCGCTGAAAATCAGCACGCCCGCGAAACCGCTGAGCCAGCCGTTGGTGGTCTTGTCCATTGCGTACATCCCTGCGCTCAAAGAGTCGCATGATGCGCGCGGCGGCCGTAAACGTTAAGCTACAGATCAGTACAGTTCGCACAAACTGTACCGAACATGGAGCAGTACAGATGGCAGAGAGCGACAACAACGACGCGGTGCCGGGAACGCGTGTCGGCCTCGTGATGGACAGTCTGCGCGAGCGCATCGCGAGCCGCTCGCTGATGCCGGGTGCGCGCGTGCCGTCGATTCGCGCGATGACCGACACGCTCGGCGTATCGAAGTCGACCGTGGTGGAAGCCTACGACCGTCTCGTCGCGGAAGGGGTGATCATCGCGCGGCGCGGCTCCGGCTTCTTCGTGTCGGGCCATGCGCCGCCGCTCGCGCTCGCCGATCTCGGCCCGCGGCTCGATCGCGAGGTCGATCCGCTGTGGCTCACGCGGCAGTCGCTGGAGACCGGCTCGAAAGCGCTGAAGCCAGGCTGCGGCTGGATGCCGGCTTCATGGCTGCCGGAAGATGGCGTGCGGCGCGCGCTGCGTGCGGTTGCGCGTGATCCGCAGTCACTGCTCGCCGACTACGCGAGCCCGGCCGGCTTGCCCGCGCTGCGTCAGCAGCTTGCGTGGCGGCTTTCCGCGCATGGCGTCGATGCGCCTCCCGAGCAGATCCTGCTGACCGACGGTGGCACCCATGCGCTCGATCTCGTGTGCCGCTTCCTGCTCGAACCCGGCGACACGGTGTTGATCGACGATCCGTGCTACTTCAATTTTCAGGCGTTGCTGCGCGCGCATCGCGTGCGGATCGCGAGCGTGCCCTACACGCCGCAGGGGCCGGATCTCGCGGCGTTCGAGCGCGTTCTGGTCGAGCAGCGTCCGCGGCTCTACGTGACGAACTCGGCGATCCACAACCCGACCGGCGCGACGCTCGCGCCGGCCGTCGCGCACAGGCTGCTGAAGCTGGCCGGCGAGCACGATCTGCTGATCGTCGAGGACGACATCTTCGCGGACTTCGAAGACGAACCTGCGCCGCGCCTCGCTGCGTTCGACGGCCTCGCGCGCGTCGTGTCGATCGGCAGCTTTTCGAAGACGCTGTCGGCGGCGGTGCGCTGCGGCTATATCGCGGCGCGGCCCGAATGGGTCGAACCGTTGATCGATCTGAAGCTCGCGACCTCGTTCGGCAATGGCCAGCTCGCGGCGAGCGTCGTGCATCGGATGCTCGTCGACGGTACCTATCGGCGTCATCTCGAGTCGATGCGCGCGAAGCTGGCCGATGCGATGGGAGAGACCATCAGGCGTCTCGGCTATGCGGGCCTCGATATCTGGACACGGCCGCGTGCGGGCCTGTTCGTATGGGCGCGCTTGCCCGGGGCGCTCGATGCCGCCGACATCGCCCGTCATGCGTTGACGGCGGGGGTCGTGCTCGCGCCGGGCAACGTGTTCAGCGCGTCGCAAGCGGCGGCGGGCTTTCTGCGTTTCAACGTGTCGCAATGCAATCGCCCGAAGGTGTACGAGGCATTGCAACGGGCGATGGATGCGTGCGCGGTGTCGGCCGACGCGGGGCGCGAGCACGTCTGAGACGAACTGAATCGAATCAGGCGCTCGCAGTCCTTGCTACAGCGTTATTTGCACAGCAGAAGCATCCGTTCCTGTTCGGAGCAGGGCGTGTGCGGTTTCGGCGCGGGCTGCGCGGCCGCCGCGCTCATCGCCGCGCTGCGGTTCGCGAGACACGCGCGCAGATGCTTCTCGACCGGCCCGTAGTACTTCCACCCGCGTACGAGCGTCGGCAATTCGAGCTTCACCTGTTTCCACTTCGGATGGCCATGCTCCAGCAAATTGTCGAAGTTCGCGCACAACGAGTCGGCGAAATGATTCAGATTGCTGACGGTGTCGCGCAAGCCATAATCGTAGGTGACCAGAAACGCTTTGACTGTGAGGCCCGGCACGTCTTCCTTCAACCAGCCCGGGTAGCTGCTTTGACGGATCGTCGTCGGAAAGTAGGTTTGCTTCGCGCGGGTCGTCTCCGCCGCGTTGGGATCGACGGGCAACAGACGCAACTGTGACAGCAGGTCGGGCTTCATGTCGTTGAACAGCTTCGCCGGCTGCCCGACCACGATGATCGCGACGTCGATCTTCTTCACGATCAGCGCGGCGAGCGCGTCCTCGTTGCTCAGATGCACGACGTTCTGCTCGGGAATCGGCTGGCCGAACATCAGGCGGTAGAGCGTCGTCGCCGACTGCGCGGTGCCGCTGCCTAGCAGGCCGACGCTGATGGTCTTGTCCTTGATGTCGGCGAGCGTTTTCAGCGGCGAATCCGCACGCACGACGACGTTAATTTCCTCGTCGTAGAGCGGCATGATCAGTCGCAGCGGCCGGATCGTCGTGCCCGCATCGGGGTTGCCCGTGTTGGCCATGTCGATGAACGCCTGGTACACGTCGGACTGCACGAGCGCGAGCTTCACGCCGGGCTCGAAACGCATGCGCTGCACGTTTTCGGCCGAGCCTTTCGACGCCACCACTTCGAGGTCGATGCCGACCGGCTGGGCCACCCATTTCGACAGGTCGTTGCCGATCTGGATATACGTGCCGCGCTCGGGCCCGGTGACGATCTTGTAGTGCGCCGGTTCGGCGCCGGCCAGCGAACACACGACCAGTACCACCAGCCCCAGCCAGCCCGCGAGAAGTCTCTTCAGCATGGTCTTTCTACCTATCGGTCAGGTTGATCCCGCTTCACGCGTGGCGCGTGGAAGCACCAGTGATCCGGTTGCCATGTCATGTTCAAACTGCTGCCAGGGTCGCTCCGTCTGTTGCCGCTCAGAGGGCGCACGATTATGTGCGAATCGGCACAGACGGCGACCCTTTGATCTGGTAAGCGAAGCAAGGTTTTTGCGCGACGGCGCAGTCGATTGCGTCTCCGGACCCTGAGCGGAGGGTTGCGTCGCGCGTGAGCGCTAGTTGCTCCGCGGCGTCGCCGTTCTCACGACGCCGGCGTTCGTTGCGGTCGCGGCGAGCGCGCCGTGCTCCAGCATGCCGGCGGGCAGCGGTACCTGCAGTTGCGCCTGCGCGAGCGGTGCGCCCGGCGCGGCGTCCGTCGCCGCATGCGGCGGCGTCAGCGGCGCCCAGCCGGTCTCGCGAATCACGCGCTCGAGGATCACTTTCGCCGCGTCGTTGCTGCTGTCGATCGCGAGCGCCTCGTTTGCGTGCTGACGCGCGCACGGCCACGACTGCTGCGCGACGCAGGCCTGCGCGGCCTGCAGCGCAGTATCGCGACGCTGGACCAGCGGCCGCATCTGATCGGCCAGAGCCTGCGCGTCGCTGTTTCCCGGTTGTAACGTTTGCGCGGCGGCGAGAGCGGCTTGCGCAGCGGACAGGTCGCTGGCGCGGAACGCGGTCCGCGCGACCTGCAATGCCTGTCCGGCATCGCGGAATTGCGTCGCGGGCCGCACGGGCGTCGCGGCCAGCGGCGGCGCGGCAGGCGGTGCAGCCGGTGTCGCCGGAATGACGGGAACCGCGGGCACGACGGGCGCGGGCTTCGCCGCCAGTTCGGTCACGGGCGGTGGCGCAGGCCTGGCCGCGGCCGGCGCGTGCGGGCTCTGAGCCGGGGCAAGCACCGGCGCGGACGCAAGCGGCGCGATCATGCCGGTCGTGGTTGTGCGGGCATCCTGAGTAATCTGCTCGACGCCTTTATCTTCCGATTCGCCACCGTCGCTGAACAACGTATAAGCGATATACGCCAGGCCGATCGCGATAACCGCGCCGATCACGTATAGCACGCGCCAGATCATCTGCGCAGTGGTGCGCGGCGCGTACATCGGATCTTCGTAAGGCGGGATAGCGGTGTCGGTCGACACGAGCGCCGTGTGCATGACCGGCCCGGTCTGCAACATAGATTCGGGCGCCATCGCCGCAGAGGCGATGACGGGCTCGTCGCGTGTACCGAGCTCGTCGTCGAAGCGGGGCAGGGGTTTATGCGTGGCGCTCGCGCGGCTGCCTGGAATACCTGTGCGGATGTGCGGATCGTCGTGATCGAACGGATGCGCAGCGCCACAGTAGGGGCAGGCGTCGACTTGTCGGTAGAGTGCGCCACCGCAGCGTTTGCAGGGCGTGGGGAAACTTTGGCCGGTTGCTGTCTGGGTGGACATGCCGTGGACCCACCTTTGGAAAACGATGCCGTAAAGGCATGCTCCGGATCGTGTTGAGGCAGGAGCCTTGTCCGCGGAATACGATCCACATGCGCCGGAGTCGCGGAGACGCAGGCCGCGCCTGCGTTTCCACGGTTTCCAATATGTGATGTTTCACGGGGGACGTCAACGCGGTAGGCCCCTGGATTGTGTGCGCTACCGCTCATTCGGAGGTATGAAGAAACTTTGGCGACACGCTCGAACCGAACGTATGTATCTGTTGTTTCACGACAAATGCAGAGGGCGCGCCACAGGTGGTGAGCGCGACGAAAAAACAACGAGGCCGACGCGTTGCGCGGGCGGCCTCGTGATCACTCTGTTGCTGGGTGCTTGCTGGTAAGCGTTTGCATCAGCATCCGGATCAGGCGTGGAACAACGCTCAGTGCTTGCGCAACGGATGATCCTTCAGCAGCCACGCCAGCGCGAAGGCGAGCACCACGACGCATGCGGCCGACAGATACACGGTGTGCAACGCGCCGGCGAACGCATGCAGATAGTCGTTGCGCAATGCTTCGGGTAGCTGATGAATCGCGGCGGGACCCAAAGCCTGCGGAAGTTCGGTATCGGGCGGAATCAGCTTTTCGAGGCGTGCGGCGAGGCCGTTCGAAAACACCGCACCGAAGCCGGCCACGCCGATCGAGCCGCCGATCGAGCGAAACAGCGTGACGCCCGACGTCGCCACACCCATATGCTTGAACTCGACAGTGTTCTGGACCGCGAGGACCAGCACCTGCATCACCATGCCGAGGCCGCAGCCGAGCAGACCCATGTACAGATACATCACATGAATCGGCGTATCGATCTGCAGGCGCGCAAGCAGCAGCATCGCCACGGAGACGAGGAACGTGCCGATGATCGGGAAGAGCCGATACTTGCCGATCTTGCTGATCAGGCGGCCCGTCACCATCGACAGGACAAACAGGCCGCCCATCATCGGCAGCATCTGCATGCCGGCTTGCGACGGCGTGGAGCCCTTGACGACCTGCAGATAGAGCGGAATGAACGTAACGGAGCCGAACAGCGATACGCCGATGATGAAGCTCACGAGGCTGCTGATAAGAAACGTGCGTTGCTTGAACAGTCCGAGCGGCATGATCGGTTCGACCGCGCTGCGCTCTTCGTGGATGAAGCCCCAGATCGCTACGAGCCCCATGCCGAGCGTGAACCACAGTTGCGGCGAGGTCCACGGCAGGATCGTGCCGCCCTGGCTCGTGAACAGGATGATGCAGGTCAGCGCGCCGGCGAGAAACGCGGCGCCCATGTAGTCGATCGTGTGCTTGACGTGGCGCACGTGCGGCTTGAACACCGCGCCGATCACGATCAGCGACAGGATGCCGAGCGGCAGGTTGATATAGAAGATCCAGCGCCACGTCAGATGCTCGACCAGAAAACCGCCGAGCAGCGGACCGATGACGGTGGCGAGACCGAAGATGCCGCCGAACACGCCCTGATAACGGCCGCGCTCAGCGGGCGGAATCACGTCCGCGATCGCCGCCATCGTCACGACGAGCAGGCCGCCGCCGCCGAGGCCTTGCAGCGCGCGCAGCACGATCAGCTGACTCATGTTCTGCGCGATGCCACACAGCGCCGAGCCGACGAGAAAGATGACGATCGCCGTCTGCAGCACGATTTTGCGGCCGAACAGGTCGCCGAACTTGCCGTACAGCGGCACGACGATCGTCGAGCTGAGCAGGTAGGCGGTCACGACCCAGGACAGGTTATTGAGCCCGCCCAGATCGCCGACGATGGTGGGCAGCGCGGTCGACACGATCGTCTGGTCGAGCGCGGCGAGCAGCATGACCAGCAGCAGCGCCGGAAACAGCAGTCGGATCGGCGGATGATCGGCTGCGGCTTCGGCCGATGCCGCGGCTTGGCGGGATTCCTCGGGCGCGGACTCGACGGACAGGGTCGTAGCGGGTTGTTCCATGGTGGCAACGCGTTGAAATTAATTAACTGAGAGATTAATATATGCGACATCGCCTCTCACGTCAAATTCAATGCAATGACAAGGATCTCATCTGACGACGCCGCGGCGGACAATGCCGTGACAGCTGCCGGGCCACCCGCGCGGATTGCCGCGAAAGAGCGCGGCGCGTCGAAGCCCAAACTCGAGGCGACGCAGGCGGATACGCAAACCGCGAATCTCGCAGGCAGCGCGCCAACCGGGTCGGCCGCCCGCCGCCCCGGCCGGCCGACGGGCGCCGCGCGCGGCCCCGAGCAGCGCGCGCGCTTGCTCGACGCGGCGCTGACGTTGTTCGCGAGGCAGGGCATCGTCGAGACATCGCTCGGTGAGATCGCCCGCGAGGCCGGCTTCACGCCCGCGATGGTGCACTACTACTTCAAGACACGCGATCAACTGCTCGATGTGCTGATCGACGAGTGTTTCGCGCCGTTGCGCGCGAGCCTCGGTCTGCCGTTCCAGGAAAATCCCGACGATCCGGTCGCGGCGATTACGCAGCTCACCGAGCGGCTCGTGCAGATCGCGAGCGATAACCCGTGGTTCGCGTCGCTGTGGATTCGCGAAGTGATCAGCGACGGCGGGCTGTTGCGCCAGCGCATGCACGAGCGTTTCGGTTTCGCGCATCAGAAGGAGTCGCTGCTGGCGATCGCGCGCTGGCAGAAGGAGGGGCGCCTGAATGCATCGCTCGAACCGGCGCTCGTGTTCGTTACGCTGCTCGGCATGACGATTCTGCCGCTGGCCACCTCGAAGCTGTGGCGCAATGATCCGTTGCGCCGCAGTATCGGCGGCGCGGAGATCGCACGGCACGCGGTGGCGTTGCTCGTGCAGGGCATCGGGCCCGCCAAGCGCGATTGAACCGGCGGCCGGTGTGCCGCACTGGTCGCCGTATCCTTTGAAAAGGCCCTAGATTTTGCGGTTTTTATTCCACGCGTCGAACGCCGCCTTCGTCTCGTCGTTCGGCGGATAGGTGCCGGGCAACGCGGCGCCGGCACGAATCCTTTCGGTCAGAAACGCTTCGAGCCGTTCCTGCTCGGCCGCGGCTTGCGCGACGTCGTCGGCCATCTTCAGCGGAATCACGACGACCCCATCCACATCGCCGACGATCACGTCGCCCGGAAACACCGCGACGCCACCACAGCCGATCGGCACGTTGATGTCGACCGCGTGATGGCGGATCAGATTGGGCGGCGCGCTCGCGCCGGCGCAAAACACCGGCATGTCGAGCGCGGCGATCGTCGCGCTGTCGCGCACCGGGCCGTCGGACACCATGCCGGCCACGCCGCGCACCTGCAAACGCAGCGACAGAATCGAACCGAACGACGCGCTGCCGCGCTCGCCGCGGCAATCCTGCACGAGCACATGGCCCGGCGGAATGGTCTCGACGCATTTGCGTTGCGCGTACTCGGGGTCCGCGAATAGCTCCAGCACGTCGATGTCTTCGCGCGACGGGATATTGCGCAGCGTGAACGCCGGCCCGACCAGGTTCGCGCCTCGGCGCGGACCGAGCGGCGCGACGCCCTGCATGAAGGTGTTGCGCAGACCGCGCTTGAATAGCTGCGTGGTCAGCGTGGCGGTGCTGACGTGACGAAGAATCTCGAGCGTTGCGGTGCAAAGCGCGGGCGATGTGGCGGACATGGTGTCGTGTGACCTCGGGTTGGGATCAGGGACGTCGATAGACGCATGCGGGCGGCCGCGATCCGAAGCATGCCGCGCACGCGCGCCCACGATGATAGCGCCGCGACGCCAACGGTTAGCAGACAAGCGCCAATTCATCTACGTGTCATCGGCACGCGCGACCGGGTCCCTCTTCACGCAAAGCGAACCGCTGCAGCAAGGCACGCGACATGCTTGCAGAGTCGTCGGGTGTGAGCGGCGCAAGACGAACGACAGCGCCGCGTCGCGCGAACAATACGAAGGACTGAATCGATACCGGGCGGAGAAGGCCGTACGAACGGGGTTCGTGCGAACCGCGCCGGAACATCGGGTGCCGGCAATCGGCGAGCCGCGGAAAAACTGCGGACACACAGCAGCTAAATCGCGGTATGCGTCGAGCGCCGTTTTTTTCATCGACGTGCAATTTTGGCGCGTTACCGTGCGCACGCGTTGTACTCGGGAAGGTGCTCAGCAATGTTTTACAATCGCGGACCTGTCTGCAACTCGGCGTGCGAAATCGAGTCGGAACCATGGACAGCAACACCTTGGCCGCGCAAATCGGCGGCAATCAGCAGAGTGAAACATTGGCCACTTCCGATGGCCTAACCGGTTTTCCAGAGCAACAACATACGATGAATGCAGCAATGAGGCTCGATCAGGCCACGATCGTGCTGGTAGAGGACGACCCCGACAGCCGGGAATCGTTGACCTTGCTACTCGAGGCGGAAGGCGCGAAGGTATGCGCGGTCGCCGATGCGGAAGAGGGTGTCGTGGCGGCGATGGAGTTGCTTCCCGACGCGGTCGTCTGCGATCTCGACTTGCCGACCATGGATGGCTTCTATCTGATCCAGCGGCTGCGCGACCACGAGATTTGCGGCGGCCATTCGCCCGCGGTGGCGGTGGCGCTGACCGGCCATACCGACGACGCATACCGGCTGCGCAGCATCGGCGAAGGCTTCCAGCATTTCATGACCAAACCCGCGTTACCCGAAGCGCTCGTGACGTTGCTGCGCGACGCGATCGACGCCCGCGCGGCGGGTTGATCTCCGGTTCGCAGCCGGTTCGCAGCGGGCTCTCGTGGGCAGTGAGTTATAGCAGGCCGGCGCGCGGCGGGAAGACGTCGTTTCGCAAAGCAGCGCACGGCCATCGACGCTTCGCAGCGCATTACACCGCGTTGCGCCCCCGACGCGTAGAGCGCCGCTATTTCGCCGCGGCCACCGGCGCGGCCTCGCCGGCCACTGCGGCCGCCTGACAGGCCGCACACAGACCCTTCAACTCGATTTCGTCGCTCGCGAGCCGATAGCCCGCGTCTTCGATCTGCGCGATGAGAGCCTGACGCAATTTCGGTTGATGCAACTCGGTGACGCTGCCGCATTGCTGGCACACGACGAGAATACCGTGCTGGCATTGCGTCAGATCATGACAGACGGTGAACGCATTGATCGACTCGATCCGATGCACGAGCCCCGCCGACAGCAAAAAATCCAATGCGCGGTAGACGGTTGGCGGCGCCGAGCCAGGGTGAATCTGGCGCATTTCGTCGAGCAGCGAATAAGCCTTGGTCGCGCGTCCCGAGTTCAGCAGCAGTTCGAGCACCTTACGGCGAATCGGCGTGAGTTTTTCGCCGCGTTCGCGGCAATATTCCTCGGCCAGTGCGAGAGCCGCTTCCTGCGACGGCTGATGCACGTCGTGATGCACATGATCATCGTGCGCATCGGCGGCGGCTGGCACGGGAGTGACCGGATGGCCGATTGCGGCGGGCTTGGCGGTTTTCATGCGTCGATTATAGAGGCATGCGGGGTGGGCCGCCGCGCCGGTCGTGGGATCGGCGCGGCACAGGCGCGCGGGCGGCGACCACGAAGCCGCCAATCAACCGGCCGTTCAGGTCAACGGAAAATCCACGTACTTCTTGAACCCGGTGCGCGTTGTCAGACGCGAATACCAGCGCTCCAGACTCGGCAGCGGCGGCCGCTGCAAACCGTCGAGGCCGAACCAGCGCTTCGCGTACGCGCCGATCACGATATCGGCGAGCGTGAACTTGTCGCCTTCGAGAAAGAAGCGGCCCTGCAGATGCGTGTCGAGCAGGCGCCACAGCACGGTGACCGCCTGCACGTCGGCAGCGAGTTTGGCGGTGTCGCGTTCAGCCTCCGGCGTGCGCACGAGCGACCAGAACACGGGACGTTCCACCGGCTGCAGCGTCGACAGCGACCAGTCCAGCCAGCGGTCGATGCTCGCGCGCAGTTTCGGCTCGGCCGGATACAGCAGGCTCGATTCGCCGTATTGCATCACCAGATAGCGCAGGATCGAGTTGGATTCCCACAGCACGAAGTCGTCGTCGACCAGCGTCGGGATCTTGCCGGTCGGGTTCATCGCGAGATAGTCGGGTTCGTTGTTGCGGCCGAATTGCAGGCCCGCGTCGATGCGGTCGAATGGCAGTACGAGTTCGTCGCAGCACCACAAAACTTTCTGGACGTTGACTGAATTGGTACGTCCCCAGATCGTAATCATCCGGTAAATCCTTTTCTGTTACGGTTGGCAAGCCGCGCCTCGCGCGCGGCGTTCAGCCAGTTACGATACACGATGCGCGAAGCTTTGCGCGGCGTACGAAAGGCGCCCTCCGCGCGAGGCGGCACGCCGCCTCGCGGCTGCGACGCCCGCCACCGCGTTGCGTACAATGACCGCACCCCGAATTGCGCACTGAGCCGACACGCGTGGACTCACGCATCCAAACCCAATAAGGCACCGCATGGCCCGCATTGTTCCCGACGACTGGAAGAGCCTCGAAGCGACCGGCGCGGCGGCGCGCGAACGCGAAACGCTCGCGTTGCTCGAAAAGGCATTGCCCGCCGATTACACCGTCTATCACGGCGTGCATTGGACTCGCCTGAACCAGAACTTCTCGGTATTCGGCGAGGCCGACTTCGTGATCGTGAGTCCCGCCGGGCGTCTGATGATCATCGAGCAGAAGACCGGATTTCTGCGTGAAACGCCGAAGGGGCTCGTCAAGGTGTATCTGCAGACCGAGCGCAACGTCGCGATCGCGCTCGCGCATACGATCGAAAGTCTGCACCGGCGCTTTACCGCGGCGTTCGGCGCCGGCACGTATTTCATCGAGGAACTGCTGTACTGTCCCGATCACATCGTCAAGGATGCAGCGATCGCCGGCGTGAATCCCGCGCGCATCGTCGACGCGACGCGGCGCGAGCGGCTCGCGGCGATCATCCGCGAAGCGTTGCCGGCCGAT
Organism: Paraburkholderia atlantica; assembly: GCF_009362785.1. Lineage (GTDB taxonomy): Bacteria > Pseudomonadota > Gammaproteobacteria > Burkholderiales > Burkholderiaceae > Paraburkholderia > Paraburkholderia atlantica. Next base: position 93,710 of record NZ_WHNQ01000025.1, read on the forward strand.
GAGCCGCGCCTTCCCAGCGCATCGAAAATCCATCACTTTCTCGCCGACGAACTCGCGCTGGCGCCCGACACGAGCGCGCTCGTCGGGCAGGCGGGCACGCTCGTCACGCGCCTGTCGGGCGGACTTGCGACATGGGCCCGGCGGCTCGAATTCGCGCCGTTCCGTTTGCGCGTGGTCGGCACGGCCGGCTCCGGCAAGACGCAACTCGCGGTGCAGGTGATGAAGGACGCGGTCGCGCGCGGCGAGCGGCCGTTGTACGTGTGCTTCAACCGGCCGCTCGCCGATCACATCGCGCGGGTCGCGCCGCCGGAGGCGAAGGTCGCGAACTATCACCAGCTGTGCGACTGGATCACGCGCGACGCGGGCCGCGCGCCCGATTTCGAATCCCCACAGGTATTCGATCAACTGGAAGCCGGATTCGCCGATACGCCGATCGAACCGCGCTGGCAATTCGACGTGCTGATCGTCGACGAAGGGCAGGATTTCCAGCAGTCGTGGATTACCTCGCTCGAGCGGCTGCTGCGGCCGGGCGGCGCATGGTGGTGGCTCGAAGACCCGCTGCAGAATCTGTACATGCGCGAGCCGGTCTCGTTACCCGGCTGGGCCACGCTGAAGGAGACCACCAATTACCGCAGTCCGCGTGACATCCTCGACTATCTGCGCGACGTGATGGGCTCGTCGGTGCCGCTTGCCGCAGCGCTCGCGTCGGGCAGTCCGTTCGACGGCTCAGACGTTTCGGTGTCGGTCTACGACGAAGCGCAGGCCGCTGAAAGCAGTATCGACGCGACCAAGCGCGCGATCACCTACGCGCTCGGGCTCGGCTTTCGCAAGCAGGACATCGTGGTGCTGTCGTTCCGCGGCAGGGAGGGTTCGGCGATGAGCGCGCTCGATCATCTCGGACCGCATCGGCTGCGCAGCTTCACCGGCAAATACGATCTGTTCGGCAACCCGGAGTATCGCGAGGGCGACGTGCTGTTCGAGTCGATCTACCGCTTCAAGGGGCAGGCGGCTCCATGCGTGATCTTCACCGAGATCGACTTCGACGCGTTCGACGAACGCGTCGCGCGCAAGCTGTTCGTCGGCGCGACGCGCGCGACGATGAAGCTGATCGTCGTCGCGTCGCAGCGGGCCGCACGGCATTTGCAGCTGCGCGAGGGGAAGGACAAGTAGCGCTGGCGTTCGGACGCTGCACGCACCTGCAACGCTGAGCGCAGCTCAGCTCCACGCCCTTGCGCTCACCAACATCCCCGTGCTCGTTAGCGCATCCCACCAGATCACGCGCAGCAAAGGCGCCTGCTGCGCGATCAGCAGCGCCTGCACCGGATCGCTTTCGACGAAGTGCGTGACTCCCGCGCGCAGCGCCGCGCTCGCCTTGTGTGCGGCCGCGCCGGAGGGGCTGTCGTCGTGCAGGCCGGGCGCGCGCATCACCAGTTGCATGTGAGCGAAGCCGTGTCGCGCGAGCCACGCTTCGGTGCGCGCGCGATCCATCTCCGGGCGGCCCGTGATGATCGTGCGCACGTGCTGCAGGTCGATGCCGGGCAGCACCTCGAACGGCAGCAGCGCGTCGCGCTCGGCGAGCGCGGCGGCGAGGTCTTCGTCGTAGCGCGCGAGCGGGACGTCGGGCAACAGGATGCCGTCGAGGTCGATCGCGTACGCCGCGTATTCGTGGTCGTTGGCCATCGCGGGCGCGGCGCCGGCTTCGACGCGCGCCCAGTCGTCGCGGTAGCGCTCGGTGTACGCCTGGCGCTCCCATGGGAAGAGCGCGAAGTAGCCGTGCGCGTCGATCGCGTAGTCGGGCTGCGCGCGGCTCAGATCATCGACCGCGGCGGTCAGCGTCTTGACTTCGAGCCCGTGCGATTGCAGGAACGCGATGCAATCGACGAGCGTAAAACCGCGTCCGGCGATGTCCTCGCACAACAGCACTTTCGAGCCCGCGGGCGGGATCGGCAGCGTCGAATCCCATGCGACCGCGCGCGTCTGGCGGTCGTAGCGCAGGAACGCGACCGGCGCGCCGACCGCGTGCGACACCATCAGCGCGAGCGGCGCGCCGCCGCGCAGAATGCCGAGCGCCATCGTGAAGCGCTCGGCGAGCAACGCGGGTTGCAGCGATTCGATCCAGTGATCGAGCTGTTCGTACGTCAGAGGCAAGACCGGCTTGTTCATGACTATCGAGGCGCCGATGGCGCGATGGAAGGCATTGGTCCGCGGGGAGGCGCCCGTGCTCGCTGACGCACTGGCGCGACATCGCGGGTCCCCGCTTTTGAGTCAGCGCATTTTGGCGATATTATGCATGCGGGTCAAAGGTCGCGTGTCGGGGTGGCACGCGTTTGACTGCACGGTATGGCGCAACACTTCGCGTGGCATAAGATCGGCTGACCGTGGCGCCGTCCATGGTCCGGCGAATCAACGAAAACGGATAAAAAAAGCAAATGGCCAACCTGATTGCAACGCTGCGCAATGCAGCCGGCGGAACCGGTGTGCCCTGGCGGATGCGCTGGCTGACGGGGCTCGCGGGACTGATCGTCGGGCTTACTGTCTATGGCGCGCATGCGCAGCCGGGCGCGCGGCAGTCACTGGCGCTGGCGCTCGACGTGCAGGGCAAGATCGCCAACACCAACGACGCCGCGCATCGCACCTATCACTTCGACGAGGCTCAACTGCTCGCGCTTCCCGTGCATACGATCACGACTTCGACCACCTGGACACCGCGCTCGACGTTCGCCGGTCCCAGGCTCGCCGACATCCTGAAGGCCGTCGGCGCGCGCGGCACCGAAATCGAGCTTCACACGTACGACGATTACACCTACACCGTTCCGGTCGCGGACTGCGAACGCTACGGCGTGATCGTCGCGTACAGCATGAATGGCCAGCGCCTGAAACTCAGCGACTTCGGGCCGCTGTTTCTGATTTATCCGCGCGACGCTTTTCCGGGTGAACTGACTGGCGCGGTCGGCGACTCGAAATTCGTATGGCAGATCAAGGCCCTCATCGTCAAATAGCGCGCCGTCCGTGGCGGCGCGTCGTATACGTGCTGATCTGGCTGATGGCGCTCGCGGCGCCCGTCGGCGCGATCGGCTATCTGCTGTATGCGAACCTGTTGAACCCGCGTGCGACCGAGCAGTTGACCGGCACCTACGACGGTTTCTACTGGGACGCCGCGCAACTGCAGATTGCGTACGCTCGCTTCGAGAACCAGCTGCTGCTGTATCAGTCCGGCGCCGACGACGACTATCAGCGGCTGCTGCTGCGCTTCCAGCTGCTGCAATCGAAGCTGCGCGTGATGGCCGGTTCGACGCAGCGGCTCTCCACGCAGCTAGCTCTGTTGCAACGGCAGATCGACGAAATCAAGACGCTCGAGGACGTGCTCGACGACATCCAGCCCGAGATCGACGTACTGCCGCGCGACCGCACCCGTGCCGCGCGAATCGACGCGCAGCTCCGTCAACACTGGAGCGACGTCAACGATCTCGCGCTGTCGCGCCGTTTCGCCGATGTCGCCGACCGCGAAGCGATGAACCGCGATTTCATCGACAAACGCCGCATGCTGTTCGCGGGCGGTCTGGTGCTGCTGTTGCTGTCGGCGGCGGCGACGCTGCTGCTCGTACTCAACGGCCGGCGCCGCACGCGGCTCATGCGCCAGCAGCGCGCGGCACTCGAAGCCGAGCATCAGGCGAGCCGCGCGGCGCGCGAGGCGAGTCTCGCGAAGGATGCGTTTCTCGGCATGATCAGTCATGAGCTGCGCACGCCGTTGCATGCGATCGTGTCGTCGGTGGAACTGCTCGGCTTCCACTATCACTCGGAGGCCGACCGCAAGGTGATCCAGCGGCTCGAAACCGCGGCGCGCCATCTCGAAGCGCAGATGAAGGACCTGACCGACTACGCGCGCCTCGGCGCCGGCAAGCTCGAACTGCGGCACCAGCATTTCGAGCCGCGCGAACTGCTGGCGTCGATCGTCGATGAACACACAATGTCCGCCCAGGCGCGCGGCCTCAAGCTCGAAAGCGAGGCGAGCGGCGTGAGCGGGCTCGTCGAGTCGGACCCGCACCGCATCCGGCAGATCGTCAACAACCTCGTCACCAACGCGATTCGCTACACCGAGACCGGCACGGTGCGCGTCGAGCTGCGGCAGGAGCCGGCGCTGCTGGTTTTCGTCGTCAGCGATACGGGACGGGGCGTGCCGTCGGAGCAGATCCCGCTGATCTTCGAGGAGTTCACACAGCTCGACGCGTCGCGCACGCGCCGCTTCGAAGGCGCGGGCATGGGGCTCACGATCGTGCAAGGGCTCGTCAAGCTGTTCGGCGGCACGGTGGATGTCGCGAGCACGGTCGGCGAAGGCACCCGCTTCACGGTGACGATTCCGGTCGTGCCGGTCGCGACCGTCGAGCCCGCCGACGTCGCGGCGCAAGCCGAGCCGGACGGCGCGCAGCCGTGCGTGCTGATCATCGACGATAACCGCCTGATCCGCGAGTCGCTCAGTGAAATGGTCGCGCACATGGGCTACGACTCGCTCGCCCTCGGCAATGCCAACGACGCGCTCGAGTGGCTCGATACGCACCGCTGCGAAGTGGTGCTGCTCGATCTGCATATGCCCGAACGCGACGGCTATACCTTTCTCGAGGACTTCGCGGCGCGCGGCGGACCGTCGGCGGGCGTGCCGGTGATCGTGGTCAGCGCGTACGCGCCGGAGATCGCGCGAGATGATGAAGGTGGGGGGAGTGGCGCGCCGTCGGTGTTCGAGGCGCTGCTAAAGCCAGTCCATTACGAGGATCTGAAGCACGCGCTGCAGCGGGCGCTAGCGGCGCGGCATCAGGCGTGAGGGCGTGAGGGTGTGAGGTCGCGAGGGCGGCGTTCCGCGCGTGGTTCAGGGGCGATTCAGCCGCTTCGACAGATCGGCGACGAGGATCGCCATGCGCGCGGGCTTCTCGTAGCAGGCGACGTCGTAATCGCGAATCACCTCGCTAATCTCCGATTCGCTGGCCTTGCCGGTCAGCAGCTCGCCGGTCAGCACGAAGATCGGTGCATCCGGGTTCTCCGACGCGCGCACCGCGCGAATTGCGGCCGCCGAGGTCTGCGAGCCGAACAGCCAGTCGATGATCACGCCGTCGAACACCTGCGTCTGCAACTGCTCGCTGAAGGCCGCGAGCCCATAGATCGCGACCGCCGTGAAGCCGCTGCGCTCCAGATAGTCGCGCAGGTTATCGGCGCTCGCGCAATCGTCGTCGACGACCGCGATGGCGGGCTTGTCGGTTTCGGCGCGGCGCGGATAGATCTCGATCTTGTGGACTTCATAGGCGCTTTGATACAGCGCGCCATCATGACGCGACACACGCCATTGACCGAGCCGCGAATAAGCGACGAACTCCGGACGGCTACCCGGTTCGAGCGCGGCGCCGACCCACGCGGTACAGGCGATTTCGGTCGCGCCGATGCAGAACACCGCTTCCTGGGCGATTGCGCCGACCACGCCCGGATCGAGCGACTGCGCGCCGAACAGCTGCGCCGCCGGTTCGTCGAATACCTCGGCGACTTTCTTGATCTGCGACAGCGTCCACGGACTATTGCCGCGCAGTTTGCGGTGCCCCTGAGAAAAACTCAGATCGAGGATGCGGCATAGCTCCGTGGTTTGCTGGCGCTTGCCGATTCCATGCCGGCTCATCAACTCGCGCACGCGCTCGGCGACCGCGATGGAGTCGGGTGAGTGTGTTTCGTTGGCCATACTGCGTGAAAATCCGCGAGTTAAAAGGTACAGGTGGTACGCGCTCGACAGGCGCAAGCCGACCCTGCGCATGCAATGCGCATGAATCGGCCACGCGGGGACAGCAAATGTACCGTAAAAAAATTCACTGTTTATGATTTTGTCAGACCGTCGCCGAGGCCGCTGATGCGAGCGACGCAGCCGTCGCGCGGGTGACTTTTGATGCATGGAGCATCAAAAAGCATTCTACCGGTGAATCGATGACGAAACCGTAGGGAATCCACGAATGAGGCGTGCGCAAGGCAACAGTTCCGGCTTCTGGCCACAAAGCGTTCAGCTTGCCGGCATCGTGTCGAGGCGGGCCGCCGAGTTTTGAAGTCCTTTGAAGATCCGCTCGGCGACTTTGTCCGGAAAGCGCTCGGGCAACTCCGCCGACACCCGCTCGATCACACCGGGTGTCTGCTCGATCAGACGCTGGATCAGCGGCTCGGCGTTAGCGCCGTACGAGCACTTCAACGCCATTGCGTTGAAGTGCCGCCGCTGCACGTCGCGAAACGCATCGTGCTTGCTGCGCGACCACAGACCCATCGCAAGCCGTGCCTTGTACCACGACCACTGGTTCGGGCCATTGCCTTCGACCGGCCAGATCGACATCACGTCGTAAAGCGGCGTCAGGCGGTACTGGCCACCCGCGAGCAGACGGATGCTGAAGTTCTTTGCATGGCCGTCCGGCGCGGCCAGCATCCAGAACAGGATCTGGCTCGCGAGCAGGGTCTCGAGGTCCTGCCGCGCATCGACCGACTGCTGCAGAATCCGCGCGAGGTCGAGCACGCCGGGGCCACCCTCGTTTTCGTACTTGCGATGCGACGGCACACCGTACACCTGGCAGAAATCTTCCTGCGGCAAACGCAATAGCCATGTGCCGCTCGAATGCATCTGCCGGTCGAAGCGTTCGACGGCGAGCACGCGCTGCTTGCCGAAGCTGAGCACCTCGGTGTTGGCGACCGGCAGGCCGAACTCGCGCAGAATCCGCATGCACAGCCACTCGTTTTCGACCGACGTGCTCAGATCGGCAAGCCGGTTGCCGACCAGCCCGAGCGGCAGCTTGAAGATATGCGTGGTCGGCGTCGCGCCGTGCGGCCGCTGCCATTGGCCGTCGTGCCACAGCAGCGCGGTTTTCTCCTGCGCGCCGGCGAGCGAGATGCGGAAGTCGTCGGCTTCGTCGGGCGCGCCGAGGGTCGGTTTGCCGACGGTTTGCGCAAGCAGCGCCTCGATGTCGTCGTCGGAAAGCGGCGTGCCTTCGATGCGCTGGACCCCGGCCGGGGCGTCGTCTTCGGCGAGCAGCTGGACCGCGCCGACGCAGTCGCGGCCGATGGCCTGCAGCAGGTCGAACGCGTCGAGCGTTTCGGTGCGGTAGCGTTGCGCGATGCGTTTGCGGATCGCGTCGCTATCGGGCAGCAGGTTGTCGAAGTAGTTGAGCACCCGCGGCCCTTTGTGCGTCATGTTGCCGGGCGTGAACGGCATTGACAGCGACAGCGGACGACCCGCGGGCGACGCGATCCAGGCGGCGTCGTAGGCGAACTCCATCGGGCCGCGGGAGGGCAGGCGCCAGCTGCCGACGCGCTCGCCGTTGGCCCACACCGACAATGCCTTCGAGGCGGTTTGCCGGGCCATCTACCACTCGACGTTCGGTGCCGGCTCGGCGCTCGGCTGATTTTTGTCGCGCAACTGGAGTTGCAGGCCGTAGGCGCCGCACAGCGCGAGCAATTGGGTGAGCGTGAGCCCGCTCGCATCGGTTTCGAGCGCGGAAATGCGGCTTTGGCTGACGCCGACTCGCGCGGCCGCCTCGGTCTGCGTGAAGCCGGCCTGGCGGCGGCTGGCCGCTAGCAGCTGCGCGAGCTGGTCCGAGGTGGTGATCAGATGGAGCATGGCAGATTATCTGTGAGACGAATAAACGAAATTTATGCGTTAGGCGAATAATTGTCAAATATTCGCATCACAGATAATGGCCGAATATTCGTTTGACCGATAATCGGGGATTCCGGCAGGAGCCGGCCGCGCCGTCCCGGTTGCGACCGGCAGCGGTGCCGAGCTCCCGCGGCATTGCGGACAATGGCTGCCACTGCGAAGATGACGCCCACATCTCAACCCGCCCAACCATGACCACGACTTACCCGCTGCACTCGACCTTTACGCCCGCCGACCAACCGTTTCCCAGCCGCGCCGACGTCGTGATCGCCGGTGCCGGCATCATGGGCTGCGCGGCCGCTTATTACCTGGCGCGGCGCGGCCTGTCGGCGGTGGTGCTCGACAAGTCGCGGATCGCCGGGCAGCAGTCGTCGCGCGCGTGGGGCTTCGTGCGTCAGCAGGGTCGCGAAGCCGCCGAGGTGCCGCTGATGATGGCGAGCATTCCATTGTGGAAAGAACTCGAACGCGAGCTGAACTTCGATCTCGAATGGCGCCAGGGCGGTTGCCTGTATGTCGCCACCAATGACGAAGACTGGACCTCGTTCCAGCAGTGGATCGAGGTCGCCCGTCAGTATGGCCTCGACACCCGCACGCTCGACCGCGGGCAGATCGACGCCGTCGTCACCGGCATGCAGGGCCCGGCGCTCGGCGGCCTGTACACGCCGAGCGACGGTCAGGCCGAACCGCGCCGTGCCGCGGCGGCGTTCGCGGCGCGCGCGGCCGAATCCGGCGCGCTGTTTTTCGAGGGCTGCGGCGTGGTCGGCGTCGAACGGGCTGGCGGCGCGATCGCCGGTGTGGTCACCGAGCGCGGCACGATTCGCACCTCGCGGTTGATCTGCGCGGCCGGCGCGAGTAGCTGGCGGCTGCTCAGGACGCTCGGCCTCGAACTGCCGCAGCAGGCGGTGCGCGGTACCTGCATGCGCACCAATCCGCTGCCGCCGGTCACGGCGTCGACGTTCTGGGGCCACGGCCTCGGCATCCGGCAACGCGCGAACGGAGCGATCAATCTCGCCGACGACATGCAGGTCGACGTCGACATGACGCTCGGCCATTTCCGCGCGCTCAAATGGTTTTTGCCGGAACTGTGGACGCAGCGCGACAAGTTCAGCTTCCATCTGAACGGCGCCTGTCTGCGCGATCTGCGCGAGCGTCTGCCAGGCGGCGTGCCCGACGCCGAACGTGTGCTTTATCCGCGTGACCCGCATCCGCAGCCGAACCCGAGCCACGCGCCGCGCGCGCTGAACAAGCTGCGCGCGCTGTTTCCGGCATTGCGCGACGCCCAGGTGGTCGAGGCGTGGGCGGGCCTGATCGACGTGTTGCCCGATGGCATTCCGGTCATCGATGCGCCGCCGCACGTTCCGGGCCTGACGATCGCGACCGGCTTTTGCGGACATGGGTTCGCGATGGGGCCGATCGTCGGCAAGCTGCTGGCGGAACTCAACGATGGCGGCAAGGCGTCGCTCGATCTGTCGGCGTTCCGTTTGCAGCGTTTCTTCGACGGCACGATGAAGCGGCCGCGCAGCATGCTGTAACCGCGCGCAACCCAATCCAACTCAATCCGACCGATACCACCGATGAGCGAACCCGTTCTCCGCCACGCCGATGTCCCGTACTACACGCAATGGGGCAGCCCCGAGTGGGTGCGCGACATCGTCGAACAGCAGCGCGATCCGTGCGACGACCCGCACTGGCGGCGCAGCGGTTTCGCCGACCCCGAGCGCTATCGTTTCTGGGCGCAACGCCTGTGCGGGCTGACGTGCCTCGAATCCGCGCTCGACTACTGGGGCATCGATCATGCACCGCGCGCCGCATTGCTCGACGACGCGCTGCGGCACGGCGTGTATCGGCTGCGCGACGATGGCGGCGTCGACGGTCTGATCTACCGGCCGTTCGCCGACTGGGCGGGCCCGGCGTTCGGTCTCGATATCGACGTGCTGCCGCAGGCGTCGCTCGAGGAAATCGCGGCGCGGCTCGACGCCGATACGCTCGCAATCGTGTCGGTGAGCCCCGAGATCCGCTATCCCGAACGGCCGAATCAGCAGCGGGGCGGCCATCTGATCCTGCTGCACGGCCGGGATCGCGATGGCGTGTGGTTTCACAACCCGTCGGGCGTCGCGCCGCATCAGTCCGACGTGTACCTGCCGTTCGCGACGATGTCGCGTTTCTACGCGGGGCGCGGGATGACGCTCGGCCGCCGCACGCGCTAGCTGGCGCGCTGGGCATGACGCGGCGTTCGCGATTCGGGTCTGCTTCCTGCTAACGCAGCATCTTCGACGTTCGACCTATCGGATCTGCCATGAATCGAGCCTTCCGCCTGCTGGCCGCCAGCCTCGTCGTGCTCGACGCCGCCGGCGCCGCGAATGCCGCGACCCGCGACGAGCAGGCCCATGCGTGCCGTCACGATGCGTTCCATTTCTGCGCCGCGGAGATTCCGCACCGGGCGAAGATCATCGCCTGCATGAAGCGGCACCTCGACGAACTGAGCCCCGCGTGTCGGGCGATGTTCGGCAACGGCAACGGCAACGGTAACGGCAAGAACGGCGACAAGAATCGTGACCAGAACGGCGGGAAGTAGGCGCCCACACGACTGGTCAATTTTTTCGCGCTCGGTTACGGTGACGCCATGCCCACTCCATCCAGCATTGGACCGTCCCGCCCATGACCCGCCCGACCACGCAGATCTTCGACGCCGCCGCCACCGCGCGGCTGATGCCTTATGCGGCGCTTGTCGACGCATTGCGGCGCGCAAGCATCGACTACGCGCAACAACGCATCGTGAGCCCCGAGCGGCTCGTCGTGCCGCTGAACGCCGGCGGCATCATGCTGTCGATGCCCGCCACCGCGCCCGATCTCGCCATCCACAAGCTCGTCAACGTGTGCGCGAGCAACGGCGCGCGCCATCTGCCGACGATCCACGGCCAGGTCATGGCTTTCGATGCCGATACCGGCGAGACGCTGTTCGTCCTCGACGGTCCGACCGTGACGGGCCGCCGGACCGCGGCGATGTCGATGCTCGGCATCGCGGCGTTCGCCGCGCGCACGCCGCGCGAATTCCTGCTGATCGGCACCGGCACGCAGGCGCTGAACCATCTGGAAGCAATCGGCGAACTGTTTCCCGACGCGCTGGTGTGGGTCAAGGGCAGCGGCCCCGCGCGCGCCGAAGCGTTCTGCGCGGCGCAGCGCGGCAAGGTGCGTGAGTTGCGGCCGCTCGCGGAAGCGGGCGCGACGATCCCGGTTTCGGTCGAGGTCGTGATCACGTTGACCACCAGCAAACAGCCGGTCTACGACGAGCCAGCGCGTGCCGAGCGGCTCGTGATCGGCGTCGGCGCTTTCACTCCGCAGATGGTCGAGATCGGCGCAACGACGATCGCGGGCAGTGTGCTGTTTGTCGACGACGAGGCCGGTGCGAAGCACGAGGCCGGCGATTTCATCCAGGCCGCCGTCGACTGGGCGCGGGTGGGCGGGATCGCCGCGGTGCTCGGTAAGACGCAGCCCGGGCCCGCGGGGCCGGTGGTGTTCAAGAGCGTCGGCTGCGCGGCGTGGGATCTGGCCGCGTGCCGGGTCGCGCGTGACGCGCTGGCGCGCGGCTGACCGTTAGCGGCGCACCCGCCAAAATCACGCAAAATATCCCGAAAAAACAACCGTGTGGCGCGCAAGCTTGGCAACTTGCGCTAACCTGCGGCAGATGTTGCCGTGCAAACTATCTCAAAACGTTGCACCATAGATGTTTGCCGGAAAAAGCGCCATACCGGACGTGAGCCATAGCCCGTCCGCCCGCCGCCGATTCCTGATCGACGCCTTCCCCCTAGACGCTGCGACCGTGCCATGACGACCCAACAAGCTCCTGCCACCCCCGACCTGCCGCTCGACATGATCATCTTCGGCGGCACCGGCGACCTGTCGTTCCGCAAGCTGCTGCCCGCGCTGTACATGGCGCATCTGCACTGCAACCTGCCGCCGGACACCCGCATTCTGACGATCGGGCGCAAGCCCTGGTCGCGCGAGGAATACATCAGCGAATTCATGGAGCAGAAGGCCAAGCCCTTCATCGACAAGAAGGCGTTCGATGCGTCCGCGTGGGACAAATTTCTCGCGATTTTCGAATACGTGCGGATGGACGTCGATTCGCCCGAGGACTACCTGCGCCTGAAGGAAGCATCGCGCGACGGCGTGAACCGCGTGTTCTATCTGGCGACGTCGCCGGATCTGTTCACCAATATCTGCGACAACCTGTCGGCGGCCGGGCTCGTCGACGCCCTTTCGCGCGTGGTGCTCGAAAAGCCGCTCGGCCACGATCTCGCGTCCGCGAAGGAGATCAACAACGCAGTCGGCAAGCATTTCGAGGAAGCGCAGATCTACCGGATCGACCACTACCTCGGCAAGGAAACCGTACAGAACCTGATGGTGCTGCGCTTCGGCAATCCGATTTTCGGGCCGCTGTGGCAGGCGCCGTACATCAAGAGCGTGCAGATCACGGTGGCCGAAACGGTCGGCGTGGGCACTCGCGCGGGGTTCTACGACAAGACCGGCGCGCTGCGCGACATGGTGCAGAACCACCTGCTGCAACTGCTGTGCATCGTCGCGATGGAGCCGCCGGTGTCGCTCGATCCCGACGCAGTGCGCGACGAAAAGCTGAAGGTGCTGCGCTCGCTGCGTCCGATGACGCCCGAGGACATCGCTCGCGACACGGTGCGCGGCCAGTACACGGCGGGCGCGGTCGACGGCGAGGCGGTCAAGGGCTACCTCGAGGAAGAAAACGTGCCGGCGGGGAGCCGCGCCGAAACCTTCGTCGCATTGCGCGCGCGGATCAACAACTGGCGCTGGGCCAACGTGCCGTTCTTCCTGCGCACCGGCAAGCGGATGCAGAAGAAGCTGTCGGAGATCGTCATCGAGTTCTCCGAGCTGCCGTTCTCGATCATCCCGAGCAATGGGCGCACTTACGGCAATCGTCTGGTGATCCAGTTGCAGCCCGAAGAGTCGATCCAGCTGCAGGTGCTTGCGAAAGAACCCGGCAGCGGCATGCACATGGTGCCGGTGAACCTGAACCTGGACCTGCAGCAGGCGTTCACCGAGCGTCGCGCGGAAGCCTATGAGCGGCTGCTGATCGATGTGATCCGCGGACGGCTGACGCACTTCATGCGCCGCGACGAACTCGAAGCCGCATGGGCGTGGGCCGAGCCGATTCTCGACGGCTGGGCGAAGTCGGGCGAGCGGCCGCGCTCGTATTCGGCGGGCACGTTCGGACCGGCGGCATCGACCTCGCTGATGACGCGGGAGAACGCCGTGTGGGCGGAGGAATCGCAGTAACGGGCTTTTGACAGCGCTATTCGAGGCGGCTCGCGACGTTGCAGTGGCGTCGCGAGCCGCTTTTGCTTGGGCTGTGGCTGGCGCGTTGATTGTTCGTCATTCATATGGCTTGCGCCTATGATGGTTTCCTTGTCCGCGTCACTCAGCGGCATTCCAAATGAGGCATCGATGAGGCGAATTCTCGTGGCATTGATCTGGGCGGCAAGCGTGGCAACCACACTCAATCTCACGGCTTACGCCAGCAACGGTGTCAATGCCCTCAGCGATCCGCCGAAGGTGATCATCGACAGCGACTACAACACGCTCGGCGACGACGGCCAACTCGGCGTGATGGCCGCGCAATTGCAGGCGCAGGGTTCGCTGGAAGTGCTCGGCATTACCGTGGTCTCCGGCAATCAGTGGCTGAAGCAGGGCGTTGCCGATGCGTTGAAATCGGTCGAGCGGCTCGGCGTCGACCAACAGATCGGCGTGTATGCGGGCGCCAATTACGCGTTGTCGCACGACTTCACGACGATCCAGCGGGAACTGAAGGCATTCCCCGGTGGTGACGGTTACATTGGCGCATGGAGCAAGCGCGAGCCGAAATCGGCTGACGAGCTCGTCGCGCCGCCGGACGGCTTTGCGACGCACACGAAGGTGCGGAGTCAGAGCGCGATCGACTTCATCGTCGAGTCGGTGAAGCGCTATCCGGGCGAGGTGACGATCCTCGCAATCGGCCCGTTGACCAACATCGCGTTGGCCACGCGCGAGCATCCCGAGATCGTGCCGCTGATCAGGCAGATCATTTACATGGGCGGCGCGATCGACGTACCCGGCAATACCACGCTCACCGCCGAATTCAACTGGTGGTTCGATCCGGAAGCGGCGAAAACAGTGCTGCGTCTGCCGATCAAACAGACGGTGATTCCGCTCGACGTGACGAACACCGTGAAAATGGACAAGGCGCTTTACGATCGCATTGCACACGATCCGGCGAAGCAGACCATCATCACGCAACTGTTCAGGACGCTGAACGGCTACGGCTACGACGGCAAAAACGGCTTCGAGACCGATCCGAACTACACGACGAACATCTGGGACACGCTGACGCTCGCGTATCTGATGCATCCGTCGTTCGCGACGCAGACCGTCGAGGAGTGGGTGGACGTGGATACGAGCTTCGGCGCCAACGATGGCAAGGCAACGGGCTACAGGAGTTCGCCGCCGCCGGGATTGCAGAAGATGACAGTGGTCAAACGATTTGATAATCCGGCGTTTTTCAATTTCTATGTCGATCTGTTGACGCGGCCGGTGCCGGTGCGGCCGATGGACTGATCGACGCGCGAGCGCCGCGCGCCCGCACCCGCTTTACGCGGGATGCAGGCCGCGCAGCAACTGACGCACGCGCGACAGATCCTGCTCGACATGGCCGGCTTTCTCGAACAGCTCCGCGAGCCAATCGACGAACGCGCGCACGCGCGGCGACACGCGGCGGTTCTTCACGTATGCGACCGAGACCGGCATCGGCACGGGTTTCCATTGCGGCAGCACTTCATGCAGCAAGCCCGAATCGAGGTAAGGCTGTGCGGCGATGCGCGCGGGCTGGATCATGCCGAGGCCTTGCAGCCCGCAGGTCAGGTACGCCTGTTCGTCGCTGACTTGCACGAAGCCATTGAGCTTGACCTTACGCGCTTCGCCATCCACTTCGAAATCGAAGTCGCATTCGCGGCCGCTATGTGGCGACACGCAGTTGACCGCGACATGCGCGCGCAGCTCATCGAGATCGGCGGGCGTGCCGTGGCGGGCCAGATAGGCTGGACTCGCGCAGGTGACCTGATCGAGCGTGCCGAGTTGCCGCGCGACGAGATTGGAATCGGGCAATTCACCGAGCTGGATGCTGCAGTCGATTGCCTCGGAAACCATATCGACGGTGCGGTTGCTGACGCCGATCGCGAGATCGAGGTTCGGGTAGAGGGCGTGGAATTCGTCTAGCGATGGAAGCACGATTGCGCTTGCTACTGCGCTTGGCATTTCGATCCGGAGGCGGCCTGTCAGGTTGTCGGTCGAATTGCGGATACTGGCTTCCATTTCGTCGATGTCGGCGAGTATTTGCGCGCAGCGTTCGTAGTAGGCGGCGCCTTCTGGCGTGATGCTCAGACGGCGCGTCGTGCGGACTAAGAGCGCGGTGCCCAGCAGGGCTTCCAGGTTCTGGACGATCGTCGTTGCGGTTGCGCGCGGAATGTTTAGTGATTCCGCTGCGCGGGTGAAGCTGTTGGTGTCCACAATTCGGATGAATGTGCGCATTGCAGTTATTCTGTCGATCACTGGGATGCTCCAAATGAGGTTTGTCTTTTTTGCCTGCGGCGGTTGTTTTTGTCTTTGTTCTTTGCGGTGTTGGCCTTTCCTTGCTGACTTATCGGTCTATTGGCGTTGCCCCTGTGCGGGGCGGCACCTACTTTCTTTGCTGCTGCAAAGAAAGTAGGCAAAGAAGACAGCTCAAACCGCTAACTCTTAAGCGGGTCCCTCGGTCCACATGAGGTAGTGGTGCATCTGGAATCCGTGCCCTCGCACATTCGACGGCAGTGACAAAGCCGTCATCCATCCCACTCCGCACTGCGTGCGTCGCGGACCGGCATGCAAGGGAAACCAGTGTGTTTTTTTGTGCTAGTGGGGCCATCGGCGGCGCCTCGGCGACACGCCGAACCAACCAATGGTTTGAGAACAGTGCTTCGGCGCGCGCAGCGCCGCCGGAGATATGACTGCCTTGTCACTAACGCGGAATGTGCGAGACGACAGATTCCAGATGCACCACTACCTCATGCGGACCGAGGGACCCGCTTAAGAGTTAGCGGTTTGAGCTGTCTTCTTTGCCTACTTTCTTTGCAGCAGCAAAGAAAGTAGGTGCCGCCCCGCACAGGGGCAACGCCAATAGACCGACAAGAAATCAAGGAAAGGCCAACACCCTAAGAACACAGAAAAAGAGCGAAGGCAAAAAAAACACAACAACAAACAAAACCCCGCGCCACAGGCGCAAAAAAAGCCACCCGCTGCGCGGACAAAAAAAAGCAACTATTTCCGCAGGGAATCCATATCAATCACAAACCGATACTTCACATCGCTCTTGAGCATCCGCTCATAAGCCTCATTGATCTTCTGCATCGGAATCATTTCAATATCAGAAGTAATGCCATGCTCCCCGCAGAAATCGAGCATTTCCTGCGTCTCGGCAATACCACCAATCAGCGACCCAGCAAGGCGCCGCCGCTTAAAGATCAGATTGAACACCTGCGGCGACGGATGATCATGCTCCGGCGCACCGACCAAGGTCATAGTGGCATCCCGCTTCAGCAGATTCAAAAACGGATTCAGATCATGCTGCGCAGCCACCGTATTGAGAATGAAATCGAAGCTATTCACATGCGCTTCCATCTCCTGCGGATTCTTCGAAACCACGACTTCATGCGCGCCAAGCCGCTTCGCATCCTCGATCTTCGACGGCGACGTCGTAAACAGCACGACATGCGCGCCCATCGCCCGAGCCAGCTTCACACCCATATGGCCGAGTCCGCCGAGGCCGACAATCCCGACCTTCTTGCCCGGGCCCACGCCCCACGTGCGTAGCGGCGAATACGTGGTGATGCCCGCGCACAGCAGCGGCGCGACACTCGCAGGGTCGAGATTCTGCGGAACGCGCAGCGTAAACGCCTCGTCGACGACCAGTTGCGTCGAATAGCCACCGTACGTGACCTGTCCGTCGACGCGATCGACACCGTTATACGTGCCCACCCAACCGTTCTCGCAATACTGCTCGAGACCTTCCGCGCAGCTCGAACAGGTGCGGCACGAATCGACCAGACAGCCGACCGCGACCAGTTCTCCGACTTTGTACTTCGTTACGTTCGAACCCACCGCGGTCACGCGGCCCACGATTTCGTGGCCCGGCACCACCGGGTACATCGTGTTCTTCCATTCGTTGCGCGCCTGATGCAAGTCGGAATGGCACACGCCGCAGTACAGCACTTCCATCTGCACGTCATGGGCGCGCGGTGCGCGGCGCTGGAATTCGAATGGGGCGAGCGGCGTGGTGGCGTCGGTCGCTGCATAGGCATACGTCGTGCTCATGGGTAGCTCCAGCAAAGAGGGTGATGGTGCAACATGCGACGCGCCGGCGATACGCAACACCAGGTTGCGGATGCGGCGGGCCGCAGCATGAACCGGAATCGGGGAGCGGGCATCGGTGACCAACATTCGCGTTGGCCAATGACCGCAGCACGCTGCACGCGGCGAGAAGGGCGATCCGGCAGGGTTCCCATATTAGGAGTCCGGCACCCGTCGCGGAATACCTGATTGTCTTGAAGA
>NZ_WHNQ01000241.1 GCF_009362785.1 Paraburkholderia atlantica
CGTCAGCCGGCGCCGGCAGTGCCTTGCGGTCGAGCTTGCCGTTCACCGTCAGCGGCAACTCCGCCAGCCGCATGAACGCCGACGGCACCATGTAGTCCGGCAGCCGCGCACTCAGGTGCGCGCGCAAGGTGTTGGCAAGCTCAGGTCCATCCAGCCCATCCGATTGAGCTTCGGGCGCACACACCACATAGGCGATAAGATGCCTGTCGCCGGCGCGGTTCTGTCGCGCCACCACCACCGCCTCGCGCACAAAGGCGTGCTCGCCAAGCCGCGCCGCGATCTCGCCCGGCTCGATGCGAAAGCCCCGGATCTTCACCTGGTCGTCATTGCGGCCCAGGAACTCCAGATTGCCGTCCGGCAGGTACCGCGCCAGGTCCCCCGTGCGGTACAGCCGATCGCCCTCCACAAAGGGACTGGCGATGAACCGCTCGGCGGTCAGCTCGGGGCGGTTCAGATAGCCACGCGCGACCCCCGCCCCGCCAATATAAAGCTCGCCCACCGCACCAAACGGCACCGGCTCGCCATGACCGTCCAGCAGATAAGCCCGCGTGTTCGAAATCGGACGGCCAATCGGGACCACTGACCCATTAAAATCAGCCGGGCAATTCCAGACTGTCGCG
>NZ_WHNQ01000242.1 GCF_009362785.1 Paraburkholderia atlantica
GCTCGCAGGCGACCACCGGAATGTGCAGGCCCCGTGAAGCCAGGATCACGTTGATATTCACGTTGGTCAAAAACGACACGATGACGTCGGGCTGTTCTTCCACGAACAGCTTGCGCAGCTCCGTCAGTCTCGCGATGTAGTTGATCCGTCGCAGCGGGCTATGCTTGACGCGGTCAGCCAGATAGATCATCCGCACCTTCTCGTCGATGGGAAAAAAACATCCACCGTGTTTGCTGTATGTCGGGACGAGCGTAACGGTGTGGTTGCGCTGAGCCCACGCGGCTGACAGCACCGCGGCAACCCTTTCGGCGCCGCCCGGTTCACCCATTGAGTTGACAACAAGAACAATTTTCACGTTTCGTAGTCTCTTGAACGGTCGAGAGCTCAGCGCATTTCGCTGTCGTGCTGCGAAGTTGAACTGCCCAGCAGCATGCTGATCGCCAACACGAATGCGGTTACATACATCAAGGCAAGTGAAATCTGCACACCTGCAACCCCGAATAGGTGAACTAGCACGAAGCTGGCCCCTGCCTTCACCGCGAACGCCAGCAAGGAGATGTTTGTCACCAGCCTGAAGCGTCCCTCGCTGGCAAAGAGTTGCCACACCACCATCAACGC
>NZ_WHNQ01000243.1 GCF_009362785.1 Paraburkholderia atlantica
CTTTGCCCGCACATTTCATCTGTCCTTTCCTGATCATGTGCATTACCTCGATGCCGCCGAGAATGACCCTCGCACGGTGGAAGTTCTTGAATCCCAGCATCGGCCGGCTCCGGCGTTTGATAGCCCGATGGTCCTGTTCGACAATGTTGTTCAGGTACTTGATCTGACGGACCTTGATCGGCGTCTCGCGATCGGCATTCACCGCATCCAGTGCGGCCAGATTGGAGCCGCTTTTGTCGATGGTCACGGTCTCTGGCGTACCATTATGGGCGATCGCCTTTTCAAAGAACCGCCGGGCAGCGACCTTGTCCCGCCTGGCCCTGAGCAGGAATTCGACCGTGTCGCCCGCCTTGTCCACTGCCCGGTAAAGATATTTACACTCGCCTTTGATCTTGATATAGCTCTCGTCCATTCGCCAGCTTTTCCCAACCGGACGCTTGTGCTTGCGAAAGCGCCTTTCGAAGAGCGGCAGCAGCTTGATGACCCAGCGGTGCACCGTCGAATGATCCACCTCGATACCACGCTCGTCCATCATTTCCGCAAGGTTGCGCAAACTCAGCGAATAGGCCACGTACCATCGCACGCACAGCAAAATCACTTCAAGCGGGTAGTGAA
>NZ_WHNQ01000244.1 GCF_009362785.1 Paraburkholderia atlantica
AAGCGCCTTTCGAAGAGCGGCAGCAGCTTGATGACCCAGCGGTGCACCGTCGAATGATCCACCGCGATACCACGCTCGTCCATCATTTCCGCAAGGTTGCGCAAACTCAGCGAATAGGCCACGTACCATCGCACGCACAGCAAAATCACTTCAAGCGGGTAGTGAAGGCGCTTCAGGACCTTGGCCAGGCCCGGCGCGAGTGTGGTTCGCGGTGTCTTCGTCTTCTTCATCGCACAGCTCAAAAATTCGCTACCCAATTTTAACGTGGGCCTTACTGCAACAGAACCTTTCCACTCGCCTTTGATCTTGCTATAGCTCTCGTCCATTCGCCAGCTTTTCCCAACCGGACGCTTGTGCTTGCGGAAGCGCCTTTCGAAGAGCGGCAGCAGCTTGATGACCCAGCGGTGCACCGTCGAATGATCCACCGCGATACCACGCTCGTCCATCATTTCCGCAAGGTTGCGCAAACTCAGCGAATAGGCCACGTACCATCGCACGCACAGCAAAATCACTTCAAGCGGGTAGTGAAGGCGCTTCAGGACCTTGGCTAAGCCCGGCGCGAGTGTGGTTCGCGGTGTCTTCGTCTTCTTCATCGCACAGCTCAAAAA
>NZ_WHNQ01000245.1 GCF_009362785.1 Paraburkholderia atlantica
CCCGAGAAGCTTTACGGACGTGAGCGCGAAGTCGAGACCCTGGTCAGCACCTTCACCCGTATTGTCGAGACGGGCGTGCCCGAGCTCGTGCTGGTGTCCGGTTATTCGGGCATCGGCAAGTCATCGGTGGTCAATGAACTGCACAAGATCCTCGTGCCGCCACGTGGACTGTTTGCATCCGGCAAGTTCGACCAGTACAAGCGCGACATCCCCTATGCGACGCTGATCCAGGCATTTCAAAGCCTGGTGCGCATGCTGCTGGGCAAATCCGACACGGAACTGGCAGGCTGGCGCACAAGACTGGTCGAGGCGCTCTCGCCCAATGCAGCGCTCATCAGCGACCTGATCCCCGAACTGAAGCTGATCATCGGCGAGCCGCCCCCGGTCCCGGAGCTCGAACCACAACAGGCGAAACAGCGCTTCCTGCAGGTGTTCCGGCGCTTCATCGGCGTGTTCGCCCAGGCCGAGCATCCGCTGGCACTGTTTCTCGACGACCTGCAGTGGCTCGATGCAGCGACGCTGGACCTGCTCGCGGATCTGCTGATCCAGCCGGACCTGCGCTACCTGATGGTCATCGGCGCCTATCGCGACAACGAGGTGGATGC
>NZ_WHNQ01000246.1 GCF_009362785.1 Paraburkholderia atlantica
AGGCGGCAAATATCGGTGGCAGCGGGCATCCGCTGCTGAACGGACTGAACCAAATTACGCTCCCCGGTAGCGGACACGCCCCCACTCTAGCATGCTAGCTTCGTCCATGCCGCCCAGGAAATCGAGCGCAAGCTGGGCGTCGCGCAGCGTTGCCGCGGCCTGCCCCGGACAGCACAAGCCGTCGCCGGACCGGACCGGGCACGGCGACGCGCAGGACATCGCGATGGAAGGCGACATCGGCGGTGATCCGCACGAGTTCGCCTGGCGGGCCGTCCCGCGAAGTGATGTTGTTTCATCCTCTGTATGGACCGCAGACATGGGTAACAGGTGTGCGGGGACATGGGTAACACATGATCCGCTCATTTGGGGCAGTCCAGGTTGATGGTTCCAAGGTGATGATGCGCAAAGAACAGGTCGTAGCAGTTCTCCTGACCCGCTCGCTCACGGATGGCCACGGGCAGGTTCTGCAGCGCATTCGACACCTTGAAGCGCCGCGTTCTGAAGCGTAGCTCCCCGTTCCATCGCACGCGCTGCACGACGTCGTTCTCGCCATATTCGATCGGCGGCAGGGTCTCCGGGTAGGTCCGCACACTGGGCC
>NZ_WHNQ01000026.1 GCF_009362785.1 Paraburkholderia atlantica
GCGCGCGGTCGGTCGCGTGAGTCATGCCGAAGAACACGCCTTGCGCGTAGGGGTCGTTGTGCGGCGTGCGCTCGCCCGACAGATACGGCAAAAAGAGCGGCGCGCTGGTCAAGGCTTCGGCGGGCAGCGCCTCGATTTCGGCGAGCAGCGTCGGCTCGTCGGTCGACGTGAGCTTGCAGACCCAGCGCAAACAGCTCGCCGCCGACAGCACCACGCTCATCTGATGCCAGCGGTCCGGGATCGCATGACAGAACGCGTGCACGGCGGAGGCCGGGTTCGGCCGGAAGCTGTCGCCGACCACGCACAGCACGCCCGACGTGCCCAGCGACACGAAGCCGTCGCCCGGCTGCGTCGCGCCGATGCCGATCGCGCTGGTCGCATTGTCGCCGCCGCCGGCCGCGACGATCACGTCGTCGCGCAGGCCGAATTCGCGTGCGAGTTCCGGCAGCAGCGTGCCGGCCGGCGCGCTGCCTTCACGCAGCGCAGGCATCTGCGCGCGCGTCATGTTGCAGGCAGCGAGCAGCGAATCCGACCAATCGCGTTTCGCGACGTCGAGCCACAACGTGCCGGCCGCGTCCGACGGATCGGACACCTTGCCGCCCGTCAGTTGCAGGCGCAGATAGTCTTTCGGCAGCAGCACGCAGGCAGTCCTGGCGAAGATCTCCGGCTCGTGACGCGCGACCCACAGCAGCTTCGGCGCGGTAAAACCGGGCATCGCCAGATTGCCGGCGACGCTGTGCAGATCCGGCGCGCGCTCGGTCAGCTCCGCGCATTCCTTGTCGCTGCGCATGTCGTTCCACAGGATCGCGGGCCGCAGCACGCGGTTCTCCGCGTCGAGCAGCACGGCGCCGTGCATCTGCCCTGAAAGGCCGATGCCGCGAATTTGCGCGAACTCGTCGGGATGACGCGCGCGCAACGCGGCGAGCGCGGTGCGTGTGCCCGCCCACCAGTCTTCGGGATTCTGCTCGGCCCAGCGCTGGTGCGGACGCGAAACGGTGAACGGCGAGCCTGCGGTGCCGATCACGCGGCCATCGGGGGCGAGCAGCAAAACTTTCACTTCGGACGTGCCGAGGTCGATACCTAGGTACATGGGAGCGAAACCTTCGTCGTTGGGGATGCGCTACTTTATCCGCACATCGCGCGCGCTGTCATGCGCATTAAGCCTGGCTCGTCAAGCCGCGCCGCGTTTCGCGAGCCATGCGTCGACACGCGCGAGCGCGCCCGCGAGCGCCGCTTCGAGCTCGGGCGTCTGCGCCATGCCGCCCCACAGCAGCCGGTCGGCCGCGAACGCGCGCAGCGGATCGGGCGCCGTGAAAAAGCCGTGCGCGACGCGCTCGTCCATCACGCCGTCCTGGTACGCGTAGGGCAGCTTGCCCGAGTGCCAGCGTTCCAGAAACCGGAAGAACAACGCGGGCAGCATCGCGGTCGCCGCAGGCGTGACGCCGCGCTCGAAGCATTCGGCGAGTGTCGGCGCGATGAAGCCGGGCAGCTTCGAGAAGCCATCGGCGGCGACGCGCTGGTTCGTGTCGAGAATATGCGGATTGCTGAAGCGCTCGAGCACGACGTCGCGATAGCGTTCGAGATCGAGCGGGCTCGGTGTCAGACACGGGATCACGTCCTCGGTCACGTAGTCGTACGCGAACTGGCGGATGTCGGCGTCGAGCGTGCCTTCGTGGATATAGTTCAGGCCGATCAGCGTACCCGCCCACGCGATGCAGCTATGCGTCGCGTTGAGAATGCGGATCTTCGCTTCCTCGTACGGCAGCACCGAATCGACGAGTTCCGCGCCGACCTTCTCCCAGGCCGGCCGTCCCGCGATGAAGCGGTCTTCGATCACCCACTGGATGAACGCCTCGCCCATCACCGGGCTCGCGTCGTCGACGCCGGTCGCGGCCTTCACGCGCTCGCGCACGTCGGGCGTCGGACGCGGCGTGATGCGATCGACCATCGAGCACGGGCACGAGGTGTTGTCGTCGAACCATTGCGCCAGTTCGTTCGCGCCGCGTCGTTCGAGAAACTCGCTCATGCCCGCATGAAAGCGCTCACCGTTGCTGCGCAGGTTGTCACAGGTCTGCAAGGTGACGGGTCCCGCACCGCATTTCACGCGTGCGTCGAGAATCGCCGCGAGCGCGCCGTAGATCGTCTTGTGGCCGCCGGCGAGGTCGGCGGCGAGATCGGGATTCGCGGTGTCGAGCCGGTCGTGTTCGTCGAGGTAATAGCCGCCTTCGGTCACGGTGAACGCGATGATCTTGCAGGCCGGATCGGAGCCCGCTTCGATCAGCCCGTCGAGGCTTTCGCTCCACGGCAGCACGCGCTCGATCGAGCGGATCGTCTCGTAAGCGCGCTGGCCTTGCGGCGTGACCGTTTCGAGCGTGTAGACGCCGTTCTGCGCGGCGAGTGCTTCGAGCACCGGGTTCATGTCGCCGCGAATATTGCCGACGGTCAGCGACCAGTGCGGATCGCTGGCCGCGCCCGCTTCGTTTAGCCGGTGCAGATACCACGCCTGATGCGCGCGATGAAACGATCCCGCGCCGATATGCAGGATCACGTGTGCGGCCGCGCCGCTGCCTTGCCCGCTGTTCATGTCGTGTCTCCGGTGTCGGCCAGAGTTAGCGCTTCAGCGCTTGCTCTGGCTCCATGCAACGTAGTAGCAAACGTCAACGGCGCGCGTGGCGCGCGTTTTGTGTGTGCAGAGCATTTGCTCTGTATGTGAGCGAATGATCGTACCCGGCGAAACGAAAGTCAAGGCAACGGGGCGGGGTTTCGATGGCGCAGCGCGGCATGCGGGATGCACGGGCGGCAACGACGAGCATCCGAGGGCGGAAAACGCGCTGCGTCGCGCATATTGCATTGCATCAAATTTGACTTCGCGCGCGTTGGGGCTAACCCGAATGCAAAAAAGTATCAGTCCGCGGTTTCTTTTTAAGTGGTCGCCAACGCGTTTGGCGGTTACTTTTGGCTTTACAAGATCAAGATCGGCGGCGCCTCACCCGTGCCGCTTCATGGAGGCAGACAGTGCAACCTGATCTCGAAATCGTGGCCGTACGCCACGACGAGTCGTTCAAAGTGTGGTCGCATGGCTATCCGTATCGCACGGTGCGCTGGCACTTTCATCCGGAGTACGAGATCCATCTGATCGTCGCGACGACCGGCAAGATGTTCGTCGGCGATCACATCGGCAGCTTCGCGCCCGGCAATCTCGTGCTGATGGGGCCGAACCTGCCGCACAACTGGGTCAGCGACGTGCCCGAAGGCGAGAGCGTCGCGCAGCGCAATCTGGTCGTGCAGTTCGGCCAGGAGTTCGTGTCGAACTGTCTCGAGAGTTTTCCGGAGTGGCGTCAGGTCGAGGCGCTGCTCGCCGATGCGCGGCGCGGTCTGTCGTTCGGTCACGAGACCTCGGCGCAGATCAAGCCGCTCTTTCTCGAACTGCTCGCCGCGCGCGGACTGCGCCGGCTCGTGCTGTTCATGTCGATGCTGGAGATCCTGATGAACGCGCCGGATCGCGACACGCTCGCGAGTCCCGCGTATCAGGCCGATCCGACCAGCTTCGCGGCGACCCGTATCAATCATGTGCTCGCGTATATCGGCAAGAATCTCTCGAACGAATTGCGCGAGTCGGAGCTTGCGCAACTCGCCGGCCAGAGCGTCAGCGCGTTTTCGCGCTATTTCCGCCGTCATACCGGGCTGCCGTTCGTGCAGTACGTGAATCGCATGCGCATCAATCTCGCGTGCCAGTTGCTGACCGATGGCGAACTGAGCGTGACCGACATCTGCTTCAAGGCCGGCTTCAACAACCTGTCGAATTTCAACCGGCAGTTTCTTGCAATGAAAGGCATGGCGCCATCGACGTTCCGCCGTTATCAGCAATTGAACGATGCGAGCCGCGACGCTTCCGAGCAGGCGGCCGCGCATGGCCGGGGCATCGACAATGCGCCGGCGATCGTGCTCGCGCCGGGCTTGCCGCGTAACGGCGTCGCGTATCCGGTCACATAGTGTCCGCCCGTTGTCCGCTGTTTTAGTCCACTCGCGTTTCAACACGCATCGATCGCGCTGTGTACCCACAGCGCGAGGGAGCGTGCTCACTTCAAAAAATGGAGACAACCATGAAGCCGTCTACTCTTTCGCTCAACCCTTCGATGATGCTCGCGCGCCGCGTTGCCGCGCTCACGTTCGGTCTGTCGCTCGTCGCGATGTCCGCCGCGCAGACCGCGCAGGCCGCGCCGCTGAAAATCGGCATGACGTTCCAGGAACTGAACAACCCGTACTTCGTGACGATGCAGAAAGCGCTTAACGACGCGGCTGCGTCGACCGGCGCGACGGTCGTCGTCACCGACGCGCATCACGACGTCAGCAAGCAGGTCAGCGACGTCGAAGACATGCTGCAAAAGAAGATCGACATCCTGCTCGTCAATCCGACCGACTCGACCGGCATCCAGTCGGCGGTCACGTCGGCGAAGAAAGCGGGCGTCGTCGTCGTCGCGGTCGATGCGAACGCGAACGGTCCGGTCGATTCGTTCGTCGGCTCGAAGAACTACGACGCGGGCGTGATGGCCTGCGACTACCTCGCGAAGTCGATCGGCGGCAGCGGCGAAGTGGCGATTCTCGACGGCATTCCGGTCGTGCCGATTCTCGAACGCGTGCGCGGCTGCAAGGCGGCGCTGGCGAAATCGCCGGGCGTGAAGCTCGTCGATACGCAGAACGGCAAGCAGGAGCGCGCGACCGCGTTGTCCGTCACCGAGAACATGATCCAGGCGCATCCGAATCTGAAGGGCGTGTTCAGCGTCAACGACGGCGGCTCGATGGGTGCGCTGTCGGCGATCGAATCGTCGGGCAAGGACATCAAGCTGACGAGCGTCGATGGCGCGCCTGAAGCGATCGCCGCGATCCAGAAGCCGAATTCGAAATTCGTCGAGACGTCGGCGCAATTTCCGGCCGACCAGGTGCGCATCGCGCTCGGCATCGCGCTCGCGAAGAAGTGGGGCGCCAATGTGCCGAAAGCGATTCCGGTCGACGTGAAAATGATCGACAAGAGCAACGCGAACGGCTTCAGCTGGTAATGCAAACGCAGGCCGCCGCGCGTGACGATCATGCGCGGCGGTGCGCGGCAGAGGAACACGCGATGGACACGATTCTGAAGCTCGACAACATCAGCAAGAGCTTTCCCGGCGTGAAGGCGCTGCAAGGCATTCACCTCGAGATCGCGCGCGGCGAAATTCACGCGCTGCTCGGCGAGAACGGCGCGGGCAAGTCGACGCTGATGAAAATTCTGTGCGGCATCTATCAGCCGGACGAAGGCACGATCACGCTCGACGGCGAGCAACGCCACTTCGCGAACTATCACGACGCGGTGGCTGCGGGTGTCGGGATCGTGTTTCAGGAGTTCAGCCTGATTCCGTATCTGAACGCGGTGGAGAACATCTTTCTCGGCCGTGAAATGCGCAATCGCTTCGGCCTGCTCGAACGCGGCAGGATGCGGCGCGCGGCGGCCGCGATTTTTCAGCGGCTCGGTGTCGAGATCGATCTGTCGGTGCCGATCCGGGAGCTCTCCGTTGCGCAGCAGCAGTTCGTCGAAATCGGCAAGGCGTTGTCGCTCGATGCGCGCGTGCTGATTCTCGACGAGCCGACCGCGACGCTGACGCCGGCCGAAGCCGCGCATCTGTTCACGATCATGCGCGAGTTGAAGCAGCAGGGCGTCGCGATGATCTTTATCTCGCACCACCTCGAAGAGATTTTCGAGGTGTGCGACCGCATCACGGTGCTGCGCGACGGCCAGTACGTCGGCATGACCGAGGTCGCGCAATCCGACGTGAGCCGGCTCGTGCAGATGATGGTGGGACGCCGCATCGAAAGCAGCTTTCCGCCGAAGCCGGCGCCGCGCGCCGACGCCAAGGTCGTGCTCGACGTCGTGCGCTTGCAGTTGTTCAAAGACAGCCCGGAGTTGAGCTTCACGCTGCGCAAAGGCGAGATTCTCGGCTTCGCGGGACTCGTCGGTTCGGGGCGCACCGAAACCGCGCTCGCGGTGATCGGCGCGGACCGTGCGTACGCGAAGGAGATTCGCGTCAACGGCACGGCCGCGAAGCTCGCCGATCCGGCCGATGCGTTGCGCGCGGGCGTCGGCATTCTGCCCGAGAGCCGCAAGACCGAAGGGCTCATTACCGACTTCTCGATCAAGCAGAACATCTCGATCAACAACCTCGGCAAGTACCGCTCGCTGCGTTTCTTCATCGACCAGCGCAGCGAGGCGCGCGCGACCGCCGACATCATGAAGCGCGTCGGCGTGAAGGCGCCGACGATGCACACCGAAGTCGCGACGCTGTCGGGCGGCAATCAGCAGAAGGTCGTGATCGCGCGCTGGCTCAATCACCACACCAACATCCTGATCTTCGACGAACCGACACGCGGCATCGACGTCGGCGCGAAAGCCGAAATCTATCTGCTGATGCGCGAACTGACCGCGCGCGGCTACTCGATCATCATGATCTCGTCCGAGTTGCCGGAGATCGTCGGTATGTGCGACCGCGTCGCCGTGTTCCGGCAGGGCCGCATCGAAGCGCTGCTCGAAGGCGACGCGATCGAATCGAACGCCGTGATGACCTATGCGACCGCCGGTTCGCTTGGAGCTTCTCATGAACATGCCTAATCCTTCCTCTTCGCCGAAAACCTCGACCGTCAGCAGCGATACGCCGGGCGCACCGGTGCGCTTCACGTGGACCGCGCTGAAGCGCTCGACGCTGTTCTATCCGTTCATCGGCCTGCTGGTGGTCTGCATCGTGATGGTGTTCGCGAGCGACAGCTTTCTATCGGCCGCGAACATCGAGAACGTGCTGCGCCAGGTGTCGATCAACGCGATCATCGCGGTCGGCATGACCTGCGTGATCCTGACGGGCGGCATCGATCTGTCGGTCGGCTCGGTGATGGCGCTCGCGGGCACGCTGTCGGCCGGGCTGATGGTCGCCGGCATGAATGCGGTGGCCGCGCTTGCGGTCGGCCTCGCGGTCGGTCTCGGCTTCGGCGCGGCCAACGGCTTTTTCGTCGCGTTCGCCGGCATGCCGCCGATCATCGTCACGCTCGCGACGATGGGTATCGCGCGCGGTCTCGCGCTGATCTACACGGGCGGCTATCCGATCGACGGTCTGCCCGACTGGGTCAGCTTCTTCGGCAGCGGCAAGATACTCGGCATCCAGGCGCCGGTCGTGATCATGGCGGTGATCTATGTGATCGCGTGGGTGCTGCTCGAACGAATGCCTTTCGGCCGCTACGTGTATGCGATCGGCGGCAACGAGCAGGCGACGCGCTTATCCGGCGTGCGTGTCGCGCGCGTGAAGCTGATCGTCTACACGATCGCCGGCTTGACGTCCGCGTTTGCCGCGATCGTGCTGACCGCGCGTCTGATGAGCGGCCAGCCGAACGCGGGCGTCGGTTTCGAACTCGATGCGATCGCCGCCGTCGTGATGGGCGGCACGTCGATCTCCGGTGGACGCGGTTCGATCATCGGCACGCTGATCGGCGCGCTGTTGCTCGGTGTGCTGAATAACGGCCTGAACATGGTCGGCGTCAATCCATACGTGCAGAACGTGATCAAGGGCGGAATCATTCTGCTCGCGATCTATATCAGCCGCGACCGCAGAAAGTAACGCTCACTTCCCAAATCTTTTTTTTGCAGGACCACGCAATGACGACTCAATCCGACCAGCAGAACATGACCGCCATCGTCTGTCATGCACCGAAAGACTATCGCGTCGAGCAGGTACAGAAGCCACGCGCCCGCGCGCATGAACTGGTGATCCGTATCGCCGCGTGCGGCATCTGCGCGAGCGACTGCAAATGTCATTCGGGCGCGAAGATGTTCTGGGGCGGCCCGAGCCCGTGGGTCAAGGCGCCGGTGATTCCGGGCCACGAGTTCTTCGGCTATGTCGAGGAACTGGGCGAGGGTGCGGCCGAGCACTTCGGCGTGCAAAAGGGCGAGCGCGTGATCGCCGAGCAGATCGTGCCGTGCGGCAAGTGCCGCTACTGCAAATCCGGCCAGTACTGGATGTGCGAAGTGCACAACATCTTCGGCTTTCAGCGTGAAGTCGCGGACGGCGGCATGGCCGAGTACATGCGTATTCCGCCGACCGCGATCGTCCACAAGATTCCCGATGGCATCTCGCTCGAAGACGCCGCGATCATCGAGCCGCTCGCGTGCGCGATTCACACGGTCAATCGCGGCGATCTGCAACTCGACGACGTCGTCGTGATCGCGGGCGCGGGGCCGCTCGGTCTGATGATGACGCAGGTCGCGCATCTGAAGACGCCGAAGAAGCTCGTCGTGATCGATCTCGTCGAAGAACGGCTCGCACTCGCGCGCGAATACGGCGCGGACGTGACGATCAATCCTCAGAAGGACGATGCGCTCGCGATCATTCGTTCACTGACTGATGGCTACGGCTGCGACGTCTATATTGAAACGACGGGCGCACCGATCGGCGTGAATCAGGGGATGGACCTGATCCGCAAGCTCGGGCGCTTCGTCGAATTTTCGGTATTCGGCGCGGACACGACGCTCGACTGGTCGGTGATCGGCGATCGCAAGGAACTCGACGTGCGCGGCGCGCATCTCGGTCCCTATTGCTATCCGATCGCGATCGATCTGCTCGCGCGCGGACTCGTCACGTCGAAGGGCATCGTCACGCACGGCTTTTCGTTGGAAGAATGGGACGAAGCGATCAGGATCGCGAACTCGCTCGACTCGATCAAGGTGCTGATGAAGCCGCGCGCATGAATCTCGTGTGCGGCGTTTCAACGGAGACTCTATGAACTACGTCATCGGCGTCGATATCGGCACGCAGAGCACGAAAGCGCTGCTGGTCGATGAGCACGGCGCGATCGTCGCGCAGCATGCGTCGAGCTATCAACCCGACACGCCGAAGCCGTTGTGGGCCGAGCAGTGGCCCGCGGTGTGGCTGAAGGCCGTGGTCGAATGCGTGGCCGCGTGCGTCGGCGAGGCGAAGGCGGCCGGTATCGCGCCGGGTGCGATCAAAGCGCTGTGCGTGAGCAGCCTGTACGGCGGCTCGGGCATTCCGGTCGACAACGACATGCGGCCGCTCGCGCCGTGCCTGATCTGGATGGACCGGCGCGCGACCGCCCAAGTGGACTGGGTGCGCGAGAACGTCGATGTCGAACGGCTCCATTCGATCACCGGCAACGGAGTGGACAGCTACTACGGCTACACGAAGATGCTGTGGCTGCGTGAGAACGAGCCGGACGTGTGGGCGCATACGCGCTATTTCCTGCCGCCGAACGCGTACGTGATCTACATGCTGACCGGCGAGGTCGCCGTCGATCATAGTTCGGCCGGCAATATCGGCGGCGTCTACGATATCGCGCGGCGCGACTGGTCGGACGCAGCGCTCGACATGCTCGGCATTCCCGCGACGATGATGCCGGAGCGGCTCGTTGAATCGTCGGAGGTTGTTGGCGGGCTATTGTCGCAATGGACCGCCCAGCTCGGGCTCGATGCGGGGACTGCGATCGTCGCGGGCGGCGTCGATGCGGCGATGGCGACGTTCGCGGCCGGCGTCACGCGCGCGGGACAGCACGTCGCGATGATCGGCACCAGCATGTGTTGGGGCTACATCAATCAGCATGTCGACGCGCGGCACGGTTTGGTCAGCATGCCGCACGTTTTCAACGGGCAGCACGATATCTACGTATTCGGCGGCGCGATTACCGCGGGCGCGTCGGTCAGCTGGTATCGCGAGCAGTTCTGTCACGCGGAGATCGAGGCCGCGCGCGCGACACCGCATGGCGATCCGCATCGGCTGCTCGAAGAAGCGGCCGCGCAAGTGCCGGCCGGCGCCGACGGCGTGCTGTTCCTGCCGTATCTGATGGGCGAGCGCAGTCCGGTGTGGGATGCGAAGGCGAGCGGCGCGTTCGTCGGGTTGTCGCTGTTTCATACGCGCGCGCATCTGTATCGCGCGGTGCTCGAAGGGGTGTCGTTCGCGCTGAAGCACAACATCGAGGCGGGGCGCAAAGGCGCGCAATCGCTCGACGACAAGCTGATCGTCGTGGGCGGTGCCGCGCATTCGGACCTGTGGATGCAGATCATCGCCGACGTCACCGGCTATCCGGTCTACACGATCGAGCAGGACGTCGAAGCGGCAATGGGCGCGGCGTTGCTCGCCGCGGTCGGCGTCGGTCTCGTGTCGCGCGAAGCGGCGCAAGGCGGCTGGGTCACGCTGATCGAGCGCGCGCAGCCCGACGCACGGCGCATGGCGTTATACGAGCAGCGCTTCGGCGTGTACGTGGATCTCTATCCGGCGTTGAAGCCGGTCATGCATCGCTTGCAATCATCATGAACGCTACTTTCGATTTTTCCGGACGCTCGATTCTGGTGACGGGCGCCTCCAGCGGCATCGGCCGCGCGACGGTCGAGGCGCTGTGCGGGAGCGGCGCATCGGTCGTCGCGGCCGCGCGCAATGTGAACGAGCTCGCGCGGCTCGCCGAGGAAACCGGCTGCGAGCCGTTGAAGCTCGACGTCAGCGACGAAGCCGCAATCGACGAAGCATTCGCGTCGCTCGAGCCGTTCGACGGTCTCGTCAATTGCGCGGGCATCGCGTTGCTCGAACGCGCGGTGGATACCACGGCCGCGAGCTTCGATCGCGTGATGGCGGTGAATACGCGCGGCGCGGTGCTGGTCGCGAAGCACGTCGCGCGTGGCATGCTCGACGCGGGGCGCGCGGGCAGCATCGTCAACGTGTCGAGCCAGGCCGCGCTCGTCGCACTCGACGATCATCTGAGCTATTCGGCGTCGAAGGCGGCGCTCGATGCGGTCACGCGCGCGTTGTGCATCGAGCTGGGGCCGCACGGGATTCGGGTGAATAGCGTGAACCCGACGGTTACGCTGACGCCGATGGCGGTGCTGGCGTGGAGCGATCCCGTCAAACGTGATCCTGCGTTGCAGGCGATTCCGCTCAGGCGCTTTGCTGAATCCGCGGAAGTCGCGGCGCCGATTCTGTTTTTGTTGAGCGATGCGGCGTCGATGGTTAGCGGCGTGTGTTTGCCGATTGATGGTGGTTATACCGCGCGCTAGGGGTGTTAGGGGCCGTCAGTTGCCTGGTGAAATGAAAGTAGACGGAAGCCCCGCCAGAAGGGAGGGCCGTCCGGTGGGCGGAAGTGCAGGCTACTCACTCAGAAGAAGACGTTTAAGTTTGTCGAGAAAAGACCCAGTGGTCTGGTCCCACAGTGTCGGGTCGCACTGATAGCCAAAATTTTCCTCAAACGCTGCGTCAAGGTTTCCCGCATGATCGCTCTTGAATCGGTCTATCTCGGCCACCGTCGCCTTAATTTCTTCCGGTGTGCATTCGCATGTAAAAGACAAAACCAATTCTTCAATTGTGTTTCCGAACAAGTCGAAATCTTCATGGAAACGGCCACAAATCAATTGATACAAATTTTCGTATCTCATAAATCAATGTCCACGCGGAATCGACGCTGAGCGACGCGGCGTCGAGGGCCCCCGTTGAAGCGCAGGCTTACTCACTTAGAAGGAGACGCTTAAGCTCGTCAAGAAAAGATTCGGTGGTGTGACCCCACAGCGTCGGATCGAACTGCCTGCCGAATTCCTCTTCGAACGCAGCGTCAAGATTTCCAGCGTGATCTCTCTTGAATCGGTCTATGTCGGCCACCTTCGCGTTAATCATTTCTGGCGTGCATCTGCTTACACAAGCCCGAACCAACGCTTCAATTGTGTCTCCCCAGTAGTCGGAATCTTCATTGAAGTAGACTCCGATCAATTGATCTAGATTGTCGTAGCTCATGTATCGGCATTCACTCGAAATCAGTCACTAAGCATGGCTGTGAGAATGT
The DNA here is from genome assembly GCF_009362785.1 of Paraburkholderia atlantica. Taxonomy (GTDB): domain Bacteria; phylum Pseudomonadota; class Gammaproteobacteria; order Burkholderiales; family Burkholderiaceae; genus Paraburkholderia; species Paraburkholderia atlantica. The sequence goes on from NZ_WHNQ01000026.1 coordinate 11,848, forward strand.
AGTACGGCATCCCGTTATACGTTTCGTATTTCAAGACAACCCATACTTTACTGCTATCCACCAGCGCGTCGGTCTTTCTGATCAATGCGTAACCCACCTTTCTTCCGACGTCCTTCTTCAGCCTCAGAGGCTCTCTAGGCGCCTTTGTTCATGCTTTAATCAGCAAGGCATTGGCGCGCATCGTTTCCGATATAGCCCACTCCGCCTCCTCAAGATTTACGAAAGACGATACTACGCGTTTTGTCGGCTCCAGCCTGAGTCTTTCCCGCAACTGCGCTTCAGTCCGACCGACATGTTTCAAAAGCGTATGTCCACCAATCCGGCTTCCCGCCTTCGCCTCATGCATGTTCAGCCTGATCCGGCCCATCGTGACACGCGCAGCGCGCGCCGCCTTGATCGAGCCAGCAAATCCGAATGGCACGGCAATATCGAGGGACAGGCCGATATTGCTCGCCATGTCGGGGCTCGCCCGCATCGCTTCAGCGAGTTTCGTCGCGCCCCGCTGGGTCAGCGTGGCGGTGTCCCGACCAGTCCAGACCTGCCGCAGGCCAGCCGCCGCCGAGTCCGAGCCATGTACCCCGAACACGACACACCCGGCTTTGCTCGCCATCGTCGGATCTGGCAAAGCGCAAAGCGCACCCGCACCGACCATTTCCAGCACGCCGCCGACGACCTGTAAACCGCCCCAAAGCCGGTTGGAAAGCATTTCCGACTGGCTGATCGACTGACGAGATAGCACGGCCGCGAGTTGCGGAGCACTCAGTACAACCTTCACTCCTTCGGCGTTATCGGCACCGGGCATATCGAAACCCTCTGATGTTTTTTATGGGGTTCCGATGCTGCCATGCTGATCATCTCTCAAGATTCGGAGAACTCCGAACTTTCCTCAGCCCGATGAACGGTGCCTGTTATGCAACAAGCGGGAATAACCGCGGCATTACGCTTGCCGTGATTTGCCGGTCATACCCTGTCTGACACGCGCCAACCGTTACAGCATCGTCCGCACATGCCAAAGCTCGGGGAACAGCACGACATCGAGCATCTTGCGCAGATACGGCGCGCCGCTAGTGCCGCCGGTGCCCTGCTTGAAGCCGATGATGCGCTCGACGGTCGTCACGTGGCGGAAGCGCCATTGGCGGAACGCATCCTCGAGATCGACGAGTTCTTCCGCCATCTCGTACAGCTCCCAATGCTCGGACGGATTGCGATACACCTCCAGCCACGCTGCCTCCACCGACGCATCAGGTTCAGTCGGCCTGGTCCAGTCGCGTTCGAGCCGCGCGGACGAAATCTTGAAGCCGCGACGCGCCAGCAGCCGCACCACTTCGTCGTAGAACGATGGCGCTTCGAGCGATGCCTTCACTTGCGCGTATACGTCGGCGCGATGCGCATGCGGCTTCAGCATCTGCTCGTTCTTGTTGCCGAGCAGGAACTCGATCTGCCGGTACTGATACGACTGGAAGCCCGACGAACTGCCGAGGTACGGCCGCATCGCCGTGTATTCGGATGGGGTCATCGTCGCGAGCACGCTCCACGCCTGCACCAGTTGCTCCATGATCCGCGACACGCGCGCGAGCATCTTGAACGCGGGCGGCAGCTCGTCGCGATGCACGGCCGCGAGCGCCGCGCGCAACTCGTACAGCGCGAGCTTCATCCACAGCTCGCTCGTCTGATGCTGGATGATGAACAGCATCTCGTTGTGATCCGGGGACAACGGATGCTGCGCGTCCAGCACCGTGCCGAGCGACAGATAATCGCCGTAGCTCATCGACTCCGAGAAGTCGAGCTGCGCGTCGTGCCAGCCGCTGTCGGTCGTGCTCGATGCCGGCGCCGAAGCCGTCTGTGCGTGCCCGAACGGACAGCCTTGTGCCGCCGTTTCTTCTGGCAAGCCCGGCGTGTGCATGTGATCGGTCATTCTGTCGTCCTCAGGTAACGGCGCCGCGCTGGGCGAATTCAGGAGCTTTCCAGGCCTCGCGGGTGAGCACGTCGCGCAAGGTTTCGACGGCGTCCCAGACGTCGACGAAACGCGTGTACAGCGGCGTGAAGCCGAAGCGCAGCACGTGCGGCTCGCGATAGTCGCCGATCACGCCATGCGCAATCAGCGCCTGCATCACCTCGTAGCCGTGCGGATGCTCGAAGCTCGCATGCGAGCCGCGCTGCGCATGCTCGCGCGGCGTCACGAGCTTCAGTGGAAATTCGCTGCAACGCGTCTCGACCAGTTCGATGAACAGATCGGTCAGCGCGAGCGACTTCTCGCGAACCGCCTGCATGTTGGTTTGCAGGAACACGTCGAGCCCGCATTCGACGAGCGCCATCGACACCATCGGCTGTGTGCCGCACAGGAAGCGGCCTACGCCGTTGTCGGGCTGATACGTCGGATTCATTTCGAACGGCGCGCGATGCCCCCACCAGCCCGACAGCGGCTGCGCGAACTCGTTCTGGTGGCGCTTGGGCACCCACACGAACGCGGGCGAACCGGGGCCGCCGTTCAGATACTTGTAGGTGCAGCCGACCGCGTAGTCGGCGCCGACGCCGTTCAGATCGACCGGCACCGCGCCCGCCGAATGCGCGAGATCCCATAGCGCGAGCGCGCCCCTGTCGTGGATCAGCTTCGTCAGCGCGGCCATGTCGTGCATATAGCCGGTCCGGTAGTTCACGTGCGTGATCATCGCGATCGCGGTGTCCGCGCCGATCGCGTCGGGCAGCTCGGACGGATCGTCGACGAGGCGTAGCTCGTAGCCGCGATCGAGCTGTTCGATCAAACCCTGCGCGATATACAGGTCGCTCGGGAAGTTCGAGCGCTCGGAAACGATCACGCGACGCTGCGGATCGCGCGCATTCGCGAGCCGCAGCGCGGCCGACAGCAGCTTGAACAGGTTGATCGAGATCGTGTCGGTGACCACGACTTCATCTTCGGCCGCGCCGATCAACGGCGCGAGCTTGTTGCCCAGCCGGCGCGGCAGCACGAACCAGCCGGATTTGTTCCAGCTGCGGATCAGCCCTTCGCCCCATTCGGCGGCGATCACGGTCTGCGCGCGCTGCGCGGCGGCGGCCGGCGGCACGCCGAGCGAGTTGCCGTCGAGATAGATGGTCGTCGCCGACAGCGCGAACTGGTCGCGCAGCGCTGCGAGCGGGTCGGCGCTGTCGAGCGCCACGGCTTCGTCACGATGGTTCATGGTGGTTCGATGGGTTGGGTTGTCGGGTTAGTAGCTCGCCGCGGGCGTGGCTTGGCGCGAGCCGGGTAGTGCGCGCAGTACCGCACGCACCGGGCTCGCGTCGAGCGTGGTCAGCTTCAGCGGCAGCGCGATCAGTTCGTAGTCACCGGCTTCGACCGTGTCGAGCACGATGCCTTCGAGAATCGCCATGCCGTGGGCGCGAATGCGGTGATGCGCGTCCATCGTCTTGGATTCCTGCGGATCGAGCGATGGCGTATCGATGCCGACCAGCTTCACGCCACGCGCGGCGAGCAGATCGACGGTCTCGGGCGCGACCGCGCAGAACGCGCTATCCCAGTCGCGCGTCGGCGCATTTCTGTAAGTGCGCAGTAAGACTCGCGGCGGCAGATCGTCGAGCGAGCCGGTCAGGTGTTGTGGCGTCACAACAGGCGACGCGCCGATACAGTCAATTACTCTGCATAAACCGAGATACGCGTCGAGCGGCACCTCGCCGATCGCGGCGCCGTCGGCGTCGTAGTGAAGCGGCGCGTCGGTATGCGCGCCGGTGTGCGGTGACATCGTCAGACGCGCGACATTGACCGGCGAGCCAGCCTCCATGCGCCAGACGCGCTCGATGCCGACCGGCGTGTCGCCCGGCCAGACGGGCGTGGCGGGATCGACGGCGGGGGTGATGTCCCAGAGTGCTCGCATGACGGTTTCGACGGAAGGTGACTATCTCTAAATGATAGAGGTCAAGCCGTGAAATGTGATTGCGAAAAAATCTCCTAACCAGCCGTGTCTTGGAACATAATTTGAGCCAAACCGGAAAGGGAGACCGAATATGAACGCGATCTCGCTCGACGCCACCGATTGCCGTATCTTGACGGTGCTTCAGCAGGAAGGACGGATCAGCAATCTCGACCTGGCGGAGCGCATCTCGCTGTCGCCATCAGCCTGTCTGCGACGCCTGCGTCTGCTGGAGGAGCAGGGCGTCATCGAACACTACCGCGCTTGTCTGAACCGCGAAGTTTTGGGGTTCGAGCTGGAAGCGTTCGTGCAGGTATCGATGCGCAACGACCAGCAGAACTGGCACGAGCGCTTTGCCGAAGCGTTGCGCGACTGGCCCGAAGTGGTCGGCGCGTTTGTCGTGACCGGCGAAACCCACTATCTGCTGCGCGTGCTCGCGCACAACCTCAAACACTATTCGGATTTCGTGCTCAACCGCCTGTACAAGGCGCCGGGCGTGATGGACATCCGCTCGAACATCGTGCTCGAAACGCTGAAGGAAGATTCGGGCGTGCCGGTGTCGCTCGTGAAGAAGAACAGCGGGCACGGGGCCACGCATAGCGACCGTTGACGATGATGAGGGGCGCGCCGTTTTCGGCGCGTCCTACCGACAGGCATTACAGGCGCCTTGAAGCGCCGCGCCGCTCAAAGCGGCTTCAGGCCGTGGAACAGTCCGTTCTGGAACACCAGCGGCAGCATGTCCGCGGCATTTTCGTGCACACCGCAGCGCTCCACTTCGCCGACGAAAATCACGTGGTCGCCCTCGTCGTAGCGGCTGCGGTTATGACATTCGAACCATGCAAGTGCGCCGTCGAGCACCGGCATGCCGGTGTCGCCCGCCGCGTGCGATACGCCCTCGAAGCGGTCGCCCTTCACGGTCGCGAAGCGCTTGCACAGATCGAGCTGCGTCGACGACAGTACATTGATCACGTAGTGACTGTTGGCGCGGAACACCGGCATCGAGGCCGAGCGCGTCGCGAGACTCCACAGCACGAGCGGCGGAGAGAGCGAGACCGAGTTGAACGAGCTGGCCGTGATACCGATCAGCTGGCCGGACGCGGCGCGTGTCGTGATCACGGTGACGCCGGTCGCGAACTGGCTGAGCGCCTGTCTAAACGCGGACTGGTCGAAGTTGGGTGGGCTTGCGCTTTTCATCGGGGCAGGGTCCCCGGCGCGCGCCGTGTGAAAGACGGACTAAAGCGCGAATCAAGGCGCGGATAAGAACGCGGATATGCGCGGTTGGCAGCGGATGTTTCGAAAGTCATGGTAAAAATCATCGATTTCCGCCAATTTTAACTGTAATCGCCGCGCGCGCCGCACGGCGTTGCGTACGGTGCGTGGTCCCGGCGCCAGCTCGCTCACAGTCGAGCACGAACTGGCCGCCGTGTGTCGCGCCGGATACTCCGATCATCATGCATCGTCTCGCCGCATTTTTCGCTTCGCTTCGCTGAGCAGGCGATCGCGTGGGCGCGGCGCTTGCTGGTGTGCTGCATGGTTATTCACCCGTTGCGCGACGGCCTTTCTATACTCGATATCTGCACTGCGGGATTCGCGTGGAAATGCGCGACGCGTTGCAAGCGGCGCCGCGCGACGGGTGCATCGGTTGTGCCTTTTGGTCCGCGTTTTCGGCCATATATTCGGATGCGGTGGCAGACCCGGCGGCGCTACGCAGGCCGACTGCCGATCATTGTTTGAATCTGATCCTGGGGTGAAGCTTATGAACGAGACGGCAACGCTCGGCGGTGGATGTTTCTGGTGCCTCGAAGCGGTGTATCTGGACGTCGAGGGCGTCAATGCGGTCGAGTCGGGTTATGCGGGCGGTCACACGCGCCGTCCGAGCTACGAGCAGGTCTGCGACGGCGACACCGGTCACGCGGAAGTGGTCAAGGTCGACTTCGATCCGGCGAAGATCAGCTATCGCGAGATTCTCGACATCTTCTTCGCGATCCACGATCCGACCCAGGTGAATCGGCAGGGCAACGACGTCGGCACGCAATACCGCTCGGTGATCTTCACGCATTCCGATGCGCAACGCGAAACCGCGCTGCAGGCGATTCGCGAGATCGGCGAACAGGGCATCTACGACGGCAAGATCGTGACCGAGGTGCTGCCGCTCGGCGACAACTACTGGCCCGCCGAGGCTTACCACCAGAACTATTTCGCGCAGCATCCGAATCAGGGCTACTGCTCGTTCGTGGTAGCGCCGAAGGTCGCGAAATTCCGCCAGAAGTTCGCGCATCGGATCAAGGCGGGCTAACGGCGCGGCGCGAGGATCGGAGTCGGCGGCGGGCGGATACGCAAGGCCACCCGCTGCCGTTCGTTACTGCGGTTGCTGGGGCTGTGATTGCGCAACATCAGCGGCGGCGTCACCATCCCCGCGTCCCTGAGTGATGCGCACGCAGGCTTCGACAATCTCTTCGGCCAGCTTCACGCAGCTGAGCGGCGCCGATCCTTCCGCCTTGTTGTTGACCGCGATCACCACCGGCTGACCGGCCAGCGCGTAGCGCGCGGCCAGCTCGGCGAGCGATGCGCGCGTCGCCGGATCTTCGTCGACGAGCCGGTTGAACGGCTCGTACTTCGCCTTCGCCTGTTCGTACCTGAAACCGCCGTGCAGGCTCCAGCGCACGATCAGCGGACCAGCCGGCTCGCCGTCGAGCAGCGCGAGCGCCGCGGCCTGACGCAGCGGATCGGGCATCCGCGCATGAATGCCGACACAGTAGCGCACGCCCGCCGTCTTCAGCATCCGGATGAAGCGTGGCGTGAGCAGGCTCGCGTCGCGAATCTCGACCGCATAGCAACTGCCTTCGGGCAGCCTCGGCAGCGCGCCGAAAAACTCTCCCAGACGCTCGATGAACACCGCCGGCTGCGCGAGCATCTGATCCGGCAGCGGCGAGAACTGGAACACCAGCGCGCCGGCCTTAGCGCCGAGGCCTTCGACGCAGGGCGTGACGAAATCGTCGATCGCCATCTGTGCGTTCAGGAAGCACGGGTTCAGCGACACCGGCTCGCCGCGCTCGGCGCGCACGGTGGCGTCGGTGATCGTCATCGGCGCCTTCACGATGAAGCGGAAGTGCTCGGGCACCTGCTGCGCGTAGCGCAGGTATTCGGTGACCGTCAGCGCCTGGTAGAACGAGCGGTCGATGCTGACCGTCTTCAGCAGCGGATGTGCGCCGTACGCGCTCAAGCCCTCGCGCGACAGTTTGCTGTTGCTGTAGTCGTCGCCGTAGACGATGCCGCTCCAGCCCGGGAACGACCATGTCGACGTGCCGAGGTGGATCTGCGGCGGCAATTGCGCCGCGAGCGCGAGCAGTTCGGGCGACGGCGGCGCGGCGAGCACGTCGCGGCCGCGGCGTTTCTTCGGGGCGTCGGCGCGGGCGGGTGCGGGGTCCGGTTCAAGACCCGGGCCATTGGGCGCGGCGTCGTCTTTGAACAGCGACGCGGCAGCGTTGGCTTTTGCGGTTTTCGGCGCACGCTTGCGCTGTGGCTGCGCGGCAGTGCTTGCGGCCGAATCGGCTTCGCTGGCGGACACAGCCGGTGTTTCTACCGCAGCCTCGACCGGCATTCCGAACAGATCGAACTGGTGCGTGGCGTCGTGGGCCGCATCGTCCGCGCTGCCGTCCTTGCCTTTCAACGGCTCTTCAGCGTCACTCGTCCTGCTGTGGTCCATCAATGTCCGGCCTGCTGTTGATCGGATTTACGCCGCGGCGCGCGCTTCATGCACGCCGCCGCGGCGCAGCCGGTCACAGCCGGGTCACAGCGGTTTTTCGTACATGTAGCGGCGCGACCACGGCAGGGTTTTCGCGCTGCGGCCGGCTTTGCGGCACACCACCTGGAAGATCGACACGTCGTCGTTTTCGAACGCATACGCGCAGCCGGCCAGATACACCCGCCAGATGCGGAATTTTTCGTCGTCGACGAGCTTGCGCGCCTGATCCGCGTGGGCTTCGAAATTTTCCGCCCAGATGTCGAGCGTGTGCGCATAGTGACGGCGCAGGCTTTCGACGTCAATCGGTTCGAGTCCGCCGCGCTGCATCGATTCGAGCGCGAGGCTGATATGCGGCAGCTCGCCGTCCGGGAACACGTAGCGGTCGATGAACTCGCCGCCGCCGAGCGCGGTTTCGCCGCTATCGGCGTCGCTCGACGTGATGCCGTGGTTCATCGCGATGCCGTCGTCGGCGAGCAGATCGTGGATCTTCTGGAAATAGCCGGGCAGGTTCTTGCGGCCCACGTGCTCGAACATGCCGACGCTCGTGATGCGGTCGAACTGCCCCGGGATGTCGCGATAGTCCTGCAGGCGGATTTCGATCTGGTTCTCGAGGCCCGCCGCTTTGACGCGCGCGGTGGCGAGATCGAACTGGTTCTGCGACAGCGTGACGCCGACGCACTTCGCGCCGAACTTCTGCGCGGCGCGCAGCACGAGCGCACCCCAGCCGCAGCCGATGTCGAGCAGACGCTGGCCGGGCTGCAACTGGATTTTGGTCAGAATGTGATCGATTTTCTTCAGCTGCGCGGTCGCGAGGTCTTCGGTGCCGGTCTCGAAGTACGCGCACGAGTAGACCATGTTTTCGTCGAGCCATAGCTTGTAGAACTCGTTCGACACGTCGTAGTGATACTGGATGGCTTTTTTATCCGACGTCTTCGAATGATTGAAGTAGCGCCGCACGCGCGCGAGCTTGCCGGCACTCGTCACGGTACTGCGCGCGAGCTGATAGCCGATATTGATGATGTCCGACAGCTTGCCCTCGATGTCGATCTTGCCTTTGACATAGGCTTCGCCAAGATTGTCGAGGCTCGGTTCGAGCAGATAGGGCAGCGCGGTTGCGCTCTTCACGTGTAGCGTGACCTGGGGCGCGGCGAACTGCCCGAAGTCGTGTTGCTGACCGTCCCACAGCACGAGGCGTGCGGGCAGGTTAGCTGTGGCTTTGACATCTTCAACCCACTGCGCCAGCTTTTTCTCCCAGAACATGTGATCTCTCCGTGTTCGTTGATTTAAAGCAAAGCTATGTGGATCGCGACAGCGTGCGGCGCATTCCGCGGGCCGCGCAACGCAATCCCGCCGACGCGCGCCGCTACGATGGCGGCACGGCCGGCGTCATTCGTCCCATCATCGTCCGGTCAGGGTTGCAGGCGTGCGATCAGCCAGTTCGCGTTTTCTTCCGCGCGCGTATAAAGCAGACGATCGTGCAGCCGCGATGGCCGCCCCTGCCAGAATTCGATCGCGTCGGGCACCAGACGGTAGCCACCCCAGTGCGGCGGACGCGGAGGATTTTCGCCGTATTGCAGGCTGATTTCGCGTTCGCGTACTTCGAGCTGCGAGCGGCTTTCAATTACCTGACTCTGATTCGATGCCCATGCGCCGATCCGCGAGCCGAGCGGACGCGATGCGAAATACGCGTCACTTTCTGCCTCGCTCGTTTTGACGACGCGGCCCTCGATGCGCACCTGGCGTTCGAGCTCGATCCAGTGAAACAGCAGGCTCGCGTAGGGGTTCGCGCTCAGTTCGCGGCCCTTGCGGCTTTCGTAGTTGGTGAAGAACACGAAACCACGCTCGTCGACGCCCTTGATGAGCACGATGCGTGCCGAAGGCCGACCGCGTGCGTCGACCGTGGCAAGCGTCATTGCATTCGGCTCAGGCAGCTTGGCGTCGATCGCCTGCTGGAACCACGTGTCGAATTGGCGGAACGGATCGTGGTTGACGTCGGCAACGTCCAGTGAGCCCAGCGAGTAGTTTTTTCGAAGCTCGGCGAGTGAGATCATGTTCTTATGCGAACGCTACAGTGGGCCAAGTATAGCCAAGGCGCCAGGTTTTTGCGCGCGAGCGGATCAACGTATGGCGGGCGCGTATGGCGAGCGCCAGGCCTGCAACGTTGCGTCGCTGCTCGTGGTCCTACGCGGCTGCTTTCACGTGTTCAGGCAAAATACGGGCTGCGCGCTTGATTGGCCAAAGCGAATAGCCAATGCGCCGCCGCCTACTACGTTCCGCCTGTGTTTTCGAGCCCTGCCATCATGTCCAGCACCACCGCGCAATCCGATCTTACTACCAGCCTCGACGCGAACGAAACCGCCGACCGCGCGCGCCGGTTCGGCGGCATCGCCCGTCTGTATGGCACGCCCGCGCTCGCCGCGTTCGAGGGTGCGCACGTCGCGGTGATCGGCATCGGCGGGGTGGGGTCGTGGGTCGCGGAGGCGCTTGCGCGCAGCGCGCTCGGCACGCTGACGCTGATCGATCTCGACAACGTCGCGGAGAGCAACACTAACCGGCAGATTCACGCACTCGACGGCAACTACGGAAAACCGAAGGTCGAAGCGATGGCCGAGCGCATCACGGCGATCAATCCGTACTGCGACGTGCGGCTGATCGAAGACTTCGTCGAGCCGGACAATTTCGCAGCGACGCTCGGCGGCGGCTTCGACTATGTGATCGACGCGATCGACAGCGTGCGCACGAAGACCGCGCTGATCGCGTGGTGTGTCGAGCGCAAGCAGCCGCTGATCACGGTCGGCGGCGCGGGCGGTCAGCTCGACCCGACGCGCATCCGCATCGACGATCTGGCGCTGACGATCCAGGACCCGCTGCTGTCGAAGGTGCGCGGACAGTTGCGCAAGCAGCATGGCTTTCCGCGCGGGCCGAAAGCGAAGTTCAAGGTGAGTGCCGTGTATTCCGACGAGCCGCTGATCTATCCGGAAGCGGCCGTCTGCGATATCGACGAAGAAGCCGAGCACGTGAGCACGTCGCCCGGACGTACGGGGCCGGTCGGGTTGAACTGCGCGGGGTTTGGGTCCAGCGTATGCGTGACCGCGAGCTTTGGTTTTGCGGCTGCGGCGTATGTGTTGCGGGAGCTGGCGAAGAAGGCGGCGGTTTAGGTGGCAGCCTGGGCGGCGGTGTCAGCCGCTCTGACCCCGGCTGCCATTGGGCGGAACATCACAAACGATCAATACAACGACGCACTCAGCTTGCGCCGCCACTGCGCCACCAACTCGGGCTGATGCGCGGCCAGATCGAACACGGACAACATCGTCTTGCGGCCGATATCGTCGCGGAACGCGCGGTCGCGCTGCACGATCGCGAGCAAATGTTCGAGCGCCTGCGCGTATTTGCGCCGCGCGATAAACGCATTCGCGAGATCAAAGCGTGCTTCGAGATCGTCGGGATTGCCCGCGACGCGTGCTTCCAGCGCATCGGTGGGCGGCAGGTCCGCGGCGGCGTCCACCGCGTCGAGCCGCGTCTTGATCGCGTTGAAACGGGCGTCGATGCCTTGCGTGGTTTTCGGCGACAGCAGATCGACTTCGCTGCGCGCCTCGTCGATGCGGTTGTCTTCGAGCAGCAACTCGATGCGGTCCATGCGCGCGTCGTCGAAGCCCGGGTCGTACGCCAGCGCCGCTTGCAGCAGGTCGTAGGCGTCGTCGCGGCGACCTTCGGCGAGCGCGGTCTGCGCTTCGATGCGCGCGGCTGGCGCGCCCTGCGGCACGAGCCGGTCGAGGAACTCGCGCAGCTGTCCTTCCGTCAGCACGCCGATGAACTGATCGACGGCCTGGCCGTCGGCGAATGCGATCACGTGCGGAATGCTGCGCACCTGGAAGTGCGCGGCCAGCTCGTGGTTCTCGTCCACGTTGACCTTCACGAGCTTCCATTTGCCGGCGGCTTCGGCTTCGAGCTTTTCGAGCATCGGGCCGAGACTCTTGCAGGGGCCGCACCACGGCGCCCAGAAATCGACCAGCACGGGGGCCAGCATCGACGCCTTGATGACGTCCTGTTCGAAAGTGGCCAGAGTGGTGTCCATTGCGTCCTCGTCGATAGAAACGGATTGTGGCTAGGTGGGGCCGAATCGTGCGAATTCAATGCGGTGATTCGCGCGCGGCCCCTCGCGCCGTCACTTGCGCTGCGGCAGCGGAATCCATTCGGTTTCGCCGGGCACGTGGCCCATTTCCTGATTCGTCCACGCGAGCTTCGCGGCTTCGATCTTCTCGCGCGAGCTCGCGACGAAATTCCATTCGATGAAGCGCTCGCCGTCGAGCTTCTCGCCGCCGAGCAGCATCACGCGCGCGCCGTGGGTGCTCGCGAGCGTCACGGTTTCGTCGAGCGCGAGCACGGCCATCTCGCCGGCTTCGAGCGTGGTGCCGTCGATCTCCAGATCGCCTTCCACCAGATATACACCACGCTCCTCGTGCTCTGGTTCGAGCGCGAACGCGCTGCCCGGCGTGAAGTCGGCGGCGACGTACAGCGTGCCGGAGAACGTCGCGACCGGCGACACCGCGCCGAACGCGGTGCCCGCGATCACGCGCAGCGTCACGCCATTGCGCTCGACGACCGGCAAGGTCGCCGCCGCATGATGCGCGAACGACGGCTCGGCGTCTTCATCGGCGAGCGGCAGTGCGACCCAGGTCTGGATGCCGTGAATCCGCTGGCCGCGCGCGCGGTCTTCGGCCGGCGTGCGCTCCGAATGGACGATGCCGCGCCCGGCCGTCATCCAGTTGACGTCGCCGGGGACGATCTTCTGCTCGGAGCCGAGGCTGTCGCGATGCATGATCGCGCCGTCGAACAGATAGGTGACGGTCGCGAGGCCGATATGCGGATGGGGGCGCACGTCGAGGCCGGTGCCGGGTTCGAGGGTTGCGGGGCCCATGTGGTCGAAGAAGATGAACGGGCCGACGAGGCGGGCCGCCATCGCCGGCAGCACGCGCCGCACGGCCAGATTGCCGATGTCGCGTACGTGCGGTTTGAGGACGGCTTTAATCGAGGAAGTCATGAGCAGGCTCGACGGTAAAGTGGAAGGAGAAGGCTCGAGTGGTCGATTCTACTGCGCGTCGCGCGCGTCCGACGGCGACGGTGCACGCTCGCCATCCGCGGGCGCGATGAACCGGGATCGCAGCCTCGGCTACACTGCCGGATCGAACCATTTCATTGGAGACCTGGATGTCGCCCAGGGACTTGCTGATCGCGCTGGTCGTCGTGGTCGCGTGGGGCGTCAATTTCGTCGTGATCAAGGTCGGCCTGCATGGCGTGCCGCCGATGCTGCTCGGCGCGCTGCGCTTTGCGCTCGCCGCGGTGCCGGCGGTGTTTTTCGTCAAGCGGCCGCAGATGCCGTGGCGGTGGCTGTTCGCCTACGGCGCGACGATCTCGTTCGGGCAATTCGCGTTCCTGTTCTCGGCGATGTACGTAGGCATGCCCGCGGGGCTGGCATCCCTGGTGCTGCAGGCGCAGGCGTTTTTCACGCTGATCTTCGCGGCGCTGTTTCTGCACGAGCGCTTCCGTTTGCCGAACGTCGCCGGTCTGCTGATCGCCGCGGCGGGGCTCGCGGTGATCGGCCTGCAGGGCGGCCACACGATGTCGCTCGTCGGTTTCCTGCTGACGCTGTGCGCCGCGTGCATGTGGGCGCTTGGCAATATCGTCACGAAGAAGGTCGGCAAGGTCGATCTGGTCGGACTCGTCGTGTGGGGCAGCCTGATTCCGCCGCTGCCGTTTTTCGCGGCGTCGTTCGTGTTCGAGGGGCCGCGCGAGATCGCCGCCGCGCTGACCGGTATCAGCGCGCTGTCGATCTTCGCGATCGTCTATCTGGCGTTTATCGCGACGTTGGTCGGCTATGGCTTGTGGAGCCGTCTGCTGTCGCGCTATCCGGCGAGCCAGGTCGCGCCGTTCTCGCTGCTGGTGCCGATCGTCGGACTCGCGTCGGCGTCGCTGCTGCTCGGCGAGCAATTGTCGGCGATGCAGGTGGCGGGCGCATTGCTCGTGATGGCGGGGCTCGCGGTCAACGTGTTCGGCGGCTGGGTCGTGCAGCGCTTGATGCCGGCGCGCTGAGCAACCGTCGCGCCACGCGTTGCGGGCGTGAATAAAAAAACGGCCGTGAGGTCTAATGCCGTTCGGTCAAGTGACTGAACGGCATTTCGTTTTTTGGCGCAAAGTAGTTGTAAACGGGGACCTTCAGTACGAAATGGCCTAGGCGGACGTGACGCGCTCGTACGGCAAACTGCCAGCATTGCTCAAGCCCTTGAATGCGCGGCTCGAGCAACTTCCCAATGAAAACCGAGCCGGGAGCACCTGCGCTCGGACCGTCAAATCGAGACCATTCCGCTATGCCGTTCGTGATAGTGATGAATTGTCCGATATTTTCGAAATTTCTCTTGGCGAAAAGAGTGACGATAGCTCGCGGCTTGGACTCTATAACGCGATTGCGGAACTCGTCTCCGAAGTCGCCCTCATCTACGAGGCGTTGTACGTGACGTTTGGGCCTCGAGCCTATCAAGATCAACAGGTCTTTGACAATCGTTTAGGCGTTAGCTGGATGCTCTACCTTCCGCACGCTCTCACACCGGCCCAGGTGCCAGAAGCGCGCGCCCTTATCCCTGTCATGCGCGAAGACAAGCAGCAAGGCACGATCATTGTCAGCGTGACGGATGACGTCTTCGATGTGAACAACCGCGACCACGTCAAGGCGGCTAACGATATCGAAATTCGTCTGGCAGACCAGGATTTGTTGCCACGATTCGTTGACCTTTAAGCTTTGATCGTTGCCCGCTTCTGCGGGGCTTCTCCATGCGAAAAAGGCCCGCCCGGATCTTCGTCAGACGGTCGACTCGGCGCCATCTCAGGCTTCAGGCGGCGAGAACCGGCACTTCATCATTCCAGCCAACGCCAATACGTGCTGGGAAGTGGTGAGTGAATGCCGACCTCACGTCATGCGGCTCTTCGCGAGCGGCGGATTCGCCGCGAAATAGCGCTTGATGCCCGTCAGAATCGCGTTGGCCATCTTGTCGCGATACGCGTCGTCGTTCAGGCGCCGCTCCTCGTCCGGATTGCTGATGAATGCGGTCTCGACGAGGATCGACGGAATGTCCGGCGCCTTTAAAACCGCGAAGCCGGCCTGCTCGACCGAGCCCTTGTGCAGCTTGTTGATGTCGCCGATCTCCTTGAGCACGAAGTTGCCGTAGCGCATCGAGTCGCGAATCTGCGCGGTGGTCGACATGTCGAATAGCGCGCGGTTCACGGTGGCGTCGTCGGATTTGATGTTGATGCCGCCGATCAGGTCCGACGAGTTTTCCTTGTTCGCCATCCAGCGCGCGGCCGCGCTCGACGCGCCGTGCTCCGACAGCGCGAACACCGACGAGCCCTTTGCCTCGGGCGTCGTGAACGCGTCCGCGTGAATCGACACGAACAGGTCCGCGCCGACGCGGCGCGCCTTCTGCACCCGCACGTTCAGCGGCACGAAGAAGTCGGCGTCGCGCGTCATCATCGCGCGCATATTCGGCTGCGCGTCGATCTTCGCGCGCAGCTTCTTCGCGATGTCGAGCGCGACGTGCTTCTCGTAGGTGCCTGAGCCGCCGATCGCGCCCGGGTCCTCGCCGCCATGACCCGGATCGATCGCGACGGTGAGCAGTCGCACGGTGTTGCTGCGGCCCGACTTCGGCGTGGTGAATGCGTAGGTGTCGCCGTTGTCGGCGAGGTTGTCGTTGTTGCTGTCGAGGCCGCGTGCGGTACTGTTGCCGTTGGCGTTGCCACCCTTGTTGCGGGCGATCACGCTGGGTGGCGCCGACGGCGCAGAGGGTGTGGGCTGCCTGCCGGCAATGGCCGGCGCGGACGGCGCCGTCGTGCCGCGCGCGGGCGGACGCGGTACGCCCGCGGCGCCATTGCCTGCGCCACTGCCCGCGCCGCCGTTCTGCGCGTAATGCTCGAAGAATGCATCGCTGTTGTCGACCGGCGGCGGCGTGCCGGGGCCGGAAAGCGTCGCGGGCGGCGCGTTGTTTTCTTCGTTGAGCGCCTGCTGCTTGCGCTCGGTCTGCGCGAGCAGGTCCATCAGCGGATCGGGCGCGACGGCCGGATACAGGTCGAACACGAGCCGGTATTTGTATGCGCCGACCGGCGGCAGCGCGAACACCTGCGGCTTCACCGAGCCCTTCAGGTCGAACACCATGCGCACCACGTGCGGCTGATACTGCCCGACCCGCACCGACGAAATCTGCGGATCGTTCGGCGTGATCTTCGACACCAGTTCCTTGAGCGCCTGATCGAGATCGAGGCCGTTCAGGTCGACGACGAGCCGGTCCGGTCCTTGCAGCAGTTGCTGCGTGTTTTGCAGCGGCTGATCGGATTCGATCGTCACGCGCGTGTAGTCGCGCGCGGGCCACACGCGCACGCCGAGCACCGAGCTCGCCAACGCGAGACGCGGCGCGACGAGGCCGAGCACCAGCGTCGACGCGCCCGCGCGCAGGATCTGCCGGCGCCGCCAGTTATGCGTTGCGCCCGCTGCCGATTCGATCGAATGGAACGGTTTGATTAACATCTTTCGAGACATGCCTTTCCTGATTCGCTATAGGCGCGTGCAACGAGTATGCGTGCGTCCTCGTTTGCGTCCGAGTTGCCGACGAGCCCGAGCGAGAAGACGAGATCCGGCACACCGAGCAGCGCTCCCGCGCGTTGCGGCCATTCGACGAGGCAGACCGCGCCGCTATCGAAATATTCGCGAAAGCCCGCGTCGGCCCATTCGGCCGGATCGGAGAATCGGTACAGATCGAAGTGATAGAGCGCGAGTTCCCCGGCGGGCCGCGAGAGCACATAGGGTTCGACGAGCGTGTAGGTCGGACTGCGCACGCGGCCGGTGTGACCGAGGCCGCGCAAGGTCGCGCGCACGAGCGTGGTTTTGCCGGCGCCGAGATCGCCGACGAGTTGGACTTGCAGGCCGTGGAACGCGAGGTCGGTTGCGGCGCCGCGCTGTGCTGACTGTGCCTGATGCGAGTCCGCACGCACGCTTTCGATCGCCTGTGCGAAGCGCGCGCCGAACATCTGCGTGGCGGCTTCGTCCGCGAGCGCGAAAGAGCGTTCGAGCAGCACGGGAGCGGACGGTAGGGTCGCGTGATCGGGATTGACGGGCATTCTCGTAAAATGGCGTGATGAACCGAAGTCCGAAGTCCCCTGTTTCCTGCACGCCCGCATCGGCCGATGATGCCGCGCGAGCTTCTGATGCAACGTCCCTTTTCGACGAGGCGGCGCTTCGTGCGCTCGCGCTCGACATCAAGACGTGGGGCCGTGAACTCGGTTTCGGGGCGATCGGCATTAGCGATACCGATCTGTCGGCCGCCGAAGCGCCGCTTGCAGCGTGGCTCGAAGCGGGTTGCCACGGCGAGATGGATTATATGGCCAAACACGGCATGAAACGCGCGAGGCCAACCGAGCTTGTGGCCGGCACGCGACGCGTGATCACCGTGCGCATCGCCTATTTGCCTGCGCGGACGCTGGAAGGAGAGGCGCCTGAAAGCATGCCGCAAGACGTAACGCCACCCGCCTCGCGCGCGACACCCCGCGCGCGCGACTGGCGCGCGGCCGAGCACGCGAGGCTCGCGGACCCATCGACGGCGGTCGTGTCGATCTATGCGCGCGGCCGCGACTATCACAAGGTGATGCGTCAGCGCTTGCAACAACTGGCCGACCGGATCGAAGCGGCGATCGGGCCGTTCGGCTATCGCGTGTTCACCGATTCGGCACCGGTGCTCGAAGTCGAGCTCGCGCAGAAGGCCGGCATCGGCTGGCGCGGCAAGCACACCTTGCTTTTGCAGCGCGACGCCGGCTCGCTGTTCTTCCTCGGCGAGATCTACGTCGACATCCCGCTGCCGACCGACGCCGAAACCTCGCCCGAGGCCGCCCCCGAAACGCCTGGCTCGCATTGCGGCAGCTGCGCGCGCTGCATCGGCGCCTGTCCGACCGGCGCGATCGTCGCGCCGTACAAGGTCGACGCGCGGCGCTGCATCTCGTATCTGACGATCGAGCTGAAGGGCAGTATTCCGCGCGAGCTGCGGCCGCTGATCGGCAATCGGGTGTATGGCTGTGATGATTGCCAGCTCGTGTGTCCGTGGAACAAGTTCGCGCAGGCCGCGCCAGTCGCTGATTTCGACGTGCGGCACGGGCTCGATCGCGCGTCGCTGGTCGAACTGTTCGGGTGGAGCGCGCAGGAGTTCGATACGCGCATGCAGGGCAGCGCGATTCGCCGCATCGGCTACGAGTGCTGGCTGCGCAATCTCGCGGTCGGCATGGGCAACGCGTTGCGCGCCGCGCCCGGAACTGTCGACGTAGACGCGCGGGCTGCGATCGTGCGGGCTTTGAAGCAGCGAGCCGACGATCCGTCGGCGCTCGTGCGCGAGCATGTGGAGTGGGCGCTGGAAGCGGCGTAAAGTCGTGGCAATTCGGTGCCGGCAATCCGGCACGCTAGAGGAGCAGGCAATCATGTTCAACGCAGTGATCGATGCGCCGTTCGGCAAGGTCGGCATCCGGCTCGAAGGCGAGGCGGTGCGCGAGATCGTCTATCTGCCCGACTCGACGCGCAACGTCGCGCCCGAGACGCCGCTCGCACGCGAGGCGGCCGAACAGATCGAGCGTTACTTCGAGAGCGCGTCCGCGAAGTTCGCGCTGCCGCTCGCCGAGTGCGGCACCGCGTTCCAGCGGCGCGTATGGCAGGCGATTTGCGACATCCCGCCGGGTGTCGTGCTGACGTACGGACAACTCGCGAAGCAGCTAGGCAGCGTGCCGCGCGCGGTCGGCCAGGCGTGCGGCGCGAATTTCTTTCCGATCGTGATTCCCTGTCACCGCGTGGTGAGTGCGAGCGGCATCGGCGGCTTCGCGCACGATGGCGGCGACGGCTTCTTTCGCGACGTGAAGCGCTGGCTGCTCGCGCATGAAGGTGTGCCGTACGTATGAGCACGCCCCCCGATACCGCTGAACGAGTCGAAGACACCGCCACCGCATCGCCGCTGCTGCTGACCAGCGCCGCATCGATCGACGCCTTTTGCGACGCGCTGTGGCTCGAACACGGCCTGTCGCGCAACACGCTCGACGCGTATCGCCGCGACTTGCGTCTGTTCTGCGAATGGCTCGCGCACACGCGCAATGCTTCGCTCGACACCGCGAGCGAAGCCGACCTGAGCGCCTACAGCGCGGCGCGGCAAAAGGACAAGGCGACCTCGGCGAACCGCCGGCTGTCGGTGTTTCGCCGCTATTACGCATGGGCGGTGCGTGAGCATCGCGCGGCCGCCGATCCTACGTTGCGCCTCCGCTCGGCGAAGCAGCCGCCGCGTTTTCCGTCGACGTTGAGCGAAGCACAGGTCGAAGCGCTGCTCGGCGCGCCCGACATCGACACGCCGCTCGGCTTGCGCGATCGCACGATGCTCGAGCTGATGTACGCGAGTGGTTTGCGCGTGACCGAGCTGGTCACGCTGAAGACCGTCGAGGTGGGACTCAACGAAGGCGTCGTGCGCGTTACCGGCAAGGGCTCGAAGGAGCGGCTCGTTCCGTTCGGCGAAGAAGCGCACGCGTGGATCGAGCGCTATCTTCGCGAGGCGCGCCCGGCGCTGCTGGGCCCGCGCGCGGCCGACGTGCTCTTCGTGACGGCACGCGCCGAAGGCATGACGCGCCAGCAGTTCTGGAACATCATCAAGCGACACGCGCAGGCGGCGGGTGTGCATGCGCCGTTGTCGCCGCATACGTTGCGGCATGCGTTCGCGACGCATCTGCTCAATCACGGTGCCGATCTGCGCGTCGTGCAATTGCTGCTCGGCCACACCGATATTTCGACGACGCAGATCTACACGCACGTCGCGCGAGAGCGTCTGAAATCGCTGCATGCGCAGCATCATCCGCGCGGATGAGCTCGACGTGAAGCGCGCGGGCATGCGCGCGCTTCACACCAACTCGCGCAATCGGTGCTTGAGAATCTTGCCGGTCGATGCGGCCGGCAGCGCGTCGAGCACCTTCACCCCGGCCGGCCGCTTGTACGGCGCGAGCCGCTCGCCGCACCACGCGATCAACTCCGCGGGCGTGACCGTCGCACCGGCAATCAGCTCGACGAACGCGATCACCTCCTCGTTGCCTTCGACCGCGCGCCCGATCACCGCCGATTGCACGACCTGCGGATGCGCGTTCAGCACGTGCTCGACCTCGGCCGGATACACGTTGAAGCCCGAGCGGATGATCAGCTCCTTGCTGCGCCCGACGATATGCAACGCACCGTCCGCGTCCCGACGCGCGAGATCGCCGGTCTTCAGCCAGCCATCCTCGGTGACGGTCGCGCGGGTCTGTTCGGGGTTGCGGTAGTAGCCGAGCATCACGTTCGGGCCGCGCACCCACAGCTCGCCGATCTCGCCCGGCGCCGCTTCGACGCCGTCGAGTCCGACGAACTTCACCTCGACGCCTGGGATGACTTCGCCGACCGAGCAATCGGCGCGCGGTGCATCGACCATCGTCTGCGACACGGTCGGGCTGCTTTCGGTCATGCCGTAGCCGTTGTGCAGCGGCAGGCCGTACACGGCTTCCACCTGCGCCTTCAACGCGGCGTCGAGCGGCGAGCCGCCCGAGTACGCGAAGCGCAGCCGCGGCGCGGACCATGCGTAGCCTTGCGTGTGCAGATGTTCGAGCAGCTTTGCGTGCATCGCCGGAACGCCCTGGAAGATCGACACTTGCTCGTCGGCGAGGGCGCGGCGCACCGCTTCCGGCACGAAGCGCGGCGCGAGCCGCAACGTCGCGCCCCCATGCAGGCTGCCGAGGCATACCGACGCGAAGCCGTACACATGCGAGATCGGCAGCACCGCATAGACGACGTCGTCGGGCCCGACCTGGCGCAGCCGGCTCGACACGGCCGCGATGTACAACAGATTGCGATGCGACAGCATCACGCCCTTCGGTGCGCCGGTGGTGCCGGTCGTGTAGATCAGCGCCGCGCATTGGCGGTCGCTGGCGGCTTCGACCGCTTCGGCTCGGACGCTGCTGTCCACCGCATACGACCATGCGCCGATGTCCGGCGACAGCGCAGGTGCGGGTGTCGCTCGATGCCGCTGCGCATGCTGGCGCGCGTCGGGCGAGCTTTCGACCGCATATGCGACGACGCGCGGTTGCGCATGCGCGCGGATCGAATCGAGTTCGGCCGCCGACAGTCGCGCGTTCGACACCAGCGCCCACGCATCGAGCCTGGAGGTCGCGAACAGCAGCACGACCTGCGCGATGCTGTTCTCCGCGACGATCATCACGCGATCGCCGCCGCGTACGCCCCATTCGCGCAGCAGCGCGGCGACGGCATCGACGGCCTCTAGGAGTTGCGCGTTGGTCAGGCGGCGCGCATCTTCGATCAGCGCGACATGCCGCGGATCGCGTGCGGCGGCGAGCGCCGGAATATCGCTGATGCGCGCGGGCAGGGCTGCGAGCAGCGCGGGGATGTCGATCGTGGAACGGATGGATGAAGCCTGGTTCAACGCTGTCTCCTCTGGTCCCATGCAAGTAATAGCAACACTAATTCGTAGCCCAGCCGTACTATCGCGCCATGCGGGCATAATTTCGAACGATCGTGCCACAAGCGTCGAACCCTCACAATCGCCCGTTCGGCAAATAGCCGTTGTGCAATCTCGCCATTACAATGCGCCGATGAGCAAATCCAGACACGTGTCCGAAACCCCCGCCACGCAGCTGCTGCGCCGTCACGGCGTCACGTTCGGCGAACATCCTTACGACTACGTCGAGCACGGCGGCACCGAGGAGTCGGCGCGCCAGCTCGGCGTCGACGAGCACCACGTCGTGAAAACGCTGGTGATGGAAGACGAGCACGCTAAGCCGTTGATCGTGTTGATGCACGGCGATCGCACCGTCAGCACCAAGAACCTCGCGCGGCAGATCGGCGCGAAGCGCGTCGAGCCGTGCAAGCCCGAAGTCGCGAACCGGCATTCGGGTTATCTGATCGGCGGCACTTCGCCGTTCGGCACGCGCAAGCAGATGCCGGTGTATGTCGAGTCGACCATTCTCGAGATGGACAAAATCTGGTTGAACGGAGGGCGGCGCGGCTTTCTCGTCAGCATCGAGCCGAAGGTGCTCACCGATCTGCTCGCGGCGAAGCCGGTGCAGTGCGCGAGCGTGGACTGACGCCGACGTGCGAGTTGACGTTTGCCTGAATGTTTTTCGCGCGGACGCCTTCGGTAAAATGTGCGCCGCCTTGTTTCGACGGGCGTACCCTGTTGCGGTTGGGGTATCGAATGTCAGACCGCGATCCTTATAAGAGTCCTAGATGCAAAACCTGATCGTCGCTGTCGTTGCCTATCTGATCGGTTCGTTGTCGTTTGCCGTGATCGTGAGCGCCGCGATGGGTCTCGACGACCCGCGCTCGTACGGCTCGGGCAACCCGGGCGCCACCAATGTGCTACGCAGCGGCAGCAAGAAGGCCGCGATTCTGACGCTGATCGGCGACGCCTTCAAGGGCTGGCTGCCGGTTTGGCTGGTCGTGCATTTCGGCGCACGCTACGGGCTCGACGAGCGCTCGATTGCGGTTGCGTCGCTCGCGGTATTTCTCGGCCACCTGTATCCGATCTTCTTCCGCTTCAAGGGCGGCAAGGGGGTCGCGACCGCCGCGGGCGTACTGCTCGCGATCAACCCGACGCTCGGCGTCGCGACCTTGCTGACTTGGATCATCGTCGCGTTCTTCACGCGCTACTCGTCGCTGGCGGCGCTGTGCTCGGCGCTGTTCGCGCCGCTTTTCTACGTGTTCCTGTTCGGGCCGCGTATCGTCGCGCTCGCGGTTCTGGTGATGAGTCTGCTGCTCGTGTGGCGACATCGCGGCAATATCGCGAAGCTGATGAAGGGGCAGGAGAGCCGGATCGGCGACAAGAAGAAGGCCGCTAGTCCGGCCGCGGGCAACGATCTTTGAAGTGGACTGAGCCGCATCGCGCGGCCTAGGCGAGGCGGCTTGGACTTTGCGCGCGGGGCGTTGCGTTGCAAGCCTCGCGCGCCGTACCGCTTAGTCGCGGAAGTTGTTGAAGTCGAGCGGCGTGTCGGTGACGTCCTTGCGCAGCATCGCGATCACGCTTTGCAGATCGTCGCGCTTTGCACCGGTGATGCGCACCGCATCGCCCTGAATGCTCGCCTGAACCTTGATCTTGCTGTCCTTCACCAGGCGCACGATTTTCTTCGACAGATCACCCGACACGCCCTTCTTGATCTTGATGACCTGCTTGACCTTGTCGCCGCCGATCTTCTCGATCTTGCCATAGTCGAGGAAGCGCACGTCGACGTTGCGTTTGGCCATTTTCGACAGCAACACGTCCTTCACCTGGCCGAGCTTGAAGTCGTCGTCGGCGTACGCGGTGATTTCGTTTTCCTTGTGCTCGACGCGCGCGTCGGACCCCTTGAAGTCGAAACGCGTCGAAATTTCCTTGTTGGACTGCTCGATCGCGTTCTTGACTTCGATCATGTTCGCTTCGCAGACGACGTCAAACGATGGCATTGCATTCTCCCAATAGTGCGGCAGTGCGCGACGCGGCCGGTCGGCTGCGCGCGGGGCACTCGCTATAATCACGGACCGGACGTCATTTTACCGACGCCGCTCTCTTTTGCCCAAGGCCGCCGCGCGGCGTCGCGACGGCGGGCGATCCCGCGGCGGGCGATCCCGCGACGGGCCGCGCCGCCCGTGTCGTCAGGCGCTTCATTGGTCGTTTTTCGTTGTTTCGTGTTGCTGCCCGTTGTTGCCCTGTTGCCATTCCGATGCCCCAATCCGCACTTGCCTCTCCCGCCGTCGCATCCCTGATGACCGGCTATCCGCTGAAGGCCCACAACACGTTCGGCTTCGACGTGCGCGCGCAGTTCGCGTGCCTGATCGAGCGTGAGGAGCAGTTGCTCGCGGCGGTGCGCGATCCGCGCGTCGCGGGCCTGCCGCGCCTCGTGCTCGGTGGCGGCAGCAACGTCGTGCTGACCGGCGACTTCGCCGGGCTGGTGCTGCTGGTGGCGCTGCGAGGCCGTCGCGTGGTGCGCGAGGATCAGCATGCGTGGTATGTCGAGGCGGCCGGCGGCGAGCCGTGGCACGAGTTCGTCGCGTGGACGTTGGCGCAGGGCATGCCCGGCCTCGAAAATCTCGCGCTGATTCCTGGCACCGTCGGCGCGGCGCCAATTCAGAACATCGGCGCGTACGGACTCGAAATGTGCGATCGCTTCGCGTCGCTGCGGGCGATCGAGCTGGCGACCGGTAACGCGGTCGAACTGGGCGCCGATGCGTGCCGGTTCGGCTATCGCGACAGCTTTTTCAAGCGGGAAGGGCGCGAGCGCTTCGTGATCACGTCGGTGACGTTCCGTTTGCCGAAGGCATGGCAGCCGCGGGCGGGCTACGCGGATCTCGCGCGCGAGCTGGCGGCGCGGGGTCCGGGAGCGAGCACCGGGCAAGCCGACGATGCGGCCATGCAGCCGACCGCGCAGGCCATTTTCGATGCGGTCGTCGCCGTGCGGCGCGCGAAGCTGCCCGATCCGCTCGAACTGGGCAACGCAGGGAGCTTCTTCAAGAATCCGGTGATCGACGCCGCGCAGTTCGAGGTGCTCAAGCGCCGCGAACCGGAACTCGTGTCGTATCCGCAAGCCGACGGGCGGATCAAGCTGGCGGCCGGCTGGCTGATCGACCGATGCGGCTGGAAGGGCCGTACGATGGGCGCGGCGGCCGTGCACGAACGCCAGGCGCTGGTGCTGGTGAATCGCGGTGGCGCGAGTGGCGCAGCAGTGCTGGCGCTGGCGCGGGCGATCCAGCACGACGTGCGCGAGCGATTTGGCGTGGAGCTGGAGGCGGAGCCGGTTTGCCTGTGAGCGGAAGCGCGCTCTTTTCGCGCTGACTTGCCGCGCTGAGCTTCACCGTCGGCGAATGCAAAAAAGCGCCGGGAGTTTCCTCCCGGCGCTTTCTTGTACCGCGCTCGCGGCTGGTGCCTGGACCAGTGGCTCGCTCAGTGATTGAGCTTGCCGAGCAGCAGGTATTCCATCAACGCCTTCTGCACGTGCAGACGGTTTTCCGCTTCATCCCACACGACGCTCTGCGGTCCGTCGATCACTTCCGCGCTGACTTCCTCGCCGCGATGCGCGGGCAGGCAGTGCATGAAAAGCGCGTCGGGATTCGCGCGCGCCATCATGTCGGCGTCGACGCACCAGTCGGCGAAAGCCTTCTTGCGCGCTTCGTTCTCGGCCTCGAAGCCCATGCTGGTCCACACGTCGGTGGTGACGAGGTCGGCGCCTGCGCAGGCTTCGTTCGGGTCGTCGAACTCCTCGTAGAACGGCGCGCTTTCCGCGGCGACGAGCGCGCGGTCGAGCTTGTAGCCGGGCGGCGTGGACAGGCGCAGCTTGAAGCCGAGGATCTGCGCGGCTTCGATCCACGTGTACAGCATGTTGTTCGCGTCGCCGACCCACGCGACCGTCTTGTCGCGGATCGGACCGCGATGCTCGAAGTACGTGAAGATGTCCGCGAGTACCTGGCACGGGTGATATTCGTTCGTGAGTCCGTTGATCACCGGCACGCGCGAATTCTCGGCGAAGCGCTGGATGATGTCCTGGCCGAACGTGCGGATCATGATGATGTCGACCATGCGCGAGATGACCTGGGCGGCGTCTTCGATCGGCTCGCCGCGGCCGAGCTGCGTGTCGCGCGTGCTCATGAATACCGCGTGGCCGCCCAGCTGGAAGATGCCGGCTTCGAACGACAGGCGCGTGCGCGTCGAATTCTTTTCGAAGATCATCGCCAGCGTGCGGTCGTGCAGCGGGTGATAGGTCTCGTAGTTCTTGAATTTGCGTTTCAGGATGCGCGCGCGTTCCAGCACGTACTCGTAGTCTTCCAGCGAGAAGTCCTTGAACTGCAGGTAGTGGCGAATTTTCTTGGCGGTCATGAAACAAATACGGCGGTCTCACCCGGCAGGGTTGCCGGACTGTGCCGCCGTCGGTTTGGTGGTAACTCAATCCAGCATAAAGGATTTCGCCCTGTTTGACGAGTCGGCCGGCAGGCGTCGCAGGCAATTCGGAGGCAATTGGGAAGCTATTTGGAAGCGATTAGAAAGCTTCATATCGGGCTGCGCGGGAGCATCGAAGGGCGTTTGTGTGCGCTGCGGAAAAGGGCCCTCTGCGCTATAATTTAAGGGTTATCCCATAGCCCAGCAGGCCAGCGTTTCGCGTGAAGAAACGCGGCTCGCGCGGCGCGGAAAGCCTGTCACGGCGTGGCCGTCATGACAGGCGCCAGAGCGGTACAGCCGGTTTGCCGCAGCGGTTCTCGTGGTGCGGCTCGTCATTGTTGCGTTAGCGCCAGTCCCACGCACGTCGCAGGTGGCTGCAAGCTCTTGCCGCGCATGTCGCTTGCGGTGAATGTGAGCGAGCAACTGGTGTCGCCGGTTGGTCGTCATTCCGCTGGGCAGTCACACAGGTATTTCTACATGGCCGAAGCAGCTCCAATCGAATATTTCATTCAGGGCATTACGTCGACCGGAAAAAGATTTCGGCCGAGCGACTGGTCGGAGCGGCTCGCGGGCGTCATGTCGTCGTTCGGGCCCGGCGTGAGGAAGGGGCCGAACGCCTATATGCAGTACTCGCTGTACGTGCGGCCGACCATGATCGGCGACCTCAAATGCGTGATTCTCGATTCGAGACTGCGCGACATCGAGCCAATGGCCTTCGATTTCGTTCTGAACTTCGCAAAAGACAACGACCTCCTCGTCACCGAGGCGTGCGAATTGGAACTCGAGCATGCGCCTGCGCCGCAAGCCAAACGTCATGCGATCTGACGCAAGCTGGCCAGATCGGCAAAAGCAAAGAAACAAAAAACCCGCAAGCAGCGGGTTTTTTTGTGGCTGCTAATCCAGCCAAAACAAAAAAGCCCGCCAAAGCGGGCTTCTTGTGCAGCGGAAACAGGAGGTAGCCCGCCGAAGCGGGCCGACCGGAATTACTGCGCTGCGGGCGCTTGCAGACCCTTGATGGCTGCAGCGAGGCGGCTCTTATGGCGAGCTGCCTTGTTCTTGTGAATGATATTCTTGTCGGCGATGATGTCGATGGTCTTCGACGATGCCTTGAAGATTTCGGCGGCCTTAGCCTGGTCGCCTGCGTCGATCGCCTTGCGAACAGCCTTGATAGCCGTGCGGAACTTCGAGCGCAGTGCCGAGTTGTGCGAGTTTGCCTTCGCGGCCTGGCGGGCGCGCTTGCGTGCTTGTGCGGAGTTAGCCATGACGGTTCCTTATCCTGTTCCTGTTTCCAGTACCCGGCCTGCAATGATGAGGCGAGGTGCTGCTTCTCGATCCGAACCCTTGGAAGCGATTGCCCAAGGGCGCAAAAGTGTCGAAAAAATCGATCAAACTACGCGAAGGCGGGCCCGTGTTTCCAGGCTTCCGGATGTATTGACAGGCGGCGCTGCGCCAACCTGAGAATGCCGTCCAAAGACCGTTCGAAAACGGAGCAAGCTTCGAAACCGACGATTATAGCAACAAAATCAGGCACGTGACAACGGAAAACGCGCGACGGCGTCACAGTGACGGGAGTGGCGCCAAGTTGACCCTAACGTGCTGGCGCTGCACGGAAAACCGCTAAAACCACAAAAAATCGCATTTCCCGGCCAATTGCGGCGAACGTCCGCGTGGCAAATCGGTCCGAATCGGGTTTCCGGCTCGTCGCCCGCATTAGCGGGACCCGTATAATAAGCGCCCCATGAATCTATTCCGAGCCCTGCTGACGGTCAGCGGCTTCACGCTGCTGTCGCGCGTGACCGGACTGGCCCGCGAAACGCTGATCGCCCGTGCGTTCGGCGCCAGTCAATACACCGACGCTTTCTACGTCGCCTTTCGTATTCCGAATCTGCTGCGCCGCATCTCCGCCGAAGGCGCGTTCTCGCAGGCCTTCGTGCCGATCCTCGCCGAGTTCAAGAACCAGCAAGGCCACGACGCCACCAAGGCGCTCGTCGACGCGACCTCGACCGTGCTCGCGTGGGCGCTCGCGGTGCTGTCGGTGATTGGCGTGGTCGGCGCGTCGGGCGTCGTGTTTGTCGTCGCGTCGGGCCTCGCGCGCGAGGGCCACGCTTACCAGCTCGCGGTCACGATGACGCGCATCATGTTCCCCTACATCATTTTCATTTCGCTGACGTCGATGGCGTCGGGCGTGCTGAATACGTACCGGAACTTTTCGTTGCCCGCGTTCGCTCCCGTGCTGTTGAACGTTGCGTTCATCGTCTCTGCGCTGTTTCTCGCGCCGCGCCTGCAAACGCCGGTCTATGCGCTCGCGTGGGCGGTGATCATCGGTGGCGTGCTGCAATTCGCGGTGCAGTTGCCGGGCCTCAAGAAGATCGACATGGTGCCGCGCATCCGCCTGAACCCGCTGCACGCGCTCGCGCATCGCGGCGTAAAACGGGTGCTCGCGAAGATGGTGCCGGCGATGTTCGCGGTGTCGGTCGCGCAGATCAGCCTGATCATCAACACCAACATCGCGTCGCACATCGGCCCCGGCGCGGTGTCGTGGATCAACTACGCCGACCGGCTGATGGAGTTTCCGACCGCGCTGCTCGGCGTCGCGCTGGGCACGATCCTGCTGCCGAGCCTATCGAAGGCGCACGTCGACGCCGACTCGCACGAGTATTCGTCGCTGCTCGACTGGGGGCTGCGCGTCACGTTCCTGCTCGCCGCGCCGAGCGCGATCGCGCTGTTCTTTTTCGCCCAGCCGCTGACGGCCGTGCTATTCAACTACGGCAAGTTCGACGGTAACGCGGTCGTAATGGTGAGCCGCGCGCTCGCCGCCTACGGGGTCGGCCTGATCGGCCTGATCCTGATCAAGATCCTCGCACCGGGCTTCTACGCGAAGCACGACATCAAGACGCCGGTGAAAATTGGCATCGGCGTGCTGATTGTGACGCAGCTGTGCAACTACGCGTTCGTGCCGGTGTTCGCGCATGCGGGTCTCACCCTGAGCGTCGGGCTCGGCGCTTGCGTGAATGCGTTGCTGCTGTTCATCGGTCTGCGCAAACGCGGCATCTATACGCCGTCGAGCGGCTGGCTCAAGTTTTTCGTGCAATTGCTCGGCGCGTGCCTCGTGCTCGCCGGCGTGATGCGCTGGCTTGCGATCAGCTTCGACTGGGTCGGCATGCATACCCAGCCGGTTAGCCGGATGGTGTTGCTCGGTGCGTGTCTCGTGCTGTTCGCCGCGCTATATTTCGGTATGCTTTGGCTGATGGGCTTCAAGTACGCGTATTTCAAAAGGCGAGTGAAGTGATCACCATGTCGCGGGTTCTCGATTATTTCAGTACGCTCGTCGCCGAAGACGAGAGCCTGCCGCTGACCGAGACGGCGCTCTCGCTCGCGCAGGACGCCTACCCCGATCTCGATCTGCAGTCGGTGCTCGCCGAGATCGATGAGCTGGTGCTGCGGCTGCGCCGCCGCATGCCGGACGATGCCGACATCCGTCAGAAGGTTGGCGTCCTCAATCGGTTCTTTTTCCGTGAACTCGGTTTCGCGAGCAATCTGAACGATTACTACGACCCCGACAACAGTCATCTGAACGTCGTACTCAAACGTCGCCGCGGCATTCCGATTTCACTCGCGGTGCTCTATCTGGAGATGGCTGAGCAATTCGGCGTTCCGGTGCGCGGGGTGTCGTTTCCGGGCCACTTCCTGCTGCGCGTGACGACGCCCGACGGCGACGTGATGCTCGATCCGACCACCGGTCATTCGCTGTCCGAAGCGCAGATGGTCGAGATGCTCGAACCATACGTCGCGTCGGCTGGAGATTCGGTCGGCCGCGCGCTGCGCATGCTGCTACAGCCGGCCACGCGTCGCGAGATCGTCGCGCGGATGCTGCGCAACCTGAAGGCGATCTATCTGCAAACCGAGCGTTGGCAACGTCTGCTCGCGGTGCAACAGCGGCTCGTCATTCTGCTGCCGGACAATATCGAGGAAGTGCGTGATCGCGGTTTCGCGTATGCGCGGCTCGATTATCTGCGGCCCGCGCTCGAAGACCTCGAAAGTTACCTCGGGGATCGACCCGATGCGGAAGACGCCACCGTAGTCGAGTCGCAACTGCATGAATTGCGGCAGCGCACCCGGCATGATGGTGGCGAATAGCGACGCGCGTTTTCACGCCGCATGAGACGCAAACGCCTGCACATGTCGTACATGTACAGGCGTTTTTTTATCGCGAGGCGCTCCTCACTTCGGCTGCATGCGGATCGCGCCGTCTAGCCGGATCACCTCGCCGTTCAGCATCGGATTGTCGAAGATCTGCTTGGCGAGCATCGCGTATTCAGCCGGTTTGCCTAAGCGCGGCGGGAACGGCACCATCGCGCCGAGCGCGTCCTGCACTTCCTGCGGCATGCCGAGCAGCATCGGCGTTTCGAAGATGCCGGGGGCGATCGTCATCACGCGGATCGCGTTGCGGGACAGGTCGCGCGCGATCGGCAGCGTCATGCCGACCACGCCGCCTTTCGACGCGGAGTAGGCGGCCTGGCCGATCTGGCCGTCGAACGCGGCGACCGATGCGGTGTTGATGATCACGCCGCGCTCGCCGTTGGCGTTCGGCTCGTTCTTCGACATCTGCGTCGCGGCGAGCCGGATCATGTTGAACGTGCCGATCAGGTTGATCGAGATCGTGCGCGTGAACAGATCGAGCGGATGGGGGCCATCCTTGCCGACGGTCTTCGCGGCCGGCGCGACGCCCGCGCAGTTGACGAGTCCGCGCAGCGTGCCGAGCTTCGTCGCGGTGTCGACTGCCTGTTGCGCGTCCTCTTCCCGGCTCACGTCGCATTTGACGAATACGCCGCCGAGTTCCTTGGCGAGCGCCTCGCCCGCGTCCAGATTCAGGTCGGCGAGCACGACCCTGCCGCCGTGCTCCACCAGCAGGCGCGCGGTGGCAGCGCCGAGCCCTGATGCACCGCCGGTGATCAGGAACACGTTGTCACGAATTTCCATGTCTTCTCCTTCGCTACGGTTGTTCGGTGCAGTCTGGATCGAAGCATTTTTCGACGATCGATTGTAGCGGCTGTGCTGCGCTGCGGAAAGCGAAGCGGGCAGCGGCATGCGAGTGCTATGGAAGACTAACTGGCTCTGCTGGACGTTCCACACCCAGCGCTTGCCGTTGCGGTTGGGGCACCGAACCAATAAAAAAACCCGCCCAATGTGGGCGGGTTTTGGTCGAACGCAAACAGCGGAAATGTTTCGATCAATCCAGCTTACTTCAGTGCCTCGAACGCACGGGCGCGAATTTCATCGACGCTGCCGAGGCCCGAAATGCGGCGATATTGGGGCGCTTTCACCGAGCTCGACGCATCGCCGTTCTTCGCCCAGCTGTTGTAGTACTCGATCAGCGGCTTGGTTTGCGATTCGTACACTTCGAGACGCTTCTTGACCGTTTCTTCCTTGTCGTCGTCGCGCTGGATCAGCGGCTCGCCAGTCACGTCGTCGATACCCTCGACTTTGGGCGGATTGAACGTCACGTGGTACGTGCGGCCCGACGCAGGGTGCGAGCGGCGGCCGCTCATGCGCACGATGATCTCGTCGAAAGGCACGTCGATTTCGAGCACGTAGTCGATCGCGACACCGGCCTGCTTCATTGCCTCAGCTTGCGGAATCGTGCGCGGGAAGCCGTCGAACAGGTAGCCGTTCGTGCAGTCCGGCTGCTGCAGACGTTCCTTCACGAGGTTGATGATCAGCTCATCCGTGACCAGCTCGCCGGCGTCCATGAAGCGCTTTGCTTCGAGGCCGAGCGGCGTACCGGCCTTGACGGCCGCGCGCAGCATGTCGCCGGTCGAAATTTGAGGGATGCCGAACTTTTCCTTGATGAAGTTGGCCTGAGTGCCTTTGCCAGCACCCGGTGCACCCAACAGGATCAAACGCATGGATATCTCCAGATCTATGTGAATTCTTTGTTTACGCAGCAGGCTTCCCGGCGATTCTCGCAGGCTCCGCATCGGCTACCGTTGGCTAGCTCGCGCTGCACGTCGAAATGACGGCGCTGCAAGATCCGCACGGCGCGACGGGGATAACCCGGATGTCGCCTGCGCTGGGAGGCGCGCATAACCGTTCGATTATGCCACGGCTTCCCGCGCTCAAGACCCGAATAAAGCCCGTACGCGCGCGAGATCGGCGGGGGTATCGACGCCCGGCAACGGCACGTCATGCGTGACGAGGACAGCGATGCGCTCGCCATGCCACATCGCGCGCAGCTGTTCGAGCGCTTCGACCTGCTCGATCGGCGAGATCGCGAGACTCGGGTACGTGCGCAGGAATTTCGCGCGATACGCGTACAGGCCGATGTGCCGGTACACGACGGCGGGGGCGGGCGGCGTCGGCATCGACGCGACGTTGGGCCAGTGCGGCTGCCATGCGTCGCGCGCCCAAGGGATCGGCGCACGCGAGAAATACAGCGCGACGCCGCGCGCATCAGGCACGACCTTGACGACGTTCGGATTGAAAATTTCGGCGGGATCGGTGATCGGATGGGCGGCCGTCGCAATCGCGCAGTCGCTCGTCGTTGCCAGATGTGCGGCGACGCCGCGCACCAGCGCCGGGTCGATCAGCGGCTCGTCGCCCTGCACGTTGACGATGATCTTGTCATCGCTCCAGCCGAAGCGCGTCGCCACTTCCGCGAGACGGTCGGTGCCCGACGGATGGTCGGCGCGCGTGAGGACCGCGTCGAAGCCGTGGTCGTGCGCCGCGTCGAGCACTTCCTGCGCGTCCGACGCGACCAGCACCTGCTGCGCGCCCGATTCGCGCGCGCGCTCCGCGACGCGCACGACCATCGGCTTGCCGCCGAGGTCCGCGAGCGGCTTGTTGGGCAGACGGGTCGACGCCAGACGGGCCGGCACGACGGCGATAAACGGATGAGGGGTGGTGTGGATCATCGGATCAAGAACGGGCGGCGATCAGGCCGGAGGAAGAGGCTGCGCGCGACACGCACGCGGAGTCGGACATAAGCCGGAGCGGCGGAAACGGCTACGGATCGATTGTGGCGCACATGCGGGGCGGCCTTGGCGTTGACGGGCTTTGCTCCTCGACCCGCGGGCGAGCGAGGCGACGCGGCGCCTCGGTGCAGCGCCGCGCCGGGTCAGGCAACCGAGCCGGGGTTCAGATCGACCGGCGTGCCTTCGACGGTCTGCCGTGCTTCGTCGACGAGCATTACGGGAATGCCGTCGCGGATCGGATAGGCGAGCTTGTCCGCGTTGCAGATCAGTTCCTGCGCGGCGCGGTCGTAGCTGAGCGGGCCCTTGCAGATCGGGCAAACGAGGATTTCAAGCAGGCGAGCGTCCACGGACTTTCTCCACAACTAATGCAGTGAGGCGGTGATCAAGCGCGGCTTCGACCGGGACTACCCAGATGCGCGCGTCGTGCCAGGCCCCCAATTTTACCGCATCCTTTTCGGTAATCAGGATCGCGTCGGCGTCGACGTCGGTGAACGGATTACGCTCGAACGCGTAGTGGTCGGGCAGGGCGCGCGTCGTGGGCGCAATGCCGGCCGCGCGCACTGTCGCGAAAAAGCGTTCCGGCGCGCCGATGCCGGCCGCGGCCAGCACGCGTTGACCGGCGAACTGCGCGAGCGGGCGGCGCAGCGCGGGATTGTCGAGATGCCAAGCGTCGGCGGGCGCGAGCTGCAGTGCGAATGTGTTCGGCCACGCGGGCAGCGTGCGCGCGTACGGATCATTGATCAGCGTCGCGTCGCGGCGGCGCGACAACGGCTCGCGCAGCGGCCCGGCCGGCAGCAGGAAGCCGTTGCCGCCGAGCCGGTGATCGAACACGACGAGTTCGACGTCGCGTGCGAGGCGATAGTGCTGCAAGCCGTCGTCGCTGACGATCACGTCGACGTCGCGATGCGCGGCGCACAGCGCCTGCGCGGCGGCGACGCGATCCGGACAGACCCATACGGGTGCGCCGGTGCGGCGCGCAATCAACAACGGTTCGTCTCCCCCGACGCGCGCCGATGAACCGGGTGTGACCTGGGTCGGCGTGCTCACGCGCGCGCCGTAGCCGCGCGACACGATGCCAGGTGTGAAGCCCGCGGCGCGCAACGCTTCGACGAGCGCGATGACCGTCGGCGTCTTGCCGGTGCCGCCAACCGTCACGTTGCCGACCACCACCACCGGCACGCCGACGCGCACCGACTTCAGCCAGCCTTGCGAAAACGCGGCGCGGCGCGCGGCCGCGACCGTGCCAAATACGCAGGCGAGCGGCGTCAGCGCCCAGGCGAGCGGGCCGCGTTGCTGCCATTCGCGCGCGAGGCGCGCTGCGAGACGGTCGCTGAGTTCGCTCATGGGCGGGTTGCGGGCCAGGACTGCATGCCGTGCGCACTACGCGGGGTCAACATCAACGCGGTTCTCCGGACAATCGAATGCGAATACGGTCGAAAAATGAGGTGCAAACGGCGCGGCGAAAGGGCTCGTGCTTATTAGCCTCAGGCGGCCTCGGGCCGACAAGCTCCCCGGCGCGCTGCGCGATCGGCATGCCATCGAACCCGCCACTCTAGCGCGCGGGCATCCCGGCCGGCAAGTCGCGTGGGACTTGATGGACGCCGGTCCTCGCTATGTGCGGTCGCCCACAGTCTGTGGATAACTTTGTGGAGAACCTGCCATCCGATCGTCCGGGAGGGCCATTCCGTGCGCTTTGGATCGAAGTGCTCGCTCTCTATTGAGATGCAAACACCATATAAATCAAGGGTCTGCCAGGAATCTATTGGCGTTGGCGGGCGTTCTGGCGGAATTCGTCAGGCGGTTCCCGCCATGTGGACACTTTTAACAATCCTGCGATTCCGGCTGGACGCCGCTCGTCGCTCGGTCTATCGTCTGTCCGGCCAGCGCTATTTATCCCTCGCATGAACCCCGAAAATCCTTTTGCTTCGGCGGCCACACCAGGCGGTGAGGTCGTCGTTCCCGTGTCCGCGCTCAATCGCGCGATCGGCACGATGCTCGAACGCTCGTTTCCACTCGTCTGGGTCGCGGGCGAAGTGTCGAACTTCACGCGCGCCGCAAGTGGTCACTGGTATTTTTCGATCAAGGACGCACAGGCGCAGATGCGCTGCGTGATGTTCCGCGGTCGCGCGCAGTACGCCGAATTCATGCCGCGCGAAGGCGATCGCATCGAAGTGCGCGCGCTCGTGACGATGTACGAACCGCGCGGCGAATTGCAACTGAATGTCGAAGCGGTGCGCCGCACTGGTCAGGGTCGTCTGTACGAAGCGTTTCTGCGGTTGAAGGCGCAACTCGAAGCCGAAGGGTTGTTCGCCGCTGAACGCAAGCGCGCGCTGCCGACCCATCCGCGCGCGATCGGTATCGTCACGTCGTTGCAGGCGGCCGCATTGCGCGACGTGCTGACGACGCTGTCGCGCCGCGCGCCGCATATTCCGGTGATCGTTTATCCAGCGCCGGTGCAGGGCGCGGGTGTCAGCGCGAGGCTCGCGGCGATGGTCGAGACGGCTGGCGCGCGCCGCGAGGTCGACGTGCTGATCGTGTGTCGCGGCGGGGGCTCGATCGAAGATCTGTGGGCGTTCAACGAAGAAGTGCTCGCGCGCGCGATCGCCGAAAGCGTGATACCCGTGGTGAGCGGCGTCGGTCACGAGACCGATTTCACGATTGCCGATTTCGCCGCCGACGTACGTGCGCCGACGCCGACCGGTGCCGCCGAACTCGTGAGTCCGCAGCGCGTCATGCTGCTGCGCGAACTCGATCATCGGCACGCGACGCTCGCGCGCGCGTTCGGCCGCATGATGGAGCGGCGCGCGCAGCAACTCGACTGGCTGGCGCGGCGGCTCGTTTCGCCGGCCGAGCGGCTCGCGCGGCAGCGCACGCATTTGCAGCAATTGCGCGTGCGGCTCGCGTCGGCGGGCGCGCGGCCGGTACGCGACGCTCGTGCGCGATTCTCGCTGCTGCAGATGCGCTGGCAACGCTGGCGTCCGGATCTCGCGGCCGAGCGCACGCGCGTCGACACGCTGGCGCAGCGCCTGAATGCAGCACTGTCGCGCCAGCACGAACGTCAGGTCGCGCGTATCGGCATGCTCGGCGCGCGACTCGAAGTGCTGAGTCCACAGCGCACGCTCGAGCGCGGTTATGCGGCCGTGCTCGATACGCAAAGCGGTCGGGCGATTCGCACGCCGTCGTCGCTGAAACCCGGCCGTCGTTTGACGATGCATCTCGCCGAAGGCTCGGCCGACGTCGCGCTCGCCGACGTGCAGGCGCGTCTGACCGACGGCTTCTGACGTTTTGCCGGTGGGCGCGTGGCGCCTATGTCCTGTCTACCGACGACCCGGGCACGCGCCATGCGCGCCCTTCCGAAGGGCCTTGCGCACGGCGTGTTCGACATGCCGGACATAAAGGCCGGTCGTTTGCGGGGTTATTCCAACTCGCCTACAATCGAGTGCTCGATAGCGTCATCCGCAGACTCCCCACAACAGATATAGAGAAGGAAAGCACCATGGAACATACGCTCCCGCCGTTGCCGTTTGCGAAAAACGCGCTCGCTCCGCACATGTCGGAAGAGACGCTCGAGTTTCACTATGGCAAGCATCACCAGACCTATGTGACCAACCTGAACAATCTGATCAAGGGCACGGAGTTCGAGAACCTGTCGCTGGAAGAGATCGTCAAGAAGTCGTCGGGCGGTATCTTCAACAATTCGGCTCAAGTGTGGAATCACACGTTCTTCTGGAACAGCCTGTCGCCGCAAGGTGGCGGCGCACCTACCGGCGCGCTCGCTGACGCGATCAACGCGAAGTGGGGTTCGTTCGACAAGTTCAAGGAAGAGTTTGCGAAGACCGCGGTCGGCACGTTCGGCTCGGGCTGGGCATGGCTCGTGAAGAAGGCTGATGGTTCGCTCGACCTCGTGTCGACGAGCAACGCCGCCACGCCTCTCACCACCGACGCCAAGGCACTGCTGACCATCGACGTTTGGGAGCACGCTTACTACATCGACTATCGCAATGCGCGTCCGAAGTTCGTCGAGGCGTACTGGAACATCGTCAACTGGGACTTCGCAGCGAAGAACTTCGCTTGAGATTGCCAGTTGCAGCTCGTCGTCTGATGTCGTGATCCTTGCGATCGCGATTGAAGATGAGAGCTAGGGACGAAAGCCCTCCATCGCGAGGGCTTTTTCTTTTCCCGAGGCGATTGGAAGTGCAGGGATCGCATCTGAAAAAAGTTTGTCACAGTTGGTAACTGCGGTTTCGCGGGGTGCGAAGTGGACCTCGGCCAACGCCCGTCGACTTCGCCGAACTGCGGCGCCCGGCGCGGCGCAGGCTACGCAAGCCGCTGCGACGGCGAGAATGAGCCGGTTCATTGAGGCGTCCTCCGCGCGGTCGATCGGCTTAGACGACGGGGATCGTTTGAGGCGACTGCCGGGTCGAGACCAGCCGGCCGTGCAAAAACTTTCTGTAACTAAGCCGTAACCACGGAATTTCGCGATTAGCCTAACGTTTGAATTCCAATCCTCCGAAGTGCACCACCATGATTTCCAGCAATAAAACGATCAGCCTGGCGATTCCCGCGGCCGTCATCGCGCTCGCGTTAGGCGGCTGCGCAGTGGCGCCACCGAGCGGCCCGAGCATAGCCGCGATGCCGCGCAGTGGCGAGCCGCTCGGCCAGTTCCAGCAAAACGACTACGCGTGCCGCGACTACGCGAATCAAACGACGAATCCGTCCGGCGCTGCGCAGGCGGCCAGCACGAACAGCGTGAACAGCGCGGCGCTCGGCACGCTCGGCGGCGCGGCCGTCGGCGCGCTGCTCGGCGCCGCGGCGGGCAACGCCGGCGCTGGCGCGGCGATCGGGGCGGGCAGCGGCCTGCTGATCGGCGGCGCGAACGGGGCGAATGGCGCCCAGTACTCGGCGGCCGGCATGCAGGCACGCTATGACACCGCCTACGCCCAGTGCATGACCTCGAAGGGCGAGACGATAGTTCAGCCGCAGCCTTACTATTCGACGCAGCCGGTGTATGTCGCGCCCCGTCCGTATTACTACGCTCCGCCTCCGCCCGTTATGTATGCGCCTTATCCGGCTTACTGAGCGGTGATAGGGGGGGCCGGCCTGCTTGCTTGTCTTGCATCGTCGGCCGGTACTGCGTTTCAAATGCGTAGCACGGTTGAGCGGTAGCTTGCGGCGACGATTGTCGAATCCATGCCGCTGCTTACTCCGTGCTGTCCGTCGACGCCGTTTTGCGCGGACGACGGCTGCGAGACGCCGTTTTGCGGGGGACCTTCGTGGCGGCCTCAGGCCCTGCTTCCACATTGACTGCCGGAGCAGGGGCCTCGGCCGGCGCCGCGATCTCAGGGACTTCCTCGATCGAGCGCGGCGTGCTTTTCTTCACTTTCTTCGCGGCCGTTTTGCGCGATGCGCGCTTTTTGGCGCTTTGGCGCTGCGCGGAGTGGCCGCTATCGGCGGTTTGGTCGGTTTCTTGACCGAGGACGACTTGTTCAGCGGCTGTATCCGCTGCCGCTGTTACAGCACGAGCTTCGGTCTCTTCAGCTATCGGTTCAATGACGAACTCATGTGGGAGCGGCGCGTGTTCACGCGGTTCCTGCCGCTGGACCTGTTCGGCGGACTCCGCCGGTTCGCCGACAGCCGGAGCGGCAGCCGCAGGTTCTTCATCAGCCGTTTCATGGTGACCGCGCTTGCCGTGCGCGGTCTCCTGACCCCGCCCCGCCTTGCGGTTGCTGCGGTCCTTACGACGCGACTTGTGCTTGCCCCCCGACTCGGACGCGGCCGCTTGTGCCGCCTGCGCTTGATACGAATGTTCGGCCGCCTGTTCAGCCGGCACTGCTTCAGCCGACCCCGTTTCGGCAGACTCCGCCGCGGTTTCGCCGATAGTTTCACCGGCCGCTTCACTCCCGACGTTCACAGCCGTGCTTCGATAAACGTACGCGCCTGATTTTTCATCGCGGCCGAATTCGAGCAGCCCGCGTGCCTGCGCTTCTTCCAGCAGATTGCCGAAAGCGCGAAACCCGTAATACGTCTCGTTGAAATCCGGTTTGCGCCGTTTGATCGCGTTCTTCAGCACGGACGCCCAGATCTTGCCGCTGTCGCCGCGTTCGGAAGCGAGTGCGTCGAACGTCTGAACCGCAATTTCGACGGCCTTGCTGCGACGCTTCTCCAGGTCCTCTTTGGGTGGGGCCTTCTCTTCATCTGCCGCACGTTTGGCTGCCTGCTGCGCGCTCTGCTGCTGGCGCGACGATTCGCGCCTCGCGACTGCGCGCTGACTTTCGCGTACGAGATCGTCGTAAAAGAAGAACTCATCGCAATTGGCGATCAGCAAATCCGAGGTGGACTGCTGCACACCGACGCCGATGACCTGTTTGGCGTTCTCGCGCAGCTTCGACACGAGCGGCGAAAAATCCGAATCACCACTGATGATGACGAACGTATTGACGTGCGATTTCGTATAACAGAGATCGAGCGCATCGACGACCAGCCGGATGTCGGCTGAATTCTTGCCCGATTGGCGCACGTGCGGAATTTCGATTAGCTCGAAATTGGCCTCGTGCATGGCCCCTTTGAAACTCTTGTAGCGATCCCAGTCGCAATACGCTTTCTTGACGACGATGCTGCCCTTCAGCAGCAGGCGCTCGAGTACAAGCTTGATGTCGAACTTGTCGTACTTCGCGTCGCGCACGCCAAGCGCGACATTCTCGAAGTCGCAGAACAGCGCCATGCTGACGTTTTCGTTGGATGACGCCATGTGTATCTCCATTGAAGCGGTCGTCGAAGTCGACGAATCGCGACATGATAGCGATTCCAGCGAAGGTGAGCAGCTTTTGTCGTGCGCTCGCACCGATAGGTGGATGGGAATTGGCGGCAAGGCGGTCTATCCGGCGGCCCAGCGAGCGTTCCGTTACAGGCTGTCGCGACGACCTGCGCTGTTCCACGTCGCGCGAGCTTCCAGCACGTCATCGATCAATCCGTATTCCCTCGCTTCGAGCGCCGACATGAAGTTGTCGCGGTCGGTATCGCGCGCGATATCTTCGATGCTGCGTCCGGTGCGCTCGGCCATCATCGCATTGAGACGTGCTCGCACATACAGCACCTCCTTCGCCTGGATTTCGATGTCCGCCGCGGTGCCCTGACCGCCGCCGGACGGCTGGTGAATCATGATGCGCGCATTGGGTAGCGCATACCGTTTGCCGCGTTGACCCGCGGTGAGCAGAAAGGTGCCCATGCTCGCGGCAAAGCCCGTGCACAAGGTAGAGACCTCCGGCTTGATGAACTGCATGGTGTCGTAAATCGCGAGGCCGTCATACACCGAGCCGCCGGGCGAGTTGATGTAAAAAGAAATATCCTTGTCGGGGTTCTCCGATTCGAGAAACAGCAATTGTGCGACGATCAGACTGGCTGACTGCTCGTTCACGGGCCCGACAAGAAACACGATGCGCTCGCGCAGCAGGCGAGAGTAGATGTCGTAGGCGCGCTCGCCCCGGCCGGATTGTTCGATCACGGTGGGCACAAGGCCCAAGGCGGAGACAGACGGGTAACTGGAAGGCATGGATTCCTCGATCAGGATGGATGGCACGGGCATTCGGGGATGCGCAGGCGGCCGCGAACCAGAGGCCGGGTGACATGCGCCGCTTGTTGCTCATTTGACGAAGCAGCGGCCGGCGCTGTGACAGAAAATTTTTTGCGCTGAACTGTCACATCACCCGTTGCCCATGCGTCAAGCTCAGGAATGGCGAACATGACGCGCGCCTGAGCCATGCCACTGGTATGCAGCCGCTTTTTCACCACGCACCATCGGGAGGTCTACGCATGACGGAACAGGGAATCGACAAGGCATCCAGTTTCGAGGCCGCGCGCGCCCGTCTGCTGGCGCTCGCGTATCGGATGCTTGGCAGTCGTGCGGAGGCCGAAGACGTGATGCAGGACGTCTGGCTCAAATGGCATCTGGCCGATACGCGGGCGGTGCAAACGCCGGTCGCGTGGCTCACCACGCTCACCACGCGCACGGCGAT
Source organism: Paraburkholderia atlantica (assembly GCF_009362785.1). Taxonomy (GTDB): domain Bacteria; phylum Pseudomonadota; class Gammaproteobacteria; order Burkholderiales; family Burkholderiaceae; genus Paraburkholderia; species Paraburkholderia atlantica. The sequence continues at coordinate 52,474 of NZ_WHNQ01000026.1, forward strand.
CGACCGTCTGCGGCACGCGCAGCGCGAGCGCGCGTCGCAGGCTAGCGGCTGGTTGCCGGAGCCGTGGCTCGACGAGGTCGCACCATCGGCCGAGGAGTTGGCATTGCGCGCGGCGGATATGTCATATGGCGTGATGCTGCTGCTCGAACATCTGAAGCCAGACGAACGCGCGGCGTTCGTCCTGCATGAAGCGTTCGAGTGCGGTTATGCCGAAATCGCGTCGATTCTCGAGCGCACACCGGCCGCCTGCCGGCAAATGGTTCATCGCGCCAAGGAGCGTCTGAAACGTGCTGGCGCCCCGTTGGAGCGGCCCGATCCAGCGGTGCATGGGCGAATCGTCGAGCGATTGCGCGCGGCGCTCGAAGCGCAAGACCGGGCGGGCTTGCTGCAGCTTTTCAGCGACGCGCCGCAACTGATCAGCGACGCACCTTTGTACGCGACGCCCACTCCATTCCCCACGGCCAACGTGGCTCTTCGAGGGCAAGGGCCAACGCCTGGAGCCAAAGCGCAGCGTGCCCGCGAACCGGGCTCCGGTCCAAAGTGGATGGCTGTGATTACATCGCTCGCGCAACAGGCGAGCTATACCGAGGTGGTGTCGATGGCGGGTGCGGTGTGTATCGCGCTGTTCTGCGACGGCGACATCGTCGGATTGATCGACGTGGTGACGGATGGCACAACGGACCTTTCGGCGAAAATCATCTCGCTGCGCATCCTGACCAGCGCCGCGCATTTGCGGGCGGCCAACCAGATGCTGGGCCGTGACGCGGTCAAGGAACTGCTTGCCCGCATCAAGGGCCATCCCGGGGTGTCAGTTGCGGTGAGCCGCGACTTCCCAGTTGATGTCGACGCATAGCACCTGCGTACCATGCGAGTTATGCGCGGCAATCGAGGCCGTGACGCACAGGTGCGCTTCGTTGATCGACAGATACGGCGGCGTTAGATGAACCCGCCCCGGTTGACGCATCGCCTGAATGAAGTACGGGCGACGCTCCCAACTCGCGCCTTCGGAATGCAGCAGCGGGCTAAAGCGCTTTGCGCGTTGCGATGTGCGGCCCGGCGGCAGCACGTTGTCGCCGATCTGCCGGCCCGATCCGTCCAGGACAAAGCAGCGCGCCGTTTCCCCAAGCGCGAGCAGAGGAGCAGTCGCCTGCGTGATCGATTCCCCGGCAATCAACTGAACTGCGGCGGCCTCGAGCGCGGTGACATACGGCGCGAGCCGCGCGGATTGCGCTTTCTCTCGAGCGGCAACGCGTTCGCGCAGCGAAGCGGACAGCGAATCCATCAAGCCAGCGGCAACTTGCGGCTTGACGGGTTCGACGCTCGGGCCTGCGAAAAATGCGCCCTGGACGAAGTCCACATTGCATTCGAGCGCGATCAGCGCGTCGCGCTCGGTGCTCAGACCGCCCATCAGCACCAGTTGCCCGGACTCGTGCAACAGAGAGACGAGGCCCGGCAACACGCGCTCGATGTGCGAGTGTTCACTCGCTTGCGCGAGGATGCAGCGGTCGAGCGTCACGATGTCCGGCCGCAGATTCCACACGCGGTCGATGTTCGAATGCTTGGCGCCAAAGCCGTCGAGCGCGATCAGAAAACCGGACTTGCGCAGCGAATCGACGATTTCGGCAAAGCGCGTGGTTTCACCGCCGGCCTGTTCGGATACTTCGAGCACCACGCGTTGCGGCGGCAGGCCGAGCGTCTTCAGGCTGGCAAGCAGCGCGTCGCCGTAGCTGGTGTCCATCAGTGCGGCCGGATGCAGGCTCAGGAAAAGCCATTCGTCGTGGCTGTCGAACGCATTGAAGTTGCCGAGGTGCAGCGATTCGGCCAGCCGTCCCAGTTCCAGCAGGTCGCCGCGTCGCGCGGCCTGCGTAAAGACTTCGTGCGAGGGCACTTGCCGCTCATGCTCGTCGTGCACGCGCAGCGACGCGTGATAGCCGATCGCGCGCCGGTGCGATACCGAGAAGACCGGTTGAAACACGCTGAAAACGGTGTAGCCGCCATACAGAACGGTTCGGCGGGAGCCTTCGTCGCCGGCCATCGGGCGTGGTGGCTGGAAGCCGGGAGGATCGAGTTCGATCATGCTCATCGTGTCGGTCGTGTGGAAATGGCGGCGCTTGCAGGGCTCGGCAGGAGTTCGCAGGCGCAGACTAAGAGTTTACAGGATAGTCGAGCAAGAACTATGCGCGTGCATCAACAAAGCTTGAGCGCCCACCAGCAATGCTCCGAGGAAAATATTGTGCGCCCGCTCCGGGACGAAGGCGATGACACGCACTTCGCTGGTGCGGGACGCGCCCTGTTGCGGGTCGCTGACGCTGTTCGAGGAGGCTGCGTGCGGGCTCCGCGGAGGGATGCCCGGAAATCCGGTTGCGAGTGCGCGAGGATGCGTCGTGCTGCCTCGCGCGGCTTTCAGGTCCGCTCTGAAGGATCGGTCTTTTTCGCCGGCGTGCGGATCTCCGGCGACAACTGCGCAAAGATCCATGACGAGCATGCGGTGATGATGCCGACACACAGGAACGTCGCATGAAACGCCGGCAGCGAATTGGCAGCGGTCACGCGTTGCATGATGCCGGTAAAGGTCGTCAGCAGTGCACCGGCCACCGTCACGCCGAGACTCATAGAAAGCATCTGCACGAGCGAAAACAGGCTATTGCCGCTGCTCGCTCCGCCGGTACCCAGGTCCTTCAGCGTCAACGTGTTCATCGCGGTGAACTGCATCGAGTTCACGCCGCCGAAGATCGCCAGTTGCACGAGCCGCAGCCACAGCGGCTGATTCGTGCTCGTGAGCGCGAAACTCGCCATCATCAGGCCGACCAGAATCGTGTTCGCCATCAGCACGCGCCGGTAGCTGTACCTCAGAATCAGCGTCGTCACGAGACGCTTCGTTGCCATGCCCGCGGCCGCCACGGGCAGCATCATCAGCCCGGCTTCGAATGCGCTATAGCCGAGGCTCACCTGCAACAGCAGAGGAATCAGGTAGGGCATCGAGCCGCTGCCGATCCGCGCGAACAGATTGCCGAGCAGCCCGACGCTAAACGTGTGGATCTTGAACAGATCGAGCGGAAAGATCGGCGCGGGCTCGCGCACTGCGTGCAGACCATAGGCAACGAAGCACGCCAAGCTCAGAATCAGCAGCACCAGCACCGTCGCATGTTGAATGCCGAACTCGGTGCGGCCATCGAGCGCGAACGAAATTGCCACCATGCCCACCACCAGCAGCAGGTAGCCGCCGAGGTCGAATTTGCCCGTGTGTTCGTTGCGGCTATCCGGCATGAAGATAAACGTCGCAATGCAGCCCACGATGCCCACCGGCACGTTGATCAGAAAGATCCAGTGCCACGTCGGGATCTTGACGAGCCAGCCGCCGAGCGTCGGTCCGATCAATGGTCCGATCAGACCCGGGATCGCCACGAACGACAACGCCGGCAGATAACGCTCCGCCGGAAAGGTACGCAGCACCGCGAGCCGTCCAACCGGCAGCAGCATCGCGCCGCCCACGCCTTGCAGAATGCGGAACAGCACCAGTTGGTTCAGCGTGTGCGCGTTCGCGCACAGCAACGAGCCCACTGCGAACACGAGGATCGCACTGAAGAACACGCGCCGCGTGCCGAGTTTGTCGGCGAGCCAGCCGGACACGGGGATCATCACCGCCATCGTCAGCGAGTAGGCGATCACCACCGATTGCATGCGCAGCGGCAGCTCGCCGAGGCTTGTCGCCATCGCGGGAAGTGCGGTGTTGACGATCGTCGAATCGAGCGTCTGCATGAAGAAGCCGGTGGCGACCAGCCACAGCATCACCGTCAGCGCGCGGGGCGAAGGGCCCGAGGGGACGTCGGGAGCGAGGGCGGGCGGAGTCGGCGTCGTGGACATATGAAGCGGCTGGGCGCGCTCGGTCGGGCTGGGACTCGCCATTCTAGGGAAAAGCGGGTTCCGGCGCAGCGAGCGGCGCAGCCTTGCGCAGGTGTCGGGGCTGCATCCAGGCCGCGTTCTGCGCGGTGTTCACACATCAGCCGGCAACTGGGCCGCCGCCTGAAAAAACGCCTGCGCCCGTGGCTCGTTGCCAAACGCCACATGAATCCTGATCCACGGGCTCGCCTCCCGGTTCGGCCTGAAGTGTTGTCCGGGCAGCACCGTCACACCGAGCGGCACACCGCATTCAACGAGCCGCTCGGCGTCCGCGACATGGGGCACGCGCGCCCACACGAACTTGCCGCCCGCGGGTTCCTCGAAAATCTCCCAGCCGGCATCTTCGAGTGTCTGGACGGTCGAGCCGAGCGCGCCGCGCATCTGGCGGCGCAGTCGCTCAAGATATTTGCGATATGCGCCGCGCTCCAGCATCGACACCGTAACCGCTTCGGCAAATCGCGAGCAGCCGATGCTCGTCAGCATCTTGATGTTAGCCAGATCCTTGATGATCGCGTGACTCGCAACCACGCAGCCGATCCGCAGCGACGACGACAGCGTCTTCGATAACCCGCCGATGTAGATCACCTGTTCGAGTTGGTCGAGTGTCGCGAGGCGATCGGTGAGCTCGGTCTGAAAATCCGCGTAGATATCGTCCTCGATAATCTGGAAGCCATGCTCACGCGCCATTTGCAGCAAACGGAACGCGACCTGCGGTGCGACCGTGGTGCCGGTCGGATTGTGGAACACGGTGTTGATGAACAGCAATCTGGGCCGGTGCAGCTTCAATTGCGCCTGCATCACGTCGAGGTCGGGACCGCTGCCGGTGCGCGGAATGCCGATCAGCTTCATGCCGTGCAGTCGCAACAGGCCGTACAGGTTGTAGTAACCGGGGTCCTCGACAAAGATCGTGTCGCCAGGCTTCAGCATGTAGCGCACCAGCAGATCGAACGCCTGGCTCGCGCCATCGGTGATCAGAATCTGCGACCCGTCCGCCTGGATGCCCAACTGGCCAATACGGCTGCGCAACTGTTCGCGCAACACGGGAGTGCCGAGCGGCGTCGCGTACTCGACCATGCTCGCCGGATCGGTTCGCGACACATGGCGGATCGCCTGCGCAATGCCATCGATGTCGCGCCAGCTTTCCGGAATGAATCCGCTGCTGAGCTTCAGCGTCTCGCCCGGAAAGTTGAATTGTTCGAGCAAATGGTCCGACTCGACATCGGCTCGGCGCGGGTCCGATGTGCCCTGACAGCGCATGTCCGTCGGTTGGCGATCGGCGACGTAGAAGCCGGAGCCGTGGCGCGAGTCGACATAGCCGAGCGACACCAGCCGGTCGTACGCCTCGATCACCGGAAAGCGGCTTACGCCGAAGTCGGCGGCGAACTGGCGGATCGACGGCAGCTTCGAGCCGGGATGCGCATTGCGCGAGCGAATCCACGCCGACACGCCCGTGACGATCTGCTCGGTAAGCGGTACGCCGTTGTCCCGATCGAGCCGGATTTCGAGTTTCATACGCTTGCCTTCTGTAGCCGGCCTGCGAAACGCAAGCTTTTAACCTGCGTCGCGCGAGCCATGTCAACTGTTCGGTTTTTTGACTGAACAGTTCCGATGAAAGTGTTCGGAACTGTGCATGGGTTTCCGATCATCGCACGCCAATAATCGGTACAACAGAAAGTTCTTCGAGGAGAATGGCGATGCGAGAAGTGCGAGTTTTCGAACTGGAACACGGCGAGCCCGTCACGGCCTGGCGGGTTGCGCGTCCGTCGATTTTCAAGATGATCAGCGGCAATGTCTGGCTGACCGTCGAGGGCGAGCATGAAGATCACTGGCTGGCGGCAGGGCAGTCGATCGAGCTGGCGCGTGGATCGGTGGCTTGGATCAGCGCGGGGCGGGAGGGGGCGCGTTTCGCGCTGGCGAGCGGTTCGGCACGCAAGCCGCCGGCGCTGCTATTCGGCTGGCCGATACCGACTTGGCTCGCGCGTCGGCCAGGTGTGGTCTGATGCGGGGCAAAGGCGAGCAGGCCAGACGTAGCCCCTAAGCAGCCCTCAAGCAGCCCCGCCCGCCTCATACTCCCCGATATACCGCGCTCGTGGCCGGATCAACCGGCCATCGCGCGTCTGCTCCATCGCGTGCGCGATCCAGCCGACCACCCGTCCGAGCGCGAACAGCGTGAACGCGGCGCCGGTCGGCAAGCCGAGCACGCGCTCGATCGCCGCAAGCGCGAAATCCACCGTCGGCTCGGCGCCGGTCGTGTCGCGCACCGCTCGCGCAAGCTGCAGCACCTCGTTGAGCGGCGAGCGGGCCGGCGCGCAGTCGGCGAGCATCGTCAGCAACAGCCGCGCGCGCGGATCGCCGTCCGGATAGAGCGGATGACCGAAGCCCGACAACACCGGACCTTGAGCGCCGTGCTCGTGCCGCGCGAGACGGTTCGCCAGATAGCGGTCCAGATCGGGCGAGCGCGACGCCTCGTCGAGCAGCGCCGCGATGCGCACGGTCTCGCCGCCGTGACGCGGCCCGGAGAGCGCCGCGAGCCCGCCCGCGACCGCGCCGAACAAGTGCGTGCCCGTCGACGTGATGCAGCGGACCGTGAACGTCGACGCATTCAGCTCGTGATCCGCGCACGCGACCAGCGCCGCGCGCAGCAGCCCGCTTTGCTGCCGGCTGCGCACCCGCCAGGCCGTCGCGATCTGCCGATGCAGCGGTTGGTTCGACGGCGCCGCCGGCAGCATCGCGGCGGCCAGCAGCCGCATCACGGCGCACGCGGTGTCGAGCTGCGCGTCGCGGCCGAGCGCCCACACGCGCGGCATCTGCGCGGCCGCGGCCGGCAGCAGCACGAGCGCGCGATCGAGCGGCGTGCTGTCACTCCACAGCTTGAGCCACGCCGCCCATTGCGCGGGAGCGAGCGGCACGGCGGGCGCATCGGCAATGCGCCGCGCGCTGCATTGCCACAGCAGCGCCGCGACGTCTTCGAGTGACGCACCGCGTGCGAGCTCGATCGCATCGTGCCCGCGATACAGCAGCCGACCGTCCGCGACCAGCGTGATCGACGATTCGAGTACCGGCACGCCCCAGTCGAGCACTTTCTGCGCGACCTTGCCCGCGCGCTTGCCGTCCGCCTTGCGACGCGCGAGGCGGCGCACCTCGGCGGCATCGTAGAGTCGATGCCGGCCTTGCGCATCCGGCGACGAGCCGAGCATGCCGCGGCTCACGTACGCGTACAGCGTCGGCACGCTGACGCCGAGCGTTGCGGCCGCTTCGGCGGCGGTCAGGTAAAGCGGAGCTGACATGAAAGCGCGCGGAAACCGAAGAAATCAATATATGTTGATTATCATAATCAAGATTGATTGCGGCAAGGCGCAAATTTAGACTCGGTGCACCTGCTTCCTGTCCGCGCGGTCAACGCGCCCGATGCCATGACACCCGAACTCGCCCTCAAGCACATCTGGACCCTCGCCGGCTGCGATCCGGTCGCGCTGCACGCCGTGTCGCTTGCCGGCGCGGACCCCGGCTTGCCGTCGGTCTATCACGTCGGCAGCCTCGCGTCGTCGACCATCGCCGCGACTGGCCTCGCGGCCGCCGAATACTGGCGCCTGCGCAGCGGACGCAGGCAACGGGTATCGGTGCAGATGCGTCGCGCGCTGGCGGCTTTTCGCAGCGAACGCTATCTGCGAATCGACGATGGGCCGCCGCCCGCGCTGCGCGATCCGGTTACCGGCTTCTACGAAACGGGCGACGGCCGCTGGATTCAGCTGCACACGAATTTTGCGCATCACTTGAAGGGTGTGCTCGACGTGCTCGGCTGTGAGAATGGGCGCGAATCGGTGGCGGCCGCGATTCGCGGCTGGGAGGGCGCGACGCTCGATCAAACGCTCGCTGACGCGGGCCTGTGCGCCGCCCTGATTCGCACGCCCGACGAATGGGCCGCGCTCGAGCAGGCCAAAGCGATCGCGCGCCTGCCGCTGTTCGAGATCGAGCGCATCGGCGACGCGCCGGCGGAGCCGCCGCGCCACGCCGACGCTGACGCCGAACCCGGCATCGACCGTCCGCTCGCGTGCGTGCGGGTGCTGGATCTGTCGCGGATCATCGCCGGACCGGTGGCCGGCCGCGCGCTCGCGCATCATGGCGCGGACGTGATGACGATCAACGGGCCGCATCTGCCGAACATCGCGCCGCTCGTGATCGACAACGGCCGCGGCAAACGTTCGGCGCTCGTCGATCTGCGCGACGCAGCGGGCTGCGAAACGTTGCGCGGACTCGCGCGCGATGCCGACGTGTTCCTGCAGGCCTATCGTCCGGGCGCGCTCGCGGCGCGCGGCTTCGGGCCCGACGAACTGGCGCGGCTGCGGCCTGGCATCGTCTATGTGTCGGTTTGCGCTTACGGGTACACGGGGCCGTGGGCGCAGCGACGCGGTTTCGATAGTCTGGTGCAGTCGGCGAGCGGCATCGCGTGGACTGAGCGCGCGGCGGCGGGTTCGGCCGAGCCGCGGCATCTGCCGTGTCAGGCGCTCGATCACGCGACCGGCTATCTGGCCGCGTTCGGCGCGATGGTCGCGCTCGCGCGGCGGGCTCGCGAAGGCGGCAGCTGGCATGTGAAGGTGTCGCTTGCGCAGACCGGGCGTTGGCTGCAGTCGTTCGGGCTGCTGGCCGATGGGCAGCAGGCGCCCGAGGTGTCGCTCGACGATGTGCGCGATTGCGTCGCGAGCGTGCAATCGGAGTTCGGGCGCGTGCTAGGCGTTCAGCCTGCCGAAGAACTGGAACAGACACCGGCGTTTTATGCGCAGCCGCCTGCCCGCATCGGCGCGCACGAAGCCCGTTGGACGTGACGGGGCAGCGTGCGCCCGCGTTGGAGTTTGGAGTTTGAACCGCGGCGCGCCCGGCTGCCGGACCATTCACCGAGTCGCAGCCTACTTCCTCAATTCCGCCACGAAGTCGTAGTAATCGTTGCGGCAGTACGTGTCCGTCAACTCGATCGCGCGCTGATCCGCCGTATAGCCCACGCGCGTGATTAACAGCAACGCCTCGTTCGGCGCGATGCTCATCTGCTGCGCGATCTCGTCGCTCGCGTTCACCGCGCGAAAGTGCTGCAGCGCGCGCACGATCGTCAATCCGCGGTTCTCCAGGTACGTGTACAGCGAGTCGCCGATTGCTTGCGGATCGGGAATCACCGCGGCGGGGAACGTCGAATTCTCTACCGCCATCACGATGCCGTCCGCGAGCCGCAGCCGCCGCAGCCGCGTGACCGCGGCGGCCGGCGACAGCCCCAGCTGGATCACCTCGTCGCGATTGGCCGGCGAGATTTCGCGCGACAGCCACTTCGAACTCGGTGTAAAGCCGCGCCGCCGCAGCATTTCGCTGAAGCTAGACAGACGCGACAACGGATCTTCATAGCGCGGCGTGATGAAGCTGCCAGCGCCTTGGGTGCGGCGGATCAAGCCCTGCTCGACGAGCAGCGCGATCGCCTTACGCGATGTGATGCGCGATACGCCGAGCGCCTCCGAAAGCACGCGCTCCGAGGGGAGCGCCTCGCCGGCGTTCCAGCGGTTTTCGTGGATCGCGCTGCCGAGCTTGCGGGCAAGTTGCAGATAGAGCGGCGTGTCGTTTTCCGGGTCCGGGCGCAGGTCGCGCCAGCGGTCTTCCGAGGCAGAGGTCATGGGGCTCACGCAAGATGGGCAAGCGGCAATTTTAAAACATCGGCGCGCCCCGTTATAGCGGGCTTTTGCCTGGCGCGCCGATGTGAGTCTGCGGAGCCGCTAAACTCGTCTCCAGGTTTTTCGTAGCATGCGTTGCGCGGTGAGACGGCGTGCAATTGCATCGCATCCGGATCGAACCACATTCGAGGAGTCAGCATGACGAGCGAGATCGCAAGCGTGAGCTTGCCGGGCGGCGAGCGAATTCCGGCGCTGGGGCAGGGCACGTGGGAGATGGGCGAGCAGCGGGCAAGACGCGCGGCGGAAATCGATGCGCTGCGCTGCGGCATCGAACTCGGCATGACGCTGATCGACACCGCCGAAATGTACGGCGACGGCGCAACCGAGTCGCTGCTCGGCGAAGCTCTCGCCGGTTTGCGCGACAAGGTGTTTCTGGTCAGCAAGGTGTATCCGCACAACGCTAGCCGACGCGGCGTGATCGCCGCGTGCGAGCAAAGCCTGAAGCGTCTGAAGACGGACCGGCTCGATCTGTATCTGCTGCATTGGCGTGGCTCGGTGCCGCTCGCGGACACCATCGACGGCTTCGAGGCGCTGCGGCGCGCGGGCAAGATCCGTCACTGGGGCGTGAGCAACTTCGATACCGACGACATGGAAGAACTCGTGGCGACGCCGGGCGGCGACGCGTGCGCGACCAACCAGATTCTGTACAACGTGGCGCGGCGCGGGCCGGAGTTCGATCTGCTGCCATGGCTCGCCGCGCGCGGCATGCCGGCGATGGCATATAGCCCGGTCGATCATGCGCGGCTGCCGAAACGCTCGCCGCTCGACGACATCGCCGACGCGCGCGGCGTCTCCGTGTTCCAGGTGGCGCTCGCGTGGGTGCTGGGCAAGCCCAATGTGTGCGCGATTCCGAAGGCGGCGCGCGTCGAGCATGTGCGCGACAACCATCGCGCGTCGCAACTGGTCCTGGAAGCCGGCGAACTCGCCGCGCTCGACGCGTACTTCAAGCCGCCGCGCCGCAAGCGTGCGCTGGAGATGTTGTAAATGCCGGCGCGGCCGCCGTCCGTTGCGGAGCGGCGGCGCGAGTGGCTCGAAGCGCCGTGGGCGCCGCTGACGCGGCGCTCAGGTGCAGGGGTGGTGCTGATGCACGGAGCCGAGCACGGCGACTTCGGCGGGGGTGTGCTGCAGCGCGTCGTCCGGTACCTGGGCGGCATCGGCGAGGAAGTCGTCGACGATCGACGACACCGGCACGTCGCGCAGACATAGCGACACGCGCTGGGTTTCGTTGGCGGGGAAGGCGGCGCGTTGGGCGAGGAACAGCACGCCGTACTGATAACCGTGGATGATGCCGCGGATCGCGCCGACGCATTGCCCTTGCGCGACGTTGTCGTGGCGCTGTTTGCAGTTCTGTACGAGCGAGTAGGCGGAGAAACTCGGGTCGACCGGTGGCGCCGCTTGCGACAAGGTTTGCGCCATTGGCTGCGCGGGTGTTTGCGCATTGGCGAGCGATGCGAGGCCCAGGGCGGTAGCCATCAGCACGGCGGCTGCCGTGCGGGTCGCGGAGGGGGGGACACTTCTATGCATGTTGTGGGCCCTCATATCGAACGATGAATTTGATATGAGGCGGTCGTCTCGGATTGGTTCCATAACACTCACACGCAGTGGAGGTTGTGTTCCCGCCGCTCGCGGTGCGGTTCGCGCCACGATGTGAGGCGCGGCTCGCGCGCTCTCCGGGCCATTCCGTCAGCGCGCGCCGCAGGCGGGCGGGCCGCTCCAACCGGCCCGCGGCGGTGACGCCCGACCGGGGGATCGGGACGCCACCGCCGTTGCCAGCGGATAGCGGACAGTATGCCGGGACATGTCGCCGGCGGGTAGGGCGCGGGGGCTCCCTACCCGGAGCAACGGGCGACGCCTAGTGCCCGATCCCGCCACCGTTGCCACTGCCGCCGTTGCCGCCACCCTTGCCTCCGTGACCGCCGCCGAAGCCTCCGCCAAAGCCTCCGCCGAACCCGCCACCGAGACCACCGCCAAAGCCGCCGCCAAAGCCTCCACCATGCGCGCCGCCGAAACCACCACTCGGGCCACCGCTTGAGCCTCCGCAACCGCAGCTGCCGCTCCCGCTGCCGCCGCTGCTTCCGCTTCCACTTCCGCTCCCTGAACCCGCCGCCCCGGCGCCGCTGTTACCGTTTGCGCCAGCCCCGCTATTGCTCGAACCCGCCGCGCCGCCATTACCGTTGCCATTGCCACTGCCGCCGCCGAGCCGGCCGCAGCCCGGACCACCGAGCCCGCCGCAGCCAGCCGGCGCGAATACCGAGGCGGCATCGTCGGCGGCCGTGGCGGCGGTCGCCGTGTTGTCGTTCTGCGCGAGCAGCAGCGGCGCTGAATCTCCGGTTTGCGCCGGCGACGCGTCGGCCATCACCATCGAGCGAGGGATCACGTCCGTCGACGCCCCGTACGCGGCCTCGCCCGCCAGCACCGCCACCCCCGCGAGCACCACTGCGCGGCGCATCATTGCGCAGTAATGCCGATCTGATTTTCTGATTTTCATCGCGCGTCTCCAGCTGCCACAGCGGCGGCCGACCTGTCTGCACGCGGGTCTTGTCGAACCCCGAGTCCGTCGTGTCGAAGTTGCCCGCGCGTCGCCGCCGTGCTGATCGCGCGAGGTCGCGTCATCGCGTGATGACGCTCGTCGTGCGGATGTGCGCGGTGTTGCGCGCCCGGTTTGGCTTCGAATCTCTGGCCGCAAATTTAGCGATATCCATGCCACGCGTCGCCGAGCCTTGAAGCGACGCGGGCAATCTCGGGATGTGCGATGCGCACGCCGGAAAAACGCCTCGAAACGTTGCGACGATGAAACGCGCGGACGCAAAAAACCGTGTTCCGACGCGGGATTCGTCAAGGGGGCGGTGTGCCGGGTGAGGCGACGTCGATGGGGTTAGAGTCGATGCTAGCTGGCGCTTTTCGACGCGTCGTCGGAGTCGGCGCCATTCGTCGTTTTGCCCGCGTTGTCGTCGCGCGGCTCGCATTGCAGCTCGCGCAGTGTGGCGACCGGTATATGGCAGCGAATCCGGTGCGCGGAAGGCGAGTCAGCGGGGCCGCCGGCGTCGAGAAACGGCGGGTCCTGCTGCTCGCAGATCGCGCCGAGCTTGCGCGGACAGCGCGTGTGAAACACGCAGCCCGACGGCATCGCGCCGGGCCCGGGCAACTCGCCCGTCAGATGGATGCGCGTACGTTGATGTGCGTCGCCGGACACGCCGTCGCCCGGCAGCGTCGGCACGGCGGACAACAGCGCCTCGGTATAGGGATGCTGCGGTCCATCGAACACGGCCGCCGCCGGGCCGATTTCGAGCAGCCGGCCGACATAGAGCACCGCGATGCGATCCGACACATAGCGCACCACGTGCAGATCGTGCGAGATGAACACGTAGCTGACGCCGCGCTCGCGCTGCAGATCGGCGAGCAGGTTCAGGATCGCGGCCTGCACCGACACGTCGAGCGATGAAGTCGGCTCATCGCACACGACGACGCGTGGTTCGCCGGCAAACGCGCGCGCAATCGCGACGCGCTGCTTGAGCCCACCCGAGAGCTGGCGCGAACGTGCGTCGAGATACCGCTCGGGAAGCCGCACGGCGTCCGTCAGCGTGCCGAGCCTTTCGTCGATCTGGGGGCCGCGCAGCGCGGTGAAGCGCGCCAGCGCGCGACCGATCAGCCGCTTGACCGAATGCGCGCGGTTGAGCGCCGAGTCCGGATTCTGGAACACGATCTGCAGCGACTTCAGCTGCTCGTCGCTGCGTCGCGTGACGCGCGCGGCGAGCGGTGCGCCGTCGAGTTCGAGCAGGCTGCCGGCATCGGGTGCGAGCAGGCCGAGCATCAGCCGCGCGAGCGTCGTCTTGCCGCTGCCCGATTCGCCGACGAGGCCGAGCGTCTCGCCGCTCGCGAGTTCGAGGGACACGTCGTCGACCGCGCGCAATGGCGCACCAGATACGTGGAATGTTTTCGACAGGTTGCGAGCGCGCAGGACCGGCGCAGAGAACGCGCGCGCCGCCGCGTTGGCTGATGCGGACATCACCGGCGCCTCGCTCGATGCCGCACGCGGCAACTCGATCGCGCGCTCGTGATAGTGGCAGCGCGCCATCTGATCGCCGTGCGGAGCGCCGAGCCGATAGGGCGGCGGCGCGTCGCGGCGGCAGCGTTCGTCGGCGAGACGGCAGCGCTCCGCATAGATGCAGCCCTGCGTGATCGAGCCCGGCAGCGGCAAGCCGCCCGCGATCGTATCGAGCCGTTGGCGGTCCTTGCTGCGTCCGGCGCTCGGCAGGCAGCGCAGCAGCCCGACCGTGTACGGATGACGCGGCCGCGCGAACACGTCCTGGGTCGCGCCTTCCTCGACCAGCTTGCCCGCGTACAGCACGCCGACGCGTTCGCACATGCGGCCGATCACCGCGAGGTTGTGGCTGATGAACAGCACCGCGGTGCCGAGTTCTTCGCGCAACTGCGCGACGAGGTCGAGCACTTCCGCTTCGACGGTCGCGTCGAGGCCGGTGGTCGGTTCGTCGAGAATCAGCAGCGCGGGGTTCGATGCGAGCGCCATCGCGATCACGACGCGCTGCTGCATGCCGCCCGACAACTGATGCGGATAGCTGTCCATCACGCGCTCGGGCGCCGCGATGCGCACGCGCTGCAACATCTCGAGCGTGCGATGCAACGCCTGGTCGCGCGCGACGCCGGCCGCCTCGAATGCTTCCGATATCTGGCGGGCTATCGTCAGCGATGGGTTCAGCGCGCGCCCCGGGTCCTGATAGACCATCGAGACGGTCGTCGCCCGCATGCTGCGCAGCGCATCGGCGCCGAGCTTCTGCACGTCCGCGCCGGCGATCACGATCTTGCCCGCCTTCACCTTGCCATTGCGCGGCAGATAGCGCAGCGTCGCCATCGCGACGGTCGACTTGCCGCAGCCCGATTCGCCGACGAGCCCATACGCCTCGCCGCGCCGCACGCGAAACGACACGTCTTGCAGCACCTCGCGATCGCGTCCGCGGACCCGATAGGTGACCGTCAGGCCGACCACGGTCAGCGCATCGGTGCGATCGCTCTTCGACACGTCGAACGCGGCGAACGAGGAGGGCGGCGCGCCGTTCATCGATCGAGCACTCCCTGCACGCTGTCGGCGATCAGATTGACGCCGACCACCAGCGACGCGATCGCGCCCGCCGTGAACACGACGGTCCACCACGCGCCGCCCGCCATCAGCGTGTACGACTCCGACAGCGCGAGCCCCCAGTCCGCCGACGGCGGCTGGATGCCAAAGCCGAGAAACGACAGTGTCGCGACCGCGAAGATCGCATAGCCGAGCCGCACCGTCGCTTCGACGACGATCGGCGGCAGCACGTTCGGCAGGATCTCCACGAACATGATGTACGGCGCTCGCTCGCCGCGCAGTTGCGCGGCGGCCACGTAGTCGAGATGGCGCTCGGCGAATACGGCGGCGCGCACGGTGCGCGCGGTGATCGGCGTGAACGTGATGCCGATCACGAGAATCACGGTGAGGTTCGACGCGCCGACCGCGGCGAGCGCGAGCAGCGCGATGATCACGAGCGGCAGCGCGAGCACCGCGTCGATCACGCGACCGATCACGTCGTCGACCCAACCGTCGAAGTAGCCGACCAGCAGGCCGAGCGCGGTGCCCGCCGCGGTGCCGAGCAGCGTCGCGAGCGGCGCGATCGTCAGGATGTCGCGCGCGCCGACGATCACGCGTGAGAACACGTCGCGGCCGAGCTGATCGGTGCCGAACCAGTGCGTGCGATCGGGCGGTGTCAGCGAATTGAGCGGATCGGACGCGTACGGATCGAGATGCACGAACCACGGCCCGGCGATCGCGCAGACGATCCACCACGCGACGATCAGTGCGCCCACGATGAAGGTCGGCGAACTCAGAAGCAGCAGAAGGCGCGGGAAGCGTGGTTCGGCGGCCGCGCGCGGCGCGGAGTCCGGCGCGCCTGGCGCGGGCGAGCCCGGTGGCGTCGAAGAAGCTGGCGGCACGGTCGTGTTCATTCGGTGGTCCTCACCCGCAGCCGCGGATTGAGCAGCACGTGCAGCGCATCGGCGACCAGATTCGCGAGCGTATAGACGACGCCGATCGTCAGCACGCCCGCTTCGAGCATCGGAAAGTCTTTCGCCTTGGCGGCGTTGTAGATCAGCGAGCCGATTCCCTGGTAGTGGAACAGCGTCTCGACCACCACGAGTCCGCCGATCATGTAGCCGAGCTGGGTGGCGGCGACGGTGATCGTCGGCAGCAGCGCGTTGCGCAGCACGTGCCGCAAGATCACGACGTGGCGCGGCAGGCCCTTGAGGATCGCGGTGCGCGTGTAGTCGGCGTCGAGCGCTTCGACGGTGCCCGCCCGCGCCATCCGCGCGATATAGCCGAAGAATACGAAGACGAGCGGCAGCACCGGCAGCACCAGATGCCGCAGCTGTTCGAGCACGCTTGCATCGGGCGGAAACGAGGCCTCGATCGGCAGCCAGCGCAGCCACACGCCGAACACCAGGATCAGCACGATCGACGACACGAACTCCGGCACCACGGTCGCCGACAAGCCGGCAATGCTGATCGTGCGATCGAGCCAGCGTCCCGCATGCATTGCCGACCATACGCCGCCCGCAATGCCGAGCGGCACGACGACGATGAATGCGAACAGGCCGAGCTTCGCCGAATGCGCGAGCGCGTCGGCGATGAACGGCCCGACCGGTTCGCGATACGCGTACGACAGCCCCATATTGCCGCGCACGAAATGCGTGATCCAGTCGATGTATTGCGTCAGCAGCGGCCGATCGGCGCCGAGCTGATGATTGAGCGCGGCGACCGCGCGCGCATCGGCGAGCGGTCCGAGCACCGCGCGGCCGATATCGCCGGGCAGCAGCTGGCCGCCCGCGAACACGATCAGCGACAGCAGCCACAGCGTGATCAGCGACAGACCCACGCGCGTCGCCAGAAAACGCGCGACGCGGCCCGCGTTGCCGTTCGTCGCGCGCGGCAAACGCGATGGATTCGAGGCGGGAGAGGGCGCCGGAGCCGACATCGTGAATTCTCTTGCGGAGGTACGTTGAGCAGCGCGGTACTTATGCGCTCAGCGTCGCGCGATCGAAATACAGCTGCGCGAGCGCGGTGAAGCGCACGCCGTTCACGCCCTTGCGCATCGCGATCAGCTGATCGTAGAAGAACGGGATGATCAGCGGTGTTTCGTCGAGCAGCAGCGTCTGGATCTGTCCGGAGATTTTCTTTTGCGTGGCGAGATCGATCGCCGCGACGAACTGCGCGACCAGTTGATCGTATTGCGGATTCTTGAAGTGCGCGGCGTTCCACGTGCCGTTGCTGGTCAGCGTCGCATTGAGGAACACGTTCGGCACGCCGCGATGACCGTAGTCGGTGATGCCGAGCGGCGAGTCGAGCCAGTCGGATTTGCCCGGCGTGCCCGCGCCGTAGTACAGCGATTGGCTTTCGACCTTCAGGTTGATGCGCACGCCGATCGCCTTCGCGGCGTTCTGCACGACGACCGCGAGGTCGGGGATCTCCATGTATTTTTCGGTGGTCAGCGTGACGTCGAAACCGTTCGGCACGCCGGCCTGCGCGAGCAGCTGCTTCGCCTTTGCGACGTCGAGCTTGCGTTGCGGCACGCCCGCGTCCGACGACGGAAACACCGGCGCAAACGGGCTGTCGTTGCCGAGTTGCGCGCGACCCTTGAAGAGACCACGCACGAGCACGTCGCGATCGAGCGACAACGCGAGCGCCTGGCGCACGCGTTTGTCCTTGAAGAGCGGGCTGTCGTTGCGCATATGGATCTGCCGATGCGCGCTCGACTTCACGCCGACTGCCTTGTAGTCCGGATTGTTCAGGATGGCCGCGCCGCCCTGCACGGTGAAGGTGCCCATCACGTCGGCCTGGTGGCCTTGCAGCGCGAGCAGTTGCGCCTGTTCGTCGGCATAGAACGAAAACTGTACGCGTTGCGGTAACGCTTTGTCGCCCCAGTAGTCGGGATTACGCACGAACGACGCACCGACCTTCGGCTGATACTTTTCGAACTTGAACGGACCGGTGCCGATGAAGCTCTTTTCGTAGTTCCCCGCGAAGTTCGCGGGCAGGATCACCGCGTTGTAATTATCCGAGGAAACGTAGTAGGGGAAATTGCCGATCGGCGCGTCGAGATGAAACTCGACCGTGTGTTCGTCGACGACCTTCGCGCCGCCTTTCGACAGCACGCCCTTCAATACCGACAGCGCGGCCGAGCCGCTCGCGGGATCGGCGAGACGGTCGAAGGTGGCGACCACGTCTTTCGCGCCGAAGCTCTGGCCGTCGTGGAATTTCACGTTGGGGCGCAGCTTGAACGTCCACACGTCGCCCTTGTCGTTCGGCTTCCACGACAGCGCGAGCGCGGGTTTGAGCATCAGCTTCTCGCCGTCGTCGTCGATCAGGAATTCGCCGGTCTGATTTAGCAGCGCGAGACTCGCGGCGTCGGTCACCGTTAGCGGATCGACGGCGCCCGCGGGCGTCAGATGCGCAACGCGGATCGTCTGGTTCGACGGAGCCGGTGCAGCTTGCGCCCTCGCTCGGGGCGCGCCGAGCAAGCCGCCGCCAGCGAGTGAAAGACCGATCACGCTCGCGTAGCGCAGCAGTTCGCGGCGCGTGATGCGGCCGGCGAGGAACTCGTCGAGGGCATGGTTGCCGTAGGCGTTGGCGGTAAGGCGGGCTTCGTTCAATGCATCAGGGGCGAGAAATCGGTCCGCTGGCGTTTTCATCGATGGCGTGTCCAGTCCGTTCTGTTGCCGGTTCCGAATGGTCGCGCGAGCGGCGCGACAGCGCGAGAAAAGCCGTCTCAGTGTAAGCGATTGCTCGCGGCTCTGGCGCACCGGCGGCGCACCGCGCCAGCCGATCGGCCGATAAACGGCGCGCGGTGTGTCGTCGTCACAACGTTTGCCGGACGCGCGCTTGCGAGCGGCGGCCGCGATAGCGGACGGATTGATGGCGTCGCGCTGGAATCCTTACCGCTCGCAGCGGATGGGTCGAGTGAGTTTTACCGCGGCGAGTTATTTGGCCGCCGATCTTGCCACCGCTTCCGACGGTCTCCAGCGATGAAACAGCACCGAGCCGATCCAGCACGCCATGAAGGCCGCGACGATCGCATAGCCGAGGGCGCCAAAGTGATCGTTGATGCGGGCGATCGCATCCGACACGCCGCCGCTCCAGCCGAAGCCGTCCGACAACAGTCCCAACGCCTCGATGCCGCCAATCACGATCGCGACCACCGCCGACACGAACGTAATGCTCGCGTTGTAGTACAGCTTGCGCTTCGGGTCGTCCATCGCCCAGCCGTATGCATGCACCATCAGCACGTTATCGGTCGAATCGACGAGCGTCATGCCGGCGGTGAAGAGCGCGGGAAACACGAGGATCGAGTAGAGCGGCAGGCCGGTGTTCGCCTGCGACGCGGCGATCGCGAGCAGGCCGATCTCGGTCGCGGTATCGAAGCCGAGCCCGAACAGCACGCCGACCGGGTACATGTGCCAGCTTTTGGTGACCAGCCGGAACAGCGGCCGCAACGCACGCGACAGCAGCCCGGCTGGGGCGAGCGGATCGGCTGACGCGGTGGCCGCCACGCCATCATGTTGCGCGTGCCGGTAGCGACGCCACACATCGCGCAGGATCACGAGATTGACCGCCGCGAGCACCAGCAGGAACGTCGCGGAAACCAGCGTGCCGAGCGCGCCGCCGACTTCCCTGAGACTCTCGAAGCGCCCATGCAGCGAATGCGTGGTCCACGCGATGCCGATTGTCGCCGCGATCACGATTGTCGAATGTCCGAGCGAAAACGCGAGCCCGATGCCGAGCGGCCGCTTGCCCGTTTGCATCAGCTTGCGCGTGACGGCGTCGATCGCCGCGATGTGGTCGGCGTCGACCGCATGACGCAGACCGAAACCATACGCGAGCAGCGCGGTGCCGAGCAGCAGCGGGAAGTGGCGAAACGCGATCAGCGCCCACAGCCAAGTGCCGACGTTGGCGGCGATCAGCACCGCGTAGAGCGTGACGAGGCGACGGCGCAGCGAAGCGGTAGGCGTCATGTGGCGCGGGGTCGATCAGCAGGTGAATGAGCGGGCAAATGAGCTGGCAAATGAGCGCCTTAGTGATCGTGCGGATGCTTGTGGATCGGATCGACCCAGTAGACCGTTTCCGGCTGCTCGACCGCGTCGATGTTCAGATTGACGACGACCGCTTCGTTGTCGCTGCGTACGAGCACGCATTCGAGCGGCTCGTCGGTGCTCGCGTTGATCTCCTGATGCGGCACGTACGGCGGCACGAAAATGAAATCGCCGGGACCGGCCTCGGCGGTGAATTCCAGATGCTCGCCCCAGCGCATGCGCGCCTGGCCGCGCACCACGTAGATCACGCTTTCGAGCGCGCCGTGATGATGTGCGCCGGTCTTCGCGTTCGGATGGATCGTCACTGTGCCGGCCCAGATCTTCTGCGCGCCGACGCGTGCCGCGTTGATCGCAGCCGCGCGGTTCATGCCCGGCGTTTGTGCGGTATTGGTATCGAGCTGATCGCCGCGGATGACCTTCACGCCGTGCTCGCGCCAGTCGACCTGACCGCCGGTTTCGGCGGCTTCGTGCTCGGCCCGGTAATGCGGATGTTCGTGATCCTGGCTCATCGTCTCTCCTCCTCGGCTTGCGTGCCGCGTACCTGGTCGACATTCTGGCACGTTCAAAAAACGGCTGCGTCGCGTGACCATGCCACGGGCGCCACGAAAAAAAAGCCCGCTCACATGGAGCGGGCTTCGACTCATGACGCTCGGCAGCGCCGCGTCAGCGTCATTGCTTCTTCGCGTTGATCACGGCTTCGGCGACGTTGCTCGGCGTTTCGGCGTAGTGCTTGAACTCCATCGTATAAGTCGCGCGGCCCTGGGTGGCCGAGCGCAGCGACGTCGAGTAGCCGAACATCTCGGCGAGCGGCACTTCCGCGCGGACCAGCTTGCCGCCGCCGCCCGCGATGTCTTCCATGCCTTGCACCATGCCGCGACGGCTCGACAGGTCGCCCATCACGTTGCCCATGAAGTCCTCGGGCGTTTCCACCTCGACGGCCATCATCGGTTCGAGCAGCACGGGCTTCGCCTTGCGCATCGCTTCCTTGAACGCCATCGAGCCGGCCATGCGGAACGCGTTTTCGTTCGAGTCGACGTCGTGGTACGAACCGAAGGTCAGCGTGACCTTCACGTCGACGACCGGATAGCCCGCCAGCACGCCGGCTTTCAGCGTTTCCTGAATGCCCTTGTCGACGGCGGGGATGAATTCGCGCGGAATCACGCCGCCCTTGATCGCGTCGACGAACTCGTAGCCCTTGCCCTGTGCCGACGGTTCGAGCGCGATCACCGCGTGGCCGTACTGGCCGCGGCCGCCCGACTGCTTGACGAACTTGCCTTCGACGTCCTCGACCTTGTTGCGCACCGTTTCGCGATAAGCGACCTGCGGCTTGCCCACAGTCGCTTCGACGCCGAACTCCCGCTTCATCCGGTCGACCAGAATTTCGAGGTGCAACTCGCCCATGCCGGAGATGATCGTCTGGCCGGATTCCTCATCGGTCTGCACGCGGAACGACGGATCTTCCTGCGCGAGACGATTCAGCGCGATGCCCATCTTCTCCTGGTCGGCCTTGGTCTTCGGCTCGACGGCCTGCGAGATCACCGGGTCCGGGAAGATCATCTTTTCGAGGATGATCACATGGTTTGGATCGCAGAGCGTGTCGCCGGTAGTCGCTTCCTTCAGGCCGACGGCCGCGGCGATGTCGCCCGCGTAGACCTCCTTGATTTCCTTGCGCTCGTTCGCGTGCATCTGCAGGATGCGGCCGAGGCGCTCCTTCTTTTCCTTGACCGCGTTGTAGACCGTGTCGCCCGAATTGACGACGCCCGAGTACACGCGGAAGAAGATCAGCTGGCCGACGAACGGGTCGGTCATGATCTTGAAGGCGAGCGCCGAGAACGGATCGTCGTCGTTAGGATGACGCTCGATCTCCTTGTCGTGCTCGTCGTGACCGGTGATCGCGGGCACGTCGACAGGCGACGGCAGATAGTCGATCACCGCGTCGAGCATCGCCTGCACGCCCTTGTTCTTGAACGCGCTGCCGCACAGCATCGGCACGATCTCGTTGGCGATCGTGCGTGCGCGGATGCCTTGCTTGATTTCTTCTTCGGTCAGGTGATGCTCGCCGCCCAGGTACTTTTCGAGCAGCGTCTCGTTCGCCTCGGCCGCGGCCTCGACCATCTTGTCGTGCCATTCCTTCGCCGTTGCGGCGAGTTCAGCCGGGATGTCGCGATACTCGAACTTGATGCCCTGGCTCGCGTCGTCCCAGTAGATCGCCTTCATCTTGACGAGGTCGACCACGCCCTGGAAGTGCTCTTCCGCGCCGATCGGAATCTGGATCGGCACGGCGACGCCCTTCAGGCGTTCGCCGATCTGCCGCTGCACGCGGAAGAAGTCCGCGCCGACGCGGTCCATCTTGTTGACGAACGCGATGCGCGGCACCTTGTACTTGTTCGCCTGGCGCCACACGGTTTCCGATTGCGGCTGCACGCCGCCGACCGAGTCGTACACCATGCACGCGCCGTCGAGCACGCGCATCGAGCGCTCGACTTCGATCGTGAAGTCGACGTGCCCGGGGGTGTCGATGATGTTGATCCGGTGCTCGGGATAGTTGCCGGCCATGCCTTTCCAGAACGCGGTCGTGGCGGCCGACGTGATCGTGATGCCGCGCTCCTGCTCCTGTTCCATCCAGTCCATCGTCGCCGCACCGTCGTGAACCTCGCCGATCTTGTGGGTCACGCCGGTGTAGAACAGGATCCGTTCGGTGGTGGTGGTTTTGCCGGCATCGATGTGAGCGCTGATGCCGATATTCCGGTAGCGCTCGATGGGAGTCTTGCGGGGCACGTGAATCTCCTTGTAATGGCGCGCCTGAAACGCATGCCGGGCGACCGCGTAAGCCGCCCGGGGAGTCTGGGTGGTGCTGTATGTGGCGTTACCAAATCGAGATTACAAGGATAGCGCGTCGATTGGTCTTTTGCATGAATCCTGCCAGCCGGCGCGAAGGCTGGCCGCGCGGGGCTGCGCGGGCGAAAAAAAGCCGGCGCCTCGGGTCGAGACGCCGGCTTTTGCGGGAAAGCAGGGCGCGGCGGTCGGCTGCCCAGATCGCGGCGTACGGAGCCGTTGAGGTGGAAATCTACGGGGCTGCGCAGGCACGCGCGGCCCGGCTCTGGGGGCTTTACTGCGTAATACCCGGCACCGGCGGCAAGCCCTGGATCTGCATGCCCGGCTTGATGCCCTTCGCCGTGAACCAGCCTTTGGGCATTTCCAGCGCGAACACGCCGTTGTGCGTCGGGCAGTGGTTGTTGGTGGTCTCGGCCTGCATTTCGTCGATGTCGGTGATCGTGCCGTCGGCGCGCATGAACGCGATCGACAGCGGAATCAGCGTGTTCTTCATCCAGAAGCAGTGGCCCGCGTTCTCGTTGAACACGAACAGCATGCCTTCGTTCGGCCCGAGCTTCGTGCGATACATCAATCCCTGTTCGCGATCCGCGTCGTTGGCGGCGACGGCCGCGTCGATCACGAACATGCCGGCGGTCAGCTTGACGCGCGGAAACTCGCTCGGCTGCTTGGCGCCCGAGGGCATCTGCTGCGCCTCGGCGGGAGCCGGGGTGGCGGCGAACGACAGCGCCGCGAGCGGCAGTGCAACGGCGACGGCGAAACGCGCCATCGACGAGCGGATGGAAAATCGCACGACAAGACTCCTTGCTGAAATCGACTCGCGCATGTTACGCGAGCGCGTCAAAAACAAAAAGGCAGATCGCCTCGCGGTGATCTGCCTTACAACGCCGTAAGAACGGCAATGAAGCTAGTTCTTTACTGCGTTTTTACAAGCAACTTACTCCGAAGCTGCCGAAGCTGCAGCAGCAGCTGCTGCCTTCTTGTGCGACTTCTTGTGAGCGTGCTTGGTGGTCTTCTTTGCCGACGAAGCTGCTGCCGGAGCTGCCGGAGCTGCTTCCGGTGCCGATGCTTGTGCGAATGCTGCCGTTGCGAAGAGGCCAGCGACCAGAGCGGCGATCAGTTTGTTCATTTTGTGAATCCTCAGCTTGAGTTAATTAACCAAATGACCCGGCAAATGTAGAGTCATGTCGGTAAACGTGCCATCCACCTTTCGGTTGACAGCCGCATCGAAGAAAATTTTCGACGCGTCTGCTAGCGTTCGGACTTTCGTACTCGCCGCGCAAAAACGGCTTATGCAAAGGTCTTTAAGGCTGAATGCCGGATAGCTTCGGCGGCATCTGCGTCGAATAACGCGTGGAGTTGTACGGCGGTTGACGCGAATTGCGCGGAAATTTTTATCGTCATCACACGCGATCGAACTGCATCACGCAGGCTCGCGCGAGCTCATTTGTTTCACGCACTTCGCGCTTGCGTTTCACGCATTGTTTCGCGTGTAGCTACAACGAGTTAGCGTTGATTGTCACAGCCGTGAAACCTGTTTCGAGTGATCACGTGCAGGCTGATTCACGTTCAGGCGACACCATCCCATGGCGCGTTCGCTCGCAACTCGATGCTCTCGCCGGGCTGTAGTCCGAGTGCAAAAATGTCAAGCGCACCGATGCCGACGCGCACGAGTCGCAGCGTCGGAAAACCGACCGCTGCCGTCATGCGACGCACCTGTCGGTTCTTGCCTTCTGTGATCGACAGTTCGATCCACGTGGTCGGGATCGCCGCGCGATAGCGGATCGGCGGCGTGCGCGTCCATAGTGAGCTGGACGGTTCGACATAGTTCGCCTGACATGGGCGTGTCACGTAGTCGCCGAGATCGACGCCGCGTGCGAGCTTTCTCAACGCGGCGTCGTCGAGCGCGCCTTCGACTTGCGCCCAATAGCGTTTGACGAGCTTGTGACGCGGCTCCGCGATGCGCGCCTGCAGCGCGCCGTCGTCGGTGAGCAGCAGCAGGCCTTCGCTATCGGAGTCGAGCCGGCCGGCCGGATAGACACCGGGTACCTTGACCCAGTCTGCAAGTGACGCGCGCGTCTCATGTGGCGAAAATTGACAGATGGTGCCGAACGGCTTGTTGAGGGCGAGAAGGCGCATAGGAGAGCGAGACGGCAGAGCGATACGGCGCGATGATAATGCATAAATCGGGAGGCAGATTCTTGTATCTTATAGACGAGCGTGGCGCGCCCGAGGTGCCGTCCAGGTTGGAAAACATGGAGTCCGGGGCGGCCGCGCCGTGCTTGGGGCGTGGGCTAGAATAGCGGCCAGGCCGCTCGCGGCGGTGCGGCATTGCGCGGCGAGGGCATCTCTTTCGCAGTCTCCCATCAGCTTTTGCACGGCTTTCAATGGAGTCCGATCATGCCGTATCAGCACATCAAGGTTCCGACAGGTGGCGATAAGATCACCGTCAACGCCGATTTCTCGCTCAACGTTTCCGACGAGCCGATCATCCCGTTCATCGAAGGCGACGGCACCGGCCTGGACATCACGCCGGTCATGCTCAAGGTCGTGGATGCGGCGGTCGAAAAGGCGTACGGCGGCAAGAAGAAAATCCACTGGATGGAGATCTACGCGGGCGAGAAGGCGACCCGGGTGTACGGCCCGGACGTATGGCTGCCGGACGAAACGCTGCAGGCGGTCAAGGAATACATCGTATCGATCAAGGGGCCGCTCACCACGCCGGTCGGCGGCGGCATCCGCTCGCTGAACGTCGCGTTGCGCCAGGAGCTGGACCTCTACGTGTGCCTGCGCCCGGTGCAGTATTTCAAGGGCGTGCCGTCGCCGGTGCGCGAGCCCGAGAAGACCAACATGGTGATCTTCCGCGAGAACTCGGAAGACATCTACGCGGGCATCGAATGGCCGGCCGAGTCCGAACAGGCGAAGAAGATCATCAGGTTCCTGCGCGAAGAAATGGGCGTGAAGAAGATCCGCTTTCCCGATTCGTCGGGCATCGGTATCAAGCCGGTGTCGCGCGAAGGGACCGAGCGTCTGGTGCGCAAGGCGATCCAGTATGCGATCGACAATGAACGCCGCTCGGTGACGCTGGTGCACAAGGGCAACATCATGAAGTACACCGAAGGCGCGTTTCGCGACTACGGCTACGCACTCGCGCAGAAAGAGTTCAACGCGGAACTGATCGACGGCGGTCCGTGGATGAAAGTCAGGAATCCGAAGACCGGCGGCGACGTCGTCGTGAAGGACGTGATCGCCGACGCGTTCCTGCAGCAGATCCTGCTGCGCCCGGCCGAATACGACGTGATCGCCACGCTGAACCTGAACGGCGACTACATCTCGGACGCGCTCGCCGCGCAGGTCGGCGGCATCGGCATCGCGCCGGGCGCGAATATGTCGGATTCGGTTGCGATGTTCGAGGCGACTCACGGCACGGCGCCGAAATACGCGGGCAAGGACTACGTGAATCCCGGCTCGGAAATCCTGTCAGCGGAAATGATGCTGCGCCACTTAGGGTGGTTCGAGGCGGCGGATCTGATAATCAGTTCGATGGAAAAATCGATCCTGCAAAAGCGCGTGACTTACGATTTTGCCCGCCTGATGGAAGGTGCGACCCAGGTGTCGTGCTCCGCATTCGGGCAAGTGATGATCGAAAATATGTAATTGATGCGCCGGGATTATCCGGTTTGCATAAAAAACCCCGGCGCCAGCGAACGGCCGGGGTATTTATTTACCCGGATTTTTCGCGCGATTTTCCGGCGGGAAAATCCGCCGCAACAGAAAGCCGCCGCAAAAAAGAAACCCGGCGCGGAGCCGGGTTTCAAAAAGGACGGGTATCGAAACGCTTCAGGCTGGTGCCTGAATGTTCGATGCCTGTTTACCTTTCGGGCCTTGCACGACTTCGAAGGTGACCTTTTGGCCTTCCTTCAGCGTCTTGAAGCCATTCATCTGGATGGCCGAGAAGTGTGCAAACAGATCCTCACCGCCCTCGTCAGGCGTGATAAATCCGAAACCCTTTGCGTCGTTAAACCATTTGACCGTACCAGTTGCCATTCCAACTTCCCCTGTAACTCATGTCACTACCACGAGCCCTCGAAAAGCTACGACCACGCGAGGCAGTCGTTCCCTCCTCACAAGCTCACCATCGGCATTTTTTCGAAATTATGGCTTAGTGAAAAAAGTGCCAGCTTGATTGTTGGGGCTCTTTATTCGAGTGTCAAGAAAATTTTGAGACGTCGTTGTCGCGTTGCAAACAGGCCGCTTTCCAGGGTTTTTACCGCTTCCGTATGTGCGGTGGCGCAAGCGGCGTGGCTTGAAAAGTCGCATAATCGACTCACATGCTGACTGTGCCCGCGGCGCCGACGCCCAGCGCGGCGAGCGCTGGCAGCCAGTACCGGCAGGTTGTGCGATACTCGATCCGACCGCGGTGCAGCACGCACCGTGCATGACAGGATGGGGGCCGGCACCGCAATCGGCCCGTCGAAAACGCGACACGCCGGCCGAT
Source organism: Paraburkholderia atlantica (assembly GCF_009362785.1). Taxonomy (GTDB): domain Bacteria; phylum Pseudomonadota; class Gammaproteobacteria; order Burkholderiales; family Burkholderiaceae; genus Paraburkholderia; species Paraburkholderia atlantica. Next base: position 79,537 of record NZ_WHNQ01000026.1, read on the forward strand.
CATGACAGCGTCGTGACCGCCGGGCGGCAGCGAACGGGCTCATCGGCCAGGCGGCCGGGTTTTGACAGGATTGCGGGCCTGTCCTAGTTGTTTAGAATGGGTGTATGGCGATTATCCCGGACAAGCAGGACGGCACCGTACTGGAGCGGCAGGAGCAGAAACTCAAGCCGCCATCCATGTACAAGGTGGTGCTGCTGAATGACGACTTCACGCCGATGGAATTTGTCGTGATGATCGTGCAGGAATATTTCAATAAGGATCGTGAAACCGCAACGCAGGTCATGTTGAAGGTGCATCGCGAGGGCAGGGGAGTTTGTGGGGTCTATACGCGGGACATCGCGTCGACCAAAGTCGAGCAAGTCGTTACCCACGCACGGCAGGCCGGGCATCCGCTGCAGTGTGTGATGGAGGAAGCATGATTGCCCAGGAACTGGAAGTCAGCCTGCATATGGCGTTCATGGAAGCGCGCCAGGCACGGCACGAGTTCATAACGGTCGAACATCTTTTGCTCGCGCTGTTGGATAACCCGACGGCGGCAGAGGTACTGCGCGCATGCGCGGCCAATATCGAGGATCTGCGCCAGAACCTGCGCAACTTCATTCATGACAACACGCCGACCGTGCCGGGCACGGACGACGTCGACACGCAGCCCACGCTCGGTTTCCAGCGTGTGATCCAGCGCGCGATCATGCATGTGCAGTCCACCTCGAACGGCAAGAAGGAAGTGACCGGCGCGAACGTGCTGGTCGCGATCTTCGGCGAGAAGGATTCGCATGCGGTGTATTACCTGCAGCAGCAGGGCGTCACGCGTCTGGACGTGGTCAATTTCATCTCGCACGGTATCGCCAAGACCAGCAGCTCCGACGCCGCGAAAGCGAGCGACGCGAATGCCGAGTCCGACGAAGCCGCCGCGCAGAAGGAAACGCCGCTCGCCCAGTTCACGCAGAACCTGAACCAGATGGCGAAGGACGGCCGTATCGATCCGCTGATCGGGCGCGAGTCGGAAGTCGAGCGCGTGGTGCAGGTGCTGTGCCGCCGGCGCAAGAACAATCCGCTGCTGGTCGGTGAGGCCGGCGTCGGCAAGACCGCGATCGCCGAAGGGCTCGCATGGCGCATCACGCGCGGCGAGGTGCCGGACATCCTGGCGGATGCCCAGGTGTATTCGCTCGACATGGGCGCGTTGCTCGCTGGCACCAAGTATCGCGGCGACTTCGAGCAGCGTCTGAAGACGGTGCTGAAGGAATTGAAGGAGCGTCCGCACGCCATTCTGTTCATCGACGAAATCCATACGCTGATCGGCGCGGGTGCCGCATCGGGCGGCACGCTGGATGCGTCGAACCTGCTGAAGCCGGCGCTCTCGTCGGGCACGCTGAAGTGTATCGGCGCGACCACCTTCACCGAATATCGCGGCATCTTCGAAAAGGACGCGGCGCTGTCGCGTCGTTTCCAGAAGGTCGACGTGACCGAGCCGACCGTCGAGCAGACGGTGGCGATCCTGCGCGGACTGAAGTCGCGTTTCGAAGAGCACCACGGCGTCAAGTATTCGTCGGGTGCGCTGTCGGCGGCGGCTGAGCTGTCGGCTCGCTTCATCACCGATCGCCATTTGCCGGACAAGGCGATCGACGTGATCGACGAAGCGGGCGCGGCGCAACGCATTCTGCCGAAGTCGAAGCAGAAGAAGACCATCGGCAAGAACGAGATCGAGGAAATCATCTCCAAGATCGCGCGCGTGCCGGCGCAGAGCGTGTCGCAGGACGATCGCAGCAAGCTGCAGACGCTCGACCGCGACCTGAAGAGCGTCGTGTTCGGGCAAGACCCGGCGATCGACGCACTGTCGGCCGCGATCAAGATGGCACGCGCGGGCCTCGGCAAGCTCGACAAGCCGATCGGCGCGTTCCTGTTCTCCGGTCCGACCGGTGTCGGCAAGACCGAGGTCGCGAAGCAACTCGCGTTCACCCTCGGCATCGAGCTAATCCGCTTCGACATGTCGGAGTACATGGAGCGTCACGCGGTGAGCCGGCTGATCGGCGCGCCGCCGGGCTACGTCGGTTTCGACCAGGGTGGCCTGCTGACCGAGGCGATCACGAAGAAGCCGCACTGCGTGCTGCTGCTCGACGAAATCGAAAAGGCGCATCCGGATATCTTCAACGTGCTGCTGCAGGTGATGGACCACGGCACGCTGACGGACAACAACGGCCGCAAGGCGGACTTCCGCAACGTCATCATCATCATGACGACGAACGCGGGCGCCGAGGCGATGGGCAAGTCGGTGATCGGCTTCACGAACCGCCGCGAGGCGGGCGACGAGATGGTCGATATCAAGCGCATGTTCACGCCGGAGTTCCGCAACCGTCTGGACGCGACGATCAGCTTCCGTGCGCTCGATGAGGAAATCATCATGCGCGTGGTCGACAAGTTCCTGATGCAACTGGAAGATCAGCTGCACGAGAAGAAGGTCGATGCGCTGTTCACCGATGCGCTGCGCAAGCATCTGGCGAAGCACGGTTTCGATCCGCTGATGGGCGCGCGGCCAATGCAACGCCTGATCCAGGACACGATCCGTCGCGCGCTCGCCGACGAACTGCTGTTCGGCAAGCTGATGAACGGCGGCCGCGTAACGGTCGACGTCGATGCCGACGACAAGGTGCAGTTGACCTTCGACGAGCATCCGGCGCCGCGTAATCCGAATCCGGAGGCGGTGGAAGTCGAGTGATGTCAGTCAGGCCGGCGTGGAGTCTAGCTGGCCAGACACATAAAACAGAACGGCGCGGGTTTTATCCCGCGCCGTTTTTTTATGCTCTGATTTTCTGCTCGCGGCGGCTTACGCTGAACGGCGCAGCCGCCGCGTCGCAGCAATCGATCAATGCTTGCCGGTGCTGCCAAACCCGCCCGCGCCGCGCACGCTTTCCTCGAAGTCCTCGACGATGTTGAACTTGGCCTGCACGACCGGCACGATCACCAGTTGCGCGAGGCGTTCCATCGGATTCAGCACGAACGTCGTTTCGCCGCGATTCCACGTCGAAATCATCAGTTGGCCCTGGTAGTCGGAATCGATCAGGCCGACCAGATTGCCGAGCACGATCCCATGCTTATGGCCGAGACCCGAGCGCGGCAGAATCAGCGCCGCATAACCGGGGTCGCCGACGTGGATCGCGAGTCCAGTCGGTACCAGCGCGGTTTCGCCGGGTTTCAGCGTCAGCGGTTCGTCGAGGCAAGCGCGCAGATCGAGGCCGGCGCTACCGGTCGTCGCGTAAGCGGGGAGCTGTTCGCGCATGCGCTGATCGAGAATCTTCAGGTCGAGTTTCATTCAGGTTCGATAGTGGGGGTGGGTGTGGTGAAGGGGCACGCGGCGGACTCTGGCAAAACCTCTGCGATCAAGCCGCCTGATTCGAGCCGAGCTGGAACGCCTCGGCGAGCAGTTCGTAGGAGCGCAGGCGGGCGCGATAGCTGCCCGCGACGGTCAATACCATCAGCTCGTCGGCCTGGAACTGCTGCTGCAAATCCGTGAGCCGCTCGGTCACGCGCTCAGGCGTGCCGATGATGCTGCGCGGCTTTTCGCGGTCGATCACGAGCTGTTCGCGCTCGCCATATTCCTGCGCGATCCCTTGCTCGATTGACGGAATCGGTTCGTTCAGGCCGTACGCCATCTGCACGCGACGCAGATCGACGGCTTTTTCGAGGTCCGCGGCTTCCTGCTCGGTGTCCGCGCAGATCACGAAGACGGCGGCAGCCAGATACGGCTGCGACCCCTCGTGGCCAGGCTGGAAGCGCTCGCGATACGCCAGCGCGACCTGCTTGCCGAAATGCGCATTGATGAAGTGCGCGAACGAGAAGCGGATGCCGAGCTGCGCCGCGAGCAGACCGCCGAATTCGCTCGAGCCGAGCATCCACAGTTGCGGGCGCGTCTCGATCTGCGGCTGCAGCAGCACACCCTGCGCGAGATGATCGTCGGGAAGCGCGCCGTGCATCAGGCCGATCAGCTCGGCGACTTGCTGCGGAAATAGCTCGCCGCGATTGTATGCGCCGGCGGCGACCGCCTGCGCGGTGCGCATGTCACCGCCCGGCGCGCGTCCGACGCCGAGATCGACGCGGTTCGGAAACAGCGCCTCGAGCATCATGAACTGCTCGGCGACTTTGAACGGGCTGTAGTACGGCAGCATGATGCCGCCCGAGCCGATGCGAATGCGTCTGGTCACGCTGCCGAGGCGCGCCAGCATCACCTCAGGGCACGGATTCGACACGCCGCGCAGGCCGTGGTGCTCGGCGCACCAGTAGCGCGTGTAGCCGAGGTCGTCGGCGAGTTGCGCGAGTTCGACGGTCGCGGCGATCGCGTCCGCCACCGAATGGCCGGCGATCACCGGTGTTTGATCGAGCACGGAGAGTAGCGTCATGGCAGTGGTGCTCCAGATGATTCCGGTCGGCTAGCCGGGCAAAGGCGGCAGGGTCACACTGGCCCACCGCCGCTCGCACGTTCAGCCAACCGGACTGATGCCGGGCGGCACACGCTTCGCGATTTCCGCGATCAACGCGCGCGCCAGCGTCTGCTTGTCGGCGCGTGGCAGCTTCGTCGCGCGGCCTGCTTCGAACAGAATCACTTCATTGTCGTCGAGCCCGAACGTTTGCGGCCCCAGATTGCCGATCAACAGCGGCACGTTCTTGCGCGCGCGCTTTTCCTCGCCTTGGACCTCGAGATTGTCGCTTTCGGCGGCGAAGCCGACCGCGAACGGCGGCTTCGGCAGCCGGGCGACCGCGGCGAGGATGTCCGGATTCTCGACGAATGAAAAGCTCGGCAGCGTGCGCTCGGCGGTCTTCTTGATCTTCTGATCGCTGACGTGGTCGACGCGCCAGTCGGCCACCGCCGCGACGCCGATGAAGATGTCCGCCTCCACGACCGCGCGCATCACCGCGTCGTGCATCTGCTGCGCGGTCTGCACGTCCTCGCGCAATACGCCCCACGGCGTTTCCAACGCGACCGGACCAGCCACCAGATGCACGTCGGCGCCGGCCTGCTGCGCGGCGCGCGCGAGCGCGAAGCCCATCTTGCCACTCGAGCGATTGGTGATACCGCGCACCGGGTCGAGGGGTTCGAAGGTCGGCCCGGCGGTCAGCAGCACGCGCCGGCCGGACAGGATTTTCGGCGCGAAGAACGACGCGATCGCTTCATAGGTCGCCGCCGCTTCGAGCATGCGGCCATCGCCGATCTCGCCGCAGGCCTGCGGGCCCGAATCGGGGCCGAGCACTTCGACGCCGTCCGCGCGCAATTGCGCGACGTTGCGTTGCGTGGCCGGGTTCTGCCACATCTGCCGGTTCATTGCCGGCACGACGAGCAGCGGGCAGTCGCGTGCGATGCACAGCGTCGACAGCAGATCGTCGGCCATGCCGTGCACGAGCTTGGCGAGGAAGTCGGTCGACGCCGGCGCGATCACGATCGCATCCGCTTCGCGCGACAGATCGATGTGCGCCATGTTGTTCGGCACGCGTGCGTCCCACTGGCTCGTGTAGACCGGCCGGCCCGACAGCGCCTGCATCGTGATTGGGGTGATGAACTGCGTGGCCGCTTCGGTCATGACGACCTGCACGGTCGCGCCTGCCTTGGTCAGCAGACGCGTGAGTTCGGCGATCTTGTAGCAGGCGATGCCGCCCGTCATGCCGAGGACGAGGTGTTTGCCTGCGAGTTCAGCGGTTGCCAACGAAAGCCTCCGACAAAGCGTGATCGCGAGGCGGCGCGGGGGCGTAGCCCGTCGCCGTCGCCGCGCGTTTCAAACCGGACGTGAGGCGCGGCTTTCGCAATCGCGGCCGTGCCTTACGTCGGCGACGTTAGCGTGTGCCGCGCACCCGCCGCAGCTCGTCGATCACGAGCAGGATCGCACCGATCGTGATCGCGCTGTCGGCGAGATTGAACGCCGGCCAGTGCCAGCCGCCCACGTGGAAATCGAGGAAGTCGATCACATGGCCGTATGCGAGCCGGTCGATCACATTGCCGAGCGCGCCGCCGAGAATCAGCGCGAGCGCCGTGCAGAACATTTTCTGCCCGCTATGCCGCTTGAGCAGGTAGCAGATCACGAGCGCCGCGACGACGCCGAGCGCGGTGAACGCCCAGCGCTGCCAGCCGCCCGCCATCGCGAGGAAGCTGAACGCGGCGCCGCGGTTGAACACGAGAATCAGGTTGAAGAACGGCATGACCTCATGCGGCACACCATAGGCGAACACCTTGCGCACGGCGATTTTCGTCAGCTGGTCGAACAGGATGACGATCAGCGCGATGCCGAGCCAGGGTGCGAGCGAACCGCTTGCGGTGGACGTTTTCGACATGGTTCTCGCCATTATGCCGCGCTCCTCGTTTCGCCACCGCCGAACAGGTTGCTAAAGCAGCGGCCGCACAGCGACGGATGCTCGGCGTTCGCGCCGACGTCCGCGCGATAGTGCCAGCAGCGTTCGCACTTCAGGTACTTCGACGCGATTACTTCGACACCTTCGTCCGCTTCGCTGTCGACCTTGACGACGTTCGCCGCCGACGTGATCAGCACGAATTTCAGGTCGTCGCCGAGGCTCGCGAGCGCGTCGTAACGCGCGCCGCTCGCGCGGATTTCGACTTCCGCCTGCAGCGACGAGCCGATCAGGTTCGCGACCCGTGCCTCTTCGAGCGCCTTGGTCACGTCGCCGCGCACCGCGCGCAGCAGCGTCCACTTGTCGAGCAGCGCCCCCGCATTCGGCACGGCCGGGTACGCGTGGTAAGTCTCGGTGAAGATCGTTTCGCTGTTCGGCTGGAACACCTTCCACGCTTCTTCCGCGGTGAACGACAGGAACGGCGCCATCACGCGCAGCAGACCGTGGGCGATGTGGTAGAGCGCGGTCTGCGCCGAACGGCGCGCGACCGAATCCGCCGCGGTCGTGTACAGGCGGTCCTTCAGCACGTCGAGGTAGAAGCCGCCAAGGTCTTCCGAGCAGAACGTCTGCAGCTTGGCGACGACCGGGTGGAACTCGTACTTCTCGTAGTGCGCGAGGATGTCGTTCTGCAGATTCGCCGACAGCGCCACCGCGTAACGGTCGATCTCGAGCCAGTCGTCGACCGGACGCGCATGTTGCGCGAAGTCGAAGTCCGACAGGTTCGCGAGCAGGAAGCGCAGCGTGTTGCGGATACGGCGATAGCCTTCCGTCACGCGCTTCAGGATTTCCTCGGAGATCGCGAGCTCGCCCGAGTAGTCGGTCGACGCGATCCACAGGCGGATGATTTCCGCGCCGAGGCGGTTCGCCACTTCGTGCGGATCGATGCCGTTGCCGAGCGACTTGCTCATCTTGCGGCCTTCGCCGTCGACGGTGAAGCCGTGCGTGAGCAGCGCGTTGTAGGGCGGGCGGCCGTCGAGCATCGACGCCGTCAGCAACGATGAATGGAACCAGCCGCGATGCTGGTCCGAGCCTTCGAGGTACAGGTCGGCCGGGAATTGCAGCTCGTCCTTGTGCGAGCCGCGCAGCACGTGCCAGTGCGTGGTGCCCGAGTCGAACCACACGTCGAGCGTGTCGCGGTTCTTTTCGTACAGATTGGCGTCGTCGCCGATCAGTTCGCGCGGATCGAGCGTCTGCCATGCCTCGATGCCTTCCTTCTCGACACGCTGCGCGACCTGTTCGAGCAACTCCAGCGTGCGCGGATGCAGCTCACCGGTTTCCTTGTGCACGAAGAACGCCATCGGCACGCCCCACTGGCGCTGGCGCGACAGCGTCCAGTCCGGGCGGTTCGCGATCATGCTGAAGAGGCGCTGCTTGCCCCACGACGGATAGAACGCCGTGTTCTCGATGCCTTCGAGCGCGGTCTCGCGCAGCGTCTTGTCGCCGTCGTTCGGCTTCACGTCCATGCCGGCGAACCACTGCGAAGTGGCGCGGTAGATGATCGGCGTCTTGTGGCGCCAACAGTGCATGTAGCTGTGCGTGTACTTTTCGGTGCGCAGTAGCGCGCCGGCGCCTTGCAGCGCCTCGACGATCTGCGGATTCGCCGCCCAGATCGACAGACCGCCGAACAGCGCGAGCGATTCGATGTAGCGGCCATCGCCCATCACCGGGTTGATGATGTCGGAGTCGGCCATGCCGTGCGATTTGCACGACACGAAGTCTTCCACGCCGTACGCCGGCGACGAGTGCACGATGCCGGTGCCGGTTTCGGTCGTCACGTAGTCGCCGAGGTAGACCGGCGCGGTGCGCTTGTAGCCCGGATGCGCGGACGCGAGCGGGTGGTTGAAGCGCAGGTTCACGAGCTTTTCGCCCGGCGTCGTCGCGACGATCGTGCCTTCTAGGCCGTACAGCTTCAGGCATGCCTCGACGCGTTCTTCGGCGAGGATCAGCAGGCCGCGCGGCGTGTCGACGAGCGCGTAGACGATTTCTGGATGCAGGTTCAGCGCCTGGTTGGCGGGGATGGTCCACGGCGTGGTGGTCCAGATCACGATGCCGCCTTCGTTGCGCGGCAGCGCGGCGAGGCCGAACGCCTGCGCGGTCTTCTCAGGTTCGGCGAAGCTGAACAGCACGTCGATGGTCGGATCGGTCTTGTCCTTGTACTCGACTTCCGCTTCAGCGAGCGCCGAGCCGCAGTCGAAACACCAGTTGACCGGCTTCAGGCCGCGGAACACGTAGCCCTTTTCCATGATTTTCGCGAGCGCGCGGATTTCGCCGGCTTCGTTCGCGAAGTTCATCGTCTTGTACGGATTGTCCCAGTCGCCGAGTACGCCCAGACGGCGGAAGCCGGCCTTCTGCTTCTCGATCTGCTCGGTCGCGTAGGCGCGCGCCTTCTGCATCACTTCGGCCGCCGGGAGCGACTTGCCGAACTGCTTTTCGATCTGGATTTCGATCGGCATGCCGTGGCAGTCCCAACCCGGCACGTAGACCGCGTCGAAGCCCGCCAGATTGCGCGCCTTGACGATCATGTCCTTCAGGATCTTGTTCACCGCGTGGCCGAGGTGGATGTCGCCGTTCGCATACGGCGGGCCGTCGTGCAGGATGAACTTCGTGCGGCCCTTGGAGGCGGCGCGGATCTTGTCGTACACCTTGCGCTCCTGCCAGTCCTTGACCCATTGCGGCTCGCGCTTGGGCAGGTCGCCGCGCATCGGAAACGGCGTGTCGAGCAGGTTGACCGGGTAGCGGGACTGCGGTTTCGAATCGGCTTTCTTGTTGCTCATGATGTGGGTGGCGGTGAATTCGTTTCTATGCGTAGCGGCGCGCGGATTGCGCGCTGCGCGAGGAGCGGGGCGCGCCCGGCAGGCGGCTCCGCGTGAAACCCGGACGCCCTTCGATGCACGCGGCGACGGTTCGTGCGGCGCGGCGCGCCGGCCCGAACCGCGGCGGTTATCTAATTCGGTCGGTGGCCGAGGTGGCGAAACCGGTGGAACGGCTGCCCGACGTGCCGGCGCCGACCGCGGCGAACCATGCGCGCGCATTGGCGACGTCGCGCGCGATCGCGGCGGTCAGTGTTTCGAGGTCGACGAACTTCTCCTCGTCGCGCAGCTTCTTCAGAAATTCGACGCGCACGAGTTTGCCATACGCGTCGCCGTGCCAGTCGAGCAGGTGCACTTCGAGCAGCACGCGGCCGGAATCGTCGACGGTGGGGCGCAGGCCGAGGCTCGCGACGCCCGGCAGCGGGTGCTCGTCGATGCCGTGCACCTGTACGACGAAGATGCCGGCCAGAGCCGGACGCTTGTGCGCGATCGGCAGATTGAGCGTCGGAAAGCCGAGATCGCGGCCGAGCTTCATGCCATGGGTGACGTGGCCGCTGATCAGATAGTCGCGGCCGAGCGCGGCGCGCGCCGAGTCGAGGTCGCCCGCGACCAGCGCGGCGCGCACGCCCGAGCTCGAGATGCGCGCGCCCGACGGATCGGCGACGGTCGCCATCTGTTCGACTTCGAAGCCGTAATGCTTGCCGGCCTCGCGCAGCGACGCGAAATCGCCGGCCCGCTTCGCGCCGTAGCGGAAGTCGTCGCCGATCATGACCCAGCGCGCGTGCAGTCCGTTGACGATGATCCGCTCGACGAACGTATCAGGCGACTGGCTCGCGAACGTGTGATTGAAGTGCTCGACGACGACCCGGTCGACGCCGTTGGTGCGCAGCGCCTCGAGCTTGTCGCGCAGCATCGCGATGCGCGGCGGTGCGCCGGCCGGGTTGAAGAACTCGCGCGGGTGCGGCTCGAAGGTCATCACGCAGACGGGCAGGCCGCGCGCGTTGGCGGCCGCGCGCACGTGCGCGAGCAGAGCCTGGTGGCCGCGGTGGACACCGTCGAAGTTGCCGATGGTCAGCGCGCACGGCGCGCGGCTCTCGGCATTGGGAAGACCGCGGAAGACTCTCACGATAGCGGGTTGCTGCGATTGCAATAGGGACGCGGGCAGGGTGCCGCAAAACAATCGATTATAAACGCTTGGCGCAACAGACGGCTGCGCGGTCGCGGTCGGGCGATTGCCGAATGATAAAATCCGCGCATGAAAAAACTCGTCATCCTGATTTCCGGGCGGGGTAGCAACATGGAAGCCATCGTGCGCGCTTGCGCGAGCGAAGGCTGGCCGGCGCGGGTCGCCGCCGTGATTGCCAACCGTCCCGATGCCGCGGGGCTCGCATTCGCGGCATCGCACGGCATCGCCACGGCGGTGGTCGACCACCGCCAGTTTCCGGATCGCGACAGCTTCGACGCGGCGCTCGCCGAGCAGATCGACGCCATCGCGCCGGATCTAGTCGTGCTCGCGGGCTTCATGCGGGTGCTGACCGAGCGCTTCGTCGACCATTACGCCGGGCGCATGCTGAACGTGCATCCATCGCTGCTGCCGAGCTTTCCAGGCCTGAAGACTCACCAGCAGGCGCTCGACGCCGGCGTGCGGTTCCACGGCGCGTCGGTGCATTTTGTCACATCAAAGCTCGATCACGGGCCGATCGTCGTGCAGTCGGCCGTGCCTGTCGAGGCGGGCGATACCGCACAGACGCTCGCCGCACGCGTGCTCGCCACCGAGCACATCATTTATCCACGCGCGGTGCGCTGGTTCGTCGAAGGGCGTCTCGCTCTGGACGGCTCGCGCGTCACGCTTACGCCGTCGGAGCCGCAATGGCTCTTTGCCGGTCACACCGCCGGAGAGGGCGCATGAGATTGCATGGTTTCCTGATTGGACAAACTGAAACGCTGCTGGCCGAAGTGCTGCGGCTAAACGGCCCCGCCGACGCCACCACGAGCCGCTTCTTCCGCGCGCATCCGAAGCTCGGCCACGCCGAGCGCGGCGTGATCGCCGAGGCGGTGTTCGCGGTGCTGCGCCGCCGGATGGAGTTCGCGCATCTGGCCGAAAGCGGCACCGGCAGCCCGGCGCGCCGCATGGCGCTGCTGGGCCTGATGCAGACGGTCGGACGTTCGGCGCTCAAGCCGTTCGTCAGCGAGGCCGAGGCGACGTGGCTCGAACACGTGTCGAAGATCGACCCGGAAAGCCTGCCGCTGCGGATTCGCCTGAATCTGCCCGACTGGATCTGCCAGGCTTTGAGCACGCGTTTCGAGGGTGCCGAACTCGCGCAGCTGGCCGCTGCGCTGAACTACCCGGCGCCGCTCGATCTGCGCGCGAACCCGATCAAGGCGAGCCGCGACGACGTGCTGGGCGCGCTGGCGAAGGCCGGCATCGAGGCGGGCGCGACGCCGTTCGCGCCGCTCGGCGTGCGCGTGGTCGGCAAGCCGGCATTGACGAAGCTCGACGCGTTCCAGCAGGGCTGGCTCGAAGTGCAGGACGAGGGCAGCCAGCTGCTCTGCTCGCTGGTCGCGCCGCGGCGCGGCGAGATGATCGTCGATTTTTGCGCCGGCGCGGGTGGCAAGACGCTGGCGCTCGGCGCGGCGATGCGCTCGACCGGCCGGCTCTACGCGTTCGACATCTCCGAGCGGCGTCTCGCCAAGCTGAAGCCGCGGCTCGCGAGGAGCGGCCTGTCGAACGTGAACCCGGTGTTGATCGACAGCGAACACGACGCGAAGATCAAGCGTCTGGCTGGCAAGATCGACCGCGTGCTCGTCGATGCGCCATGCAGCGGCCTCGGCACGCTGCGCCGCAATCCGGACCTGAAGTGGCGCCAGTCGCCGGAGTCGATCGCCGAGCTGGTGCCGAAGCAGGCGTCGATTCTCGCGAGCGCGGCGCGGCTCGTGAAGAAGGGCGGGCGGCTCGTCTATGCGACGTGCTCGATTCTCGAAGCGGAAAACGAGGCGGTCGTGCAGCAGTTCCTCGCCGAGCACACTGATTTCGCGCTGGTGCCCGCGCGCGACGTGCTCGCCGAGCAGCGCATCGAGCTGGAGATGGGCGACTACCTGTCGCTGTGGCCGCACCGCCACGCGACCGACGGCTTCTTCGCCGCCGTGCTCGAGCGCCAGAGCTAGGCAAGCGGCTGCAGGCCGGCGCGCGCGGATTGGCCGATGAATCCGCACGTGCCGGCGATTTCGGCGACATCCATGCACACGACTGTTCCCCACATGTTCAGCGACATCGCCCGCGACTTCGGTCAGCCCGTGATGCTGTGGCAGGTCGCGATCCTGCTCGGGACGCTGCTGGTAGCGTGGCTGCTCGCGCGGACGCTGCGCCGCCGGATCAAGCGGTCGCAATCGCCGCGCTACGAGAGCCTGCGCTTCGGCATGGAGAGTCTCGACCGGGCGGCTTTTCCGCTGATCGGCGCGGCGCTCGTGTGGCTCGCGCGGGCGATCGCCGGCCAGTTCATGGACACCGCGTTGCTCGATCTGGCGCTGGTGCCGCTCGTCGGGATCGGGCTGATCTACATCGTGTTCTTCTTCGCGCGGCGGGTGTTCAACCGCGAAGGGGGCGAGCATCCGTGGCTGTTTCTGGTCGAGAAAGTCGTGTCGGTGGTCGTTTGGGTCGGCATGGTGCTCACGCTGTTGGGCATTCAGAACGCCGTGATCGCATGGATGGACAGCGTGCGCTTTCGCATCGGCAATGCGCATATGACGCTGCTGTCGCTGATCACGGGGCTGTTGTGGGTCGCCGTCACGATGATCGTCGCGATGTGGCTCGGCTCGTCGTTCGAAGATCGCCTGATGCGCTCGAAGACGCTCGACGCGAATCTGAAGGTGGTGGTCGCGCGCGTCGGCCGCGCGTCCTTCGTGCTCGCGGCGATCCTGATCAGCCTGTCGATCGTCGGCATCGACATCACGGTGCTCGGCGTGTTCGGCGGCGCGCTCGGTGTCGGGCTCGGCTTCGGTATGCAGAAGATCGCGAGCAACTACGTGTCGGGCTTCATCATCCTGCTCGACCGCTCGTTGCGGATCGGCGACGCGATCAACCTGGGCGGCCTGCAGGGCCGCGTCACGCAGATCCGCACGCGCTATACCGTCGTGCGCGGACTCGACGGTATCGAAACGCTGATTCCGAACGAGAAGCTGATCACCGACGTCGTACAGAACCAGTCGTCGTTTCTGACTCGTGGCCACGCGCGGGTGCCGGTGCAGATCGCCTACACATCCGACGTCGAAGAGGCGATGAAGCTGCTCGCGCTGGCCGCCGCCGACGTGCCGCGGGTGTTGAGCGAACCGGCGCCGACGCCATTTCTGGTCGGGTTCGGCCCGGACGGCGTCAATCTCGAGTTGGGATTCTGGATCGAAGACGCGGCGAGCGGCACACGTGGCGTGCTCTCTGCAGTCAATCGCAACATCTGGCGTCTCTTTGCCGAGCACGGCATCAGGATTCCGCTTGCGCAACGCGAGGTGCGCATCGTCGGTCAGGCAGGCGGCGCAATGCCGCACCCGGCAGCCATGACCGACCCAGCGCCCGACGCCGCGACCGATTCAGCGCTCAGGCCCGCCGACGGGGCTACCAACGACGGTCGTTAGGCCCAGTTTTTGGCCGTCGCAAGTGATACGCCAGTGCCCAGGCAATCGCTATCAGCTTGATAGCGCACAAAAAATCCCTATTTGTTACAAACACTTGGAACGCTTCCAGTAGAATATCGTCCTATCCCGCTGTATGCTTTCACTTTCATGACACACGCGCCGCGTGTGCTTCGTATCTCTCGTTCTGCAGGTAACTTACCTTGTTGAATTCTTTGCTCGATTTTCTTGCCCACGGACTGCTGAATTTCTCGTGGTGGCAACTCGTCGTGTACACGCTGATCGTGACGCACGTCACGATTATCGGCGTGACCGTGTATCTCCATCGCTGCCAGGCGCATCGTGCGCTAGATCTGCACCCGATCGCCAGCCATTTCTTCCGTTTCTGGCTGTGGATGACCACCGGCATGTTGACCGGCCAGTGGGCCGCGATTCACCGTAAGCATCACGCGAAGTGCGAAACCGAAGAGGATCCGCACAGCCCGCAGACGCGCGGCATCTGGAAGGTGTTGCTCGAAGGCGCCGAACTCTATCGCACCGAAGCGAAAAACGAAGAAACGATGCGCAAGTTCAGTCACGGTACGCCGAATGACTGGATCGAGCGCAACGTCTACACGAAATACCCGATTCTCGGCGTGAGCCTGATGATGGTGATCAACGTCGCGCTGTTCGGCGTCGTCGGCCTGACCATCTGGGCCGTGCAGATGGTGTGGATTCCTTTCTGGGCCGCGGGCGTTGTCAACGGGCTCGCGCACTTCTGGGGTTATCGCAACTTCAATTCGTCGGATGCGAGCACCAACATTTTCCCGTGGGGCATCATCATCGGTGGCGAGGAACTGCATAACAATCACCACACGTACGCGACGTCGGCGAAGCTGTCGAACAAGTGGTACGAGTTCGACATCGGCTGGATGTACATCCGAATCATGCAGGCGTTTCGTCTGGCCAAGGTGAAGAAAATCGCGCCGACGCCGCGCCTGACCACCGGCAAGCTCGTGCTCGATCAGGACACGTTGCAGGCCGTCCTCGCGAACCGCTACGAAGTGATGGAGCGTTACGCGAAGGCGATCAAGCGCGCGTACCGTCAGGAGCTGGCACATCTGAAGGAAGTCGGCGCGCGCGAGAAGTATCAGGTGATGCGCGGCGCGCGTAGCTGGTTCCACAAGGAAGAGGCCGGCCTCAATGAGCCGCAGAGACTTCAACTGCCGCAGATTTTTGCGAGCAGCCAGAAGCTGAAGACCTACATCGACATGCGCAATGAACTGGCGGCGATGTGGGAGCGCTCCAATGCGTCGCGCGAGCAATTGCTGGCGCAATTGCAGGACTGGTGTCATCGCGCCGAGCAGAGCGGTATCAAGGCGCTGCAAGACTTCGCGATGCGACTGCGTCGCTATGCCTGAAATCCATTAAAATTTCAGGACGTCACAAGACCCCGCGTTGGCGGGGTTTTGCATTTTTGGGCCGTGGAAATGCATTGCGTGGGTAGCGCAGGTGGCAGGCCGCGGCGGCCAGGTGAGGGCAGAGAAGATGATGGAGCAGCAGGCGATCAGGACCGTCGAATTCGATCGGCCTCAGGCGCAGGGCACGACCTGCGGGATCGGGCAGGCGTGGGCGAAGGTGCCCGAGACGCCGTCGGCGGAACAGAAGCGGGCGCTGAAGGCGCGCATTCGCGAGTTACTCAAGCGCGAGAAAGCGGTGCTAGTCGCGCATTATTATGTCGACGCTGAATTGCAGGAGCTCGCCGACGAAACCGGCGGTTGCGTGGCCGATTCGCTGGAAATGGCGCGCTTCGGGCGCGATCACGAAGCGCAGACGCTGGTGGTCGCAGGCGTGCGCTTCATGGGTGAGACCGCAAAAATTCTCAGCCCGAACAAGCGCATTCTGATGCCGGATCTGGACGCGACCTGTTCGCTCGACCTCGGCTGTCCGGTCGACGAGTTCTCGGCGTTCTGCGACGCACACCCAGACCGCACGGTGGTCGTGTACGCGAACACGAGCGCGGCCGTGAAGGCGCGCGCGGACTGGATGGTGACGTCGTCGATCGGGTTGGAAATCGTCGCCGATCTGCATGCGCGCGGCGAGAAGATCATCTGGGCGCCGGACCGTCATCTCGGTAGCTACATTCAGAGCAAGACCGGCGCGGATATGCTGATGTGGCAGGGCTCGTGCCTCGTGCACGACGAATTCAAGGGCATCGAGCTCGATCTGCTGCGCGCCGAGTATCCGCACGCGAAGGTGCTCGTACATCCGGAGTCGCCTGCCAACGTGGTCGCGCAGGCGGACGTGGTCGGCTCGACCACGCAGTTGATCGACGCTGCGCAGAAGCTCGACGCGACGCACTTTATCGTCGCGACCGACCTCGGCATCCTGCACAAGATGCAACTCGCCGCGCCGGGCAAGACGCTGATTGCCGCGCCGACAGCCGGCAACAGCGCGACCTGCAAGAGCTGCGCGCATTGCCCGTGGATGGCGATGAACGGACTCGCGAACCTGGCCGATGTGCTCGAGCGCGGCCACAACGAGATCTTCGTCGATCGCGAGATTGGTGAGCGTGCGCGTCTGCCGATTGACCGCATGCTCGATTTCGCGGCGCGTCACAAGAAGCGTGTGCAGGCGAGCGGCGATCTCGCGCGCGACGCGCAACTGTATTCGAACGTGGGGGCAGCGTAATGACGGTGGTGCAGAAGGCGCCTGAGCAGGCAGTGGCGCGCGAAGGGGCCCACGCAGTGTCGCCGCTCTTCGCGGAGATCCACGCGCAGTACGGCTCGGCGTTCGACGCGGCGCTCGCGCGCAACGTCGCCGAGGCGCTCGCCGAAGATATCGGTAGTGGCGATCAGACCGGCCGCCTCGTGCCTGCCGATGACGTTCGCGACGCGCGCATCATCGTGCGCGAGGAAGCGGTGCTGTGCGGCGTGCCGTGGTTCGACGCGGTGATGCGTGCGGTCGATCCACGCATCGAAGTTCAATGGCGTTACCGCGAGGGCGACCGCATGAGCGCTGATGCGACGGTCTGCGATCTGCGCGGGCCGGTACGCGCGCTGCTGACCGCCGAGCGTAACGCGATGAATTTCCTGCAGCTGCTGTCGGGCGTGGCAAGCGCGACCCGCCGCTATGTCGACGCGATTGCTCACACGCGCACGCGCGTTCTCGATACGCGCAAGACACTGCCGGGTTTGCGGCTCGCGCAGAAGTACGCGGTGCGCGTCGGCGGCGGTGCCAATCAGCGGCTCGCGCTGTACGACGGCATTCTGATCAAGGAGAACCACATTGCGGCGGCCGGCGGCGTGGGGGCGGCGATGGACGCGGCGCTCGCGTTGAATGCAGGCGTGCCGATCCAGATCGAGGTCGAAACGCTCGAACAACTGGAAACCGCGCTCGCGCATCGCGCGCAGTCGATCCTGCTCGACAACTTCTCGTTTGACATGATGCGCGACGCCGTTCGCATCACGGCCGGGCGTGCGGTGCTCGAGGTGTCCGGCGGAGTCAATTTCGAGACCGTGCGGACGATCGCGGAGACGGGCGTGGACCGCGTGTCGATCGGCGCGCTGACCAAGGACGTGCGCGCGACCGACTACTCTATGCGGATCGTTTGAGCGTCGCGCGTTTTAGCGCATCGGTCGACGTTCGTGAAGACTGAACAAGGCCATTGCCGGATTTGCCGGCAATGGCCTTGTCGTTTGCGGCGCTGATTCAGCGCGTATTTCGTCGCGACATCATCAGGCATTCGGCTTGCGGACATACTTCGGCGTGAGCACCGTCGGCAGCGCCTTGGGCAATGTGGCCGGCCAGTCGCGGCTGAAATGCAGGCCGCGGCTCTCGCGCCGCGAGCGCGCGCCGTCCACGATCAGCGACGCCACATCGACCAGATTGCGCAGCTCCAGTAGATCGCGGCTCACCTTGAAGTTCGCGTAGTACTCGTGGATCTCGTCGCGCAACAGCGCGAGCCTGTGCTTCGCGCGCTCGAGCCGCTTGTCGGTGCGCACGATGCCGACGTAGTTCCACATCAGCCGGCGCAGTTCGTCCCAGTTGTGCGCGACCACCACTTCCTCGTCCGGATCGGACACGCGGCTTTCGTCCCAAGCCGGCAGCGGCGCGTGCACGGCGGTAGCGAAGCCTTCCGCTTCGATCGCCTCGGCGGCGGCGCGGCCAACTACGAGGCATTCGAGCAGCGAATTGCTGGCGAGCCGGTTCGCGCCGTGCAGGCCGGTGCAGGACGTTTCGCCGACCGCGTAAAGACCCGCGAGGTCCGTTCGCCCCGCCAGATCGGTGACGACGCCGCCGCACGTGTAATGCGCGGCCGGCACCACCGGAATCGGCTCTTTAGTGATGTCGATTCCGAACTCCAGGCAGCGGGCGAGGATCGTCGGGAAATGCTCGTGCAGGAACGCGGCCGGCTGGTGGCTGATGTCGAGGTACACGCAGTCGATGCCGCGTTTCTTGATCTCGAAGTCGATCGCCCGCGCGACGATGTCGCGCGGCGCAAGCTCCGCGCGCTCGTCATGATTGGGCATGAAGCGCGTGCCGTCAGGCAGCTTCAGAATGCCGCCTTCGCCGCGCACTGCTTCAGAAATCAGGAACGACTTCGCATACGGATGAAACAGGCACGTCGGGTGGAACTGGATGAATTCCATGTTCGACACGCGGCAGCCGGCGCGCCATGCCATCGCGATGCCGTCTCCGGTCGCGGTGTCGGGGTTGGTCGTGTACAGATAGACCTTGCCGGCGCCGCCGGTCGCGAGCACCGTATGCGGCGCTTCGATCGTAACGGTGCGGCCGCTTTGCAGATCGAGCGCGTAAAGACCATGGCAGCGACGGCCGGGCAGGCCGAGGCGTTCGGACGTAATCAGGTCGATCGCGTGATGATCTTCGAACAGCGTGATGTTCGGATGATGGCGCACCTGCTCGCTGAGCGTGGCGACGACCGCATGGCCGGTCGCGTCGGCCGCGTGAATGATCCGGCGATGGCTATGGCCGCCTTCGCGCGTCAAATGAAAGCCCAGTTCGGCGGCGTCGTCTTTTGTGAACGGTACGCCCTGTTCGATCAGCCATTCGATCGCGGCGCGCCCGTGCTCGACGATAAAGCGCGTTGCCGCCTCGTCGCATAGGCCGCCACCTGCGATCAGCGTGTCGCGCACGTGATTCTCGACGCTGTCTGCGGAATCGAGCACCGCGGCGATGCCGCCTTGCGCCCAGTCGCTCGCGCCCTCGGTCAGCGATCGCTTGGCGATCACAGCAACGCGCCGTGTCTGCGCGAGGTTGAGCGCGACGCTCAAACCAGCCAGACCGCTACCGACAATCGCCACATCGAATTCCATTGCCCACATCTCCGTCTTTCATATTGCGATGACGGCGCGCGAACCGCACGCCGCGAAAACGACAAAGGATACGCGCCGCGACGCACTAGCGAAAGCTGGCCGAACGGAATAGGGCGGTTTGCGCGCGCATTGCTGCGCTATCGCGAAGCCCGCCCAAAAACAAAAAAGCCTCGCACGGATGCGAGGCTTTTTATGTTTTTGCCTTCGTCAGGCTGGAGAGCCAAGATTACTTGATCTTGGTTTCCTTGTAGTCAACGTGCTTGCGGATGACCGGATCAAATTTCTTGATCAGCATCTTTTCCGGCATGTTGCGTTTGTTCTTCGTTGTCGTGTAGAAGTGACCCGTGCCTGCGGTCGATTCCAGCTTGATCTTGTCGCGTGCGCCTTTCGCCATGATTTACTCCTTAGGCTTCACCGCGTGCGCGCAGGTCTGCGAGCACAGCGTCGATACCGTTCTTGTCGATCAGGCGCAGGCCGGCGTTCGAAATACGCAGACGCACCCAACGGTTTTCGCTTTCCACCCAGATACGGCGGCTTTGCAGGTTCGGCAGGAACCGGCGCTTGGTCTTGTTGTTCGCGTGGGAAACGTTGTTGCCGCTCATCGGCGCTTTCCCAGTTACTTGGCATACGCGTGCCATGAGAGCACTCCTAATACGCTAATTCTGAGTTCGAACGCCGTGAAAGTTTCCCGAAAAGAGCCGCGCTGAAGGTGTGCGATGTTGCGTCGAATTTGCATCGAGGCACTTCGCTACCACAGCCGCCTGACCTTTGCGGAACGCCTTGATGGCTTCGGAACAGGGGGTTGGAAATAGGCAAACCGGAATTCTAGCAGAAAAAAAGCCGCAAAATCAAACCTTATTTGCGATGCGAGACACGGCGCTGTGCGGTGGTCCTTCCGTTTCCCCCGCTCGAGCGGGCTTGCGCGCGAGCCCCGGCCAACCGGCGCGGGCGAACGAGTATACGCTGTCTGCGCCGATCACCAGATGATCGATCAGCTGCACATCGACGAGCGCGAGCGCGTCGCGCAGTGTCTGCGTGAGGCGGCAGTCGCTGGCGCTCGGCTCGACAGCGCCGGACGGATGATTGTGCGCGACGATCAGGCTGGCCGCGTTCGCGGCGAGCGCCCGCCGCACGATTTCGCGTGGATACACGGCCATGCGCGTGAGCGAGCCTCGCGCGCTTTCCTCGCAGCGGATCAGCCGATGCCGCGCGTCGAGAAACAGCGATACGAAAACTTCCTGCGGCTGTCCGCCGATCCGAAGGCGCAGATAACTTTCGACCGCTTCGGGCGAATTCATCAACTCGCGCTTGCGCATCTTGTCGACGAGAGAGCGACGCGCCATTTCCATAATCGCGAGCAATTGCGCTTTTTTCGCCGGGCCAATGCCGCGAATGCCGTCGAAGTCCGCATAAGTCGCGTCGAGCATCGCGCGCAGTGAGCCGAAGCGATCGAGCAGCGCC
The DNA here is from genome assembly GCF_009362785.1 of Paraburkholderia atlantica. Taxonomy (GTDB): domain Bacteria; phylum Pseudomonadota; class Gammaproteobacteria; order Burkholderiales; family Burkholderiaceae; genus Paraburkholderia; species Paraburkholderia atlantica. The sequence goes on from NZ_WHNQ01000026.1 coordinate 100,133, forward strand.
CGCGCGACGCTGAACACGTCGTGACCGGGCAGGCCGGAGCCGAGCACGAGCGCGATCATTTCGGTGTCCGACAGCACGTCGGGGCCCTGGTCGATCAGTCGCTCGCGCGGCATGTCGCGCCGGAGCCATTTGCCCCGGAATAGCTGCCGCCGGCTGCGGACGGCGGAGTCGGTGGCTTCTGGAGGAGCCTTGGCCGACCGATCCGCGGCATCTTTCGCGCCGCCTTTGGCGCGTGCGCGCGCCTTCGGTCGCAGCGTTGTCGCAGGTGTTTCGTCGATTGTGCTGGCGAAATCAGCCATATATATAGAGTCCTCCGCGTATGGGTTGACGGCGCACACGCGGCGCAACGCGCCGGAGGGCCGTGCCGCCCTGGCGCGCGACGGACTCAAGCCGGCACCCGCTAGGTGGCTTACAATAGACGCTTTGCGCACGGCACCCCGACGGTTTGCCACACGCGTCGACTGCGCCCGCGGCGCACGCGTGCAGCGCGCTTCGACTGAGCGAGCATTGCATGAGCATCATCGATATTTCCGAGGTGAAACCCGGTTCACACGTCACGCTGCATTACCGGCTTTCCCTTGCCGATGGCGCCGAAGTGATCAACACGTTCAACGACAAGCCGGCCACCTTGCTGCTCGGTGCAGGCCAACTGGCGCCGCCGCTGGAAGATATTTTGCTAGGTTTGAAGGTGGGCCACCATTCGACCTTTCAGCTAGCGCCGGGTCAGGCGTTCGGCCCACGCAATCCGGATTTGATCCAGCGCGTGTCCCTCGCCACGCTGCGGGAGAACAGCATGATCGGCGAGGATTTTTCCCCGGGTGACCTGATCGAATTCAACGCGCCGGGCGGCGGGCGCTACGCCGGCGTGCTGAAGGAAGTCGGCGAAACGTCGGCGCTGTTCGATTTCAATCACCCGCTTGCCGGCCAGGCGCTGGCGTTTGAAGTGAAAATCATCGGGATTTTGTAAACATGAGCATCACGGATACGACTCTTGCCGAAGCGGAGATCCTGCTGGCCCAGCCACGCGGTTTCTGCGCCGGCGTCGACCGGGCGATCGAGATCGTCGAGCGGGCCATCAAGCTGTATGGCTCGCCGATCTACGTGCGTCACGAAATCGTCCATAACGCCTATGTGGTCGAAGACCTGCGCAAGAAGGGAGCGATCTTCATCGAGAACCTGGAGGAAGTGCCGGCGGGCAACACGGTGATCTTCAGCGCGCACGGCGTGTCAAAGGCCGTGCGTTCGGAGGCGGAGTCGCGCGGGCTGCGGGTGTACGACGCCACCTGTCCGCTCGTGACCAAGGTGCATATCGAAGTCGCGAAGATGCGCCAGGACGGTTTCGACATCGTCATGATCGGCCACAAGGGCCACCCGGAAGTCGAAGGCACGATGGGCCAGGCGGCCGAGGGCATGCATCTGGTCGAGGACATCGAGGATGTGCAGGCGCTGCAGCTCGCCGATCCCGAGCGGATCGCGTTCGTCACCCAAACCACGCTGTCGGTCGACGACGCCGCCGAAATCATCGGCGCGCTGAAGGCCAAGTATCCGTCCATCCGTGAGCCGAAGAAGCAGGACATCTGCTACGCCACGCAGAATCGCCAGGACGCCGTGAAGTTCATGGCGCCGCAGTGCGACGTGGTGATTGTCGTCGGCAGCCCGAATAGCTCGAATTCGAACCGCTTGCGCGAGCTTGCCGAGAAGCTCGGCGTGCCGGCCTACATGGTCGATTCGCCTGATCAGATCGATCCGGTCTGGGTCGAGGGCAAGCGCCGCATCGGCGTGACCGCCGGTGCGTCCGCGCCGGAGGTGCTGGCGCAGGCAGTGATCGCGCGTCTGCGCGAACTGGGCGTGCGCAACGTGCGCGCGCTTGAAGGCATCGAGGAAAACATCGCGTTTCCGCTGCCGCGCGGGCTGGGTCTGCCAGCCTGACAATCAGTTCGCATCGCTGAAAGGAAAGCGCGCCCGAGGGCGCGCTTTTTTTATGGCGACGCTCTGTTGGGTCACTGAGGAATTAGGTGCCGGATCGAACGAACTCGCACGTTTCAGTGCTCTCGCGCACAAATTATTTTGGATTGTGATCGGGTCTTTTATTGATTTTCGAGCGATGCGCCCCCGTTTTAAGCTAAGCAAACGGCTTAAGACGAATTAATCATGCACTGAATTGGTGCTCTTGACGAGCGCGAGCTAAAAGAACATATCTGACGCAAGCCCCCGCCTATCCGGGATTCAAGCCGACGGGCCGCAACACTTGATGCCATCGGGTTCGGCGGCGGTGCAACTGATGCACGAAAATGGATCGCAACCGGGTTGCTCTTTTTAGCGGATTTTGCTTTCAATAGCAGGTTGCAATGCAGGAAAACCCCACCGGTTCAACAATATTGCCACCCGCATAATTGGAGTTACAATGCGCGCGTTCTCAAGGCCTTGAGGTCCTGGACAGTGGATTTTGCAAGGCGCAGGAGACCTTACTTGATGCGAGTCAAATTTGCTTACGCCGTGTCCATCGCGGCCGCGGTCGCGATGCTGACCGCGTGCGGCAAGAAACAGGATGGCGAAGCGGGGGCGGGCGCATCAGCGGCTTCGTCCGCGGCGGTCGCCGCGGCGAGCGAAGCGACTATCGTGAAGATCGGTCATGCGGCACCGTTGACGGGCGGCATCGCGCATCTGGGCAAGGACAACGAAAATGGGGCGCGCCTCGCGGTCGAGGAAATCAATGCGCAGGGTCTGACGATCGACGGTCGCAAGATCCAGCTGCAACTCGACGCGCAGGACGATGCGGCGGACCCGAAAGCGGGCACCGCCGTCGCGCAGAAACTGGTCGACGATCATGTGGTCGCGGTGATCGGGCACCTGAACTCCGGGGTCTCGATTCCGGCGTCGAAGATCTACAGCGACGCGAGCATCGTGCAGATCTCGCCGTCGTCGACGAATCCGGCCTACACGCAGCAGGGGTTCAAGACGACTTATCGGGTGGTCGCGACCGATGCGCAGCAGGGTCCGGCGCTCGCCAATTACGCGACGAAGGCGCTCGGCGCCAAACGTATCGCGGTCGTGGACGATGCGACCGCCTATGGCAAAGGTCTCGCGGACGAATTCGCGAAGACCGCCGAGGCGAGCGGCGCGAAGATCGTCGCGCGGGAGGCGACGAACGACAAGGCCACGGATTTCCGGGCCATTCTCACGAAGATCAAGAGTGTTCAGCCGGACGCGATCATGTTCGGCGGCATGGACGCGACGGGCGGGCCGTTTACGAAGCAGGCGGCGGCGCTCGGTATCAGGGCAAAAATCCTTGGCGGCGACGGTGTGTGTACCGACAAGGTAGGTGAGCTGGCGGGTACCGCCGTGCAAAACCTGGTCTGTTCGGAAGCAGGACTCGCGCTTTCGAAAATGACCAATGGAGCGGACTTCGAAAAGAAGTACGAGGACCGCTTCCACACGCCGGTGCAGATTTACGCGCCGTTCACGTATGACGCTGTGTACGTGATCGTCGATGCAATGAAGCGCGCTAATTCGATCGAGGCGCCCAAGGTGCTGGCTGCGATGCCTTCGACCGATTACAACGGGGTAATCGGCCACATCGCGTTCGACGACAAGGGTGATTTGAAAGAGGGCGCCATTACGCTTTACGACTTCAAGGACGGCAAGAAAGCAGTGCTCGACGTCGTAAAGATGTGATGACGGGAAGTTCGGCCTGACGGCACCGACACCATCCAACGGTGCCGTTTTTGCATCCGCCCAAGGGGAGCCCGCGACCGCATCACGGTCGTCAGGGCAAGCCGGCAGCGGATAACCCTTACCGGTCTTTTACATCAGTACCCGCAGTGCCGTTGAGATTCGTAGTGCATCACCGCCCACCGGCAGATGAGAAACGCGAATCCAGTCGCACGGGCTAAGGAGCAATAAATGGATATCTTCATCCAGCAGATCCTGAATGGACTGGTGCTTGGCAGTGTCTACGCCATCATCGCACTGGGCTACACGATGGTTTACGGCATTCTGGGCATCATCAACTTCGCTCACGGCGATGTGTTGATGGTGGGCGCGATGGTTGCGCTCTCCGCCATAGGTGTGCTGCAGAACCACTTCCCCGGCCTCGGCAACGTGCTGACGCTGGTCATCGCATTGCTCATCGCGGCGGCAGTCTGCGCGGTGGTCGGCTACACGATCGAGCGCGTGGCCTACCGGCCGTTGCGCCGCGCACCGCGTCTCGCGCCGCTGATCACCGCGATCGGTGTGTCGATTCTGCTGCAGACGCTCGCGATGATGATCTGGTCGCGCAATCCGCTGCCGTTCCCGCAGCTGTTGCCCACTGACCCGATCAACGTGATCAAGGCCACCGACACGACGCCCGGCGCCGTGATCTCGATGACCGAAATCGTGATCATCTTGGTGGCGTTCATCGTGATGGGCGGCCTGCTGCTGCTCGTGCACAAGACCAAGCTCGGCCGCGCGATGCGCGCGATTGCCGAGAATCCGAACGTCGCGAGCCTGATGGGTGTGAGCCCGAACTTCGTGATTTCGGCAACCTTCATGATCGGCTCGGCGCTGGCTGCCCTCGCCGGCGTGATGATCGCGTCCGAATACGGCAACGCGCACTTCTACATGGGCTTCATCCCCGGCCTGAAGGCCTTTACCGCGGCGGTGCTCGGCGGTATCGGCAATCTCGGCGGCGCGATGGTCGGCGGCGTGCTGCTCGGCCTGATCGAGCAGCTGGGCGCCGGCTATATCGGCAACCTCACGGGCGGCGTGTTCGGTAGTAACTACCAGGACGTGTTCGCGTTCATCGTGCTGATCGTCGTGCTCGTGTTCCGTCCGTCGGGTCTGCTCGGCGAACGTGTCGCGGATCGCGCCTGATCCCGGGCCACAAGGAGTCAACAATCATGACCTCAATTCAACCGATCGAGCCGTCCACGACGCTCATTCCCGAAAAGAACCGCACCAAGACGCTGACCATCGGCATCCTGACGACGATCTTCGTGATCGCGGCGCCGATGATCATCGGTGCGGCGGGCGGCAACTACTGGGTCCGCGTGCTCGACTTCGCGATGCTGTACGTGATGCTCGCGCTCGGCCTGAACGTGGTGGTGGGCTTTGCCGGCCTGCTGGACCTGGGCTACATCGCGTTCTACGCGATCGGTGCCTACACGGCCGCGCTGCTCAGTTCGCCGCACCTGTCGACGCAATTCGAGTGGATCGCGGCGCTCGCGCCGCACGGTCTGAACGTGCCGATCTGGATCATCGTGCCGATCGCGATGGCGCTGGCCGCGATGTTCGGGATTCTGCTCGGCGCGCCGACGCTGCGACTGCGTGGCGACTACCTGGCGATCGTGACCCTCGGCTTCGGGGAAATCGTGCGGATCTTCATGAACAACCTCGACCGTCCGGTGAATATCACCAATGGTCCGAAGGGGATCACCGGGATCGCTCCGGTGCAGATCGGCGGCTTCAGCTTCGCGCAGTCGCACTCGCTGTTCGGCATGCAGTTCCCGGCGGTGTACCTGTACTACTACCTGTTCGTGCTGTGTGCGCTGTTCGTGATCTGGACGTGTACGCGTCTTCAGCATTCGCGAATCGGCCGCGCGTGGGCCGCGATCCGCGAAGATGAAATTGCCGCCAAGGCGATGGGCATCAACACCCGCAACGTGAAGCTGCTCGCGTTCGCGATGGGCGCGTCGTTCGGCGGCTTGTCGGGCGCGATGTTCGGTGCGTTCCAGGGCTTCGTGTCGCCGGAATCGTTCACGTTCTGGGAATCGGTCGTGGTGCTCGCCTGTGTGGTGCTCGGCGGCATGGGCCACATTCCTGGCGTGATCCTCGGCGCGGTGCTGCTCGCGGTGTTCCCCGAGTTCCTGCGCTCGACGATGGGTCCGCTGCAGAACATGATCTTCGGCCATGAAATCGTCGATACCGAAGTGATCCGTCAGCTGCTGTACGGTCTCGCGATGGTCGTGATCATGCTGTATCGCTCGGAAGGCCTGTGGCCCGCGCCGAAGCACGAAGACAAGATTGCGAAGCTGGCAAAGCGTAGCGGCAAGAAGCCGGTGCGCGCATAAGGTCCGGTGGAGAAAAAGACATGAGCGATAACGTAAGCAACAACGCGGCGATCCGTCTGTCGGTGAAGGGCGTCAACAAGCGCTTCGGCGGTTTGCAGGCGCTTTCCGAGGTCGGCCTGCAGATCCGCGCGGGCGAAATCTACGGTCTGATCGGCCCGAACGGCGCCGGCAAGACGACCTTCTTCAACGTGATCACGGGTCTGTACACGCCGGATTCGGGTGAGTTCAAGCTCGACGGCGAGAACTACACGCCGACCGCGGTCTATCAGGTCGCGAAGGCGGGCATCGCGCGCACGTTCCAGAACATTCGCCTGTTCGGCGGCATGACCGCGCTCGAAAACGTGATGGTCGGCCGTCATGTGCGCACCAAGCACGGTCTGCTGGGCGCGGTGTTCCAGACGCCGGCCGAACGCAAGGAAGAGCGCGAAATCAAGGAGCGCGCGCTCGAACTGCTCGACTACGTCGGCATCACGCAATACGCGGACTACACGTCGCGCAACCTGTCGTATGGCCACCAGCGTCGTCTGGAAATCGCCCGTGCGCTGGCGACCGACCCGAAGCTGCTCGCGCTCGACGAACCGGCGGCCGGTATGAACGCCACCGAGAAGGTCGAGCTGACCAAGCTGCTCGACAAGATTCGCGCGGACGGCAAGACGATTCTGCTGATCGAACACGACGTGAAGCTCGTGATGGGCCTGTGCAACCAGATGACGGTGCTCGACTACGGCAAGGTGATTGCGCAGGGTCTGCCGCAGGACGTGCAGAAGGATGCGAAGGTGATCGAAGCTTATCTGGGTGCGGGGGTCCACTGATGTCCACGACGCAAGCAATGTTGAAAATCAAGGGCCTGCAGGTCAACTACGGCGGCATCCAGGCGGTCAAGGGTGTCGACCTCGAGGTCGGGCAGGGCGAACTCGTCACGCTGATCGGCGCGAACGGCGCGGGCAAGACCACGACGATGAAGGCGATCACGGGCCTGAAGGCGTACGCGGCCGGCGACATCGAGTACATGGGCCAGTCGATCAAAGGCCTGCCCGCGCACGAACTGCTCAAGCGCGGCCTCGCGATGGTGCCGGAAGGGCGCGGCATCTTCGCGCGCATGTCGATCGTCGAGAACATGCAGATGGGAGCCTATCTGCGCAACGATGTCGACGGTATCAAGTCGGACGTCGAGCGCATGTTCGGCTTCTTTCCGCGTCTGAAGGAGCGCGCCTCGCAATACGCGGGCACGCTGTCGGGCGGCGAGCAGCAGATGCTCGCGATGGCGCGCGCAATCATCTCGCGCCCGAAACTGCTGCTGCTCGACGAACCGTCGATGGGCCTGTCGCCGATCATGGTCGAGAAGATCTTCGAAGTGGTGCGCTCGATTTCCGCCGAAGGTATGACGGTGCTGCTCGTCGAGCAGAACGCGCGTCTCGCGCTGCAGGCGGCTAATCGCGGCTACGTGATGGACTCCGGTCTGATCACGATGTCGGGAGGTCGACAGTGCCTAAGCGGGATCACTTTCCGCACCGGTGTTGCGCGGTAGGTTCGATCCAGACGCGTTCAATCTGGATATTACAAATCAGCGGACGTCTAGTGCTGACTGCCAATGGGCCCTTAAGAGCGACGTTTACGCAATACAAGCGTTTCCGGACTGTCGTTGGAGCAGTTACGGAATCGTATGGGGCAGAGCACTCTGCGTACTTGCCGGAGCTGGTCAGATACCACGACTATTCGATGATTTTGTTCGGCCGCTTGTTCTGTCGTGCGCGGGCCGGCATCGAGCGTTTCGAGCGCAACCGGATGGTGCTCTAGGATTCTTCCGGGTTCATCCTTCTGTCCGCTCGCCTTCTCGAAGTAACATCGCGCGGCGGTCTTGTCGCGATGGGCACACGCAGCAGGAGATCGACTGTTTTACCCCCTGTCGACCGCGTAGCACAGGTACTTCTTACTGTCTCTTGGTAGGCGGAAGTCTCTTCGGCGGGTTGTGCGTCTTCTACATCATGCATGATGTACGATTCGATTCGAACGATGCTATTCGCGCGCTTAACTCGACTGGACCGATCCAGCATCGACTTTCTGCGTGGCCACGTATTCACGAGTTCCGTGCTTATTGTAGGAGAAGGTTGCATAAGGACTGCTGAACGCGCTGAAGAGTCTTCCAGCAGATTGAGCAACAGCCGAGTTTGAGGAACGTTTCGTGAATAGCAGCGCGACGTTCGAAGCGAATAGCAGACGACGGAAATGATGCGGTCGGGCATGCGTACGCTCGGCAACCCGACGGACTTTCCTAGGTCCACTGCGATGCGGGTGACCACGCCGCGCGATGCAAGTGGGAATAGTGCGCCCGCGAAGAGCGCGTCGTATTTGTCGTGGTCGTAACCCCGTTCGGCATTGGCGCGGCGAGGGACGGCTCAAAGGCCGCCTGCGCCTGCCGCCGATCGGCACGATGGCCTCAATCAGCGGGACTAGTACAACATCCCTCAATTTGCTTTAGTAATTATCGGGTTGCAAGTAAGGCTGCAGGAGCGTGACGATGACCTCAGTCATTTCGTCGAGTGAGCCTGTGCCCGGCAGCGGCTCCCATCGGCCGGTGTGGCTGCGAAAGGCGGCACTATAACGATTGCGGCCGAGCTCGGTAAGGCGCGCCACAACAGTCGGTTCCTCATCATCGATGAATGATCAGCAGGTGCCGCCCGTAGGCTTGTGTGACGATCTGCTCATGACCGAGCAAGCTGCGCAGTTGACGCTGAAGTTCGGCCGCGTAATGTTTAGTGGGGATGGCTGGCATGTCTGTCTCTCGATTACGATGCGCCAGTTTGCAGCGGATAGCCCTGGAAAGTCCATTTGAAGGGGCGTGCTGCCTGATTATTCTCGCGGATAAACTGCTCGGTACGCTCGCGCAGCTGCGCGGTGCCGGTATGGCTGGTGCGTATTTCGGACGAACGTGACCGGCCGTTTCGGGATCGTGACCGGCGATTTCGGCAACGTGACCGGGCATTTCGGGAACGTGACCGAGCGGACCGGGAACCAGGATTGGCGTTGCGCATGACATCAACCACGCGGGCTATGCTCGCCGGCTTTGGCCGGAGAGAGCATGCCCGCGCACAGGATGAACATGCGCATGATCAAGGACGTTTTACGACTTAAATTCGACGGCGGCTTCTCGCACGATCGGATCGCCTCGTCACTGGGCATATCCAAGGGCGTGGTCACGAAGTACGTCGGACTGGCTGGCGCTGCCGGGCTGGACTGGGCGAGCGCGTGCGATATGGATGAAGGCGACCTCGAGCGGCGGCTTCTCGGCAAGCCCACGGGGCCAGCAGGCTACGCCCAGCCCGACTACGGACGCATCCACCAGGAGCTGCGTCGCAAGGGCATGACGCTGACGTTGCTGTGGGAGGAGTACCAGGCCGAATTCGCGGACCGGCAGACCTACCGCTATACGCAGTTCTGCGAGCACTACAAGGCGTTCACGAAACGCCTGAAGCGCTCGATGCGTCAGATTCACCGCGCCGGCGAGAAGCTGTTTGTCGACTTCGCCGGCCCCACGCTGCCGCTGACGACTGGACGCCGCGCGCACATCTTCGTGGCGGCCATGGGCGC
>NZ_WHNQ01000027.1 GCF_009362785.1 Paraburkholderia atlantica
CACTACCAGGGCGAACAGGCTGTGACAGCAGCCTGACGCGGCGTCGCTTATCACGTTGTACTCAACCCCTTCCTGGTTTTGCGACGCGAGATACGTGAAGGCACAAACGACTCAACGGCCGGGCAAGCAACCTGGTAAAAACAACAGCGCCAGACGCTGAGGCCTTTTGTAGGTTTGCCCGGCGCGGCTCTCATCATGGGGCGGGAACCTGTTCCCATCATGACCCCGGATAGATTTGCGCACGTCCAATTTATGCCAACACCGCCTCGCTTGCAAAAATCAGGCTGACCATAGATTTTGTTTTTACGCCCCGATCGGCAGCCTCACGCGTGCGGCACGCCGTTATACGATGGCGGCTTCACGGCGCACGTTTCACCCCTCTGGCGCCGGCTCACTCCAGACACCAACCGGCACACTCATGAAATCCACCTCGCTACACATCGCGCTCGCGGCGATCGGCGCCCTGCTGCTCTCTTCGGCGCGCGGCGAAGAAATCGCCAGCGTCAATACGAATTTTCACGTCACTGGTTCCGACCGCGTGGTCGTCGAAGCCTATGACGATCCTGTCGTGCAAGGCGTCACCTGCTACGTGTCGCGGGCTCGGACCGGTGGCGTCAAAGGCACGCTCGGCATCGCCGAAGATCCGACCGAAGCATCGATCGCGTGTCGGCAGGTCGGGGAACTGCATTTCACCGGACCCATCAAGCAGAAGGACGACGTGTTCTCGGTCAGCATGTCGCTGATCTTCAAGTCGCTGCACGTGGTGCGCGTGGTCGACACAAAGCGCAACGCGCTGGTCTATCTGACCTACAGCGACCGCGTCGTCAGCGGCAGCGCGAAAAACAGCGTGAGCGCCGTTCCGATGCCGACCGGCACGACCATTCCGCTCAAGTAACGCAAGCTCTGGCAATTGACGGCGCCGGCGGCACGCGGCGCGACGCAACGCGCCAGCGCGCCCGACGCCGTCCATGCCCACGACGCCACGACGCGTTAAACTGACCCGTCCAGCTGGACTTTCGTCATGACCGCCACCCCTCGTTTCCGCGATTCCGCCCGCTACTGGCGCACGCCACTACTGCCCGGCGCGGATCTGCTCACCGCCGAATACCACGACCACGAGTTCGCGCCGCATTGGCACGACGCCTACACGATCCCGGTGATCGTCGCGGGTGCGGAATGCTATCGGTATCGCGGCGAGAACCATGTCGCCGAAGCGGGCAGCGTGCCGATCATCAATCCGGGCGAGTTGCATACGGGGTCGAGGGCGGTCGAGGCGGGCTGGCGGTATCGCGTGATGTATGCGCCAGTCGAGTTCCTCCGCGCCCTTGCCGACGAAGTCGCCGGCAAGCCGCAGGCCTTGCCGTGGTTTGCGCCCGGCGTGATCCGCGATCCCGATCTCGCGATGCGGCTCGCGCACGCGCACCGTCTGCTCGAAGCCGGCAACGACGCGCTCGCCGCCGAAGCCGCGATGCTCGACGCACTGTCCACGCTGCTGGTCCGCTATGCGCGGACGCGCCCCGCCACAGCGCGCGTCGCCACCGACGACACCCGCGTCGCACTGATGCAGGAGCGGCTGACCGGCGACCTCGTCGAACCGGTGACGCTTGCCGAGGTCGCGAAGGCAGCGGGTCTGTCGCCGTTCCACGCAGCGCGGCTATTTACACAATCGACCGGCCTGCCGCCGCACGCGTGGCGCAATCAGATGCGCCTGCAGCGCGCGCTCGCGCCGTTGCGCGCCGGCGTCCCGGTGACCGACGTCGCCGCCGCGAGTGGCTTCACCGATCAGAGTCATTTCACCCGGCATTTCCGGCGCATGTTCGGCGTGCCGCCGGGCCAATGGCAAGGAACGCAGCGCGGCTCGTCACGCGATGCGGCAGCGCCGGCACCTGCGCCGCGCGCGCAGTGAGCCTCCCGCCGCAATTCGCCAGCCTTCGCCAGCCCTTCATCAGTCATCCCCCCGCTACGCCGTAGCACCCACCAACAACCCGCCGCAAGAACGTACAAGTCCGTATGCCCGTCAGTCGCTATGCTTCCCAAATCAAGGAGGCTCAGATTGACCGATTCCACCCAAGGCCAGCCCACCCAGGGCAGCCATCTGAAAGAATTCGCCGCCGGCGCGCGCAACATCATCCCGATGATGGTCGGTGCCGCGCCGTTCGGCGTCATTTTCGGCACGCTCGTGACGTCCGGCCCGCTGCATCCGTGGCACGGGCAGCTGATGTCGCTCGTCGTCTTCGCGGGCTCCGCGCAGTTCATCGCGCTCGGGCTGATCGCCGGACATGCGAGCTTCGCGGTGATCTGGGCGACCACGCTGGTCGTCAATTTGCGTCACGTGCTGTATAGCGCGACGCTCGCGCCGCACGTCGCGCATCTGCCGAAGCGCTGGCGTTGGGCGCTCGGCGCGCTGCTCACCGACGAAGTCTTCGCGGTCGCGTGGGAGCACTACCGGCATCGCGAACCGGGCACCGTCGGCCCGTACTATTTCTTCGGCGCCGGCGTCGCGATGTATCTAAACTGGCAGCTGTGGACCGTCGCCGGCCTGCTGTTCGGCGCGGCCTTCCCGGGCCTGCAGTCGCTCGGCCTCGACTTCGCGATGGTCGCGACGTTCATCGCGATCGTCGTGCCGCAACTGGTCGCGCTGCGCTATATCGCGGCCGCCGTCACCGCCGGCACGCTGGCGTTTTTCTGGCAGGCGTGGCCGTACAAGCTCGGCCTGCTCGGCGCCGTGTTCGCGGGAGTCGCGGTCGGCGTGCTGCTGTCGATGTCGCGTCTGAACCTGCGTGGCGCGCGCCGTCCGGTGGAGGCCACACGATGAACTACGTCGTTCTGATCGTCGGCATGGCCGCGATTACGTGGTTGATCCGCGCGGCCGTGTTCGTGCTCGGCGACCGCCTCGTGTTTCCGCCGCTGATGCGCACTGCGCTCAGCTTCGTGCCGGTCACCGTGCTGACCGCGATCATCGTCCCGATGGCCGTGTCGCCGCACGGCAACAACGCCGAGTTGACCTGGCGCAATCCGCAGCTGATCGGCGCGCTCGCCGCGATCGTCGTCAGTGCCGTGACGCGCAGGCCGCTGCTGACGATCGCAGTCGGTCTCGTCGTGTTCTTCGTGTGGCAGTGCGTGGTGCTGAAGTAAGCGCGCCCTTTCTCAACGCTCATCGACTCATCAGCGGTCCGTCGGCACATCGCGGACCGCGCTCCCTGTCCCAGCGGCAGCGAGGCGCGCAAGCGCCCGAAGCATCCCTCCAAAGCCCGCACCCGTCGCCGGGCGCCCCTCAAGTTTCCCGCCACCCCGCCGATATGCAGTCGAGGTCCGCTCATCGGGAGTCGTCCCGTTGGTTACGCGGCAACAGCTTGAAATCAAACGCGTCGGCAACCGGCGTCGCGTCGCCTCGGTCCGCGAGTGACCGGACGACCGTGCGACGGTGCGCCACACGCGGCCGCATTAAACGGGATAACACATGGGTCAAATCACCCTGAAACTGAAGGACGAGACCGTCGCGTCGCTGCGCAAAGACTTCGAGGCCTTTTTGCGGGTCTCGCTGAAGCTCGATCCGCAGTTTGCGACGCCGTCGTTCGAAGATTTCTTGCGCGCGAAGCTGCTCGACAACATGGTGCCGCTCACCGAGCACGCGGTGCAGCGGATGCTGCAAGGCGGCCAGTACGCGTGGGCCAAACGCACGCTCGACAAGGAGTTTCCCGACGTCGTGTCGATCCTGATGCGCCAGGCGAGCGAGTTCGGCTTCGGTTTCGCGGCGCGCTCGGAATGGACGCCCGAGGAGCTCAGCAAGCAATGCCGCGACTGGGCCGCCGCGATCGTCAAGGAAGCGGAAGGCGATGCAACGCTGGTCGATCCGCTCGCCGCGCAGATCAAGAGCACGGTGCAGGACATCCAGGCGCTCGAGGAAGTGATGCAGACGCCGGCATGGCGGCTCGTCGAATCGCTGCGCCAGCGCGTCTACGAGGCGAAGGTCGCGTGCGAGACGAGCGTGGGCAGCACCGCGCGCGAGAAGCTCGGCGAACTGCGTGGGCTGTTGCGGCTCGGCATTTCGCACGGCACGTTCCAGAAGCAGGAAGCGCAGCAGATCATGGAGTATCTGCGGCTTTTGAAGCCGGAGATTTTCGTCGAGGAGCCATACGACGTGTTCTCGCGGCTCGCGGCATGGCTGCGGAATTTCTTCGTGCCACCGCCTCCGGTCGCGCAGCAACAGCAGCGGCAGCCGCGTTGAGCTTCCACTGACACGAGCGGCGCTAGCCGCTCAATCCCACATCTTCCTGAGCTTCGCCGCGATCTCGATCTTCGCCTGCGCGGCGGCGGCGAGCCCCGCCGCGCTCGGCGCGCTCGCCACCGGCACGCGCGGCCATGCGTAGGCGTCGAACAGCGGCAGCATCGGCGTGGCGATGAAGCGCGTGCGCGACGCCCACACATGGCGGTCGCCCAGATGCGTCTGGTTGTGCACGTAAAAGCGCTGCGGCACGACGATATGCAGGTCTTCCTTCGCGCGCGTCATCGCCACGTAGAGCAGGCGCCGCTCCTCGTCGATTTCCTCGTCGCTGCCGGTGCCGAGATCGGACGGAATGCAGCCGTCGACGCCGTTCAGCACGAACACGCTGCGCCACTCCTGGCCCTTCGCCGAGTGAATCGTCGACAGGATCAGGTAGTCCTCGTCGATCAGCGGCACGCCGGATTCGTCGCTGGTGGCGTCGGGCGGGTCGAGCGTCAGCTCGGTGAGGAAGCGCTCACGCGACGGATACGTCCCAGCGATGCTTTCCATCTGCAGCAGGTCCGCGTGACGGATCGCGGCGTCCTCGTGATTGCGCTCCAGATGCGGCTCGTACCAGCGCCGCACCATCTCGAACTCGGCGGGCCACGGCGTTTGCCGGCCATACACGCTCGACATCAGCTTGACGAACGGATGCCAGTCTTCCTGCGCGCGCGCAGGCGCGGCAAACGCGGCCAGCACACCGCCCGCGGTCGCGACCGGATCGCCGCCGTCGGCGCGCGCGACGATGTCGTCGAGCACCTTCGCCGCGGTGGCCGGACCGACGCCCGGCAGCAACTGCACGACGCGAAAGCCGGCGACACGGTCGCGCGGATTCTCGGCCCAGCGCAGCACCGCGAGCACGTCCTTCACATGCACCGAGTCGAGAAATTTGAGCCCGCCGAATTTTACGAACGGGATGTTGCGGCGCGTGAGTTCGATCTCGAGCGCGGCGCTGTGATGCGCCGCACGAAACAGCACCGCCTGCGACTTCAGCTTCACGCCCTGCTCGCGCGCTTCGAGCACCTGCTCGACGACGTAGCGAGCTTGCGCGGCATCGTCGGCGACCGTGACGAGTCTCGGGCGCTGCGCCGACGCCTTGTCGGTCCACAAATTCTTCGTGTATCGCTCGCTCGCGAGTTCGATCACCGCGTTCGACGCGGCGAGAATCGGCTCGGTCGAGCGATAGTTGCGCTCGAGCGTGACCTGCTTCGCTGGCGGCTGGAACTGCGTGGGGAAATCGAGGATATTGCGCACCGTTGCGCCGCGAAACGAATAGATCGACTGCGCGTCGTCGCCGACCACGGTCAGGCCGCGGCCGTCCGGCTTCAGCGCGAGCAGGATCGACGCCTGCAGGCGGTTGGTGTCCTGGTATTCGTCGACCAGCACATGATCGAAACGCGCCGACAGATCAGCCGCGATGCTGGGCTCGGCGGCCATGTGCGACCAGTAGAGCAGCAGATCGTCGTAGTCGAGCACGCTCTGCTTCTGCTTGGCGTCGACGTACGCGGCGAACAGCCGGCGCAGGTCGTCCTCCCACTCGCGACACCACGGAAACGCGCTGTCCAGTACCTGACCGAGCGATGCGCCGGTGTTGACGACGCGCGAGTAGATCGCGAAGCAGGTGCCCTTCGCCGGGAAGCGCCGCTCCTTTGCGGACAGTCCGAGCTCGTGGCGCACGAGGTTCATCAGGTCGGCGGAGTCTTCGCGGTCGTTGATCGTGAACGCGGGCGCGAGGCCGATCAGATCCGCGTATTCGCGCAACAGCCGTGCGCCGACGCTGTGAAACGTGCCCGCCCACGTCAGCCCTTGCGCGAGCGCGGCGCGTGCGCCGACGCTGGTGGCCGCGGCGCCTGTGATACGTGTCACGCGGCGGGTCATTTCGAGCGCCGCGCGGCGCGAGAAGGTCAACAACAGGATGCGCTGAGGATCGGCGCCCTTCACCACCAGATTGGCGACGCGGTGCGCGAGCGTGTTGGTCTTGCCGGAGCCGGCGCCCGCGATCACGAGCAGCGCGCCGGGCAGCGCGTCTGGCGTGTCGGTCCCGTATTCGACGGCTTCGCGTTGGGCGTCGTTGAGCTTGGCGAGCCAGGCGGCGGTATCGAACGACGGAGCGGATTCGGCGACGGTGGACACTGAGCGGTTTTGCGGGTTGGATGGATTTTCAGGATGCGACGCATACTGTATATCCATACAACCCCATGCGACAAGCGCCCCTTTTTTGGGGCGCCTGTCCGCCGGTCTAAACCGCGCGCTACTGCTTCTTAGCGTCCTTCACGTTGGCATCAGCGGCGGCCTTGTCGGCGTCGGCCTGCGCGTCGGTTTTGGTCTTGTCCGCCTTCGCCTGGGCGACCGCGGCTTTCTTGTCGGCCTTCGCCTGTTCCTTCGCGGCCTTCCTGTCCGCGTGCGTGGCGGGCGCCGAAGCCGGGTCCGCGGTCTGCGCGAACACGGCCGACGACAGGCAAGCCGCGATCAGCGCGGCGTAAATACGGTTTCGGCTGCAACGATTGATGTTCATTTGATATCTCCCTGAGGCACAGCTTGGAAAGCGACAGACGCCCGCGGCGCGCGAGCCTCGCAGACCCACGCGCCGCGGCATCCAGCAGGGCTTAGTGTTTGACGTCCGCGCCGTCGGTCTGCGCGGCAGCCTGCCCTTCCATGTTCATCTTCATTTCGTTATTGGCGCTCTGTTTGTCCGCCTTCTGGTTCAGCTTCGCGCCGCGCACCTGCTCCTTGTACTGGTCCTTCGCGGCCTTTTGCTCAGCCTTCAATTCCGCCTTCGAGGACTTCTTCGCCGCGCGATACTCGGCGTTGGCCTTCGCGTCGGCGTCGCGCTTCTGCACGAGCGGGTCGGTCGAACCCGAAGCCGTCAGACGGCCGGGCGGCGGCGCCGCGACGCCTTGCGCGGCGGGCGCGCCGGGGACTTGCTGCATGCCTTGCGCCGACGGCGGCACCTGCATGCCTTGGGCGCCGGCCGCGGACGGCGGCGCCACCTCGGCGGCCCCTTGGCTCTGGATCTGCGCCTGACCGCCGATGCCTGCTGCCGGCTGCGCGGTCTGCGCGACGGCGGCCGTCGCGGCAAAAGCAGTGAGGGCGGTACCGATCAGGAGCGTACGAATCTGGGTCATGGCTATCCTCTCTAGACTAGTTGTGACACAGGCGGACTCTCTGGCGTCGTGACGACGACCCCGCCCGGTCTATGCGTCGCTGGACGGGTGGCCGGGGAGTGATCCCGGACTGCCAGCGGGCTTTGCTGCTGAGGTGCACTTTAGGAGTGAAATCCGTCCGGTGCGACCAGCGTTACGGAACGTTTCACTTTCCGACAACTGAATAACATCTACTTTCATTTGCTTGCGCGATGGCTCGCGGGTTGCATCCGACACAGCGGAGACGGCCCCGCACCGCCGCGCCGCCGTGTACTTGCTTTATGATGCGAACCCCCAACGCGACCCGTGCCCAAGGTGCAAACGCCATGCCCAATCTCAATTTCACGCTGACCGGCGAGTACGTCGAACTCCACAATCTGCTGAAGATCACGGGCCTCGCGGACAGCGGCGGTTCCGCGAAGATGATGGTCGCGGACGGCGCCGTGATGGTCGATGGCCGCGTCGAGACCCGCAAGACCTGCAAAATCCGCGCGGGCCAGGTCGTGCTGCTCGGCGATACGCGGATCGCGGTCCACGAAGGCTGACGCCACTCCGGAAATTCGCAGGACGCCGCGCACCGGAACTGTGCGTTGTCCATCGACATCGCCCGGGCGAGGCAATAAGCTGTCGGTTTCGACAGGTAAACGACGGATCGCGCCACGGGCGTGGAGTCGGCTGACCGGCTCGCCGCCGCGCCGCGGATTTTCCCCGCCCGCTGCCCCGCCGCTCCGACGCTCGTCGGAGCGCGGCGCGATGCAATGCGGCGCCGCTTGCGTCCGCCTCTTGCTGTCGCCACTGCAGTTGCCACCGCAGTGGCCAACTTTCGCCGCCAGGCATTCGATGACTCAACCCAGCTTCGCCCACGCGGCCAGCCGGCCGCCGACTCTATCCCGTCACGCGGCCGACACAGCGCGGCTCGCCGCGCCGCTCGCGATCGCGCAACTGTCGCAGATGGCGATGAGCGTCACCGACACGATCCTGCTCGGCTCGCTCGGCCCCGACGCGCTCGCCGCCGGCGGCCTCGGTGCAAACCTCTTTTTCGTCGTCGTCACGCTGCTGCAAGGCGTGCTGACCTCGGTCAGCGTCAGCGTCGCGCACGCGCGCGGCGCGCAGGACGACGGCCGCGTGCCGCATATCTACTGGACCGGTTTCCTGCTGTCGGTGCTGCTGGCGGTGCCGGCGTTCATCCTGTTGTCGTTCGCGTCGCACATCCTGGTCGCGTTCGGCGAGCCGGGCCTGCTCGCGCACAACGTCGGCCGGTACGCGGCGGTGCTGCGCTGGGGCGCGCCAGCGAGCCTGATCGGCGTCGGCCTGATGCGCTCGTTCCTGCCGGCGATCGGCGCGGCGCGGCGGTTGTTGTGGGTGTCGATCGTGAGCGTCGTTGTGAACGGCTTCCTGAACTACGGGCTGATTCACGGCGCGTATGGGCTGCCGCGACTCGGCTTTCTCGGCTCGGCGGCCGCGACCACGATCACCGTGTGGCTGACCGCGCTCGTGCTGATGGCGCTGCTGCATCTGCGGCCGCGCTTCCGGCATTTCGTCGTCGCGACGCGGCCGAAGCTGCCGCTGATGGGCGAGCTGTTCGGCATCGGCTGGCCGGTCGCGATCACCTACGGCGTCGAGTCGACGCTGTTCCTTGCCACCGGCCTGATGGTCGGCCTGCTCGGCGAATCGCAACTGGCCGCGCATCAGATCGCGCTGAATGTCGCGTCGGTCGCGTTCATGGTGCCGCTGTCGATCGGTCAGGCGGCCAATGTGCGGGTCGGCTACTGGGCCGGCGCCGGCCAGCCGCTCGCCGCGCGCCACGCGGGCTTCGTCGCGCTCGCGCTCGGCGTCGGCTTCATGTCGATGTCGGGTCTCGTGCTGATCACCGCGCCGCATTGGATCGTCGGCCTGTATCTGCATCTCGACGATCCGGCCAACGCGCCGACCATCGCGCTCGCGAGTTCGCTGCTCGGCGTGGCTGCGATCTTCCAGATCGTCGACGGGATGCAGGCGGTGGGCTCCGGCTGTCTGCGCGGCCTGAAAGACACCCGCATCCCGATGATCGCCGCTGCGTTCGGCTATTGGGTGATCGGTTTTCCGACCGGCTATCTGCTCGCGTTTCACGCCGGCCTCGGCGCGCGCGGCTTGTGGTGGGGGCTCGCCGCGGGCCTCGCGAGCGTCGCGCTGCTGATGACGCTGCGTTTTCACAAGCTGAGCGGGCGGCAGCCGCCGACGGTGGCATCGGCCACACCGCCCGCACACTCGGTTTGAGCGACGTCGCGGCAAGCTCCACTCCTGAAGCATTCCCTGTAAAAGGTAAAATGCCCGCCGCTGCACGCGAGCGCTAACCCACGCTCACGCGCCACGAACCGCACGACGGCGCGCCTCACGAAGGCAGGCGCCGGACTGGCGCCGCCGGAGCACCCATCATTGCCCGCGACGCGTGCGGCTTCAATTGGCCGCCCGTGTTTGCCGTGCTTTCGCCACGGCGCTTGCCGTAGCCGCTTCAGCCACTTCGGCGCGGCAAACGCCGCAACGCCGGCCGACACGCGGCCGCGCCGCGGCCCCCCGCTCTCTCGCGATACAACATAACCAAGGACCACCCCTCATGCTTGCCCGCGTCACCCGACTGTTCCCGCTCTGGGCCGTGCTCGTCTCGGTCGCCGCGTACTTCTCGCCGGCCTCGTTTTCCGGCGTCGCGCCGCACGTCACCACGCTTCTCACGATCATCATGCTGGCGATGGGCGTCACGCTGTCGGCCGGCGATTTCCTGCGCGTGTTCACGCGCCCCGCGCCCGTGATCGCAGGCATCGTGCTGCACTACCTCGTGATGCCGCTCGCCGCATGGGTCATCGCGAAGGCGCTGCGCATGCCGCCCGACCTGACCGCCGGCATGGTGCTGGTCGGCAGCGTCGCGAGCGGCACCGCGTCGAACGTGATGATCTATCTCGCGCGCGGCGACGTCGCGTTGTCGGTGACGATCAGCGCGCTGTCGACGCTCGTCGGCGTGTTCGCCACCCCGCTGCTCACGCGTCTTTACGTCGACGCGTCGATCGCCGTCGATGTGCACGGCATGCTGATGAGCATCCTGCAGATCGTCGCGCTGCCGATCGTCGTCGGTCTCGTCGTCAATCATCTGTTCGGCAAACTCGTGCGCAAGATCGAGCCGATCCTGCCGCTCGTGTCGATGGTCGCGATCGTGCTGATCATCGGCGCGGTGGTGGGCGGCACGCAGAAGAGCATCGCGTCGGTGGGCTTCCTCGTGATGGTCGGCGTCGTCCTGCACAACGGCATCGGCCTGCTCGGCGGCTACTGGGGCGGCCGTCTGCTCGGTTTCGACGAAGCCGTGTGCCGTACGCTCGCGATCGAAGTGGGTATGCAGAACTCCGGCCTCGCCGCGACGCTCGGCAAGCTCTACTTCACGCCGATCGCCGCGCTGCCGGGCGCGCTGTTCTCGGTCTGGCACAACCTGTCGGGCTCGCTGCTCGCGGGCGTGTGGGCGGGTCGGCCGGCGAAAGGCTCGACCCATCCCGAAGGCGAGCGCGCGCTTCACGCCGAGCGCGTCTGAGCTGGCGTCAGCGCCGCGGTTCGCCGCAGGTGATGGATCACCGAACCGAACCGCGGCGCCTTCCACCAACGCGCGGCAGGCGCGCTTGCCCACGAGCGCCGAACCCGCGCCCCAATTCCCTTAGAATGGTTTTCTCGACAGCGTGCGCAGGCCTTCGCTGCCGCCACGCGAAAAGCTTGCAAAACAAGGGGAAAACAGCGTGCAGGGCCAATTCGAACAACATCGGCGGGCCGCGCGCCGCCGCTCGATAGTCAGCACGACGAGGCAAGTTTTGCTGCTGTGTTGCGCGACGGCTTTTTTGACCGCCTGCGCGACGAAGCCGCCCGCCACCGCGTTCGACCGCCAGGTCACGCACGCGCTGCCCGCCACCGCCGATACGCCGCTGCGCGAAGCGCTCGCGCCGCTCGCGGCGAAACATCCGGAGCAGTCGGGCTTTCGCGTGCTGGCGAACGGCACCGACGCGCTGCAGATGCGCATCGCGCTCGCGCGCGCGGCGACCAAAACCCTCGACATGCAGTACTACATCGCCAACGAGGACACCACCGGCAAGCTGCTGCTCGGCGCCGCGTTATATGCGGCCGATCACGGCGTGCGGGTGCGCATGCTGGTCGACGATCTGAACTTCAAGGACATCGACCGCCTCATGGCGGGGCTGAATACGCACGACAACATCGAGATCCGCGTATTCAACCCGTTCGGCAGCGCGCAGGAAGGCATGTTCGAGCGCACCGCGAACGTGTTCACGCAGATCGGTCACTTCACGCGCCGCATGCACAACAAGGCGATGATCGCGGACAACCAGCTCGCGATCGTCGGCGGGCGCAATCTGGGCGACGAGTATTTCAGCGCGAGCGAAACGCTGCAGTTCCGCGACCTCGACGTGCTCGCGGCGGGCCCGATCGTCGCCGACGTCTCCGCGAGTTTCGACGACTACTGGAACAGCGAGCTCGCCTATCCGCTGCGCGCGCTGAACAAGCAGAAATTCGACCAGAAGGAACTCGACCAGACGCGCGACGACCTGCGCCACCACTGGCGCACCAACGCCGATCCGTACAACGCGAAACCGCTGAACGCGACGCCGCTTGCCGCGCAGATCACGAGCGAGCAGCTCGGCCTCACGTGGGCGGACGCGGAATTCAGGGTGGACCTGCCGGAGAAGATCGAGCATCCGTCGCCGGACTACGTGAGCCCGCCGCTCGCGCGGCTGCGCGAACTGATGCGCGACGCGCAGCACGACTTCCTGATCGTGTCGCCCTACTTCGTGCCGCACGCCGCGGGGGTGCAGGCAGCCAGCGAGCTCACGCATCGCGGCATCCGTATCGCGGTGCTGACCAACTCGCTCGCCGCCACCGACGCGGTCGCCGTGCAGGCCGGCTACAGTCCGTTTCGCGTGCCGCTGCTGAAGGCCGGTGTCGAGCTGTACGAATTCAGGCCGCGCCAGGAAACGCCGAACGTCGGGCTGGTCGGCTCGCGTTCGCGCGCGAGCCTGCATGCGAAAGCCTACGTGATCGACCACCAGATTCTCGTGATCGGCTCGATGAACCTCGATCCGCGCTCGGCCAATCTGAACACCGAACTGGCGCTCGTGATCCACAGCCCCGAACTGGCGAATCAGGTCGCGAGAATCTTCGAGCGCGGGACCCAGCCGGAGCAGAGCTACCACGTAACGCTCGCCGACTCGGCCCAGCTCGCCTATCTGCGCTCGATCGGCGCGCCGCTGTCGCCGCTCGTCTGGACCGACGTCGAGAACGGCGAGACACGCACCTACATTTTCGATCCACAGGCCGGTTTTTACCGGAATGTGCTAACCGGTCTATTCTCCTTATTGCCTGTCAACTCGGAACTTTGAGAAGCGGAGTCAACCATGACTGAAGACGTACGGATGGAGCGCGACACCTTCGGCGAAATCGCAGTGCCGAACGCCCGCCTGTGGGGCGCGCAGACGCAGCGCTCGCTGCAGAACTTCAAGATCTCGACGGAAAAGCAGTCGCCCGAACTGATCACCGCGCTCGCGGTGATCAAGCGCGCGGCCGCCGAAGTCAATCTCGGCCTCGGGGTGCTCGACGAGCAGAAGGCCCGCGCGATCATGCAGGCAGCCGACGAGATCATCGACGGCAAGCATCCGGGCGAATTTCCGCTCGCGGTCTGGCAGACCGGCTCGGGCACGCAAACCAACATGAACCTGAACGAGGTGATCGCGAACCGCGCGAGCGAACTGCTCGGCGGCGAGCGCGGTGAAGCGCGCAAAGTGCATCCGAACGATGACGTGAATCGCGGACAGTCGTCGAACGACGTGTTCCCGACCGCGATGCACGTGGCCGCCGCGGACGCGATCGTCAAGCATCTGCTGCCCGCGCTGAAAACGTTGCGCGATACGCTCGACGGCAAGGCCAAAGCGTTCACCGATATCGTCAAGATCGGCCGCACGCACCTGCAGGACGCGACGCCGCTCACGCTCGGCCAGGAATTCTCCGGCTATGTCGCGCAGCTCGAGCACGGCATCCGGCACGTCGAGTCGGCGTTGCCGCATCTGTACGAGCTTGCGCAGGGCGGCACCGCGGTCGGCACCGGACTGAACGCGCATCCGAAGTTCGCCGACAGCGTCGCCGCCGCGATCGGCAAGCTGACCGGTCTGCCGTTCGTATCGGCGCCTAACAAGTTCGAGGTAATGGCAGCCGCCGACGCGCTGGTGTTCGCGCACGGCGCGCTCAAAACGGTGGCTGCGAGCCTGAACAAGATCGCCAACGACATCCGCTGGCTCGCGAGCGGCCCGCGCTGCGGTCTCGGCGAGCTGTCGATTCCCGAAAACGAGCCGGGCAGCTCGATCATGCCGGGCAAGGTCAATCCGACCCAATCCGAAGCGCTGACGATGCTGTGCGCGCAGGTGTTCGGCAACGACGTCGCGGTGAACATCGGCGGCGCGAGCGGCAACTTCGAGCTGAACGTGTTCCGTCCGATGATCGCGCACAACGTGCTGCAGTCGGTGCGCCTGCTCGCCGACGGCGCACAGAGCTTCAACGACAACTGCGCGGTCGGCATCGAGCCGAATCACGAGCGCATCGATACCTTGCTGAACGAATCGCTGATGCTGGTGACGGCGCTCAATCCGCACATCGGCTACGACAAGGCCGCGCAGATCGCGAAAAAAGCGCACAAGGAAGGCACGACGCTGAAGGCGTCGGCGCTGGCGCTCGGCTACGTCACCGAGCAGCAGTTCGACGAGTGGGTGCGCCCGAAGGATATGGTCGGACGCACGGCATAACGATGCGCGAGGCGGCGTGACGGAAGGCGCGCAAACGGGCGCGCCGCCCGCCGCCCCGCTGCGCTCAGATCTTTCCCTGCGCGACTTCTTCCGGCTTCAGCTCGACGATCGCGTCGAGCGCTTCCTTCACGTCCATCGCGTACTTGGCGAGGCGCTTCTGCTCCTCGGTCTCGGGCAAGAAGGCGGGCACGGGCACCGGATGGCCGTTCTCGTTGACGGCTACCATCACGACGAGACAGTCGGTGGTCTGCAGCAGCTCGCCGCCCTTCGGGTCGCCCGCGTGCACCGACACGTGGATGTGCATGCTGGTGCGGCCCGTCGCGACCACGCGCGCGCGCAGCTCGACCAGATTGCCGACGAGAATCGGCCGACGAAAACGGATATTGCCGACGCTGACCGTCACGCAATAGCGCCCCGACCAGACGGCCGCGCATGCATAGGCGGTTTCGTCGATCCACTTCATCAGCGCGCCGCCGTGCACTTTGCCGCCGAAGTTGACCGAGGTCGGCTCGGCGAGAAAGCGGAAGGTGGTTTCCGAACGGTCCAGCGGTGCGGTGGGAACAGTGCTCATCTTGACTCCGGTCAATCGGATGCATTGAAAGGAGGCGATTATACGAGCGCAATATTGCGCGCGGCGCGGCGTCGAATGGGAGACGCGGCGCGAGGCGCGCCGATGGGCCGGCGATCGGCCTAGTTGTGGATGGTGATCCCTTCGTCGATGATGCCGTACATGCTGATGCTGCCGCTGCCGGCCGAGCCCGAGCCGGCTCCGCCCCCTGCGCAGGCGGTGAACAGCAGAACCGTCGCGGCGACGGCCAGAAGAGTTTTCATCACATCGTATTCCTGCAAAGACAGGCTTCGATTCTAGCCTGGCCACACGAGACGACGCGGGAATGCGGGCGAGCGGGACACGTCCGTCACATTGATTGTTCACGCAAAGCTGAAACATCGAATACCGGATGCGCGTAGAGTAGGAATCGTGGCGGCGCCCTTTGCCGCTCATTCAGGAGACGCGCCATGACCGCCCCCCTCTTAGACGAGCAGAACCACTTTCCCGGCCTGAGCCGCATCGGCGCGCTACTCGCCGATCCCGGTCGCGCCGCGATGCTGTGGGCGCTGATGGACGGCAGTGCGCGCCCCGCGGGCGAACTGACGATGATCGCGGGGCTGTCGCCATCGGCGGCGAGCGCCCATCTCGGACGGCTCACCGACGGCGGGCTGCTCGCGCTCGAAGTGCGAGGCCGGCATCGCTATTTCCGCATCGCGTCGGCGGACATCGCCGCCTCGATCGAAGCACTGGCGAACGTCGCGCAAGTCAGCGCGCCGCAGCGCTCCGTGCCGCGTCCGGCGCGCACCGTGCCGGTAGAAATGCGCTTTGCGCGCACCTGCTACGACCACATGGCCGGCGAGCTGTCGGTGCGGATGTTCGAGCGCATGCTCGAACGCGGGCTGCTGACGCAAAACGGCGCATCGCTCGAGGCGACCGCGCAGGGCGCCGCCCGCTTCGCCGACTGGGGCATCGACCTCGCCGCGCAGAAGACCCGGCGGCGGCGCTTCGCCTGCACCTGCCTCGACTGGAGCATGCGTCGGCCGCATCTGGGCGGCGCGCTCGGCGCGGCGCTGCTCGACGCGTGGTCGGCGCATGGCTGGGTCGAGCGGACCGAGCGGCCGCGCGTGCTGCGCGTCACGCCGGCCGGCCATCAGCAATTCGATGCGTTTCTGGCCGGATAGACCGTTGACCTGGCGGTGCCGCGAAGCCGCGAGACCCGCGCGAGACCTTTTGTTACAGGGCAGCGAATCCACCTTACAAATGTGCGGGCCTTGAAACATAGACGGCAGGTACAGTGACTGAACGGACCCGGCCGATTGCCGCGTCCGTCGGAGATCAGTCATGACACACGCCAAGCAATCCGGGCGGCAAGCCGGGACCTATCGCCGGATAAGCGGCTATACGCTGATCGCGGCCGCAGTCGTCGCGCTCGCCGCGCAAACCGCTGTCGCGCAGGAAGCGCCATCCGCGCCGCAAACCGCGGCGGCCATCGGGTCGGGCGGCGAACCGGTTGGCGGCGATCCGCCGGGGCGCATCGCGCGTCTGAACTACACGGCAGGCGCCGTGACCACCGAGCCCGCCGGCGCGACCGACTGGTCGTATGCCCAGATCAACCGGCCGCTGACGACCGGCGACCAGCTGTGGAACGACCAGAATGCACGCTCCGAGCTGCACATCGGCTCGACCGCGGTGCGCCTCGGCCAGAACACGAGCCTCGACGTGCTCAATCTAGACGACACGACCGCGCAACTGAAAGTCGCGCAGGGCACGCTGTCGACTCGTGTGCGAGAACTCGCGCCGGGGTCGTCGTATGAAATCGACACGCCGAACCTTGCGCTCGGCGTGAATGGTCCCGGCGACTACCGCGTCGACGTCGCGCCCGACGGCAGCAGCACGACGGTCACCGTGCGCAGCGGCAGCGCGATCGCTTACGGCGATGGCGGCCAGATGCCGGTCGCGGCGGGTCAGCAGATCCGCTTCGCCGGCACCAACCTGCAGCAACTCGCCGACAACCGCGCGCCCGCCGCCGACGAACTAGACCAATGGGCCGCCAGCCGCGACGCCACCGAAGACCGTTCGCTGTCGGCGCGCTACGTGTCGCGCGACATCCCCGGCTACGCGGACCTCGATGCCAACGGCACCTGGCGCGAGACGCCGCAGTACGGCGCGGTGTGGGTGCCGAACGCGATGCCGGCCGGCTGGGCGCCGTATCACGACGGCCACTGGGTCTGGCAGGCGCCTTGGGGCTGGACCTGGGTCGACGACCAGCCGTGGGGCTTCGCGCCATACCACTACGGCCGCTGGGCCGACATCGACGGCACGTGGGCCTGGGTGCCCGGTCCGCTCGACGCGGACGTGGCGCCGGCCTATGCGCCGGCGCTGGTCGCGTTCGTCGGTGATGACGACGGCGGCGCCGACTGGGGTGTCAACCTGGCGGTCGGCGGCGTCGTCGCGGCGGGGGTCGCGTGGTTTCCGCTCGGGCCGGGCGAGCCGTGGCATCCGCATTGGGGCGGTCACGATCGCTGGAGCGCCGGGTATTACAACCGCGTGAACCGGGCGACGATCTTCAACGACTACCACCGCAACGTGAACACGTACGTGAACTATCGCGTGCCGGGCTGTGTGACGGCCGTGCCGGCGACCGCGTTCGTGCACGGGCAGCCGGTCCGACGCTTCTCGCAGAAGGTCGACCCGGCGCAGTGGCGCAACGCGCGGATCAACCCGGGCGCACCGGGGATCGCGCCGGTGCGCGAAAGCTTCGGGTCGGATCTGCGGCGCGCGAACTATCGGCCACCGGCGAGAGTCGTCGGCCGGCCCGTAGTCGCGACCCGCAATCCCGTCATGCCCGCCGCTTTTCACGACGAACTCGCCCAGCGCTTCGCGCAAAGCGGCGGTCGGGTGCCCGGCGGCGGCCAGCCGGTCGTGCGCACCTCGGTGCCCGCGCATATGACCGGCGCACCGGGCGCGCTGCCGATGGTGAACGTGCGGGTCGTGCAATCGCACGTGCCGGGACGTCCGCCGGGGATGGCGGCGGGCGCGCCTGGTACACCTGCCGCAATAGGGGGCGACGCGCCGCATGGCATCGAGCAGGGCGGCCAGCGGCCCGGCGAGGTGGGCGCCGTGGGGCCGCGTGGCGCAGTGCCGCCGCAAGCGCGTCCCGGCATGCCGCCGCAGATGATCGGCAACGGGCGTCCGCCGCAGCCCGGCGAAAGCGGGGTGGCGGGCAATATGGGCCATCCGTCGAACGGTGTGCCGCGGCCACCGCAAGCAGGCGGCGGTAATCCAGCCGACGCGGCGGCGCACGCACGGCAGCACGGTGCGCCGCAGGAATGGGGCGCGGTCGGCAGGTCTCAGCCGGCATGGACGCAGCCGCATACGCCGATGGCGCAGCAGGCACCGCGCATCGAACAGCCCGGCCGACCGCAACAGCCGAGCTTCGTGCCTCAGTCCAATGTGCCGCATCCGCCTGAAAACCCGGCCGCGCAGCAACAGGCGCGTGCGTCGAACTGGCATCCGCCTGCGATGCAACAGTCGCCGCGCGCCGTCCCGCCGCAGCAACCGCGTGCCGAACCACAGATGCAGCAGGCGCAGCAGCCGCATTTCGAGCCGCGTCCGCAGCCGATGCCGCAAGCCCCTCGGCCCGAGCCGCAGTTCCAGCAGGCGCAGCAACCGCATTTCGAGCCGCGTCCGCAGCCGATGCCGCAAGCTCCTCGGCCCGCGCCGCAGTTCCAGCAGGCGCAGCAACCGCATTTCGAGCCGCGTCCGCAGCCGATGCCGCAAGCCCGGCCGGAGCCGCGTCCGCAGATGCAGATGCCGCAGCCGCGCCCCGAACCGCGGCCTCAGCAGGTGCAGCAGCCACGTCCGCAACCCCAGCCGCAACCGCAACACGTCGAGCAACGCCAGGGCGGAGGCAATCGCGACGAGCATCACAGGGGCTGAGCAGGACACTTGCCATTCAGGCAAAAAAAACCCGCGATGCAAACCATCGCGGGGCTTTTCTATATATTCGACGAGGGCGAACGCTATCGCCCCGCTTCCACCGGCGTCAGATCAGATCGCCATCGGCGCCGTCAGCGGCTCGTGATGCTGATAGCCGACCAGCGAGAAATCCGCCGGCTCGATCTTCTCGATCCATTCAGGCTCGTACACGCCGGTCTTCGCATAATCGGGCACGCGATCGGAAATCGCGAGCCGCGGACTCTCGTACGGCTCGCGCTTGAGCTGCTGGTGCAGCATATCGAGCTGATTCTCGTAGATATGCGCATCGCCGATGAAATAGCTGAACCAGCGCGGCGTATAGCCCGTCAGCCGTCCGACCAGATGCAGCAGCGCCGCCCCCTCGGTCAGATTGAACGGCGTGCCGAGCCCGACGTCATTGCTGCGGATATACAGGCACAGCGAAATTTCGCGGCGCGTGACGTTCGGCAGAAACTGGTACAGCAGGTGGCAAGCCGGCAGCGCGATCTGATCGAGCACGGCCGGATTCCAGGCATGGAACAGAATCCGTCGATCGGCGGGGTTCTGCATGATCGTGTCGAGACACTGGCGCAGCTGATCGATCGCCTTGTAAAGCAATACCTTCGAGCGGCCATCTTCGTCGAACTGCGTCATCACGCGAAAACCGCGCGCCTGCGCGTCGGCGAGCTGCGCGCTAGCGCTGGCGTCGAGCACCTTGTAGGCCGGCCACTTGCGCCATTGCACGCCGTAAACGTCACCAAGATCATCCGGGCCCTCGCGATACGGATTCGCGAGCCACTGCGCGTTCTGATTCGCGTTGCCGTCCCACACCTTGCAGCCGAGCTCGCGGAAATCCGCGGCGCTGCGCGAAGCGCGCAGAAACCCGACCAGCTCGCCGATCGCCGACTTGAACGCGAGCTTCTTCGTCGTGACCGCCGGAAAGCCTTGCTGCAGATCGAAGCGCAGCATCGCGCCGGGCATGCTGATGGTGCGGATGCCGGTGCGGTTTTCCTGCCACGTGCCGGTGTCGAGAATCGTGCGGACGAGGTCCAGGTATTGTTTCATGCGGTTTCCTTCGACGCGGCGCGAACCCGATCAGGCGCGCTCACGGAATTGAGCAAAGCCCGATTCTAACAAGCGCGACGGGACGACGCCGGAGCATGGCGCGCCGCATGGGAAATAACGAGGGGGAGTTCAGACGGGAAAGAAAACGCCGCAGTACGCGGCATACGAGCGGCAAACACGTGCACGCAAAAGTGCTTCGAGGCGACGCGCCCGACCTTCGGATGCCGCGTCGCCAGCCTCGCCACTTACAGATGCTGCACCGACGCTGGCAAATCGCCGTGCGGCGCCGACATCGGCTCGCCTTCCATATGACGCATGCCGTGCGAGCACAGCAGCCGGTACAGCGTCACCCGCGAGATGCCGAGCTCCTGCGCCGCGTCTCCGAGCCGCCCGCGATGGCGCAGCAACGCAAGCTCGATCGCCTGACGCTCAGCCGCTTCGCGCGCCTGCGCGAGCGATACCGGCACGATCTCGACGTATTCGGCGAGCTCGAGGTCGCGCGCGGTGATCGCGCGTCCCTCCGACATCACGATCGCGCGCCGCACCCGGTTGATCAGCTCGCGCACGTTGCCGGGCCAGCCGTAGTTATGCAGCGCGGCGATCGCATCGGGGGCGAAGCCACGCAGGCGGCGGCTCGCATCCTTCTTGAAACGTTCGAGCATGTGCCGCGCGAGCAGTTCGATGTCCTTGCCGCGCGCGCGCAGCGGTGGCTCGTCGATTTGCAGCACGCAGAGGCGGTGATACAGGTCGGAACGGAAGCGTCCTTCGATCATCGCCGCGGTCATGTCCACGTGTGTAGCCGAAATGATGCGCACGTCGACGTCGATCGCGGTATGTCCGCCGAGCCGCTCGACCTTGCGCTCCTGCAGGAAGCGCAACAGGCTCGCCTGGCTTTCGAGCGGCAGATCGCCGATTTCGTCGAGAAACAGCGTGCCGCCGTTGGCCGCCTCGACGCGGCCGATCTTGCGCTGGTTCGCGCCGGTGAACGCGCCGCGCTCGTAGCCGAACAGTTCCGATTGCAGAAGATGCGGCGGAATCGCGCCGCAATTGATTGGCACGAACGGCGCGTTGCGCCGCGCCGAGCGTTCATGAATCGCGACCGCTGTCAGCTCTTTGCCGGTGCCCGATTCGCCGGAGATAAACACCGGCGCGTCCGTCATCGCGACTTTGCGGATCGAGCGGAACAGCGCGAGCATCGCGTCGCAGGAGCCGACCATCTCGCCCTCGGCGCCTTGCAAGCCTTCGTGCGAGGTCGTGTCGCTCAGCGAGATCATGCCGTACGCATGACCGACCGAGTCGACGATACGGTCGCCAGAAGACGGCACCGTCACGTAATCAAAACAGTAGTCGCGCACGAGCCGGCGCAACGCGGCGTCTTGCAGTTGGCCAGGCGCGGTCGCAGCCACCCAGCCGACGTTCGGCATGGTCAGACAGGATTCAAAAGCGGCGATTTCGTGCGGCTGGAAATCACTGGACAAATCGAGCAGGCCACCAGCTGCCGAGCCGGTGCGCACTGCCCGGCGCGCATCGCGCGCCGATCCGACGACTTCCACATGCCAGCCACGCTGCATAAAACGCGTATTCAGTTCCGCGCTCGGGTCACGCGAAACGTAAATCAGTTGCCGCGTTGCGGGTTCCATTATTCAGATCCTCTCGTCAACGAACGTTAAGGACGACGCATGCACCTGAAACTGCGGTTCAGACACGCTGACTCGTTCGGGATTCGCGAATCGCAAAACCCGAACGGCCATTCCATTCCGTGCGGACAGCTGATCCCCAAGAAAGCGGCGTGTGTGTTTGAGGCGGCCTGATATGGGCCTTTTTTAAATCTGAAGCTGTTTTCGAGAGCTTACTATACGTGCGCCGCTTCGAAAACAATTATGCGAATTTAATCGATGGACCCCTTGCCCATCATGGGTTAGCGGCCAATCGCGATTTATTCAGCCGACAAATAAAACATTAGTGGAAGCGCTTTTCGTGGCGTTCTCGCGACAGTAGTTCGTACCTCGGGGATTAACGAATTATAGGTATTTTCTGCTGACCCGTTTCAGTGCTGCAACGTTTTTTCCGGATTTGGAACGCATTAGTCGTCTTTCCGCTGGTTGGCGCCCGACGCATCAATGGATTGCGAGCGATGGCACATGTTTCGCTAATTGGCGAGCACCAGGGAGATACATCATGCGACTTGCATTCCGCATCGATCTGTTAAGCCGCCGCGCACCATTCTTCGCGATTTGCGCAGCCCTTGCGCTCAGCGCGCTGCCGGCGAGTGCCGGCACCCCGACAGCGCAAGCCGCCCCGACGCGATCCGTCACGCTGGTGGACTCCAACGATGCCTCGGACCCCGCCCCCGCCAGCTTGCAAGCAATCACACCGCTTGCCGCCGAGGACGACAGCCAGCTTGCCGCCAACGCGTCGAACCCGGCTGCCGATGCTGCATCCATGAACGATATTTCGCTCGACGACCAGGTGCTGTCGCGGCAACGCGGCGGCGCGGTCGGCATGTTGATGGTCGCCGCGACGCCGCAGCTGATGCAAAGCGGCGGCAACCAGGTGACGTTGTGGGACGAGATCGCCCCACCGTCGCCGCTGCCCGTGCCCGTCGATGCCGCGCGCGCCGCCCAGGGCAACGTCGCGACATACCAGCGCAAGTAGGCAAGACGAAGCAACAACCGATAGCACATAACCAGGGAATCGCGGGACCGGTGGCCGCGCGAGAAGCAGCGCGCCCCACGACGGCGGGACACAAGCAACAACAGAGAAGGGACCGGGACATGAGTACCAATCACCAGACGCCGCACGCCCTCGGGCTGCCGGCGGCGTCGTTCAGCAACGCTCCCGTCTTGTCGCGCGCCGCTTCGGCCAGCACCGCCCTCCTCGCCAGCGCCCTCATCAGCGCCTGCTTCACGAGCCATGCGTATGCCGAGCAGGTCGCCAATCCGGGCGACATCATCGTCGAGCGCAGCGTCACGCCGCGCGACGCGTTCGTCCCCGTGCCGCGCGGCCAGGACCCGGTCGCGGTGCGCGCCACCACGTTCCCGGCCAACTCGTTCGACCCGACGATCGCGACGCTCGTCGGCGACACCGACCTGACCAACGCGCACGGCTCGAATGGCGTCGCCGCTGGCGGCGTGCTCGGCGGCACCGGCATGCAGGCCGTCACGCAGATCCTCTCCGGCAAGGCGACCGGCAGCACGATCCCAATGAACGCGGGCGGCATCGGCGGACCGGCGACGGGCGTCGGCGGCACGATCAGCTCGTCGGTGACGGGCGCGCTCGCGCCGCTGTCGAACGCGCTCGGCGGCGCGCTCGGAGGTCTGAAATGAGCACGCGCCTGCGCCCCTCGCTGCAATCGCTCCCATCAGTGCACTTCACTGCGGCGCGCACTGCCCTGCGCGTTTGCGCGTGCCTGTGCATGGGCGTCGCTGTGCTCGTCGCCGGCGAGGCCCACGCGCAGTCGCCGGTGGTGCCGGTCGTCGGCGCCACCGCGACGATCGGCAGCGGCGCGGGCATGGGCGCGACGGGCGCCCTCTCGGTCAACGAAACCGCCGGCCTCGACAACGCGCAGACCAACCAGATCACGGTGACGAAAGGCGCCGCCGTCGGCAACGCGAACGCCAGCGTGCAGAGCGCGTCGGTGGTCGCGAACGTGCCGCGCGCGCAAGCGTCGATCGAGGCCAATGCCTTTTCGAACACCTCCGGCGCGGTGCTGGTGAACCAGTCGGCCGGAGCAGGGAATCTGCAGCGCAACAGCACCCAGATCGGGACTGCGGCGCTCGGAGTCGAGACCGTCTCGGATGGGGAGCTATCCGCGACGGCCCCGAAAAACGGCAGTTCGGGACAGTCGAACGCGATTCACAGCGTGCGCGAGGCAAGCATTTCCAGCGATGCCTACCGTAACGCGAGCGGAATCGTGCAGATCAACCAGGCAGCCGGCGCCGGTAACGCCACGGCAAACAGTTTTGTGCTCCGTCCCCCGGCGGGCACTTTTTTTAACTGACCACACTTAAGTATCGGAGCGAATCATGAAGCGCACTCTTATTGCCACGGCCGTCCTCGTTGCCGCGTCCGGCAGCGTGCTTGCCGCGCCGCAGAAGGCCTACCTGTTCAATACGACGGTCGTCGGCGAGATGGTCGGCGTCGAGGGTATGGTCGGACTGTTTGGCTGCGTACATGTCTCCAGCACGGCTAACGCGGTGATCAACAACAACCAGATGGTCAACGTCAACGCGACGCTCGATCCGCAGGCGCAGACTTACACCAGCGGCAACGTGACCACGACCCTGAACAACAGCAGAACGTCGGTTAGAGGCGGCGGCTCGGCATTCGCGTTCACGACGCAAAACCATGCGTCGTCGAGTTCGAGCTCGCAGGGTTTCGAAGCCTCCGGCGGCTATGCGTACGGCAGTCAGAGCGCGAGCGTGACGAGCGGCGGCTATCGAACGAGCCAGCAGGCAGCCGGCATCGCGGGCAGCTTCTCGCACACGAGTCAAAACTCGGGCGGTCATGTCTCGGCGGGTGGCTCGATCGGCGGCAGCTACAGCTATCAGGACCACAACACGTTCTCGCACGGCAGCGGCTCGTTCAGCGCCCGCGGCGGCCTGCAGGCCGGTTATCGCGAATCGAGCTACTCGAACTCGTCGGGCGTCGCCGGCGCCTTCGAAGCGAGCGAAGCGTCGGGGCAAAGCCGCTCGTGGGGCTTCAAGGCGAGCGAAGGCTCCGGCTATGCGATGGTCGGCGAGCAATCGTCGAGCTACTCGCGCAGCCGCTCGTCATCGAGCGACTCGTATGGCGCCGCATGGGGTGTCGACGCGGGCATGACGACGACCGACGTGACGACGCGCGGCTCGATCACGCAGCACATCAACAACGAAGCGGCCGCCACGCTGAACGCGACCACCGGCACCAACGCGGCCAGCAACGTGTCGGGCAACCTCGGCATCAACATCGCGGAAGGCATCGACAACGCGCAGAGCAACGACGTGTCGCTCGCATCGGTCGACGTCGGCAACGTGTTCGGCAACGCGCAGGCCTTCAACGTGCAGTCCTCGGGCGGCAGCGCCACGATCCATAACTTCAATCTGAATGCGTCGGTCGGCAACGGGTCGCTGTCGGGCGTGACGGGCAACGTCGGCGTGAACATCGCCTCGGGTATCGGCAACGCGCAGGACAACGCGCTTGCCGGCGCGGTGACGACGACCTCGCCGGGCAAGGCGCTGACCACCGCGATGGATGCGACGGATGACAACTCGCAATCCGCCACGATGGTCGTTCACGGGCAATTCCAGGGCACCGCGAGTCTGGGTGCCGATACGTTGAAAGGCGCCTCCGGCAACATCGGCGTGAACATCGCCGGCGGCGCGGGCAACTTGCAGCACAACGGCCTTGCCATCGCGGCGCTGAACAGCGGCAAGTAAGCCGACGACGCGACCACCGCGGGCAAGCAGAAGAAGCACAAAGCAGTCGGAAGGGGCGCGCCGGCAGCCATAGAAGCTGCCGGCGCGGATCGGGCAGGAGACCAGCATGACCGGGTTCAACGGGTTCCCGGCGCTACCGTTCGCCGTAGCGCTGGCAGGCTGCGTGCTGTGCGCGGATCACGCCGCCGCACAGTCGAGCATCGACACGTCCACGTTCGCCGGCGTGCCATTGACGAAGACGGTCCGTTCGATGAAGGACCTGCGCTACAACCACATCGTCAATCAGCAGTTCGACTACAGCTGCGGCGCGGCGGCGCTCGCCACCCTCCTCAAGTACGGCTACGGCATCGATATTCCGGAAACCGAACTGATCCGCCGGATGATGGTTTTCTCGACGCCCGAAGTCGTCGTCAGGAACGGCTTCTCGATGCTCGACATGAAGCACTTCGTCGAGACCATCGGACTGCGCGGCCGCGGCTTTCGCGTCAACGTCGATGCGCTCCATCATCTTCAGATCCCCGTGATGGTCCTGATGAACATCGACGGCTACGAGCATTTCGTGATCGTCAAGCACGCGCAGGACGGCCGCGTGTTCATCGCGGACCCGGCGCTCGGCAATCGCATCGTGCTCGAAGAGGACTTCGCGAGGACCTGGAACGGTCTCGTGTTCGCGGTCCTCGGCAAACCCTTCAGGGAGGATTCCCCGCTGTTGCAGGACAACGAGTCGCTCGCGCTGAAGCTGCGCGCCGCCGCGCTGGCGGCCGGCACCGCCGCGACGCCCTTTTTCGAGTACGGCTTGAACAAGGCAGACATGTTCTGATCCCGTCATGAAGTCACACCTCACACAGCTCGGGTTCGTGCTTTGCGCCGTCAGCTGCGGCGCAAGCAGCGTTGCCCATGCTTCGGAGGGCGCCGCCTCGCCACCGGCTCCCGAACTTTCGATACGGTCCGAGCCGGGCGCCGAGCCGCTGCGAGTGCAGCTGGTCGGCGACGACGTGCTCGCGACCCAGACCGGCAAATACGCCGGCGCGACGATGATCTCCGGCTTCGTGCTGAACGTCATTTCGCAATGGCACTTGCCCAATGGCGCGAGCGCGCTCGCTCAAGGCTCGCTGAGCGCGGTGCAGAACGGCAGCGGCCAGCTCACGAGTTCCGTCAGCACGTTCGCGAACGTGAGCGGCGGCGCGCACGGCCATGCGGACGATTCGGGCGCCAACCCGAATGCCCGCGCGCGCGGCGGCCAGACCATCGGCGTCAACGGCGTGTCGCAGATCACCCAGGTCGCGGGCGATCGCAACAGCGGCACCAACTCCGCGCTGATCGACTTCAACAACAGCGCCCCGACGCTGACGGGCTCCGCCAACGCGCCGTCGGCATCGGCCAGCAATTCGACCGGCTCGGTGAAAGCCGGCATTTCGTTCGGCAGCAACGGCGTGAACGTCGCGCTGCAGACACCCGCTGGGCTCGCCACCCAGACCATCGCGCCGAGCAACGGGCAGATCGCCCAGTTGCTGCAGATCGCAGGCAACAACCAGCAAGTCGCCAACGCCCTGCAACTGCATCTGCAAACCCAGCAGATGTCGGCTTCGATGCTTCGTCAGTTAGGCGTACTGCAGGCGCTGCAAAACAGGAGATAACGGCGCGGGCCGCCACCCGCCAGTTGCACCACAAGCAGTAAAGAGACGGCCGCGCAGTCGGCACCGCGCGGCCGGACCACCGGGGGAGCAAAAAATGAAAAAAGTGTCATCGACCAGGGCGCCGCGCATGGCTCTCGCGGCCATTCCGGCCGCCGTCATGCTTGGGGCTCTTTCTCAGCCGGCGAGCGCGCAGGCGCTCGCCGGTCAATCCGTGGAGGACCGTCTGAACACGCTGATGCGCGTCGTCGACGAGCAGCAGCGGCAGATCCATTCGCTCGAACGCCAGGTCACCGAACTCGAGATGGCGCAACGCGGCCGTGGCGTGCCGGGCGCCGGCGCTCCCGCGGGCAGCGGCACGGTGGCCGAGCAGCCGGGCGCGGACGGCCTGCCGGTGCCGCTGCCGCCGCTCGCGCAGATCGCGCCTGGCGCGCCCGCGCCGGCGGGCACCACCGGCACTGCGACCGGCGTGCCGGTCAATCCGCCAACGCCGGACGGCAGCAACGCAGGCACCGCCAGCGCCGGCGGCCTGCCCGCCGCCACCGACGGCAGCGGCGCGGTCGGCCAGACCCAGCGCGCGAACGAACCGGTGCGCACGCAGGCCGAGCAGGCGGTCGTGCAGCGCGAGCATGCGCCGTTGTTCGACCACAAGCTGACGATGGACTTCGGCATCAGCGACACCTACTACGACCGTCGCCAGTTGCAGTTGTCGGGCTTCCTCGCGCTCGACGCGATTTTCCTCGGCAACATCAACCTCGGCCAGACCAAGTCGCACCAGGTGATGGCGGATCTCGACACGCGCTACGGCGTGTCCGACCGCATCAACGTCGACGTCGACGTGCCGTACGTGTACCGGCGCAGCACCTTCATCGTCGGCGGCGCGGGCGGCGCGGCGAGCACGCTGTCGGACGCGACGGTGTCGAGTCACGACATCGGCGACGTGAATTTCGGCATCTACTACCAGTTCGTCAGGGAAACCAATGCGCTGCCGGACGTGGTCGGCAGTCTGCGCGTGAAGGCGCCGACCGGCAGCTCGCCGTTCGGCGAAAAAGTCGTGCAGGTCGACGCCGACAATACCAACCTCGTCGCGCCGACCAGACTGCCGACCGGCACCGGTTTCTGGAACATCACCGCGGGTCTGTCGGTGCTGAAGACCTACGACCCGGTCGTGCTGTTCGGCAGCGTTTCCTACACCTACAACATCGCGCGTTCGTTCGCGGACATTTCGTCGGTGCAGGGACAAACCGAACCGGCGACGGTCAAGCTCGGCGATATCGTCCAATTTGGCGGCGGCGTCGCGCTCGCGTTCTCCGACAAGGATTCGGCCAGCGTGTCGTTCACGATGGCGCTCGAACCCGAGTCGAAGACCAAGGCGCCGGGCGGCAGCTACCAGAAAGTGCCGGGCAGCGAAACCACGGCCGCGGCGATGAATTTTGGCCTGAACCACGTCGTGAACAAGCACCTGACCATCAACGGCTCGGTATCGATCGGACTCACACCCGACGCGCCGAACTTCGTGGTCGGCGTGCGCTTTCCGTACACCTTCTGACGTGCCAACGATACGAGGTCGAACGTGCGTGAATCACCTCATCTGAGCAGTGTGGCTTCCGTCGCGGCAGCGGGATCGCATCTGTCGCTCGCGGTGCCGAAGCAGCGCCCCGCCGGGTCGTCCGCCGGGGCCGCGGCGGCGCCGGCCGTCGAGCCAGCGCCGGGCAACCAGACCGGCGCCCCGGCGAGCGCGGCGATGCGCGGCGTCGCGCGACACTTGCTGTACGTCGCGCGCACCCCCGACGAAACGCTGATCGCGCATCTGAAAAGCCGCGGCTGGCAGGTCGCGGCCGCGCGCTCGGCGCACGAACTCGGGCGGCTTTTGAAGCCGGACCTCGCGTGCGCGGGCATCGTCGATCTGGCGAGCTTCGCGCCGCGCGACATCGGCGGGCTCGAGGCGAGCCTGCGTCAGCAGCAGATCGGCTGGATCGCGCTCGCGAGCAACGAGCGGCTCAACGATCCGCTGGTGCGACGCCTCGTGCGCCACTACTGCTTCGACTTCGTGAAGCTGCCCGTCGCGCACGCGACGATCGACTATCTGGCCGGCCACGCGTTCGGCATGGTCACGCTGTGCGACCCGGAACTCCCGCCGCCCGCCAGCGAAGCAGGCGACGAGGAAATGGTCGGCACCTGCGAGGCGATGCAGCAGCTCTTTCGCACGATCCGCAAGGTCGCGAATACCGACGCGAGCGTGTTCATCGCGGGCGAATCGGGCACCGGCAAGGAGCTGACCGCGCTGGCGATCCATGAGCGCTCGCCGCGCCGCAAGGCGCCGTTCATGCCGATCAACTGCGGCGCGATTCCGCATCACCTTCTTCAATCCGAACTGTTCGGCTACGAGCGAGGCGCCTTTACCGGCGCGAATCAGCGCAAGATCGGCCGAGTCGAGGCGGCCGACGGCGGCACGCTATTTCTCGACGAGATCGGCGACCTGCCGCTCGAAAGCCAGGCGAGCCTTTTGCGCTTTCTGCAGGAAGGCAAGATCGAGCGGCTCGGCGGACGCGACTCGATTCCGGTCGACGTGCGCATCATCTCGGCGACCCACGTCGATCTCGATGGCGCGATGCGCGACGGCCAGTTCCGCGCCGACCTGTTTCATCGCCTGTGCGTGCTGCGCGTCGACGAGCCGCCGCTGCGCGCACGTGGGCGGGACATCGAGATTCTCGCGTACCACATCCTGCACAAGTTCAAGACCGACAATGCGCGCAAGATTCGCGGCTTCACGCCGTCGGCGATCGAGGCGCTCTACAACTACAACTGGCCCGGCAACGTGCGGGAGCTGATCAACCGCGTGCGCCGCGCGATCGTGATGGCCGAGAACAAGCTGATCTCAGCCGACGACCTCGACCTCGCGGGCTACACCGAGCAGCAGAGCATGACGCTCACGCAGGCGCGCGAGGCCGCCGAGAAGCGCGCGATCGAGGCCGCGCTGCTGCGCCACCGGCACCGCTTGAACGAGGCGGCGGCGGATCTGAACATTTCGCGCGTGACGCTGTATCGGCTGATGGGCGTGCACGGTTTGCGCGAACCGGGTGGCGCCAACGACAAGGAAGGGTTCGCCACCGACGGCCCGGCGCGGGGGTGAGCGGCGGGCGGGCCTCGGTGCGCATCGGCGCGTCGGGTAGAATCGCCCGGTTACCCACCTCTTTCCATTCGATGACGACGCTCACCCTGATCGTCGCTCGCGCCAGCAACGGCGTGATCGGCCGCGACAACCAGTTGCCCTGGCGACTGCCCGAAGACCTCAAGTTCTTCAAGCGTACGACGATGGGCGCGCCCATCATCATGGGCCGCAAGACACATGAATCGATCGGCCGGCCGCTGCCGGGTCGCCGCAACATCGTCGTCACGCGCGATGCCTCACGGCGCTTTCAGGGCTGCGACACCGCGACCAATCTCGACGAAGCGCTCGCGCTCGCCGCGCAGGACCAGGCGCCGCAGGCGTTTCTGATCGGCGGCGCGGAGTTGTACGACGAAGGGCTGCGCCACGCGGACAAGCTGATCGTCACCGAAATCGCTGCCGACTTCGTCGGCGACGCGACCTTCCCGGCGATCGACCCGAACGTGTGGGAAGAAATCGCGCGCGAAGCGCATCACTCGAATGCGCCGAACGACTTCGATTACGCATTCGTCACGTATCAACGCAAGGACGTCTGACGGCACGCGCCACGCATGCAATAAAAAACGCCACGCAACGTTGAGCTGCGTGGCGTTTTCGTTTGATCCGGGGCGGCGCTAGAACGCGCCACGCGGCTTACTGCCCCGCGATCGTCATCCGCTCGATCAGCACCGAGCCGGTCTGCTTGGTGCCGCGCGTGATCGTATCCGCACCGATCGCGACGATATGGCGGAACATCTCCTGCAGCGTGCTCGCGACCGTGATCTCCTCGACCGGATACTGGATCTTGCCGTTCTCGACCCAGAAGCCCGACGCGCCGCGCGAATAGTCGCCGGTCACGTAGTTGACGCCCTGCCCCATCAGCTCGGTCAGCAGCAGACCCGTGCCGAGCTTCTTCAGCATCGCCTCGAAGTCGTCCTCGGGACGCGTGTTCGAGCTGAGCAGCGACAGGTTGTGCGAGCCGCCCGCGTTGCCGGTGGTCTTCATGCCGAGCTTGCGCGCCGAGTAGGTGGACAGGAAGTAGCCTTCGACGACACCGTCCTTCACGACCGAGCGCTGGCGCGTGCGCACGCCTTCCTCGTCGAACGGCGCGCTGCCCATCGCGCGCGCGACGTGCGGATCTTCGACCACCTGCACGTGCGGCGCGAACACCGGCTTACCGAGACTGTCGACCAGAAACGAGGTCTTGCGATACAGCGCGCCGCCACTCGTCGCCTGCACGAACGCGCCGAGCAGTCCTGCCGCGAGCGGCGCTTCGAACAGCACCGGGACCTTGCGCGTATCGAGCCCGCGTGCGCCGATGCGCGCCAGCGCACGCTGCGCCGCGTAACGGCCGACGGCTTCCGGATCGGCGAGTTCTTCGGCGCTGCGCGTCGACGTGTACCAGTCGTCGCGCTGCATGTTGCGGCCGCTGCCGGCGATCGGCGCGCACGCGATGTAGTGGCGCGAATACGGATAGCCGGCGAGGAAGCCGCGCGAGGTCGCCAGCACGAACTGCGAGTGCTGCGCCGACACGCTCGCGCCTTCGGAGTTCTTGATCTGCGGATCGGTCGCGAACGCGGCGTCTTCGGCGCGGCGCGCGATTTCGACCGCTTCGTCTGCCGACAGATTCCACGGGTGATACAGATCGAGGTCGCGCGGCGCAGTTTCGAGCAGCTCGGCTTCGGCGAGGCCCGCGCAATCGTCTTCGGCGGTGAAGCGCGCGATGTTGTAGGCGGCCGCGACCGTGTCCTTCAAGGCCTGCGGCGAGAAGTCCGAGGTGCTCGCGTTGCCGCGCTTGTTGCCGATGAACACCGTCACGCCGACCATCTTGTCGCGGTTGTGCTCGATCGTCTCGACTTCGCCGCGCCGCACGGAGACGGACAGGCCGTCGCCCTCGGAGATTTCGGTTGCGGCGTCGGTGCCGCCGAGCGCCTTCGCGTGACGGAGGATGTCCGAGGCGATTTCCTTCAGCTCATCCTGGGTATGCGGAAAAAAGCGCTGCTTGACGTCCATGTCTGCTGCCATTGTGGTTGCCG
The DNA here is from genome assembly GCF_009362785.1 of Paraburkholderia atlantica. Lineage (GTDB taxonomy): Bacteria > Pseudomonadota > Gammaproteobacteria > Burkholderiales > Burkholderiaceae > Paraburkholderia > Paraburkholderia atlantica. The sequence goes on from NZ_WHNQ01000027.1 coordinate 32,030, forward strand.
TCCTGTTGGGGCCGCGCGGCCCTTTGTATGCGCACCGTGTTCGGCGCGAGGCGCGCGGGTGCGGGATAAATGCATCCCGCGATCATAGCAAGGTACGCGCCGCCGCGGGTCGGGCCGGCGCGGCAAGTTACAATACCGGCATGACACGCAAAACCCGCATTCAACCGATCGAATCCGTCGTCACGGAAGTCGACGAAAACGGCTACGATCGTCCGAGCAAGTCCCAGGTCAAACGCGAAATGCAGGCGTTGCAGGATCTGGGCGCGGCGCTCGTCGCGCTGCCGAAAGACGCGCTCAAGCGCATGCCGATGCCCGAAAAGCTCGACGAAGCCGTGCGCGAAGCGCGCCGCATCACTGATCACGAGGGCAAGCGCCGCCAGATCCAGTACGTCGGCCGCGTGATGCGCTCGCTGCTCGACACCGAAACCGCCGCACTGCGCACCGCGCTCGACACCTACAACGGCGTCAACAAGACGGAAACGGCCAAGCTCCACTGGATCGAGCGCACCCGCGAAAAGCTGCTCGCCGACGACGCCGCACTGACCGAGTTCATCCGCCAGCACCCAGCCGCCGACCCTCAGCAGGGCCGCACGCTGATCCGCAACGCGCGCAAGGAGGCGCAGCAGAGCAAGCCGCCGCGCTACTTCCGCGAGCTGTTCCAGTGGATCAAGAACGCGGCCGGCGCAGGCGACGAAGCCGAAGACGCTGACCTCGCCCCGGAACACGACGATGACGACCGCGACGCCTGATCAACGCAAGCAACGCAACCACCCCGATGAAATCGTGATCGGCCTCGTGTCGATCAGCGACCGCGCGTCGACGGGCGTGTACGAGGACAAAGGCATTCCGGCCCTGCAGGAGTGGCTCGGCGCGGCCTTGAGCTCGCCGTGGCAAGTCGTCACGCGGCTGATCGCCGACGACGCGCCGACCATCTCGGCGACGCTGATCGAGCTGGTCGACGAAGTGGGCTGCGATCTGGTGCTGACGACCGGCGGCACCGGCCCGTCGCGCCGCGACGTGACGCCCGAGGCGACGATAGCGGTCGCGACGAAGGAGATGCCGGGCTTCGGAGAGCAGATGCGCCAGATCAGCCTGAATTTCGTGCCGACTGCGATCCTGTCGCGCCAGGTCGCGGTGATCCGGGAAACTGATCAACACGCCGCGCTGATCATCAACCTGCCCGGCCAGCCGAAATCTATCCGGGAAACGCTGGAAGGCCTGCACGATGACGGCGCGGTCAAGGTGCCGGGAATTTTCGCGGCGGTGCCCTACTGCATCGACCTGATTGGCGGGCCTTACGTGGAAACCAACGCCGATGTCGTGAAGGCATTCCGGCCGAAGAGCGCGCAACGCGCGCCGCGGCAGGACTGAGGTTCGATGATTAGGGCCTGCAGGTGCAGGCCCGCGCTTTATTTAGCGCTCGCGGCGGCGTCGGGCGCCGATGGCACGAGGAAATGCTCGCGGTAGTACTTCAGTTCGTCGATCGACTCGTGAATATCGGCCAGCGCGGTGTGCATCGCGCGCTTCTGAAAGCCCTTGTAAATCACCGGCTGCCAGCGCCGGCACAGCTCCTTCAGCGTGCTCACGTCGAGGTTGCGGTAGTGGAAGAAGCTCTCCAGATCCGGCATCCAGCGCGCCATGAAGCGGCGGTCCTGGCAGATCGAGTTGCCGCACATCGGCGACTTGCCCGGCGGCACGTACTGGCCGAGGAACTCGCGAATCTGCGCGGTCGCGTCCGCCTCGCTGACCGTCGACGCCTTCACGCGATCGATCAGCCCGGAGCGGCCATGCGTGTTCTGGTTCCACTCGTCCATCTTCGCGAGCGTCTCGTCGCTCTGATGAATCGCGAGCACCGGACCTTCGACCATCCTGTCGAGCGTCGAATTCGTCACCACCACCGCGATCTCGATGATGCGATCGGTGTCGGGCTCGAGCCCGGTCATTTCCATGTCCAGCCAGACGAGATTCATGTCGCTGCGCACGAGCGGCGGCTGTTCGGTGGATGCGAGGATGTCAGTCATGAAGGCAACCCTGAGGGCCGCGCCGCGGGCTTCGCTGGAAACCCGCGCGGCGCGGCATGTGTTCGTTTGAAATGGAATCGCGCGGTTCGAGCCGGGCCGGCCGCGCTGAAGCGCCGACGTGAACTGCTGCCCGGGGCTAATGCGTTAAACCGTCGCGTTAAACCGTATCTCCGCCCTGAGGCGGGAAGAAACATATAATTCTCGCATAGATACCACGGAATCCTCGGATGCCTACCCTGTACTTCACCGCCCTGTTCATCGTCGCCGTCGTCGCGATGGTCGGCACCAAACTCTGGCTCGCGTCGCGGCAGATCCGCTTCGTCGTCGCGCATCGCGAACAGGTGCCCAGCCAGTTCGCGAACACCATCGCGCTCACCGCGCATCAGCGCGCGGCCGACTACACGGTCGAGCGCACGCGGCTCGCGATGGTCGAGATCGTCGTCGGCGCGGCCGTGCTGATCTGGCTCACGCTGCTGGGCGGCGTGCAGATGCTCGATCTGGCGATCTCCGACTGGCTCGGCCGCGGCTATGCCGGTCAGATCGCGCTGGTTGCCGCTGTGATCGCGATCACGAGCGCGATCGATCTGCCGTTCGACTACTACCGGCAGTTCGTCGTCGAGCAGCGCTTCGGCTTCAACCGCATGAGCAAAAGCCTGTTCTTCCTGGACCGCCTGAAGGGCGCGCTGCTCGGCATCGCGTTCGGCCTGCCGCTGCTGTTCGTCGTGCTGTGGCTGATGAACCGCGCGGGCAATCTGTGGTGGCTGTGGGCATGGGTCGTGTGGGTAGCGTTCCAGATGTTCGCCCTGCTGATTTTCCCGACCTTCATCGCGCCGCTCTTCAACAAGTTCGAGCCGCTGAAGGACGAAGCGCTCGTGACCCGCATCGAGGCGCTGATGAAGCGCTGCGGCTTCGCCGCGAAGGGTCTGTTCGTGATGGACGGCAGCCGCCGTTCGGCCCACGGCAACGCGTACTTCACCGGCTTCGGCGCGAGCAAGCGCATCGTGTTCTTCGACACACTGCTCGCGCGCCTGTCGGGCCGTGAGATCGAAGCGGTGCTTGCACACGAGCTCGGCCACTTCAAGCGCCGTCACGTGATGAAGCGCATGCTCGTCACGTTCGCGATCAGCCTCGCAATGCTCGCGCTGCTCGGCTGGCTGACGCAATGCGTGTGGTTCTACGAAGGGCTCGGCGTGCGGCCGTCGCTCATTGGCGGCAACAGCGGACTCGCGCTCGTGCTGTTCTTCCTCGCGCTGCCGGTGTTCATGTTCTTCGTCACGCCGCTCGGCAGCCTCAGCTCGCGCAAGCACGAGTTCGAAGCCGACGCGTTCGCCGCGACGCAAACCAACGCGCACGATCTGATCAACGCGCTCGTCAAGCTGTACGAGGACAACGCGTCGACATTGACGCCCGACCCGCTCTACACCGCGTTCTACTACTCGCATCCGCCGGCGTCGCAGCGGATCGACCGACTGCTGCAGCACGCATGAGCGGCCGCGCTCCGAAGAAAGCGGCGCGCGGCGCCGGGTCCGGCATGCACGGCGCGCGCACGGGCGGGCTCGTCGTGGCCGCGCACGGGCGCCACTATCTGGTCGCTCCTGAAGACGGCGGCGCGCTGCTGCAATGTTTCCCACGCGGCAAGCGCAGCGAGGTCGCGGTCGGCGATCGGGTGATCTACGAGCCGACTTCCGCGGATCAAGGCGTGATCGTCGAAATTGGCGAGCGGCGCAACCTGCTGTATCGCTCGGATCAGTACAAATCGAAGCTGTTCGCCGCGAACCTCGACCAGCTGCTGATCGTGCTCGCAACCGAGCCGCATTTCAGCGAGGATCTGCTCGGCCGCGCGCTCGTCGCAGCCGAGGCGAACGAACTGAAGCCGCTGATCGTGCTGAACAAGATCGATGTCACCGCTGCTCTGGACGGCGCGCGCAAGCGGCTCGAGCCATATCGCGCGCTCGGCTATCCGGTGCTCGAAGTGTCGATCCGCATGCAGCCCGAGGCCGCCCGCGCCACGCTGACCGAACATCTGCACGGTCACGCGACGCTGCTGCTCGGCCAGTCCGGCATGGGCAAGTCGACGCTCGTGAACCTGCTGATTCCCGATGCTGAAGTGGCGACGCGCGAGATCTCGACCGCGTTGAACAGCGGGCGCCATACGACGACGTTCACGCGTCTTTATCCGCTGCCTCATTCGTCGGATACGGCCGGCGTGAATGCCGTCAACGGCGCGGCCGGCGCGCTGATCGACTCGCCGGGCTTCCAGGAATTCGGCCTGCACCATCTGACCGAAGGCCGGCTCGAACGCGCGTTCCCCGAGTTCCGGCCGCTGCTGCCGAACTGCCGTTTCTATAACTGCCATCATCTGCACGAGCCTGGCTGCGCGATCCTCGAAGCGGTCGCCGACGGCCGCATCCGCCGCGAACGGCATGCGCTTTATGCGCAACTCGTGCACGAGGCGAGCCAGATCGTCCGCTGACATGAAACTGATGCGCGCGCCGAACCTGATCATCGGACAGCATTGGGTCAACGTGCTGGAGGCCGCGGGCATCGCGTGCGAGTTGCATAACCGCTATCTGAACGGCGCGCTCGGCGAGATTCCGGCCGATCAGTGCGCGCCGGAGCTTTGGCTCGTTGATGAACGCGATGAGGCGGTCGCGCGGCAGCTGATCGAAGCGGCGTCGCGAGGACCCGCGCCCGGCGCGCCTCTATGGCAATGTCGGCAGTGCGGCGAGATGCTCGAGGCGCAGTTCACCGTGTGCTGGCAATGCGGGACTGTGCGCGATCCGTTGCAGGGGTGAAACGGAGTCGGGAATGGAAAAAGCCGGGCAACGCCCGGCTTTTTCTTGTGCTGCGCGCGTGGCGTGGCTGCTTCAGGCGAGCCACACCGCGATGGTCAACATCAACAGCAGGATCATCCACAGCACGACCGCGCGCCAAACCAGGCCCACCGCCGATTGCAGCGTGCGCGGCGTGCAGTCGTCACCGACCTGCATCGGACCGCCGTCGCCGGTGGCAAGCGCGTCGAGGCTCGACGGCTCCGCGAGCGGCCCGGCCAGGCGTGCGCCGAGCGCCCCGCTCCCCGCGGCGAGCAATACGCCGTCGTTCGTATCGGGCCACTGCCGCGCATGATTGCGCCACGCGTAAATCGCATCCTCGAAATTGCCGACGATGGCAAAGCCTAGCGACGTCAGCCGCGCCGGCACCCAGTCGATCACGAAGAACGCGCGCTGCGCGAAGCTCGAAAACGCGGCGGTGCGGTCGTCGGCCGGCCGCGCCCATGCGCGCGCCAGATATTCCGCACAACGGTACAGCACCGCGCCGGCGGGACCGACCGGAATCAGGAACCAGAAGAACACGCCGAACACGTGGCGATGCGACGCGACCACCGCGTGAATCAACGTGTGACGCACGATCTCGCTGACCGGCATGTCGACTGTCTCGAGCCCGGTCCATTCATTGAGAATTTCGCGCGCGCGCGGCACGTCGTCGTTGTTCAACGCGAGATGGATGTCGGTGAAGTAGTGGCTGAACTGCCGGAAGCCGAGCGTGAAGTACAGGACCACGACGTTCCACAGGAACGCGAGCATGAAGTGAATGTGGTACAGCACGTAGTAGACCAGCGCGACCGCGAGCGTCCAGGGCACCACTACTACGAGCCACGCGAGCAGACCATGACGTTGCTTGCCAGCATCGAATCCGTGCGCCGCCGACTCCGCATGGTATTGAAGCAACGCGGACACCGGGTTGTTCGGCGATAGCGCGCGTACCTGTTCAATGATCAGAGCCAGCAATACGGAGAAAAAAGTCATGCGATGCGCCGTGCTTTTTAAGTTTTTACGATTGTTTTATAACGATAGCACAGGGTCGGATGAGTCTGAACGCGGACGCTGACAAAGCGCCGACAAGTGCGTCGTTCGCGCAACTCGCATCGTCGGCGCGGCGACGCGAGTCATGTAACTCACGCGGCGAGGAACCGATACAGGTTGCGCAGCATCGCGGCCGTCGCGCCCCAAATGAAATGTTGGCCGCTCTGTACGGCTGCTGGCGTGACCGTCTGCGTGTCTGGTTCGCCGCGCTGCTCGGCGGCTTCCGGAGCCACCGTCAATTCGCCACGCGGATACGGCATCGCGAAAAAGCGGCGCTCTCCGCCCTCGTAGCGGAACAGGCGCTCTTCGTGGTTGGACGGGTCCATCAGGAACGCGAGCGGCACTTCGAAAACCTCGGCCACTTCGAGCGGATCGATCTCCAGCGAGAACGGTGGGTGCACGAGAGCGATGATCGGCGACACGCGAAAGCCGGTGCCAGTCAGATAGTCGGGCAACGCGCCGAGAACTTCGACGCGCGACGCGTCGAGGCCAACCTCTTCGCGCGCTTCGCGCAGCGCCGTGGCGGTCGCATCGGCGTCGAACGGTTCCTGGCGGCCGCCGGGAAAACTCACCTGGCCGGCGTGATCGCTCAGATGGTCCGCGCGCTGCGTGAGCAACACGGTAAGGCCTCGCGCGCGCACGACGAGCGGCACCAGCACCGCAGCCACGCGTGGATCGAGGTCCGCGTTGCGCCACGGCGCATCGGCAATTTTCTCGGGGGTCCAGGCAAGTTGCCGATCGAAGCGCGCCCGCAGTGCATCGGGCGTGAGATGCTCGCCCGTGACCGGTGGCAGATCGGCGCCCGTCGCGATGACAGGCAGAGTTTCGGGCTCAAAGACGGGGCGGATCAACGGGTCTCTCTGATGAGCGGGGACATGCCGCTATTTTGACCTGGCCAACAAAAAAGCACCCGCGAGGGGTGCTTTTTCTTACAGCATTTACGCTTGGGAAGCAGCGCGGTCCTTCGAGACCAGCTTTTCCTTGATTCGAGCCGACTTGCCCGAACGCTCGCGCAGATAGTACAGCTTCGCACGACGCACATCGCCGCGACGCTTGACGACGATGCTTGCCAGCAGCGGCGAATACGTCTGGAACGTACGCTCGACGCCTTCGCCCGACGAAATCTTGCGGACGATGAACGACGAATTCAGACCACGGTTACGCTTGGCGATCACGACGCCTTCGTAAGCCTGCACACGCTTACGCGTGCCTTCAACCACGTTCACGCTGACGATGACCGTGTCGCCCGGACCAAAATCCGGAATGGTCTTTTCGCCGAGAACGCGCGCGATTTCTTCCTGCTCGAGTTTTGCAATCAGATTCATCACTGACTCCTAGATCCATCTTGTCGGCGTTCGTACCTGCCCGCGCGCTTACTGCGTTGGGCTACGGCCCCGATAGAGGATGGGTTCACATCTGGCGCCGCACACGCATGTACGGCACCGCCTTTTGTCCGCTCGAAAGACCGGGGCCTCAGGCCTTCGGCTCTTCCTTCGCGAGACTTGCGAGCCACGCCTCGTCGGCACGGCTCAGCATTCTGTTCTTTCTGGCCTTCACGATCAGATCTGGCCGTTTGTTCAACGTGTTGCGCAGCGCTTCGCGCCGCCGCCACGCTTCGATTTCCGCATGATGGCCGCCGAGCAGCACATCGGGCACCCGCACACCCTCGTATTCCTCGGGGCGCGTGTAGTGCGGACAATCGAGCAGCACGTCGACGAAGCTATCCTGCACAGCCGACTGCGAGTCGTTCAGCACGCCAGGCAACTGACGCACGACCGCATCCATCAACGCCATCGCGGGCAGCTCGCCGCCCGACAGCACGAAGTCGCCAAGGCTGACTTCCTCGTCGACGACACGGTCGAGCAGACGCTGGTCGATCGCTTCATAACGCCCGCACAACAGGATCAGACCGGGTTCGGCCGCGAACTTCATCACGCGCTCGTGATTCAGCGTGGCGCCTTGCGGCGACATCATCACGACGCGCGACGCGCCGATGCCCTGCTCCGACTGCGCCGCTTTCGCGGCACCGATCGCGTCTTCGAGCGGCCGGGCCAGCATGACCATGCCGGGGCCTCCGCCGTACGGCCGATCGTCGATCGTGCGGTAGTTGTCGGTCGTGAAATCGCGAGGATTCCACGTACGCAACCCATAACGCTGCTGCTTTGCGGCCCGGCTAGTGATACCCCAGTCGGTCAGCGCGCGGAACATTTCTGGAAAGAGCGTCACGACATCGAACTGCATCGCTCTCCCCACTCAACGATAGATTTCAATAGCCAGCTTCCCAGTCGACGACAATTTGCTTTGCCGCCTGGTCCACCGTTTTGACAAAGACGCCGACGAACGGGATCAAACGCTCGCCTGCGACCGGCTTGCCGTTTTTATCGGTAGACGGATATTCGATGCGCAGCACCGACTGCGCGCCGTTGTCGATCATGCTGGCGACCTTACCGAGGTTGAGCCCGGCGAGATTCACCACGTCCAGGCCGATCAGATCGACCCAGTAGAATTCGTCGGCTTCGAGCGCCGGAAATTCGCTACGGCTGATGTACACGCGAGAGCCGCGCAAACCCAGCGCCACATCGCGGTCAGCGACACCACCCAGACGGGCGACCACGCTGTCGCTATGCGTTTTGGCCTGCAAGGATGGCGTCGACTTGCGCTCCTGGCCTCTCAGCAGCCACCAGCGCTTCGCGCTCAGCAAGGCGTCGCCACCCTGCCCGGCATCCGCATGCGCGGCCACCTTGACCCAGCCTTTGAGACCATAAGCATCGACGATTGCGCCGACTTCGACCGCATCGGCCGGCCAGCTTGCCGCCGTTTCGGTGCGCATTTCTGCAGCTTCGGAATCGGCGTTCGCGACCTTGGCCTGCGCCTCTTTCGCCTTGCCGTCGGTCCGTTCGACCGGCTTGCGGACGAATGCACCGAACGACGCCTGACCAGACGCCTTTGCGCGCGAAGCTGCCTTGGCGCTACCAGAACTGCCGGAATCACGCTCAGACATCGAATAACCTCGACAACAACTTCGCAGCCTGCTTTGGCGTCTGCTTCAGTAAAACAAATTGCGCATCGGACTGCTCACGCGAGTCGCGGGAGCCGCCGGCCGAACCGACGACGATACGCCTGCGGGCCGCCATATTAAGCAGCCGGCTGCGCCTTTTGCGCTTCCTTCACGAGACGCTCGACGGTCGGCGACAGTTGCGCGCCAACACCTTGCCAGTACGTCAGGCGATCCTGAGCGATACGCAGGGACTCGCCCTTCGTAGCGACCGGGTTGTAGAAACCGACGCGCTCGATGAAGCGGCCGTCGCGACGGCTGCGCGAGTCGGTAGCGACGATGTTGTAGAACGGGCGCTTCTTGGAGCCGCCACGAGCCAAGCGGATGATGACCATACTAGAATCCTTGAAAACCGGGGTTCGGAACGACTGAAACACGCGATTATAGCGGGAAACCGACGCCATAACAAACGCTTACCGGGATAAACTGAGCAACCGGGCTGCACCGGCCTTCTACAAGAGGTTCGCGACCCCGCTCAAACGCCCGAAATACCTGAAGGAGTGCGTGTGCTACGCCAGCCGAACCTCCCGTTTCCATTCGCCTTTTTTTCCTTTTTCGTGCGCTTTGCTGGACTTTCGCGCACTCCGTGCCGCCGGATTCTCCGCGTGGCAGCGGCCGCGTTGCTCGCCGCGCAGGCGTTGACGGCAAACGCCGCGCTGCCCATCGAGAAAATCAAGCTGCCACCGGGCTTTCACATCGAGGTGTTGTCGGACGACGTGCCGAGCGCACGCGCGATGACGTTGTCGCCCAAGGGCATTCTCTACGTGGGCAGCGAGGATGGGCACGTCTATGCGCTGGAGCTGCGAAACGGCCACGTGACGGGCCGCCATGTGATCGCGTCCGGTCTGCAGATGCCAACCGGCGTAGCGTGGCGCGATGGCGCGCTGTATGTATCGGCCGTGTCGAAAATCGTGCGCTTCGATGCGATCGACTCGCACCTGAACGATCCGCCGAAACCGGTCGTCGTCACCGACAAGCTGCCGACGGACACGCATCATGGCTGGAAATTCATCGCGTTCGGCCCGGACGGTAAGCTGTACGTGCCGCAAGGCGCGCCATGCAACATTTGCCAGAGAGATCTGGACCGCTTTGCGCTGATTGGCCGCATGGACCCCGACGGTAGCCACTACGAGGTCGTCGCGCGCGGCATCCGAAATTCGGTTGGCTTCGCATGGCACCCGGTCACCCACGAACTTTGGTTCACCGACAACGGTCGCGACCTGCTCGGCGACGACATCCCGAGCGACAAGCTCAGCCGCGCGCCACGAGTCGGCATGAACTTCGGCTTTCCGTACTGTCACGGCGGCGACACGCCCGACCCGGAGTTCGGCAAGGATCATCCGTGCAGCGAATTCACGCCGCCCGTGGTCAAGCTTGGCGCGCACGTGGCGGCGCTTGGCATGCGCTTCTACGACGGCCCGATGTTTCCAGCCGACTACCGCAACAGCATCTTCATCGCCGAGCACGGCTCGTGGAACCGCAGCAAGAAGGTCGGCTACCGCGTCGTGCGCGTGATCACCGACCCTGACGGCAGCCACGCGCGCCAGCAAGTCTTTGCCGAAGGCTGGCTGCAACCCGGCGAATCGGTCTGGGGCCGTCCCGCCGACGTGCTGCCGCTGCCGGACGGTTCGCTGCTGATCAGCGACGATACCGCCGGCGCGATCTATCGCGTCACATATTCGGCGCCGTAGCGCGCGGATGCACGGATGTCCGGCTGAGCGGCCCCACTCATCTGCAGCCAGGTGTGGCGCATCCCGCCGCCCGCTTTCATCGCAGGCGCCGGCCCTCAACGTGACCGCCCGCCCGTCGCAGGCGTAGAATGCGCGTCGGTCCGCGCCCTGCGGCGCGCCGCTCCTTTCGACCGCCTGTCACTCTGCCCAAGCGTTCATGTCCACCGTTGCCCCGACCTCCCCGCGCTTCAGATCCAAAACGCTCACCGCCGCGTTGGCCTTCCTGTTCGGCAGCCTCGGCGCCCATCGCTTCTATCTGTATGGCATGCGGGACATCTTCGGCTGGGCCCATCTGCTCGGCACGCTGATCGGCATTCCCGGCGTGATGCTGCTGATCGCGACCGAGCGCGGGTCGGTCCCAGGCTGGGCGCTCGCGTCGATTGGCGCGGTTTCGCTGTTCGCGGCGTTTCTGGCCGCGCTCGTCTACGGGCTGCGTCCGGATGAGAAATGGGATGCGCAATTCAACGCCCACACGCAACGCAAAAGCCGCTCAGGCTGGACGGTGATTTTCGTCGTGATCTTTTCGCTGCTGATCGGTGCGTTTCTACTGATGACCGGTCTCGCGCTTGCGTTTCAGACCTACTTCGAAAGTCAGGTTGAGGCGGCCAAAGCGATTTCGCAGTAACGCCCCGTAGCGGGACCAGCAAGCATTCCCTCGCGCTAGAAAAGCCTAAGTTGCGGATTGTCGCGCGCCGGTGCGCTTGCCTGCTGGGTGCGCGGCGAGTCGATCCGGCGAAACTGCGACATGTCGAGAATGCCGCGGTCGCGCCCGCTCAGCCCTAACCGGCGCACGGCTTTGTGAAAGCGCTGCCTGAGCAGATCCGCCCATAAGCCCTCTCCCTTCATGCGGGTCGAGAACGACGAGTCGTAATCCTTGCCGCCCCGCATGTCGTGCACACGGTTCATCACGCGCTCGGCCCGATCCGGGAAATGTGCGCTCAGCCAATCCTTGAACAGAGGCGCGACCTCCCACGGTAACCGCAACACGATATAGCTCGCGTTGCTGGCGCCCGCTTCCGCGCACGCGTCGAGCACGCGCTCCATGTCCGGCTCGGTGACGAAAGGGATCAACGGCGCGATGCTGACGCCGACCGGTATGCCCGCCTCACTGAGCGTTCGGATCGTGCGCAGCCGACGCGACGGCGTGGCCGCGCGCGGTTCGAGCGTGCGGGCGATGTCGGCGTCCAGCGTGGTGATGGTGATCGCCGCCATGAATTGCCCGCGCTCCGCCATCGCCGCGAGCAGGTCGATGTCGCGCTCGATCAGCGACGATTTGGTGATCGCCGCGAACGGGTGATTGCGCTCGCTGAGCACTTCGATCACCCGACGTGTAAGTCGCAAGTCGCGTTCGGCCGGCTGCCATGCGTCGGTCGCGACGCCGAGCGCGATCGGCTCGGGCACATAGGATTTCTTCGACAGTTCCCGCTCGAGCAGTTCGGGCGCGTTGATCTTCGCGTAGATGCGGCTTTCGAAATCGAGCCCCGGCGACAAACCCAAATAGCTGTGCGTGGGCCGCGCGAAGCAATAGATGCAACCGTGCTCGCAACCGCGATACGGATTCAGCGACACATTGAACGGAATGTCCGGCGACGCGTTGCGTGTGAGGATGGTTTTCGCGCGCTCCTCGAACACCTGTGTGCGCAGAACCTTCGGCTCGCCGTCTTCGTCGGCCGCCTGCCAGCCGTCATCGACGGCCTCGCGCTGGTCGACTTCGTAGCGGCCTTGCAGATTCGTGACTGCACCGCGCCCCTTGCGAGGCGCCTGCGGCGCGATCGGAAATTCGGGAATGTCAGGGGTGTCGGGGTCATCCACGGCGGGCCACGCAAAGCAAACGCAAACAGGAAGCGCCAAAGGAAAACGGCGCAAAACACCTGTATAAATATACAGTGTTTACGCCGTTTGTCGAGCACTTCGTTGCCCGCGAGATGCGCGATGAGCCCCCGTCAGCGATCAAGGCACTTAGTCGGTCACCGCGATGGTCAGCGTCTCCTTGATTTCCTCCATCACCACATAGCTCTTCGACTGCACCGCCCCCGGCAACTGCAGCAGGATGTCGCCGAGCAACTTGCGGTAGTCGGCCATTTCGCCGATGCGCGCCTTGATCAGATAGTCGAAATCGCCCGACACGAGGTGGCACTCGAGCACCTCGGGAATCTTCTGCACCTCGCGCCGAAACTGGTCGAACATGTTGCCGCTCTTGTGGTCGAGCGTGATCTCGACGAACACCAGCAGCGCCGCGCCCAGCTCGGCCGGGTTCACCCGTGCGTAGTAGCCGGTGATCACGCCGTCGCGCTCCATCCGCTTGACGCGCTCGATGCACGGCGTCACCGACAAACCGACCCGTTCCGCCAGGTCCTTCATCGCCATACGGCCGTCTTGCTGCAGGAGCCGCAGGATCTTGTGATCGAGCTTATCGAGAGCCCGCACGGGATGGCGCTGGGTACGCATAGTGTTTTTGCTGAAAATGATGAAAATACGATAACAAAACCTGCTTCACTGTTAATAGTATAGCGATTAACACTGGGCGGACGGCATTTCACCTCACGTTGCAGCTCGTTGAATCGAATCAGATCGAATCCAGCGACGCGCGCCTTGCCCTCACTCAATTTTTGGATATCTGGAGCAGCTATGCGAGTCGTCGTTTTGGGCAGTGGCGTCGTCGGTGTAACGAGCGCGTATTACCTCGCGCGCGCCGGTCACGAAGTGACCGTCATCGATCGCGAGGCCGGCCCGGCGCTCGAAACCAGTTTCGCCAATGCGGGCCAGATCTCGCCGGGCTACGCGTCGCCATGGGCGGCGCCGGGTGTGCCGCTGAAGGCCGTCAAGTGGATGTTCCAGAAACACGCGCCGCTCGCGATCCGCCTCGACGGCACCGCGTTCCAGTTGCAATGGATGTGGCAGATGCTGCAGAACTGCACGGCGCCGCGCTATGCGGTGAACAAGGGCCGCATGGTGCGGCTCGCCGAATACAGCCGCGACTGCCTGCAGGCGCTGCGCGCCGACACCGGCATCCAGTACGAAGGCCGCACCGGCGGCACGCTGCAGGTATTTCGCACGCAGCAGCAGTTCGACGGCGCCGCGAAAGACATCGCCGTGCTGCAGGAAGCCAACGTGCCGTACGAACTGCTGACGGCTGACCAGCTCGGCAAGGCCGAACCGGCGCTCGCGGCGGTGTCGCACAAGCTCACCGGCGGCCTGCGCCTGCCCGGCGACGAAACCGGCGACTGCCAGATGTTCACGACGCGCCTCGCGGCGCTCGCCGAGCAGTTGGGCGTCAAGTTCCGCTACAACACGCCGATCGACGCGCTCGCGATGGCCGGTGGCCGGATCGCCGGCGTGCAGTGCGGCGGCGAACTCGTGCGCGCGGACTCGTTCGTGGTCGCGCTCGGCTCGTACTCGACGCGCTTCCTCGATGGCATCGTGAAGATTCCGGTCTATCCGCTGAAGGGCTATTCGATCACCGCGCCGATCGTCGACGCGACTGCGGCGCCGGTATCGACCGTGCTCGACGAGACCTACAAGATCGCGATCACGCGCTTCGATGACCGGATTCGCGTCGGCGGCATGGCCGAGGTCGTCGGCTTCGACAAGTCACTGCGCGAGGCGCGCCGCAAGACGCTCGAGCTTTCGGTGAACGACCTGTTCCCGGGTGGCGGCGACACGTCGAAGGCGACGTTCTGGACCGGTCTGCGGCCGATGACGCCGGATAGCACGCCGATCGTCGGCCGCACGCCACTGCCGAACCTGTTCCTGAACACCGGCCACGGCACGCTTGGCTGGACGATGTCGTGCGGCTCGGGCCAACTGCTTGCCGACCTGATGTCGGGCAAGCAGCCGGCGATTCGCGCGGACGATCTGTCGGTGCATCGCTATCTCGGCGAGACCGCGGGCGAACATCGGCCGGCGTATGCGTGAGTTCGAGTGCGTGCGGTGACGTGGCCCCGCCCGCACAGCGCACGCGGCAACAAAAAGCAGCAGTAAAAGCAAACGGCGCCCCGCGAGGCGCCGTTTGCTTTTCAATGTGCCGCCGCGCTCGCGACGGGCATCAACGCATGCTCAGAACTGGTCTTCCGACAGAGCCAGCACACCCTCGCCACCCTTCGCGCTGACGATCGACACTTCGAGCGCGGCCGCCTGTGGCAGCACATGCTCGGCGTAAAACCGTGCAGTTGCAATCTTCGCGTCATGAAACGCGGGGTCCTCGTCGCGCCTCGCCGCCGCGGCGAGCTGCGCACGCGCCATCTGCCAGCCGCCCAACACGATGCCCGCGAGCTTCAGATAAGGGACGCTGCCCGCGAACACCGCATTCGGATCGCTCTTCGCATTCGCGACAACGAAATCGACGACCGCGCCAAGCGCACGCTGCCCTTGCGCGAGCTGTGTGCGCATCGACGCGAACGCCGCGCCCTGCTGCGCGCCGAGCGCTTCAACCGTTTCGGCGATGCCAGCCAGCAGTTCCTGCGCGACCTTGCCGCCGTCGCGCAGCGTCTTGCGACCGATCAGGTCGTTGGCCTGGATCGCGGTCGTGCCTTCATAGATCGGCAGAATGCGCGCGTCGCGGTAGTACTGCGCGGCGCCGGTTTCCTCGATGAAGCCCATGCCGCCATGCACCTGTACACCCAGGCTCGTCACGTCGATCGACAGTTCCGTGCTCCATCCCTTCACGATCGGCACCAGGTATTCGTAGATCGCCTGATGCTTCGCGCGCGTAGCGTCGTCCGGATGACGATGCGCGATATCGCAGTGCGAGGCCGCGACGTACGCGAGCGCGCGCGACGCCTCGGTCAGGCTGCGCATCGTCGACAGCATGCGGCGCACGTCCGGGTGCTGGATGATCGCGACCGACTGCTTCGCGGAGCCATCCACCGGACGGCTCTGCACGCGCTCCTTCGCATACGCGACCGCCTTCTGATATGCGCGATCCGAGATCGCGACTCCTTGCATGCCGACCGCGAAACGCGCGGCGTTCATCATGATGAACATGTATTCGAGGCCGCGATTCTCTTCACCGATCAGCTGACCCAGCGCGCCGCCGTGATCGCCGAACTGCAGCACCGCTGTCGGGCTCGCCTTGATGCCGAGCTTGTGCTCGATCGACACGCAATGCACGTCGTTGCGCTCGCCGAGCGAGCCGTCCTCGTTGACGAGAAACTTCGGCACGAGGAACAGCGAAATGCCCTTCACACCATCGGGCGCGTCAGGCGTGCGCGCAAGAACGAGATGGACGATGTTCTTCGCCATGTCGTGCTCGCCCCACGTAATGAAAATCTTCGTGCCGAACAGCTTGAACGAACCGTCGCCCTGCGGCTCGGCGCGGGTGCGTACCAGCGCGAGATCGGAGCCCGCCTGCGGCTCGGTCAGGTTCATCGTGCCGGTCCATTCGCCCGAGATCAGCTTCGGCACGAAGGTCTGTTTCTGCGCTTCGCTGCCGGCAGTCAATAGTGCTTCGATCGCGCCGTCGGTCAGCAAAGGACACAACGCGAACGACAGATTGGACGCGTTGAGCATTTCGACGCATGGCGTCCCGATCAGCTTCGGCAGCCCCTGCCCTTCATAGTCGAGCGGATGCTGCACGCCCTGCCAGCCGCCCGCGGCGAACTGGCGGAAGGCGTCGCTAAAACCGGGCGTCGCGGTGACGACGCCATCCTTCCAGCTGCTCGGGTTGCGATCGCCGTCGACGTTTAGCGGCGCGAGCACTTCGCCACATAGTTTCGCCGACTCTTCGAGCACGGCCCGCGCCGTGTCGAGGTTCGCGTCTTCGAAGCCGGGCAGCTTCGCGATGTCTTCGAGTCCGGCCAGTTCTTTCATCACGAACAGCATGTCCTTGATGGGCGCCGTATAGCTCATTTCGGTTCTCCTCCCTTGATATGAAAAAAGGGCGCGGGACTTGGTCGGTCCTGCGCCCTTCGCTTGCTTTCGGCGGCCTCTTCAGCCGCCGCGGCGCTTAGCCGAGTTCCTTCACGAGTTCCGGCACGAGGGTGAACAGATCACCGACGAGGCCGTAGTCGGCCACGCTAAAGATCGGCGCTTCTTCGTCCTTGTTGATCGCGACGATGACCTTCGAGTCCTTCATGCCGGCCAGGTGCTGGATCGCACCCGAGATGCCGACCGCGACGTACAGTTGCGGCGCGACGATCTTGCCGGTCTGGCCGACCTGGTAGTCGTTCGGCACGAAGCCCGCGTCGACGGCTGCGCGCGATGCGCCGAGCGCCGCGCCGAGCTTGTCGGCCAGCGGCTCGAGCACCTTCGTGTAGTTCTCGCCATTGCCCAGACCACGGCCGCCCGACACGATGATCTTCGCGCTCGTCAATTCCGGACGATCGAGCTTCGTCACTTCGCGGCTCACGAACTGCGAGATGCCGGCGTCGGCTGCGGCTTCGATCTTCTCGACCGCTGCGCTGCCGCCTTCGGCTGCGACGGCGTCGAAACCGGTCGAACGTACCGTGATGACCTTGATCGGATCAGCCGATTGCACGATCGCAATGGCGTTGCCGGCGTAGATCGGACGCTCGAACGTGTCGGCGCTATCCACTGCGGTGATGTCGCTGATCTGCGCGACGTCGAGCTTCGCGGCGATACGCGGCGCGACGTTCTTGCCGTACGCGGTAGCCGGCGCGAGGATGTGCGTGTAGTTCTTCGCCGCATCTTGCACGAGCGTCAGCACTGTCGCTTCGACGTTTTCCGCGAGACCCGCTTCGAGTTGCGGCGCGTCGGCCAGCAGTACCTTGGCGACGCCGGCGATCTTCGCTGCCGCATCGGCCGCGGCCTGCGCGTTGTGACCCGCGACCAGCACGTGAATATCGCCACCGATCTTCTGTGCCGCTGCGATCGTGTTCAGCGTCGCGGCCTTGATCGACGCGTTATCGTGTTCTGCAATTACCAGATTCGTCATTTCTTGCGTCTCCTCACAACACCTTGGCTTCGGTCTTCAGCTTCTCGACCAGCGTCTTCACGTCCGGCACCTTCACACCGGCGGAACGCTTCGGAGGCTCGGCGACTTTCAGCGTCTTCAGACGCGGCGTGACGTCCACACCGAGGTCTTCGGGCTTGATCGTTTCCAGCGGCTTTTTCTTGGCCTTCATGATGTTCGGCAGCGTCACGTAGCGCGGCTCGTTCAGGCGCAGATCGGTCGTCACCACGGCCGGCAGCGTCAGCGACAGCGTTTCGGCGCCGCCGTCCACTTCACGCGACACCGTCGCCTTGCCGTCCGCGACAACCACCTTCGACGCGAACGTCGCCTGCGGCAGGTTCGCCAGCGCGGCGAGCATCTGGCCGGTCTGATTGGAGTCGTCGTCGATGGCCTGTTTGCCGAGGATCACCAGCTGCGGTTGCTCCTTGTCGACCAGCGCCTTGAGCAGCTTCGCGACTGCGAGCGGCTGCAGCTCTACGTTCGATTCGATCAGGATCGCGCGGTCCGCACCGATCGCGAGCGCGGTGCGCAGCGTTTCCTGCGACTGCGCAACACCGGCCGACACGGCGATCACTTCGGTCGCCACACCCGCTTCCTTCAGACGCACGGCCTCTTCAACCGCGATTTCGTCGAACGGATTCATCGACATTTTCACGTTCGCAATATCGACGCCCGTGCCGTCCGATTTCACGCGGACCTTCACGTTGTAGTCGACCACTCTTTTCACTGGCACCAGAATTTTCATGCACACGCTCCAAAGTTACGAATACGTCAACCCGACGAACATTATAGCGACTGCCCTGATGGCAGCCGTGTCGCGGGCGCTCTGCGGGAGGATATCGCTCCTCCGCGGCGTGACGGCAATATCGAACGATCGTTCTATTTTAATCTCTAAAAAACCCGGGAGACAACCCCGGGTTCCGAATCCGACCTCTAATTTCGCATCGCCGTCGTGTTCTGCGAGGTCCGTGGACCATTGCATCACCAGGAGGTGATCACCGCGCCGCCGAATTTGCTGTCGACGAACTGCTTCACTTCCGGCGAGTGGTACGCCGCGACGAGCTTGGCGACCCACGGCTTGTTCTTGTCCGCTTCGCGGATCGCGATCACGTTCACGTACGGACCTTTCGGGTCCTCGATCGCGATGGCGTCCTGCTTCGGCTTGAGGCCCGCTTCCATCGCGAAGTTGGTGTTGATCGCGGCGGCATCGACGTCGCCCAGCGAACGCGGAATCTGCGCCGCGTCCAGCTCGACGATCTTCAGCTTCTTCGGATTGTCGACGATGTCGAGCGGCGTCGCCTTCAGGCCGGCATCGGCGCGCAGCTTCAGCAAGCCCTGCTTCTGCAATAGCAGAAGCGCGCGGCCGCCGTTGGTCGGATCGTTCGGCACGGCGATCTTCGCGCCCGGCTGCAGTTCCGCGAGCGACTTCACCTTCTTCGAGTAGATGCCCATCGGGTACGTGACCGTATCGGCGATACGGATCAGCTTGTAGCCACGGTCCTTCACCTGCGCCTGCAAGTACGGGTCGTGCTGGTAGCTGTTCGCGTCCAGATCGCCGCTCGCGAGCGCAGCGTTCGGCTGCACGTAATCGGAGAATTCGACGATCTTGATGGTGAGGCCGTTCTTCGCGGCGACCGTCTTCACGACATCCATGATCTGCGCGTGCGGGCCGCCAGTGACGCCGACCTTGATCGTGTCGTCGGCATGCGCCGCGGTGGTGGCGAAGAGGGTTGCCGCGCCCAGCGCGGCGGCCAGCTTGAGAATGAAGCGACGTTGCATGATGGACCTTTTCCGAATCTCTATTAGCGGGCTTCCGAACGCCCTTGTTTATTTATGGCTCAAACGACGCACGAGCCAATCCCCAAACGACTGCACCAGCTGCACGAACACGATCAGGATCAGCACGACCGCGAGCATCACTTCCGGCAGGAAGCGCTGATAGCCGTAGCGGATGCCGAGGTCGCCAAGACCACCGCCGCCGATCGCGCCCGCCATCGCCGAATAGCCGACCAGCGACACGAACGTGATCGTCAAGCCGGCGACTACGCCCGGCAGCGATTCCGGCAACAGCACCTTGAAGACGATCTGACTGGTGGTCGCGCCCATCGCCTGGGCCGCCTCGATGAGCCCGCGATCGACCTCGCGCAGCGCCGTCTCGACCAGACGCGCGATGAACGGCGCGGCGGCGATCGTCAGCGGCACGATCGCCGCCGCGGTGCCGATCGACGAGCCGACGACGAGCCGCGTAAACGGAATCACCGCGACCAGCAGGATGATGAAAGGTGTGGAGCGCACCGCATTGACGATCACGCCCATCACGCGATTCACCGCGACGTTTTCGAGCACGCCCTGACGGTCGGTCAGATACAGCAGCACGCCGAGCGGCACGCCAACCACGGCGCCAATCAGTCCGGAGATGCCCACCATGATGAGCGTCTCCCAGAACGACTGGACGAACATATCGAACATTTCACTCAACATGCGAGAGCTCCTCCACTACGACACCCTGCTCGCGCAGAAACGTGATCGCCTGCGCGACCTTGGTCGGGTCGCCGCCCGCCAGAACCGCGAGCGAGCCGAACGCCTGCCCCTGGATCTCGTCGATCTGGCCGTGCAGGATGTTGAAGTCGAGTTCGTAGCGGCGAATCGTCTCCGACAGGATCGGTTGATCGACGCCGGAACCAGTGAACGCGAGGCGCAACAGATGACCGCTGCCGGTCTTCAGGCGCTGCGCGACGCGCGCCTTCATGGCGGGCGGCAGCTCCTGCGCGATCACGTCGCCGATCAGCGCGCGCGTGACTTCGTGGTGCGGCTGCAGGAACACGTCGATCACCTTGCCTTCTTCGACGACGCGGCCCGCGTCGAGCACCGCGACGCGATCGCAGACCTGCTTGATCACGTCCATCTGGTGCGTGATCAGCACGACCGTCAGGTTCAGTTCGCGATTGATGCGCTTCAGCAGATCAAGAATGGCGCGCGTGGTTTCGGGGTCGAGCGCGGAAGTCGCCTCGTCCGACAGCAGCACCTTCGGCTTGCTCGCAAGCGCCCGCGCAATGCCCACGCGCTGCTTCTGCCCGCCGCTGATCTGCGCCGGATAGCGGTCCTTCTGCGCCGACAGTCCGACGAGCTCGAGTAGCGGCAGAACGTTGGCCTCGATTTCGTCGCGCTTCATGCCCGCCAGTTCGAGCGGCAGCGCGACATTCTCATACACGGTGCGCGACGACAACAGATTGAAGTGCTGGAAGATCATGCCGATCTCGCGACGCGCGTCGCGCAGTTGCGCGGCGGGCAGCGTCGTCAGATCGCGGCCGTTGACGAGGATGTTGCCCTCGGATGGGCGCGTCAACAGGTTGATCGTGCGCACGAGCGTGCTCTTGCCCGCGCCGCTGCGGCCGATGATGCCGAACACCTCGCCCGCCGGAATCGTCAGATTGACGTTGTGCAGCGCTTCGACCCAGCCCCGGGGTCCGGCGAACCGCTGGGAAACATTGCGTATTTCGATCATGGACAAACGAAAACGGCGGAGGCTGCCGGCGAGCATCGTGCTCCCGACAAGCGGCCGCCGTTTCTTTTATTGGGATTTAAGGTCGCCATTCTACCGCAGCGGCGACATACCCTTTAATAATCAATTCCGATCTTTTCATAACCTGAGGGCATTAGAGCCGCGCCTTATGCACAAACCTCGCGCGCGTCGCGCCGCTGCGACTATGATCGGGCCACCCCCTCCGCACAGGCTGCCACCATGCAGAATTCCCCGAGCCACACCGTGCGCGCGAGCGCCGGCAGTCTTAAGAAAGACGCGCCGCAGCGCGCGTCGGTCACGACCGGCGATGGCATCGAGTTGCCGCTGTATCGCTGGCAGCCGAACGGCCCGATACGCGCGACGGTCGCGCTGCTGCACGGCCTCGCCGAGCACGCCGGCCGTTACGCGGCCGTCGCGGACCGGCTCAACGCGGCGGGCATCGAACTCGTCGCGATCGATCTGCGCGGCCACGGCCACGCGCCCGGCAGGCGGGTCTATGTGAAACGCTTCGACGACTACCTGCTCGATGCGCAGGCGCTGCTCGATGCCGCCGCGCAAAGCTGCGCGCCGCTCTTCCTGATGGGTCACAGCATGGGTGGCGCGGTGGCCGCGCTGTACGCGATCGAACGTCTCGGCTCGAGCGGGCGGCGCCTGAGTGGTCTGATCCTGTCGAGCCCCGCGCTTGCGCCGGGCCGCGACGTGCCGAAGTGGATGCTCGCGCTAAGCCAGCTGATCAGCCGCGTCTATCCGGGCTTCCCGGCGATGAAGATCGACCCTACGCTGCTGTCGCGCCTTCAGCCGGTGGTCAAAGCCAACCTCAACGATCCGCTCGTGCATCACGACGCGATTCCGGCGCGCACGGGCGCCGAGCTGCTGCGCGCGATGGCGCGGATTGAACGTGGCCGCGCGGGGCTGCGCATGCCGCTGCTCGTGTTTCATGGCACCGACGACAAACTGACCGAGCCCGACGGCAGCCGCGCGTTCGGCGAGCACGCGGGCTCGCCTGACAAGACGCTCACGCTGCATGAGGGCAGCTATCACGAGACGATGAACGACCTCGACCGCGATCGGGTGATCGCGGCGCTGGTCGACTGGATTGAAAGACGGTCGGTGGGACGGAGTTGAGAAGATGCGGCGCCTGGTAGCCGTCGACTACCGCTTCCACGCCGGCGCGCGTTTGTCGATGAAAGCCTGCACGCCTTCGAGCGCCGAGTCGTCCATCATGTTGCAGGCCATCGTCTGCCCCGCGAGCTGGTACGCGGCTTCGATACCCATTTCGAGTTGCCGGTAAAACAGGCTCTTGCCAGCGCTGACCGCCTCGACCGGCTTCGCGCAGATGCTCGCGGCGAGCCGCGCGACTTCGTCGTCGAGCGCGTCGGCTGGGGCGACGCGGTTAACGAGCCCCTGCTTACGCGCTTCGGCGGCGTCGATGAAGTCGCCGGTCAGCAGCATTTCGAGCGCGGCCTTGCGCGACAGGTTGCGCGAAAGCGGCACCGATGGTGTCGCGCAGAACAATCCGAGGTTCACGCCCGACACGGCAAAGCGCGCGGTCTCGGCGGCGACCGCGAGATCGCACATTGCGACGAGCTGGCAGCCGGCCGCGGTCGCGATGCCGTGCACGCGCGCGATCACCGGCTGCGGCATGCGCTGGATCGTCAGCATCAGCTTCGTGCAGCGCGCGAATAGCTGCTGGTAGTACGCGAGCGACGGCGCCGCGCGCATTTCCTTCAGGTCGTGGCCCGCGCAGAATGCGCGGCCTGCGCCGGCGATCACGACCACGCGGGCATCGGTCTTCGCGATGTCGGTCAACGTCTGCTGCAGTTCTTCGAGCAGCGCTTCGGACAGCGCATTGAATGCATCGGGCCGGTTCATCGTTACGCGCACGACGCCCGGTACGTGATACGCGTCGGGTTCGATGGTGACCAGCGACGCGTCGCCGGTATTGACGGGGTTGACGTTCATGGCTCAGATCTCCGCCAGCGAGCGCACGTGCGCGACCACGCTGCGCCCGAGCGCCGACAGGTTGTAGCCGCCCTCGAGACAACTGACGATGCGCCCGCGCGCGTAGCGCCGCGCGATCTCGCGCACCTGGTCGGTAATCCACGCGTAATCGTCTTCGACGAGACCCATGTTGCCGAGGTCGTCCTCGCGATGCGCGTCGAAGCCGGCCGAGATGAACAGCATCTCCGGCCTGAACTCGTGCAGGCGCGGCAACCACAGCATATCGACCGCTTCGCGCACGGCCATGCCGTTCGAGCGTGCCGGCATCGGCACGTTGCACATGTTGGACGCCTGGTTGTCGGCGCCCGTGAACGGATAGAACGGGTGCTGAAAGATGCTGCACATCAGCACGCGCGGGTCGCCGGCGAACGCGGCCTCGGTACCGTTGCCGTGATGCACGTCGAAGTCGATGATGGCGACACGTGCGAGACCATGCACGTCGAGCGCGTGGCGCGCGGCGATCGCGACGTTGTTGAAGAAGCAGAAGCCCATCGCGCGCGCCGGCTCCGCGTGATGGCCTGGCGGCCGCACGCTGCAGAACGCGTTGTCGTAGCGGCCTTCGATCACCGCGTCGGTGGCGGCGACGGCCGCGCCCGCCGCGCGCAACGCGGCCCGCAACGTGTGCGGGTTCATCGTCGTGTCGGGATCGATTTCGGCGACGCCCTCGACCGGCGAGCGGCCGCGGATGTAGTCGACGTGCGCCTGCGTGTGCACGCGCAGCAGCGCGGCCTCGTCGACGAGCGGCGCCGACTCGCGCTCGATCAGCGCGTCGATGCGGCTCGCGATCAGCTGATCCTCGATCGCCTGCAGACGCGCGGGACACTCGGGATGCCACTGTCCCATGTCGTGCAGCAGACAGTCGGGGTGGGAATAGAAACCTGTTGCCATAGTTCGTGTTGTGCGTCTCTTCTACGGCGCGGCGCATGAACTGCGCGCGCGACGTGTCTCCGTCGAGGGGCGCGCGCCCCCGCGCGCCCACATTCGTCAAGTTACCACACGACGCCGCTGTCGCCGATTCAGCACGGTTTTGCGGGAGCCGTCGGGTATACTTCCCCGACCCGTTATTCGCCGTTTCGTTCCTGCCGCTTTCCGACTGCTTCCAGCCTTTCACGCATCGCGCTCACTGCTCACCATGACCGTCAAGCTTGCTCTGTCCGCAGGATCCCCACGCAACCGGCTTCGCCTCAACACCCTCGCCGCCTCACTGACCGTCGCATCGTGCATGTTCATCGCAGCAAGTCCCGCGAGCGCGCAAAGCGCCCCGCGCAAAGCATCGGTGCAGCTCGCGCAGAGCCAGCCGCAACAGCCGGTACCGCAAGGGCAAACGTTTGAGGAAGAGATCATTCCGCAGCGCTATGCGAACAACGCGAACGTCGATGCGTTCATCAACGAGATGGTCGCGCGCTACGATTTCGACGAAGCGTCGCTGCATGCGCTGTTTGCCGGCGTCAGCTACTCGGCGACCGCGGTGAAGCTGGTCACGCCGTCGCTGACGCCGTCGGTCAAGAACTGGCGCTCGTATCAGGCGCGCTTTCTCGACCCGGTGCGCGTCAATGCCGGCGTGCAGTTCTGGCGCGAGAACCGCGCCACGCTGCAGCGCGCGTATCAGGAGTTCGGCGTGCCGCCGGAGATGGTCGTCGGCATCATCGGCGTCGAGACGATCTACGGCCGCTACATGGGTAATTTCCGCGTGCTCGATGCGCTGACCACGCTGAGCTTCGACTATCCGAACACCGCGAATCGCGCGGACCGCCAGGCGACCTTCCGCAAGAATCTCGAAGACTACCTGGTATGGACGCGCGACGCGCAGATCGACCCGAACACGGTGCTCGGTTCGTACACGGGCGCGATCGGCATTCCGCAGTTCCTGCCGAGCAGCATCGTCCAATACGCGGTCGACTACGAGGGCAACAAGCACATCGATCTGCGCACGAGTGACGCCGATGCGATCGGCAGCGTCGCGAACTATCTGCGCCAGAACGGCTGGGAAAGCGGTCGGCCGGTGGTATGGCGAATCGGCTCGGACGCGGGTAGCCTCGGTGTCGCGCAGGCGGCGGCCACCGGTCAGCCGGAGCCGCACTGGCCGCTCGACCAGTTGCTTCGCGCCGGCCTCGTGCTGAACGAGCCGAACCTCGACACCGCTTCCGAAGCAGGCACGCCGGTCACGGTGGTCGATCTGCCGACACCGGGACGCGGCACCGAGTTCGTGCTCGGCCTGAAAAACTTTTACGTGCTCACCCGCTACAACCGCAGCTTCTTCTATGCGCTCGCGGTGTATCAGCTGGGTCAGAAGGTCAAAGCGCAGATGGAAGCAATCGACGCGGCGAATGCCGCGAAAGCGGCCAACAACGGCGGCGCGTCGCGAGGTCAGGCGGATCAGTCGAACTCAGATTCGCAGTGAGTCGCGCAGCGAGTCGCCATGGGCGCCTCGCGTTGAAGGAGGGAAAAAAAGCGCCGGCTCGACCGGCGCTTTTCATTGGCTCGCGCGCCCGCGAAGGCGCTCGCTGACCCGCTTACGCGGGAAAGACCCCCGTGGACAGATAACGGTCGCCGCGATCGCAGACGATGAACACGATCGTCGCGTTCTCGACCTGACGCGCGATGCGCAGCGCGACTTCGCACGCACCGCCCGACGAAATTCCGGCGAAGATGCCTTCGACCGACGCCAGGCGGCGCGCCATCGCCTCGGCCGCGGATTGACTGACGTTCTCCACACGGTCGACGCGGCTGCGGTCGAAAATTTTCGGCAGATACGCTTCCGGCCATTTGCGAATACCCGGAATACGTGAACCCTCCTCCGGCTGCGCGCCGATGATTTCAATCTGCTGGTTCTGCGCCTTCAGATATGTCGACACGCCCATGATCGTGCCGGTCGTGCCCATCGACGACACGAAGTGCGTGATGCGCCCTTCCGTGTCACGCCAGATTTCCGGGCCCGTGCCTTCGATGTGCGAGGCCGGATTGTCCGGGTTGGCGAACTGATCGAGGATGATGCCCTTGCCTTCGCGCTGCATCTGCTCAGCGAGATCGCGCGCGTACTCCATGCCGCCCTTGACCGGCGTCAGAATGATTTCCGCGCCATAGGCGGCCATGCTCTGACGGCGCTCGACCGACAGATCTTCCGGCATGACCAGCACCATCTTGTAGCCGCGAACCGCCGCAGCCATCGCGAGCGCGATGCCGGTGTTGCCGCTGGTCGACTCGATCAGCGTGTCGCCCGGCTTGATGCGCCCGCGCGCTTCGGCCTTCTTGATCATCGACAACGCCGGTCGGTCCTTCACCGATCCCGCCGGATTGTTGCCCTCGAGCTTCGCGAGGATCACATTGTTGCGGCTGCGGATCTCGTCGTCGGGAAGCCGGACGAGTTGTACGAGCGGCGTATTGCCGACCGTGTCTTCAATCGTTTTGTATGCCATATGGGGTCTTGTGATCGATGCGCGAAAGAGTGTCTTCAATCCATCGATTCTAAACCACGATCTCGGGCGCTGCCCTGCAGCCCTTCTGTCCGCATGGATGCATGCCACTTGCTGCGTAGTAAGCCCGCGGCGTGAGCCGCGGGAGTCGTGTGTACCAATCGATGCAATGGGATGCTCGCGGACCCTGCGCGCCGCAAGCCGCTCCTCAGCATGGCACGCGCAAGGCTCGCGGCCGCTTACTTCTTCACCGCCACTGCGGCGGCGCCCTTCTGCGCGGCGGCGGGCGCGGCCGCAGCGGCCGGCTCCTTGCCCGCTGCAGCTGCCGCAACCTGCGTGCTAGCAGCCGCGCCAGCCGGTCCGACAGCGAGACCCTCCGCCTGCAGGCGCTCGATGGTGTGCCCGCCCATGCCCTTGACGCGCTTGCCGAGATCGGCCGCATCCTTGAACGGGCCGTGCGCATTGCGTTCGTCGACAATCGCTTTGGCTTTTGCCGGACCGATACCCTTGATGCCGCGCAGCGCGTCTTCGTTAGCCGTGTTGACGTCGACCGCCGCATACGCGTGGCCGAAAGCGGCGAGCATCGCCGCGGTAACCAGAACTTTTCGAAACATATTGGAATCTCCCTGTTGCCACTGGCCGGCGACCATCACCGGCCAGGAGATTCCAGTTTAAAGAGGACGGCGTACTAATTACACCTGGCCGAACAGCCAGCGCACGTAACGATCGACACCTTCCTGCACGCTCAGAAACGGCGCGTCGTAGCCGGCCGCGCGCAGCTTCGACTGATCGGCCTGCGTGAAGCACTGATACTTGCCGCGCAGCGCGTCGGGGAACGGAATGTATTCGATCAGCCCGCGTTGCACCTGATCCGCGAGCGACAGCGCCGGCTCGTTGTTCAGCGCACGCAGCGTGTTGACCACGGTGCTCGCGATATCGTTGAACGGCTGCGCGCGGCCGGTGCCGAGATTGAAAATGCCGGACTTCTCCGGATGATCGAAGAAGAACAGATTGACCTTGACGACGTCTTCGACGGAGATGAAATCGCGCGTCTGCTCACCAGCCGCATAGCCGTTGTATTCGCCGAACAGCTTGACCTTGCCCTCGGCGCGGAACTGGTTGAAGTTGTGAAATGCGACCGACGCCATGCGCGCCTTATGCGTTTCGCGCGGACCGTACACATTGAAATAACGGAAGCCCACGATCTGACTTTTCGCGGTGGGCAACACGCGGCGAATCACCTGGTCGAACAGAAACTTCGAATAGCCGTACACGTTGAGCGGCTGCTCGACCTCGCGCTCCTCGACGAACCGGCTCGAGCCGCCATACGTCGCCGCCGACGAAGCGTACAGGAACTGGACGTCCTGCGCGAGACAGATGTCGAGCACGTCGCGGCTATAGCGATAGTTGTTGTCCATCATGTAGCGGCCGTCGGTTTCCATCGTGTCCGAGCAGGCGCCTTCGTGGAAGATCGCGCGCACCTTGCCGAAGTCGCCGCGCCTGAAGCGCTCGACGAATTCGGTTTTGTCGAGATAGTCGTCGATTTCGCAGTCGACCAGATTCCTGAACTTGTCCGCGCGCGTGAGGTTGTCGACGGCGATGATGTGCTGTTCGCCGCGCTCGTTGAGCGCCTTCACGAGATTGCTGCCGATAAAACCGGCCGCGCCGGTGACGATGACGGTCATGATGATCCTGCCGTAGTGAGCTTGGTAGTGAGCTTCGTTCAGTCAACGCCGCGAGGGGTCCGCTGGTCCGTCGGACGACGGCGCCCCGCGGGCTGCATCAGGAGAAGAGTTCGTCGTAGTCGACGGTGGCGGTGCCCAGTTTGCCGACCACGATGCCGGCCGCGCGATTCGCAAGCCCGACCGCGTCGACGAGGGAAAGACCCGCGCCGAGCATCGCGGCAAGCGTCGCGATCACGGTGTCTCCCGCGCCCGACACATCATACACTTCGCGCGCAACGGCCGATGCGTGCAGGATGCCATCGTCGGCAAACAGCGTCATGCCCTCCTCCGAACGCGTCAGCAGCAGCGCCTTGAACTGCAATTCGGCGCGCAGCTTCGTGACGCGCGCGATCAGGTCTTCCTCGGACTTCCACTGCCCGACGACCTCGCGCAATTCCGCGCGATTCGGCGTGATCAGCGTCGCGCCGCGATAGCGTTCCCAGTCGTCGCCCTTCGGATCGACGAGCACGGGTTTGCCGGCCGCGTGCGCCTTCGCGATCATTTGCGTGACGTGCGTGAGGCCACCCTTCGCGTAGTCGGACATCAGGATCACGTCGTGCGACGGCAGCAGCTCGTCGAAACGCGCAAGCCCCGCTAGCAGCACTTCATGCGCCGGCGAGTTCTCGAAATCGACGCGCAGTAATTGCTGCTGACGCGATAGCACCCGCAGCTTGATCGTCGTCAGCAAGGCCGGATCGCGTTCGAGATGCGGCGTCACGCCGCTTTCGTCGAGCAGCTGCACGATGCGCTCGCCGGGCTCGTCATGACCGACCACGCACAACAGGCCCGCTTGCGCGCCGAGCGCGACCGCGTTGCGCGCGACGTTCGCCGCGCCGCCCAGGCGATCTTCCTGGCGCTGCACGTGCACGACCGGCACGGGCGCCTCCGGAGAAATGCGGTTGACGTCGCCGAACCAGTAACGGTCGAGCATCACGTCGCCGACCACCAGCACGCGCGCCGCACTGAGCTGCCCGCGCGGCACGACCGTCAGCTTCTGCGCCGTCGTGGACGCGGGCGCCGCGGGCATGGCCTCAGGCATCGGCCGGAAGTTCAGAGGGTTGGGCATAGGGGCGTCCAATAGCGTGGTAGTCGATACCGAGCTCGATCATCGCGTCCGGTTCGTACAGATTGCGGCCGTCGAAAATCAGCGGTGTCTTCAGCACCGATTTCAGATGCACGAAATCAGGACTCTTGAACTCCTTCCATTCGGTCACGATCACGAGTGCATCGGCGCCCGTCAGCGTTTCGTCCTGGGTGCTCGTGAACGTGAGGCGCGCGAGCTGCTCGGGCGCCGCATGCAGATCCATCGCGAAGACGCGTTGCGCCTCGGTCACGGCGACCGGATCGTACGCGCGCACGTTCGCGCCGCGCGCCAGCAGCTCACCGATCACGCGACGGCTCGGCGCCTCGCGCATGTCGTCGGTATTCGGCTTGAACGCGAGGCCCCACACCGCGAACGTGCGGCCGCTCAGATCCTCACCGAGCTTCGCGGCGATCTTGTTCACGAGCACGTCCTTCTGCTGGTCGTTCACTTCCTCGACCGCCTCGAGAATGCGCAGGTTGTGGCCGCTCTCGCTCGCGGTGCGGATCAGCGCCTGCACGTCCTTCGGAAAGCACGAGCCGCCATAGCCGCAGCCCGCGTACAGGAAGTGATAGCCGATGCGCGGATCGGACCCGATGCCGCGGCGCACCGCCTCGATGTCGGCGCCGACCTTGTCCGCGAGATTCGACATCTCGTTCATGAACGAGATGCGCGTCGCGAGCATCGCGTTGGCCGCGTACTTGGTGAACTCGGCCGAGCGCACGTCCATGTACAGCGTGCGTTCGTGATTGCGGTTGAACGGCGCGTACAGACGCTTCATCATTTCGCGCGCGCGCGCGCCGGGTTCGTCTTCGTCGATGCCGATCACGATACGGTCGGGGCGCATGAAGTCGTCGACGGCCGCACCTTCCTTCAGGAACTCGGGGTTCGACACCACCGAGAAGCGATGCTGCGCACTTCCCGCGAGCCCGCGTTTCGCGAGCTCTTCGTTGATCACCGCGCGCACGCGTTGCGCGGTGCCGACCGGCACCGTCGATTTGTCGACGATCACCTTGAAGCCGTTCATCGTTCGGCCGATGTTGCGCGCGGCCTCGAGCACGTATTGCAGGTCGGCGGAGCCGTCTTCATCGGGCGGCGTGCCGACCGCGATGAACTGCACGTCGCCGTGCGCGACGCTCGCCGCAACATCGGTCGAGAACGTGATGCGGCCGGCCGCGCGCGTGCGGGCGATCATCTCCTGCAGGCCCGGCTCGTGAATCGGCACGCCGCCTTTGTTCAGGATGTCGATCTTGCGCTGATCGACGTCGAGACAGAAGACGTCGTTGCCGATTTCGGCGAGACAAGCGCCGGTGACAAGGCCCACATAGCCGGTGCCGATAATGGTGATTTTCATACGCTGTCCGGTAGATGGTTCCGGTGATGAATGCCGCTCATGAGGCCGGCGATAAACTCGTTGCGAAATTCGCGGGGCAATGGCGCGGCAATCAACGCCGACGCGTCCAAAGCCGCCCGTGCGGCATCAGCTCGGCGCGGCAATCGGCTCGACGCGGCGCGGCGCATAGGTTTCCCAACCGCTGCATCCTGGGCACTGCCAGTAGAAAAGCCGCGCCCTGAAACCACAATTCTGGCACGTATAGCGTGGCAGATTTTTGGTGCGCTGGCGGATCAGTGTGCGCATCAGTTCGAGCTCGCTGCGCCGCGGCTCTTCGGCGACGGCCTGCTGCGCTTCGAGCAGACGCGTCATGCCGGCGAGATTCGGCGACTTCTGCATCTGCGTGCGCGCGAGCGCATGCGCGGCATCGGCGCCGCGCAGCGACGCGACGTGCTGATACGCGACGTCGAGCAGATCATTGCTCGGGTGACGGTCGACCCAAGTGGTCAGCAGATCGGCGCCCTCCTGCGCGCGGCCGAGCGCTTCATACGCCTTCATGATCTTCTCGGCAACGAGCGGCAGATAGGCGGGGTTCTGCTCCTCGACCCGGCGCCATTGCCCGATCGCCGCTTCCGGCGCGCCGCCGGCCGCGTCGACATCGCCGAACAGGATCGTCGCGCGCACGTTGGTCGGGTTCGCCTTCAGCGCGAGACTGAGCTGATGACGTGCTTCGTCCGGCTTTTTCTGCTGCAGCGCTTCCTGAGCAAGTTCGCAATGGAACTGCGCGATTTCCTTGTCGAGCGACGGCGCGCCCATCGTTTCGAGATGGCGCGCGGTATCGATCGACTTGACCCAGTCCTTCTCGATCTCGTAGATCGTCAACAGCGCGCGTTGAGCGCCCAGTGCGTAATCGCCCGCCTGCAGCGAGCGGAAGGTTTCTTCGGCACGGTCGAGCAGACCCGCTTTCAGGAAGTCCTGGCCGAGTTCGTACAGTGCGTGATCGCGCTCGTTGACCGGCAGATCCGCGCGGCTCAGCAGATTTTGATGCACCCGAATGGCGCGGTCCGTTTCGCCGCGCCGGCGGAACAGATTGCCGAGCGCGAAATGCAATTCGACGGTTTCAGGATCCAGCTTGACGACTTCGATGAATGCGTCGATCGCCTGGTCGGGCTGCTCGTTGAGCAGAAAGTTCAGGCCGCGAAAATACGACCGCGGCAGGTTGGCGCTTTCGGACAACAGCGTCTTGAGGTCGTAGCGCGCCGCCATCCAGCCGAACGCGAACGCGACGGGTATGACCAGCAGCCACCAGAAGTCTAGATCCATGCGATTAATGCAAATGTGCGGGAAAGCGAAAACGAAAAGCCGCGCTCAGAGCGCGCGGCGCAAGACAGCTCAGATGAGCGGCGGCATCGGCGGCTGCTCCACCACGGCCGGAGTCTCGCGTGCCACGCGCAACTCGCGCCTAAGCCGGCCATTCTCCATGCGCAGACGCACGACAGCCGGCATCGCCGACACGAGCCCCGCGAGCAAGCCGATCACGAAAAACGCGAGGCCGATCAGAATCAAAGGCGCCGACCAGACGTAGCCGGCGAGGAAATTCAGCGTAGCGGGTTGCGTGTTGGAGAGCGCCAGCACCAGCAGCAGCACGAACACCAGAACACGGATCAGCCAGACGATAAATTTCATGAATAGATCTCTTCACGGCAGTTGCGGGGTGACGCCGGCTCGATGACGCGTCGCGCCACGGTGTTGCCCGCGCCGAAGTGACCCGTATTGTAATGGATGCCCTCGCGGCTGGGCAGCAAGTGGCGGGACGGGGCACTTACGGGAGATTCGCGAAATGCAATGGCCGCACCGGGAGGCACCACTTCTCAAATGATGGACGAAAAAAAAGCGCCCGAAGGCGCTTTTCCTGGTCTTTTGCCGACTGGCTTTGGCCGCTGACGCTAGCTATGCCACGCTGCAAGACGCACAGCGGAGTCATTAAAGGTCGTCATCCGGCTCCTCGGCCTTCAGCGGCTCGCCCGCGCGACGATCCACCCGCTCGCGCAATTCCTTGCCCGGCTTGAAGTGCGGTACGTACTTCTCGGGTACCAGCACCTTCTCGCCCGACTTCGGATTGCGTCCGACGCGGGAGGGACGGCGGTTGAGGCCGAAGCTGCCGAAGCCACGAATTTCGATCCGATGGCCTTTGGCAAGTGCCTCCGACATCGCATCAAGCATCGTCTTCACCGCGAAATCCGCATCCTTGAGAACAAGTTGCGGAAATCGCGTAGCCAGCTGGGCGACCAATTCCGATTTGGTCATACTGCAGCAGACCTCTCAGGCTTACTGGTTCTGGCCGTCGAGCTTGGCCTTCAGCAGCGCGCCGAGGTTCGTCGTGCCGGTAGCGGCTGCGCTCGAATCCGAAGCAGCGAGACCACGGATGGCTTCCTGTTGTTCAGCCGAATCCTTCGCCTTGATCGACAGGTTGATGCCACGCGACTTGCGATCGATATTGATGATCATCGCGTTGACCTTGTCGCCTTCCTTCAGCACGTTGCGAGCGTCTTCCACGCGGTCTTGGGCGATTTCCGAAGCACGCAGATAGCCTTCGACTTCACCCGACAGCTGGACCACAGCACCCTTCGCGTCCACCGACTTGACGGTACCGTCGACGACCGAACCCTTGTCGTTCATTGCAACGTAGTTGCTGAACGGGTCGCCTTCGAGCTGCTTGATACCCAGCGAAATACGTTCCTTCTCGACGTCGATGCCGAGAACGATCGCTTCCACTTCGTCGCCCTTCTTGTACTTGCGAACGGCCTCCTCGCCGGTTTCGCTCCACGACAGATCCGACAGGTGAACCAGACCGTCGATGCCGCCCGGCAGACCGATGAACACGCCGAAGTCGGTGATCGACTTGATGGCGCCGCTGATCTTGTCGCCCTTCTTGAAGTTGCGGCTGAAGTCGTCCCACGGGTTCGGCTTGCACTGCTTCATGCCGAGGCTGATACGACGGCGGTCTTCGTCGATTTCGAGAACCATGACTTCGACTTCGTCGCCCAGCTGGACAACCTTCGACGGAGCAACGTTCTTGTTGGTCCAGTCCATTTCCGACACGTGGACGAGGCCTTCGATGCCCGATTCCACTTCGACGAATGCGCCGTAGTCGGTGATGTTGGTGACCTTACCGAACAGACGCGTGCCCGACGGGTAACGGCGCGAGATGCCTTCCCACGGATCGTCGCCCAGTTGCTTGATACCGAGCGAAACGCGGTTCTTTTCCTGGTCGAACTTGAGGATCTTCGCGGTGACTTCCTGGCCAACCGACAGAACTTCGCTCGGATGACGCACACGACGCCATGCGATGTCGGTGATGTGCAGCAGGCCGTCGATACCGCCGAGGTCTACGAACGCGCCGTAGTCGGTGATGTTCTTGACCACGCCTTCGACGATCGCGCCTTCCTTCAGCGTTTCGAGCAGCTTCGCGCGCTCTTCGCCTTGCGTTGCCTCGATGACAGCGCGGCGCGACAGCACGACGTTGTTACGCTTGCGGTCGAGCTTGATGACGCGGAATTCGAGGGTCTTGCCTTCGTACGGGGTCGTGTCCTTGACCGGACGCGTATCAACCAGCGAACCCGGCAGGAACGCGCGGATGCCGTTGACCATCACGGTCATACCGCCCTTGACCTTGCCCGTGATCGTACCGGTCACGAGTTCGTTGTTGTCCAGCGCCTTTTCCAGCGACAGCCACGAAGCCAGACGCTTCGCCTTGTCACGCGACAGGATGGTGTCGCCATAGCCGTTTTCCAGCGCGTCGATCGCGACGGAAACGAAGTCGCCCGCCTGCACTTCTACCTCGCCCGCGTCATTCAGGAACTCTTCGAGCGGGATGTAGGCTTCGGACTTCAGACCAGCGTTCACGACCACGAAGTTGTGGTCGACACGCACGACTTCGGCGGAGATCACTTCGCCAGCGCGCATGTCCTGCTTGGTCAGCGACTCTTCGAACAGAGCCGCAAAAGATTCGGTATTCGGGGTAGAGGTTTGCAGGTCGGACATAAAAATCAGAGTTTGCATGGTCTTCGCAACGCCTGGCTCACCGGACTGGTCAGCAACTGCGGCAAATACGCGAACGCCACGCGGGGTTAAAGGGTTAAAAACAACGCTTCGCGACCATCGCGAAGCACCTACCAACAACGGCACTGCCGCCGCTGGCCACTACTGCGTGACCAGCGCTTCATACCATTGCACCACCTGCTCGACCGCCTGGTCGACCGACAATGCGGAGGTATCAAGCAGCTTTGCATCCGCCGCGGGCTTGAGCGGCGCGGCCGCGCGCTGACTGTCACGCTCGTCGCGCTCACGCAAATCCCGGAGCAAGTCATCTAT
The DNA here is from genome assembly GCF_009362785.1 of Paraburkholderia atlantica. Classification (GTDB taxonomy): domain Bacteria; phylum Pseudomonadota; class Gammaproteobacteria; order Burkholderiales; family Burkholderiaceae; genus Paraburkholderia; species Paraburkholderia atlantica. The sequence goes on from NZ_WHNQ01000027.1 coordinate 67,058, forward strand.
ATTAGCAGAAAATCCTTTTTGGATCAATTGCTTATGCCGGCGCGCCGCGCGGGCCTCGACGCTCGCGGTCATGAACACCTTCAGCGCGGCGTCCTGGAAGATCACGGTGCCCATGTCGCGGCCGTCGGCGACCAGCCCCGGCTCCTTGCGAAACGCCCGCTGGCGCGCCACCAGCGCGGTTCGCACGGGCGCGTGCACGGCGATCGCCGAGGCGCGGCTGCCCACTTCCTCGGCGCGAATTTCGGTCGATACGTCGATCCCATCTAGCTGCGCGAGCCCCTCGCGAAACGTGATGTGGAGGTCGTCGATCAGTTTGACAAGTGCGTCGACGTCGTCCGCCGCAATGTCATAGCGCAAGCTCGCGAGGGCCGCGAGCCGGTACAGCGCGCCGCTGTCGAGCAGGTGAAAGCCGAGATTGGCGGCCACCATCGCGGCCACTGTGCCTTTGCCGGAGGCGCTGGGGCCGTCGATCGTAATGACGGGCGTCTGGTGAAAGGGACGGGTCGGTTTCATCTAAAAATGTCGCACATCGGGGCGATTCGCACGCGAATCAGGGTTGCGCGAGCGCCGTGAAGCGCTCGAAATAATCGGGGAACGTCTTGCCGACGCACTTCGGGTCGTTGATCCTGATCGGCACGCCGCCCAAGCTTACGAGCGAGAAGCACATCGCCATGCGGTGGTCGTCGTAGGTATCGATCGCGGCATTCGGGATCAGCTTTTCGGGCGGCGTGACGACGAGGAAATCCTCGCCTTCCTGCACTTTCGCGCCAACCTTGCGCAGCTCGGTCGCCATCGCGGCGATGCGGTCGGTTTCCTTCACACGCCAGCTCGCGATGTTGCGCAGCGTGGTCGTGCCGTCCGCGAACAGCGCGGCGACCGCGATCGTCATCGCGGCGTCGGGGATCAGGTTGAAGTCCATGTCGATCGGATCCAGCTTGCCATGGTCGTTGCCGACGCCACGCACTTCGATCCAGTCGTCGCCCATCTGCAGATTCGCGCCCATCTTGATCAGCGCATCGGCAAACCCGACGTCGCCCTGGATGCTCGCGCGGCCCACTCCTTCCACTCTGAGCGGCCCGCCGCCAAGCGCGCCCGCGGCAAGGAAATACGACGCCGACGACGCATCCCCTTCCACCATGATCGTGCCCGGCGACCGATAACGCTGCCCCGCCGGCACCACGAACTGGTGCCAGCCGTGACGCTCGACCTCGATGCCGAAGCGCGCCATCAGCTTGATCGTGATCTCGATGTACGGCTTCGAGATCAGCTCGCCGTCGACCTGCACGGTGGTGACGCCGCTCGCGGTGCGCAACAGCGGCAGCGTCATCAGCAGCGAGGTCAGGAACTGGCTCGACACGTCGCCGCGTACGCGGATCGGCGCGTCAACCATGATCTGGCCGGGACGGATGCGCAGCGGCGGATAGCCTTCGTTCTGCTCGTAGTCGATCTTCGCTCCGATCTGGCGCAAACCGTCGACGAGATCGCCGATCGGCCGCTCGTGCATGCGCGGCACGCCGTGGATCCGGTAGTCCCCGCCGTTCACGGCGAGCGCCGCGGTCAGCGGACGCACCGCCGTGCCCGCATTGCCGAGGAACAGGTCAGCCGTGCGCGCCGTAAACGCGCCGCGCGTGCCGGTCACGACGCAGGTGTCGCCGTCGCGCTTCAAACGCACGCCGAGCTTTTCGAGTGCGTCGAGCATCACGCGGGTGTCGTCGGAATCGAGCAGGTTCGTGATCGTCGTCTCGCCTTCGGCGAGCGCGGCGAGCAGCAACACCCGGTTCGAGATGCTCTTCGAGCCGGGCAGACGAACCGTGCCGGACGCACGGGAAAAAGGTCCGAGATCGAGGAATTCCATGATGTGTCCAGTTTCCGGTTATTTCGACGCGTCGCCACTGGCTACGCCAGCCGCGCGCTGCTCTTGCCACTGACTGCGCGCGACGCGCGAGCGCGCGAACACGGCTTCGAGCGCGGCGCCGTCGCCGGCTTCGATCGCCGTGCGCAGGCGCGCGAGGACCGCGGTGTACGCGTCGAGTTCGTCGAGCAGCGCCACGCGATTGGCGACGCAGACGTCGCGCCACATCTCCGGACTCGACGCGGCAATGCGCGTGAAGTCGCGAAACCCGCCCGCCGCGAACGAGAACTTCAACGCGGCGTCGGGCGAATTGAGGATCTGCTCGACCAGCGCGAACGACAGCACATGCGGCAGATGACTGACCGACGCGAATACGCGGTCGTGCTGCTGCGGCGTCATGTCCCGCACCAAGGCGCCGGTGGCGCGCCACATCGCCGCGACGCGCTCGACCGCTTCCGGCGCGTTCTCCGGCAGCGGGCACAATACGACGTTGCGGTTCACGTACAGATCGGGCAATGCGGCATCGACGCCGCTCGACTCGCGGCCGGCGATCGGATGGCCCGGCACGAACTGCCCGATCCGCGCGCCAAGCGCCGCGCGCGCGGCGGCGACCACGTCGGACTTGGTGCTGCCCGCATCGGTGACGATCGTCTTCGCGTCGAGATGGGGCGCGATGCGTTCGAGCAGCGGCTGGGTCTGCGCGACCGGCGCCGCGAGCAGCACAAAGTCCGCGCCCGCGAGCGCGTCGCGCAGCGCGACGTCGTCGTTGAGCACCGCGGCGCCGTCGATCACCCCGAGCGCCAACGCGCGCTCGCTCGACGCGGACGTCCGTCCGACGCCGATCACCGTGCGCGCTCCACCGGCTTCGCCGCGTTCACGCAACGCGCGCGCGAGCGATCCGCCGATCAGGCCGACACCGAAAATCACCAGCTTGTTAAAAGAAAACGCGGCCACGTCGCTCACACAATACGGACATTAAGCGCGCCACTCCTGCCGTTCGACGCGCGGGGTCAAGGTTCAATGTTTATGCTGCGGCAGGCTCGGCAAGCGTCTTCTCGAGCGCAGCGAGGAACGCTTCGTTTTCCTCCGGCAAGCCGATCGTGATGCGCAGCCACTGCGGCAAGCCGTAGTTGGCGACCGGTCGCACGATCACGGCCTGCTTCAGCAGCGCGAGGTTCACCCGGGCGCCGGCTTTGTCGTCGCTGCCGACGCGCACGAGCACGAAGTTGCCCTCGGACGGCACGTATTCGAGGCCGAGCTTGTCGAACGCCTCGGTCAGAAGCGTATAGCCCTGCGCGTTCAGCGCGGCACTTTTCTGCAGAAACGCGCTGTCGTTCAGTGCCGCAATCGCCGCGGCTTGCGCGAGCGTATTTACGTTAAACGGCTGACGCAGTCGATTCAGCAAATCGGTCAACCCGGGCTGCGCGATCGCGAAGCCGATGCGCAAGCCCGCAAGCCCGAACGCCTTCGAGAACGTACGCGAAACCAGCAGGTTCGGATGGCGGCGCACCCAGTCGATGGAGTCGTAGCGCTTGTCTGCCGACAGATACTCGGTGTACGCCTCGTCGAGCACGACGACCACGTGGCGCGGCACCTTGCCGAGAAACGCCTCGAGCGTCGGGCCGTCGACGAACGTGCCGGTTGGATTGTTCGGATTGGCGACGAACACGAGACGCGTGTCGTCGTCGATCGCGGCGAGCATCGCGTCGAGGTCGTGACCGTAGCGCACCGCCGGCACGACGATCGCGCGCGCGCCGACGCCTTGCGTCGCGAGCGCATAAACCGCGAACGAATACTGCGAGAACACAACCGCCTGGCCCTTCTCGACGAACGCGTGCGCCGCGAGTTCGAGGATGTCGTTGCTGCCGTTGCCGAGGGTGATCCACTCAGCCGGCACGCCGTAACGCGCGGCGAGCGCCGCCTTCAGCTCGAAACCGTTCGAGTCCGGATAGCGGCCGAGATCGGCGACCGCCTGCGCCATCGCGCGCTGCGCGGATTCCGGCATGCCGAGCGGATTCTCGTTCGATGCCAGCTTCACGATGCTCGCCTCGTCGAGACCGAACTCACGGGCCACTTCCGAAATCGGCTTGCCGGCGATGTACGGCGCGATCGCACGCACATAGGAAGGGCCGAAAGACGCTGTCATGAAAATCTCCGAACGACGATGGATAGTGAAATATGCGTTCGGGCGGCGCACGCGGCGCCGCCCGCGCTGCGCTGCCAGCCCTTAGCGGGCGCGCGGATACGAGCCGAGTATCTTCAGGAACGCGGCTTTTTCGCCGAGGCCCGCGAGCGCGGCCGCCACGGCCGGATCGTCGCGATGGCCTTCGACGTCGATATAGAAGTAGTACTCCCACGTGCCGACGCGCGCGGGGCGCGATTCGAAACGTGTCATCGACACGCCGTGGCGCGCGAGCGGCTCGAGCAGCTTGACCATCGCGCCCGGTTCGTTCGCGACCGACACGATCAGCGAGGTCTGGTCGTAGCCGCTCGGACCGGTCGGCTCCTTGCCGATCATGACGAAGCGCGTACGGTTGTGCGGATCGTCCTGGATCAGCGCGTTGGTGACCTGCAGGCCGTAGTGGATCGCGGCGCGGTCGCCGGCGATGGCCGCGACGGTCGGATCTTCGGACGCCATCCGTGCGGCTTCCGCATTGCTCGACACCGCCTGACGCTCGAGATGCGGCGCATTGGTCGACAGCCAGCGCTGGCACTGCGCAAGCGCTTGCGCGTGCGCGCAGACGCGCGTGACGCCGACGAGACCGTTCTGCGTGAGCAGGTTGTGATGGATCGGCAATGCGAGTTCGCCGCCGATGGTCAGCTGCGTTTGCAGCAGCAGATCCAGCGTGCGCGACACCGCGCCTTCGGTCGAGTTCTCGACCGGCACGACGCCGTAGTCTGCAGCGCCAGCCTCGACCGAGCGGAATACTTCGTCGATCGATGGGCACGGCAACCCTTCGATCGACTGACCGAAGTACTCGTGCATCGCCTGTTCGCTATAGGTGCCGACCGGCCCGAGGTACGCGGCCTTGATGCTCTTTTCTAGCGCGCGGCTCGCTGCCATGATCTCGCGCCAGATCGCGCTGATGTGTTCGTCCGCTAGCGGACCCGCGCTCATTTCCTGCAGGCGCGCGATCACCTGCATCTCGCGCTCGGGCCGGAACACCGGCGCGTTGAAATGCTTCTTGACCTCGCCCACTTCGAGCGCGACCGACGCGCGCTGGTTCAGGAGCGCGATCAGCTGCGCGTCGAGCGCATCGATGCGATCGCGCAGAGGTTTAAGTCGTGTATTGAGTTCGTCGTCCATGCGTAAAACGGCTCTGCCGGGTAACTGCTGGAAAAGATGCGCGCGCCTGCCGGTCAGTGTGACTCAGGCGCTGCGCTGTTCGAATTCCTTCATGTATTCGACAAGCGCTTTGACGCCTTCGAGCGGGACGGCGTTATAAATCGACGCCCGCATGCCGCCGACGGACTTGTGGCCCTTTAGCTGCACCAATCCCCGCGCTTTCGCGCCGGACAGGAAATCTTCGTTGCGCGACTCGTCGGCAAGGAAGAACGGTACGTTCATCCGCGAACGCGAGCCACGTTCGACCTTGTTCAGATAGAAGCTGCTCGAGTCGATCGTGTCGTACAGCAGCTTCGATTTTTCGAGGTTGCGTGCCTCCATCGCCACGAGCCCGCCCTGCTTCTTCAACCACTTGAACACGAGCCCGGCGATATAGATCGCATAGGTGGGCGGCGTGTTGTACATCGAGTTGTTCTCGGCGACGGTCTTCCATTCGAATGCCGACGGGCAGATCGGCATCGCGCGATCGAGCATGTCCTCACGCACGATCACAACCGTCACCCCCGCCATGCCGATGTTCTTCTGCGCGCCGCCAAACAGCACGCCGTATTTGGCGATGTCCATCGGGCGCGACAGGATATGCGACGACGCGTCCGCGACGAGCGGAATGTCGCCGAGGTCGGGAATCTCGAAAGTTTCGACGCCGTGAATGGTCTCGTTGGTGCACAAATGCACGTAAGCCGGATCGTCCGACAGTTGCCATTCAGAGCGCGCCGGCGCGCGGGTGAAGCCGTCGGCTGTCTTGCCGGTCGCGGCAAGATGCACGGTGCCGTATTTGTGCGCTTCCATGAACGATTTCTGCGACCACGAGCCGGTGACGACGAAATCAGCACGCGGTTTCGAGCCGAGCAGGTTCATCGGCACGATCGCGTTTTCGCCGAGCCCGCCGCCCTGCAGGAACAGGATGCGGTGGCTTGCCGGAACCTGCAGCAACTCGCGCAGATCGGTCAGCGCTGCTTCGTGGATCGACATGAATTCCTTGCCGCGATGGCTCATTTCCATCACGCTCATGCCGCTGCCTTGCCAGTTCAGCATCTCGTCGGCTGCCTGGCGCAGCACTTCTTCGGGCATGGCCGCCGGGCCGGCGGAGAAATTAAAAACGCGCATGTGAGGTCCTGGAAGCGGGCGCGAAATAACAATGTCGCGCGGGAATCGGCGAAAAGAACTGCGAAATGGCTCGGCGAAAAAGAAAATGGCCGTCTGCGCCAGTGCGCAAACGACCATTATCGCATTGTCGCCGCCAACCCGCCACGCCGGGCGGCCCAGCGGGCGCGGCGACAGGCCGACTGATGAGCGCCCGCGAGCGGAATTTACTTGGCAGCCGCCTTGACCGATGCGACTTCCTTGTCGGCCTGATCACGCGTTGCTTTGATCGATTCCGGCATGTACTTCTGCATCAGACCGTTCACGACGTCGCGGCCAACCTGGTCTTGCACCTGGATGAACTTGCGGCCGGTCGGGCTCTTGTAGAACGTGGTCAGGTCCTTGATTTCCGACACGCTGTAGTACTTCGCGTACGCATCGTACTGAGCTTGCATCGCGTCCTGACGGAAAGCGTCGGTTGCGAAGACCTGACCTGCCGCGTCCACCAGCTTCGGTACCGCGTTCTTTTGCAGGGCCGGCACGGCAGCCTGCTTCTGCTTGTCCGTCATCGTCTTGTTCTCGGTCAGCGCGTCCGACAGGATTGCCGGCACGAGCTGCTTGGCCTGCATCTGCGCGCTGTTGCCGATTGCGCCAACCAGCTTCTGCGCGTCGATGGCGTCGAGCAGGTCCTTAATGGCAGCTTGCTTGGCGGGATCAACCGGTGCTGCTGCAGCAGCCGGAGCTGCGGGCGCCTGGTTCTGCAGCGCTTGAGCCATGGCGAAGGTCGGCACGATGGCAGCCAGCAACATCAGTTGTTTAAATCGTTTTTGCATCATTACTCCCTAAGAGAAATTAACTTGAACCGCACGCCGCACGGGAAAGCGTACCGGCCCGATACGCGTTGACCCGCAGCGTAGCTTCAACGTATTAACTGAGACTGAAAGCCGCTGGCACGGATCAGGCCGCGCCGCCGCCCTCACCGCCGTTATCACCTTCAGTGGAGCCGTCGGAATCGTTTTCCGACTCGCCCTCGGCCTCAGCTACCTGTTGCAGACCGGACAGCTTGGTCCCTTCGTCAAGGCTGATGAGTGTAACACCTTGCGTTGCGCGTCCCATTTCACGAATTTCCGACACTCGCGTGCGAATCAGCACGCCCGTCGTGGTAATCAGCATGATCTGCGCTTCCGGGTCCACGAGCGTCGCGGCAACGACCCTGCCATTGCGCTCCGACGTCTGGATCGCGATCATGCCCTTCGTGCCACGGCCATGACGCGTGTACTCGGTGATCGGCGTGCGCTTGCCGAAACCGTTCTCGGTCGCGGTGAGCACCGACTGCTGCTCGTCGCCGGCCACCAGCAACGCGATCACGTTCTGGCCGTCCTCGAGCTGCATGCCGCGCACGCCGCGCGCCTCGCGGCCCATCGGACGCACGTCGTTTTCGTCGAAGCGCACTGCCTTGCCCGAATCCGAGAACAGCATCACGTCGTGCTGGCCATCGGTGATCGCGGCGCCGATCAGGTAATCACCCTCATCGAGACCGACCGCAATAATACCCTTGCGCAGCGGCCGGCTGAATGCTTCGAGCGGTGTCTTCTTTACCGTTCCTAACGCGGTCGCCATGAACACGAACTTGTCGGCCGAGAACTCCTTGACCGGCAGCACGACCGTGATCTTTTCGCCTTCCTGCAGCGGGAACATATTGACGATGGGCCGCCCGCGCGAATTGCGCGAGCCCTGGGGTACCTCGTAGACCTTGACCCAGTACACACGGCCGCGATTCGAGAAGCACAGGATGTGGTCGTGCGTATTGGCGATGAACAGCGTGTCGATCCAGTCGTCTTCCTTCATGGAAGTGGCCTGCTTGCCACGACCGCCGCGCTTCTGGGCCCGATATTCGGACAGCGGCTGCGATTTCACGTAGCCCGCGTGCGACATCGTCACGACCATTTCCTGCGGCGTGATCAGGTCTTCGGTGTTCAGCTCGGTCGCGTTCAACTCGATCTTCGAGCGACGCGCATCCCCGAATTCGGCCTTGATCGACGTGAGTTCTTCGACGATGATCGCCGAAATGCGTTCCGGGCGAGCCAGGATGTCCAGCAGGTCAGCGATCTGCGCCATCACGTCGCGGTATTCGCCAATGATCTTGTCCTGCTCGAGACCGGTCAGGCGTTGCAGACGCATTTGCAGGATTTCCTGCGCCTGCGTATCGGACAAGCGGTAAAGGCCGTCGGCCTGCATGCCGAACGACGGGTTCAGCCCCTCCGGACGATAAGCTTCGCGACCGCCCGCCGACGCGTTATCCGTCTCGGCGCGCGACAACATTTCGCGCACGAGCGACGAATCCCATGAGCGCGACATCAGTTCCTGCTTGGCGATAGGCGGTGTCGGCGCGGCCTTGATCAGCGCGATGAATTCGTCGATGTTCGCGAGCGCAACCGCAAGACCTTCGAGCACGTGACCACGTTCGCGCGCCTTGCGCAGTTCGTAGACGGTGCGCCGCGTCAGCACTTCCCGGCGATGCGACAGGAAGCACGTCAACATTTCCTTCAGATTCAGGAGCTTCGGCTGGCCGTCGACGAGCGCGACCATGTTCATGCCGAACGTGTCCTGAAGCTGCGTCGCCTTGTAAAGGTTGTTCAGCACGACCTCGGGCACTTCGCCGCGCTTGAGCTCGATCACGACACGCATCCCGCTCTTGTCGGATTCGTCGCGGATGTCGGAAATGCCTTCGAGCTTCTTCTCGTTGACGAGCTCGGCGATACGCTCGAGCAGCGAACGCTTGTTCACCTGATACGGCAATTCGTCGACGATGATCGCCATGCGCTGGCCACGGTCGATTTCCTCGAAGTGCGTCAGCGCGCGCATCACGACGCGGCCGCGACCGGTGCGATAGCCGTCGCGCACGCCGGCCACGCCGTAGATGATGCCGGCGGTCGGGAAGTCCGGTGCGGGGATGATCTCGATGAGCTCGTCGATCGTCGCTTCCGGGTTTTTCAGCAAATGCTGACACGCGTCGACGACTTCGTTGAGGTTATGCGGCGGGATGTTGGTCGCCATGCCGACCGCGATGCCGGACGAGCCATTGATCAGGAGATTAGGGATGCGCGCGGGCAGGATGGCCGGCTCGTTCTCGCTGCCGTCGTAGTTCGGCACGAAGTCGACCGTTTCCTTGTCGATGTCGGCCAGCAGTTCGTGGCCGATCTTCGCCATGCGGATTTCGGTGTAACGCATCGCCGCGGCGTTGTCGCCGTCGACCGAACCGAAGTTCCCCTGACCGTCGACGAGCATGTAGCGCAGCGAGAAGTCCTGCGCCATCCGTACGATGGTGTCGTAGACAGCGGTGTCGCCGTGCGGATGGTATTTACCGATGACATCGCCGACGATACGCGCCGACTTCTTGTAGGCGCGGTTCCAGTCGTTGTTCAGCTCGTGCATCGCGTACAGCACGCGCCGGTGCACCGGCTTCAGGCCATCGCGGACATCGGGAAGCGCTCGCCCTACGATCACGCTCATCGCGTAATCGAGATACGAACGGCGCATTTCCTCCTCAAGGGAGATTGGCAGAGTCTCTTTGGCGAATTGATCCATTATCCGTATCTTTTACGTGCGAAGGCGCGGGTTCGCCGCCACTTCGCGTAAGCATTGCAGGCGCAACGCATCACGCGATTCTAACATGCCACGCATCCACGCCCGACGAAGGTACGTATACATATTAGAGGGGTACCCGCCAACACCTCGCCGATCCCACAATTTCGGGCTCATCAGGCTCGATTCCTGCATGGGGCCAATTCCCCGCTCAGGCAGAGCTGGCGGACCGCTCAGACGAAAACATTTGTTGCGCATGCACCACATTTGGAGGGGGATTTGAATGGGGGCAGATTTTTTTTTCGTCGGAGGGGAACGATATGGCAAAATGCCAACGCACAAAGAGTCAGACACTGCTCGAAGTCTACACAGCCGGTTTTTGTTCCGCACCAATGTTATACTTCGAGCAATGTATGACTGGTCATCCGTCAACAGGCTCGCAGTAAACCTGCGGTAATCTCAATTTCGAGAGGAGAAATATGAATAAACTTTCAAAGCTCGCGTTCATTGCAGCTACCGCAGTTATGGCTGCATCCGCCATGGCGCAGTCGGTGCCGGCGTCGCGACAAGCTACCAACGACAACTGGGTGAATGGTACTGGCGAATACGTGTGGATGAACGGCACGAACGAGCTTTGCTGGCGCGATGCATTCTGGACGCCCGCAACGGCTAACGCCAAGTGCGACGGCGCTCTGGTTGCTCAGGCTCCGACCCCGCCGGCACCGGTCGCTCCGGCTCCGGCTATCTCCAGCGAAAAGATTACGTATCAAGCTGATGCGCTGTTCGATTTCGACAAGGCAATCCTGAAGCCGGCTGGCAAGGAACGTCTGAGCGAACTGGCATCGAAGATCCAAGGCATCAATCTCGAAGTCGTCGTCGCTACGGGCCACACCGACCGCATCGGTTCGGACGCCTACAACGACCGTCTGTCGCTGCGTCGTGCTCAAGCTGTGAAGGCCTTCCTGGTCAGCAAGGGCGTCGAAGCCAACCGTATCTACACGGAAGGCAAGGGCCGCCGCAACCCGGTTACCACCGGTTGCAACCAGAAGAACCGCAAGCAACTCATCGCCTGCCTCGCACCGGACCGCCGCGTGGAAGTCGAAGTTGTCGGTACGCCGAAGCAGTAAGCTGGAAAATTACCGCAGTATCGAAAGCCCCGCTTCGGCGGGGCTTTTTTTATGTGCGGGTGCCGCCACGCGATGTGATGCGCGACGGAAGAACACCCCGCTCCGCTACTAGGGCTCTCAGGTCGCATCGGCAGTCGCTCGCCGACGCGCTTTTGCCGCTCTTTCTCTTGCCCTATATACTCAGGGTTTATCCTCGAGCGTCCGCTCACCGCTTTCATCGAGGCAGCCTTCGCCATGACCAACGCCGATCCCCACGAACTACAGAAATTCAGCGACCTCGCGCATCGTTGGTGGGACCCGAACGCCGAATTCAAACCGTTGCACGAACTGAATCCGATTCGCCTGAGCTGGATCGACGCTCACGCGCATCTGGCTGGCAAAAAGGTGCTCGATATCGGTTGCGGCGGCGGCATCCTGTCGGAATCGATGGCAGGCTTGGGCGCTCATGTGAAGGGCATCGACCTGTCGACGCAGGCACTCGGCGTCGCCGATCTTCACAGTCTTGAAAGCGGTGTAACCGTCGATTACGAAGAAATCGCAGCCGAGGCGCTGGCCGCGCGCGAACCGGGCACTTATGACGTGGTCACCTGCATGGAAATGCTCGAGCACGTGCCCAAGCCGGCGGCGATCGTCGAAGCCTGCAAGAATCTCGTGAAGCCGGGCGGCTGGGTGTTTTTCTCCACGCTGAACCGCAACGTGAAGTCGTATCTGTTCGCTGTGATCGGCGCCGAATACATCGCGCGAATGCTGCCGAAGGGCACGCACGACTACGCGCGCTTCATCCGCCCGTCGGAACTCGCCGGCTTCGTGCGCGCCGCCGATCTGCGCACGGCCGACATCAAGGGCATCGTGTACAACCCGCTCAGCAAGCATTTCGCGCTGTCGTCCGACACGAGCGTCAACTATATGCTCGCCTGTCGCCGCGACGCCTGACCTGCCAGAACCGCCCGATCCGCCGTATCCGAAACGAACAATGAGCGACCCGACTCCCCTGCCGCAACGCGAAGACAACGACGACACGCTCGGCTTTTGCCTCGCCGTACTTTTCGACCTCGACGGCACGCTTGCCGACACGGCGCCCGACCTCGCGGCCGCCGTCAACAAGATGCGCCACGACCGGGGACTCGAAATGGTGCCGCTCGAAAAGCTGCGGCCGCTGGCCTCGGCCGGAGCGCGGGGACTGATCTGTGGCGCGTTCGGTATCGGGCCCGATCATCACGAATTCGCATCGATGCGCGAGGAGTTTCTCGCGAACTACGAAGCGGATCTATGCATCGAGACGACGCTCTTTCCGGGCATCGCGGAAGTGCTCGACGAACTCGACGCGCGCGGCGTGCGCTGGGGCATCGTCACGAACAAGGTCGCGCGGCTCACCGAGCCGCTCGTCGCGCAACTCGGGCTCGAGGAGCGCGCCGGCTGCGTGGTGAGCGGCGACACGACTCGGCATTCGAAGCCGCACCCCGCGCCGCTGCTGCACGCCGCGCGTGAGCTGAACATCGCGCCGGAGCGCGTCGTCTATATCGGCGACGACCTGCGCGACGTGCAGGCCGGTTTTGCCGCGGGCATGAAGACCGTCGCCGCGGCGTACGGCTATTGCGGCAACGACATTCCGCCGACACGGTGGCACGCGCAACACGTCGTGGAGTCGACGGCGGAGTTGCAGACGCTGCTGCGCGACATTGGCTGACAAAGTCAGACCACCCAACACGCACAACGCGTGCCGTCGATCTATTGTAAAATCTCCTTTGGCTCATATATGTGAGCAACGAACCGCGGGGGCGACCTGGTTTCGACAGGGGTTGCGAAGCGGCTAGGGCATGTCGAGGACCCGTCACCTCGTTAATCAATGGGAAAAACGTAACTGCAAACGACGATACGTTCGCACTGGCAGCCTAAGGGCCGCCGTCCTCTGCCTAGTTCACTGACGGGCTAGTGTCGCAAGACCGGTAGCAATACCGACAGAGGTCATATACGTCAGTTAAGCCTTGGCGGCGTCACGACGTCCGGGTCGAAAATCTAGTGAATCGCCGTAGTGCAGCGTGTTCGTCCGCGTCGCTGCGGTTAAATCAAAAGACAGAACTAAACATGTAGAACTGGTCGTAGAGGACTTCTGGACGCGGGTTCGATTCCCGCCGCCTCCACCAAACACCTGGCACGTTCGCAATGAACGGCTCCGAAAACCCCGGTAGCTTGACGCTGCCGGGGTTTTCTATTTTCCGGTTCAGTCTGCGGCGCTTCTCGGGCAAGTCAGACGCCCTCCCACGACAACACGACCCGGTAAATCCGCGGCCGCTTCCTATACCCGTAGCTCGAAGCGCGTCGTCGCTCGTCAACCGCGTCGCTACAACAGGAGCCCGCGTCATGCGCAAGACCATCGCCGACGCGCCAAAACTGTCCGAAGGCCGCTTCGTCACCGCCGACGGCATGACGCTCTACACGTTCGACAACGACACCACCCCTGGCGTCAGCGCCTGCACCGGCGGCTGCATGTGCAACTGGCCGGCGGCCACGGCGGAGCCGACCGACAAGCCGTCGGGCGACTGGACGCTGATCCCGAGCCCGGACGGCAAGCAACAATGGGCGTACAAGGGGCATCCGCTGTATCACTACGCGGCCGACAAGCAGGCAGGCGATGCAAAGGGGGACGGCTTCAAGGAAATCTGGCACATCGCCAGGCCATAACTATCGTCCCCGGCCGGCAACTGCGCCACCATCGCACCCGCCACAAAGCACAACGCCGGCCCACGGGCCGGCGTTGCGTCAAACCTCGAAGCTCGAGCGATGCCCGAGCCAATCCTTAGTCGTCTTTCGGGCACTGCAGATTGCAGCCGTTCGGATCGCCCATGTCACCGCGCTTGCGCGCTGCCGAACGTTTGCCGTGCTGATATTTGTCCGACGGCGCGGACGCGGCGAACGGCATCTGCGGATGCTCGTTGAGGCGGAATTCATCGTTCAGGATGCCGCCCGGCACGCCAGGCGAGTTTTGCGCGTAAGCGACGGAGACGGTGGCACAGAGCACACCAGCCGCGACAGCGGTGGCACATGCGTGGAAAAGAGCTTTCATGTTGGTTCAGCGCGGCTTGCCGCGCGGTTAGAGCGGATACGAAGCCAAGAGAGTAGCCGAAACCGGCGCGCCGCGCAGCGGCCCAAGCCGAGCGCGGTCGCGCTTCTGATTACAGGCTCTTACGCCACCGTTACGCGAGCGCGCCGCCGAGCCCCTCATCCAGATCGACGAGCCTGCCGCAGTCGCACGGATCGTAGCCGGCTAACTGCTCGACGCGATGGTGAAACGCGCTACCGCGCAACAGATTGATCACCGTCGCGAGCGGCGCGCGTGACAGGTGCGCGCGGTCGCACGCGAAGTAATAGTCCTCGTCGACGATCGGAATGAAGTCGAGCCCGAAATGATGCGCGGCCGGCTGCACGCCGAAGCCTAGGTCCGCCATGCCGCTCGCGACGAACGCTGCGATCGCGGAGTGTGTCAGCTCGGTCGACGCATAGCCGTTGACGCGGTCCGGGTCCACCCCGATCTGCCGCAGCGCGAGATCGAGCAGCATCCGCGTACCCGAGCCCGGCTGACGGTTGACGAAACGGATGTCGTGGCGCGCCAGATCGCCGAGCCCGCCGATTCCCTTGGGATTGCCCTTGCCGATGAAGAGTCCTTGCTTACGCCGGGTCAGATGCACGAGCACGTGGCGTTGCGGATCGAGCCAGCGCCGGTAGGTATCGGCGCACACCGCGCGAAACTCGCCGAGCGGCAGGTGAAAACCGGCCAGATCGCACTCGCCGCGCGCGAGCGCGCTGACCGCGTCGGCGCCGTCGCGGTACTTGATCTCGACCGGCAGATCGTTGGCGACCAGCGCCGTCACCAGCGCGGCCACCGCATAACCGTGCGACGCGTGGATGCGCACGTTATCGGCGGGGGGCGCGAGCCAGCGGTTCAGATCGCTGGCCACTTCGCTCGCAAGCGCCTGCAGATTGCCGTCGAGCCGCTCGCCGCAGAGCCGCTGTCCACGCAGCACCGCGTGTCCGAGGTCGGACAGGACAGAGCCTCGCCCACGCTCTTTCGCGATCAGCGGACCGCCAAGCCGCTCCTCGATGCTGCGCAACAAACCCCACGCGTGCCGGTAGGACAAACCCTTAAGCGCGGCGGCCTGCGCAATGCTGCCGGATTCATCGACAAGCGCGAGCAGCGGCACCACGTCAGACAGGCTGGCCTCGCGGCCGTCCGCACCCTTCACGACCAGCTCGACCTGACATTCGATCCTGACCATATATGTTTGACTGTTTCCTATTGCACGCGCCGGCTGGCCCGCCTATCTTTCGGCTATACCATATCGAATAAGCGAAGCATACGTGCACGTATTATGAATAACAAGTGCATATATCGCTTGGAGGAGCCCCCAACTTGGACGATTCTCTCGCCACGGCGCCGGATCAGCTCGTGCAACGACACGCGCAACCGGGCCGCACACTCATGACGATCCTGCACGCGATCCAGGACGAAATCGGCTTTGTGCCACCCGCCGCAGTCGGACCGCTCGCTCGCGTGCTGAACTTGTCGCGCGCAGAGGTGCACGGCGTCATCACCTACTACCATCACTTCCGCACCACGCCGGCCGCGCCCGTCACGGTACAGCTGTGCCGCGCCGAAGCATGCCGCAGCATGGGCACCGAGGCGCTCGCCCAGCACATCGAGGCGCACACGGGTTGCCGCTTCGACGCTGGTCACCATGACGGCGCAACGGTAGAGCTCGAATCGGTGTACTGCCTCGGCCAATGTGCGCTGTCGCCGGCGATGATGCTCAACGGCACGCTGCACGCACGCGTTACGCCACAGAAATTTGACGCGCTGCTCGCCGCAGCCAGCAAACGCGTGGAGGTGCCGGCATGACGCGCATCTATGTTCCGCGAGATTCGTCGGCGCTCGCGCTCGGCGCCGACGCGCTGGCCGAAGCCATCAGCAGCGAAGCCGCGCGCCGCGGCATGGCGATCGAATTGATCCGCAACGGTTCGCGCGGGTTGCTGTGGCTCGAACCGCTGCTCGAAGTCGCGACGCCCGAAGGCCGCATCGGCTATGCGAATGTGGACGTCGAAGACGTCGCCGCGTTGTTCGACGCGGGCTTCGTCGACGGCGGCCAGCATGCGCGACGCGTCGGCGTGGTCGACGAAATTCCGTATCTGAAGAAGCAGCAGCGCCTGACCTTCGCGCGGATCGGCATCACCGACCCGCTGTCCATCGACGACTACGTCGCGCACAGCGGCCTCGAAGGCCTGCGCAACGCGCTGCAAACCGACGGCGATGCCGCCTGCGAAGCGCTGATCCAATCCGGCCTGCGCGGCCGCGGCGGCGCCGCCTTCCCGGCCGGCATCAAGTGGCGCACGGTGCGCGGCGCGAAGGCCGCGCAGAAGTACGTCGTCTGCAATGCCGACGAAGGCGACTCGGGCACCTTCTCCGATCGTCTGGTGATGGAAAGCGATCCGTACGTGCTGATCGAAGGCATGATCATCGCGGGCATCGTGACCGGCGCGACCGTCGGCTACATCTACGTGCGCAGCGAATACCCGCACTCGATCGCGACGCTCGAAGCGGCCATCGCCCGTGCGCGCTCAGCCGGCTGGCTCGGCGACAGCGTGCTCGCGAGCGGGCAGCGCTTCGAGCTGTTCGTCGCGAAAGGCGCGGGCTCGTATGTGTGCGGCGAAGAAACCGCGATGCTGGAATCGCTCGAAGGCAAGCGCGGCATCGTCCGCGCGAAGCCGCCGGTGCCCGCCCTCGTCGGTCTCTACGGCCAGCCCACCGTGATCAACAACGTGATCACGCTCGCCACGGTGCCGATCATCTTCGCGCGCGGCGCGGCGTTCTATAAGGACTTCGGCATGGGCCGCTCGCGCGGCACACTGCCGTTCCAGCTGGCCGGCAACATCAAGCGAGGCGGCCTCGTCGAACTCGCGTTCGGCGTGACATTGCGCCAACTGCTCGACGACTTCGGCGGCGGCACCGCGAGTGGCCGGCCGGCGCGCGCGGTACAGGTCGGCGGTCCGCTCGGCACGTATTTGCCGGAAAGCCAGTGGGACATCCCGATGGACTACGAGGCGTATGCGGCAGTCGGCGCGGTGATCGGCCACGGCGGTCTTGTCGTGCATGACGACACGTCGAACCTTGCCGAGCTCGCGCAATATGCGATGCACTTCTGCGCGCTCGAATCGTGCGGCAAATGCACCCCGTGCCGGATCGGCTCGACGCGCGGCGTCGAGGTGATCGCGCGGATTCGTAACGGCGATACGTCGACGCGTCAGGTGCAATTGCTGCGCGATCTGTGCGACACGATGGTGTCCGGCTCGCTGTGCGCGATGGGCGGCATGACGCCGTTCCCGGTGCTTTCCGCGCTCGATCATTTCCCTGAGGACTTCGGTCTCGCCGCCGATCCCACTGCCGACCACGCCACCAAAGCGGCCGCGGCCTGACTCCAGGAGTTCACTATGTCCGACCAGTTCAACTCTCCCGCCGGCGCCCCGAAGGAAGTCCCCTTGGGGGGCGCCCCGAAGGAAGTCCCCTTGGGGGGCGGCTGCGGCTCAGGCAACTGCGCGTGCAAGTCGCAAGCCATGGCACGCGCCGCCAACCCATTCGCTGACGACACCGACTACGGCACCCCCGCGCGTCACTCGGACGTCGACGTGACGCTCGAAATCGACGGCCAGGCGGTGACCGTGCCGGCCGGCACGTCGGTGATGCGCGCGGCGGCCGAAGCCGGCGTCAACGTGCCGAAGCTGTGCGCGACCGATTCGCTCGAACCGTTCGGCTCATGCCGCCTGTGTCTCGTCGAAATCGAAGGACGGCGCGGCTATCCGGCCTCGTGCACGACGCCGGTCGAAGCCGGCATGAAGGTGCGCACACAGACCGACCGTCTGCAGACGCTGCGTCGCAACGTGATGGAGCTGTACATCTCCGACCATCCGCTCGACTGCCTGACCTGCCCCGCCAACGGCGATTGCGAACTGCAGGACATGGCGGGCGTGACCGGCCTGCGCGAAGTGCGCTACGGCTTCGACGGCGAAAACCATCTGAAGGACAAGAAGGACGAATCGAATCCCTACTTCACGTACGACCCGTCGAAGTGCATCGTCTGCAATCGCTGCGTGCGCGCGTGCGAGGAAACCCAGGGCACGTTCGCGCTGACGATCACCGGACGCGGCTTCGAATCGCGCGTCGCGGCGAGCGAGAACCAGCCGTTCATGGAATCGGAGTGCGTGTCGTGCGGCGCGTGCGTGGCCGCATGCCCGACCGCGACCTTGCAGGAAAAGACCGTCGTGATGCTCGGCCAGCCCGAGCACTCGGTCGTCACCACTTGCGCGTATTGCGGCGTCGGCTGCTCGTTCAAGGCCGAGATGAAGGGCAACCAGGTCGTGCGGATGGTGCCGCACAAGAACGGCCACGCCAACGAAGGCCATGCGTGCGTGAAGGGCCGCTTCGCATGGGGCTACGCGACGCACAAGGACCGCATCACGAAGCCGATGATCCGCGCGAAGATCACCGATCCGTGGCGCGAAGTCAGCTGGGATGAAGCGATCTCGTACGCGGCGTCGGAATTCCGGCGCATCCAGGCGAAGCATGGGCGCGATTCGATCGGCGGCATCACGTCGTCGCGCTGCACGAACGAAGAAACCTACCTCGTGCAGAAGCTGGTGCGCGCCGCATTCGGCAACAACAACGTCGACACCTGCGCGCGCGTCTGCCATTCGCCGACCGGCTATGGCCTGAAGACGACGATCGGCGAATCGGCCGGCACCCAGACGTTCGCGTCGGTCGATAAGGCCGACGTCATCATGGTGATCGGCGCGAATCCGACCGACGGCCACCCGGTGTTCGGCTCGCGGCTAAAGCGCCGCGTGCGCGAGGGTGCGAAGCTGATCGTGGTCGATCCGCGCCGCATCGATATCGTCGATACGCCGCACGTGAAGGCGTCGCATCATCTGCAATTGCGGCCCGGCACCAACGTCGCGATCGTCAATGCGCTCGCGCATGTGATCGTCACCGAAGGCCTGCTCGACGAAGCGTTCATCGCCGAACGCTGCGAAGCGCGCGCGTTCGAGCAGTGGCGCGATTTCGTCGCGCTGCCGGAGAACTCGCCGGAAGCGACCGAAGCGGCAACCGGCGTACCCGCGCAACAGGTACGCGAAGCCGCGCGCATCTACGCGACCGGCGGCAACGCCGCGATCTACTACGGACTCGGCGTCACCGAACACGCGCAAGGCTCGACGATGGTGATCGGCATCGCGAACCTCGCGATGGCGACCGGCAACATCGGCCGCGAAGGTGTCGGCGTGAATCCGCTGCGCGGCCAGAACAACGTGCAGGGCTCCTGCGACATGGGCTCGTTCCCGCACGAGCTGCCGGGCTATCGGCACATCGGCGATCCGCTCGTGCGCACGCAGTTCGAAAACGCCTGGAACGTCACGCTGCAACCGGAACCGGGCCTGCGCATTCCGAACATGTTCGACGCCGCGCTGCACGGCACCTTCAAGGGCCTGTACTGCCAGGGCGAGGACATCGTGCAGTCGGACCCGAACACGCATCACGTGGCGGCGGCGCTGTCGTCGATGGAATGCATCGTCGTGCAGGACATCTTCCTGAACGAGACCGCCAAGTACGCCCACGTGCTGCTGCCCGGCTCGTCGTTCCTCGAAAAGGACGGCACGTTCACCAATGCCGAGCGCCGCATCTCGCGCGTGCGCAAGGTGATGCCGCCGCTCGGCGGCTACGCGGACTGGGAAGTCACGCAGTTGCTGTCGCGCGCGCTCGGCTACGAGATGGACTACACGCATCCGTCCGAGATCATGGACGAAATCGCACGGCTCACGCCGACCTTCCACGGCGTGTCGTTCCAGAAGATCGACGAAATGGGCAGCATCCAGTGGCCATGCAACGAAGACGCGCCCGACGGCACGCCGACGATGCACGTCGGTACCTTCGTGCGCGGCAAGGGCAGGTTCGTGATCACGAAGTTCATCGCCTCGCCGGAGAAGGTCACGCGCAAGTATCCGCTGCTGCTGACGACCGGCCGCATCCTGACGCAGTACAACGTCGGCGCGCAGACGCGCCGCACCGACAACTCGCTGTGGCATGACGAAGACCGGCTCGAACTGCATCCACACGACGCGGAGGAACGCGGTATCAAGACCGGCGACTGGGTGGGCATCGAATCGCGCGCAGGACAGACCGTGTTGCGCGCGAAGGTGACGGAGCGGATGCAGCCGGGTGTCGTCTATACGACGTTCCACTTCCCCGAATCGGGCGCGAACGTGATCACGACCGACAGCTCCGACTGGGCCACCAACTGCCCCGAATACAAGGTGACCGCCGTGCAGGTGATGCCGGTCGAGCAGCCGTCGCAATGGCAGAAGGACTATTCGCGCTTCAGTAGCGAACAGCTCGAACTGCTGAAGCGGCGCGAACAGGCCGATTCGGCTGCGGCCGTTACCGCAGGCAAGTGAGGCGAGCCATGGACAATCGGAATCTGATCGACATGGCGAACCGGATCGGCGACTTCTTCGAGTCGATGCCCGACCACGAGGAAGCGCTGACCGGCGTCGCCGAACACATCCGCCGCTTCTGGGAGCCGCGCATGCGGCGCGCGCTGCTCGCAACGCTCGACGAAGCACCGGACACCTATGACATCGCGCTAACGAACTTCACGCGCGAGGCGATCGTCCGGTATCGCGAGAAGTTGACGCCGGCCCAGGCGTCGGCGGCTTAGGCCTAGGCGAATTTCCTCAATCACCGAGGCGCGGCGGCGAGATCCGCTGCCGCGCGCGTGTCACGCAACAGGCGACCCTGATCACAACGT
The DNA here is from genome assembly GCF_009362785.1 of Paraburkholderia atlantica. Classification (GTDB taxonomy): domain Bacteria; phylum Pseudomonadota; class Gammaproteobacteria; order Burkholderiales; family Burkholderiaceae; genus Paraburkholderia; species Paraburkholderia atlantica. The sequence continues at coordinate 87,896 of NZ_WHNQ01000027.1, forward strand.
CGCCTGCTCCGCTATCTCTCCCCCCACCGCAAACCACGCCTCACAGTGCCGTACGAGACCGTGCAGGTCCGAGCCGGTGCGTCCGCGCGCGCTGATATAGCCATCGGGCCGCACCAGATAAAACGACGGCCGCGTGCGCCCATACGATTCGGACAGCGCCGGGCCGCCATCGCCGCTCGTATCGGTGACGCGCCAGATCCGTACCGCGTTCGGCAGCAGCCGCTCGACCTCGGCGGCGAGCTTTTCCACCTCCGGGTCCGGCGGCGCCGCGTGTTTTGCGGCCGGATCGAGCGGCGTGCCGTCGACGGGCAGCGGCGGCACCAGTAGAAACAGCGAGAAGAACGCCGGATCGTGCAGATCGAAAATGCAGCCGACGCCCGGCGCGCGCCCGAGCGGACCATCGACGACATGCACCAGCGCATCGGGCGCGCGCTCGCCCGCGCGCGGTCCGCCGTCGAGCACGCGTTCGAGCGTCAGCGGACTGCGCCGGTACTGGATCGCCAGCTCGCTGATGGTCGCGCGCGCGGCATCGCGCAGCGGTCCGAGCGCGGCCAGCACCGGCATCACGCGCTCGCGCAGCAGCTTCAGCGGGCCGTGATCGGCCTCGGCCATCTGCGTGATGAAGCCGGTCTGCCGCAGCACCTCGCGCTCGATCGGATGCCGTTCGGTGTGATACGTGTCGAGCAGGCGATCCGGCGCCGCGCCGCCGATCACACGCGCGAGCTTCCAGCCGAGGTTGAGCGCTTCCTGGATGCCGGTGTTCATGCCCTGCGCGCCCGCGGGGCTGTGCACGTGCGCGGCATCGCCGGCGAGGAAGATGCGGCCCACGCGCAGCCGATCGACCATTCGGCTATTCACGTGGAAATACGCCGACCACGCGAGATCCGACACGTCGACGCGCTCGCGCACGCGCCGCGCGATCAGCGCCTTGCATTGTTCGAGCGACGGCACTGCGGTGGTGGCCGGCGGCGCGGCGCTGCCGGACGGTTCGACCGCATGATCGGCGATCAGTCGATGACGGCCGTGGCCCATCGGAAACAGCGCGACGAGACCGTCGCCCGACGCGAAGATCTGGAACTCGTCGTCGGGCCAGTCGGTTTCCGCGTGCAGGTCGGCGAGCAGGAAGGTCTGCTCGAAGGTCTTGCCCTCGAAGTTCAGGCCGAGGCGATGGCGAATCGAGCTATGCGCGCCGTCGGCGGCGATCAGATATGACGGGCGCATCGCTTCCGTGCGGCCGTCCGCGCGGCGCAAGGTCGCCTGAACGCTCGCGGAGCCTTGCATGAACGCCATCAGTTCGACGCCGCGCTCCACCTTCACGCCAAGCGTCGCCAGATGCTCGGTCAGAAGCCGCTCGGTCACAGACTGGTCGAGAAACAGCAGATAGGGATAGCGCGTGTGCAGCGGGTCGAAATCGAGCTGCGCGAGCCGCATGCCGTTCGAAAACAGATTCGCGACGCGCGCGCGATGGCCGAGTTCGAGAAACGGCTCGATCAGCCGATGCTGCTCGAGCAGTTCGAGCGTGCGTGCCTGAATGCCGATTGCGCGCGAATAAGGGTTCGGCTGCGGCGCCTTGTCGATCAGACGCACGGGGATGTGGGCACGCGCGAGACTCATCGCTGCGGCAAGTCCGGTGGGACCGGCCCCGACGATCAGCACCGGCGACGCGTCGTAGGCGGCAGCGTCCATGCGGAACTCCGGAGGCAACACTGCGTTCTAGTGTACGCCGCCGCTCTCGCGCACACCGGTGCGCTGCATCAATCGCGCGGAAGGGACGCCCCGTCGCTCGAAATGCGCCCGCGAGCCGCGCAAATCCGGGCCCTTTGCGCAAGTATGGGAAAATGCGGCCCAGTCTGATTGATCCGAATACCCTTCCCGTCATGCAACCTGTATTTGACCGCGCGTTCGCGGCGCATCGTGACGGCCGCCTCGACGACGCCGAACGCGGCTACCGCGCCACGCTCGACCACAATCCCAGCCATGTCGACGCGCTGCATCTGCTCGGCGTGCTGAGGCACCAGCAGGGCCAGCACGCCGAAGCCGCGGCGCTGGTGCGGCGCGCGGTCGACCTGCGCCCGGAAGACGCGGCGCTGCAGCTGAACCTCGGCAATGCGCTGAAGGCGCTGGGTCAGATCGACGCCGCGATCGAGCAGTTCCGCAATGCGCTGACGCTCGCGCCGACGTTCCCTATGGCGCACTACAACCTCGGCAACGCGTACGCGTCGCTGGGCCGTCACGAAGACGCCGCCGATGCGTTCGAACGCTCGCTGCGTCTGCAGCCGGAAGACGCGTCGTCGCACAACAATCTCGGCAACGCACTGCACGCGCTCGGCCGTCACGCGGAGGCGATCGCGTCGTTCCGGCGCGCGCTCGAACTGCGCCCCGGTCACGCGGGCGCGCTGAACAACATGGGCATGTCGCTGAACGCGCTCAATCGGCCGGACGAGGCAGTGCCCTGCTTCGAGGCCGCGCTCGCCGTCGAGCCGCGCTTCGTCGCCGCGCACTTCAACCTCGCGAACACGTTCGATGCGACCGGCCGACATGCGCAGGCAGTCGCGTCATTCGAAGCGGCGCTGCGTCTGCAGCCGAACCTGCCGCCCGCGATCTATGGCATGGGCAACGCGCTCGCGGCGCTCGGCCGGGCCGAACAGGCCTTGCCGTATCTGGAGCGGGCGGTCGGGCTCGATCCGCAATTCGCGCTCGCATGGCTCGCGCTCGGCACCGCGCACCAGGCGCTCGGCGCGCACGCGGCCGCAGTGCGCGCGCTCGATCAGGCGCTGCGGCTGCGTCCCGACCTCGCGTCCGCGCATATGAACCGTGCGCTCGCATGGCTCGCGATGCGCGACTTCGAGCGCGGTCTGCCCGAATACGAATGGCGCTTGCAAACCGTCGCGGAGCCGGCGATCCAGACGCTGCCGCGCTGGCACGGCGAATCGATCGACACATACACGCTGCTGATCCATGCCGAGCAGGGTTTCGGCGATACGCTGCAGTTCGTGCGCTTCGTGCCGCTCGCCACGCAACGCGCCGCGCGCGTCGTGCTCGAAGTGCAGCCGCAACTGGTGCCGCTGCTCGCGCCCGTCGCGCAGGCATGGCGCGTCTCGCTGATCGCGCAGGGCCAGCCGCGTCCCGCCGCCGATCTGCAGATTCCGCTGTTGAGCCTGCCGCTCGCGCTCGGCACGCGCTACGACACGATCGAAGCGCGCACGCCCTATCTGAGCGTGCCGCCAGCCTATCGCCGCAAATGGCGCGGCTCGCTCGGCGGTCAGGCGAAGCGCAAAATCGGGCTCGCGTGGTCGGGGCGCATCCAGCGCAACGAGACCCGCACGATGCCGCTCGCCGCGCTGGAGCCGCTGTTCGCGCTCGACGGCATCGACTGGATCGTGTTGCAGCCCGATCTGTCCGACGACGAACGCGCGGCGCTCGACGCGCATCCGCGCGCGGTCACGATCCATCGCTTCGACCAACGCATCGGCGACTTCGCGGATACCGCGGCGATCGTCGAGCGGCTCGACGCGGTGGTGTCGATCGACACGTCGATCGCGCACCTCGCCGGCGCGCTGCGCAAGCCGCTGTGGCTGATGCTGCCGTTCGCCGCCGACTGGCGCTGGTTCGACGGCGACACGCGCAGCCCGTGGTATCCGGACGCGACGCTGGTGCGTCAGCCGCGGCCGGGCGCGTGGGACGAAGTGGTCGAAGTGGTCGCCAACGCATTGCGGCACGGTTAGCCACGGACCACGCGCCGCCAAAAACGAAACAGAAAACCCCGCTTTCGCGGGGTTTTCTGTTTTCAGAACACGAAGCGAACCCGTCAGGCCGCCCGATACTGATTGCGCGACTCCGGCGTGCGATACAGGAACAGCGTCGCCAGCAGACCGCAGATCGCCGCCACGCCGAGGACCAGACCGGGCGCCGCCTTGTTGTTGGTCACGTGGATCAGCAGCGTGGCGATGGCCGGCGTGAAGCCGCCGATCGTCGTCGCGAGACTGTACGCGAGCGAGAAGCCCGCGGTCCGCACTTCGACCGGCATCACTTCGGTCAGTGCGACGACCATCGCGCCGTTGTAGCAGCCGTACAGGAACGACAGCCACAGCTGCACGGCCAGCAGACGCGCGAACGACGGCTCGGCGACCAGCCATTGCAGCGCCGGATACGCGGTGAGGATCGTCAGGATCGTGAACGCGAGCAGCACCGGACGGCGGCCGATGCGATCCGACAACGCGCCGGACACCGGTAGCCAGATCAGGTTCGAGATACCGACGCAGACGGTGACGACCAGCGCGTCGATCGCCGTCAGCTTCAGCACCTCCTTGCCAAAGGTCGGCGTATAAGCGGTGATCATGTAAAACGACACGGTCGTCATGACGACCATGCCCATGCCGCCCAGCACGACGGGATAGTTCGCAGCCATCGACTTCAGGATCTCGCCCATGCTCGGACGATGCTTGCGCGCCGCGAACTCCTCGGTTTCCTGCAGCGAGCGGCGAATGATGAACAGAAACGGCACGATCAGACAGCCGATCAGGAACGGCACGCGCCAGCCCCATGCGAACATCTGGTCGGCGGGCAGAATCTTGTTGAGCATCACGCCGATCAGCGCGGCGAATACCACCGCGACCTGCTGGCTGCCCGACTGCCACGAGCAATAGAAGCCCTTGTTGCCCTTCGTCGCGATCTCCGACAGATACACCGACACGCCGCCGAGCTCGGCGCCGGCCGAGAAACCTTGCAGCAACCGGCCGAGCAGCACGAGCACGGGCGCCACGAGCCCGATGGTCGCGTAGCCCGGTATCGTCGCGACCGTCAGCGTGCCGAGCGCCATCAGGCTCAGCGTGAGGATCAGGCCTTTGCGACGGCCGTGATGGTCGATGTAGGCGCCGAGCACGATCGCGCCGAGCGGACGCATCAGGAAGCCCGCGCCGAACACCGACAGCGACAGCATCAGCGACGCGAAATCGCTGCCGCTCGGGAAGTAGGTCTTGGCAATTGCGGAAGCGTAGTAGCCATAGACCATGAAGTCGTACATCTCAAGAAAGTTGCCGCTGACGACGCGGAACACTGTCTTGACCTTGGATTCTTCGGTTCTGGAAGCGGCGTGGGTCGCGGTAGACATGACACTCTCGGAGAGGCCCGCCGCCTAGTCGGACGGATGGATGCGGACGGCGACGAGCGGGCAGTTGGAACGATCCGCTGCGTTTGGCAAGGGATCCCGCAGGCGGACACGTCGGTATAAGCGAAGCGCGCCCGGGGCGCCGCATTCTGCTGCCCGTGGCGTTCATCCGGGATCAGGGTAAACGCTGAGCTTGATGCGGGGCCGATGCCACGTAATGTTACTGCTGATAAGGTCGCCGCGAAACGCATACAGTTTGCTTACGCACGACACCTGCGGGCGGCGGTAGACTGCCCGCGCGAGGCCATTCAGTTGATAACTCCGATGCAAACCACCCCTGCTCTTTCCCTGCGCCCCGCCACGCTCGAGGACGCCGCGCTGATCGCGTCGATCCACAGTGCCAGCTGGCAGGCCACCTATCGCGGTCTGTTGCCCGACGCGTTCCTCGACGGTGAAGTCACGCGCGAGCGCGCCGCCTATTGGGAAGCGCGTCTCGGCGCGCCGGGCGGCGAGCGCCGCATCGTGCTGATCGCCGAATTGGCCGGCGAGCCGACCGGCTTCGTGTGTGTCGAGCGACAGCCCGAGTCCGCATGGGGCGTGCTGCTCGACAACCTGCATGCGCTGCCTGGTTATCAGGGCATCGGCGTCGGCAAAACGCTGATGCACGCAGCCGTTGACTGGGCGCGCGCGCAAGGCGAAGCACAGCTGTATCTGTACGTGCTCGAGGGCAACACGGCGGCGATCGGCTTTTACGAGCGGCACGGTTGGCAGTTGGTCGGCGCGGAGCCCGACCATATGGGCGGCGTGGATATCACCGCGCTGCGCTACGTGTATCGGTTGAAGCCCTGAGCATCGAAGTTGAGTGTGCGTGCAGCCGTTGATGTCCCCGTTTTCGGAGTCATCTGAAGGTTGGACAAGGTAGTTTCGAGGCACGATTTTCTGTCGCCGATGGCTTCATCGGCCCCCTACAGATTTCGTCACTGCCTCACCAGGTCGTCCTGTTACGAGACGCCGGAAGAAACCGATGACCAGCACGCCGCTCACCTTGATCGAAGGCGCATTCGCCCTTCCCCCTCTCCGTCCGCTCGACCATCCGTCCGAACCCTTCGGCCGCGATTGGGCATTGCTGCCCGACGCTCAGCGCTCGCGAGCCGGACCCGATTCGCTATATGCCGCGCTGCTGCGCACCGTCTGCATCGGGCATCAACAATTGCTGTCGTATGGGCAGCGGGTGTCGATCGACGGCGCGCGGAGCGGCGTGAAGCGTCCGGCAGAGGCGCTCGTCGCGGACGCCACGCGGCATGCCGGGGAAGCGGCGAATACCGCGACGGTGACGCGTCCCGCTATGCAACGGAAGGTGCCTCAGGGTCCGATGCGTATCGCGCTCAAGGCCCGCTCGCCGCGAATCGCGCAGCGGCGCTCAGTTTGGAATCGGCGTACGGTCGCGGCGAGTGCCGTGGTAATCGGCTGCGTCGCGGTGCTGGTGTGGTGGACCGTCGATCAGCCTCTGGCGCCGTGGCACATGACCTCGGACATGCTGAAATCGGCGCAAGCTTTGATGCCGCGCCGTGATGCGCCGGTGATTGCCGAGGCCGTCACACCGGCGCCTGTGCTTCCGCCATTACCTGTCGACGTGGCCGCCGCCGCATCCACGCGCATGGCGGCATTGCCTGAGCGCACCACCTCGCGAAATGTCCGCACGCCGCGTGATGCGATTCACTCGTCAGTTGCGCATCGTGCGCTTCGCGCGCAAACGCGTCCCCTTCCGGTAAATCGCCGTGCCGCGAACGAGTCATCGCATGAAGCGCGCAATCGAGCCCGGTTCGACAAAGACGAATACGCTGATGTGACGACCTTCGCCATGATGTCTTTACTCGACGCCGCGCCGCGGCCGCGCTCCACCGTGTCGAACGATCGGCCAGTCAACAGCACCGAGTGGATGGATCACATATCGCAGCGTCGCGTCACCGAAATCCCGGAACAATTCGCGCAATGAGCGCCGCCGCTACTTCGACGCAGGCAAATCCGCTTCCGTCTGCTGCTGCAAGCGTGTGACCTGGCTCTGAAGCTGGCGCAATCGCGACCGCGCGTTGTCGCGTTCCGGGCGCAGCGCGGGCGCCGTCAAATGGATGGGATAGCCCCCGCCGAGCCAACGCAAACCTGCCCTGCTTAAAACCGCGTCTCCCGCGCGACCCGCAGGAACGTATCGAGCAACGGCGTGCAATCGAGCAGTTCCGGGCCGCCCGCGCGATGAAACTCCGGATGCCACTGCACGCCCATCACGAACGGCGCGCGCCGATAGCGCACGGCCTCGATGATGCCGTCCGACGCCGACACCGCCTCGATATTCAGATCACGGCCCAGCGTCTTGACCGCCTGATGGTGGATCGAGTTGACGATCGCGTCGCGTCGTCCGGGGAACATGTTCAGCAGCGTCGAGCCATCCGGGAAATGCACGCCGTGACGGTGCTGATCGTAGTTCTCGTTGACGTGGGCGTTCGCGGTAGGCACATCGGTCGCGATGTCCTGATACAGCGTGCCGCCGAACGCAACATTGATCAGCTGGCAGCCGCGGCACACGCCGAGCACCGGCTTGCCCGATTCGACGAACTCGTGCAGCAGTTCGAGTTCGTACATGTCGCGCACGCGGTCACCGGGCCATTCGTGGCTGCTCGCCGTTTCCGCATAGGTCTGCGGCGACACGTCGGCGCCGCCTTGCAGCAACAGGCCGTCGAGATGCTTCGCGTAGTCGCGCAGACGGATGTTGCTCGGGTGCAGCATGCCCTGATGACCGACGGTCGGGATCATGAACACCAGCACGTCGCGCGACATCACCCAGTGCGCGATCGACTCCTCCAGATACTGCAGCGTCTTGCCGCGCAAGCCCTTCGCACCAGGTTCCGGGTGGAAGATGCGCGCCGACACGCCGATGCGCAGCGTGCGCTGCGTGATCCGCTGCCCTGCGCGATCGAACAGCTGCCGCGCACGCGCCGCGACGATGCGGCCGAACACGCTCCACGCCGAATCGCTCTGCTTCAGGTAGCGCGGCGGCGACGGCGGAAGCGCGTTGGGGGGCGGTGGATTGGTTGCGCTGAAATCGGGTGCCGCGCCGAAACCGGGCGGCGGCGAGCCGGGCGCACGCGCCGCAGGCGCGGCGGCTTCGTCGGTGGCGATCTCGCCGTCGGTGGCGAGGTCCGCGGCGCTGACACCGCCACGCACTTTGGGCTCGCCGGCGGCCACCGTCGGTTTGACGGCTGGCTCGGGTTTCACGGTGCTCGCGCCGCCGGTGTACGTACCGGCGCGCCGCGCTTCGCGCTCGTGCACCGCGGCTTCCTGCCTTGCGGTCGATTCGGCGGCGGCGCTGCGTGCCTCGACCGCGTCGCGCAGCCGCGCCGCGCGCGGATCTTCGCGAGTGACTGACGAAGCGCTGATCGGATCGTCGGTCGACGACCTGGCGGTCGCCTCCTCGGCGGCCGGGCTCGTGTCTTTGGCGGCCGACTGGGTGGCATCTTCATGCGACGGAGGAAGCGAGGGGGCCGGTGCGGCCGGCGTGCCGCTCGGCGCGGGCGAGCTCGGCGGTGGACTGCCGGTCGTGCCGGCGTTTTCGGGTTTGTCGCTCATGACTGTCGGACGGGCGCCTTCCGCGCGAACGAATGAATATGCCCTGATTATCCGTCAGTGCAGCAGGCCCGGCAAACCCGCAAACAATTACTCACATTGTTGCGAAGCTTTACACAAACCCTTTGAATCAAGGGTCTGGCCGCTCGTCGAATGTTTCCCGCAACGCGATCTGCATCGACGCGTGAATCTTCACGCACCAGCGCCACACGAGCGCGAGCAGCAGCGCGGCGCACCCGAGCACCGCGACGAGCAGGCCCGTTGGCGGCAGGATGCTGCCTGACAGCGCCGCCACCAGCAGAAACACGCCGATCATCGATACGAGCGGCACGAGGTCGGCGATCGCGTGGCGCAGCGCGCTGGTGAAGCGCCCGGCGATGGTCGGCTGCACGCTGACTTCGGCGAGCAGCAGCGCGAGTGACTTGGTCTTGCGATATACGGCCACGAGGAACGGCAACGACACCACGAGCGCGACACTCCACTGCACGACGCGCTGCAATGGCTCCTCGTCGAGCCAGTGCGCGAGCAGCCGGCCGCTATGCGGCGCGCTATACGACACGACCAGGAAAATCGCCGCAACGAGCGCGAGATTCACCGCGATCTGCACGACGATGCGCCGCGTCATGCTGATCAGCGTCGGCTCGCCGCGCGCCGTAATCAAACTGCGCAGCCATTGCCCGTACATGCCGAACGCGTTGGACAACGTGGCGGGCATCGCATTCGCGATGCGGCGCGTCAGCGGATCGGCGACGCGGATCAGATAGGGCGTCGTCAGCGTGGTCAACGCCGACACGGCGACCGCGATCGGATACAGAAACCCGCTCGTCACCTTCAACGTCAAACCGAGCGTCGCGATGATGAACGAGAACTCGCCGATCTGCGACACGGTCATGCCGACGCGCATCGACGTGCGCCCGTCCTGCCCCGACAGAAACGCGCCGAGCCCGCACGACACGATCTTGCCGACGATCACCGCGAGCGTAATCACGGCGATTGGCCATCCATAGTCGAGGATCACGGCCGGGTTCAGCATCAGTCCGATCGTCACGAAGAAGATCGCGGAAAACGCGTCGCGCAGCGGCGCGATCAGATGCTCGATCCGATGCAGATGGCGCGACTCGGCCATGATCGCGCCGATCAGAAACGCGCCGAGCGCGATGCTGTAATCGAGCTTGACGACCAGCAGACAGAAGCCGAAGCAGAAGCCGAGCACGGACACCAGCATCATCTCGTTGCTGCCGGTGCGCGCGACGTAGTTCAGCGCGCGCGGCACCAGCAGCACGCCGACCAGCAGCGACACCGTCATGAACAGCAGCAGCTTGCCGAGCGTGACGGCCGCGAGCCCGGCCGACAACTGCCCGGTCTGCGCAATGCCGGTCAGCAGCACGAGCATCGCGATGCCGAGAATGTCTTCGACGATCAGAATGCCGAACACGAGCTGCGAGAAGCTTTCGCGTTTGAGTCCGAGGTCGGACAGCGCCTTCACGATGATCGTCGTCGACGAGATCGCGAGGATCGCGCCGAGGAACAGCGAATCCATCGGGCTCCAGCCGAATGCATTGCCGATCGCGTAGCCGATCCACAGCATCAGCACGATCTCGGACAGCGCGGCGACGATCGCCGTCGCGCCGACCTTGAACAGCTTGCGCAGGCTGAATTCGAGGCCCAGCGAAAACATCAGGAACACGACGCCCAGCTCGCCGAGCGTCTGGATCGTCTGTTCGTCGTGGATCAGCTGGAACGGCGGCGTGTACGGTCCGATGATCACGCCGGCCGCGATATAGCCGAGCACCACCGGCTGCTTCAGGCGATGGAACAGCACGGTGACGACGCCCGCCAGCGCCATCACGACGGCCAGATCCTGGATGAAGCCGATGCCATGGTGCATGAACGTTTTCCTTACAAACAGTAATCTCAGAAAGCGCAGTGTAACAAACGGACTGACCATGTTTTTGGCGAATTCGCGCGTCGCGCCGCGCCGGCAGTAGCAGGCCGCTCGGCCGCAAAACCTTGCTCTACAATGCGGACGGACCTTCCCGTTGGCTCGGCACCGCCCCGCTCACGCGCCCGAGCTGCGCTCAACCGGATTTCTACCGACATCATGGCCACTGACTTCGCCCCGTTCCCGCCGCTTGCCCAGCTTGCCGCCGATCTCGCCGCCGGCCGCACCACGAGCCGCGCGCTCGTCGAAACCGCGCTCGACCGGATCGCCGACCCGGCCGGCCAGGGCGCCGCCGTCTTCATGCACGTCGACGCCGACGCCGCGCGCGCCGCCGCCGACGCGCACGACCACCTGCGCGCGGCCGGCACCGTGCTGTCGCCGCTCGCCGGGATTCCGGTGTCGGTCAAGGACCTGTTCGACATCGAAGGCCAGCCGACCCGCGCGGGCTCCGTCGTGCTCGCCGATGCGCCAGCCGCGAAAGCCGACGCGGTCGCGGTCGCACGGCTGAAGCGGGCCGGCGCCGTGATCGTCGGGCGCACCAACATGAGCGAGTTCGCGTTTTCCGGGCTCGGCCTGAATCCGCACTACGGCCATCCGCTGTCGCCGTACCGGCGCGGCGTGAAGGGCGACGAGCGGGTTTCGGGCGGCTCGTCGTCGGGCGCGGCGGCATCGGTCGCCGACGGCATGGCGGCGGTCGCGCTCGCCACCGACACCGGCGGCTCGATCCGCATTCCAGCCGCGTTGTGCGGGCTGACCGGCTTCAAGCCGACCGCCGCGCGCATCCCGAAGCAGGGCGGCGTGCCGCTGTCGTCGACGCTCGATTCGTTCGGGCCGATCGGCGTATCGGTCGCGTGCTGCGCGCTGGTCGACCGGATGCTCGCCGGGCTCGAGCCGCGCATTCCGGCCGCGCGGCCGCTCGAAGGCGTGCGCCTCGGCGTGCTGACCAACTTCGTGACCGACGGCGTCGAGCCCGAAGTCGCACGCGCGATCGATACCGCGCTCAAGCATCTGGAGGCGGCCGGCGCGATCGTCAGCGAGGTGCGCTTCGCGCCGCTCGACCGCCTTGCGGAAATCAACCGCTTCGGCTTTTCGCCAATCGAGGCGTATGCGTGGCATCGTCCGCTGCTCGACAAACATCGCGAGCAGTACGACCCGCGCGTGCTCGTGCGCATCATGAAAGGACAGCCGGCCACCGCGGTCGACTACTTGGACCTGCTCGCCGAGCGCGCCGCGATGCTCGATGAAGCCGCGCGCACGCTGTGGCAGCGTTTCGATGCGGTCGTCGCGCCGACGGTGCCGGTCGTGCCGCCGCGCCTCGCCGACCTGCTCACCGACGACGATACGTTTGGCCACACTAACGCGCTGATCCTGCGCAACCCGAGCGCGTTCAACTTCCTCGATAGCTGCGCGCTGTCGCTGCCGTGCCATCTGCGTGGCGACGCACCCGTCGGCCTGATGCTGGCAGGCGCGCCGCACGCCGACGACGCGCTGCTCGCGATCGGCCGCGCGGCCGAGGCGGTGCTGAATGCGATCCGCTAAAGCGCGGCAATCGTCAGGCGATAAGCGGCGCGAAAGGCGTTCGCGCTAGAATCGCCGGCACCCGCTCTTTCGTCTCCAGACCAATCGAAGATCCATGACTAACGACTCCGCGATGCTGCGCCGCGAGCGCACCCTGCTGAATCTGCTCGGCCTGATCTGTCTCGCCCTCGTAGGCGGCGCGCTGTACCTGCAGTTCGGCCTGCGCCAAGACCCGTGCCCGCTGTGCATCATCCAGCGCTATTTCTTTCTGCTGATCGCGATCTTCGCGTTCCTCGGCGCGCGCTTCAAGAACTGGCGCGGCGTGCGGCTGCTCGAAGTGATGGCGGCGCTGTCGGCGCTCGCCGGCATCGCGACCGCCGCTCGCCATGTGTACATCCAGGCGAATCCTGGCTTCAGCTGCGGCTTCGACGAGCTGCAGCCGATCGTCGACAGCCTGCCGCCCGCGCACTGGCTGCCGAGCGTGTTCAAGGTCGCGGGCCTGTGCGAAACCGCATATCCGCCGATTCTCGGGCTGACGCTGCCGATGTGGTCGGGGGTCGCGTTTATCGTCGCGTTCGTCGCGCTGATGCTGAGCCTGGTGCGCAATCGCCATCGGGTGTCCTGACGACCGACCCGCATCGTAACGCCGGACTTCGTGTCGCCCATGCCGGGCCCCGAAGTCCGGCGTTTTTTCTGCGCGGCGTTCTACGAACGCTCGCCATTGTTGTCGCCCGCCGCCCCGCGCACGCAACTTCTCGCTGCCGCGCGAATCGTACCGGGATCATGATCGCCGCCGCATGAGCTTCATGCGACGCGGGAAATATTTTCGGACCGGGGTAGTGCTATCTTCGGGTATGGATGGCGATCTACGTGCGCGAGGCCGGCTTTTGCGACCCCATGCGTAACGCGCGCCCGGTCCGCACTGTCTTCCGATTCGCCATGACAACGCAAACCATCCGCTTCTATCACCAGGGGTCCGTCCGCGAGGTCGCGGGCGTTCCGGCGACGCGCACGGTGCTGCAGCACCTGCGCGAGGACTTACGCTGCACCGGCACCAAGGAAGGCTGCGCGGAGGGCGACTGCGGCGCGTGCACAGTCGTGATCGGCGAACTCGACGCGCGCGGCGAGCTCGCGCTGAAGGCGGTCAACGCCTGCATCCAGTTCCTGCCGACGCTCGATGGCCGCGCCCTCTTCACCGTCGAAGACCTGCGCGCCGCGAACGGCGCGCTGCATCCGGTGCAGCAGGCGCTGGTCGACTGTCACGGTTCGCAATGCGGCTTCTGCACGCCCGGCTTCGTGATGTCGATGTGGGCGCTCTACGAAAACCAGCCCGCCAGCGCCGGCCTGCCGACCCGTGACGAAATCGACGCCGCGTTGTCCGGCAATCTGTGCCGCTGCACCGGCTACCGGCCGATCATCGATGCGGCGCAGAAGATGTTCGACTACGCGCAGCATCCGCGGGTCGCGCTAGATCGCGATGCGATCGCGGCCACGCTGCGCACACTGCAGCGCAAAGACACGTTCGAATACAGCGCCCCCGACACGCGTGGCGCCGCGTTCGGCTCACCCACCTTCCACGCCCCGCTCACGCTCGACGCGTTCGCGACGCTGCGCGCCCAGCATCCGGACGCGCGCATCGTCGCGGGCAGCACCGACGTCGGCTTGTGGGTCACCAAGCAGTTTCGCGATCTCGGCGACCTGCTGTACATCGGCAACGTCGCCGAGTTGAAAACCATCGCGCGCGACGCGCAAACGCTGACGATCGGCGCGGCGGTCTCGCTCGAAGACGCGTACGCGGCGCTCACCGCCGACTACCCCGAGCTCGCCGAACTATGGACGCGCTTCGCATCGCTGCCGATCCGCAATGCGGGCACGCTCGGCGGCAACGTCGCGAACGGCTCGCCGATCGGCGATTCGATGCCGGCACTGCTCGCGCTCGGCGCCGAGGTCGAGCTGCGCCGCGATCGCTCGACCCGCACGCTGGCGCTCGATGCGTTCTACCTCGGCTATCAGAAGACCGCGCTCGCGGCCGGCGAATTCGTTAGCGCGCTGCGCGTGCCGCGTCCGGCCGGTGCACTGCGGTTTCGCACCTACAAGGTGGCGAAGCGGTACGACCAGGACATTTCGGCGGTATGCGCGGCGTTTGCGCTGCACGTCGCGCAAGACGGCACGATCCGCGCGGCGCGCGTCGCGTTCGGCGGCATGGCGGCGACACCGAAGCGCGCCACGCATGCCGAAGCCGTGCTCGACGGGGCGACGTGGAACGACGAGACCGCCCGCCGCGCGATGGACGCGCTCGCCGCCGATTACCAGCCGCTCACCGACATGCGCGCGTCGAGCGCGTATCGGCTGAAGGTCGCGCGCAATCTGCTGTGGCGCTTCTACCTCGAAACGCGCGACGACGCGCCGCTCGCGCTCTGCGACGTCAACGCGTTCGCGTTCGAACCCGACGCAACCGTCGCGAAGGAGTCGCCGTGATGAACCGCACCGATGCCTTTATCGAACGCGCGGTTGAGCGTGCCGAGCAACGCGACGACGCGTCGATCGGTGTCCCACTGCCGCACGAATCCGCTGCGCTGCACGTGAGCGGCGAAGCGACTTACACCGACGACATCGCCGAGCTGCACGGCACGCTGCACGCGGCGCTCGGTCTGTCGCGCCATGCGCATGCGCGCATCGTGTCGATGGATCTCGATGCGGTCAGAAACGCGCCCGGCGTGATCGCGGTGCTGAGCGCGGACGACATCCCCGGCGAAAACAATTGCGGCCCGGTGCTGCACGACGATCCGATCCTCGCCGACGGCGAAGTGCTGTACCTCGGCCAACCGGTCTTCGCGGTGATCGCCGAGAGCCACGAACTCGCACGCCGCGCGGCCGCGCTCGCGAAAAGCGACGACGTGATCCGCTACGAACCGCTCGACGCGATCCTCACCGCCGCCGATGCCAAAGCCGCGAAGCAGTTCGTGCTGCCGCCGCTGCATCTGCGGCGCGGCGATCCGGACGCGAAGATCGCCGCCGCGCCGCATCGGCTGGCCGGCACGTTCGAGGTCGGCGGCCAGGAGCAGTTCTATCTCGAAGGCCAGATCGCCTATGCGGTGCCGAAAGAGATGGACGGCATGCTCGTCTACAGTTCGACGCAGCATCCGAGCGAAATGCAGCAAGTGGTCGCGCATATGCTCGACTGGCCCACGCATAACGTCGTGTGCGAATGCCGGCGCATGGGCGGCGGCTTCGGCGGCAAGGAATCGCAATCGGCGCTTTTCGCGTGCGTGGCCGCTCTCGCCGCGCAACGCTTGCGTCGGCCGGTCAAGCTGCGGGCCGATCGCGACGACGACTTCCTGATCACCGGCAAGCGCCACGACGCGGTCTACGAATACGAGGCGGGCTTCGACGATCAGGGCCGCCTGCTCGGCGTGCGCGTCGAAATCGCGCTGCGCGCCGGCTATTCCGCGGATCTGTCGGGCGCGGTCGCGACCCGCGCGGTATGTCACTTCGACAATGCGTACTACCTGCCCGACGTCGATATCGTCGCGCTGTGCTGCAAGACCAATACGCAGTCGAACACCGCGTTTCGCGGCTTCGGCGGACCGCAGGGCGCGCTCGTGATGGAGGTGCTGCTCGACGGCATCGCGCGCGAATTGCGGCGCGATCCGCTCGACGTACGGCTCGCGAATTACTACGGCGTCGGCGAACGCGATACGACGCCGTACGGACAGCGCGTCGAAGACAACATCATCGCGCCGCTGACCGACGCACTGCTCGATTCGAGCGACTACCGCGCGCGGCGCGCGGCGCTCGCCGAATTCAATGCGAAGAGCCCGGTGCTCAAACGCGGCCTCGCGTTTTCGCCGGTCAAGTTCGGCATCTCGTTCAACGTGCCGTTCCTGAATCAGGCCGGCGCGCTCGTGCACGTGTACAAGGACGGCTCCGTGCTCGTCAATCACGGCGGCACCGAGATGGGCCAGGGGCTCAACACGAAAGTCGCGCAAGTGGTCGCGAATCAGTTCGGCTTGCCGCTATCGCGCGTGCGGGTGACCGCGACCGATACGTCGAAGATCGCCAACACGTCCGCGACCGCGGCCTCGACCGGCAGTGACCTGAACGGCATGGCCGCCGAAGCCGCCGCACAGACGATCCGCGCGCGCCTCGCCGAAGTCGCGGCGCGCCAGCTCGGCGGCGACGCGTGCGACGTGCAGTTCGCGCGCGGCAGCGTATCGGTGAACGGCGGCGCGCTGCCGTTCGAACAGCTCGTCAACGCCGCGTATCTCGCGCGCGTGCAGTTGTGGTCGGACGGCTTCTACGCGACGCCGAAAGTGCATTGGGATGCGAAGACGCTGACCGGTCATCCGTTCTATTACTTCGCGTATGGCGCGGCGGTGTCGGAGGTCGTCATCGATACGCTGACCGGCGAGTGGAAGCTCGTGCGCGCGGACGTGTTGCACGACGCGGGCCAATCGATCAATCCGGCGATCGATCTCGGCCAGATCGAAGGCGGCTTTATTCAGGGGATGGGCTGGCTCACCACCGAAGAGCTGTGGTGGAACCGTGACGGCCGCCTGATGACGCACGCGCCGTCGACGTACAAGATTCCCGCCGTCAGCGACACGCCCGCCGCATTCCACGTGCGGCTCTACGACAACAGCAATGCGGAGCCGACCGTGTTCCGCTCGAAGGCCGTCGGCGAGCCGCCATTGCTGCTGCCGTTCTCGGTGTTTCTCGCGATTCGCGATGCGATCGCGGCCGCGGTGCCGGGCGCGCGACATGCTCCGCCGTTGCGTGCGCCGGCCACGCCCGAGGCCATACTCGATGCGCT
>NZ_WHNQ01000028.1 GCF_009362785.1 Paraburkholderia atlantica
AGTGCGATGCTCGAGCAGTGGTGTACCAACGTGATGCGCTCCAAGGTTGAACCGATGAAGGAGGTCGCCCGCATGATACGCAAGCATTTCGACGGCATCGTCGCATGGACCCAGACGCGCCAGACCAACGGCTTTCTGGAAGCACTCAACGGCCTGTTTCAAGCCGCCAAGCGACGCGCTCGTGGCTACGCAAACCTCGAAACTATGCGCACCGTGCTGTTCCTGATCGCCGGCAAGCTCAACTTCGCGTCGATCAATCCGCACGCTGCATAACCCATTCAAATTTCAAAAGAGCCAAATATTTTTTCTGCCTTATCCGGTGTCTCGCCGATGCACGTGGAATTACACGCGTGCGTCGCTCATGGACAGTAGCATCAGTGGCTGCGAATACTGTGTGCCCATCGATTCACGTCGAAAGAAAACCGCAACGCATTTGACGTGACCGAAGAACGAACGCGACGCACCATCGCCTTGCTTCACCATCGCCATACCGTCTCCGCGTCCGGTCACGCAGCTTGTACGGATGTTCACTGCTATGCGACGGAAGATCGAAGGTGCATGCCACTGCTTTGCACCAGGTGGCACTGTCGAACACGTTGGACGTCAACTGCTTGCCGACGAGTTTTCTCCGTGCATCACACCCGAGGCGCACAGCACGCGCAAATAATGCTCAACTCGCCCGCTCCGTTGCATCACGACCTTTAATTGCACAACCAACGGCAGTCACACGGAAGCGCATTTCTGCTGTGCATGGCTGCACAGCGCGCACACCGAAGTCACACCCGGGGCCAAAAACAACATGAAAATCGAGGGATGGCAGGATAGGCTATCGCCGGTTTTGGGCGCCATTAGAGATGTGGTGTTGCGGGAAACTCAGATTAGTCAGACCAGCAAGCGGCCCGCCCAATGCTCCAGTCAGCGCGCAGGTTGGCCAGAGCACATTTCCGTCCCTAGCCGAGTGATCCAAATCGTCGTCAGTCCGCCAGCGGATATTCAGCGAACTCTATAGCCTGACTGAATAGCACTTCACGGGAACTGCGAACGCCATTGCAAAGCGGCTAGTAGCAGAACGTATGGAGCGCGCAGCCGATACCATGCACCACGCCGATCGCATAAGGATTGAATCCGGACTCGGTACGCACGATCGACTGAAGAAGCGTCAGCCGATGTTCCGGTGTACGCGCACGATGGCCGAATCGATCAAAACACGCTTGATCTCGGTTTCGTCGGCCCCGGCGCGGATCACGCGTTCCCACACACCCTTAGCAACGTTACCTGGAACAACGCATATACACGGTATGCCGTCGTCCGAACGCCTTCGGAATACCGCGCGCCACGGGCACATGATACGGATGACTCGCTATGTGCGCGTACCCGCCGCAATTGCGCCGGTCTTCAGCCGTTCAAGATAATCGGCCCACTCCTGCATCATCGTCCGACGTTCTCTAATGAATTTCGTGCGATTGTAGGCAGAGCCCAAGTTATCAGGCACCGCATGCGCGAGCTGATGCTCGATCACCTCTGGTTTATGTTCAAGCTCTTCATGCAGGATCGTTCGTGCCATGGCGCGAAAGCCGTGGCCCGTGATTTCCGTGCGTGTGTCGTACCCCAAGCGGCGCAGCGCCGCGTTGATTGTGACTTCACTCATTGGACGCTTGCGATCGCGCGCGCCCGGGAACACGTATAAACCATTGCCGGTCAACGCCTTGAGTTCCCGCAAGATAGCGACGGCCTGTGCAGCGAGCGGTACAAGATGAGCCGTATCAGTTTTCGTCACCGCATAGCGCCATTCGGCGCGGTCCAGATTTATGTGGCTCCATTCTGCCGTACGAAGCTCGCCAGGCCGGACGAACAGCATCGGAGCAAGTCTGAGCGCGCAGAAAACCGGAAATGTGCCGCTAAAGCCATCGAACGCGCGCAGCATTTCACCTACTTTGTCCGGTTCAATGATCGACGCGAAGTGGGTTGTTTGCGCGGGTGGAATAGCCCCAACAAGATCGCGGGCTGGGTCCGACTTGCAGAAGTTCTCTTTGATCGCATATCGAAAGACTCGGCTAATTTCTCCGCGCAAGCGATGGGCGGTATAGCGCGCGCCGCGGCTATCGACGCGTTTCAGAGTCTCAAGAATCTCTGGGGCATCAATCTCGGAAATGGGACGTTTGCCGAGCCACGGGAACGCATCGTTCTTAAAACGCGCGAGCGTGTTCTCATGCTGGCGAGGTTCTACGTAGGATTTACGTTCTTGCATCCATGCCAATGCAATCGCTTCAAACGTATTGCCTGCTGCGAGTCGGGCTGCACGCTTATCAGCCCTTTTTACCGCACTTGGGTCCATGCCCGCAGCTAGTCTCGTACGGACCTCGTCGCGCTTCTTCCGTGCCGCAGCCAATGACACATCCGGATAAACGCCGAGAGCGAGTGTTTTGTCCTTGCCCGCGAACCGGTAATTCATACGCCAGTATTTGGCGCCAGACTTGTCCAGCTGGAGGTACATGCGACCACCATCGGACAACCGATTGCCGGCGCCCTCTGGGTTGTAACGTGCGGTCCGCACCTGTGTGTCGGTGAGCGGCATGGTGGTATCTCCTGCAGTACCACAGCAGAAATTCAGCCGATACCACCAAAAATACCACCAATTGCGCTGGCTGTCCCAGCACTTCACCGCACAATGCAGGAAACAAAAAAACCCGCGAAGCCTTGTGCTGTCGCGGGTTTCCGTATTTCTCCGGAACTTGCCGGAATATACTTTGGTGCCCAGGGCGGGATTTGAACCCACACGCCTTTCGGCGCTACCCCCTCAAGATAGTGCGTCTACCAATTTCGCCACCTGGGCAGAGGGGCGCCATTGTATCAGCTAAAATTTTTTTTTGAAGCCCCTCGCGTGATTTTGTTCGGCGGCTGAGATACCGGTCGAAGAAACGATGAGGCGTCCACGCACTATCGCTCTCCGGCGGCCGATTCAAGAGCAGCGATCTGCTGCCGATTCGCGATGACCGTTCCACCGAAGTCATTTTCTATGGATCGCGCGGCGGCCCGCTTTCGTCGCGCGCACAGGAAGCGGCTCAAAAACTCTTCGCCGCCACCGATGCATTGCTTCCACCCACTTCGTCAAATCTGTTCGGCGAGCGGTGTATCGCCGATACGGACCTCGCATTGATCGTCAATAGAACTGGCAACGACCAGCAACATATCTGAATAGAGACGCATTAAAAGATGCAGTAAAAGCGAATATTACATTCTCGTTTTCTCAGACCGTCGCTTCTCCGTCAGTGCCCGATTTCGCGCCCGCTCTCTTTGCTGCCTCACGCGTAGGATGCTGACAACAATCAGCGCGATTGCAAGCACCGACAATTCGATAATTGCGGGAATTCGAATGGGATCATGAAACATGGCGGGCCTCCGTCACATGATTTCATCATAGTATGCCGGGTAAGCCGCGCCTGAAGTATTGCGCCGCACCATCGCAGTCTTATCGCCGCCATTACATCAGCCTTTATTCTGCCGGCAAAAAAGCGCGAGTGACAAAATGAAAACATTCTGTCACGCAAAAACTTTCATGATTCGGATAGCCGTCCCTAAACAGATTATTTGCGCTAGAGTACACAAGCGATCAGTTGGATCGTGAGCCGTCCCGACAATTCAAAGGTGCTATCTGTCACGCTATTGCTCTCGTGTACTAAAGAGGCACCTGGACTCGTTGAAGACATCGCGCCATGCCATATTTTCCAGTCGCTTACTGTGGTCCCGCGGCTGTCCCTGAAAGCTTGTGGTTGCGCTGGAATACGGACCCGCCATTGCTGGTCGCGCTCGCGGCGCTCGCATGGGTCGTGGCGAGCGGCCGCACGGCGAGTCCACGGGCGGGATGGGGCGCCGTCGCGCTGATTGCCGTCGTGTTCGTGTCGCCGCTCTGCGCGTTGTCCTCTGCATTGTTCTCCGCGCGCGTCACTCATCACGTCATTCTGATCGCTGCAGTGGCTCCCCTGCTCGCCCTTGCGTTTCCGCTGACGCGCCTCGCACATCCGCCGCTCGTGCCGGTGGTCGCAGCGCATGCGGTGATCATCTGGCTGTGGCATGCGCCCGGGCCCTATGGGTGGGGACTCGCGACGCTGCCCGGCTACTGGCTGATGCAGATCACTTTGCTTGGCAGTTCATGGCTCATGTGGCGCAGCATCTTCTCGCCGTCGCTGCCGACCGGCCCCGCGCTAATGGCGCTCGTCGCG
Source organism: Paraburkholderia atlantica (assembly GCF_009362785.1). Classification (GTDB taxonomy): domain Bacteria; phylum Pseudomonadota; class Gammaproteobacteria; order Burkholderiales; family Burkholderiaceae; genus Paraburkholderia; species Paraburkholderia atlantica. Next base: position 4,221 of record NZ_WHNQ01000028.1, read on the forward strand.
ACGATCGGCCATATGGGTTTGCTCGGCGCGTTGATCGTGTTCGCGCCGGTGCCGCTCTACGTCGCGCACTTCGCGACCACCGCCGCGTGGGGGCTCACTCCGCTCGCCGACCAGCAACTCGCCGGACTGTTGATGTGGGTACTGGCGATGATCCCTTATCTCGCGGCAGGACTTTCGCTCGTCTGGTCGAGCCTGCGCGGCAGAGAGCCCGCGCTGTGACGACCCTTCTGAAGTTCATTCATCTGGCCGCGATCGCGATCTGGTCGGGCGGTTTGCTCGTGCTGCCGTATCTGTTCTGGCAGCGTCGCGGGCTGGCGGCCGGCACCGAGCTCGACCGTCTTCACCGCATCACGCGTCTCGTGTTCGTCGAACTGACTTCGCCCGCCGCTTTCGTCGCGATTGCGAGCGGCACCGCGCTGATTTTTCTGCAGGCCACGTTCGTCGAATGGTTCACGGCGAAGATGGTGTTCGTCGGCATCATGGCGATGCTGCACGTGCTGGCCGGCCTCGTACTGCACGATCTGTATCTGCCCGATGGCCGCTTCAGCCGTGCCTCGGCGATCGCGCTGACCATCGCTTATCTGATTGTGATCGTCGCGATCATCTGGATCGTGCTGGCCAAGCCCCACATCGACTCGAATCTGCTGGCCCCGCATCTGTTCGAACCCGGCGGACTTGGCCGCTGGCTGCATCACTCCTTCGGCGAAACGAGAATCCCCACGCCATGATCGAACACGAGCTTGCCTCCATGCCAGCCGGCGAAGCCCGTCATCACCGAGCTGAGCACCGACAGCACGAGCCCATGCGGCAGGATCTCATCGGGGTAATAGAGGCGCCCACCCCAGTTCGCTCCCGCGAGCGCGACGAGCGTCATCGCGGCGACCGCATGCGACCAGCTCGCTTCCTTCAGGCGGATGCCGCGCACCAGCAGCAGTTCGGCGGTACCTACCACGCTCGCGGCCACGCCGCTCCAGAATGCAAAGCCGGCGGCCCACAAGCCGGCGCGAATCCAGAACGGGTCGCCCGTCCACCAGTAGATCACGTCGACGCCCAACGTCGCGACGACGAACGCGATCGGGAAATGCACCATCATCACGTGAATCGGATGACCGACGAGCGCCACCGCCGAGCCCTTGTCGAGCCGCAACAGCTCGAGCATCACTTCACTTCGCGTCTCGCTTCCAGCATTGCCCTTGTTTGCCATGGTGGTGTGCCCTCGCATCGAACGCCCGGTGGTGCAAACCATCATAGCTGCTTGCGTCTGGCGGTCCAAGCCGGATCGCTCGCCGCGTTGTCCGGCTGCACCGGGCCGTTGTCGACGCTCGAGCCATCGGGTCCGGCCGCCGCATCGATCGCCGGGCTGTGGTGGGTGATGCTCGCGGGCGCGGCGATCCTGTTCGCGATGGTGCTCGTGCTGTTTCTGCTGACGGTGTTCCGGCCCGGCTGGGGCTCGCATCTGTCGCCCGCGCGCTGGATCGTGTTCGGTGGCCTCGTGCTGCCTGCGGTGATCCTGATTCCGTTGATCTGCTACGCACTGTACGCGGGCGAGTTGCTGCTGCCGCTCCGCGCGCATGCGCCCGCACGCATCGAGGCGATCGCGCAGCAATGGCGCTGGACCTTCCGCTATCCGGAACTCGGCAACGTCGAAACCGACAACGTGCTGCATCTGCCGGCGCGCACGCCAGTCGACATCTCCGTGACCAGCATGGACGTCGTGCACGCGTTCTGGATTCCGCGCTTCGCGGGCAAGATCGACGCCGTGCCGGGCCACCAGAACCTGCTGCGCATCGAGGCCGACGTGCCCGGCCAGTACGCCGGACAATGCAACGAGTTTTGCGGCATCGGTCATGCGGGGATGCGCTTCACCGTGATCGTCGATCGTCCGGAAGATTTCCCGGCTGCCGTCAAAAGTGCCGCCGCCAACGGGGAGGTGAAGAAATGAGTGTGCCCGTCGAGCCGCCATCACAGGGCATCACCGCGTTGCGACTGCATCGCCAGCTTGCCGCGATCTGGCGCACCGGGCCGGGCGTGCAGAAGCTCGCCGCGGTCAACCATACGATCCTCGGCATGCGCATGATGATCACGTCGTTCGTGTTCTTCGCGATCGCCGGGATTCTCGGCATGCTCACGCGCGTACAACTCGCCACGCCGCATGCGGCCTTCATGGACGTCGAGACCTATAACCAGGTCTTCACGATGCATGGATCGATGATGCTGTTCCTGTTCGCGATTCCGATGGTAGAAAGCTTCGCGGTCTATCTGACGCCGAAGATTCTCGGCACGCGCGACTTCGCGTTTCCGCGCCTGACCGCTTACGGCTATTGGTGCTATCTGTTCGGCGGCACGATCCTGACCGTGTCGCTGATTCTGCGCAGCGCGCCCGACGGCGGCTGGTTCATGTACACGCCGCTCAGCTCCAACGTGTACACGCCCGGACTGAACGCCGACGTCTGGCTGCTCGGCATCACGTTCGTCGAGATTTCGGCGCTGTCGCTCGCGATGGAAATCGTCGTGTCGATCCTGAAGATGCGCGCGCCGGGCATGTCGCTCGATCGCATGCCGATCTTCGCGTGGTACATCCTCGTTACCGCGATGATGATGATTGTCGCGTTTCCGCCGCTGATTCTCGGCTCGATCCTGCTCGAGGTGGAGCGCGCGTTCAACCTGCCGTTCTTCGATCCGACGCGCGGCGGCGATCCGCTGCTGTGGCAGCACCTTTTCTGGCTGTTCGGCCACCCCGACGTGTACATCATCTTCCTGCCGATGGCCGGCGTGCTGTCGACGATGATCCCCGTGTTCGCACGACGCCGCCTGATCGGCTACCGCGCGATCGTCGTCGCGATCATCGCGCTCGCGTTCCTGAGCTTCGGCATCTGGGTGCACCACATGTTCACGGTGGGCATTCCGCATCTGGCGCTCGCGTTCTTCTCGGCGGGCTCGGCGATCGTGGCGGTGCCCACCGCGATCCAGTTCTTCGCGTGGCTCGCCACGCTGTCGCACGGCCGCCCGCGCTGGGATGTGCCGATGCTGTACATCTTCGGCTTCTTCTTCGTGTTCACGTGCGGCGGGCTGACCGGCGTGATGCTCGCGATCGTGCCGTTCGACTGGCAAGCACACGACACCTACTTCGTCGTCGCGCACATGCACTACGTGGTGGCCGGCGCGCTCGCGTTTCCGATGCTCGCCGCGTTCTATTACTGGCTGCCGCTGCTGACCGGGCGCACCGCCGTGCATAAGCTTTCCGTGCCGGCGTTCTGGCTCGTGTTCATCGGCTTCAACATGACGTTCTTCATGATGCACTTGACCGGCCTGCTCGGCATGCCCCGGCGAGTCTTCACGTACAGCGGCGACGAAGGCTGGAACTGGCTCAATCTGCTGTCGTCGGTGGGCAGCTTCGTGATGACGATCGGCTTTGCGCTCGTCGTGATCGACATCATCGTGCAATTGCGTTTCGGCCAACGCGTGCGGCGTAACCCGTGGCAATCGACCACGCTCGAATGGGCGATGCCGATTCCGCCCGCGCCGTACGCATTCGCGTCGATCCCGCACATCGACGCCGAAACCGAAAAGGTGCCACCGGGCCAGCTCGCGACCTCGCTCGCACGCGGCGAAGGTTACCTCGGCTTCACGCGCAACGGCTGGCAGGAGGCTCTAGGTGTGCATATGACCTCGGGCGAGCCCGAACAGCTGATCGTGTTGCCGAACTCGACGTATCTGCCGCTCGTCACCGCACTCGTGACCGCCGCGGCGGTGCTCGCGATGCTGTTCAAGTTTTATCTGCTGTCGGTCGCATTCGCGTTCGTGACGTTCGGCCTCTTCATCTACGCAGGTCAGAGCGCCGGCCACGCGCGCGATTACGGCGCGCTGCCGGTCGGCCGCGGCGTCAGCGTGCCGCCGCATACCGAGGTCGCCGGCGCGCCGTCATGGATTTCGATGATCTGTGCGTTGGTCGCGGACGGCACGCTGTTCACGTCGCTGGTCTTCGGCACGTTCTATCTGTGGATCGCCGCGCCGAACTGGCCGGCCGCGGTCGCGCCGCATCCGAACCGTCTGCTGGCGCTCGTCGTAGTCGTCGCGCTCGCGGTGGCCGCGGCCGCCACGCGTGGCTCGTTGCGCGCGGCCGCCGCCGAGCGCAAACCGCACGGCGCGATCGGGCTTTCCGCGATCGCGCTGATCGTCGCGCTCGGCGCCTCCGTGATGCTGATCGACGGCGTGACCCCGAATCCGCGCGAGCATGCGCTCGGCGCGACGGCCGCGGCGCTGCTCACGTATATCGCCGTTCACGCGGGCGTCGGGCTGCTGTTCCTGATCAGCAACGTGCTGCGTGTCGGCGCGGGCTTCGTTTCCGCGCGACGCCTGACCGATCTGCGCCTCACGCGCCTGTGGGTCGATTACACGCTGACGACGGGTGTCATCGCGCTCGGACTCGTGCTCGCGCTGCCGAGCCTCGTCGCCATGCTGGGAGCCCGACCATGAATGCGCGTCCGCTTTCGCCACGGCGGTTGTGGTGGCTCGCCGTCGGCTTCACGATCTGGTGTCTCGCGTTCGTGATCCTGTATGCGCTGCATGCGATCGGCTGCGCGTTCGCGTGGCCGGCCGGCCCGCTGCGCGTGAGTCTCGCGATCATTCTGCTGCTGCATTTAGTCGCACTCGGCTGGCTATGGCGCTATCGCGCCGCGACCCGCGACCCCGGACCCGAACTTATCAGTTCGTTCATGCATACCGTCGTCGTCTGGACTCTGATCGCGGCGCTGGTCGCGACCCTGATCACATTCGGGCCCGCGCTGCTGCTCACCACCTGCGTCTGAACGTGGACTGAAGAGCCCGATGGCGGCCGCGGAACCCGGTATGGACAGGCACCGATGCAGTCCGCTCGTGCTACTGTACGGCGGCAAGACCTGGGACTCGTTGACGCTCGGCGAACTGAAGGTGCCGCGCATCCGCTACCATTCCGAGCGCTACAGTTTCGTCGCTTTTCCTCATGCTCGAAGGTTGACTCGATATGCCCTACTTCTTTGGAATTGGTCTTCACGTTTTTATTGCGATCTTCTTCGCCATCCACGCGATGCGCAATAACCAGGGCATCTACTGGCTATTCATTCTGTTTGCCTTTCCGCTGCTCGGCAGCGTCGTGTACTTCTTCGCGATCTATCTGCCGGGTCTGCGCCATACGCGCGGCGCGCGAGTGGCCACGCAGGCGATCACGCAATTCGTCGATCCGAATCGCGCGCTGCGTGAAGCACGCGCCGCTTTCGAGCGCTCGCCGACCGTGCAGCATCGGATGCGGCTCGGCGAAGCCTTGCTCGCGGCCGGCAATCCGCGTGAAGCACTCGAACATTTTCAGGCCGCGGCGAATGGACCCTTTGCGAACGATCCCGCGCTACTGATAGGTCTCGCGCGCTCGCAGTTCGCGCTCGGCAACTACACGGCCGCCGATACGACGTTGGCGAATCTGTTCTCGATCAATCCGCACGCGCGCAATCAGGGCGAGCCGGCGCTGCTGTACGCGCGCACGCTGGCCGCGCTGAACGCGCCGGGCGCGCGCGCGGCATTCGAACACTCGCTGACCTGCGCAACCGACGTCGCGGCGCGCTGCCTGTTCGCCGACTGGCTCGCCGCGCAACCGGAAGACGCGGACCGCCGCCGCGCCGGCGCCCTCTATGCGGAAATCGTGCAGGATGCCAAGCATTGGCCGCGTCACGCGCGCGAACACAATCGCGAGTGGCTGCAGCGGGCGCAGGCCGCGTTGGCGGCTGGCGCGGCTCGAACGTGAGCATGCCGAGGAGAACATCGATGCAACGCGCAACCCGGTCTTTCGCTTTGGCGCTATATGCCGCGATTGCGGCGATGGCTTTCGGTAGCGGCGGGGCCTCGACCTCCGCGCAGGCCGCTGGCACGCAGAAGCCGTTCAAATGGCCCGCGTCGTTCGTCGTGCTCGGCGATGGTTATCCGCACTCGGGCGATGTCTGCCGGCGGCTCGGCGAGTCGGCCGCGACCGCGAACTATTTGGACCATATGGCGATGCTGGTCGGCTGCCCTGGTCCGCGCGACGGCGCCGCCGTACGCGCGATCGTCGGGCATCAGCGGCGCGCGCGCGTGGTCGGCGAAGCGGACGGCGTGACGCTGATTTCCATATCGACGGAAAGCGCTCAGACCAGCTCGCCGAATGGTCACGCGCCCGTGAAGGAATCCCCGATCGCCGCGAGCGGCACGCTGCCTTGCGAGCGCGGCAACGGACAGACCAGAACGATGTGCAAGTTCGGCGTCGTGCATCACGGCGATCGATCCACAACGGTCGTGGTCTACTGGCCCGACGGCACGACGCGGGCGATTTTCTTCGGCGTCAACGGCCGTGTGATGGGCACGGCGGCGTCCGCGAACGATCAGCCGATGCCCGGCGATACGCTGACGCGCAAACATGCCGGCATCAATCTGATTTCAGTCGGCAATGAACGCTATGAAATCGAAGACAGGGTTCTGTCCGGTGGTTGAATTGCGTTGAAGCACATCGGCGCAGTTGACGCCTCCCGCGCTCGAAGGCAGTTCGCCGAGCCGATTCCATTCGACGATACGCGTTCGAGTCGTAAGGCGGCGTTCGCGGATACGTCGCGGCAGAAATATGAACGGCTGAAGTCGAGGCTCGCGGAAAGCCGGTTGAAGTAAGCGTCCAATCAAACACGCGTGGCCAAACCGCATCGATACGCGACCGGCCACGCTAGCCGACTTCAACCGACCACTTCCTGCTTCCCCGGAATGCCCTGCCCGCGCAACGAACACCCGCGCGTTTCAGGCACGAAGACCAGCGCAATCGCACCAACGACGCACGCTGCCATCATGTAATAAGCGGGCACCAGCGCATTGCCCGTATGCGCGACCAGCCATTCGTTAGCCATCGGCGCCGTGCCGCCGAAAATCGACGTCGACACGTTATACGCAATCGCCATCCCCGCGTAACGGACCTGGGTCGGGAACATTGCGGGGAACATCGCCGAGATGCTCGCGAGTTGCGGCACGTACAACAGCCCGAGCACCGCAAAGCCGATGAAGGCACCGGTCACGCTGAGCTTCATCAGCAGGAACATCGGAATCGCCGCGACGAACAGGCCGATCAGCGAAAACCACCACACGTTCTTGCGGCCGACGCGATCCGAGAACGTGCCCGCAAACGGCAGAAACACCATCATCGCGAGCATGCCGATCAGCGGTACGAGCAGGGACATGTTGTCGCTCATGCCAAGCTGCTTCTGCATGAACGTCGGCATATAGGCGAGCAGCACGTAGTTGACGACATTCAAAGCAACCACGAGTCCGCCGAGCTGGATCAGCGGCTTCCAGTAGTCGCTCAGCAATGCCTTCAGCGTGACGCAGCTATGCTGCTCCTTGTGCATCGTTTCTTCGAGCTCGCGAAAGACCGGCGTGTCTTCGAGCTTGGAGCGCAGATAGAAACCGATCAGGCCGAGCGGTGCCGCAATCAGAAACGGCAAACGCCATCCCCATGCATGCATCGCCGTGTTGCCGAGCGCGACCGAGCAACCGAGCATCAGAAACGCGCCGAGCGAGAATCCCGACAGCGTCGCGAATTCGAGGAAGCTGCCGCAAAAGCCGCGCTTCTTGTCGGGCGCGTATTCGGCCATGAAAGTCGCCGCGCCGCCATATTCGCCGCCCGTCGAAAAGCCCTGAATCATTCGCAGCACAACGAGGATCGTCGGCGCCCACCAGCCAATGCTTGCGTAAGTCGGCACGAGTCCGACCAGCAGCGTCGCGACCGACATCAGGATGATCGTCAACGCCAGCACGTGCTTGCGGCCGAGGCGATCGCCGAGCGGCCCCCAGAACAGGCCGCCTAACGGACGCACGAGAAACGAAATGGCGAACGTCGCGAGTGCGAATAACGTAGCCTGCGAAGTGCTGCCGGGGAACAGCGCGGCCGATATGTAGCTGAGGCCATAGGCGTAGATACCGTAGTCGAACCACTCGGTTGCGTTGCCGAGCGCCGATGCGGCGATCGCGCGTCGCAGCAAGCTGCGCGCTTGCGCTTGCGGTTGCGCGCTCTGCGCGGTCCATGAATGTGCGTAATGCATGTCTCCTCCTGGGATGTCTCTATGCGACACAGGCAACGTCGCCCGAATCCAAGATACCGGCGACACGCTTCTGCAACGATGTTCTAGGACGATGCAGGCATCGGGGTTTTCCATAAAGCCGGCAACCGATGCGGTAATCCGTACGCGTGCGTCTGCGACGCGTCGCGCGCGATCGGGAAAAACAACACGATTTGGGTGCACCGCACGCTGTAAAATTTCAAGCCGTCGTCCGTTCTACCGATAAGCATTCGAGTGCGAGGCCAACCGGTGAAAGCAGCGCTCTGCATATGTGTCACCGCTTTGTCGATGCTGTCGGCAGACTGTTGCGCCGAAGCAGCCAGCTACCCGCCATTGCCGGCGCTCAACATCGATATCTCGCAGACCTCCGTCTCCGGCCTCTCGGCCGGAGGGTACATGGCAGTGCAACTGGCTGTCGCGTACTCGTCGATCATCAAGGGCGTGGGCGTCGTTGCGGCCGGTCCGTACTATTGCTCGCGAAACAGCCTTCTGATCGCCACGACCCGATGCTCATGCACGATCCGACCCGCGAGCGCCTGCCGGGTCTCGCCCGACAGTACCAATGTGCCGCGGCTCGTCTCGATGGCCAGGATGTTTTCGGCCAATCGCCTGATCGACGATGTCGCCAGAATCCCGGGCCAACGCATCGTCACGATCTCGGGGGCGAAAGATGCGACCGTGCCTACGCCCATCGTCGCTCAGTTGCAGGCGTTCTATGCGGCACTCGGCGTGCCGGCACGGAACATGACTCAAACCGGCATCGCCGATGCGGGCCACACGATGCCCACCATCGACTATGGCGTGGCCTGCGCAAAAAGCGAATCGCCCTTCATCGGCAAGTGCAATGTCGATGGCGCAAAGCAGATACTGGGCTGGATCTACGGACCTGCTCCGCTCGCCCCGCCTGCCGCGGCAACGCCACCGGGGCGCTTCATCCGCTTCGATCAGAGCCGTTATCTACCGGCCAGCCGGCTAGCGAGCTTTTTGCGGACGACGGGCATGGATACCAGCGGATGGCTGTATGTACCGAGCACATGCGATTCGGGTGCACCGTGCCGGCTGCACATTGCGCTGCACGGCTGCCGGCAGGGACAGGCGTATGTCCCGCCCGACTCATCGACTGGTCTCCCCTACGGCACCACGTTCGTCCGGCACGCCGGCTATACGCAGTGGGCGGACAACAACCGGATCGTCGTGCTATATCCGCAAGCGGTATCGATTCCAGCAATCAACCCGAACGGATGCTGGGACTGGTGGGGATATACCGGCCGACATTTCGCCGATCGGCAAGGCGTTCAGATGCGCGCGATCCGCAACATGATCGGGCAGTTGACGTCGGGCGCAAGCCATTGAATGGCTGAAAGCCCAACGTCATTCGTATCAGCGCATCAGCAACGGCAGCGTCATCAAACGCCCCTGTTCCGGCCTCGGCTCGTTCTCGCCGCACAGCCGCAAACACATCCATGCGGTCGCGAGATTGCTGCTGACCACCGGCTTGCCGGTGGCCTCTTCGATTCGCGCGATGATCCGCGCGGCTCGCACGGCGGTGCACGAGATAAACAGCGCATCGGAGTCCCGCGCCGTCGCCTCGCGCGCAAAGGCTACGATATCGTCGTGCGAAATCCGTGCCATCTCCCGGTCGTCGGTCAGACCCAGGGATGAGAAGCGATCTATCGCGAAGCCTTGCGCGGCAAAGTACTCGGCCATCGGCCGACTCGTTTCGGCGGTGTACGGCGTCAGCACGCTGATACGCCGCGCGCCGAGCGTGTTCAGCGCAGTGACTGCGGCAGCCGTTGGAGTGACCACTCTGGCCGATGGCTTCGCCGCATGAATAGCGCGCTCGATCTGCGCATCCCCGATCATCACGGATGCCGACGTGCACGAATACATCACGACGTCGAGCGTTTCGTCGGGCAATATCAGTGCAGCACCGGCGGTCAGTGACGGTTGCATCGCGCGCAGATTGTCGGGCGTGACAGGGTTCGCATACGGCACGCGATTCACGTAAATGCCGATACGCTCGTTCGCAACGAGTGCCGCGAAATCCGGCTCGGTGGTGTGATCGGTCGCGAGAATCACGAGGCCGATACGTTTGTCGAAAGCGCGTTCGATCAGATGCGGCGCGCGCTCGAACTGCCGAATAGTTATTTGCATCGTTCAATGCCCGGGAGCCGGAAAACGCTTCTCAAGGAGGCGCACACAGGCCACCGCGATCAGGCTGATGATCAGGAACAGCACGCCGACCAGCGTCATCGGCTCCAGATAGCGGTAGTCCGTATTCGCGATGATCTTCGCCTGATTCATCAATTCGAGTACCGTGATCGCCGATAGCAATGGCGTTTCCTTGAACATCGAGATCAGGTAATTGGCGAGCGCGGGCACCATCGGCGGCACCGCTTCGGGCAGGATCACGTGCTGCCAGGTTTGCGCGGGGCTCAGATTGCAGGCCTTCGCGGCTTCCCATTGCCCGCGCGGAATGCTTTCGATGCCCGCGCGATAAACCTCGGCCGCATACGTCGCGTAATGCACACCGATTGCGAGCACCCCGGCCGCGAGCGCGGGCATCCTGATGCCGATGTCGGGCAGCACGTAAAACACGAAATACAACTGCACGAGCAGCGGTGTGCCACGAATAAAACCCGCAACCGCCGACGTGCCGTGCGACACCACGCGATTCGGCGCCAGCCGCAAAATGGCAATCACCATGCCGACCACGGCCGCCACCACCGCGCCGAGCAATGTAGCGAGCACCGTGATCTCCAAGCCTTGCAGCAGGATTGGCAGAATCTCGCGCACGAAGCTCCAGTCCCATTCCATTCGTCTATCTCCTGATGCGGTCGAGACCGAAGCTCATCCGGCTTTCCAGTTTGCGCATACCGAACGAGATCAGACAGGCCATGCCGAAGTACAGCGCGAGAATCGTCGCGAACGGGATCAACGTATTGCCGGTTTGCGAGCGCACCACTTGCGCCTGGAAGGTCATGTCGCCGAGTGATATCAGCGACACGACGGCCGTGCCCTTCAGCAGCTCGATCGCGTTGTTGCCGAAGGTGGGCAGCATCAGCGGCAAGGCCTGGGGCAGGATCACGTGCCGCATGCGCTGATAGCGGGAAAGATTCAACGCGATGCAGGCGCTGCGCTGTTCGTGGCCGATCGCGGCGACCGCGCCCCGCACCACTTCAGCGCCATACGCGCCGACGTTCAAACCGAGCGCGAGCACGCCGGCCTGCAGCGGCGTCAGCGTGAGGCCGGCCATCGGCAACACGAAGTACGCCCAGAACAGCTGCACGAATATCGACGTGCCCCGAAAGAACTCGATATACGACGTGGCCAACGCGCGCACCACGAAGAAGCGCGACAGACGCCCGAGCCCCGCGACGAACGCCATTACGAGCGCGAGTACCGCGCCCATCAGCGTCAGTTCGACGGTTGTCCGCGCCCCCTGCAAAATCAGCTCCAAATAACCGGACCAGTGGTTCATCGACGCACCTCGCGCGCAATATATCGGGGGCCATGCGCGCGACCGTGCCGCGCGCATGGCGTGCTATCGCGGCCTCAGTTCTTCGCCGCGCACAGTTGTTCGCGGCTCGCCGACATCGCCGCCTTCGCCGAGAAGCCATAGGGCTCGACGATCTTGGCGAACTCGCCGGAATCCTTCATCTTCTTCAGCTCGACATCGAACGCATCGCGCAGCGCGGTGTCCTGCTTGCGGAACGCGACGCCGTCGCATTGCACCGGCGTGTTCTGCACCGGCGCGATCGAATCGAGGTTCGGGTCTTTCGCCTTTGAAAGCAGATCGGTGATCGAAAGAAGCGGCAACGCGAATACATCGATGCGGCCGTCCTGCAGCATCTTCAGACCGCTTTGCCCGTCCGGCACGATGACCACGCGGTCGGTCGGAATATTCGCGGCGGTCGCGAGCTTCTGCTCGGTCGTGCCGCCTTCCACACCGATCACCGCTTTCGGATCTTTCGCGATTTCCTCGTAGCTCTTGATGCCCTTCGTGTTGCCCTTCTTGACCGCGAACGCTTCAACCGCGCACAGCACCGGCTGCGAATAGGCGACGGCGGCGCAACGCTGCGGCGTCATAAAGAGCCCCGCCGCAATCGCGTCATGCCGCCCGGCCGCGAGGCCCGGAATCATCGCGCCATACTCGGAGACCGACGCGACCACGTCGTTGACGCCCAGCTTCTTGAACCCCGCGCGCGCGACATCGGGCGCCGCGCCCGTCACTTTGCCGTCGGCGCCGACTGCGGTGAACGGCGGTTCGTTCGCGATCGCGATGCGAGCGAAACCTTGCTGGCGCATCTGCGTGAGCTTATCGTCGGCGGCGTATGCGAGGCTCGCGAGCGTCAGCAGCGACAACCCTCCTGCAATCAGAATCCCCTTCAGCTTCATGATCTCTGGCTCCTATGGCGTAGTGGTATGACGTAGTAGTGGGTGATGTATAGCGTCGGAAAAACAACCTCTTGCGGCCCGCCTCAGATTCGATGACCCGCGGCGAGGATCTTGCGCAGGAAGGTCTGGGTTCGCTCGTGGGTCGGATGCGTGAAGATGTCCTCGGGCTTGCCTTCCTCGACGATCCTGCCGCGATCGAAGAACAGCACGCGGTCCGCAAAGTCGTGCGCGAAGCCCATTTCATGCGTGACGAGCAGCATCGTCATATCGGTTTCGCGCGCGAGCCGCTGCATCACGTTCAGGACTTCTTCAACGAGTTCAGGATCGAGCGCGGACGTTACTTCATCGAACAGCATGATTCGCGGCGCGAGCGCGAGCGCCCGCGCGATCGCCACGCGCTGCTTCTGCCCGCCCGACAGTTGCGCGGGACGGCTCTTCGCCTTATCGGCCATGCCGACCATGTCGAGCAGTTCCAGCGCGCGCTTCTCCGCCGACTCGCGGCTCTCGCCCTTGGTCAGCATCGGCGCGAGCGTCACGTTGTCGAGCACGCTCTTGTGCGGAAACAGATTGAAGTGCTGAAACACCATGCCGATCTTCTCGCGCATCTTTTGCAGGTGCCGTTCATTCGCGGGCACCATCTGACCGCCGCGCGGCATATGAAACAGTTGTTCGCCGTCGACCTCGATATGGCCGCCGTCGATCGTCTCGAGCGTCATCAGGATGCGCAGGATCGTCGTCTTGCCCGATCCCGACGGACCGATCAGAGCCAGCTTCTCGCCGGGCATCACATCGAGCGATAGTTCGTCGAGCACGGTCAGCGCGCCGTATCGTTTCGTGATCCGGTCGAGTCGGATCAATGGCTTGTTCGCCGGGCCTTCGTCGCGGCGCGCCCGAGTGCTTGCAGGCGCGGCCGTGCGCTCGGAGGAAAGACTTGCCGGGGCGATGCCTGAAGCGCTCAATAGATCGGTAACTCGCGCAGTGTTCATATCGATTCGATCCCGTTCGTCGTACGTGACTTGAGTCAATGGAATGCGGCTGCGGCGCCGGAAACGCCGGTAATGCGAACCAGAATACGCAGCCATATTTGCAAACCACATTGCTCTAGAACAATTCTTTTTTCCGCACGGGCAAAGGCAGGCGAAGGGTGCACTGCAACAAGCACACCGCATCCGTCGATAACGTCACCAACATTGAACTAGCACATTCGGCGGCGTTTTTTCGCGGCATTAGACTGCGGCGAGAAATACCCGTGGCGCCGCATTCACGTGCACCGCGCGCCACTTCCCGCAACGACGTCACGCTCAGAGAGAGGGGAAGATGTCAGATACGACGCAACAGGAATCGCGAATTGAGGTGCCCGTCGTGCGCCTGCCGTTCGAACGCGACGAATACGCCGCGCGTCTTGCCAAGACGCGCAAGGCCATGCAGGCGGCCGGCATCGAGCTATTGATCGTGTCGGACCCGACCAATATGGCCTGGCTCACCGGCTACGACGGCTGGTCGTTTTACGTGCATCAGTGCGTGCTGCTCGCGCTCGATGGCGAGCCGGTCTGGTTCGGCCGCGGTCAGGACGCGAATGGTGCAAAACGCACCGTCTTCATGCAGCACGATCAGATCGTCGGCTATCCGGATCACTACGTGCAATCCACCGCGCGTCATCCGATGGACTATCTCGCGCGCGACGTGATCGCGGCGCGCGGTTGGGCCAACGCGAAGATCGGCGTCGAAATGGATAACTACTATTTCAGCGCCGCCGCTTATCGCTCGCTCGTCGCGCATCTGCCGGACGCGAAATGGCAGGACGCGACCGGTCTCGTCAACTGGCAGCGCGCGGTCAAATCGCTACGCGAGATCGAGTACATGCGCGTGGCCGCGCGCATCGTCGAGAAGATGCACGCGCATATCGTCGAGCGAATCGAGCCGGGCATGCGCAAGAACGACCTCGTCGCGGAGATCTACTCGGCAGGCATTACCGGCATCGACGGACATGGCGGCGACTATCCGGCGATCGTGCCGCTGCTGCCGACCGGCGCCGACGCCGCCGCGCCGCATCTGACCTGGGACGACACGCCGTTCGCGAAGGACGCCGGCACGTTCTTCGAAATCGCCGGCTGCTTCAAGCGCTATCACTGCCCGCAGTCGCGCACCGTGTATCTGGGCAAGCCGCCGAAGCATTTCATCGAGGGCGAGCGCGCGGTCGTCGAAGGGATCGAGGCGGGACTTGCCGCGGCGAAACCGGGCAATACCTGCGAGGACATCGCCAATGCGTTCTTCGCGGTGCTGCATAAATACGGCATCGAGAAGAACAGCCGCTGTGGGTATCCGATCGGCGCGAGCTATCCGCCGGACTGGGGCGAGCGCACGATGAGTCTGCGTCCTGGGGACAAGACCGTCCTCGAACCCGGCATGACGTTCCACTTCATGCCGGGCCTGTGGCTCGACGACTGGGGCCTCGAAATCACCGAGAGCATCCTGATCACCAAGACCGGTGTCGAGACCTTCTGCCGCACGCCACGCAAGCTGTTCGTCAAACCGTAAGCGCACGGGCGTCGTGCCCGCATCGACTCGCGAAGCACGATGCCCGATCCAACAAGAGGGAAACATGCTTCCGAAAACGATGAAGGCCGTCGTGCTGACCGGGCACGGCGGCCTCGATAAACTGGTCTATCGCGACGACGTGCCGGTGCCGGCCTGTGCGGCCGGCGAGGTACTGATCGATGTGACCGCATGCGGTCTCAACAATACCGACGTGTGGGTCCGTCAGGGCGCCTACGGCACCGACGACGACCCGCAAGCGGTATCTACGTGGCGACGCGGCCGCTCGACGCTGACGTTTCCGCGCATTCAGGGCGCGGATATCGTCGGACGCGTGGTTGCGGTGGGTCGCGGCGTCAGCGATGCGCGCATCGGCGAGCGCGTGATCGTCGACGCGTCGATCTACAACCGCGACGACGACAGCCTCGCCGATATCGATTACATCGGCCATGGCCGCGACGGCGGGTACGCTGAATATGCGGCCGTGCCATCCGAAAACGCGCATCGTGTCGACTCCACCTATTCCGACGCCGAGCTCGCAACGTTCTGGTGCGCTTATCACACTGGCGAGCAGATGATCGAACGCGCGGCCGTCAAGCGCGGCGAAGCGGTGCTGATTACCGGTGCGTCCGGCGGCGTCGGCTCGGCCATCATCCAGCTATGCCGCGCGCGCGGCGCAATTCCGTATGCGGTGGTCAGCAAAGGCAAGGAAGAAGCCGTGCTCGCGCTCGGCGCGCAAGGCGTGATGCTGCGCGACAGCGGCGATTTCATCGCGGACGTCGAACGGATGACCGGTGGCCGGCCCGTCGATGTGGTTGCCGATCTGGTTGGCGGGGCGCTGTTCGGCAAGCTGTTGAACGTGCTGCGGCCCGAGGGGCGATATACGACCGCGGGCGCGATCGCCGGGCCGGTCGTGCAACTCGACTTGCGCACGATGTATTTGAAGCAGTTGCAGTTGAATGGATCGTCGCAGGGCACGCGCGGCGCATTCAAACGTGTGCTCGACTATATTCAGAGCGGTACGATTCGACCGGTTCTCGCGGCGACTTATCCGCTGTCGAAGTTTCATGACGCGCAGACGCGGTTTATGGAAAAGCGCTTCGTGGGGAATATCGTTGTTATTCCGGATCGGCATTACGGCGACGAAGCTTCGCATTAACTCTCATTGCGATTAAAACACTGGCCGATGCGTTACGGCCCATCTCAGCCCTAGTTGCGCACACGTCATCTTGCGAGCCCGCCCCTCATGGCGGGTTTTTTTTCGCGCGTAGCAGTCGTCGTCAATGTTTTTCAAGACAGTCTTATCTCGATTTAAAACTGTTGACGTGATTCGTTTCGATGGTTAAGTATCCGACATCACCTGAAAGTTCTTGAGGAATCCAATGGAGAAACGGAATCAGGATGGCACTGGAAAGAAGACGCCGGACGAGGAGGTCTGCGACCTTTGTCGCATTACCTATTCGATCTACGCCAACTTCCCGCCGATGCCGTCGGCACAGGCTATGAATGCGGAAACCGGAGAGTTCTTTCCTTTTGATCGGCTGCGTTCGCTAGCAACCGGGTACGACATGATCAAAGCGCGAGGTTACGCATGGGCGTGTGATTGTCGCGGACGCTCACGGAAACGATTCGACGAGCAGTTCGTACTAAAAGATGGTACAGGCCGACCATTCGCGAACGCGCACTATCGGGTGCGTGTTGGCCCGAACGTCGTGGCAAGTGGTGTCACGGACGCTGATGGTCGTACGCAACGAATCAGTAGCATAGACGCGCGGCGGCTATCGCTTGAAATCAGCCGGGCAACATGACGCAAAGCGCGCGTAGCTGCGCCCAGAGCATCAAACCTTAAACTTCAACTGGAGAAGCTAGAATGCCGGACAATGCAAATTGGGTAACGGTTCACGACTCCGCATTTACCAACACAAATCCGGACTCATGTGTTGAAGTTCGGATTGCATCGAACCTCTTGTCATGGGAAATTCCGGACAACAGGTATGACGACAAGTTGCCTGTAATTCCATCGTCCGCGCGCGTGCAGCACGGAAAGATTCTGTACCGTATGCCGATCAAAGCTAAGGTTAAAAGCCTTGGCGGTCCGGCGCTTTCCGGCCGCACTATATCGATCAAGAGTAGCCGTATGAACGATACGGTACGGGTTGCGGGGCCAACCGATTGGAACGGTTGCGCGATGATCATTCTTGAGTCGCGCGAACCGGGAGACCTGACGTTATCGATAGCGGACGAAGATATAACGTCGGTTCCTCTTCCCATAACTCTGAAAGAAGCGTGGTATGAATCCGGTTTTCACATTACGCATTACATCATTGCGGACGAACGCGATGCGCATGGTCCCATGGTGCAAGCACGTGGCGTGTCTGGTAGTCACCGCCAAGATTTCTTATACGGAGCGGGCGGCGTACCAATGCAAGGAACGGGCGAAACGTTGGATCATCGGTTCATTCGCTGGAACGGCGGTGGCGGTGGATGGCATCACAACGCCGCCGGGAATCCTGATATCTTGAACAATCCCGCTCAAGCGCGGCTGAGTGAAACAGACGCTGCGCACGGTCGATTTGCCGATGTTGTCGCCAATCGCTCGATCGCTGTTGATCCCACTGTCATTCCCCCACGATCTCGCGTCTATATTACTTCTGGCAACGGTAGCCGAGTAGTCGGGGAACGATCCGCCGATGATACCGGCGGGGGTATTCGCGGCGCACATATCGACCATTTTAGTGGCCCCGGTAGCGCCGCTACACGTGCCTGGCAAGCATCTGGCGGTGATTTACAAAATGCGCGGGTCAAATTCCTGGGTTATTAAATGAAAAGACTGCTTCCGCTCCTGTTGTGTCTCCCGCTGACTGCTTTCGCGCTAGATGGTACGGGTTCAGTCGATTTCGATTCGTCTATCGTACCGCTATTGAATCAGAGCACGGTTTTAAGAGAACTCGTTCTTTGCAACTTCGATATCGTCAGCGATCCAATGGGAACGCGAATTGGAGACGTTCAATCGAAAGCTTTAGGGGGTTCCAGAATCGGGCCTTATTCGATGTGGGCAAACTGGCGCGGGAATTCAGGTTCAAAACCAGTGGTTCTGACGATAAACACGCGTATAGATTTTATCGACTCGCGTGGCAGGAAGGTCAATGGAAGTTTGCTTAAGGCAGTCCGCATTGAAGAGCATATCGATAGCGTGACGATAGGACCTGCGGAACAAGGGCAACCGGAGTCCGTTCCGGGAGGACTAAAGCACGGCATAGATTTAAAGGCATGCTCTTCCAGATCTTCTAGATCTTGAATCGTGAATAAAAGGATCTGTGCTCAAAGATTTATGGCTACGCTCGTCGGAGCGCTATTGATTCCGACCGCTTATGCGGATGGATCGGTCAGTTTTCGCGACGACATTGTTCCAATGCTCAAGGCGCGCGCTGAATTGGAACAGTTCATAACTGAAAAATTTTCAGTTACGGATACGGGATGGGGAAACAGGATAGGTAGCGCGACAATGCCGCATATGGGCGGTGCTCGGATGGGACCGTATAAATTTCAAGCCGTGTGGCATAGCTCCCACGGTGACGTCCCAGTTACGTTGACCATCGACACGAAGATCCGATTTCTCGACAGACACCGGCACGAAATCGTGGGCGGTGATCTGCGCGAAACACGATCGGTCATCGAAACCTTGGATTCTATCGAAATTGAACCGCCTCACACCTATTCCGCCCGAAGTAAATAAAAGCCCCAACCACAACCCACATCCCAGCAGCCGGGGCTTTCTCACACCTCAGTTCATCAAAGCGAAGCAGCCGGCGCAAACACCTGCGACGCCACCTCATCCACCGCCTCGCGCGTCAGCTTCACGATCTCGTCCACATCACTGCGCGACGTCACCAGCGGCGGCGCAAAGCCGAGAATGTCGCCATGCGGCATTGCCCGCGCGATCAATCCACGCTGCATCGCCGCAGCCGACACCCGCGGCCCGACCTTCAGTGCCGCATCGAACGGCGTGCGGAGATCCTTGTCGGCCATGAACTCCAGCGCGGCCAGCATGCCCTCGCCGCGCACTTCGCCAACGAGCGGATGCGAGTCGAACGCCGCATGCAATTGCTGGAGCAAATAGGCACCGGTTTGCGCCGCGTTCTGCGTCAGGTTCTCGCGCTCCAGAATGTCGAGGTTGGCGAGCGCCGCAGCCGCGCAGATTGGATGGCCCGAATACGTCCAGCCATGCCCCAACGCGCCCGATTCCTGCGATGCCTTATCGATCACATCCCACACGCCTTCGCTGACGATCACGCCCGACAGCGGCGCATACGCACTCGTCAAACCCTTCGCGACGGTGATCAGATCCGGCTGAATGCCGTAGTGCTGCGCGCCCATCTTCGAGCCGAGCCGGCCGAAACCGCACACCACCTCGTCGCAGATCAGCAGAATGTCGTGCTTCTTCAGCACCTGCTGGATCGCGGGCCAGTAACCGGCCGGCGGCGGTACGATGCCGCCCGTGCCCATCACCGGTTCGCCGATAAAGGCCGCGATCGTATCGGCGCCTTCCCGCGCGATCAGCTTTTCGAGTTCGTCGACGCAGTACGCGACGAACTGCGTTTCGTTCATGCCCGCCGGCGCGCGACGATACCAGTGCGGACACACGGTGTGCTTGACGCGCTCGACCGGCAGATCGAAGAACTGATGGAAGCTCGGCAAGCCCGTGAGACTACCGGTGACGATACCGGAGCCGTGATAGCCACGGTCGCGCGAAATGATCTTCTTCTTGTTCGGGCGGCCCTTCACGTTGTTGTAGTACCAGACGAGCTTGATCTGCGTTTCGTTCGCGTCCGAACCCGACAGGCCGTAGTACACCTTCTTCATGCCCTTCGGCGACCAGTCGATGATGCGCGACGACAACTCGATGATCGTATCGGTCGAGTGACCGACATACGTGTGGTAATAAGCGAGCTTCTTCGCTTGCTCGTAAATCGCGTCTGCCACTTCGGTGCGGCCATAGCCGATGTTCACGCAGTAAAGGCCGGCAAAAGCATCGATAAACGACTTGCCTTGATGGTCCTCGATACGGATGCCTTTCGCGCCGGTCACGATCCGGCCCGGCAGCGCGCCGCTCGCGTGATCGTGCGCGTGCGTCGACGGATGCATGAAGTGCGCGCGATCGGCGCTCAGCAGTTGATCGAATTTAGTCATGGGTCGCTCCTTCGTGTGATGTCTGGATGAATGAATCAGTAGGTTCAGGCCGTTGCGTCCGTCGCCATCGCGTGTGCCGCGGCACGAGCGGGGGCGCTGTCGCTGACCGGCAAGCCAAGCTGGCCAAGGCAGAAATAACGTGTCTCGACGAACGGCTCGAAGCCTTCGACGCCGCCTTCACGTCCAAGCCCCGACGACTTGATGCCGCCGAACGGAATCGGCGCGCCGGTAAACTTCGCGCCGTTGATGGACACCATCGCGAAGTCGAGTCGGCGAATCAGTTGAAACACGGTGTTCAGATCTTTCGCGCAGACGTAGGCGGCGAGTCCGTACTCGGTGTCGTTCGCGCGTTCGACCACTTCGTCGAGCGAATCGAACGGCGAGACCGCCGAGATCGGCGCGAAGTTCTCTTCGTCGTAGATGCGCATGCCGGGCGCTGCATCGGCCACAACGGTCGGCTCGAAGAACCAGCCGCCGCGCTCGTGGGGCGCGCCGCCTACCGTGATGCGCGCACCTTTCTCACGCGCGTCGGCGACGCGCTGCACGGTCGTGTCGAACGCGGCCTGGTGCATCAGCGGGCCCACGTCCACGTGCGGGTCGAATGCGCTGCCCACTTTCAACGCCTTCACGGCATCGCTGTATCGCGCGACGAATGCTTCATACAACGGACGCGCGACGAAGATCCGGTTCGCCGCGCAGCAGTCCTGGCCCGAGGTCTGGAACTTCGCTGCAACCGCGACGCGCACGGCCTGTGCGAGGTCGGCATCTTCGGTCACGATGAAAGGCGCGTTGCCGCCCAATTCGAGCGCCGTCTTCTTGATGCCTGCCCGTGCGGCCGTTTGCATCACCAGTGCCCCGACACGCGTCGATCCGGTGAAGCTGACCGAGCGCACGCGGCTATCTGAAACCAGCGTTTCCATCGCCATTTGCGGCTCGCCGAGCACGACGTTGAACACGCCTGCCGGAAAGCCCGCTTCTTCGGCGAGTTGCGCGAGCGCGAGCGCGGAGAACGGCGTTTCGTGCGCGGGCTTCGCGACCACCGTGCAACCAGCTGCCAGCGCGGCAGCGGCCTTGCGCGTGAGCATCGCGCAGGGGAAATTCCACGGCGTGATCAGTGCGGCCACGCCGACCGGCTCGATGATCGTGCCAAGATGCGCGCCATCGATATGCGTCGGAATCGTGCGCCCATTCAGGCGCCGCACTTCATGCGCGAACCATTCGACGAAGCTCGCGCCATACGCGATTTCGCCGCGGGCTTCGGCAAGCGGCTTGCCCTGTTCGAGCGACAGAATCGCAGCGAGATCCTGCTGATGACGCAGGATCAGCTCATGCCAGCGCAATAGCAGCGCCGAACGTTTGGCGACCGGCACCCAACGCCACGTGTCGAACGCGCGCTGCGCGGCATCGACCGCGGCAGTGATCTGCGCCGCGTCGAGCATCGGCACATGGCCGAGTACTTCCTGATTCGCGGGATTCTGCACTGCGACGCTCGCGGCGCTCGCGCTATGAACCCAGCGTCCATCCACGTAGCACAGCGATTTGAATAGGACCGGATGACCCAGCAACATGACGACCTCCTGTGTGCGATGTCTCTGCTATCACTGTAGGTCCTGATGCACTGCGGATTTTTTTGTTGTCGCGGTTGGAAGACTGCGTTTTTTCTGCAATTCGCCGCGTGGTTGATGCTTTTTTCGGGCGGGACTTTTGACCGTATTTCGACCGCATTTACCGCGCCATTCAACCGTTCTCGCCAATCGATTGTTCCGCCCAATCAGGCAGTCCTTCGGCGCCGCTTTTCACCACTTTCGTGACGATATAGGTGAAGTACTTTTCGATGCCCAATTCGTCGGTGAGCAACGTATCGATGAAGCGCTGATAGTGGTCGATATCGCGCGACAGCACGTGCATCACATAGTCGACGCCGCCGCCCGTCGCGAGGCATTGCACGACTTGGGGCGCGGCCGCGATGCGCTCCTCGAAGCGCCGCATGTCCGGCGCGGTATGACGGGCGAGCGTGACCTCGACCACCACGCGGCTGCCTTTGAACGCGCGCACCCAATCGATATCCGCGCGATACCCGCGAATCACGCCCTCTTCTTCGAGGCGCTTCACGCGCTCCCATGCCGGCGAAATCGACAGATTGATTTCTTCGGCGAGGCGCGACTTCGTGATGCGCCCGTCGCGCGCGAGAATGCGCAGAATCGCGAGATCGTAGCGATCGAATTTCATCGCGCGTTCAGACCGTTACCGGTATGCCACGTTCGAGCACGTCGGCGACTACCGCAACCGTATCGCCAATCCGCACGAGCCCCGGGAAATGCCGCGCGGCGAGCATGCCCGCGCGTCGCGCGCGATATTCGATCGGCGCCGCGCCGGTACGCTTCGCATCGTAAATCCGCGCGATCACCTCACCGCTGTCGACCATCTCGCCGAGGTCCTTGCACAATTCGAGCAGGCCATCGTGCTCGCTCGTCGTGTAGCAGGTGCCGTCGGGCATATCGAGCAGCGTGGTCGTGCGTGGTGCGTTACGACCCGACTCCTCGTGCTCGATGATGCCCGCATGCTGCAGAAAGCCGCGCACACCACGCTCGGTAATCGCCACGCTCTGCACCGTTGCCGTGCCACCGCCGCCAAGCTCGGTCGACACGAACACCTTGCCCGCTTCCTCGACGGCCGTGTCGTACAGGCCGACGCTATCGAGTTCGAGCATCCGCATCGAGTACGGCGCGCCGAACGCGCGCATTGCCGCTTCGCAGCGCGCCTGCTGCGTCGCGTCGGGCAGCACGTGAATCGCGGCGAACGGCACGAAGTCGAGCGTGCGGCCGCCCGCATGCAGATCGAGCACATAGTCGGCAAGCGGCAGCAGATAGCGCTGAAAATAATCGGCGATCTTCTCGGTCACGGTGCCGTCCGGCTTGCCCGGAAAGCTGCGATTCAGATTGCCGCGATCGATCGGCGACGTGCGCGTGCCCGCGCGAAACGCCGGAAAATTCATGAACGGCACGATGATCACGCGCCCGCGTACTGCACTCGCCTTCAAGGTGGCGGCAAGCTTCGACAGCGCGATCGGTCCTTCGTATTCGTCACCGTGGTTGCCGCCCGTTAGCAGCGCGGTCGGTCCCTCGCCGTTACGGATCACGGTGATGGGGATCATCTCCGCGCCCCACGCGGAGACGTCGTGAGAATGAGGCAGCTTCAGGAAACCATGCTGTTCGCCGTCGGCGTTGAAATCGACCGTCGGTTGAATCGGGGATGCCCGCATCTGTGCTACTCCTTCGTGAGCCGCTTGTGCGGCGTTTTACCGTTGGTCGCGCGTCATTTCAGCGGCGCGCCGTTGCCGAATATCGTTCCCGCCTTCGCCGCACGCGCCCGCTGCAACGCGAGCGCGGCAATCGCAGTGTCCTGCGCGCCGGTTCCGGTCAGATCGCAGATCGTCACATCGGTGTCGCTCGTGCGGCCCGCCGCCTGTTTTGCGATCACCTGCCCCAATTCGACGATCGCGGCATCGTCACGCATCGTGCCCGCGGCAATCGCGTGATGCAGTTCGCCGAGCACCCGCGTTTGCTGCGCGCGGTCGCACACGTAGCGCGCCGCCGCGAGCGCGGCCGGCGCGATTTCGTTCTTGTGTTCGGCGTCCGAGCCCATCGCGGTGATGTGCAGGCCCGGATGCAGATCGGCGGCTTCGATGAGCGGCGTGCGGCTCGGCGTCGTCGTGATCGCGACGTCGGCTTCGGCGAGCGCGTCGTGAACGCTGGCCGCGACATCGCATCGCACGCCGAGCGTGTTGTTCACTTCCGCGGAGAAACGCAGCGCGCTTGCCGCGTCGCGTGCCCACACGCGCACGTGTTCGACGCGGCGCACCAGCATCAGGGCGCGCAGTTGCAGGCGCGCCTGCTCGCCCGCGCCGATCACCGCGACGTGCGGCGTGTGCCCTTTCGCGAGCCAGCGCGCCGCGACCGCACCGGCGGCCGCCGTGCGTATCGCGGTCAGATAGCCGTTGTCGAGCAGCACCGCTTCGGTCAGCCCGGTCTTCGCCGACAGCACCAGCATCAGGCCGTTCAGGCTCGGCAGACCGAGCGACGGGTTATCGAAAAAGCCAGGACTGACCTTGATTGCGAAGCTGTCGAGGCGCGGCAGCCAGGCCGTCTTCACGTCGACTTCGCCGTTATGCGCGGGCAGATCGAGCCGCAGGATCGGCGGCATCGCGACCGCTTCGGTCGCGAGCGCGACGAAGGCGGCTTCGATCTGGTCGATGGCCGCGAGATCGAGCGGCACGAGTTTGCGAAGCTCGGCTTCGCCAAGGAGCGTGATCGAGGTCATGATGCGATGTGTGAGTTCAGTGACGGCGCGGCTTGCGTCGTTTCGTTGCCGACGATCCGCCGATGCAGATCCATATCGATGTTCGCGCCCGTCACGACGAGCACGAGCGGTCCGCGCGCGATGCGCTCAGCGGGCAGCGCGCGATCGAGCACCGCGGCAATCCCCACCGCCGCCGCGCCTTCGACGACGAGCCGTTCCTGCCGGTACGCATGCGCGATGCCGCGCGCGATCGACGCCTCGTCGAGCAGCACGGTTTCGTCGATCAGAGCGCGCGTCAGCGCATACGTGTAGCGGTTTTCGAGTCCGATGCCGCCGCCGAGCGAATCGGCGAGCGTATCGACTTCCTCGACCAGCACCGGCTGACCTACCGCCAGACTCGCGTGCATCGCGGCGCCACGCGCCATCGTCACGCCGGTCAAGCCGATCGTGGGACTGGTGGTTTTCGCGGCCAGCGCGATGCCGGCGAACAGCCCGCCGCCGGACAACGGCACGACGATGTTCGCGACATCGGGCAAGGCCTCGACGATTTCGAGCCCGATCGTTCCCTGTCCGGCGATCACGCGCGGATCGTCGAATGGCGGCACGTAGGCGTAACCTTCTTCGCTTGCGAGCCGCAATGCTTCGTGCTCGGCCTCGTCCTGGCTTTGGCCGGCTATCCGCACGTGCGCGCCGAGTGCGCGCACCGCATCGACCTTGTTAGCGGGCACGAGGCGCGACAGACACACGGTCGCGTCGATGCCGAGCGCGCGCGCCGCATGCGCGACCGCGCGGCCATGATTACCGGTCGATGCGGTCACCACGCGAGTGCAGCCTTGCTCGGCCAGTTGCGCGAGCGCATTGGTCGCGCCGCGCAGCTTGAAGCTGCCGGTCGGCTGCACGGTTTCGAGTTTCAGATAGACCGGCGTGCCGGCGTGCGCCGACAGGCTCGGTGATTCGACGAGCGGCGTACGGCACACGCGACCGTCGATACGGTTGCGCGCGCGGTAAATGTCGGCTAACGACAGATCGGCTGACGATGGAACGGACATGCATGAGGCCCTGCATCAAAGAGGTCGATTCGCTATTCGATGCGGGCACGGCTGTCGCAGATAAACGCAGTGATTCGCGGCCGCATCTCTTTCCATGCAGCCCAGTCTAGTGTTCTAAAAATGGATTTTTATTGTCCTAGTTCATTTCGGTCCGTCGCGCTGCGCAATTCGCGCACCTTCCTGATCAGGTGAAATCGTGCACCTGCGGGTACTGCTCGAACACATCGCGCATCGTTTCGAGCGCGCCTTTATAGGTGTCCTCGCTGACTTCCGCGCCGACGCAAACCCGCACTGCATTAGGCCGATCCGCGTCGCGCACGAGAAACGGATCGGGCGACGTCACCGCGATGTCGCGGTTGCGCAGTTCGCGCACCAGCCGGTCGGTGCGCCAGTGGTCGGGCACCCGCAGCCATGCCGATAGTGCCTGCGGATGCGCACCCAGGACATATTTACCGAGCGTCTGTTGCAATTGCGCCTGACGCCGCCCGAGCCGCTCGCGCTGAATTTCGACGAGCCGCGCCGCGGTGCCGTCTACGATCCAACGCGTGGCGACCTCGGCCATCGGCGGCGTCGCCATCCAGCTGCTCACGCGCAGCACGCTCTCGGCGCGCAGCGCGAGCCGGCGCGGCGTCGTCATATAGCCGATGCGCAAACCGGCCATCACCGACTTCGTAAAGCTCGTGCAGTAGAACGACAGATCGGGAATCAGGCTCGAAATCGGCGTGGAATGTTTGGCGGGCAAGGGCCCGTACACGTCGTCCTCGATCACGTACACGCCATAGCGCTCGGCGATTTTCGCAATTGCGCGACGCCGCGAATCGGGCATCAACGCGACGGTCGGATTGTTCAGCGTCGGCGTGCAGACGAGCGCAGAGATGCGCTCGCTGTCGCACATCTCCTCGAAGTGTTCGGGGTGAATGCCGTACTCGTCGATTTCGAGGCCCTTCAGCGTGAAGCCGAGCACGTTGGCCGAACCTATCACGCCGTGATCCGTCAGGCTCTCGCACAGCACGGTATCGCCCGGTCCCACCAGCGAAGCGAGCGCGAGAAAGATGCCGTGCGCGGCGCCGTTGGTGACGAGCAGCGTATCGGCCGACGCCGGCATGCCGAGCGACGCGAGCCACGCAATGCCCGCCTGGCGATGATGCTCGAAGCCGGCGATCGGCCGGAACGCGCGAATCCACGGCTGATCGTCGAGCGTCGACAGCGTCGCGCAGATCTTGCGCCACATCGCATCGTGTTCCGACGTGTGAATGATGCGCGCGATCGAAAAATCGACCACCGAGCGCTCGGCCGTATCGAGCATGTAGCTCGACATCGTTTCGGTGACGCGCGCCGCGACGAAGCTGCCGCGCCCCACCTCGCAGCGGATCAGTCCTTGCCGCTCCAATTCCTTGTACGCGTTGGTCACGGTCTGCACGCTGATCGCGAGTTCGGCCGCGACGTCGCGCTGCGGCGGCAGGCGCGCGCCCGGCGGCAGCGACGTGCTCTCGATGTCGCCGGCAATCGCCTTGACCAGCCGCTTGTATTTCGATTCCACGCCGTGCACCGCGCGCACGGCCTCGCGCCACTCGTCGATCACCGCTGCTCCTCCGTTTATGGTGACGCCGGCTCCGTTCGAAGTCGTGTCGTGTTGCCTGATCTTCCATAGTGAGGCAAAAACGGGGCGGAAAATAATTGTCCTAGAGCAATTGGGGCGAAAAAACGGTAGTTCGTCTCAGCTTCCGCGGTCGGGGTATGTCGCGCGGTTTCCGCGAGGTGGCGTGCGGTGGCAGAGAATTGGCCGCCATCGCAAGGCGTCAGTCCTATCATTCAACCATTCATAATTCGCGAATCGCGATGCGCTTACAACAGTCACTGGTTGTACGTCCGCCGGTGTCTTCGTATTCAACTCGCGAACTGGAGGACAAGGTGACGCCTCGCATTATTTGGCGGGCAACTCAGACCCGCGTGATGGTCGTACTTGCAGCTCTGCTGGTGGTGCGTTTCTCCGATGCGGCGCACGCCCGCCCTCCGGAGCCCCCCGCTGTACCGGGCTCCGTCGCCGTTGGACAGTCGATCACATGTCAGCCCACTTCCACGCCCCGGCCGCAGCCGATCTTGCCCAAGGGCTTTACGGAGCGGGTTATGTACAGCGGTTGTCTCAATCAGCCAACAGCAATTAGTTTCAACTCAAGCCAGACCCGGGTCTTCGTCGCCGAAAAAGGTGGCAGGATTTGGAATTGTGATTTGTCGACACCTACATGTACGCTCATTGCCGACCTCAGCAGTGAGGTCTGCAACGATGGCGACCGGGGACTTCTCGGACTAGCGGTCGATCCTCTGAACGACGGCAAAATTTACGTGCTTTACACGACGCCTCCGGCTACCGGCGCTTGCAGCGGTAACGTTCTGACTCATGGCCAGCTTTCGCTGTTGACAGCGTCGGGAGCGGGCACGGGCGAAACGAAAATCCTGCCGCCAGCAGGGTCCGGCAATCAGACATGGTGTTTCTTTTACGGGTCTCACAGTATTGGCGGACTCGTCTTCGGATCTGACAACAGAACGCTTTACGTTAGCGCTGGCGACGGCGCGAGCTTCGACCAGGTGGACTACGGACAGTTGGATACCGCGTGCGGTGATCGCACGAATTTGCCGCAGGGCGCATTTCGCAGTCAGGGCGTTTCACCCTATAGCGACGGCGCTATTCTCCGGATAACGAACCCGGGTACGACAACTCAAAGCGTTGCCGTGGTTGCACAAGGGTTGCGCAATCCGTTCCGGTTCGCTCGCCTGCCAGGTACGGACGAGCTGTATATCGGCAATGTGGGATGGAATAGTTGGGAGGCTATCGATCATTTCACTGTCGCCGGCCAGGACTTCGGCTGGCCGTGCTACGAAGGGTGGAGCCCCAGTAATAACTTCGCTGCGGCGCCCGAGCCCGACTATCAAAACACGGGCTACTGCGGAAAGTTCGTGGGCGCCACGGCGCCGTTTTTTGCGTACGCTCACACGAGCTACGTTTCGGTCGATGACAGTCACGGAAAAACTTGCGGCGCGAAGCCGTCCGGCGGAGGACCTGACCAGAACGGCAGTGTCATCTCTGCGATCGGGTTTACCGACGATACGAGCACAACCTATCCTGCCCAATTCAAAAACGCACTGTACTTTGGCGATCTTCTGCGCCAATGCATCTGGACCATGCAACCTCCGAACAATGTGCCTCAGACCTTTGCAAAAGGTCTGCCGGGGGGACCGGTGGATCTGAAGGCAGGCCAGGACGGCGATCTGTTCTACGCGGACCTCGTGACTAGTACGATCAGGCGAATTACACATAAGTAAAAAAATTCTGGTGGAACGCGCCATTACACCGTCCCCACTCCGCGCGCTACAGCAACCCCGCAAAGTGCACCAGCACGAACACGATCGCCCCGCCCGCGATCAGCACCAATGCATTGATACGCGTCCGCATCACGAGCACGGTCGCGATGGCCGCGGTGAGCCATGCAATCCACCCGCCTTCGAGTTCCTTGATCAGCACATAGACCGCCGCGAGAATCAGCCCGGCGGCCACGGGGCGCAGCCCAGCCTGCAACGCATTCAGCCAGCGCGCGCCTTCGTGCCGATTCCAGACGTGCACGACGCCATACATCAGAAACGCGGTCGGCCCGAATAGCGCGACGGTCGCGACGAGCGCGCCGCCGACGCCGCCGACCTGATAGCCAATCAGCGTCGCGAGCAAGGAGCCGGGACCGGGCGCGAGCCGCGCGATCGCGAAGTCGCTGAGAAATTGCGCATGGGTCATCCAGTGATGCACGTCGACGACCTGGCGCTGAACTTCGGGGATGATCCCCTGCCCGCCACCGACGGTGACGATGGACAGCGGCGCGAAAACCGAAAACAGGGCGATAAGAGTTCTGAGCACGGCAGAAGCTGTTTGTGGAGTTGGACTTGCGGCGCTAAAAGCCGATCAGGGCTGGCGCGCCTCGCGCACGTATTCATAGCCAACGCTCAACGCGCCGGCGATGAGTACGGTCCACACCAGCGACACGCGAAACACCGCGGCGGCCGCGAACGTCGCGAGCAGCACCAGATACGGAAACACGCGGCGCGGCAGGCGGCGCGCGGCGGTAATCGCCATCGACAGCGACAACCCGATCGCACCGGCCGCGGCGCCCGCGAGCGCGATATGCGTGAGCGGAAACGACGCGATCGCCGAGAAGAATGCGCCGAGCAGAATGATCACGACGGCCGCCGGAAAAATGATGCCGCAGAATCCCGCGACGGCGCCGCGCCAGCCGAGCAGCCGGTAGCCGATCCAGATCGCCAGATTCTTCACGTTGACGCCGGGCAGCGCCTGCGACAACGCGAGGCCGTTGAGAAATTCGTCTTCGCTCATCCAGTGCCGGTCGTGCACGAACTCGCGCATGAACCAGCCGCTCAGGCCACCGCCGAAACTCGTCAGACCGATGCGCGCGAAGATCAGAAAGAGGCCCAGCGAGGTCACTTCGCGAGGCGGCGGGTGGTGTGGCGCGTCGTCTTCGGGTGTCGATACCGGGTCGCCGACGTGGTGCCCGTGGATGCCTTTGGCCAATGCTCGTCCTTAGTCGTTTTGATCGTGCCGCGCTTGCCGCGCGCCCGGCATGATAGCCGCAGACGTCGCCGGTGACGTAGCCGATGGAACAGACGCAGTCGAAGGCGAGGAAGCCGCAGAGGAAGCCGCAGAAGCAGCCGTCGCCGGATGCCGCGGATCATGCAGATCATCGGTCGACCACCCGCCGCCCAGATCGCCAAACAGCGAGGCCGCATGCAGCAAGCGCGATTCCTGCACGTTCAGCGCGGTCTGCCGCGTGGTCAGCTGCGTCGCTTGCGAAGTCGCGACCGTCGTGTAATCGACGGTGCCCGCCTGATACTCGTTGAACGCGATCTCCACGCCTCGGTCCGCGTCGCGCACCGCCGTTTCGAGCACGACCGCCTGCTCGGCGAGAATGCGCAGGCCGGACAGATCGTCCTCGACGTTCTGGAACGCGCCCAGCACCGTGCCGCGATAGTTGGCGACGGCCGCGTCATAGGCCGCCTTTGCCGCGTCGACGTCGGCGCTGCGCAGGCCGCCGTCGAACAGCGTCTGGGTCGCGCTGCCGCCCAGCGACCACACGTAGTTCGCGACCTTCAGCAGACCGGACAGCGGCGACTGCGTGAAACCGGCTGCGGCCGACAGCGAGATGTCTGGGTAATACGCAGCCACCTCGACGCCGATCGCCGCATTCTGCGCGGCCATCTTGCGCTCGGCGGCGGCGATGTCGGGCCGGCGTTCGAGCAGCGTCGACGGCACGCCGACCGGCACCGACGGCAGCGCCGGCATCGCGGCGCTATGCGTGACCGACAGCTCCTCCGGGTTCTTGCCGACCAGCACCGCGATCGCATGCGCTTGCTGAGCGCGCGCGACGCCGAGCGCGATCAGATCGGACTTCGCGGTATTCAACTGGCTGCGCGCGGTGATCACGTCGCTCGGCGGAATCGTGCCCGCACGATCCTGCTCGGTGACGACGTCGAGAAAATGCTGATACGCGACGACCGTCTGCTGCAGCAGGTCGATGTTCGCGTCGCTGGTGCGCAGCTCGATGATCGCAGTGGCGAGCGCGACCTGCTCGGAGAGCGTCGCGTTCGCGAGCGTCGCTTCGCTCGACTGCGCGCTCGCGGCGTTTTCCTCGACGGTGCGGCGTACCTGGCCCCACAGGTCCGGCGCCCAGCTCACGCTGCCTTCCAGCGAACCCGAATTGACGATGCGCGTCGACGTACCATTGACGAAGCTTCCCGATGCACTGACCGAACCGCTGCCCGCTCGTTCGCGCGTCGCCGAACCGGTCGCGCCGATCGTCGGGAACAACGCCGAGTGCGCGGCGCGCACTTCGGCGAGTGCCTGCTGGTAGTTCGCGTAGTCCGCGCGCACGGTCTGGTTCGACACCGCGACGAGCGGTTCGAGTTCGTCGATCAGCGGATCGTTGAACGCAGTCCACCACGTGCCCTTCGGGCCGGTCGCGTTCGGCTCGGCCTGGGTCCAGCCGGGCAGCTCCGAGTAACTGGCTGGCACGCGAACCTGCGGCCGGTGATAGTCCGGGCCGACCATGCAGCCGGCGTTGAATAGCGCGAGCAGCGCGACGGCGAGCGTCGCGGCGCTGGACAAGCCTGCGCACGGCCCCGTCATTCGTTCAGAAGAAATCTTCATCGTCATGCCTTCGTATCCGGTTGTCCCGGCGTCGCGTCGCGGTTCCAGCGCAGCCCCGCGGACCATCTGACGAGCCGTGCGCGCAGACGGTCGAGATACAGATAAATCACCGGCGTCGTATAGAGCGTGAACATCTGGCTCAGAATCAGCCCGCCCATCACCGTGATACCGAGCGGCTGGCGCAGCGAGCCGCCCTGGCCGATGCCGATCGCAAGCGGCACCGCGCCGAGCACCGCCGCGAACGTCGTCATCATGATCGGCCGCAGACGGATCAGCGCGGCCGCGTGGATCGCGTCGCGCGCGGGCATCTGTTCCTGGCGCTGCAACTGGATCGCGACGTCGACCATCATGATGCCGTTCTTCTTGACGATGCCGATCAGCAGGATGATGCCGATCATCGCGATCACCGAGAACGGCGTGCCGAAGATCAGCAGCGCGAGCGTCGCGCCGATGCCCGCGGACGGCAGCGTCGACAGGATCGTCAGCGGGTGGATCGAGCTTTCGTACAGCACGCCGAGCACGATGTAGACGACGCCGAGCGCCGCGAGAATCAGCAGCGGCACCACGCCCATCGATTGCGAATAGGCCGCCGCCGCGCCCGCGAACGAACCGTGGATGCTCGCGGGCATGCCGATCTCGCGAATCGTCTCGTTGATCGCCGCGCCGGCCTGGCTCAGCGACCCGCCGGCCGGCAGGTTGAACGAGATCGTCGCGGCGACGAGCCCGCTCTGGTGGTTCACCTGCGTCGACGTATGGCTGTTCTTGTACGACGTCAGCACCGAAAGCGGCACCATCGTTTCGGCGGCCGTACTATCGGCGCTGCCGGTCGAGCTGCCGCCCTTGCTGTTGGCGATGCTGTTGTTGGTCGCGTTCGACTGCGCGTCCGAGTTGCGCGAGTTCGTGTTCGACGACGCGCTGGTCGTGGCCGCGCTAGTCGCCGACACCGTGCCGTGCGGCATCTGCGTCGCGGCCGTGCCGGTCGGATTGCCCGCGGACGTGCTCAGGTAAATCTGGCTCAGCGTCTCTGGATACTGCCAGTACTCCGGCGCGACCTCCATCACGACGAAGTACTGGTTCAGCGGGTTGTAGATCGTCGACACGGTGCGCTGGCCGAACGCGTCGTACAGCACATTGTCGATCTGGTTCGGCGCGAAGCCAAAGCGCGCGGCGGTCGCGCGATTGATCGTCAGGTAGGTCTGCAGGCCGTTCTGCTGCAAGTCGGAGTTCACGTCGAGCAGCTGTCCGCGCTCCTTCGACAATGCGGCGACGAGCTTCGGCGTCCACGCGAACAGTGCGGCGGAATCGTCGCTCGTCAGCGTGTACTGATACTCGGCCGCCGATTGCCGCCCGCCGATGCGCAAGTCCTGCTGCGCTTGCAGAAAGAGCCGCGCGCCCGACACTTCGTCGAGCTTCGGACGCAGGCGATTCACGACCTGGGTGGCCGTCGCGTGCCGCTGCGACAGCGGCTTCAACTCGATGAACACGTTCGCGGTATTGAGCGCGCGCCCGCCGGTAAAGCCCGCGACCGACTGCACCGCCGGGTCTCGCTGCACGATCGACTGCAACTGCACGAGCTTCTTCTGCATCGCCGTAAACGAAATGCTCTGGTCGGCGATGATCTGCCCGATCACGATGCCGGTGTCCTGCTCGGGAAAGAAGGTGGCGGGCACCAGCTTCAGCATGAACACGTTGCCGATCAGCAGCGCGAACAGCAGCAGGATCACCAGCAGCGAATGATCGAGCACGGCCGTCAGCGAGCGCGCGTAGGCATCCTTGAAGCGATCGAACTGGCGCTCGACCCACTGCGCCCAGCGCGCTTTCGAATGACCTGCGTTGTCGCGGCTCAGCACGTACGCGCACATCGCGGGGGTGACCGTCAGCGAGATCACCAGCGAGATCAGGATCGCGATCGACAGCGTGATCGCGAACTCATGAAACATCAGTCCGACGATGCCCGGAAACAGGATGATCGGCAGAAACACCGCGATCAGCGACAGGCTCATCGAAATCACCGTGAAGCCGACTTCGCCCGCGCCCTTCACCGCGGCCTCTTTCGGACTCAAGCCCAGCTCCATGTGCCGCACGACGTTTTCGAGCACGACGACCGCGTCGTCGACGACGAAGCCGGTGCCGATGGTCAGCGCCATCAGCGACAGGTTGTCGATGCTATAGCCGAGCAGATACATCGGCCCGAAGGTACCGACGATCGACAGCGGCAACGCGACCGCCGGAACCAGCGTCGCGCGCGGCGACTGCAGGAAGATGAACACGACGCCGACCACCAGCAGCACCGCGATGAACAGCGTGCGCTCGGTATCGCTGACCGACGACGTGACCGACTGCGAGCGATCGATCGCGACGTCCACGTGCACGCTGCTCGGCAACGTCGCTTCGATCGCCGGCAGCACGTTGCGTATCTGCGCCACGGTGCTGACCACGTTGCTGCCCGGCATCGGATAGACGATCACCAGAATCGCCGACTTGCCGTTGAAGAGCCCCGCATTACGGATGTTTTCGTTCGAGTCGCGCACCTGCGCGACATCGCGCAACTTGACCGGCGCGCCGTCTCGATACGCGACCACCAGATCGCGATACGGCGCCGCGTGCGTGATCTGATCGTTCGAGGTGACCACATAGCGCTGATCACCGACGTCGATATGCCCTTTCGCGCTGTCGGCATTGGCCGCGCTGATCGCCGCGCGCACGTCTTCCATGCCGATG
The DNA here is from genome assembly GCF_009362785.1 of Paraburkholderia atlantica. Taxonomy (GTDB): domain Bacteria; phylum Pseudomonadota; class Gammaproteobacteria; order Burkholderiales; family Burkholderiaceae; genus Paraburkholderia; species Paraburkholderia atlantica. The sequence goes on from NZ_WHNQ01000028.1 coordinate 38,717, forward strand.
CCGTAGCTATTGAGCTTGCCCGGCTGCAACTCGACGCGCACGCTCGGCAACGCGCCGCCGCCGAGCGTGATCTGGCCGACGCCCTGCACCTGCGACAGCTGCTGCTGGATCACCGAATCGGCGGAGTCGTAGAGCTGCGCCTTGGTCAGCGTGTCCGAGGTCAGCGACAGCACCATGATCGGCGCGTCGGCCGGGTTGTACTGGCGGTAGCTCGGATTGCTGCGCAGCGTGGTGGGCAGATCGGCGCGGGCGGCCTGGATCGCCGCCTCGACGTCGCGCGCGGCGCCGTTGATGTCGCGCTTCAGACCGAACTCGACGATGATCATCGACGAGCCGACGTAGCTGATCGAGGTCAGCTCCTCGACATCGGCGATCGTCCCGAGCCGGCGCTCCAACGGCTCGGCCACCGTCGACGCCATGACGTTCGGGCTCGCGCCGGCCATATTGGCCTGCACGACGATCACCGGAAACGCGATGTTCGGCAGCGGCGCGACCGGCATACGGAAATAGGCGAGCGTGCCGGAGATCAGGATCGCGATCGCGAGCAGCGTCGTCGCGACCGGCCGCCGGATGAAGATCGCCGGGATGTTCACCGCGTGCCCTCCGCGCCGCCTGCGTTGCGCTTAGCGCGCTCGGCGCGCCAGCGGTTCACGCGCGTCGCCATGCGGTCGAAGAACAGATAGATCACCGGCGTCGTGAACAGCGTCAGCACCTGGCTCAGCGTCAGACCGCCGATGATCGCGAGGCCGAGCGGGCGGCGCAGTTCCGACCCGGTGCCGGTGCCGAGCAGCATCGGCAGCGCGCCGAGCATCGCCGCGAGCGTGGTCATCAGGATCGGCCGGAAACGCAGCAGCGACGCCTCGAAGATCGCCTCGCGCGGCGCCTTGCCGTGATTGCGTTCGGCGTCGAGCGCGAAGTCGACCATCATGATCGCGTTCTTCTTGACGATGCCGATCAGCAGCACGATACCGATGATGCCGATCACGTCGAGATCCATCCCCGCGAGCATCAGCGACAGCAATGCGCCGATGCCCGCCGACGGCAGCGTCGACAGGATCGTGACCGGATGGATGAAGCTCTCGTACAGCACACCGAGCACGATATACACGGCGACGAGCGCGGCGATCAGCAGATAGACTTCGCTCGACAGCGAATCCTCGAACGCCGCGGTCGCGCCTTGCAGCGACGACGTGATCGACGGCGGCAGGTCGATCGCCTGCTCGGCCTCGCGAATATCCTTGACCGCGGTGCTCAGCGACGCGCCCTTGGCGAGATTGAACGAGATCGTCACCGACGGGAACTGCGCAAGGTGACTGATCACGAGGGGGGCCTTCCTGATCTCGATCTTCGCGATGCCGGACAGCGGCACCTGACCCGTGCTGCTGGTCTGGCTCGGCAGATACAGATTGCCGATCGATTGCACGGTCGGCATCGACTCCGGCTTCGCGACCAGAATCACGCGGTACTGGCTCGACTGCTCGAAGATCGTCGACACGATGCGCTGGCCGAGCGCGTCGTACAGCGCGTTGTCGATCGTCGCGGGCGTGATGCCGAAGCGCGCGGCCAATTGCCGGTTCACTTCGACGTTCACGCTGAGGCCGTCGGTGTTGAGATCGCTCTGTACGTCGGACAATGACGGAATCTGCTTCAGACGCGCGACGAGTTCCGGCACGTACTTCTGGAACGCCTGCTGACTCGGTCCGCGCAACACGAAGCTGTACTGGTTCGGCGACACGGTCGTGTCGAGCGTCAGGTCCTGTTCGGGCTGCATGAAAAGCTTCACGCCCGGCACATGCGCGACTTCCTGCGCGAGCCGGCGGGCGATTTCCTGCGCGGTGTCGGATCGCTTGTCGCGGTCGCGCAGATTGATCAGGAAGCGGCCGTTGTTCAGCGTCGCGTTGGTACCGTCGATGCCCACGTACGACGTCAGCGACACCACGTCGGGGTCCTTCAGAACCGCATCGGCGAGCGCGCTCTGCCGCTTCACCATCGCTGCGTACGACACCGAGTTGTCGGCCACGCTGATGCCCTGGATCACGCCGACGTCCTGCACCGGAAACAGGCCCTTTGGAATCACCACATACAGGATGCCGGTCAGCACGACGGTGGCGACCGCGACCATCAACGTCAGCGTCTGATGGTCGAGCACCCAGCGCAGGCCACGCTCGTAGGCGGCCAGCGTCTTGTCGAACAGGCGCTCGCTGATGCGCTCGAAGCGGCTCGGATGCCGCTCGGCCTGCGCGCGCAGCATCCGCGCGCACAGCATCGGCACCACGGTCAGCGACACGACCGCCGAAATCACGATCGTGACCGCGAGCGTCACCGCGAACTCGCTGAACAGGCGCCCGATCACGCCGCCCATGAACAGCAGCGGAATCAGCACCGCGATCAGCGAAATGGTCAGCGACAGGATCGTGAAGCCGATCTGCCCCGCGCCTTCGAGCGCGGCTTCGAGCGGCGACATGCCCTCTTCCAGATAGCGCACGATGTTCTCGATCATCACGATCGAGTCGTCGACCACGAAGCCGGTCGCGATGATCAACGCCATCAGCGACAGGTTGTCGATCGAGTAGTTGAGCTGGTACATCACCGCGAGCGTGCCGATCAGCGAGACCGGCACCGAGATACTCGGTATCACGGTGGCGGGCACGTTGCGCAGGAACACGAAGATCACCGCGACGACCAGCACGATCGCGAGGATCAGCTCGAACGCGGCATCCGCGACCGACGCGCGGATCACACCCGTGCTGTCCGACACCACCGTCACTTTCATGCCGGCCGGCAGCGTCGATTCGAGCTGCGGCAGCACCTTCATGATCTGGTTGACCGTCTGGATCACGTTCGCGCCCGGCTGGCGCTGCACGTTCAGCACGATCGCGGGCGAGCCGTTGTACCACGCGCCGCGCTCGACGTCCTGCGCGGCCTGGCTCACGCGCGCGACGTCGCGCATGTAGACCGGCGAGCCGTTCTGATAGGCGATCACCGTGTCCAGATAGTCCTTCGGATCGGTGATCTGGTCGTTGCCGTTGATCGTGTAGTCGAGATCGGGGCCGTCGAAATTGCCCTTCGGCTGGCTCACATTCACGTAGCTGAGCAGCGTGCGCAGATCGTCGATATTGAGGCCGTAGGCGGCGAGCTTGTGCGGGTCGGCCTCGACGCGGATCGCGGGCACGTTGCCGCCGCTCGTCGTCACGACGCCGACGCCCGACACTTCCGAAATCTTCGTGCCGAGGCGGTTGTTGGCGACGTCTTCGAGCTGCGTCAGCGACATCGACTTCGACGTGACCGCGAGCGTCAGAATGGGCTGGTCGGCGGGATTGACCTTCGCGTAGGTCGGCGGCGCCGGCAGGCCAGATGGCAAGTAGCTGTTCGCCGCGTTGATCGCCTGCTGCACGTTCTGCTCGGCGATGTCGAGGTTCAGCGACAGATCGAACTGCAGCGTGATCACCGACGCGCCGTCCGAGCTGTACGAGGTCATCTGCTGCAGGCCCGGAATTTCGCCGAGCTGCACTTCGAGCGGCGCGGTGACGGTGGTCGCCATCACCGTCGGGCTCGCACCCGGATAGAAGGTCTGCACCTGAATCGTCGGATAGTCGACGTTTGGCAACGACGACACCGGCAGCACGCGCATCGCGATCAGACCGATGAGCACGAGCGCGATCATCAACAGCAGCGTCGCGACCGGGCGAAGAATGAACAGGCGGGAGATGTTCATCGGCGCGGCGGTCCGTTACGACGAAGCGGCTTCTGACGCGGCCGGCGCAGGCGCGGCCGGCGCGCTCGACGCCGGCGCTGCTTCTGACGCCGCCGCGGGCGCCTTCGGGTCGGCGGCGGCCGCGCCGCTTGCCGCGGCGGCGGACTTCGGATGCGCCGGCTGGATTTTCGCGCCGTCGTTCAGACGATCCGTGCCGTCCGTCACGACCTGGTTGCCGGCCGCGAGACCCGACTCGATCACCGTATTCCTGCCGTCGCTTGGGCCCAGCTTGACCTTGTGCACGGACACCGTGCTATCCGGATTGACCAGATAGACGAAGTCGCCCGGCGCGCCGGACTGCACCGCGGCGGTCGGCACGAGCACCGCATTCTGCATCGTGTCGACGAGCAGCTTCACGTTGACGAACTCGTTGGGGAACAGCGCTTCGTCGTCGTTCGCGAAGGTCGCGCGCAACGTCACGGTGCCGGTCGCGGTCGCCATCTGGTTGCTGACCGCGTACAGCGTGCCGGTCGCGATCTCGCGCGAGTTGTCGCTCGAATACGCGGTGACCGGCAGCTTCGCGCCGGTGGACAGACGCTGCACGATCGACGCGAGCGAATCCTGCGGCACCGTGAACTGCACCGTGGTCGGCTTCACGGTCGTGATGACGACGATGCCGGTCGTCGACGACGCGGTCACGTAGTTGCCCGGATCGACGAGCCGCAAGCCGACCTTGCCCGCGATCGGCGCGGTGATGCGGCAATACGCGAGGTCGAGATCGAATTGGGCGATGTTGGCGAGATCGACCTTCACCGCCGCTTCGTCCTGCTGCACGAGGAACTGCTGATCCGCGTAGGTCTGCTGCGCGATCGACTTGCGCTCGTTCAGCTGCGTATAGCGCTCGAGATCGGCGCGCGCCTGCGCGAGCGACGCGCGGTCTTTCGCGAGCGTCGCCTGCGCCTGCTGCTTGCTGATCTGATACTGGCGCGGATCGATCTGCGCGAGGAACTGGCCTTTTTGCACCTCCTGGCCTTCGTGATAGCCGACCTCGGTCAGATAGCCGCTCAGCTGCGGCAGCACGGTCACGGTCGCGATCGGAATGACGGTGCCGAGCTCGCTCAGCGTGACCGGCATCGAACCGAGCGTCGCCTGCGCGACGGTGACGACGATTGCCGCGTTCTCGCGCGCCGGCTTCTTGCGCGTCAGCAGATGAACCACGACGAGCGCTACCAGCACGAGCAGGACAACCGCGAAGATGATGAGTCCGCGTCGGGAGCGCTTTGGCGGCGGGGACACGGTATCGCTCATGTTGATCTCCGGGAACACGGATATTGGTGTCGAGATTCGGCTGGAAGCTCGTCCTCTGACGGGACTGCGCAAAAGTGACACGGTTCGCGCGCGTTGTCATCAGTCGAAGCCCTCGGGTCCTGTTGTTATGAAGACGTAAGGAAGCGGGACGCGACTTCGATGTGGGGCATGCGTGAATGTAGCCGGCTTGCGTCGGGCTTGAGTTACAGGGGTGCAACATGTTGGCGGGTGGAAGGATCGGGGTGTCGATCAGGCGGCGCGTGGCCGGCGGACATTCGCATGGGCCGAGTTCTGAGCTCGCCGGGACATCGCAACATGCGGTAACAGACGACAGCCAAATGAAAACCGGACCGTCCGCCCAGAATCGTCACATTCGTCCGATATGATCGCCAGCCAGCGTTGCGCGCGCCGCGACTGTCACGCCCCCCCACACCTCGCCCCGATGTCCATCACTGTCCATTTCCCCGCCGAAGTCCGCGACTGGATCGCCGCCAACCTTTCGCGCGGTGTCGCGCCGCAAGCGATCGTCAACGAACTGGTGAGCCGCAACAACGCGACCGAACTCGCCGCGGCGATGGTCGAGGCGGTCGCGTCGGCGTTCGTGCACGGCATGGCGCTGCCCGGCGACAAGCTCGAAGTCGGCGGCGCGCCGCTCAGCTACCAGCCGGAGCCGCTGCGCGTGCCCGACGGTCCGCTGATCCAGCTCGGCGAGCGCAAGGTGCGCGTGCTGTCGCGGCTGCAACGGCCGGCCGCCGTGCACCTTGCCAACTTCCTGAGTGCCGATGAATGCGAGCAGCTGATCGCACTGGCACAGCCGCGGCTCGACCGCTCGGCCGTCGTCGATCCGGTGACCGGCCGCGACGTGATCGCCACTCATCGCAGCAGTCACGGGATGTTTTTCCGTTTGGGCGAGACGCCGTTGATCGCGCGCATCGAGGCACGCATCGCGGAACTGACGGCAACGCCGGTCGAGAACGGCGAGGGCCTGCAGATGTTGCACTATGAGGAAGGCGCCGAGTCGACGCCGCACGTCGACTATCTGATGACGGGCAACGCAGCGAATCGCGAGTCAATCGCGCGCAGCGGCCAGCGCATGGGCACTCTGCTGATGTATCTGAAAGACGTGGAAGGCGGCGGTGAGACGGTGTTTCCGCAGCTCGGGTGGTCGATCGTGCCGCAGCGTGGGCATGCGCTCTACTTCGAATACGGCAATCGCTACGGAATGTGCGATCCGAGCTCGCTGCACGCGAGCACGCCGCTGCGGTCAGGGGACAAGTGGGTGGCGACCAAATGGATTCGCACGCGGCGGTTTGTGGTGCGAAAGCAGGGGTGATGGGGCGGACCGGCGAGGTCCGTAGCAACGGTGATTGTGCTCGAAGAACTCTGTTATTGCCTTCTGCACGTCAGCATATTAGTCCAAGTTTTCGTCCGCCCCCCGGTGGGTCAGAGACCAATCGGCGCTGACAAACGGAAAACTCGCAGACATGCACGCTTCGTGGACAAAAGCACTAGCCGGCGTCGATCACTTTCGGGAAAAGCGGCTCGATGTCGCCATTTTGTTGAATGGTGATATTGGAAAATGCATCTGAAATTGAGATAGGCACAGCAAACGTGAAATATGTCAAAACGGCTTTATCTCGATTTAAAGTCGTTGACCGTCTCGCATTTTTCATTGTTAATTCGTAGCTTGTGTTCAATCTGAACATACCGCGGACGGCAACCGCTGGTGCTCTTATGTGTGCTCAATGGTCTAATGGGCTGAAAGCCTGAATTGACCGATGGAGGGTCCAATGTACGAAAGGATGCGCTCCGCAGAGGCGATCATTTCAGAAATGGAGGCTCGCTTTTCGGATATGTTCGAGGGATCAGATAACCGGGACCGGCGGGCCCGTTCGATGAACGGTTCACCATTAGGGATAACGACGGCGCCCCTGTACCGGATGTTCGATACCGGATTGTCGCCGAAGGCCAGGAAATCTGTACCGGCAAGACGAACGCAGCGGGGCAGACTTCTCGCGTTACAACACAGGGTTTCAAGTTTCTCACGATTGAAGTGGAGCGCTAGCATAGTGAAGGACAGCACCGAATGGGTAACTCTCGATGACACCGCATTTACAAACACGATTCCCGGTTCAAATAGGGACGTCACCATTAACACCGTCCCGATCTGCTCCAACATGACCAACAAGGAGTTCCGCAGACAGGCAATGCGGGCACGGGATATTGGCGTCGAGTTGATCAAAAAGCGCATTGCGGGCCTTGCCCGTTGGGACACGAGAGAGCAGGACCGGGTGACGACCTTCTTTGCAAGTGCGGATGTACATGCAAAGAAGGTACTTTGCGAAGGGCTTCCGAGATTGCTTGCAGCGATGCAGGAACTCGAGCCGGAAAAAATTGTGCGCTGGGACAGTGAAATAAACAGGTACCTGTCGTGTGCGATCACACCAGATTCAGGCGTCAATCACGCAGCAGTCTGCAAACCAGACTCGGAAAAGCGGGTTATCGCTATTTACTCGAAGTTTTGTGGAAGTCCGTTTGCCCAGTTGTGGGGAATATGCAAGGTCAAGACGATAATCCACGAATGTACTCACTTTACAGACACTTTTGATTCGCAAGACCACATGTATCTCGACAGCGAAGCCGGGGCGATGATCTTCGCGAGAAATAAGCCTCACCAGGCAATTAGCAACGCAGACAGCATCGCTGGCTACATAGCAACATTCGATGGAGTAAATATCGCACCGTGAGTAGACATCCGATATTGCGCGGCGGCTGTCTCGCGGCATTGCTTGCCGTTTGGTTTTGCTTGGGACGCCCGGTTAATGCTTGTACTATCGGCGAGGTAGCGGCCATTGAGTTGCCATTCAACACGGTAGAGCTTTCAATGGAAAATCGGCGCGCAATCGCAGAGGCCGTGGAAGAGGCAAACAAGTGGCCTGACGTGCAGATTCAGGCGATCGTGATGGCCGGTGCATATATTGGCGAGCACGATCTTGATGTTTTGCAAGAGCGCCGCGGCGAAAACGTTCAAGCGTATTTGAGGAAGCTCGGCATCAGAAGTGAGAATATCTATATCGTGCCGAAAACTCTTACGGATGGGTTCGTGGTGAAGCGGGCTGACGGTGAACTCGCTGTCCGCCAGGTCGAAGTTGAGTTGCATCCGATCTGTAAGGATAGCTGCGCATGGATGTGTGATGATCCAAGGGTGACACCGCGCACCAAAGTTATCAACCCGTCAGCACACGACTAGGGGCCCCGCTTCGGCGCGGCCTTTCCTGCGAAAAGGCCGGAGGGTCAGAAATTTTGTATCTGACCGTCGTATGGATTGCCGGGCATCGAGCGCATGCCCACGACAAGGCCCTCCCTCCTCCGAAGGGGGAAATCGACTGGAGTCGGAACGGCTCGAGCAAGCCTTGGTCAGCGTCGCGCTGCTAGCCGCGGGGGGCTGCACCGCGAAGCCGGTAGCAGGGCAGGCGCGTCGAATGGCGCGCCCTCGAAGCAGGCAAATCAGAACTGCTCGATCCACGTGGCGAGGCGGTCAGCGGCGAACTCGCTACCGCGCTGCGCCGGCCGGAACGCGATCGCATTGCCTTCGCGTGCCGGCTGCAATGCACCGTCAGTGCCGTCGAGCCACAGCAGGCTCGCCAGCCATGCCGCGTGTCCGCTCGACACCGCGTTGTTGCCCGGCTCCGCGAGAAACTCCGCGAGCGTGGCCGGCTGGTCGCACACGAGACCATCGGCTGCGCGGCGCACATTGATGCCCGCCTCCGAAAGCGCCGCGGCCAGCACCGTCAGCGCGTCGCTCGCGGTCACGCTCGCGCCGCCGTGCCGGTTACGCAGCGTGGCCAGATGCGTCACCACGGCATGACCGAACGCGCCGCTGCGGGCACTCTCGGCCGCGATCAGATCCGAGTAGTCCTGCAGCAGCCAGTCCGGCTCGGAGTTCGGCACTTCGGCGAGCACCGCCGCGGCGAGATACGTCTCGACCGGCTGGAAGCGCTCGGGCCCGATCAGCGTAGCCGACAGCGAACGCACCAGACCAATCCGCGTGGCGACCACCTGCTTTTGCAGCACGCCGAGCTTCTCGCGCACCAGCGTGTCGCGCTCCTTGCGCAGCTCGGCCAGTTCGAGCGCCTGCTTCAGCTCCATGCGCAGCGCCGTGATGTCCCACGGCTTCTTGATGTAGCGATGGATATGGCCGAGGTTGACGGCCGCGACGGTCTGATCGATTTCCGAATACGCGGTGGTCAGAATCCGCACGACATGCGGAAAGCGCTCGCTCGCATAGCGCAGCAGCTCGTTGCCGAACTCGCCCGGCATGCGCTGGTCGGAGACGAGGACTCCGACCCTGTCGCCGTGCTCGTCGAGCAGCGCCTTGCCCTCTTCCACCGAGCCGCCAGTCAGGACCGGCGCCAGGCTTCCGATGGCACGCTGGAAGTACTTTACGGCGGTAGCTTCGTCATCGACAAAGATGATCGCCGGCGCCAACTCCTCTGTGGCTTTTGCTTCGTTCATCAACAACTCCTGTGCGTTTGACCTTTGATATGGGGGAAATCCAGCACTACGGTGGTGCCTCCCCCCGACGTGGACTCGATCCTGAGTCCGCCGCCACAGGACTGCATGACACGGTTGCATAGAATCAGGCCCAAGCCGTTCCCCCCGGATTTCGCGTGCGTTGTAATTGGGTCCGTCAACAGGCGGTCTTTGATCTCGGGCGGAATTCCAGGCCCGTTGTCGCAGATGCCGATGCTCGGGTGGGGTTCCGTCGTTACGGTAAAGCGCACCGACGGCGACGGCACATCCGCGAGCGCGCGCAACGCGTTGGACAACAGCGACGACAGCACGAGCGCCACGCAATTCGGCTGCGTGAGCACGGCAAAGTCGCTTTCGACGTCGACCTGCACCCACGAGCGCTGCGCGGTCGTAAACGGATACGTATCGAGCAACGCCGAGATCAGCCCATGCGCGGTGCTCTCGATACGCGCCTCGTCGCCCTCCTGTTGCCGGCGACGGCCGTTGTGGACCGAGCGCCAGAACGACGACACCACCGCCATGCAGTACTGCGCGCTCTCGCGCATCGATTTCGCGGCGCCGAGAATTTCGCCTTCGGCATCGCGCTCCGCGTCGGTGCGATCTTCGATGCTGTGCGCGTTCAACGCGATCGCAGCGAGCGGCGTGTTCAGTTCGTGCGCGATGAACGCGAGGGTTTCGTCGATCGCGATCAGACGCTGATTCTGCATCGCGCGTTCGTGGTAGCGGTCAAATGCCAGTTGCAGCGTATCGCGCACCGCCGCCGGCTTCAGCGGCTTTTCGAGGATGCGGAACACCTCGCCGGTGTTGACCGTCTGCAAGAGCATCTCGACGTCTGCGTAAGCCGTGACCAGAATCCGAACGATGTGCGGATACTCCAGCGCCACCTGGCGCAGCAGGTCGCCACCGTCGCGCCCCGGCATGCGGAAGTCCGTGACCAGCACTGCGATGCGGGCACTGTCCTGCTCGAGAATAGCGATGGCCTCGTCGCTGCTCGTCGCGAGCAGGACCTCGTAATCGGCACCGACGGTGCGCGCGAAATATTTGCACGCCAACTCTTCGTCATCGACGTAGAGAAGAGTGGGCTGTGTCTGTCGGATGTCATTCATGGTGTTTGTCAGGGCGCGGGCGACAGATCGAAACTGAATGCCGCCCAACTTCCCAGCTCACTCTCAGCAAACAGCAGGCCGCCATGGCGCTCGATCACCGCATAGCTGATCGACAGTCCGAGGCCCAGGCCCTGTCCCACTTCGCGGGTGGTAAAGAACGGTTCGAATACGCGCGCGATGTTCTCCGGCGCGATGCCCGGCCCGTTGTCTTTTACCGTCACGTGCAGGCGCTCTTCCGTCCATCTGACGTTGACGTGAATCGCCGGCGCGGGCGTGCCCGCCTTGCGCATCGCCAGCACCGCATTCGACAGCAGGTTGATCAGCACGCCGATGATGGCCGCCTCGTCGCCCTGCACCAGCGTATCCGCGGGCAGCTCGCGCGTCACCGTGACGCCGCGCAATTCATGCCCGACGAGCCGGATCGCCGAATCGAGCGCCTTTTCGAACAGGAACGGCGTGCCCAGTTCCGCCTCGGCGCCGGGCTTGCGATACGCGAACGTCTTCAGGTCCGACACGATGTGCTGGATGCGCTGCATGCCCTGCCGCGCATCGACCAGACACTCCTGCAGCGTCGGCTCCTTCTTCGAGATCGGCTCTTCCAGCGCAACCTCGATCGCCATCAGGCAGAAGTTCACCGGATTGTTCACTTCATGCAGCAGGCCCGCCGCGAGCGTACCGATCGCGGCCATTTTTTCCTGCTGCAGCAGTTGGCCCTTGATGTCGAGCAACTGCCGATTGATCACTTCGAGCTCGGCGTTCTTCGCGGAGACCTCCGCGTTTTTCTCGGACACCTCGGCCTTCAGGCGAAACAGCATGAAGCGCACGCGTTCGTTGAAGAACGTGTAGACCGCGCTCGCGGCCGCGGCGAACAGAAGCAGCAGAACATTGACGGTCATCGTGCCGAGCGGCACACCTCCATGCGGAGGCAACAGGCAGGCCAGCAGATACAGAAAGCAGGACAGCACGCCGAACACGAGGTTTTGCCACAAGCCGAACGGCAACGCAATCCCGGACGCGAAGATGGCCAGATTCAGGCCCATGTAGTAGGGCGACAGGACACCGTCGGTGCGCCAGATCATCCATGAAATCATCGCCTGCGGCAGGAGCAGCCAGGACAGCGTCAGCCATGGAGTGAGCCGTCGCCCCATGTCGGTGTCGAGCAAGGCGACGATACCGCCGATCATCAACGACACGAGCAGACGCGCGAGCGCGAACGACGTCTGATACTGCGGATACTGCGCGTAATCCAGCCCCACGCCGAGCAGCACGAGCGCAATCGCGGTGCACGCGCCGCCCCGGCTGAACGTGACGCGAAAGTCGGCCAGCTCGGTTTGATAGCCGCTCTGCAGGGGACTGGTAGTCATGGACAGGGATGTCGACACGGTTTCAGAGGATCGTTGCTTCCGCGAACACATTCACCCCGGTCTCGTCGACGTAGAGCTTCTGGTCAGTGGAGTTGGGGGGAAGCAGCGAGCTCATGCCGCTCTCGTTCCGATAGATCAGGTACCACTCGAGCAGATGCTCCATCCCGTACTTCTCCGGATTCGCGGAATGGACGTTGGTGACCAGCAACTGGCCGCCGGGTCGCGTGCGAGCGGCGAAGTAACTGAGCAGCCGTGCGCAGACCTTGTCCGACAGATAGTCGAACAGACCGGCGCAGTACACTGCGTCGAATTCGCGCGCGGACGGGTCGGTTGAAATCTTACGCTTGAGCAGGTCGTGCACCGACTGATGCACCATTTGCACCGAGACTCTATGGCCCGCGGCGTGCGCCGAACTCTCGATCGCGTCCTTCGTGAACGCCAGCGTTTCCTCGCTGAAGTCCACCAGTTCGAACGACAGAAGCTCCGGATGCGGATATTCACGCACGAAGCGCTGGATCTCGAAAGCGGGCCCGCAACCGACGTTGAGGATGCGGAACGGCCTGCCGGCCGCGCGCGCCGCCTCGGCCTGCCGCGTCAGGAAGTCGATCAGCAGTGTGATGCGGTTGCGGTGCGCGGTCGCGACCGCCGCCTGCAGGAACGCGGTATTGACGATCTGGAAGTAAGTGGTCGGCCCCTGCTGCGGATCGCTGAGGATCTGGTTGACCATCTCGTAGTCGCCGGCATAGCCGAGCGGCTTGGTGAACGTGCGGTAGACGAACGGCGCGCGCAGCAGCAACGGATGCAGTGCCGATTGCGCATACGTGCGATGCACGGGTGCGATCTCCGCGTCGACGCGCTCGGCCTCTTCCTCGAGACGGTCGAGGAAGAACTTGATCTTGAGCATGATCGGCGTGGCGAGCTCGTAGAACAGGTCCTCGCGCAGCCTGCCGCCTTCGGTCTTCGGCAAGCTCTCGGTCAGGTCGACCTGCTCCACCCAGCGCGACACTTCCGACAGGAATGCGCGCATCTCGTTCACGACGATCTGATAGTCGCGGCGGATATTGAAGCGCGCGTCCCAGTCGCTAATAAAGAGTTCTGCTTCCCGCCCGACCGACTTCGCCTCATTAGGCAGAACGCTAAGTTCGCGCCATTCGTCGATAAGTGCCAGTGAAACCACCGCGGTCAGACCGGTGTTCACCAGACTCACCACCACTGCCTTGCCGAGATAGGCATTCTTGGTGCCCATGCGCACGCTCAGCTCGCTTAACACCTCGCTGACCTGCACGATGGAATAGGGGTTATAGACCTCCATGACCAAAGACTTTCTCTGGAGGTTAATGATCGTCCCACGCACATGCTCGCGCTGCGAGTTGCGGAAGCTGACCACCGGGTCGATTTGCGTTTGAGAGTACACGGTATTAGTACCTGAGGAATCCGGGAACGCAGCAGGGTGTTGGAGAAGTCCAGTGAATGGCTGCCGCACGCACGACACCAGCGACAAGTCGTGGACGCGTTTCAGACCAAAATTGAGCTGGAAACACCAAAGCCCTTTGCCAGAATGGCTCCAGCGGCTTGCAGTGTAACATCAACAGGTTCAATTCTCACTGAGGTTAAATTCAGGTCGAAACGTATACGCAAGGTTTTCTTGCGAGCATGTCCATGCTATAGAAAAACCGTTTTTGCAAAAAATAATTTGGAACGAGTTGGCGACCGCGCGGGCGCAAGCGCCGACAATTCGTTTCTCGACAAAGACTTGCAATTGCATTGCCACGACGGCGACACGATCCGCTATAGCGGGGGTGCGTTACTTGTGCGTTTCTGATCTATGCCCTTTGGATAGACTGGCGCTTTGACGCAATACCGTTTCGAGACTCGAAACGATGTGAAATGAAACCGCAATTGATGCTTCGTGCATTCGCCGAATAAGCTTTTTTTGTTTTAACGCAATTCGCGTCCGGTGCGGCAAACGTTTCTCTTTCAACTTCGACGCGAGTGCCGCCGACCATCGAGCGGCGCTCGCACTCGTTGAGTCATTCGTGCAAGGCCAAACCTTTCACGGCCTTGTCGACGGCTTTCTTCGGTCCGTGCAGTGCGAGTCCAACGAGGTCGAGATTCGCCGCGTCCTCGGCGCGAAACACTGCGCGGTTCGCCGCGTCATGCCCCGTCGAAAACATCGCGTGCACATACGGCACGATTCTGAGCTCGCGCGACAGCGCCTGCCGATGCGCACCCTGCAGACCGGACCGGTCGGCGGCGAACACCATCATCGGCTGGCCAAGCATGCGGCCGTAGCGGTGCCCGGCGGCATCTTCGTACGGCTCGCCCAGCGCATCGGGCGCCGCGGCCGCGACGCCGGTCGCGAGAAACGCGACCACATTGAGCTTCTGCCAGACCGCGAGATCGCTGCGCACGATCAGCGCCACTTTGGTATCGAACATGATGACTCCTCGTTGAGCCGCTCATGATCGACGATGCCGCGCGATCAGTCTGGAACGTTTGTGCACATCTGCCGATACGCGGCTGGCGTCATCCGGTACGCGCGACGAAACCAGCGGCCGAGATGGCTCTGGTCTGCAAAGCCCACTTCGGCGGCGACCTGCGCGGGCGTGCGGCCGGTTGCGAGCAGGCGCCGCGCGGCGCGCAGGCGCAAGCGCACCAGATACGCGTGCGGCGACGTGCCGAACGCGCGCTGAAACAGACGCGTCAACCTGAACCGGTCGATGCCGGCAAGTTCGGCGAGTTCGTCGAGCCCGAGATTGCCGTCCATATGTTCGTGCAACAGATCGCGCACCCGCGCGATCGCCGGGGACGCGGCGGAGTCGCCGGTGAGCGGCGCGTCGCGCAACTGCGCGCCGAGTCGCAGCAGCAGACGATCGAGCGTCTGATCGCGCGCGAGCCTGCCCTCGTTGCCGTGAAGCGCGATGAAGGCCTGGCGGATCGCCTCGACTAGCGCTCGGTCATCGACGAGCGTATGGCCGAACGCCGCTTCGACGCCGGCCAGCCCCGGCAGATCGAGCCGGTGCGCCGCGCGCTCGACCCAGGCTTGCGGCAGATACAGCATCGCGTACGTGAAGCCGCCCGCCTCGGGCGCGTGGCCGTCGTGCAGCGCGCCGGGCTCGATCAGGATCGCGCGGCCCGGCACGCTCGTGTGCAACGACCGATGACACTGGAAGCGTTGCACGCCCTGCTCGGTGTAGCCGATCAACATGTCGTCGTGATCGTGCGGATCGTACGCGTGGCCGCTGAAATGCGCGCGCAGGCTCTCGATGCCGGTTTCGGCATCGCGGCGGGCGGTTAGCCAGTTGGCGGGATTGAGTGGAGTGGGCATGGATTGGAGCTGACGGCCGCGGGCGATGCGGCCAGCGGATAGTGTACGGCAGCGTCGGAAGCGGGACTGGCGGAGTTGCCAGCGTCACGCGCTTGCGAAGCGAGCCGCAACCGGGTTCACGGCTTCTTCGAGCGCGGGGGCTGGGCGTTGACGAACGGGTTGTAGCCGTGCGGGCTCGCCGGCCGATCCGCTTGCTGATTCGCGCGGCGGCGCTTGCCGGGTCGTTGGTTGCCGGACAATTGCGCAAGCAGTTCTTGCGATTCCGCTTGCGCTGGCGATTCCGCTTCCGTTTCCGTTTCGTCCACCGGCGGTACGGCTTTTCTGCCGCGTCTCGCGGGCGTTGGTTCGGCGTGCGAGGCGACGCCCGCGATATGTTCGATCACGGACATGAAGGATGCCGTTGCCGATCGAACCGGCTGTCCGGGCAGCATCGTCAGCGCGACGATCTCGTGCAGTGAACGGCCATCGACGGAACGGCCCTGCACGGTGCCATGCCAGTCGACATTCGCCTGCGCGAAACCGCCGACGACACGTTCGAGCACAGCCGGCGACAGCACCCCACCGTCGTACAAGCGGATGACGACGCTCTCGAAAATCTGAAACGAGGTGATGTGCGTTGCTTTCGGCGCCACGGTTTGTCGCCTGGTGGGTTTGTCTTCCGGTTCTAGTCAGCAAATCACATGCCGAGGCGACCGCCCGTCATCACGAATTAGAGCGAACCGTCGGTCGGGCCGCGGGACGTCATCACGTCCCTGTCATATGGCATTGGGAAGATCGCGACGCCAGCCAGGCCCGCGACGTCGAGCGGTGTTGAGTCTTGCGGCAAAGAAAAAAAACGACGACCGACAACCCACACGACCCAGCTACGACCATGAAAAGAAGCGCCTCGACACTCGCCGGTTTGGGAGTCATGCTTTCGCTCGCCGCTTGCGGCTCCGACAATGTCAGTTCGCCCGCCACCGGCTCGAGTGCCAGCGCGAATACCAGCACCAGCGTCACCGCGACGGGCATCGCCGCCGCGGGCGCGCCGATCGTCGGCGTCAGCGTCACGGTCACGGACAGCGACGGGAAGAGCACGCAGTCGAGCCTCACCGATGCGACCGGCAAGTTCACCGTGTCGATGACGGGCAAGGCGCCGTTCGTTCTGACCGCACCGTTCAACGATATCGACGGCACGCCGGCCACCCTGTCCTCGGTGATCAATCCCGCTCCCGCGTCGTCGGGTGCGGCGGTGTCCGTGGTCGCCAATCTGAATCCGCTGACCTCGCTGCTCACGCAGCGCGTGCTCGGGATCGTGCCCAATGGCGCGCCCACCGGCGCGCAAATCACGTCGGCGAAGATTTCCGCCAGCAGCATCGCCCAGGCCGACGCGGCGGTTGCGAGCGCGTTGCAGCCGCTGTTCACCGCGTTCAACGTGCCGGCCGCTACCGTCGCGGACCCGATCGGCACGCCCTATAAAGCGGATGCGAGCAACCCGCTCGACAACCTGTTCGATATCGCGCGCTTCACGGTGCACGCCGGCACGGTCGCCGCCGGCGTCGATGCCAACCGCGCGCAGGTTTCGATTCCGCCCACCGGCGCGGTCTCCGGCGCGATGCCGGCCGCCGCCGTGAGTTCGGCGTTAGCACTCAGCAACAGCACAACCACCACGCCGATTCAGCACGTGATCGTGGTGGTCGGCGAGAACCAGACTTTCGACGGCCTGTTCGGCGGCTACGTCGCGCCGGCCGGCCAGACGGTCAAGAACCTGCTGTCGGAAGGCATCATCAACGCGGACGGCACGCCGGGTCCGAACTTCGCGCTGGCCGCGCAGAACCAGGGCAAGCCGCAAACGGCCTACACGATCAATCCGACGCGCGGCGCCGCGTACGCGACACTGCCGCAGCCTGAACAGATCGGCATCGAAAACCTGCAGACCTTCACGACCGGCGGCGGCACGCCTGATACGCGCTTCCCGGCCACGCTGCCGAACGGGCCGTTCCAGATCACCAAGTACGTGCCGTACGCGCAGCAGGTCACCGCCGTCACGCCGTTGCTGACGCTCTACTCGATGACTGGCGACCCGGTGCATCGCTTCTTCCAGATGTGGCAGCAAACCGGCGGCGATAACAGCAAGCTGGACATGTTCACGTGGGTGGCCACCACGGTCGGCCAGGGCGGCGACACGACCGGCATCACGCCGCAGAATCCGTCGCAGGGCGGCGAACTGATGGGCTTCATGAACATGTCGAGCGGCGATGCGCCGTATTTCCAGTCGCTCGCGCAAACCTATGCGGTGAGTGACAACTACCACCAGTCGGTCATGGGCGGCACCGGCGCCAACTTCTTCTCGATCGCGACGGCCGACCTGCCGTACTTCAACACGGCCGGCGCCGTCGCAACCCCGCCGGCCAATCAGATCGAGAATCCGAACCCGCTCGCGCAAACGGAGAACTTCTACACGCAGGACGGCTACGAGGGCGGCTCCTACGTGAACTGTTCGGATGCGAGCCAGCCCGGCGTGTCGGCGATCGTCAACTTCCTCGCCACGAAGAAGGTCGCCAGCAATTGCGACGCGGGCAAGTACTATCTCGTCAACAACTACAACCCCGGCTATGACCTGAACGGCAACGTCCAGCCGATCGGTCCGAACAACTACAACTATCCGCCGCAGACCGTGCCGACCATCGCCGAGGCGCTGGCCGCCAAGGGCGTGTCGTGGAAGTGGTACACAGGCGGACGCACCGCCAGCGATCTTGCCGCCGAAACTCAGCTGCTGCAACTCGCGAACGGTTTGCCCGCGGCGCAGGCGGCGGCGCTCGCGCAGGCGGCGCAGTACAACGTGATCGGCGATCCGCTGGTCGCGTCGAGCAAGGTGATGGGCACGCCCGCGCTGAAGGCCAACCTGACCGATCTGACGACGTTCACCAACGACATCAAGAACAGCACACTGCCCGCGGTGTCGTTCGTCGTGCCCAAGAACCTCGACAGCGGTCACCCCGGCTATTCGGCCCCGGCCACCTATGAGGCGTTTCTGAAGACCGTGATCGCCAACGTGCAGGCCAATCCGGCGCTGTGGGCGCACACAGCGATCCTGATCACCACCGACGAAGGCGGCGGCCACTTCGACACCGGCGCGATCCAGAACCTCGATTTCTTTGGCGATGGTCCGCGGATTCCGAT
The DNA here is from genome assembly GCF_009362785.1 of Paraburkholderia atlantica. Lineage (GTDB taxonomy): Bacteria > Pseudomonadota > Gammaproteobacteria > Burkholderiales > Burkholderiaceae > Paraburkholderia > Paraburkholderia atlantica. Next base: position 57,212 of record NZ_WHNQ01000028.1, read on the forward strand.
GCTCGTGGTGTCGCCGTATGCCCGCAAGGGGATGGTCGACCACACGTACTACGATCATGCGTCGGTGCTCAAATTCATCGAACGCAACTGGCGCCTGCAGCCGCTGTCGACGCGTAGCCGCGACCGGCTGCCGAATCCGGTCACCTCGACGCAGAGCCCGTATCTGCCGGTCAACACGACCTCGATCGGCGACCTGATGGCGATGTTCAATTTCTGATCGACGAGGGTATCGAAAGAACGGTGGGGCTTTCGCTCCACCGTTTTTCGTTGAAACGACGCACGCATGCAGATGATTCGAGATTGCTTCATTGCCGCCTTCGCCGCCTCTACGCTGAGCATCAGCTTTTCGGCCACCGCGCAAGCGCCGTCGGGCAATACACCGGCGGCGAGTGGCTTGGCCGCGGCGTCGAAGGCGGCGCCCAGGGCGGCCGCCAAAGTGTCGGTGCAAAGATGGGTTCGCTACCCCGCGAGCGCCGCCGCGTTGAGCCCGCGAGCCGAACTCGGCAAGCAGATCTTCTTCGACGCGTCGCTATCGGCCTCGGGGAAGATGTCGTGCGCGAGCTGCCATAGTCCCGAGCATGCCTACGGTCCGCCTAACGGCCTTGCCGTGCAACTGGGCGGCGCCGACATGCGCCAGCCCAGTACGCGTTCGGTGCCGTCGCTGCGCTATCTGAGCTACACGCCGCTGTTCACCCGGCACTTCTATACGCCCGCCTCGGAAGATACCGAGGACGAAGGACCGACGGGCGGCTTCATGCGCGACGGAGCCGCCGCATCGTTGCACGATCAGGCATCGATGCCGATGCTCAATCCCAACGAGATGGCCAACCATAGCGCGGCCGAAGTCGTCGCGAAGCTGCAGCACAGCGCCTATGCCGACACCTTCAGGAAAGTCTTCGGCGCCCAGGTCTTCTCGCAAACGGATAAGGCGTTCGCGCACATCGGCGAAGCACTCGAAGCATTTCAGAGCGAGGACGCGAGCTTCCATCCGTACACGAGCAAGTTCGATGCGGCGATGTCGGGCAATGCGGACTTCACCGCGCAGGAACTGCGCGGCTACGCGCTGTTCAACAACCCCGACAAGGGCAATTGCGCGAAGTGCCATCTGGACGCGCCGGGGCCCGGCGGACGGCCGGCGCAGTTCGCCGACTTTTCGTTCATCGCGCTGGGCGTGCCGCGCAACCCCGAAATTCCGGCCAATCGCGATCCGAAGTATTTCGACCTCGGGCTGTGCGGCCCCTATCGCTCGGATCTGGCAAAGGAAACCGGCTTCTGCGGCATGTTCAAGTCACCGACGCTGCGCAACGTCGCGACGCGCTCGGTGTTTTTTCACAACGGCCGCTTTCATAAGCTGGAGGACGTGCTGCGCTTCTATGTCGAGCGCGATACCAAGCCGGGAAAGTGGTATCCGAAGGGAGCCAACGGCAAGGTCGACAAATTCGACGATCTGCCGCCGCGCTATCGCGACAACGTCGACCTCGCGGACGCGCCGATGGATCGGAAGCTCGGCGGCAAGCCCGCGCTGAGCGACACGGAGATTCGCGACGTCATCGCATTCCTGCAGACGCTGAACGACGGCTATTCGGTCACGTCAGGCGGGCCGAAGGCGCCGGTGCGATAACGAGTCGAGTCGTTGATATCGGTCTATGCGAGCAGTCGTAACGCATCCGCGAGCGACAGCACCGTTGTGCGTGAAGCGAATGCCGTAGCAAACAGATGTTCATGAACCACCTGGTCCGGGTCGAAACAGCAATCCTTGACCGTGTACAAGCGGAAGTCCGCGTCGCTCGCGTACGCGACCGAGGAGAGCACGACTCCGGTCGACGCGATGCCGACCATGATCAGCGAATCGATACCTTGCGCGGAGAGTCGCGCCTCCAGATCGGTGCCGAAGAACACGCTCGCACGATGCGCGATGACGAGCGGTTCGTTGGCCTGCTGGCCCAACTCCGGCGCGGTCCGGTCTTCGAGGAACAGGCCGAGGTTTTTGATTCCCTGCCCATTCCTGTTCAACGGGCTGACTTCCGGATAGCCCGGACTGAACCGGAGATTGGCGAAATAGACGCTGACGCCTTTGGCCCTCGCCGCGTCGCATAACCTGCGCGTATTGGCGAGCAACGCCGGCGCGACCGATGGAAACAGTCCGAGAATGTCGGTCTGGTAGTGCATCACGATAAGCGCGGTTCGCGATGGTGCGATGGTCTCGTTCGCGATGCCGTCAGAACCTGTGCTGGTTGTCATCTGCCACCTTTGTCCCGGTTCCACGTCCTGTTGTCAGAGCGGCCGTTTCGATGCCGTGGAAATCATACTTCATCGCATCGCGGGAGCGAGCATCGGCTCCGCCCGACGCCTATTCCACCCACTTCAACGGTGCCGCCCGCTTGCTACACTACGTACCGAGGTCGCCGGCACTCCCGCAAGGGTAGTGAAGCACCTGCGACGTAACTTCGCAAAAACAGAGGATGAGCATCCAAATGACGCTTTCGACGAGAAAATTTGGTCGTACCGGCTGGAATGTGTCGGAAATCGGTTTCGGGGCATGGGCGATCGGCGGCTCGTGGGGCAGCGTTGCGGAAGATGACGCCAAGGCCGCGCTGAACGCCGCGCTCGACAACGGTGTCACGTTCCTCGACACCGCCGATGTCTACGGCGACGGCCGCTCGGAACGGATCATCCGGGACGTGCTGCGGCAACGAGGCGGCGAACGCCCCATCGTCGCCACGAAGCTCGGGCGCCGACTCGATCCGCATGTGACCAGCGGCTATCTGAACAAGCGCGAGCTCGAAGCTTTCATCGACCGGAGCCGTTCGAACCTCGGCGTCGACACGCTCGACCTGGTGCAGCTGCATTGCCCGCCCACCGAGGTCTATTACCGTCCCGAAGTGTTCGACGCAATGGACGACTTCGTCGCCGCCGGCAAGATCCGCTACTACGGCGTGTCGGTCGAAAAAGTCGAAGAAGCGCTGAAGGCGATCGAATACCCGAACGTGGTTTCGGTGCAGATCATCTACAACATGTTCCGTCAGCGCCCCGCCGATCTGTTCTTCAGGCAGGCGCAACAGAAAGACGTTGCGGTCATCGCGCGCGTGCCTCTGGCTAGCGGCATGCTCACGGGCAAGATGTCCGCGGAATCGGTTTTCGCGTCGGACGATCATCGTGCATTCAATCGGCATGGCGAGGCGTTCGACGTCGGCGAGACGTTCTCCGGCGTGCCCTACGACGTCGCGTTGAAAGCGGTCGACGAACTGCGCGGCCTCGTCCCCGTGGACGCCTCCATGGCGCAGCTGGCCCTGCGCTGGATCCTGATGGAGGAGGCCGTCTCCGTCATCATCCCTGGCAGTAAAAACGCGGCCCAGGCGGCGTCGAACGTGTCGGCCGCAAACCTCGCGCCGCTGTCCGACGAGGTCATGCAACGGGTCCGGGACGTCTATCAGCACCATATCGCGCCCCACGTCCACCAGCGCTGGTAACGGCAACGCGGTGGCGGCTTCGCCGCCCGCGCATTCGACATGCAGCGAGCACTCGGAGTAAATTGTGTTGGCATCTCGACTCTGGAGAACCTCATGACAGACATCGCACTTGCACGCAAAGATGCTTGCCTCGCAGTGGTTCATGCGGTATTGACGGACTTGAGCGACGACAGCAATCTGATCGGCGCGGCGCTGCGTGTTGCGGATTACCTCGTCGATGATCTCGAAGGCAAGATCACCGAGACCGACGCCATCCTGCTCGCGGTCACCTCGCTAACCAAGGTCAATCGCGCGATTCGCGAGTGGAACGACGTGGACGGCAACACGATGGATGCGATGAGAGTCGCGGACTTCGTCATCGATGAGCAACTGCACGGGTACGACAGCGCCACCATTCCGCATCAACCGATTTCGTCCGCGGAAAGAATCGAGGCGCGAGAGGCTGCGGTGATCCGGCCGACGGGCTCGCCGGTGCGGCCCGTTCACCACTGAGTTTCGTAGCTCACTGCGGGCGCGCTACCGCCGGACGTTTCAGCGGCTGCAGCGTGGCCATCGCAAGCCCCGCTCCAGCGAACGCACACGCGGCGCAGACGAGCGCGACGGCGCGCAGCGCGTCGGTCATCGACTCGGCTTGCGCGCGCGCCACGGCTGCCTCTCGCGGCGTAGGCGAGGCGCCCGCTGCCGCTCCCGCTTGCTCGACCGGCGCCAGCAGTTGCCCGCGCTGGCGTACATCTTGCGGTACATGCAGTTCGTCGAGGCGGACCGATAGCGCCGCGTGATGCGACCACACGAAGACGATGCCGAGCACCGCAATCGCCAGCAGGCCCGCCACGCGCGCAACGGCGTTATTGATGCCGGACGCCACTCCTGTGCGGTCGCTCGGCACCGCGCCCATCACGGTCGTGGTGAGCGGCGCGACGGTGATCGTCATGCCGAGCCCGAGCACGACGAGCGCGGGGAAAAATCCAGCCAGATAGCTGCCGCGCACGAACGGCAGCGCCAGCAGCGCGAACCCGATTCCGGCAACGCCCGGGCCAACGGTCAGCAGCGCGCGCGAACCGAAGCGGTTCGTCAGACCGCCGGTGAAGCGCGATAGCAATCCGATGATGACCGGCACCGGCAACAGCGCCGCGCCCGCTTGGGTCGCGGTGTAGTCATGCGCGCGGATCAGCGTGAACGGCAGGAAGAAGAACGCGCCGCCAAGGCCGAAGTAAAGCAGCAGTGTGACGAGGTTGGCACCCGTGAAGTCGCGCGAGCGAAACAGGTCGAGCGGCACCATCGGGTTCGGGCTGCGCGCCTCGATGATCACGAATACCGCGAGCATCAGTACGCCGGCGCCAATCGCACAGAACACGAGCGGATGCCCGAAGCCACGCGCCGACGCCTCGGTCAGGCCGAACGTCAGCGCGGCAAGTCCGGTGGCCGCGCTCAGTGCGCCGGGCCAGTCGAGCTGTCGAGGCGCATCGGCCCTGTGGCTGTTGGGCACCGCCAGAATGGCGAGCGCGATCGTCAGCGCCGCGAGCGGGACGTTCAGGAAGAAGATCGCACGCCACGACCACGCGTCGACGAGCCAGCCGCCGGCCACCGGCCCCACGGCCGACGTGATCGCGCCGACGCCCGCCCAGGTGCCGATTGCCCGTCCGCGCGCGGCGTCGTCGAACACCGCGCCGATGATCGCGAGACTGCTAGGTACCAGCAGTGACGCGCCGATGCCTTGAACCGCTCGCGCGGCGACCAGCGCCGGCGCATTCGGTGCAAACCCGCAAGCAGCCGACGCCAGCGTGAACAGCGCGACGCCCGCCACGAACACCGTGCGCCGGCCGAGTTTGTCGCCCATCGATCCGCCGACCAGCACGAGCGAGCCGAGAAACAGCAGATACGCGTTGACGACCCACTGCATCGCCGCGACGCTCGCGCCGAGTTCGCTCTGAATGGACGGCAGCGCGACGTTGACGACGGAGCCATCGATGAACGCCATGCTCGAACCAGCGATGGTCGCGGCGAGCGCGAGCCGCTTGCGCGGGCACGGGCGGTCAATCGTGAGGGGCTGGGTGCGGATGACGAGTTCGTCGCACGGACTCGCCTGCGCGGCAATGATGCGCGCCGTATTCGGCTTGCTGCCTGGATGATCCGGCTTGGCCACGCTCCCTCCCGTGGTGGTCGATGGAGACTTAGAGCCTGTGCGTGCCACCGAGGCTAGTCAACCCCCCAGCGCAACATCGCGGAGCGCGTTTTGCCCATTCGGAGTGTCCGGCGCCGGCGGGCGGGACGCTAAAGACTTCGCCGGCGGACGGTTACAGGCGATAATCGGTCGCAAGCAATCGATCTGAAAAGGCGGAGAAGGAATGGACAAGCAAGGTTTCACCACTGGCATCGTTCACGGCGACAGAACCGCGGGCACTGAGCACGGCGCCTTGCGTCAGCCAGTTCATACGTCCGTGCAATATGGTTTCGAGCGCGTCGAGGACCTGATCGGCGTGTTCCAGGGCACGAAGAAAGGCGGCTTCAATTACGCACGGCAGGGCACCCCCACCACCGCGGCGCTCGAGCGCAAGATCACCAGCCTCGAAGAAGGCGTCGGCACGGTCTGCTTCAGCACCGGCATGGCCGGCATCACCGCGACGTTCCTCACGCTGCTGCGCGCGGGCGATCATCTCGTGTCGAGCCGCTACGTGTTCGGCAACACCAATAGTCTGTTCGGCACATTGCGCGCGCTCGGCGTCGAAGTCACGACCGTCGACGCGTGCAAGCTCGACGACGTGAAGAACGCAATCCGGCCGAATACGCGCATGATGTTCGTCGAAACCATCGCGAATCCGGGTACGCAGATTCCGGACCTCCAAGGTATCGGTGACGTGTGCCGCGAGCGCGGCATCGCGTACGTCGTCGACAATACGATCACCTCGCCTGCATTGTTCAAGCCGAAGGCGGTCGGCGCGAGCCTAGTCATCAACTCGCTGACGAAGACTATCGCGGGTCATGGCGCCGCGCTCGGCGGCGCGGTGACGGATACGGGCCTGTTCGACTGGAGCGCGTATCCGAATATCGCCGACGACTATCGGCGCTCGGCGGCGAAAGATCAAGGGCTTCTGCAGATCCGCAAGAAGGGCCTGCGAGACATGGGAGCGTCATTGTCGTCCGAGCAGGCGCACTCGATCGCGATGGGCGCGGAAACGCTCGCATTGCGCGTGAAACAAAGCAGCGACAATGCGCTCGCGCTCGCACAGTTTCTCGAAGGGCATGAAGCGATCGGCAAAGTGTTCTATCCTGGCCTGAAGAGCCATCCGCAATACGACATCGCTCAGACGCTGTTCAAGGGCGCGTCGTGGCTGTTGTCGTTCGAATTGCTCAACGTGGATCGCATGATCGAAGTCGTCAACGCGCTGAAGCTGCCGGTCAAGGCGACCGGTCTCGGCGACACGCGCACGCTGATCATTCCCGTCGCGCCGACGATCTTTTTCGAAGCCGGGCCGGAAACGCGCAAGGCGATGGGGATTTCGGACGGCATGCTGCGGCTTTCGGCGGGCATCGAGGATATCGACGATCTGATTGCCGATTTTGCGCAGGCGCTGAAGTTGGCGGCGTAGTTTGCGGGACTTTGAAACTGGAGCGAGGCCGGTGCGCCGGTCTCGCTCGCGTGGCTGCGGGCAGGGCTACTTCCTGCGCCGCTGATTCATCAGTTTCACGATATCGGTCGTCGGCCCGCTGGTCACGAGGCGAGGGATGTCATCCAGATGAAACCAGCGACACCTGGATATTTCGTTACTCGGACGAGCTTTTGCGCGATTCGATATTTCGCAGGAAAACACGTGGTGGTGTTTCTGCTTGCCACGGAAGTCGAACAGGTGCTTGGCTGACTTCCCGGAGAGTTGTGTTTCTTCCTTGAGTTCCCGAAGTGCGGCGTCCGTTCGGTGTTCGCCGCGCTTGAGAATTCCGCCCGGCAAAGCCCACTTTGATGCACTACGTGCGACCAGAAGGATTCGCTTACCTCTGCGACAGATCACGGTGGCGCGTTTCTTCAAACCGAACTCCCACTTATGCCCTGGATGCTCTCAAGACGTGCGCGACGCGGCGGCGTATCGGGCGGTATCAGACATAGTTGAGCATGCTAATACAGAACCGCAGAATGCGGTGATGTTTTCGAAGTGAGGACGGTAAGCGCGCGCGGAATCTTAATGCGTGTCATCGGCGCGTCACAATCTCGGCGGCCGAAGCTCCCTATGGTAAGGTCTCGGCAGTGCGTTTTTTTACCCGACTTGAGGCTGCAATGGATATGGATGGTGACTGGTCCTTGCCACGGCCAAATTCGCTCTTCAAGGTCAACCGCCGGACGGCCGGTCCATCGCTGTCAAAATCGAGTTCCATTGCCAGTACCTTCTCGTCGCTCGCGGCGCCAGTGGTGGCCGAAGCCGTGCAAAGGGCGAAAGAGCTATCCACGAAGAGCGATGCAGAAGGGTTTCATCAGCTTCGCGTCGCTTTCAGAAAGCTTCGTGCTTTGTACTGGGCGTACTCCCCATACCTCGGCGACGAATCGACCGCGCACGCCACCGAGGAATTCAAGCGTCTTGCGGCCGTCGCGGGCGGAACGCGTGACTGGGACATAGCAGGCGATCTGCTGAAAGCCGCCCAGCAGTCCGGTGTCTCGATCGAACCGCTGATGGCCGCGGCGCGCGAGAAGCGCGCGCAGGCGGTGGTGCATAGCCAGACGATGATCAAAAGCGACGATGTCGAGGCGTTCCTGAACGACGCCCTGCTTCGCGCGCAAACCACACTACTGTCGCGCTGCGACGGTCTACCGATTCGGGCGTTCGCCGAGAAGCGTGTCCGTCTGGCGCAGCGTGCGCTTCAAAAGCGCAGCAGACGCGCCGCACGCAGCGAGGACACCCACGAAGAGGATCTGCACGATGTCAGAAAGGCAGGCAAAAAGCTCAGGTACCTGCTGGAGTTTTTTCAACCCGTGATCAAAGGCGGACACGGTCGCACCATCAAGGAACTGACATCCGTGCAGAACAAGCTGGGGCAGTTCAACGACATTGCCGCAAGCGAGGCGCTAATTCGCAACGCGTCCTTCAAGGAAGTTCCGCCCGAGGTCGTGCAGGAATCGCTGCAATGGTTGGTAAAAGAGAAGTCCCAACGGATGCGGGCGGCATCGCGACAGGTTCGGGCTATCTCTAACTGAGACGGGCGCGAATCGGCTCATTGATTGGCCGCGCGGGCGAAAAGCGCGGGGCATTGATCGCTTTGCGTCATCTGCCGAATAGCTTCTTTTTGCGCCAGGTTGCAAATGCGTCTTTGATGTACACATTGCCGGGTTTGTCGGCGAGCGCATATGCCTGCTGTTCGGTCATCCAGTACCTCTGTCTAGCCGCGTCGTACTGGAGATAGCCAGCCGCAGCGAGGTCGGCCAACCACTCGCGCACGCAGCGGACTTCTGTTTCGGTTATCTCTGCAAGCTGTTCTGCCGACGACGGATTTTCAGCCAGCGCTGCAAAGAGTGCCAATCTATTACTGGCATCTATCGTGGGTGCGTAGATGACCGGTTCACGACGATAATGAATTGCGCCATAGAACCTGGCAAACTTCCCGGTATAGATAGCCATGACTGCCTCCTCACTTTGCATCGTGCAAAGACGGGCCGACGGGATGGCCCACTGGATCACATTGAATTGCGACGTCGGATCGGGGACATGGAGAGTCCGATGGCGCAAGTGTGCGGCCAACAGTGAAACGAGAAAAGCTAATTTAGCTAAGCTTAAATAAGAAACGCTAACGTGCCGGGCCGCGTGCTGCGGCGTTGCTTGACCCTACTACCGTAGTCACCTTCACGATCGAGATCATGTTCAACAGACATCCTGTCGATCCAGATGGACACTACCCGCGACTTCACCGACGCCGCGCCGATGCGCGCTCTCGCTTTCTGCCCGTCATGACACCACTGACTCTCGGACGACTGGCTCGCGAGGTAGGGCTCGCGCGCTCCTCGCTCCTTCACTACGAAGCGCTCGGTCTCTGACTTAAGCAAATCGGCCAAACATCTGTTGTGGGTCGAGCTGAATCGGACGGTATCGGACTCAGTTCGGCCAGGAGCGCGCGTTCGACATCTATTGCTGCTGGAATGGACTATGATCTTTGCATGTTCGCAAGGCGAGCATTGGAGATCCCAACACCATGGCTCAATATCGTTCAGTCGGCGGGCTTTTCACTTTGGAGCCGGAGCAAACGGTCACCTGGACCACGACGATCGGCAGCGGGCTCGACGGAGGCGTCGTTGTTCAGGCTCCAAACATCATCGACGATGTGATCGGCAGCGACGTGCTTGTGACCGTCAATCAGGGTGTGATCGCGACTAATAACGGTCTGAATTACACGATTACGATCACCAATCCCGGTCCACGTCCGGTTCCGCACAATTTGAATATCCAGGACTGGAACTGAAATGTCGAAAATCTCGGTCATCAGTCAAAAAGGCAGATTGGTCGGAACCTGGATACCGCCTCAGAGCGCAATATCCGGCATGCCGATTTCAGCCCCCGTAGCCGGACCCAATCAAACACTTCACGAAATCGATATAGAGGACCCGGAATCCTTCGTGCGCCAGAAAGCGCTTCCTGAGTTGCATAGGTTGGTCAGACAGCGTTTGGGGCTCAAATAGACCGGCACATCAACGGCGGTTTTCCGCGGGTAGGCGATGTCTGATCGGCCAGAGCGATTCGGGCAGTAGCGGTCAGTCGAGCAGTCATGCCATAGCAAGTAGTGTCGCGCTTTCAGAAAGCCGTACGGTGGTGTTTCGAAAGCATCGCTTTGGAGTTTTGAAAGCTGCTGCGCGCGAGGGCGAGATTCGATTTCGCGATTACAGATGTTGCCTGCGCAAAGCTGGTGAACGCGGCTACCGCCGTTGCCAGCAACCATCTCTCTGCAAGGGCCTGTGGCCCCCGGCAATTCAGCCAGTTGCAGCTCGCGCTGGCACTGGCATTTGCATTCAGCACCCTTAGCCTCGCGCTCAGCGAGGAATCCATAGCGCCGATGAAGTTCCTCGACGATGAAGTCGACATTTCTTATCGCTTCTGAGGGGCAGCGCACGAAACACGTCGCGGGCCGATACATGTCCCCAAACTTTTTACGTCACACTCGTACGTAAAAGCAGACGAGAGAAATGGCAACAGCTTGACTATCTGTCTCCCGCGGTTTTCACGCAGCGTTTCTACTTGAGCAAGATCGCTGCGAAACCCGTTGGCGTCCACGGATTCCGACCGACCTCATTAACTCTCATGCCATGAATCCACGCCATAGCGCGACTACTGCGCCGCAACTCGCCCGTCCTGCGCACGCGGAATACATCGACGGTTTGCGTGCGGTCGCAGTATTGTCGGTCATCGTTTATCACCTGTACGCGCGGTGGTTACCCGGCGGGCTTGCAGGAGTCGACATATTTTTCGTGGTTTCCGGCTTTGTTGTAAGTGCATCCGTTGGAAATCTCGAATCGATGCAGTTTTCGCGCTTCGTGTTCTATTTCTATTCGCGTCGAGTGCAGCGGATCGTGCCAGCGCTCGTGGCGTGCCTGCTGGTGACCGGCCTGTTTTCAGCACTGTTCATTCCAAACGCGTGGCTGAGCGATACCAACAAATACACCGGCTTCTTTGCTTTCTTTGGGTTGAGCAATCTGGTGCTCGCGGTAGCCGGTGATGACTATTTTTCGCCACGCGCCGAATTCAATCCGTACCTGCATACCTGGTCGCTTGGCGTAGAAGAGCAGTTTTATCTGATCTTTCCGTTGCTTTTCTTCATGTGGGTGGCCAAACGTCCGAGAAAGACGCTTTGCGTGGTTCTGTTCGCCGGCGGGCTCGCTCTGTCCGTGTTGAGCGCATGGTGGCTTTCGAGGCGAAATGAAGGGCTCAACTTTTACCTGATTCCAGGGCGTTTCTGGGAATTGGCATCCGGTATCCTGCTATACCAGTTGCTCGCGGTCGCGAAGCGCCCGCTCGGCGTGATCGACCGCAATGGGACGCTGGGTTCGATGGCGTTGCTCGGTGGTTCGCTGGTGCTGCTTGCGGCCGGTTTCACGGTCTTGCGCCCGGAGCAGCTTCCTTTTCCGGGAGCGCTGCTGCCGGTTGCCGGCACGCTTGGCGTACTGTACGCGCTGCACGGAAGAGCACCGCGGGATTGGCTGCACAGGCTGCTCATTTCACCAGCGGTGACTTTCGTCGGCGCGATCTCATATTCGCTTTATCTCTGGCACTGGCCTGTGATCGTGCTGCTGCGGTGGACGACGGGGATCGATGCGCCTGTCTGGCGCGTGCTTGCGGTCGTACTGACCTTCGCGCTGGCGACAGCGTCCTGGTACTACGTCGAGAATCCTGTGCGGCGCTCGGCGGTCCTGAAAGGCATGCGGCGTCCCGCTCTCGTAGGCGCGGGCGTAGCTACGTTGACGTGCGGAGCGCTGTTGTGGATCGGCATTCAGGTAGCCCAGCTGAATCTGTCGCTGAGCGTGGTGTCACAACGTGCCGACGACTGGTATCCGAGCCGCCCCCTCGAGGCCAGCAATGACGGATGTCTGGACACGTGGGATAGGACGAAGCTCAACGGGGGGCGCGTATGGACATATTCACGTTCGGGATGTTCGCTTCCGGCGACCTATCGCGGGCGCCTGTACGTGATCGGCGATTCGCACGCGATGGCCTACAACAGGATGTTGCGCGAATTCGCCCGGGATACTGGCGTGAAGGTCTTCGCGTACAACAATGGTGGCTGTCCGTTCATGGTTTTGCTGCCGCGCAAACAAGATGAAGTGGCGAGCTGCGCACCGGGGACGGATGCGGCAATCGCTCAAATCGAGGCGCAGGTCAGGCCCGGTGACGTGATCTTCCTGCCTTCGCTGCGGCTGCCACGTTTCTCCGACGAGTGGGCCCGCTTCGACGACTCGAGCGCCTGGGACTACATGTTTGGTCCAGAGGCCGTGCAAAGCCGGGTAGACGGCGTGCGAGAGGCCATTCCAATCTTGCAGAAACTGGCAGCCAAAGGGGCGAAGGTCATCCTGGAGGGGCCGACACCCGAGTTCCGGAGCCAGCCGTTCCGATGTTCTGACTGGTTCAATCGCGACAATCCGATCTGTTCCGGCGGCGACAGCATCGCCCGTGCGGATCTGGAAGCCTTGCGGGCGCCGGTGCTCGAATCCTATGCGCACATCGTGCAGGCGGTCCCCGCAGTTAGCGTATGGGACCCGTTGCCACCACTGTGCCCAGACTCGGTCTGCTTAACGCACACCGCCGACGGCCGGCCGCTCGTCTTCGATGGCGATCACCTCAGCGGCTATGCAAACAGGCTTCTGTTGCCAAGCTTTAAGCAGCGCGTCAGCGAGCTTATGGAAGCGGGGTCCGCGAGCTGATGCGGGGAAGTACCCAAGCTCGCCCAGCCGGTATTCGATCTTCGGACTAACTTCATCCTTACCGACAAGGGTTTGAGGCCGATAGATGGGAACGCAAGCCGCAAATTGCCCACTGATTTTTTGAGGCATTTTCAAACTTCGTTCCCACGATTCAGACGTGAAACTCTGGACTGGATAGGACGGACGATGCAGATTGGCCGGTTCAGCTCGGCCATCAAGAGTCGCTCGCACGCGGCGTGGGTCGGACATTAGGGTGACCGCTCCACACCCGAGATCTGTCATTGTTGTCTTTGGGGCGGTCATTAAACGAAGCCCCGCCTGTATCGGCGACCAGTTCCGCGGCTGCTGAACGTTGCGTGGCGCTTCAATCAATGCAGGCCAATATTTCTATCGTCGATGGGCCGCCGCTTCAGGCGCCGTGTCGTGGTATTCCTTGAATTTCGTGATTCTTCCGTTTTCGATCGTGAACACGTGAGCCCACTCATCTTCATACGTAATGCCCGTTGAATTTACGCGCCAGCGCTGCACCCCAAGGACGACGACCTTGTCTTCGCTGGCAACAAAATCGAGAGGTTCGAACCTTTCGGCAGTCTGAGTCGCAGCAAGCACACTGAAGAATTCCGCGACCCCCTGAGGGCCGTGCCTTCTACCAGCGAATGGGATGACCTCTGTAGGCCCAGGTATGAACCAGTCGACATTGTCGGCGAGCGTTTTCAGGACGCCGCCAATGTCGGCTTTGCTGAAAGCATCGTATGCTTGCTGCACCAATTGAACATTTTGTTGCTCGCTCATTGCGCCTCCCCTAATCGCCGATTGGAGATCTCCCCGTATTGCCACAGAATCGAGGCCGTTACCAGATCATCATAGTCAAGTCACCGAAAACCGTGCGCTCGCCGACCGGCAAAAAGCTGAGAACCTGCCGGTCGCTCCAGGCTCATGGATGGCGGCCGTTGGATCCTCGAAAGCTGCCGTTGACGTGGTACCGGGTCGAACGGCAACTAGGCGTCGAACTGAGCGCTCTCGGACGCAGTGCGGCCATGACGCAACCTTCGTCAGATGCGTTGGTCGGATATCCACATGACAGCGCCCCCTCGGCAAGCGGTCATCCGCCCGCCGGACCACCTCGTACCCAATGCTGTTTGCGCGAGCGCCTGTTACATCTTTGAAGCCGGGCGTCGATGTTCTAGCCGGAGGCGCTTCTGTCAGCCGAAACGGGGCACCATTTTCGTGCGGACCATCAAGCGTAAAAAGCTCACTGGGACGCTTCTCGCTCCCGCACATGCTCGAGCAGATGCGCAACGAATCGGGTGAGCTTCGGCAGGGGGCGCAGGTCGTGTCGATACACGATGTGGACCGGGTGCGGTTTGGGCGAGTAGGCTTGCAGCACTTGTACCAACGTTCCGCTTGCCAGATCGTGGGCCACCAGGACCTCCGGTTGCAGCAACAATCCCGCACCTGCGATTGCAGCCATGCGCAAGCCGTTGCCGTCATTGCACGTGAACACCGATTCCGTTGCCAGACGCAGGCTGTCCCCATCCTCTAGCTTCCAGCCGCCAGGGCTATTCCATACCGTATGAGACAGGCAGTGATGGGCAGCCAGATCCTGCGGAGTCTCCGGACACCCGTATTGAGCGAGATAGCCCGGCGACGCACAAATCACCATGCGGTACATCGTCAACGGCTTCGCAACCAGATCGGCATCGCCCAATTCACCAATGCGGATCGCCAGATCAAAACCCTCGTCAATCAGGTTGACGTTGCGATTGCTCAGTTCCAGTTCCACGCGCACGAGCGGATGCATCTGCCGGAACGTCGCGGCCAGCGGGGCGATGACACAGGCGCCAAAGGTGATCGGCGCGCTGATACGCAGCGTGCCGGACGGTGATGCGCGTAGCCGCTCGACCGACGTTTCCGCGATACGCATGTATTCGAGCGCACGCTTCGCGTCTTCGTAAAAAACGCGGCCGGCATCAGTCAGACTCTGGCGCCGTGTAGTGCGCTCCAACAGCCGCGCACCGAGACGCTCTTCAAGTTCGCGCACATATTTGCCGACCATGACCGCCGATATGTCCAGCCGCTGCGCTGCTTCGGTGAAGTTGCCTCCCTCGACGACGGCAACGAAGGTTTCCATGGCACGCAGTCTGTCCATATTGCGAACTCTGGGTTAGAAGTGCCGGAAATTAAAGCACATTTATGGGTATTTCGGTTCGGGGAAGAATGGCGACGTTTCAACCTGAATTCGAAAAGGAGTGTTTTATGAAGATCGTCGTAATCGGTGCCGGTGGGGACGTTGGTCGTCCCGTGGCGGATGAGCTTGGGCGTGACGGCAAACACGAAGTCATTCGTGTCGGTCGTACCCGGGGTGATCATCAAGTTGACATCACCCGCGACGACAGCGTGAGCGCGCTGTTCGAGCAGATCGGCCCCATCGATGCCATCGTTGCCGCTGCAGGCAATGTCATCCTGGCTCCTGTTGAGAAAATGACAGCGGCCGATTTCCATAGAGGCTTGCAGGACAAACTGCTCAGCCAGGTGCGCGTCGCGTTGATTGGTCAGCATTACCTCAGCGACGGCGGCTCTATTACGCTGACCTCCGGTATCGCCGTCGACGATCCGATTGCGCAGGGTTCCCATGCCGCAGCGTCGAATGCCGGGATTGAAGGCTTCGTGCGTGCCGCTGCTTGCGATTTTCGCCGGGGCATCCGAATCAATGCCGTTAGTCCGACCATGCTGCTCGAATCCATGAACCGGTTTGGTCGCTTCTTTCCCGGCTACGAAGGCGTGCCGGCGACACGTGTGGCAATGGCCTATCGACGCAGCGTGGAGGGCGTCCATAGCGGTCGCGTATATCGGGTTGGCCACTGAAATATAGACCTCGTGGCACGTTGGCTGCCCCAGGCTGCCGCCGTTGCCACCCGTATTCATCCCGTGAATGGCCGCTGTACCTCCGAAACGCGCCACCAGAGTCACGCGATGGCAACCGGCAGCAGTGGCTCGAACCGAGCCGGACGTGCCGGACCGAGTTCGGCCATGAGCGGCATCACTTCGGCCATCGCCATGACGGCTCGGACAGATGCTCCGCAAAATAATCGGACAGCGCAGCCACCTTCGCAGGACGCGCGCGCGCCGACGGCGTGACGAAGTAAAGACCGCCCTTCGTCAGCGACCAGTCGGTGAGGATCGCTTCGAGGCGGCCATCGGCCAGATATTCGCCAGCGATGAATTCGGGCAGCTCGGCAATCGCGAGGCCGTCGAGCAGCGTGGGCAGCAGCGCATCGGAATTCGTCACGCGCAGCGGGCCGGTCGGCATGACCGGCTCCTCCTCGCCCGCGTCGTTCGTGAAGCGCCACACATCGCTGCGCGCGCGGTACGCGTATGAGAGGCACGGCCGCTCCACCAGTTCGCGCGGGTGCGCAGGCCGCCCTTCGCGCTTCAGATACGCCGGCGACGCGACCACGAACTGTGTGACCGCGCACAGCCGTCGCGCGACCAGCGACGAATCCGGCAGCGCAGCGATACGCAGCGCGGCGTCGAAGCCATCGGCGACCAGATCGACCGACGCATCCGAAAGATGCAGGTCGATCGACACCTCCGGGTACGCGCGAAAGAATCCGGGCAGCAGCGGCGCGACCCAGCGCAGCCCGAACGACATCGGCACGGCCAGACGCACCAGTCCGCGCGGCTGCACCGACATCTCGCGCGCCGCGCTTTCTGCTTCTTCGGCCTGACGGTAGATCTCTCCGGCCTTCTCGCAGATGGTCCGGCCGAACTCGGTAAGCGAAAGCTGGCGCGATGTGCGGTTGAAAAGCCGTGCGCCCAGCCGGTCTTCCAGACGAGCGACGCCACGCGAGACCGTAGCCACCGACACCCCCATCGCGCGCGCAGCGGCCGCGAACGACCCTTCCTCGGCGACCTTCGCGAACATCGCGAGTCCTTCGAAATCAGGCAGCTTCGCCATTTCCCCTCATCTTTTCATTTTTGCAACGTTAGATTGCAACCAATTCTATTTCGAAAAGCCCGGGGCGTCGATATTCTCCTCACATCGCAGCACGCAACACCGAACCTCAACTTCCACCGAACGACACGAAAGGAGCAACACCATGGCACGCAAACTCGACAACAAGATCGCACTCGTTACCGGCGCAACCAGCGGCATCGGCCTTGCCACCGCCCAGCGCTTCGCAGCCGAAGGCGCGCACGTCTACCTCACGGGCCGCCGTCAGGCCGAACTCGATGCCGCGGTGAAGGGCATCCGCGAAGCGGGCGGCAACGCAACCGGCGCCCGCGTCGACTCCACCAAGCTTGCCGAGCTCGACGCGCTGTATGCGCAGATCAAGGAAGAACAGGGGCGCCTCGACGTGCTGTTCGCGAATGCCGGTGGCGGTTCGATGCTGCCGTTTGGCAACATCACCGAAGAGCACTTCGACGACACCTTCAATCGCAACGTGAAGGGCGTGCTGTTCACGGTGCAAAAGGCGCTACCGCTGCTGTCAAAGGGAGCGTCGGTGATTCTCACGGGTTCGACCGCAGGTAGCGCGGGCACGGCGGCATTCAGCGTGTATTCGGCTTCGAAGGCTGCGGTGCGCTCGTTCGCACGCAACTGGATTCTGGACCTCAAGGAGCGCCAGATCCGGGTGAACACGATCAGCCCGGGCGCAACGCGCACGCCTGGCCTGCTCGATCTGGCCGGTGACGACGCCGCCCAGCGCCAGGGTCTTGCCAATTACCTGGCCGCGCAGATCCCGATGGGACGTCTTGGCGAGCCCGGCGAAATCGCGAGCGCCGCGCTGTTCCTTGCCTCGGATGATGCCAGCTTCGTGAACGGCATCGAGTTGTTCGTCGATGGCGGCCAGCAGCAGATCTAAACGTAGCTCGGGCGCGTGGATGCGGTCTTCGACGATTGCACCCGCGCCCGGCGCATACGGCATTCGAGCGCAAGCACATCATGATCGAACATCGTCTTTATCTTGCGTGTGGCGCAGTCAGGCGCGACTGGCTCAACACGCGAGCGCATTTCCGGGTCGGCCAATGCAGCCGAACCGACCATGCGCCGCTCGGCGCGCTCTACGTGTGGAACGACGATGAGTTCGCGCCGCGCTCAGGCTTCGACCTGCATGCTCACCGCGACGTCGAGATCGTCACATGGGTGCGCTCGGGCGCGATCACGTACGAAGACGACGCGGGCAATCGCGCGCGACTGGTCGCCGATTCCGTACAGGCGATGAGTGCGGGCACCGCGCTCCACCATTCCGAGCGTAACGAAGAGGATGTGCCTGCGCGGCTATTCCAGATCTGGCTGCATCCGCGCACGCCGGGCGGCACGCCCCGTTGGGCGACCCGCATCTGTTCGCGCGGATGTCGCGAAGGCCGCTTCGTCACGCTGGCGAGCGGCGATCCCGACGATGTGCGCGCGGGCGCGCTGCCCATCCATGCGGACGCGCGCGTGCGTATCGCGACGTTACGCGAAGGCACGACGTTGCACCACGTGCTGCCGACGTCACGCCGGGCGTATCTGGTTACCGATCATGGTCGCCTCGATGTCGGCAAAGTCCGGCTCGCGCCGCGCGATGGAGTTGCCGTACGCGACCAATCGCAGCTTACGTTGGTGGCGCGAGACGACACCGATGTCGTGATAGTCGAGCTGTTGCGCTAGGGAAATTGTGCCGTTGGGCTCGAGCGTGATGACGACGTTGATTCCGCGTGACCGGATGACTGTGATGGAGTCGAACAGCGACATCCGCATTCGGCAGTGATCGGCTAATTTCAAGCGGAATTTTCGGGGCGCCACGCCGAAAGATTACGGCGTGACGACGAGCACCGTGTGCATTCCCGCTGCATAGTGTCCCGCCTTGTTGCAGATTAGCGCGTAGTGGCCAGGCGCGAGCTTGAACGACACGCGCTTGCTCTTGCCCGGCGCGATGTCTTCGACTTCGCCGATCTTATTCAGCCTGCGCTCCAGCACCTGCCCTTTGCTGACCGGAAGTGCATCGTCCGAGAGATCTGTCTTGAGCACGACGAGTTCGTGTTCCATGTTGTTGTCCGCGGCATTCTTGACTTCAAGCGTGATGCGACCCGCCTTGACGGTGTGCGTCCCGAGCTGGATCGAGTCCGATAGCAATGTTGCGTTAACGGTTTGCTCCGCCCAGCTTGCGTGCGATGTCATCCCGAGCGCGATCACACCGGCGAGGATGGTGATTCTGTAAGTGGCATACATGATGGCCTCCTTTGCATCGACCTATCGCGCGTGCCCTACGTCGAGCGATTGCCGCGGCCAATTCATCGGACAAGCAAACACCCCTGCCTGTGCGACGGCATGAGCGCTTTGTGCTTTGCGCGATACGTGCAGTAAACGTGTGCGGCGGAAGGCTTATTCCAGAAGTCCGCTGGCCTGGGTAGATCCGTCGAGCGACACTTTATCGATCGGATTGACGAGGCGTGTCACTGAGACTTTTGATGTGGTCGGCGAGCCCCACGTGTCAGCACTTTGGGGAACCCATACACATGTCGTCGGCGTCGATGCCGCGAAACACCACACTACTTCCCGTTGAAGAACATTGACGCAGATCAGGGAGTGGTTCCAGCTTTCCCAGATACCTCATGTCAGAAGACGTCCCCATTCATAATCGACACGATCGGGTAGCATGG
This sequence comes from Paraburkholderia atlantica, assembly GCF_009362785.1. Taxonomy (GTDB): domain Bacteria; phylum Pseudomonadota; class Gammaproteobacteria; order Burkholderiales; family Burkholderiaceae; genus Paraburkholderia; species Paraburkholderia atlantica. Next base: position 76,709 of record NZ_WHNQ01000028.1, read on the forward strand.
GACTTACGCCGGCCCCCGGCGTAAAAGTGAGTTCGCCGAAAAACACCCGGCCAGATGGTGCGTATAGGTCGACGCGAACATAATCGAAACCCTCGGACAGCAGTGCCGCTGTATCAAGCAACAGATCCAGATTGTTCGGCCGCGGTGGCGGCCTCGTGCTGCGAAGGTAGGGAGCAAACTCGAGGTCGATACGGTTCCATTGTGCGTCGTATGTGTCGCCGCGAGTGTTACTTCCGAAACGGTCTGAAATGACGAAGATAAACATCACAGGTCGCCCCGGCCCGTTCGCAAAGCAGTGAATCTTGTAGTCGGCTGGAATCATGCCGTGTTCGTCGAGAAGCAGACTCTCGAAGTAAATGCGTGGTTGAATTCCTCGGTAGTGCCGTTCCCGAGCATTTCGGTAGAAATTGGTGGATAACCATTGGCTGGCGAGATATTGGAGATGTTCGAAACTCTGCTGCGACTTGTCCCGGACGATTTCCACGAAATTGTTTCCATGATTTGCCTTCATGACAAAGGAATTCGGCAACATGTCGAATTCCTTTTGCGTAAAGTCCGCGGGCGCGGAGATCATGGGAATAAGGTACTTCTCACCGATTTTTTCCCTGACGTAATCGCGCACGGTCAGTTTGTCGGTCAACGCGCTGTAGCGAGAGTCTGGCCGCAAGCAACGTAGCAGGATCTTCTCGTTGTAGGTTGTGGGGTGAAAGAGGTTGGGGAAGCGCCCGATTCGCTTCCGATGTAGCAAGCTGAGGAAAACCGCATCAGGAAGAAGCTGTTTCGCGCTGTCTTTCGTCCATTGAACAACGGCTTGGGACGGGTGGTGCATTGCACGTCTCCCAACAATGACTACGCACGGGTATCAACATTCCTGAAGCTGCGACTGACAGAACTTCGATGCCTGCATCACGGTTATGATGCATTCGGCAAGAAGCCAACGTCAAGAGCGGTCGCGCGACACGTACCGCATCATCGGGTCCGCCTCCATGTCTTCGGCAAACGGCCCGACTCTGCGCGCCGGACAACGGCTATAGCAAATCCGCCAAGTGCCAATAATCAGAAGTAATGGGCCGCTGACTTTGTTTCCTGACCGTTAAAGACCAGCCGCTCACCGACGATGAAAAGAAGGGTAAACGCGATCCAGTCATCCGACGCCGAGACATATTGCGAGCCTGCGCGTGGCCGCTTCGCTAAGACACGACGACTGTAAATTCGACCCCTGATTCGAAGTTCAGCGTCGTGGTCGAAAAACGCGGATCGTCGTCCAGATAGTGCTTGTATGGCCGAACGGCGTCTTCGGCTGTGTACATATTGTCGGCGAGAACGATCGACCCCGGACGCAGCAGGCGCTCGATCTGCTTGAACAGATTCAGATAGCTGTCGGCCCATACGTCGATGAACACCATGTCGAAAGTGCCGTCCAGTCCGGCAACGGTCTCGAACACATCGCCCTCCCGCACGTCGACATAAGCGTCTACGCCCGCCATTTCGACGTGGGCCCGCAGTTGCGCGCACTTGCCAGCATCGAGTTCAGTCGCGACAACCGAGCCACTGCCCAAAATGCGAAGAGCCTCGGCGAAATACAGCGTGGACACCCCGCAGGAACTGCCGAGTTCGAGGATTCGAGCTGGTTTGTGCGAAAGCACCATGTTGCGCAAAAACCTTCCCGTTTCCGCCGACACGGCTAACGATAACGGCGTGCCTTGCGACGATTCGAAATCTTCGCTGGATAGTCCGAGCGTTTCGAGAAACCGTCCACGAAGTCGCGGTGCGAGAGTTTCGTAATCTTCCGACAGAGTCAGAAACTCCTCACTCGATCCCTGGAATTGCGCACGTGCGCGGGCTATCACTTCCGTCTGACTCTGTTCGTGAAGCCGTCGCAGAAGATCTGTGCTTGATGAAACCATGTGCGCTCCTTGCCGAATACCGCTATGCCGTTTTGACGAGCTTGATCGCGCCTTCAGGGCACGCCGCCACACAAAGACCGCACGACCGGCAGGCGTGCGCATTCGGTGTGTAGGCGACTTTCATTCCATGCACGCTTAGCTTGAGGCGATGCATCCAATCGAGGCCGCGATAATCGACGTCATCGATGCGCCGGATCTCGAACACATTCTCCGGGCAGACCTCCAGGCAATCGCCCTTGCCTTCGCAACGCTTCATGTCGATAACCGGCGCAATCGCGCCCGGCTGCTGTTTGCAGTCGTCCGTCGATTTCTCGCGCATGTTCAATCTCCCGCGCGCCGGTCGCGGCCCGATCGCCATGCCGCCTGAAAATGCTCGCGTTCTTCTGGCGTCATTGCCTCCCATTTTCGCCAGTGACGCCGTCCGCGCCAGCCGCCGTGTCCGCGGAATCCGCCAAACAGGATGCGGCTCAAAACCAGCAAGCCCAACGCATGCGCGAAGTCGATCGCGCGGGCGCCAACGAATAGCGCCGGAACCACCCAATTCCATAGCATCATGACCACCAACCCGAGCACGGCTATGGCGACCACCACGAGCAGCGCTTTGCCCACGCATCTGATTCGAAACTTCATCCGTCGACTCCTCTAAATATCCAGTTCGTCATAAATGGCCTGCAGTCGGGCGCGCAGATGCAAGACGGCATAGCGCTTGCGCGCGAGCAGCGTATTGAGCGCGACGCCGCTTTCCGCCACCATGTCTTTGAAGGACCGCCCCTCCAGTTCGTGCGCGATAAATACCTCACGTTGATTCGGCGGCAACTCGTCGAGCGCGTCCTGCAGAGCCTTGAGCAATACAGCGCGAGCGTAGAGGGCTTCAGGACCTGCTTCGTGCGCCGGTAGCGCGAGGTCGAGGCGGTACTCACTGCTGGCATCTTCGTCGGCCTCAAACAGATCTGTCAGCGGTTGCTCTTTCTTCTTGCGAAAGCGATCGATGATGCGATTACGCGCCGCGCGAAAAAGCCACGCGCTCGCCTGTTCGATCGGAGCGGGAAGCCGGTAAGCCTGCACGAACTCGTGGAACACATCCTGCAGAATGTCCTCGGCATCGTCTGGGTCGCGTATTCGACGCCGGATAAAATTGACGAGCCTCGTGCGCTCGCGCACCACGGTCGCGGCGATGTCGCTGTCTCGGTCGGTCATCGGCTGCGAGGTGGGTGGCGGTTCCATGCACCTGAAGACGTTTCAGAAGCGCGAATATTGTGGCGAGCGCGAAAATCTTTTCGCTGAGAAACTGCCGATTCGCGCGATGCAGTGCGTAACAGGTTTGTGACCATTAGGTAACAGCAAGAAATGGGAGATCCAGCGATGAAGGTCACGATTGCGTACATCGAAGAGCCTCCGTTCGGTTGGACAGAAACAAATGGTACTGCCACAGGTGCTGACATCGCTCTGGCCGACACGGTGCTTCGGGCGATCGGTGTCACCCGGATCGAACATCATCTGACATCGTTTAGTGAACTCCTGCCCGGCGTCGAAGCAGGCAGGTGGGATATGAACGTTCCGCTGTTCGTCACGCGCGAACGCGCCGATAGAGTCGCGTTCAGCGTCCCGGTATGGGGGATCGCAGACGGTTTCCTGGTTCGGACTGGAAACCCGAAAGCGCTCGACAGCTACGCGTCACTCGCCAAACGCGCCGATGCGCGCCTCGGCATCATAGCCGGACAGGTTCAGCACGACTCAGCGAGAGCATCTGGCGTAAGCGAGGATCAGATCACCGTCTTCGAGCATCAGGCCGACGCTATCGAAGCAGTTCTCTGTGGCGCCATCGATGCATATGCGAGCACGGCCTTGGGAAATCGGATAGTGGCGAGCCGGATCGGAGGTTCGATGCTCGAGGCCGTCGAGCACGAACGGGGAACGAAGGGCCAGCAGCAGAAGCCGCCGCTCGGAGCATTCTCGTTCAATAGAAGTAACAGCGATCTGATTCAGGCGGTAAACCTGGCCCTTCGTTCATATCTGGGCTCGCCGGAGCATCGTGCGTGCGTGGCGGCATTCGGCCTGACACACAACGAGATTGATCCCGCTCTCGCGGGTCGAGGATAAAGATCACCGCCGCTCTCGCATCAAGAGCGGCGCTAGTCTACTGCGCGTTTGGCGCTACATTCCAACGCTCACCCCTCCGCCCGCGCTTGTGCCCGTGCCCGTGCCCGAACTCGACGTTGTTGTATTCAGATCGATTCTTCCGTAGACGCCATCGGCTTCGTCATTCGGACCCGCGGCGAAGAAGAGCGTACTGGAAGGCTGATTGCTGAGGTCGTTGCCGAACGCGATGCCCCACACGCCGTGCTCCACGATCGGGCTGTTGTTCGGTCCACTGATCGGTCCCATCGACTGACCGCTCGATGCGTTGAACGCATTGATGATGCCATCGCCGAAATTGCCGATTATGATCGCGCCGCTCATCGAGCCGAAGCTCGCGGGCGCCTGTGCAATGCCCCACGGCGCGTTCAACGGACCGCCTGTCGCGAAGCGTTGCTTCAGGTTGCCCGCGGTGTCGTACACATCGACCATGCCGAGCCCCGCGCCCGCGACATCGTCGTGTTTGTCTGCGTCTTGCATCGCGTAGGTGACGAACAGATTCGAGCCGATCGCCTGAATGCCGAACGGCGCGAAACCGGCTGGCATCGCCGGGTCCGTGAAGGCGCCTGGCATCGACACCTTCGTGAACGTGGTATCGAAGACGTCGATCTTGTTGTTATGGAAGTCCGTCGCGTAGAGGAAGTTGCCGTTGTTCATTGCCGCGAGGGCGAGGCCCTTATAGACGGCACCACCGGCCCCATCGTCGTACATGACGAACGCATTGGTCGGCCCGACGGCGGGGGCCCATGCGGTGATGGTGCCGCCTTCGCCCGCGAAGATGAATGCCGCGACTCCAGACTTGCCGTTTTCCGTGACGAGGAAGCTCTGTGTTCCGTTGAAGACGATGCCCGTGGGCGATGCCGAGCCGTTCTTGCCATCGGGTATCGTGACGACCAGCGATTGCGGCACGCCATTGCCGTCATAGAGCGTCGCGACATTGGTGCCGTTGTCCGCGACCCAGGCGAAACCTTTGGGATTGAAGGCGACGCCCCAAGGGTTTTTCAGATTTGCGTCGGTGTGTGCGGCCGGCACCGCGCCATCGGATACGAGCGCCGTCGCTGCGAACGACGACTGCACGGGCGGGCTCGTGCTGCTCGAATTCGAGCTACCGCCGCCCCCGCCGCCGCATGAGACCAGAGTCGCGACGGCCGCGCCGCATGCAACGACGCTGAATATAGCGAGTAGAGACTTCATGACCGCACTCCTTGTTCTGCCCCAAAGGACCTAACGGTCAATGAACGAGAACCGCATGGCGTTTATTCCGGCGGAGGGGCTTATTTCGCGGCAGAAAGCACGCGGCACGCTGATTGCGACATTCCTGGAGCGCGGGCGACAACTGTCTGCGTCTATCTTCCAGTCCAATCAAGGAGGGGCGGATCATGAACAAGGCAACCATCACACTAGTCGCGGCCGTCGCCGCACTCTCGCTGTCGGGCGGCGCTTTTGCGCAGATGGCCGGAGGTCAGAGCGGCGGCGGTTCGACCGGCACCGCGGGCAGCACGGCTAGTCCGTCGAATCAGATGAACGGCACAACGTCGGGCGGCTACGGCATGCCGGGCAACACCAACTCGGACAGCGGCATGGGCGCCAAGGCGCCGAACTCCGGCCTGCCGAGCAACAACACCGGCTCGACGTCCGACACCCCCGCGCCCAAGAGCAACAACACGCTAGCGACCCCGAGCGTGGTGTCGCCTGCCGCTACCGGCCATTGACCGCTGGCAAAAATGACCGTCAACTGCGAACCGGTGCAGAACAAACGCAGCAGTCGCAGCGGCATAGGTGTAATTGCGACCGGCGCCCAGTTTCTCGAATAGCAGAGGCGAGCTAATACGACCGATCTACGCGGTTCAATGCTGTCGCTATTCGACGTTTCTCTACTGGGAATTACGCGCCGGGTTTCGAAGCAACGCGTGAACTCCGGATTTACGGCTCGCATCCAAAAGCCGCAGAGCCGATAGGTCGCGCGTTGCCTGATACTCGATGCCGTAGATCAGCGTATGTCCGTCACGCGCGGCCAACCGCGTCGCTACCGCAGCCTAAAGGACAGACTCAAAGCCACGTACCCCCTTGCCGCTCGCTCGGCTCCTGCGCGAGCGCATCGAAGTCGTGAATCCAGTCGAGGTGATGCAGCATGCTATCGCGCGCCCCGAGCCGCGCGTTGCGTTCCTGCGCGGCGGGGCCGTCCGGCAGATGCAGCACGTCCGCAGTGCTGATCGACGCGTACTGCACCTTGCGCGTGCGGCCCCGGCGCAGACGCTCGTAGGCTTCCTGCGCTTCCCGCCAATTGCCTGGGCCCGCTTTGGCCAGTTGCGCGGCCAGCACCACGGCATCTTCGATCGACTGATTTGCGCCCTGGCCGTGATGCGGCACGAGCGCATGCGCGGCATCGCCGATCAGCGTCACGCGACCCTTGCTCCAGCGGCCGAGCGGCGGACGGTGAAACAGGCCCCAGCGCTGACTGATCGGCACCGCCGTGATCATCTGCACGACGGCCGGATGCCAGTCCTTGAACAGGCGAAGTTGCTCGCCTTCGGTCGACGGCATGACCCAGTCGCGCGACGGCCACGGCGACGGATGACGCTCGACCAGCAGGAAGTTCTGATCGCCGTTGTCGCCGATCGGATAATGCAGCAGATGGCCGCCGGGCCCGACCCAGAACTGGATCGTCTCCGGATCGGGCAACAGGTCCATGCGCTCGGCCGGCACGATGCCACGAAAGCCCGAGCAACCGGAATACAGCACGTCGTCGTAGCCGAGCATCCAGCGTCGCGTGATCGAGCGTGCGCCGTCGGCGCCGATCACGAGATCCGCATCGATGCGCCCACCGTTGTCGAACGCGAGGCTAACGCGATCGGCATGCTGCACGAGATCGACCAGCCGATGGCTGAGCTTGATGTGCTCGAGACCGACCGCCTTCGACAGCACCGCCTGCAGATCGGCGCGATGAACGCCCCAATACGAGCCGCCGAACTGCTCGCGATAGCTGGGCACGCCGCGATGATGACCAATCACGCTGCCGCTGCGGCCGTCACGATAGATGAGCCCGGGGACTTCGGCGCATACGTCGTCGAACGCGGAGCGTAGTCCCATGCGCTCGTAAAAGCGCGTCGCATTGGCCGACAGCGCGACGGCCGCGCCCACTTCGCGCAACTCGTCGGTCTGCTCGTAAAGTTGGGCATCGATGCCATGCTCGCGCAGCGCGAGCGCCAGCGTAAGGCCGCCGATGCCGGCGCCGACGATCGCGATGCTCAGATCCATCCGGGTCATGATTGTGTCTCCGATATGCGGGTTTATCGATTCGGTCGCTCGGGACGCGCGCTCGGCGCGTCGCATGCGGATGCCGTGTCGGTATTTTCAGCACTAGACCTTCATTGCTCAATAAGATGAACTGAATCTCCTTCATCACCGTAATGAATGAGCCTTACGTCATGCCGAAGCCATGGAACTGAGCGATCTCGACCTCAACCTGCTGCTGCTATTCCAGCGGCTGATGCAGGAGCGCCGCGTGGCGAGCGTCGCCGAGCAGATGAACATGAGCCAGCCGGGCGTCAGCAACGCGCTCGCGAAGCTGCGCCGCCTGCTGGGTGATCCGCTGTTCGTGCGTGCGCCGGGCGGTGTGGTGCCTACCCCGTTCGCGCTGCGTCTCGCGGAACCGGTCTCGCAGGCGCTGGCCACCTTGCACGCCGCGCTCAATCCGGTGACGGGCTTCGATCCGCTGCGCGCAATGCGAACGATGACGATCGGTATGACCGACATCGGCGAAGTCGTGTTTTTGCCCGCATTGCTGGAACGATTGTCGCGCGTCGCGCCCGGCGTCGCGATGAATACGGTCCGCAATACGAGCGTCAATCTGAGCAACGAGATGGCCGATGGCCGCGTCGATCTGGCGATCGGACTGTTGCCGCAGTTGAAGGGTGGCTTCTATCAGCGGCGACTGTTCGATCAGCGCTATGTCTGTCTGTTCAGACGCGGTCACCCACTCGAGGACGCGCCGCTCACGCTTTCCGCGTGGCGCGAAGCCGAGCATCTGGTGGTGGTGTCCGCCGGCACTGGCCACGGTCAGGTCGACGAGTGGTTGAAACGGCGCGGCGTGCGGCGTCAGGTGCGACTGACAGTGCCGCACTTCATGAGTGTGGGCTACATCCTGCAACGTACCGACCTGATCGCCACGGTGCCCGAGCGCCTCGCTCTGGAGTTGGCCACGCCGTTCTCGCTCAGCCTGCGCGCGCTGCCGATGACGCTGCCCGCCGCGCCGATCCATTTGTTGTGGCACGAACGGGTCCATCAGGACGAAGGCAATCGCTGGCTGCGCGAGGTCGTGATCGACCTGTTCGCGGATACGGCGACGAGTGGCAGGCGAGCGCGAGACGTGAAGAAGAAATAGGCATTGTTCGGAGGCGTTGTTCGGAAGCTTCGCGCTTACTCGAACCTCGATGAACCTGATCGGTTTATCTCTACGACGAGCGACTCGGACGCGGATCGACAATCGGCGCGCGGACTGCGTGAAGCCGCGCAAGCGAGCATCGCGCGATCGGCGCAGAATGACTGGACCCACGGGTGCCTGCGCCGCAGGTGTGAAGGTGCGCACCACTCGCCAGCGTATGGTCGGAAGATCGCCCGACACAGTGATGCGGACATAGCAGCCGGCGTAACGTCCGGTCGCCCGTGGCCTTTCGCGCGATGGCCGATGGGTATTAGCGGCCCTCATTCGCGTTGACGTGCGGCGCATGGCGAGAGGCGACGCAGCCGCTCCTTCCTGACATTACAATTGCATTTGCGTATAATTTCGCGAAGCCTTCATACGGTATCACTGAAAAGCAAATCATCGATACCGCAATAAAAAGCACTGCTGTGGCCTGCCCACATAGTGCACAAAGACAACATCACTCGAAATATGTCCGTGCCTTCAGCCACAACCGGATCGCGCGATTCCGCGCGGTTTTTCACCCAACCGAAAGTGCTCGTCATCGTGGCGACGCTATGCTGCCTGCTTTGGGGCAGCTCATACCCGGCAATTAAAATCGGCTACGCGTTGCTCGGAATAACACAAAACGATATCCCCTCGAAGCTGATCTTCGCAGGCTACCGGTTCGTGCTCGCCGGGTTGTTGTTATTGATTCTCGCGGCCTTTTCGAAAAAGCCTGTTTTCGAATTAAATCGACGCAATAGCGGACAGCTGATGCTATTGGGCTTCACGCAAACCGCCATTCAATACGTTTTCTTCTATATCGGTCTCGCCTACACGACCGGCGTGCGCGGTTCGATCCTGAACTCGACGACGACCTTCTTCAGCGTGCTGCTTGCCCATTTCATCTACAAGAACGATAAGGTCTCGCCACGCAAAGCGCTTGGATGTCTGCTGGGATTCGTCGGCGTGATGGTCGTCAATTTCGGCGACGGTCTGTTTGAATTTGCGTTCACCTTGCTCGGCGAAGGCTTTATCGTGATTGCCGCATTCGTGCTGTCCGCCGCATCGATTTACGGCAAGCGCATTTCGCAGAGCATGGACGTCATGGTCATGACGGGTTATCAGCTCGGGTTTGGCGGCGTCGTTCTGCTCGCGGCGGGGTACGCGACCGGTGGTTCGTTGCACGCGTTCACACTGGGATCGACGGCATTGCTGGCCTATCTGGCGTTGCTGTCCGCGGCGGCCTTCACGTTGTGGAGTCTTCTGCTCAAATATAACCAGGTCGGCAAAGTTACCGTTTTCAATTTCCTGGTGCCGGTGTTCGGTACCGTGCTGTCCGCGATTTGTCTGAACGAGAACATCATGGAATTGAAGAATCTCGTCGCGCTGGTGCTGGTATGCGGGGGGATCTGGCTGGTTACGCGGTCGGCGCAACGGAGCGCCGGCTATTCGAAGGGTGGTGTCGCTGTGGGCCCTCAGGGTCGAGGCTGAGTTTGCGGGGTTCGGTCGCGTCGGCTTCCTGTCAAACGCTGTCCGACGCAACCGGCAACCCCTCCGTCCGCCACCGCAGCATCCCGCCGGCGAGATTCGCCACCTTGCCGAACCCCGCCTTCGTCAGCAACACGCTCGCCTGCGCCGAGCGCACGCCGGACCGGCACACCGCGACCACCGGCCGCTCGCGATCCAGTTCTTCGAGCCGCCCTGTCAATTGCGACAGCGGCACCAGCTTCGCGTCCGGCAGATGACCCAAGCGATCGATGAACTCGGGCGCCTCGCGTACATCGACGATCTGAAACTTCGCGCCATGCTCGAGCAGCGCCATCGGTTCGATTTCCCACACGCCGCTAAAGCGCAGCGTCAACGGTGCCCAATCCGGCGTTTCGGTCGCGACTTCGGCGCCGCCTTCCGGCTGCCCGCAACGCATGTTTGCGGGCACCGCGATTGCCATCTGCTTCGGATGCGGCAAATTCAGGTTGTTCATGTACCCGGCAAAATCGCCGACGTCGACGTCGCCGCCCAGACGCGGATTGAAGCGCCGCTCCTCGGTCACGCTCGTCACCGTGATGCCGCGATAATCGTGCGCGGGATAAAGGAGGCAGCCGTCCGGCAGCGACAGGATCTGCTCGCGCACGGACGCGAACAACTGCTGCGGACTACCCTGCTGGAAATCGGTGCGGCCACAGCCGCGAATCAGCAGGCTGTCGCCGGTAAAGGCCATGCTCTGATCGTCGAGCACATAGGTCAGGCAGCCATTCGTATGGCCAGGCGTCGCGCGCACGGTCAGATGACGCGTGCCGAAGTCGATCCGATCGCCATGCGCGAGCGGCCGCGTCACGCCTTTCGCCTCGACGACCGCGGCAAGCGCGATCTCGCTGCCGCAACGCAAACGCATGCGCCATGCGCCGGTTACGTGATCGGCGTGCACGTGGGTATCGAGCGTAGTGAGCAGCCATAGGCCCAGTTCGCGCAGCAGTGCCTGGTCGCGCGGCACCTGCTCGTAGACGGGGTCGATCAGCACCGCCTCGCCGCTGTCGCCGAGCAGGTACGTGTAGGTCGACGAAACAGGATCGAACAACTGGCGAAAAATCATCTGTATCTCTTGAGAAGATCGGCGCGGCGGCCGCGAACGGCCGCCGTGCCACACCGATCAGCCGGGTTGCTTGGTGGTGCGCAGATACGGTTTGATGGTCTTGAAACCAGGGAACAACTGCTGCGCCTCTTCGTTGCTGACCGCGGACGTGATGATCACGTCTTCGCCCTGCTTCCAGTTGACCGGCGTCGCAACCCTATGTTTGGCGGTCAGTTGGATCGAATCGAGCACGCGCAGGATTTCGTCGAAGTTGCGCCCGGTGCTCATCGGGTAGGTCAGCGTCAGCTTGATCTTCTTGTCGGGACCGATGATGAAAACCGAGCGCACGGTCGCGTTGGTCGCGGCGGTGCGGCCCTCGCTGGTATCGCCCGCGTCGGCCGGCAGCATGTTGTACAGCTTGGCGATCGAGAGGTCAGTGTCGCCGATCATCGGGTACTTGACGGCGGCGCCCTGCGTTTCCTCGATGTCCTTGGCCCATTTTTCATGGTCTTCGACCGGATCGACCGATAGCCCGATCAGCTTCGCGTTGCGCTTGGTGAACTCCGGCTCGATCTTCGCCATGTAGCCCAGTTCAGTCGTGCAAACCGGCGTGAAGTCTTTCGGGTGAGAGAACAGGATCGCCCATTGGTCGCCGATCCAGTCGTGGAAATCGATGGTGCCCTGCGTGGTCCGCGCGGTAAAGTTGGGCGCGGTGTCATTGATACGAAGTGACATATTGCCGTCCTGTGAAGTCGTGGTTAACAAGAAGACCCGAGCGAGGCCTGTCTGCAACGGTCCAACACGAGCCCGTTTAATCCCGGGGATTGAAAATCACCAAGGCTCACAACGATAGATGAAGCTTCCGCGGCGCATACTCGCGCGGCAAGTAGCGCTTCGCCGCATCGCGCAGTGAGAATTCAAATATAGCGCGTTACGCGCAAGCCCATGGTGACACCCATCGGAACCAGCCCGGTTGGCCACTCCCGGGACGACTGCCATGAATGACGTTTATCGGTAAATCATGGACATTCGATGCGCCGGCGTGTGTGCCATAGCGCACAGATTTACCGGGCGCTGCTTTGATCAGACCGTTCCATCGCCGAATTCGCGGCGCTATGCGCGGTGCCCGGGCGCGGCCGTCTCGCCGTGTACGCGCTTGCGCAACCAGGCACCGAATGCATCGTGTACTTCGTTATGCCGCAGCGCGAAGTCGACGGTCGCCTGCAGGTAACCGAGTTTGGTCCCGCAGTCATAGCGTTTGCCGATGAATTCATACGCCAGCACCTGCTCGTCCTCGAGCATCGAATGAATGGCGGGTGTCAGTTGAATCTCGCCGTGCGGGCCCGGCTGCAGCGCGCGCAAATGGTCGAACACCGCTGGCATCAACACATAGCGCCCCGCGACACCGAAGCATGAAGGCGCTTTTTCCGGCGCAGGCTTTTCGACGATGCTCGACACGTTGATCACGCGCTCGTCCCAATGTCGTCCACCGACCACGCCATGCGAGCAAGCGCCGTCCGCTTCGAATTCCTCGACCCCGATCACCGACGAATCGTAATGACTGAAGATGTGCACCATCTGCTCGAGAACGGGCGGCTCGCCCTCGATCAGATCGTCGGCGAGAACGACCGCAAACGGGTCGTCGCCGATCAGCTTTTGCGCGCACAACACCGCATGCCCGAGTCCGAGCGGCTCGGCTTGCCGAACATAGATGCAGTTGACGTTGGGCGGTTTGATGCTTTGCACGAGTTCGGCGAGGCTCTGCAGCCCGCGCGCCCGCAGCACGTGTTCGACTTCGTAAGATTTGTCGAAATGGTCTTCGATCACGCGTTTACCGCGGCCCGTGATGAAGATCAGCTCGGTGATACCCGCGGCAACCGCTTCTTCGACCGCGTATTGAATCAGCGGTTTGTCGATGACCGGCAGCATCTCCTTCGGACTCGCCTTCGTGGCCGGCAGAAAGCGCGTGTCGATTCCCGCGACCGGAAACACCGCCTTGTGAACTGCGAGCATGATGACCTCCTCGTCCGGCTGGTAGACGGAGCAGCACGGCTGTATGACATGGCCGGATGCCGCCGGCTGGGCGTCCCGCTTCGGCTGGCCAGTGCTGCGCGTCGGAGCGTGCGGTACTGATGAAGCGCTTGCAACAAACGCGGCTTCCGTCCGCTCGCAAACATCTGCTGAATGCTCGCCATGATGGCACGGTTTGCCGGCCGGCGCGGAACTCGCCATTGCGGCGCGTCAGTCCGCAGTGCCGGCGCGACTGGGGCGAACCCGGGTCGTCGAGGGGACCGACTTCGAACACGGGATAAGCGGCTTTTAAGCTTGCAGGGCGTAACTTCATACACACGCTGAATGCCGGGCGCCCCGTCGGCCCTCACTCCCTGTTCACACGCGGACGTCGCACGTCCGATCCCACTTTGATATGAAAAAGCTAGTGCGCTCGATTGACTTCATTCTGTTGACCGCCGCGTCGGTGGGCCTCGTCGTGTTTGTCGTCTGGCGAGTGGCGACGGTAAAGGGTTGGCTTTAGGGATTGGCTTTAGGGATTGGCTTTCTCTCTCTGCGCTCAGACGTCCGCAATGCATGTCCCTTGCCTGCAAAAAAGGTCGCAACAATGCCGTCATAAATCATCCGCACAATTCGACGCCACCAACAACCACAAGAACGTCTCGTGATGACCCATCTTCGCGTCCCTCTCCCGCTGCGCCTCACTATTCTCGCAAGCGTGGCGGCACTAGCCGCGTGCGGTGGCAGCAATGATTCTTCTACGCCGACGGCCTCGAATACGTCGACGGCAACGGCGACGGCCTCGATCCCGGCGCCCCCTGTCGACCCCGGTTTTATCGACAACGCCGCAATCCCCGACGTACCCGCGTTCGTCGACACGATTGCGACCAACCAGCGCGGCGATGCGCGATATGCGACGCTCGCCACGAATGCGGGCGTGCGTGTCGTCTCGCGATTCCTCGATATCTGGCAACCGTTGACCGAGATTGTCGATGCGGGCGTCTCCGCCCCCGCCAATGGTTCCTTTCCGGCTGTCGTGCAGTCCACGTGGACGGGACTACCCAATGACGGTACGCCGGGCGGGGCTGTCGTGAATAGCGCCGTCCATGCCGCAAATATCCAATTCGTGGTCACCGAGACGACCAACCGAACCCAGGCGCAGGCCGATGCAGCCTACTACGATGACCGGCGCGGCAAAGGCTACAGCGTGACCGATGGCCTGGGACCGCTCACCAATGCGTGGCGCACGGCGGCGCAGCAGACAACGACGATCACGTCGATTCCTGCCGATGCGAGGACCGTGCTGTACAACGACGCCGGCAACAACGTCGGCGTCGGCAGCAGTGGCGGCAACAGCAGTTTCGGCCAGGTTGTCGACCTGCTCAACAACATGGGCAACAACGCGTCGACCGAGCCGGCCAAACGCTTCTACAAGTACGCGCGACCGTACCGCTGGAGCACGAATGTCGTGGTAGCTCCGACTCTGGTGCCTGCCGAGAGCACCACGCCTTCGACCGATGGCGGATATATCAGCGGTCACGAGGCGGAGGCGATGCGCGACGCGATGACGATGGCCTACGTGCTGCCGGAGCGATTCCAGGAGATGGCGAGCCGCGGCCTCGAACTCGGCGAAAACCGCATTTTTGCCGGGATGCATTCGCCGCTCGACGTCATTGCCGGTCGGATGTTTGCACTTGCGGCGACTGCCGCGAATCTTTCCGATCCGGGCAACGCCACGTTGAAGAGCGGCGCATATAGCCAGGCGCACGCAGCCCTGATGCAGTCGACCAACACCAATTCGACGAACTTCGCCGCTTTCGCCCACTCCGGCACGGCAGCGACGGACCGCTTCGCCGACTATGCGACGAACAAAGCGGACTTCACTCGCCGCATGACGTTCGGCTTTGCGCCGATCGAATCGACCGACGCGCCGCCCGTTGTGCCGAAGGGCGCGGAGGTATTACTGGAGACGCGCTTTCCGTATCTGAGCGCCGCCCAGCGCCGCGTAGTGCTCAAAACGACCGAGCTTCCTTCCGGCTATCCGGTCATGGATGACGCGGAAGGTTGGGGCCGCCTCAACATGTTCGCGGCCGGCGACGGATACGGTGCGTTCAATGGCAGCGTCATCGTTTCGATGGATGCGTCCAAAGGCGGATTCAACGCGTCGGATTTGTGGCGCAACGACATTTCCGGCGCGGGGAAGCTGACGCTGCAGGGTAGCGGTACGTTGAAGCTCGGTGGCAACAACATCTGGTCGGGCGGTTCCCAGGTCAATGGCGGCGTGCTCGAGGCCGATTCCCCGAACGCGTTCGGCACGGGCGACGTGTATGTGGGTGCGGGCGGCGTCACCATCGCTGCGTCTTCGCCCGTGTCCATCGTCGGCAAGTACACGCAACTCGCCGGCACGACACTCGAACTCGACATCGACGGAAAAGGCGCCGGCCAACTGCACGTTGGCAATCAGCTGACCATCGCAGGCGGCACGCTATACGTGAAGTTCGTGAACGGCTATGCGCCCAAGGTCGGCGACATCATCGCTCTGATCGATGGCAACGGGGCGACCAGGCAGTTCACGACGATCACAGTCGATGGCCACAAGGCGACGCCTGTCTATTCGGCGACCGGCGTGTCGGTGCACATCGATTCGTAATCCGGCCGGATGCCGCGCTGGATTGCGATGCGCGACGCCGTCAGGTGGATAGGCAGGCAAGACAGTGATGCCCGTCTGTAACGCCTGACGGTGTTTCTGGATACGTCCAGTCATTTGGCAATCCCGCGCAACGCGAGACATGATCGCGAAAATTACAACTCGAAAAAACAAAGCAACTTCCAAAGCAGGAAATTTCGTGTGCGGAAAGCGCAATCGAGCCTATCGCCCTTGTCGCTGCTGATGCCAACGCTGCACTCCCTTCGCAACGCTTCCAGTTGAAGGCAGCATAGATAGAAGACAGCTCGCTTTACGTCATTGTCGAAACTGGCGAGTCTCCCGTAGAGCAGTGCACCGAAATGACTCTTAACCTGGTTGAGGACGCGGTTGTCAGTCGGCAAACCCAATGAACGTCTGTCCGACAGAAGCTTCAACACGATCCAATAGGCATCCAGTGTCTTTGGATCTCTGGTCAAGACAGCCGTCAGTCCGCGCGGGTTCTCACGATAGTAGTAGACCGGCTGACTGAGGCTCGCATAGCCGTTGGCCAGCGGAAGCAGCACCAGCGTGACGACCGAATCTTCATACGCCATGCCCACCGGAAACTGCACGCTTTTGAAAAGGTCACGCTTGATGATCTTTCCCCACGGATAACCCGACAGACTGAAGATATCCGGATCAGCGCGAGTCGCTACCGAGTCGTTGAAGACCTGCGTTCTATGTATTTTGTCAGTCACGTCGACGACGCAGTAACTGCCTTGCACGATATCGACGTCGTGTCGAAGTGCGGGAGCGAGCAGGGTCTCGACGCAGTCCGGCGGCAGGTAGTCGTCCGCGTCGACGAACATCACGTACTTGCCTTTTGCGTGTCTGAGACCTTCGTTGCGGGCAAGCGCCACGCCGCCGTTCGCGATGTGCACCACGGTCACGCGGGCGCGGTTCGCGTAGCGATCGAGAATGACAGAAGAACCGTCCGTCGATCCATCATCGACGGTAATCAGTTCGTACGCGAGTGTGGTGTTCTGGGTCAGAATCGAGTCAATGCACTTCAGCAGATAGGCTTGCGCGTTGTACACGGGCACGATGATGGAAAGCCATAGGCCCGTGTCCTCGTTCATGCAGGCCAACTGCTGAGGAGCGGACGGCCGATACGGCCTCAGCTTCTGTATGCGTGCCTCCAATGCCATTTTGTCCATTGGCTTTTTTCTGCCGTCGGCTGTCAGCTTGAGGGCCGTGGCGACACAGGAAAGAGGGAATCGGGAGACCACGTCAAGGCTCCTGGCAACGGCGTCCGAACGCGTCGCCTTGGAGACGTACCTATAAACCTTGCTCATGCATCCTCCGGGTCAAACAGTGCCTGATACAGCCGCCGAGACCGATTTCATTCATCGGCATCATCGTGCTCCAGAAAACTCTTCAACCCAGGCGCAGCTGACCGAACAGGTGGTCCCAGATCGCCAGAATACGGGCAACGGAATAACGATCCCGGATCGAGCGCGCGCCCCTGACGCCGAGTTCTTCGCGCAGCGCCTGGTCCGACAGCATGCGCCGCAGTCCGGCGGCGAGCGCCGTTGCATCGCCCGGCGGAATCAGCAAACCGTCCTGACCGTCGCGCATCAACTCGCGCGGCCCGCTCGGACAGTCGAACGAGACCGCCGGGACACCGAGCGCCATGCTCTCCATCAACGCCACCGGCATCCCTTCAAAGCGCGACGACAGTACGAATGCGTCGGCGGCGGCCATCTCATGCCATGCAGCCTGCGTACTGCCCGGCAGAA
>NZ_WHNQ01000029.1 GCF_009362785.1 Paraburkholderia atlantica
TTGTTCTCGGCGCGTAACCGCGAGAGCTCCATCTGCTCGGGCGTGACCACCTTCGCTCCGGGACCGTTCAGTTTGCCGGCCTGCTCGGCCTTCACCCAGTTGCGCAGCGTCTGCTCCGACACGCCCAACTCGCGGGCCACTGCGCCTACGCCTTGCCCGTCCTTGACTCGTTGCACGGCCGCCGCCCGGAACTCCGGCGTGTACGCCTGTTTTGGTACCTTGAACATCTCTTCTTTCCTTCCTTTGGGTCGAGTTTACACACGACCTGCTGGAAGGCGAAATTTCAGGGGAAGCTCAGCCGATGCGAAACGGGCTATTCGACAACGCGCGAATTAGCGACAAAGCTCGGTGTATCAAGTTAGGCAAAGGGGCCCTGTCCTCCTGCGTGAGCAATTTGGCCGGGCGCAACGAGCAGCTCAACGGCGAAGGGGTAAGTCCGACAGACGGGGCTATCGACGCAGGCCGGTGCAGTTGCGGATGGGCGCATATTTGGAAAGACATCAACGAGAAGCTGGCGTACGCACCGGGAGTCGTCACGGTGCAGCGGCATGGGGAGTAAAAAAAGATCTGTCGCAGATGCGAGACGTTCAACTGGTACGGCAAGCTGACGGGTGGTGATCGTTGATCATGGAGCCTCGATCGGTCAAGCCGCAAACTTATGGAGGGCTCAACCTCCATTCGAGATGTATTCCGAACACAGTGGTCAGATTCCTGAGCAGGTGCTGTCGTTCGATTGCCTCATTTGTTTAACGCAGATGGTGTCAGGAATTCTTGCCGGTGGTGAACAGTTCATGTTCAGGCTGTCCCCGTTGGTTATCTATACACTGAATATGCCAGTGGCCGTTTGATGGAGCCCAACGTCCTTCTGTATACCGCAGCGCATATCCGGAGTCGCCTTCGAAAAGTCTGTAACGACAGTCGAGATTCAATCCTTCGAGAACATACGCGAGTGTGTTTTCGCTGGGCCCGCACACTAACGTGTTGCCGCAATCCACATGCAACGAGCCCCATTCGGGTAAGTCCAGTCCGGAATGAGCCTCGCGCGACCATTGCCGCTTTTCTGTGTCGAGCCAGAGGATTGCGAATGCCATGGGACGGGTAGTATTAAACATGTCGAGCTGGACGGTAAGACGCATGAAAATTCTCCGAACACATATTCTCCACGCCTAGTTGACGTAGGAAACGGCGACCCTCGCCGCGGAACGCTCGCTGATTTCTCATCTCCCAGCGTATGCGCATCGTTCGTCGATGTGCTGCTATCAAAACGATCGCGACAAGGACCGTCACTCTGCCTGAGATATCTCACGGGGAAGAGCGCTGTGCCTGTACTAACTGTGTGTCGCGATTCATGAAGATCAGAGATGGGGAACTGACTACCAGTGGCGCCTCGGGCCATGCACGCCCTAGAGCTGCTGAACATCTTGATAAATTGTCGCGTACGGTGCGAGCGAGCAACTGCGAGATGTAGGGTTGGTGTACCACGCTGCAACGTGACAACCCGGGTTTAGTTTGCCGCAGCAACAGAGGGCGTGTCGTTGACCACGATCAACCGAAGGCCCCGAGCTGCATTTGAAGTGTTGTCGGTTGCACATATGCTTGATGACAGACGGCGGGGAAAATCTGTCGCATACCGTCGTTGTTCCGCACAGGGCTAACGCCAAGTTGCGTGTACTTCAATACGAGCATAGCGGTTCGAGGAAGGTTGCCAGCAACGGATATTCGATACTGATATACAACGACGGCGTTTGGGTCTCGTCGCGGATGCTGTCGTGGACGATTCACAAATTGTCCGCGTGCCACGTGCCTTGTGTGACCACGGCGCAAACCAGTTCGCGCCGTGGTCATATCAGGTTCCTCAGTGCAACGACGGCAGTATTAGCGTTTATTAGGTATGCATAAGAAGAACTCATATTGGTGCGGTGGTTCGCTGTGGCATGATCATTATCAGCTGCGGAGGAATGCAGATAACTCGAAGCGGGCCTGCGCAAGAGTTCCAGTCCGTCAATTGACATGAAGTCCAATGCGATGGGCTCGGCCGCATCGGTAACCAACTACTTTGATCTCTGATATCTGTGCGCGACGGGTGTCAGGTGGAGCATGGGCTGCGCTTTCGCGTCCTTAAACAACTGTTTTCGACTATGGAGTGTGGACCTATGACCGCACGGCACCCATTTTTATTGACACCGGGGCCATTGGCGTTGGACGCCGAAGTAAGGGCTGAGATGCAGTTTGACATGGGTTCCCGCGACGTGAGTTTCAAGAAAATAACGGAGCGAGTAAGGGGCCTGATTGTAGATTTGCTGGACGCTCGGGGGGGGTACTCGGCAGTACCCATACAGGGCGGCGGGTCTTACGGCGTAGAGGCGGCATTGGCTTCGTTCGTTGGGACGTCAGACCGGCCTCTCGTATGCATTAATGGAAACTACGGCGAGCGGATCCTCAAAATGCTGCAGATCCGAGGCATTAATGCCGTCAGCATCGTTGCCCCGAGTGATCAGTCCTTCCCCATGACAAAAGTCGCTGCGTGCCTGGAAGAGGATCCGGGGATCACCCATCTTTGTTTTGTGCACTGTGAAACGACCACGGGAGTCGTCAATCCGCTTCGGCCAATGGTAGAGTTGGCAACGCGTCATGGTGTAAGAACCATTATCGACGCAATGAGTTCTTTCGGTGCTGTGGAAATCAGCGCCAGGGAAGTTCCGTTTGACGTCCTTGTGACCTCGAGTAACAAGTGCATCGAGGGTCCGCCGGGAGTGTCTTTTGTTGTTGCCTCGCTGGAAACGCTCGATAGCAAGACCTCAGAGACCAACTCGTTCGTGTTGGACGTTCGGGACCAATGGCGTAACTTCGAACAGACTGGCGAGTGGCGTTCCACGCCACCGACACATGTTGTTCAGGCGTGCGCAAAGGCCCTCGAAGAACTGGCTATTGAAGGGGTGGTTCGCCGTGGAGAGCGATACGCCTCTGTCCGTGACGCTGTCATCCGCGCAACTGGGCCATACGCCTCTCCATTGTTGGACCCGCGGGATCGATCGCCGGTATGCCTTGCGCTGACGGCACGCGATGTCGTTCGTACGCAAGAAGATCTCGATGCGCTGTACGCCCATCTCGTGGAGTACAACCTCTACATCTATACCAAACTGCATCTTCCGACCCGCAGTTTCAGGATCGGGTGCATGGGATGTATTGATCCGATGTGGATCCGCCTGCTGGGAATAGCATTTGAAGACTTTTTTTCAGCTTCATTCGATGAATCCGGAAGCCACCCGGGCCGCCGTATAACCGACTTATGGAAAAAGGCCATTTGACATGTCAAGAAACAATGCCAACGCCGAAATGAACCGCGAGACGTCACTTCTACACGCTGGCTATCGTCATGACCCCGCCACCAAAGCGGTGTCTGTGCCGATTTATCAATCTACCGCCTATGAACTTGACGGCGATCTTGAAAAAATTGCCGATATCTACAACGTCCGACAAGATGGGTTCACGTATAGCAGGATCATCAACCCTACAACGCGCATCCTCGAGAAGCGATTCGCTGCAGTAGAGGGTGCGAGCGACGCCCTGGCGGTAGCCTCAGGGCAGTCCGCAACCTTTCTCGCTATCGCTAACCTGTGCAGCGGAAGGCCAGGCGATAACGTTGTCGCATCGAAGTATCTATATGGCAATACGTGGAATCTGCTCTTCAATACATTCAAACGATTGGGTATCGAGGCACGATCTGCGGATCCAAGAGACGTAACATCGTTCGAGCGGATGTTGGACGACAGGACGATTGCTATGTTTGGAGAGACGTTTTCCAATCCATGCCTTGTCCCGTTGCCTGTTCCGGCGCTGGTGGAAATCGGTGCGCGGCGCGGGATTCCTGTTATTGTAGATAACACGACAACCCCTTTGATTTGCCGTCCGAAAGCTCTGGGCGCGGATATCTCCACGTATTCCGCGACAAAGTATCTATGCGGCCACGGAACGACACTTGGCGGACTGATTGTCGATAACGGAAGCTTCCCGTTTGACGACGCAGGCCGCTTTCCGTTGTTCAACGACGGAGATGAAGCGCATGGCGACATCCTCTGGAAAGAAGCTGTTCTGAAACTTGGCGATCTTGGCGCAAGTCCGTATTTGCTTAAATCCCGGATGACTTGGCTTCGTGACACCGGCGCCGCGATCAGTCCCTTCGCCAGCTTTCAGCTGATACAAGGACTCGAAACCCTTCATCTGCGCATGCAGCGGCATTGCGAAAATGCCGTCGCGGTTGCGGAGTTCCTTAACGCCCATCCGAAGGTCGCACGTGTCTCATATCCATCACTGTCGTCAGGATACGAACGTGAGCTTGTCGACGAGTTAGTTGACGCACGCGTCGGCTACGGCGCAATGATTATGTTTGAACTGGGCGATGAAGCGGCAGGGCGAAGATTCATAACCAACATCGAGCTAATGTACCACGTATCGAATGTCGGTGACGCGCGAACGTTGGTCACGCATCCCGTTTCGACAACGCACACAACGGTTCCCAAGGAAAAGCGCGAGGCCGCTGGTATTTTCGACGGTTCGATTCGGCTTTGCGTTGGGATTGAGAACATTGATGATATCGTCGCCGATCTTCAACGCGGACTTGACGCTGTCTGAGGTCGATCTTTCTGGGAGGGAATTTGATCATGGAAATTTATGACGCTTGGCAATTGCGCGGCAAACGTTTTACCACTTGGCGATTCTCGCGCGACATTATGCGAGAGCTGTCCGAATTGAGGCCAGATAATTTGACCGGCGCACTTTACATTGTGAAGGACTATCTTGTCATTCTTGCGTGTGCTTATGCGACGATACGAATCTCGTGGTGGCTCTACCCGCTTGCAGTACTCATAATCGGCGCGCAACAACGCGGACTGACAACTATCGCGCATGATGCCGCGCACCGGACGCTTGCCAGGAGCACCGGATGGAACTACGTGCTCGGCATCGTCTTCGCCGCATATCCTGTTTTTCAGCGGCACTGGGCTTATCGCTACTCGCATGTTCATCTGCACCATCCATATCTCGGCGACCCTGAAAGGGATCCTGACCTGAAGTTCTTTATATCATCGGGCGTGTATGATGTGCGCCCGCCACGTGAATACGCGTTTGCCATTGTCTGGAAAGCGATGTTTGGCGGAGCGACGGTACGCTATCTCAGGTATCTATGGAGTGAGCGGTTTCTTATTTCTCGTGAGGGGAAAAAAGACATCGACAGGCGGGGTGCTGCCATCGACACCTATGGATTTGCGATATTCTGGCTGATTGTCATTTTCGGCTTTGCCCTGACGCAATCGCTGGATTTGCTTGTGCTGTTCTGGCTTGTTCCATATCTAACCACGTTCCAAGCCTTGGGCTGGTTCATTGAACTCGCTGAGCATTCGCCAATGTGTGAGACCGAAACCGAAGATGTGTACTTGACGCGTAACCGCAAAGGCAATTTGATCGAGCGACTGCTGGTCGGCGCGAACCTTGATGAATATCATCTGGAACACCATCTTTCGCCAGGCGTGCCTTTCTGGCACCTGAAGCGGGCACAGAAGATCAGGTCGCGCGATCCGCGATATGCTGAGGTTGCAGATTCATGGGGAGGACTCTTCGCTAGTGGACCAAAAGGGCAGCCAAGTGTCATCAACCAGCTGCTCGAGCGGAACCGGCGGCTGTACGAGGCCCAGCGCGGACGGTTAGCAGGGGAGGGCGTGGTCAATGAGTGATACACGTCGCCATCTGGGGTGCGCCGTCGTTGGGGTCACAGCCAATCGTCATCTTCACGACGGCGTTCACCGCGACTGGTTGCGGCGGCGCTATATCGAGGCGCTGACTAGACACGCGTCGGTCGAGTGCGTCATCTTACCGACGATCGACCGCGATTTGCCTTGCGACGCGATTTTCCAAAGATTACGCGACCTGATGCGTCGTCTTGACGGCCTTGTTCTAACTGGCGACGAATCAGATCTCGATCCCGGGATCTTTGACAGGAACGGTGGCGCTTGGGCGCTTGCTGAAGACGACATTGTCGCCTGCAGGACGGATCGTCCGCGAGACAGGCTGTCGATGGTTGCGTTGATGGTGGCGGAAGAACTGGATATGCCAGTATTGGGAATTTGCCGCGGTTTGCAGGAGATGAACGTATACCGTGGCGGCACATTGCACGAAGATCTATCGTCGACGCACAAGGGGATCTCGCATCGCGAAAATCCAGAGATTCCTCGCGACGAACAGTACCGTCCGGTCCATACGGTTAAGGTCGCTTCCGGCGGCTTGCTGTCGTCCGTTATCGAGGGCGACGAGTTATGCGTCAATTCGTTGCATAGGCAAGGCATCGCGGAGCTTGGAGAAGGAATCCGAGTGGAGGCAGTAGCGGGGGACGGTGTTGTAGAAGCGCTGTCATATAGGAATTCACGCACCTTTCAACTGGCGCTCCAGTGGCATCCAGAATGGCATGCTTCCAGCGATGTAATCAGCCAGAAGATTCTGGGCGCCTTCGGGAGAGCCTGCGAGGCATATAACGCAGCGGTCCACTGAGATGCGGAGATTAGCCGGATTTTGTGTCGATAGTTGTTCCTTTCGCGAGTGATTTGCAAATCGAGGCGGGGCTTCATGGATTTTCATCTATTTGTTTTGTTTCTTGTTACTTTTACTGCCGCCGTGGCTTTGCCTGGTCCGAACGTCATTTTTGCCGTTGCTCAAACATTGAAGCACGGGCTCAAAATCGCAATTCCTGGCGCGATCGGATTTGGTACTGGTGCGGCCGTTCACGCAGCAGTCGTATTGTCGGGTGTTGGGATTTTTATACAGGATAACCAATGGGTGTTACTTTATGTCCGATGGATAGGGGCGATATATCTTGGATGTCTTGCCATTATTGCTTTTTGTGGGAAGCGGGAGTCAAGAACAGAAGATGCGGTGTGCTGGAACTCCAGACAGGTGTTTGTCGATTCCCTCATCGTCTCTCTAGCGAACCCTAAGGGGTGGTTGGCCACATTAGTTACGTATCCCAGTTTCATCAGCCCATCCGGTTCCTACCTTGGGCAGGCGGTTCCGATGGGAGCTGCGGCAACGGCGATCTCCGTCGGGGTCTATTGCGGATATATGTTTCTTGCAGATCGCGCAAGCGTGGTATTGAGCAACAGATCCATGCTTGAGAAGATTACGGGCGCACTTTACGCATGCGTCGCAGCCAGCTTGCTCTTCTTAAACAGGTGAAGACCGAAACTTGCTCGCAGTCGGTCAGACGTGGTGTTGTTGGTATGCCGTGCAGTCTTGCGGGTATCGCGTAGTTTCGAAACGGAGGTTGTGCTTCCATGCCGATCAAGGTTCCAAAAGGTTTGCCGGCTGTAATTGCTTTACAAAAAGAAGGCATCAAGGTAATGGAGCACGAAGCTTTGTATCGGCCGATTGAACGTCCTTTGCATATTGGTTTGCTAAACCTGATGCCCAATAAAATGGAGACGGAAATCCAAATTGCACGTCTCCTCGGTGCAACGCCCATATTGGTTGACCTCACCTTGGTAAAGATAGCCAGTCATTTACCCAAGAACACACCAGCAAGTCATTTGGCGTCGTTTTACCAGGATTGGGAAGAGATAAAGGAGCGGATATTTGACGGCTTTATTATTACCGGCGCACCGGTTGAGTTGATCCCCTTTGAGGAAGTGGCGTATTGGAACGAGTTAACTCAGATTCTCAACTGGACTCAAACCAACACTCTGAGCTGCTTCAACATCTGCTGGGCCGCACAAGCGGCGCTATATCATTTCCACGGTCTGCCTAAGTACACATTGAATGAGAAGGCTTTTGGTGTCTTCAGGCACCAAGGCGTCGGGTCCACGTCACCGTATCTGCGGGGCCTGTCAGACGATCTCTTTGTTCCCGTCTCCCGATGGACGGAAATGCGACGCGCCGACATCCCACCAGGCAGCGGTATCTGTGTGCTCATCGAATCGCCGGAAACAGGCCTGTGTCTGCTTGATGACCCGAACCATCATTCCCTGCATATATTTAATCACCTAGAGTACGATTCGCAAACGTTGGCAGACGAGTATCTCAGAGACCGTTCACTTGGTCGTCGGGTAAGTATTCCGGCAAATTATTTTCCGGAGGATTGCGAAGATCTTCTGCCGCGCAATTGCTGGCGCAGTCACGCCAACATAATTTTCGGAAACTGGATAAAACAAATTGGCATGATCAAGCCACATAAATATTAGATCACTCGTTTGCCGGGTCAAATTTGTCCGCGCATAGTGGATTGGGTGCGCGTGCCGGAAGAGCTTATTTACGTTCCGCGGGAGGGAATATGAATCTGAAATTCGAAGAATTGAAACGGGATGTTGCTTCGGGTGCTATTGATACAGTTATCGCCTGCATGGTTGACATGCAAGGTCGGCTTGTCGGGAAGCGGTTTCAAGGGGACTTTTTCGTTAAGCATGGCTATCTGGAAACGCATGCCTGCAATTACTTGTTGGCCAATGATATCGAGATGGAACCGGTGGCAGGGTACACGTGTTCAAGTTGGGAAGCTGGATATGGCGATTTTGTGCTCAAGCCCGACCTTTCGACATTGCGGCGCATTCCTTGGCTTGAAGCGACGGCGTTGGTAATTTGCGATGTTTTCGACCAGTGTCAGGAGCCCGTTGCTCATTCGCCGAGGCAGATTCTACAGGAGCAGCTTCGTCGTCTGAACGAGAGGGGAATGGCCGCGTGCTTCGCATCGGAATTAGAGTTCTACCTATTCGATGAGTCTTACGAGTATATATCGATGAAGAAATTTCGCGACCTCTTAACCTCTGGAACGTACAACCAAGACTACCATATCCTGTCGACCTCGCGACAGGAATCGGTCATGCGTCGGATAAGGAACGGATTGCACGGTGCGGGAATCGCGATCGAATGCTCGAAAGGGGAATCGGGGCCTGGGCAGGGCGAAATCAATGTACACTACGCCGATCCGCTAGTGATGGCTGACCAACATACGCTAATTAAGCACGGCACCAAGGAAATTGCATCCCAGGAGAATAGAGCCATTACGTATATGGCCAAGTGGAACTACCAGTTGGCAGGTTCTTCCAGCCACATTCACTCCTCCCTGTGGACACTAGATGGAGCTCCGCTCTTTTTTGACAGAAATTCGCCCTATGGCATGGCCAATGTTATGCGCCACTACCTTGCGGGTCTTCTGAAGTATTCGAGCGACATCACGCTGTTTTTAGCGCCATACGTTAACTCATATAAACGATTTCAAAAAGGGACGTTCGCGCCGACCAAGGCGGTCTGGAGCCCAGACAATCGTACGGCTGGTTTCAGGGTTTGCGGCGAAGGCTCGTACGCGGCTAGGGTCGAATGTCGGATCGGAGGCGCGGATCTCAATCCATACCTGGCCTTCGCGGGGTTAATCGCGGCCGGCCTCGCGGGGATTACCGAGAACCTCGAACTGCCCGGTCCATGTCATGGTGACGCGTACCGTGATTGCGATCTTCCGGATATTCCCAAAACGCTAAGAGAATCGATCGATGTTGCATCAAATTCAGCCTGGCTGCGGGATGTCCTGGGAGATGATGTTGTTAAGCATTACGTGCATGCGGCCCGGTGGGAACAGTTGGAATATGATCGCCGAATAACAGACTGGGAACTTGGGAGAGGATTCGAGAGAACCTAGGGGCAGGCTTACCGTTAGCTTGCTGCGGAGAACTGAGCATGCCCGATGCTACAGAAAGGGAAATGGGCGGCAAGTAACCCGAAAACTGCTACTGCAGATGGTGAAAATTCTCGCTACGATGACAAAAAGCGTCCGAGACGTACCGATGCTGGCAGTTGAGCTGCCAGCATGGCGTCCTTGGCAAGGACGGTAGTTCCTTCCAAGTCGGCTTCATCAGGCGGCTATCGCGCCGGTCCTGTCATACACACAAAGGCTGTCCAAACGCAGCTGTTGGGCCGACAGTGAGGACGATGCTTCCGGGCCGGCCGCGCTGATCCATCGGACGCACTCATTCGAAGCGGTAGGCTTTGGTGACCGTGCCCCGAAACAATGCTTCGCGCTCTGCGGGACTCGCTTGCGCAGTCAACTTCTTGAAGGCGTTCCAACCGTTGCTGAAGGGATAAGAGCCCTTGTCCACGGGGAAATTGCTTTCGAACATGCAGCGGGCCGCACCGAATGCATCGATACACGTATAGATCCATGGCTTCCACGCCTGTGCCAATTGGTCCGACGAGGGTGGGCGTTCGCCCTTTTCGAACTCGAAGCCATTGATGCGCATACCAAGGCCACCCACCTTCACATAGACATTCGGCAGTTCGGCGAGTGTGCGCATTGAACGGGACCACGCATCGAATACTTCCTCGCGCTGCTTTGCATAGCTGGCGATCCGGAGAACGCCGCCGCAATGGTTGATGATGAAAGGCGTATGAGGATTCGACTTGGCCAGCTCGTACAACTCCGGCAACTGCGGAAAGAATAACCACGCGTCGTATGACAGTCCAAGCGAAGCTAGTTGTGCGACTCCCGCCCCGTAGTCCGGATCGAGCAGCAGCCCTCGCGGGGGCGCCGATAATGGATTGACAAGGGTCCGGTCGGCATCCCAAGTAACGAGGTGCCTAACGCCACGAAATCTGCCATCGCCAGCATGCAGTTCTGCCTCGAGAGCATCGCGCACCGCTGATCCGCGGCGAAGATCAGCGTAGCCGACCATGGCTTTTGCAACCTGCGGCTTGCCGCTCTGCAAAGGAGTCGTGACGCTTGCAACATATTCGATTTCTCCCACAGGGCGCAGTGCCTCGGGACCAGACGGGCGATACCGTGTCAGCGCCTGCATGAACACCGAGGCAGTAATGTTATGTCCCGAGCGCGCGTCCTCGAGATACTCGTCCAGAAGGTAGGTCCATCCTGGGCGCTCGTAGAAGTGATGATGCGCATCGATGATCGGCATGTCGGGTTCGAGCGCGGCTTCGGTGCCGCGAGCGAGCCAGTCGGCCCGAACGGGAAGGTAATTGCTCGTTGTGCTCATGAGGTGCTTTTCCTCTCTTGCAAACGCATGGCGCCCGGTAACAGGGGAGAGAATCATGGAAGCTGAGGCAGTGCCGAGCAATTGCCGACGCCGCGGCGAATGAGATTTTTTCATGCCTGTTCTCCGGAACCGAACGCATGAAGTGACAGTGTCAGCAATGTCGTGATGCCCAGCGCGATTGACAGGCCAATCATGCCGGCCGAGAACGTACCGAAACCGTCTTTCAGATAGCCGATGAGATACGGTCCGACAAAGCCGCCAAGCGCGCCGAACGAGTTGATGAAAGCGAGCCCACCGGCGGCCGCTTGGCCGGAAAGGAAGCTGGTTGGGAGCGTATAGAAGATCGTTCGCCCGGCAATCGTGCCGATAAGCGCGAGCGTGAGGCCGGCCATCGTCGGAAGCAGTTGATGAAAGTACGTCGAGACGCCGAGCGCGATTGCGCCGATCAGCAGACCCGCGGCCAGATTCGCTATCGGCCCGCCGCGACTGTCGACTCGTTTGGCCCACCAGAGCAACGCAACAGTAGCAAAGAAGTAAGGCACTGCCGACATCCAGCCCGTCTTTGCCACGCTCATGCCGTGAGCCCTCAGCATCTGAGGGAGCCAGATACCGATGCCGTAAGAGCCCATCGTGAAGCCGAAGGAAATCATCGCCAGAATGTAGGTTCGCACGTCCTTCAATGCCGCGACGAAATGCTTCTTCTTCCGACTTGACGTGTCTTCTCGATCGAACGCCCCCTGCAGAGCTTGCCGTTCGTCGTGCGACAACCACTTCGCATCGGCGGGCTTGTCGTCCAGCATTTTCAGTACCAGAAAACCGAGGACGCACGCGGGCAGTCCTTGAACGACGAACATCCACCTCCAGCCAGCTAGTCCCAAGACACCGTCCATGTGCAGCAGGCCAGCCGAGAGCGGCCCCCCCACGAGCGACGAGAGCGGCGTGGAGACGGTGAACCAAGCCAGAACTCGGGTGCGATAGGCAGGCGGAAACCAGACCGCGAGAAAAAAGATCACACCGGGGAAAAAACCGGCCTCGCCGATGCCAAGCATCAGCCGGATCGCGTAGAAGCTTTTCGGGCCGACAGCTAGTGCCGTTGCCGCTGCGAACAGCCCCCACGTGATCATGATGCGGGCGAGCCAGCGCCGTGCGCCGAAGCGGTACAGCGCGAGGTTACTCGGAATCTCGAACAAGCAATACCCAGCAAACATGATGCCAGCCCCCCAGCCGAACTGCGTGGCGGTCAAGTCCAGATCGCGGTTCATTGTCAACGCCGCGAAACCGACGCTGGTGCGATCGAGATAGTTGAAGAAGTACGCAAGCGCCAGTAGCGGAATGAAGCGCCGCGCGGCTTTTCTGACCGCGGAGTGCTCGAGGGTGGAATCCGCCGCGCGGCCTGTGGCGATATTCGATGAACTTAATGCCATGCCTCGTCTCCGGACAAATCGCGGCGTGCAGAGGCCCGGCCTCTGCGGAACAGTGACTGCTTGTTTGCTTCGCTGGTTCAGGCGCTGGCGAGTTCGTTCGCCGAAGGATTCGACGCATCGTGAGGCTGGGCGTCCCGACACTTGACAATCCCAGCCTCGACCAATCGTCCGAGATCCTCAGCCGTGTATCCGAGATCTGTCAGAAGCGCCTGAGTATCCTGACCGAGCGAAGGCGGCGGCGCGCGTAGGTGCAGGCGCTCACCACCGAGCGTCAAGGGCAGCAGCGCAGTCCGTGTCGCGATGGCTTGCCCCGCATCGCTGGCGTCAGGCGGCAAAGTCACTTGGGCGAGTCCGCCGGTAGCGAGCAGGTGCGGATCATCGAAAAGGTCCTGCGGCTTCATGATCGGCGCATAAGGCAGCCCGCAGCGCTCGAAGATCGCGCTAATCTCCGCGGCGGTGAACGCTTCCAAATGTTTTTGAAGCTGCGGCAGCAACCATTCGCGGGCCTGCACGCGCAGATTGTTGGAGGCTAGCCGCTCATTCGACTTGAGCTCCGCCAGCCCGAAAGCGTCGCAGAACGGCACCCATTGAGTATCGGAGACGACCGCAAGAAAGATCTGCTCGCCATTTTTCACCGAGAACACGTCATAGATGCCCCAGGCTGAAATGCGGCTTGGCATCGGCGCCGCGGCAGTACCGGTCACCGTGTACTGCATCATGTGCTGTGCTACGAGGAACACATTGTTCTCGAACAGCGCGCTTTGCACTTCCTGACCCCGGCCGGTGCGTTCGCGTTGTGCGAGGGCCGCCATCGCACCGATCGCGCCGAACATGCCTCCCATGATGTCGTTGACACTCGTTCCGGCGCGCAGCGGCCTGCCTTCCGGTCCCGTCATGTAAGCGAGGCCGCCCATCATCTGCACGACCTCATCCAGCGCGGTGCGATGGTCGTATGGGCCGGGCAGAAACCCTTTATGCGACACGTAGATGAGACGCGGATTGATCCTGGACAGTGCAGCATAACCGAGGCGAAGTTTGTCCATCGTGCCGCTCTTGAAGTTCTCGCTGAAAATGTCCGCCCCTGCAAGCAGCTTGTGAATGATTTCCACGCCGCGCGGATCTTTTACGTCGACAGCGATGCTCTTCTTGTTGCGGTTGAACGTGCTGAAGAAGCCCGCCCCGGACCCGCGCAAAGCGCGCGTGCTGTCGCCGGAAATGGGTTCGACCTTGATCACCTCCGCGCCGAGGTCCGCCAGCACCATGCCGCATGTGGGCCCCATCACCATGTGCGTCATCTCGACGACGCGTACGCCGCTATACGGCAAATCTTGGTTGGCTCGCACTTTGCTCATTGCGCTAGTCTGATCCGGTAGTCTTCCGGTTGCGGCGCACGGGGTGCGTGGCCGTCTGCATACGCGAATCCTTTGGGGAGCCCAGCGTCCTGCAAGTGTCCGTATAACGCTTCGCGAGGCAACGCATCGGCGAGAATGGCACGCGCGGCGATCAGCCTGTCGATGTCCACGCCCGTGTCATAGCCCATGGCTTCCAGCAGGAAGACCAAGTCCTCAGTCACGATGTTGCCGGTTGCGCCCGGCGCATAGGGGCAGCCGCCGAGACCCGCCTGGCTGGAGTCGATCGTCGTCACGCCGACTTCAAGCGCTGCGACGACGTTGGCAAGTCCCTGTCCGCGCGTGTTATGGAAGTGTGCACCGCCAGCCTTTGAGCCAAGTTCCGTTTGGAGCCGGCGAAACAGCCGGCGAACCTGGGTCGGGTTCGCGTAGCCGCTCGTATCGGACAGGCCGATTTCATCAACACCACACTCGGCCATTGCCAA
Organism: Paraburkholderia atlantica; assembly: GCF_009362785.1. Lineage (GTDB taxonomy): Bacteria > Pseudomonadota > Gammaproteobacteria > Burkholderiales > Burkholderiaceae > Paraburkholderia > Paraburkholderia atlantica. The sequence goes on from NZ_WHNQ01000029.1 coordinate 14,274, forward strand.
ACACATGCGCATCGTCTGGTCATCGGTCACAGTGCCGGCGATCGTGCAGCCGAAGGCAACCGAAATGCCGGCCTCTATCTCTACGTTTGGAAACCGTTCGTTGCGAAGCGCGACGATATTGCGCACTTCCTCGATCATCTGCTCATTGGTTTTCTGCATATTGGCCAGCGAGTGTTCTATGGTCACTGACACGGGAAGCGTGACCTTGTGCACGCCAGCTTCGAAACCGCGCTGACTACCACGCAGGTTCGGCGCGAGAACCGCGACGCGCAAATCCGGAATAGACAGCCCATGCGCGACGACTATACGAATGTCAGCCATCTGCGGCAGCAGCTTCGTCGGCACGAATGAACCCACTTCAATTTCCCTAAGACCCGCAGCGGCGAGCGCGGAGATCCATCGCAGCTTCGCTGCCGTGGGCATCACGGTTTTAACGCTCTGCAATCCGTCGCGCGGCCCGACCTCGCTGATCAACACTTCGGGATTCGGGGTATTCAAGAGTAACTCCATGGTTCTATACAATAGATCGTAGGTCTACGTGATAGAACTCTAGATGGTCGGATTAATCTCGTTAATAAGGGTAAACCCTTGATGCCAAAGTGAAACTTGAGTTCTGTCAAGCAAAACCGTAAAGTGACGGCAATTGACCGAAGGGGAAGAAATGACTGGCATTGGGCCCGACGACGGGCAGCGTTCAGTCGACGGATCGAAGACAAGCAGCGGAGTCGCGGTTCTTGACCGAGCTTTTGCTATTCTCAGCGCATTCGGCCCGACCGACGACCAGTTGACGCTAACCGAGCTTTCGCGCCGTGCCGGGTTGTACAAAAGTACGGTCTTGCGGTTGCTCGGCGCTTTAGAGCACGGCGGATTTATCCGGAAGTTGAATGACGGTCAGTACTCTATCGGACCTCAACCGCTACGGCTCGCAATGCTTTACCAGCGGTCTTTTCAAGTCGGTCCAGTGGTGGAGCCGATCCTTCAGCAGCTCAGTCGGGACTTGGGCGAGACGGCATCTTTCTATGTGCGGCAAGGTGACCAGCGCTTAGTTCTGTACCGCGTGGAGCCTTCGAGAAGCGTGAGAGTAGCGATACGTATTGGGGAGGAATTTGCGATTGACAACGGCGCCTCCGGCAAAGTACTGCTCGCTTTCACTGAATCGTCAGATCCGCGCTGGAATCGGGTGCGGGAACAATTGTGCGCGGTCTCATACGGTGAACGCGATCCTGAAACGACATCAGCATCGGTGCCGGTGTTCGATTCAACCGGTCAGCTAGTAGGCGCTCTGACTCTATCGGGACCGAAGGGCAGATTCGACACCCCATCTACGATCAAGCTTGCTCTTAAGGAGTTGCTTCTCAGCGCGCAGCGAGCGACGGTTGCCTTGGGGGGCAGGGGCGCGAAATACGATGCAAGCATCGCCAGATTCGTCCAGGAAGACGCCCCAAATCTTGAAGGAGTGGATATCGATAGAAGCAGTTAAATGCGTCTCTTCATCGGCGCCTTTTGGTTGGTCCGCCTCGCCAACCGCTCCAGGAGCAAGACGACCTTACGGTCTCGCTGCTTCTATATTCGATAGAGTTTTCTGATGAATTGCCCACGACCGTCCGTGTGTAATTTATCTGCGGCGCTGATCGCGGGCATCGACGCGAACATCTCCTGGTTGTGACTGATCCTTATATCGACGAACTCGCACAAAGAGCAGTGCCTGCCGCTCACACTGTTCGCATGGTGGTTAGTGCCTGCGCGCAACGTTAGTCACCGACCGGGTGGCGCGTGGTGTTGATCATCGGCTCCTGGGGTACGCTTGTCATGTGGGCGATCCGCCGCCAACTGCCGGGAAAACCGGCGCCGGCTTGCGCAGCACGCCATCTACAAGCAGCGGACAGTGTGACGTTCACGCTCACCTCGGCTCGTGGGCTAGCATGAGACACAGCGCGTGCATGGTATTCGCAAAGCAGCTCATCGTTGCGTGCCTTCCAATGACGCTAGGGGTGCTATTCCATTGCGGGGCAGCTGCAGCAACGCAAGTCAGCGTGTCTGAAATTGGCTGGAGCCCGCTCGACTCGCTCAGGACAGTCAGGTCCAACGGCGTAGCTTGTCTCACTTGCGCATGCGAAATCGCCGCGTCGGACATTATCAGGAGCGCAAAGGCGCCCACGAAGCCGCACCGTTGGGCCCGGATGAAGCATGCATCTGACACTGATCGGCATTGCATCTTTGTGGACTAACTCACCAGGGAAGCGGACCCGTTGCGTTCGAAAAGGTGCCGGTCGGCCCGTTTGTGTCAAGGAGGGCAAGGCGGACCGGCTCTCGGGCCGCATCCTCGACTGCCCCAGCTCTGGGTGCGTGGTTGCTCAAGTCAGTGGCTGTGAACCCTGGACTCACTGCATTGACCTTAATACCGGTTCCCTCCAGCTCAATGGCGAACGCCTGCGTTATCGCATTGAGTGCTGTTTTCGAGGTCTGATAGACACCGACATACTGCCTAGAGTAATCCGACGGGTCGTCCTTGAGCGTGAGGGAACCACCTGCGCTCGAAACGTTGACTATGCGAGCCGCCGGCGCTTTTCGAAGAAGCGGCAGCATCGCCTGCGTAACGGCGACAACTCCAAACACGTTCGTCTCGAAGACCAAGCGCATATCGTCAACGATTGCGCGGCTCACCTTATCCCCGTCTCTCATTTCATTGGCAGGCGTCCCCAGCTTGATTGGACGTGATATACCTGCGTTGTTGATCAGGACATCGAGACGTCCCCAAGTATTCTCGATCTGCCTGGCAGCCGCGGTAATCGAGGACTGATCGGTCACGTCGAGTTGGATCGCTTGGCTGTCACCTCGAAGACTTCTTGCTGCTGCCACACCAAGGCCGAGTTTGCGTGCGCCGATGAGTACCTCGAAGCCTTGGGCCGCCAAGTCCTTCGCGATCTGAAGGCCAATTCCCTTGTTTGCGCCGGTAACGAGCGCCAAGGGGGGGTATGCATGTTTGCTCCGTTCAAGATGATGGTTTCGAGCTGTCGAGCGTGATTCGCTTACGATAAAATCTAACCGGAACCGCGCTCCGGTTACCGACTATACGGAGCACTGTTCCATTTAACAAGGGAAAAATGAATTGATCAGCAAGACGAACGGGACCGTCGGCGGACTTCCACGGCATTCGGTGCGCGCTGACGCGCAACGCAACATCGATACGCTCCTGCGAGCTGCACTCGCAGTTTTTGAATCCTCGGGGATCGATGCTCCGGTGCGCGAGATGGCGCAAAAAGCCGGCTAGGTATAGGGACAATCTATCGTCACTTCCCCCAACGTTCGGATCTAGTTGTAGCAGCGTTGTGCAGTGAGGTGGATGCCTGCGCCGATGCCGGCTTTGAACTTGCCGCCACGCTTGGCGCTGGCGACGCATTGGTAGGATGGATTGAACGCTACGTCGATTTTGTGACGAGGAGACGCGGTCTCGCCGCGGCTCTGAATTCGGGCGATGCCGCGTTCCGGGCATTGCCGACCTATTTTCTTGACCGACTCCGGCCTGTCGTTCAGAGCCTTCTTGATGCCGCCACAGATTCGGGCGATATTCGCAAGGGAATACGGCCCGAAGAAGTTTTGTGCGCGGTAGCCGCCCTGTGCGCTCCGCTTGAATGTCCCGATCCGCCCGATGCCCGGAGGTTGGTGGCTGTGTTTCTCGATGGATTGCGCTACGGTGCGAGCAACAGGATTCTAGTCCGGGGTTGACTTAGCGACGATAGCGCGACTATCGCCACTTTTTGTTGGGCGCTTTTGCCGACCAACTGCTCAAGCGGCTTGCCGGATCGTCGAGCATCAGTGCGATTCACCCGGTTTCGCAAAATCGTCTCATACGGCGCATCGCACGGTATTGCCATCGAGACGCTCTTCAGAGAGAAATCGTGAGTGCGGCGATCGACCACTTGCGGACCAAGCGCGTGTCTGGCCGCGCCCGCGCGACGGGCGCGCTGTCGCACCCGTCACCGGGGCCGGACGCGGAAGTCGGGCGAGTCCGGCTTCCTCGCCCAGGACTTTGGTCCCGCAGCGCGAATGACAATAGTGTATATGTTACATCTCCCCTAGTTCAGCGGCAGGCTTTGTGCACGTCATTTCTTCAAATAGAACTAATCCGGGAGGCACGCTCGACGTGCGCAAAGGCGCCACAGTGAAGTCGGTGCGCGTGTAGACACCACACAATCCGATCGGAGCAGTTCAAAAGCGGCCGGTTTTTGCATTGGCAGCTGAACTGCAATCCTTGGCAGAAAAGCAGTCGCACTATGCAGGTTACAGGTCGGCGTGCCAAACGCATCTGTCCTGGGCATCGTCCTGCTGAGCCTGACACGCAGCGCAATCTTGTTGATAGTGCGTGGACCCCGCCTAGCGCGATGAACGTGACATGCGTACATCGAATCGCCGGTTATCATGACGCAGTGCCGGATGACCGTGGCGCGGCAACAGTCCAAAGAAGTTTGATCGCGGCAGTGCTACGACTTGGACACGATAGTCTGGCAAGTCGCGCATTGTCCCGCGATCAGAACATCCGACTCAAGATCTGCCTGCTTCCGCGAACAAGTATCTCGAAACCTGCTCCCGGGTATCTTCTATTTCAATGACGTCGGTAATCAGTCCACTGGCCTTCAACAGTTCGGGATTTACGATTTCGTCGGTCAGCTTCTGTATTATGTCTCTTGTCGTTTCATCAAGTTCTGGCATGACTTTTGTCATCGTATCGGGACCGAAAACACCAATGTGAGCCTGCGGATAAGCCAAGACTGCTACTGGGTTAAAGCCAGGGCCGCACATAGCATACACGCCTCCCGTGTACGCTTTTCTTGCAATGAGCAGCAACTTAGGTACTTTGCTTCGAACGTGTGCCCTGAACAAATCTGCCGCTGCAGAAAAAATCCCACTATTTTCGGCCTCTCGGCCTATCATAAATCCAGGGATGTCAGCAATAAACATGATCGGTATCCGGACTTTCTCAGCCACACCAACCATTTTGACTATTTTGGTAGCGGATTGCCTGTGAATGGCACCGCCCTTATAGCGGGGATTGTTGGCAATGATAGCGACCGCGCTTCCTTTAATGGTCGCGTAGCCTGTCAACACTTCCTTTGCGTATTCGGGGCTAATTTCGGTGAAACTGTCCTTGTCGACGAAAGAATGCAGCAACCGATGCATGTCATAGGGCGTACGATGATCCGATGGAATCAAGCTCTTGAAATCAGCTGCTTCGGGTTCTTCATATCCCAGACCACGGTTCGCTCCGCGGTTGGCGCTGACGTGAAGCAACTGCCTTACACATCCGAATAGGTCTTCTTCATCTTCGAATACCAATTGAACTGAACCTGAGTGCTTGCTGTGAACGTCTGTTCCACCTAGCGAATAGAGATCTGAATCCTGAGCCAGCATGGCCTTCACCATATCGGGGCGACCCATGCACAAGGCGCCCTTTTTGGTCATCAACACCAAGTCAGCCAGCATCAGTGGTAAGGCCAAGGGGCCTGAGGTCGGGCCGAGTATGGCGGAAATTAGCAAATTCTTCTCGGCCAACTCCGCGAGGGATGCACTGACTCTGCCCATTCCAGTTGGTGATAAAAGCAGTTTCGACATGTCCGATGAAAGAACTTTTGTGGTATCGAAACTATCTGTCCCTCCGGGACGGTCCTGAACGTAAATCAATGGGGCGCAACTGTCCCGGGCTATCGTTACGGTCTTTGTAATCTGCGTGGCGGTGCGCCACTGTCCGCTTCCTCTGAATTCACAGTCTCGTCCCCGATTCATAACCAGAAACGTTCTTACGGAATTTATAGACCCTTCGCCGCAGATGAAATGACTTCTCTCGACAGGGTGATGGTCGACAAAACTACCGGCGTCAAAGAGAGTGTTTATTCTTTGCAATGAAATCTGCATTGGCTACCGCCTCCGAAACGGTGTGCGAATCGTTTGCTGCTGCCTGCGCATGAAACATTTCGCAGTGAAGATGGCAGTCGTGTTACGACGAATTCAGAACGTCTTCTACAGACGTTGCCATAGTCAAGAGGCGGCGATCCTGACCTCGTGGTGCGTCAAGGCTCAAACCAACGGGCAATGCACCATCCGGAGCAACAGGAAGCGTAACCGAGGGCATCGCGGCATTGCTGGCCAAGTCGGTATTACGTATCACCTCCGAGAAAAGTTCGGGCCGCCCGGCATCGCTACAGTGGGGAACGCTGCGTGGAACCGTCGGGTATGCGAGAAAATCGATACCTTGGGTGGTGAACAGGTTTTTCATTTGTTGACGCAAAAGGCCCACATTCTGAATCGCAAAAGAATAATCCGCCGCAGAGATCAGTTGCGCACTGAGGTTGCTGTGGACGATGTTGCGGACAGCTTCATCACGGATGTTATCGAATATCGTATTTATCCTGTTGGCCCAACCGAAGGAAAGCAATGTGCGTGGAAAGTCCATGAAGAATTCGTAAACGGGAATGGTGAAGGTTCCAATCCTATTTAAGTCGGCAACCGCCGAGTCGTCCAGATCAACGCACTCGAACCCCGCGCGGATCAGACGCGTGATCGCACGCCAACAATGCTTTCGGACATCTTCATTGAGGTCACTCCACATGGACGCCGGAAGTCCTATGCGGCAAGGAGTACTAATCTGTTTTGCCGGCGGGCGGGTACCGGTGGACAGCAGCTCATATATCATCAACGCGTCCTTCGCCGTGCGCGTCAAAAGCCCAGGTGAATCTTTAGTGCGAGAAACTGGAATGATTCCAGCTGAAGACCAGTGACCGCTTGTAGGCCTGAAGCCGATAATGCCACAGAAGGCGGCCGGTATCCGCACCGAGCCGCCAGTGTCAGTTCCGATCGCCATCGGAACGATCCCGGCAGCCACCGCGGCCGCGCAACCGCCACTGCTTCCGCCCGCCAGATATCCCGGAGCCGTCGGGTTGCCCACCGTTCCCCACCTCGGATTGACCGATGTGATGCCAAAACTAAGTTCATGCATATTGTTCTTACCGGCGACGACAGCGCCCAAGGATTTCAGTTTTCGGACGATAATGGCATCGCGTGTCGCTATGCATCCTTCCATCCCTGGCGTACCGGCAGTTACTGGAAACCCGTTAGCACAAATATTGTCTTTCAATGAGAAGGGGATGCCGTAGAGTGGTGCACCTTTCAGCACATCATTCGGCCTTGCGAAATGCGCATCGAGGTCGCGACTACCAATGAAACAATTGAGCTTCGACTGACTAGCATTGGCGCTAATTGCGTGCTTCCGCATGTCATCCGCAGAGATTTCACCATCGCGTATACCATCACAAAGCGATTCCAGAGAGTCTTCCGAATACATAAAGTGTCCCAAAATAGGGTGTCGTCAGAGCATGCGATATCAGTAGTGATAGGCACTGCGTATTTCGTCGAGAGGATTGCCCCGTAGAAGGTCTCCGCCTGTACTGCGTATAACGGCGCAGGCGCTATTGATAGCCGTCTGGACCGCCCCCTCGATCCAACCACCGGTGAATGAACAACCACATCCAGCCAAATATAGGCCGGTATCCGTTGCAAGGTCGTTTGCCGTCTGAAATTGAAAAAAAAGCCGCTGTGAGTACACATCTTCACCGGGATAGTTGAGTTTAAACGCACCGGAAGAATGGGGATCAGTCAACCAGTCATGGTGAAGGATGGCATGCTCGTAGTCGTCATCCACGGGAGTCAGGTGGCGCGCAAGTTCAGGGTTGAATGTAGCAAGGGCGTCGACAAAACGCTCGCAGCGCTGCTTTTTGTCGGGGACGCTTAGTAGCTTATGCGCGTCGTCCTCCCACGTGTAGCTAAGCAAAACTACACCTGGACCGTCTGGCCTATCGGGCTCGTAGTCAAGGCAATATACCCCGCGCGCAAAACTGTCAGATTGAATTGTGACTGGCAAATCGTTAGCGATCCAAAATTTACCATGTGTAAGCATGAATAGTTTTGATGACCCGGTGAGATGCGTTTCTCTAACGGCTCGTGAGACGTCTCGACTGAGAAACGTCTCGTCGTCGGTCAGGCCGTGAACCATCTGCATTGTCCTTGTGTTGCTGGTAACGATAACTCGGTCAAAGGTCATGATTTCGCCCGCGTCAGTCATCAGCCTTATCTTTCCGTCTTCTTTGTAGATACGGCCCACGCCATTGAAGCGAACCCGGTCAGCAACGGTGCATTCTCCGATCTTCTCTGCTGCGAGGCACTCAGCTAGTGTAGAAATTCCGCAAGAGACCAAGCGTTGATCGTCCATGTAGCCATTGATGACGAGCCGTAGTATTTCGGTGAATGCCGCCTGATAAACAGGAAGGAAGCCTCCAGAGCCTATGCCCAAAGAACCGAATAGTTCAAAGTCGTCAGGGCGTTCCCAGCGGATGTCTCCGGGCGGGCGAGATCCCGTGAAGATGGCCACGATGGCTGCATAAAAAGAACTGTCACGAAACACGTCGAGCCACGTTTGCCATTCCGCTCGGGCTTTCTCAAACCGGCCTGACCTCAACATTGCGGTGATTTTTGCGGGAGCAACTAGAGACGTACCGTTGATCACGCATCCTTCCTGCAAAAAGGCTCTCCAGCCTTCGTAGACGACTCTGAATAATGGGGGCGGCGGTTCTCCCGCGCGCCATATATGGCGAGTACCGCGATAGTGCAATTCGGTATCGACCATTCCTGGATCCGGGAAAGAGGCTGTCGTCGAAATACCGTACCTGTCAAGATAATGAAAAAGACCGGTCGCAGTCGGAGGAAATCTCATTGCACCCATTTCAGCAATGAGATGCGGGTACCGTGGATCAAAAGGTTGTGACCATACTCTACCTCCGATGCGATCGCGGGCTTCAAACACGGTGACATCGGTGACACCTGCTCGCATCAATTCCGCCGCGGCCAGAAGCCCGCTAATGCCAGCCCCCACGATTGCAACCCGCGGCGTCTGTACACTGGGTGAAAACGAGCCAATTGCTCCTTCTGATTTGCAGATGTCGAGGAAAGGAGCGTAGTCATACAATAGGTCAATAGTCGGTGATGCAATTTGTGAAGATGCGGCGCAGTTTTTCATGAATTATCTCGCTTTGGAGTACCTCTACCCGTCGAAAAGACGATCACTGAGAGTAACGCTACGATTTAGATAAGAGAGAGGGAAAGATTGCTTATTTCGTTGCCAATAACTCCGTTGTCTGTCAGGGCAAACCGCTATTTATTTTTAGTATCCGTGTATGCCACGATAGCAAATCGTCTACCTCAGGATCAAACAAATAAAATTGATACTTGTGAGAAGATATCGTGAGGTCAGAACCGGTCGTCTATTTTTTGTCGCCGCCGAGTTGCCTAAACATCGCTTGCGAAGACGTGAAGGCAATGTCGCAACGAGGCGAGCGTCAGGATGTCGACTGGAAAAGATTACCTCGTGCTCGATATCGGCTAACTTGAGGACGAGAACCCGTGGGCATATAACTTTCGGACTGGACTCGATTGCGGGTTGGTGGCGTGGAGTTGCCCTATAACCCCGGGGAAACGCACATCGTCTTCACGAACGAGTGAGCCATACAATTGCTGTGGGCCAGTGTACGTGCGTGGTCAGCGGATGCGGGGGGAAGGCAGTTCGCGCCCGAAGATACGCGTGCCATGGTCGATGTAGTTAGAGCGTTGTACGTCATCCGTTCGATGAGCTGCGCTGCTCGACGGCAATCAGCATCACGTCGTGCGCCACGCTACCGGTATGGTTTCGAGTTGTCGCAGTCCAGCTAATCGCCTTCGGTTGCGGCAGGCAGCTCGAAGGTTACACACAGGGCAGAGCCATCGTCGCACCGGAACTTGAAGCCATCGGAGCACGAATGGTATTGCTGTTGTCCACGGCAACAACACGATCGTCGTGCTGCCACGTGTATCGCAGCGCCCCGAGACGGCGCAGCAGCAGATGATGCCCTCAGATAAGCCGATACACGCGCTTGTGGTTGGGCTACGGGGCGATCTGTTCTCGCCCGGAATGCCGTAGCGCCCAGACACCTGAAGTCGGAAGAAAATGCGTTACATGGACCAGCATTTCTTCGAGACATTCTGAGTCATCGGACGGTGTGGCGCTACGACCGCTTTGCCAATCGGACAAGCGAGCCCGTTTTCACTGCTACGTCATAGCGGACCGCGCCGAGAACTTCGCAGACCGCTTCAATCGTCGCCCCCCGCACCAAGGCGGGCGCGCAAACACGTCTTTGTGCGCGCCATTCCAAACCTTCCTTTAAGGTTCCGACACCGGTCGTCCTAGTCCGCTGCGGCGTGCTCTGATGACGGTGCGACGTATCGTCAGCTTTCATCGCCGCCACTCCGCCTTCCTGCAATTGCTCGGTCCGACCGGACACCTGGTTCGGGTTAACGCCTCGCCAACGGTGCTCCGGTTCACTCATAAATTCAACGGTTTCACATAATGTCTAGGCTTACCGCTAGCCTAGGCTATCCCTGATCTTAGGGGAGTCTTCGTGTCCTCAGATACGTGGGGCTGATCAATGGCGAGACACAAAGACCCGCGTGAAGGCAGTCCTTGCAGTCATCGCAAGTCGCTTGCTCCAGCCACGCCGCGGCGCGAGGAGTGCACGAAAAATTGCACAGTTGATGGCGGTCACGTCATTGCTGTTGTCTTCTTGTGATGTTCTGCACCTAACAACATGTACATCGACGGGACAACGAACAGTGTGAACAGAGTGCCGATCGACAGTCCCGTGAATATTACCAGCCCGATCGCGTTGCGCCCTGCCGCGCCAGCGCCGGACGCAATCACTAACGGCAGAACACCAAGCACCATGGCGGCTGTAGTCATGACGATCGGGCGCAGGCGCGCGCCTGCCGCTTCTTCAAGAGCTTCGCGCTTGCTGCGGCCTGAACGCTGTAACTCATTCGCGAACTGCACGATGAGAATGCCATGCTTGCTGATAAGCCCCATGAGTGTGACCAGTCCGACTTGCGTGTAGATGTTGAGCGTGGAAACGCCGATGTTAATGAAGATCAGCGCACCGAACAACGCCAACGGCACTGATACCAGAATGACGATGGGATCGCGGAAGCTTTCAAACTGCGCCGCGAGTGCAAGGAACACAATGACCGCTGCGAACATCAGAGTGATTAGGAAGCCGCCCGACTCCTGCATGAATTGGCGCGAAAGTCCGGAATAGTCCATGTTGTATCCTGAGGGAGCGACGCGGGTTGTGGCGTTGCGCAGGAACTCGAGTACTTCGCCCTGCGAAACGCCGGGTGCGACTACGGCCGAGATCGTTGCCGAATTCATTTGCTGAAAATGGTTGATGGATTCGGGCACAACCGTCGACTTCAGATGGGAGACAGTCGAAGCAGGGATCATACTGCCGTCGGAAGTGCGCAGGTTGTAGTCTAATAGCTGCGATGGGTTCATTCGGTCGACCTGCTGAAGTTGTGGAATCACCTTGTAAGAACGGCCGGCGACCGAGAAATAATTCGCGTAATTACCACCGAGCGCAGCTCCGAGCGCCTGTCCCATGTCGCTTTGCGTAAGGCCGAGCGAGGCGACCTTGTCGCGGTCAACCATCAGAACGGTCTCGGGCTTGTCGATCTTTAGGTCGCAGTCGACAAAGAGGAACATGCCGCTTTCGCGCGCCTGTTGCAAAACCGCTTGGGTTACTTCGTTAAGGTTATCGAAAGGCTCAGTCGTGTTGATCACGAACTGCACCGGGAAGCCTTGCGCACCGGGCAGGGGTGGAAGCTGGAAAGCAGCAACTCGCGCGCCGGCGATGCCATTCCACTTCTGTTGAAGCTCCTGTTGCAACTCGGAGGCACCTCTCTTTCGCCTGTCCCATGTCGTGAAGAGCACGCCGCCGAAGCCCTGATTCAATGTCGGCGCGCCTGTCAACTGAAACATCTGCGCATACTCGGGCAATTGCTTAGATATCTGGAAAACCTGGTCAGCATACATCTGCATCTGTTGAATCGTCGCATTGGGTGGTCCCTGGATCAGCGACAGTACGATGCCTTGGTCCTCCTGGGGGGCGAGTTCGGACTGTGACGTCGCAAATAAATAGATGGTCCCGCATAACAGTATTGCACCCATCACGACGAATACGGTCCATGTGTCCAGTATCGAGCGCAGGAGCCGCATGTAACTCCGATGCACTTTCTCAAACTGCTGATGGACGAACCGGTTGAAGCGTCCGGGTTGCTGCTCGTGATGAAAGAGTCGCGAGCACATCATTGGCGATAGGCTTAGCGCGACCACGCCCGACATAGTGACCGCGCTTGCCAGTGTAAATGCGAACTCCGTGAACAGTGCGCCCGTCAGTCCGCCCTGGAAGCCAATGGGGAGATAGACGGCAATCAACACAACAGTCATTGCGAGTATCGGGCCACTGAGTTCGCGCGCGGCGATGAGCGCGGCATCGAAGGGACGCTTGCCCCCGGTCGTCAGGTGTCGGTCGAAATTCTCAACTACGATGATCGCGTCATCGACCACGAGTCCGACCGCGAGCACCAGCGCGAGCAGCGTCAGTAGATTAATGGAGTAGCCGAGCAACTGCATCATGAAGAATGTGCCGATCAGAGACAGCGGCATCGCGAACAAGGGCACTATCACCGCGCGGAAGCTGCCGAAGAACAGGTAAATCACTAGCGTTACGATCAGTAGTGCCTCGACGAGCGTCTTCACCACTTCGTCGATGGCAGTCTCGATAAAGTCCGTGGCATCATAGACGATGTCGCTCGACACCCCCGTGGGGAGCTGCTTCTGCAGATCAGGGAACACAGCTTTGACGCGTTTCGCTACTTCGAGCAGGTTGGCGTCGGGCGCTACCTTGATCCCAATGAACACCGAGCGTTTTCCACTAAAAGCGACATTGGAGTCGTAGTTGTCCGCACCCAATACAACATTGGCGACATCCTCTAGGCGCACGACCGCGCCGTTCTTCTGCTTGATAACCAGCTTCCTGAAGTCTTCGACGGAATGCAGATCGGTACCAGCGTTTAGACTGACGCTGGTCATCTGGCCTTTGGTTGCTCCGAGCGTCGCCAGATAGTTGTTGTTGCCGAGTGCGGTGTAGACGTCAGAAGCCGTGACGTTGTGCGCTGCGAGCCTGGTGGAATCAAGCCACGCGCGCAACGCGAACTGACGGCCGCCGAGAACCTCTGCGGTTTGCACGCCCTGAATTGAATCGAGCTTCGGCTTGACAACGCGCAGCAGATAGTCCGTGACGTTGTTGCTTGGCAGGACATCGCTGTAGAAGCCCATATACATCGTGTCAGTAGTCTGGCCGACCTGAATCGTCAACACTGGCTGTTGCGCTTGGGGTGGCAACTGGTTCCGCATAGACGCGATTTGGGTGTTGATCTCTGTTAGCGCGCGGTTCGGATCGTAGTTCAGGCGGAGAGTCGCGGTGATACTTGAGACACTCGTGCTACTCTTCGACGACATGTAATCGATGCCTTGCACCTGTGCGATCGCGGCTTCGAGCGGCTGAGTAACGAAGCCGGCCATCGTCTCGGCGCTAGCGCCATAGTACGAGGTGGTGATGGTAACGACGCCAGTGCCGGTCTGGGGATATTCGCTAACCTTAAGTGTCGACAGGGAACGTAAGCCCAGCACGAGGATGAACAGGCTTACCACGGACGCGAGGACCGGCCGTTTGATAAAGATGTCGGTGAAATCCATCTGAGGAACTCTTATTGTTCTTGGGGCGTCGGAGCAGGACTGTCTGCCGGCAACACGCGATTGTCGATTACGAGCGGTGTGCCGTTCCTCAGCTTGAGTTGGCCGCTCGTCACCACTAGTGCGCCTTCGTCTAAGCCCTTCAGGATCGCAACCTGATCGCCGCGCGTGGGTCCTGGCGTTACGAAGATTTGTTGCGCAACGGGCATCGTTTTGCCGCGTGCGTCCTTATGCTCGCCCGGTTTGATGACGAAAACTGTTGCCCCGTAGGGATTGTAAGTGATTGCCGTTTGCGGCAGTGTCAGGTAACGCTGCTCGTGACCAACATCGACTTTTACGCTAGCGTACATCCCCGGCAACAGCTTGCGCTCGCGGTTGTCGAGGGCCGCTTCGACCTCCACGTTGCGCGTCGTGCTGTCGAGGCGCGGGTTGATAGCGCGGATCTTGCCCACGAAGCCGCGGCTCACGAATGCACTTGTAGCTACGGCGACGCTCTGTCCCACCTGCAGTTGACCGAGTTCCTGCTGGGGCAGGTGAAAGTCGACGTAGATGGGGTCAATAGCTTGCAACGTAACGATGGCGTCGCCCGGATTGACGTACTGGCCTGGATTGACTGTCGTGATGCCCACGCGTCCCGCGAAAGGCGCGCGAATCGTTTTTTTCTCGACTAGTGCGGCCTGCTGTTCGACTTGTGCTCGTTTGCTTCTCAGGTCGGCGGCATCAGCATCCACTTGCGCCTTGGCAATCGCCTGAATGTCGTACTGTGCCGTGTCGCGGTTATAGACGGTTTGCGAGAGCTCGGCGGCAGCTCTTAGCGAGGCGAGCTGCGCGCGGTCCGAGCGGTCGTTCAGACGCACGAGCACCTGTCCAGCCTTGATTTCCTCGCCGGACTTGAATGCGATCTCGCGAACGAGTCCAGCCACTTCAGTCGTCACGTCGACACCGCGCACGGCACGCAGGCTGCCCACAGCGGCAAGCTGTGGCTGCCATATCTGATAGCTCACGACGGCGGACGTGACGGTAGCAGCCGGCACCGCATTGTGTGCCATGAATTTCCGGATCATATGCGCCTTGTACAGGTTGAAACCGATCAGCGCGCCAAGCAGAACGCCCATGCAGATCAGCATGGTGATCATCCGTTTTGCTGTTGGTTTATTTGTCGTCATCGTCGTGTCCTTGCACGGCAAACTGATATGGAACAGATCCCTTTGGACGCGCAGCATTGGAAACCATGCGGGGCGCGGCAAGCAGAAAGAGGGTTCACTGCGGGTTGATATCGGAGTCCGCCTGTCCTGTCTGGATCCTGGCCGCGTCGCTCCACCAGCCGCCACCCAGTGCTTCGAACAATGCGGCCGTGTCTGCGTAGCGTGCAGCGCGCGCCTGGGTGAGATTGACGATGGTCTGCTGGTATTGACGCTGCGCATCGAGCAGAGCTAGATAACTGACACCGCCGGCACGAAACTGGCCACGCGTCAGCTCGAGCGAGCTGCTGGCTGCACGCCACGCTTCGGTTTGCGCGGCGAGTGCGGCTGCATCGTGATCGAGTGCGCGGAGCGTATCCGCGACATCTTCGAATGCAAGCAGTATCGTTTGCCTGTATTGCCCGTTGGCCTCATCGAAGGCGGCTTCCGCCGCGCGCTTTTTAGCGCTCAGTTGGCCTCCGTTAAAGATCGGCTGCGTGAGCCCCGCGCCGATGTTCCAGATCATGTCCGCGTACTTCAGCATGCCCGCTGGCGTTAATGATTGCGGGCCGTAGTTTGCGGACAGCGTAAGCTGTGGATACATGTTCGCGGTTGCGACGCCGACCTGGGCGCTCGCCTGACGCAGCAGGGCTTCCGCAGCCAGGATGTCCGGACGTTGACGGACGAGCGACGAAGGGAGGGCGACGGGTAAGGTCTGCGGTAGGGTGAACATCGACAGCCTGAACTCGGGAACGCTGTTATCGCTAGGCGGTTTACCCGCGAGCACGGCAAGCTGATGTCGCGCCCGATCGAGAGACTGCCGCAGTGGCGGCAGGGTAGCGCGCGTTTGTGCGAGCAACGTTTCCTGCGAGAGCACAGCCACGCGACCCACCCCGCCGAACTCAAGTTGCTTACGCAATACACCGAGCTGAGTCTCCTCATCCGCGGCGATACGCTCGGTCGCGTCAATCTGCTCGCGGAGGGAAGCTTCCCTGACCGCAGCGGTGACGATGTTCGCTGACAGCGCCAGGTATGTGCCCTGTAGCTGCAAATTCTGGAAGTCGACCTGCGCGCCCAGCGCCTCGAGTTCGTGGCGTGCAGCCCCGAAGAGATCCAGGTTGTAGGAAACGTTCACTGATGCGTTGTACAGACTTAGTATTCTGTTCAGGCTGGGCTGGCCTAGCGTCGTGCCATTGAGCTTTTCGCGAGTAGCATTGAGCTTCACATCGATGGCGGGATATAGATCGATCCCTGTTTGCGCACGCAGATTTTCGCTCGCCTGGCGCAGCGCGGCGCTGGCTGCAGCGATATTCGGGCTATTTGAGAGGGCCTCGCGTATCAGCGCGTCGAGGGGCTCGCAACGGTAAAGGGTCCACCATTGTGCAGGCAGCTCGCCGCCAGCCTTGAACTGCTGCGCAAGACCCGTCGCACCGGGCGACGAAACCGTGTGTTCGGGTAGGGCCTTCGGTGTATAGCTGTCGGTCGCGGGCGGCGCGGGAGTGCGATATTCGGGGCCGACTGTGCAGCCGGAAAGTGAATAGACTAGTGAAAGCAAGACAGTGATCGATGCGGCACGGCCGAGAGGCCGATTTGCTGCCGGAAGCAACGCTGAGTCGCGCAACCGAGACCGCGATCGTCCGCGATAGCAATTGAGATTGCCGTAATCAATCATCTGTCTACCTTGGTCCGCGTGAGCGCAGTGCAATCAGATGGGTGGTTGAAGAAACTCACCTCCCTGGCACCGGGTTCGCTGGAAGGAGGGTATGCAACATGCGAGTGTCGACGTTTCGCCCGCTCCGACAATTGGCGTCGATCGAGCCGCTCGTCCGCCATGGACATCGGTTTATCGAGTCCAGTTTTGCGGCGTGCCCACACTCGTCTCGCTCCAACTAGCGGCTATTGAGCCACTTCACCACAAGGTCCGCGCCTTCATCGATGGACTTCGAACATGTGTCGATGAATACGTCCGGGACCGTCGGCTGTTCATACGGCGAGTCGATGCCGGTGAAATGCTGTATGGCGCCAGTTCTCGCAAGCCGATACAGTCCCTTGGGATCGCGAGCTTCGGCTACGGCCAAACTAGCGTGAACGTGGATTTCGGCGAAACGGTGCCTACCCGCGGTAGATCTGGCGAGTTCCCGATCGCGACGGAACGGCGAAATGAGGCACACCAGCACTACGAGCCCCGCGTCAGCCATCAATTTTGCAATTTCGGCCACGCGCCGCACGTTCTCGTGGCGATCCGCATCCGCAAAGCCGAGATCCTTGCATAGACCGAGCCTGATAGAGTCTCCATCGAGAATGTAGGTGAGTTGGCCGGACGCATGCAGTAGTGCCTCGACCTTGTCGGCAATCGCCGACTTTCCAGCTGCCGACAGCCCCGTGAACCACAGGATGGCGGGCGTTTGCCGGAGCAATCGTCCTCTCGACTCCGGCTGAATCCGGAAGCCATGCACATGAAGATCTGAAACGGAGGTCTTCTTCATATTTGTCTACGATAGGGGGGTGAAACCGCTGTTGGAAGCAAAGGCGTCCGCTCTGCATCGCAGGGTCGGAGCAGTGTGGTGGGGCATCGGTATGGCAATATAAAAAATCTTGACATTGAGGGATGCTGCCGCTGTCTGTGCAGTTCGTCCGTGAAAGAAAGTCCCTGACGCACTCATTCAAGTCACGCCCCGAGCGGTGCGCCTACGGCCCGCTCAAACTGGCCGCCAGAACCTGGTTCGTCGATTGACGATGGCAGGCCAGTGCTACATGCCTTGCTCAATAAAAGACCGTCGCACCATACATGTTCGACACCTCCCCACTCGCAGGCTGAAGCAGCGTCCGGAAAGAAGCCACGTCCATGATAGTTGGCACTGGTGTTACATAGCAAAGGAACGCCAGTGAGTCTTTCGTATTCAATCAGGAGTTGCGCCACGGGATGCGCGGAAGTTCTTGCAATGGTTTGCAACCGAGCCGATCCGTCGAGATGCACTACGGCGGGGATCCTCTCCCGCCATTCCTCGCGCGTCTGATGATCGAACAGCATGTAGGGGTCTGGAGTACCGGGACAAAAGACGGCAACCGCCCGATCTTCAAGACATATTGGTGCTACCGGACGAAAATGCTCCCGATGCTTCACCGCGTTGAGGAAGTCCTTCATCGCAGGGGACGTCGCAGCAGCGAGAATGCTTCGGGCACCCAACGCTCGGGGTCCCAGCTCTGCCCTGCCGGCTAGGAAGACGACGGGTTTATTTTCAGCGAGTACGCCGGCGAGTTGTGCAATGGAGCAAGGGGACGTTGTCCATCCGGGCGGCACGTCACCAGTTTTCACTGCTGGCCCGCTATAGATCGACCATTCCAACGGCAGGAAGCCTTTGTTCGCTGCCATCGAGCAGCAAGCGGCGCCAATCGCAGACCCACTATCGTTCGGAAAAGGCGGAATCCAGATTGCGTCAAAAAGACGACTCTCACGTAGTGCGCTGTTCCATTTGATGTTAAGACCGCATCCGCCAGAGATGCACAAGTTCCGCGGCTCGAAAATCGGATGGCGTGAGAGCGCTGCCTCCATTCCTTGAACCAGAAGACGCTCGAGGAATACGTGAAAGGATGCAAGTATGTCTTCTTCAGGCTTGGCCTCCAATTGTGGAACGCATTCTTGGAAAAAGTCGCGTGTAGCTGCGAGAGATTTTTCTGGTATGCGGACATTCTCGCGGTATTCTTGCGCAAGTTCGGTGTCGCCGGCAAAGCGTTGCTCATAAAGATCCCGAAAGACTGCAATGATGCCTTCGTCGACCGACCCGAGCGCGATGTATGCCATAAGCTTGCCTGCCACGCCCAGGTCCCAGTCAGCGCCGCTCGCCTTCTTATAGGGCCCGAAATGATGTCCAGCCGCCGCGTACATTTGGCCGATAACTGGGAACAGGCAATTGACGAGGCGTGCTTCGTCCGGTCGCACATAGTACAGTCTTGGGACCATGCCGCCATCCCAGACTAGGCAGTATGCAGGCTCCCCGCTTATCGCGAACGGACTGGTGCAGTACGCGGACGCGACATGGCCCGAAACATGAGGGTAGCTCTGATACGAATACGATTGTTCGCCGATTAACAGGCCGGTGCGTTCGAGCGGATGGAGGAGATCGTCGGCTCTGCGTTCGATATAGGGAGCACCTTTCAAGATCACAGGCGTACGGCCGCTGAGAGTGCGAAATTCCGACTCTATCTCGCCGTCCCAGCCATCAATTACAAACTGATCGATGTCATCGACAAGCAGCCCGTGTTCGCTCAGCACTGTTGCAACTACGTCGAGATTCCCGATTTCCTGATATCGCGGGTTATTGTCCCGCTTCTCCTGTTCGATGCAAAAAAGGAGCTTTCCATCCTCCACAACAGCGATGGCTCCATCGTGTGTCAGTTTGATGCCGCAGATGCGCATAGTATCTCCCGCTCTAACGGAGGCAATTCGGTTGATTTGGAAAATCCATCGGGCTCCGGAAGCGCGCGAGCATGCAATCCTCATTGGACGACCGCCCGATGCACTGCACGCGCTCGACCTCGGTCAGCTCTTCCCGTAGCATTTCGAGCACCGTTTCCGCCCCGGCGATGTGGCCCCACCGCCGGCAATTGGCGTCAACAGCCGATCCGAATACCAACTGCCCGTTGGGCGCAAGCATGCGCGCCAAGCTCTGCACAGTGGCCCGTACCTCGGCGATGCTTCCGAGGTAATAAAGAACCTCCGCGACAACGATCAGATCGAACTTTTCCGGAGCCGAAAAGCGCTGGATGTCTGATACGATCCAAGTGATATTGGCCGGTTCCATTAGCCGTGCGCGTGTTCGCGCGATCGCTTCTGGAACTACATCGATGACGGTGAGCCGTCGACAGTGAGGCGCCAGCTTTTCCGTGAACGCCCCGCCCGCACATCCGACTTCAAGTGCATCTGTGACGATGCCCTTGGCAAGTGACAATCGAAGCATTTGCCTGTGGCGCTCGAATTCGAACGGGTTACTGTCCAGCCGCCACGGATCGTTGGAGTTCAATTCCCGAAGCAGCAAGTCGAAGTTCGCTACATGTGTCAAGTTCACATACCTCGATAGCGGTTTACTATAAGGACAATTGCATGGGGGCGTCGGCTCCACCGCCTTCTGTGGTGAAGCGCCAGCCTTCATAGCTCCGGACCATTGCGCTCGATTGCACTCCCCTCCGGCCACTGGCTCATCGAGCTACCAATCGGCATGATTACCGCAAGGACGTCTTCAGTGCGTGTCGGGGGCAAATCTAGACGAACGTCGGCCAGAGTTGACCGCACCCGCACGCCCGAGACGACCGTTCCCAATCCATGCCGACACAACCTCGCGATATGGTTCTTCAACTCATGGCGCACCGTGCCGAATGCGAAAGGAACCCGAAGGCCCTGCAGTGCCGGATACATCGCGCGGATCGAATGGCTGATGCCGAGTCCTTCGAGATCCGGACGAACTCCGTAAAGTCCCAGTTCGGCTACAAGAACATCGACCGTGCCAACCTTGATGAACCGGCGCAGCGAGCCCATGTGAGCCGCCACCCCTTGCGAATCGTAGGCAATCGCACGGAGTTCGGGCCGCGCACCAGCCCAACTCCGGCTGCCCTCGAAAGGTTTCGCGTTAAAAGATCCAGTTGGTCCATACGTTGCCCGAAAGAACTCGGACAATTCTATGTGGTCCGAGAGCCCTAGCTCATTTTCCCAACACAGTCTCCATTGCACAGTTGAGGCCATTTGAAGTCACCTTATAACAATATGTTCATACGCCATTCGCTGAACACAGAACCGGAACAGTGGGCCATACACATCGGGGTTCATCTGCTGTTCGGAACGCAAGAATTAGTTTAGCTAGGCTGCGGACCGCTAAACCCGAGTTTGCGAGTCGATAAAGCCAATGCTCTTCAAAAGCTAGACAATTGAAAGCTATCGGGGAAATCTTGATGTTTGGCGGGCCGATCAGCCCCCTTGAGCTTCGAAAAAGCTATCGTATCGACTGCCCTCGAAGTGACGCCTCAACTCTTCGAAGTTAAGTACCGTCTGCCGCAGCGATCGAACTTCCTGACGTCTAAGAGATGTGTTTTCAGAGCAAGGGTGATTCGAGATGCCGAGAAAGGCTGAGACCGCCTTCAGACTTGAGGCCGGATCGTCCCGAAGAGTTTCATAGTCGATAGTGAGCACGCTCGACGGTGAAAACGAGCTCAGAATTAAGTGGTGGAAATCGTCCGCGGCTTTAAAGTAAGCCTCACAGTCTTCGATTTTCAACATGACTTGCGGAGGCGGACGTGAGTCGTCGTTGTCCGGACCGTATTTTAGCCACTGACCGCTTTGTCTTGCTTGCACCAAAGAACGAAACGATTCCAACGTGTTTCGTCGAATCACGAGCAGTACCTTCAAACGTGGCCACGCGGCCAGCGTCTCGAAAAACCCGGGACGTTCGTTAAACTGAGGCTGGTTGATCTTGCAACCGACGTGTGTCAAATGGGGATTCCCGGTCATGGTCGGATGGTGCAGATAGGCTAGCTCGAGCAGTTCGCGATCGCTACGCAAAAGCCGGGCGCGATCGGGCCAGATTGGGTCATACGGATTGAGCAACTCACCATTGCTTGACACGTTCGGATGCGCATTCAGCAATTCTTCCAAGTAGTGAGTGCCGGTCCTCGGCATCCCCACGATCGCAAATGGCTCAGTTGTCTGCATGGGGTATGTCATGGCGTTCATCTAACGGGTTGAAAGAGGGTGTGAGTGCTGCGCAGATGGTCCGTTGCGAAGCTCGTGGGCTCGGATTGATTGCCAAAATCGTCACGACATTAGGCGGCGGCGAAGTAGAACCGCCGATAAAAAGAACGGCAGTACTGCGTAGACGCAAAGCGCAGCCACGTGAAGGCTGATACTAGCGACAGGCCGTGCCAGCATCGCTGGGCGGATCAGCTCAACGGAATGTGTCAGCGGAAGGAATCTCGCAATTTGCCGAAGAGCACCGGGGAGATGACCGATCGGGAAGACGACGCCGCTCAGGAACAACATGGGCGTCAGAACAAGGGTTTGGTAAAAAATGAAATAGTCGTAACTGGGCGCGATGGCGACGAGCACCATAGCCAGACTCGCGAAGGCGAGTCCAGTGAGAACGACGACGGGCATGACATAGATGATACTCGGCAGCGCCGCATAGCCTAGGACCGCAGCAACCACCATCACCGCAGCGCCGGCAAGAAGGGCTTTTGTGGCCGCCCATGAAAGTTCACCTAGAACGACGTCGCCAATCGTGAGTTGAGTGCATAACACCGCTTCCCACATGCGCTGAGTATGCATTCGCGAGAAGGCCGCATAAATCGTCTCAAAGGTGGCAGAAGTCATTGCACTCGTCGCAACCATTCCAGCGGCCAAGAAGGCGATGTATGACGTGCCGTCGACGCGGCCTATCATTATTCCCACACCTAGGCCAAGACCAAACAGGTACATCATCGGATCCGCAAGGTTCCCGAGGAGCGACACAAGCGCAGATTTCCTCCATGCAAGGTAGTTGCGGTGCCATACCGTGTGCCAGTTCAGCGCGTTGCCGGGCAGAGTTATCATGAATACCTCACGCATCACTAATCCTTCATTTCGCGGCCGGTTAGCCGCAAAAACACGTCTTCCAGGTTGGCGGGGCGTTGGAGAATGCGCAGACCCGGATGCCCCCGCAACTGCAAACGCACCTGCTCAGGATCAGCGGCATAGCAAAACAATGCTTCGCCGCTCACTTCGGTTCGCTGTGTGTAGGGCTCGAGTAACGGCCGCAGTTCATGTGAATTGCCGCCATATATCTCAATCACTTGGCTCCCAATCTGCTCTTCGATCAGCGCACTAGGAGTACCTTCGGCAATGCTGCGCCCTTCGTCAATCACACAGAGACGGTTGCACAGTCGCTCCGCTTCTTCCATGAAATGAGTGGTGAGAAGAATTGTTTTGCCGCGCGCGAGTAGCAAGCGCAGGCGTTCCCAGATGAGGTGGCGCGCATGCGGATCAAGGCCCGTCGCGGGCTCGTCCATTACAAGTAGTTGGGGGTCGTTGATGAGCGCGCGAGCGAGCGTCAGACGCCGTTTCATGCCGCCTGATAATTCGATAACGCGCGCATCAGCCTTGCTTTCCAGGCGCGCGAATTCGAGCAAAGAGGGAATCACAACCGAGATCTCACCTGCGCTCATGCCAAAGTAGCTCCCGAATATCTCTAGGTTCTCACGCACTGTGAACCCGGGTTCAAGATTATCGAATTGCGGAACGACGCCAATTCGTGCACGTGCCCGTCGCGCGCGTCCAGGCACAGGCTCTCCGAGGACTGTGATCGTACCCGCGTCAGGTAGCGCCATCCCGAGGACCATCCGCGCGGTCGTGCTCTTGCCTGCGCCGTTAGGCCCCAAAAGGCCGAAACACTCGCCCGGCTCTACGTGGAAGGACAGTCCATTGACAGCGAGCTTCCCGCCGTAGGACTTGTTGACACCTGTAAACGTGATTGCTGCAGTTGGCATTGACATGGAAATCCAAATGGTTGTTCTCTTCAGGAAGATCTCGTGACGAACACGATCATCTGTTTCGGAAAACGTCATCAGATTCCGTTAATGCCTGCTCATCCCAGTGTCGACGGTGCTTGTCACGCTGAGCCCCGCCATTTGTGGATATAGTGGTGTCCGTTTCAGTGTCGTGCCCCGGCGGGTCGACGTGTGCGCTACAACCGCCGGCGGCCACGCCGCGGGACAGCCAGTTGCTGTTGCTGAGTGTACACAAGGCGTACGCCTTAACAGGTAGTAGGAACAGTAGGTTGACCAGCGTGTGCGCGGAGAACCCAAGAAATCGAAGCTCACGAGAGCGCATAGCTGCCACGGAGCAGCGGAGCATACTCATTGACGCAATCACGAAGCACGCCTTCCATGGGGCCGTCTCTGTCAATGCGATCTGTAAAAAGCCGGAGAGCATTGCGATCGCGAGCAATAGGGAGCCTGCATTCTGCGCAATGACGTCCAGCGTAAGATACCGATCTAGGCGGGGTAAAAGGCGTAGCGCCAACAGCGTGTCGCGATATGTGCTTCGCGCCCAGCGCAATTGTTGGCGAAGATACGGCCCGAGTCTGTCTGGAACGACGGTAGAAGCGATCGCATTTGGAACGTACTCTGTTCGGTAGCCCGCGGCCAGCATGAGAATTGTTAGATGACGATCCTCCCCAAAATCGCTTCGCTTTCCCCGGAACATCTGTGTTTCGTACTGGTCGAGCAGCAAGAGAAGCGCGGAGCGGCGATATATCGCGCACGGCCCGCAGCAGCACATCACGGCGCCGAACCGGGCCTGAGCTGCGCGCTCCTCGTTACACGCGAGCCAGTATTCCATATCAATCAGACGGGTCAACCACGTATCGTTGCGATTGCTGGCGGTCAATTGACCCATGGCGGCGCCGACCTCTGCATCGCTCATTGTCAGTATGAGTTGGCTTATAACGTCCGGCGCCAAGGTCGTGTCGGAATCGACGTTGAGTATGAGTTCTGCGGATGAAGCCCGTATTGCGGCGATCTGGGCCTTGCGTTTTCCCACGTTTTGGGGAAGAAGAACAAAATTGAATCTTGGATCGTGCTCGTAGTCGCGATAAACGGGTTCCAACGCATCGCGGTTGGCGGATCCGTCATCGACCACGTGGATTTTTAAAGCCCCTGAGTATTCCTGCGTTGCGATAGAGGCGAGACACGCGCGCAGAGTATCGGGGTTTTCGTTGAAGCACGGAACGATGACGTCGACGTCGGGAAGAAAATTCGTGGCGGATCGGTTGCTATGCTCAGCTGGAGCGGGTAGGGTATGTAGAACCTGCGCTGTCTTATAAACGGCAGAAAGAAGTGCGTACAATAAAACGGAGGTCGTATTGATGGCGGCAGGAATGTTCATCGAGGTCAGTTTGCTAAGTGGTGTCAAAAAACGATCTGATTACAGGCCTGCTAGGATCCGTCAATACGCCTGCTCGGCGTGATCACATCGACGACAGACCCTGCGTGAAACTGCGATACCGTAGACGGGAAGAGTTGACTGGGTGCTGTCGTGTACCGCCTTTTTGTTGATGCAATCGTATTAATCTGTCGCTTTCGACTGACTAATAACCTCCTTCAATGCGTTCCATGGTATCGAGGTGGGCAACAACACCTCCATCGGCGGACACGGAAAGTTATATCAGTGGATCCTTTTTCACGGGTCAGTTTTTCCTGACATCTTCATTTGATTGTCCGCCAGAATCGTGCACGATCTCTCGATGTGACTATAGGGAACCGTTTGCAATGAGTGGCTAGCCAATAGTCCAAGCAGGCTAGTGGTTACAGATGTGTGCTCATTCGGCCAGTGTTTTGGATCGACGATCAGGAAGTCGACTAATCACGAACCTGCGCGCCTTCAATGCAGGAATTAGACGCGAGAGAGCCTCGGTCGTTTGTCTGCGGGATGTCGTGTGAACATCGGAGTTTGACTCTCCGGGGGGGCTTCCATCATGCAACAGCACAATCGAGCCTGGCCGGACTGATGCCATCACCGCATCAACAATCACATTGACACCCGGTTGAGACCAATCCCGCGGGTCTACTGACCAGTGAAGCGCGATCAATCCAGCCTTCCCCGTTTCCCCGATTGCGTCTTTCGTCCAGATTCCGTATGGCGCCCGGATATACGTCACTTTTGCCGCAGGACACGTCTCCTTGATAAGCGCATCCGCCTCCCATATTTCACGGCGAACTAGGTCCGGCTCACATTTCGAAAGGTCTGGATGTGTCATGGTGTGGTTAGCGA
Organism: Paraburkholderia atlantica; assembly: GCF_009362785.1. GTDB lineage: Bacteria > Pseudomonadota > Gammaproteobacteria > Burkholderiales > Burkholderiaceae > Paraburkholderia > Paraburkholderia atlantica. The sequence continues at coordinate 39,910 of NZ_WHNQ01000029.1, forward strand.
GTTCATGACCTTCTGCGGCGATCCGTTTGATCAGTTCTGGATACTCCGCTGCGTATGCGCCGATGACACAAAAAGTTGCCGCCGCTTGCTCGTATGCCAATATGTCAAGTATTTTCGGCGTCCATACTGGATGAGGTCCGTCATCAAATGTAAGGTAAACCTTAGGGCGAAGATCGGCACAATCACTGTCGCTGCGCACTTCTGTCAAATAGTCTGGGTGGTTCATAGCCTTTCCATCGCGTCGGACGCATGCCTTGTATCGTTCGATCTGCCGATAGGTTCGATTGCCAACTGCGGATCACTATGCGGGATTTTGCGGATCAATCAGTACTACGATAGACGGGCTTCGACGTTCCCTATTCCATTTGAATGGTCGCAACTTTGCGTTATCGCAAATAATTTGTACAATCGATTGTTTCGATATGTCTCATCCATAAGGCGGATACCGGAACATGCGATTCAAAGGCCTTGATCTGAATCTTCTCGTCGCGCTGGATGCGCTGATGACGCAGCGCAACTTGACGGCTGCGGCGCAAAGCGTCAATTTGAGCCAGCCTGCCATGAGCGCCGCCGTTGCTCGACTACGCGATTATTTCGGCGACGACCTGTTTGTAATGAGAGGTCGTGAGTTCGTCCCCACTGCGCGAGCGACGGAGCTCGCTGGACCTGTTCGGGAAGCCTTATCGCACATCCAGCTTTCGATCATCTCGCGGGACGTGTTTCGACCGGAGAAGTCGAATCGCCGCTTCAGGGTGTGCCTGTCCGACTTTATGACGCTGGTCTATTTTCAGAATGTCATTGAGCGTGTAGCGCGCGAGGCTCCTTCGGTTGGTTTCGAATTGCTTTTCCCTGATGACGACCCGGGTGAGCTGCTTCGGCGTGGGGACGCCGATTTTTTGATCCTGCCGGAGCTGTTGTTGGCTGATGCTCATCCTAAAGCACCGCTCTTTGAGGAGAAGCTCGTGTGTGTAGGCTGTCCGACGAACAAACAGTTGTCCCGCCGCCTGCCGCTCGAGAAGTACATGTCGATGGGACACGTAACAGTGAGGTTTGGACGTGCACGGAGACCTTCGATCGAGGAGTTCTTCTTACTCGATCTAGGTCTCAAGAGGCGCGAAGAGGTTATCGTGCCTACCTTCGACTTGATCCCGCGAGTCCTGCTTCATACTAACCGTATCGCTACGATTCCTCTGAGGTTAGCAAAGTATTTCGCGGAAGTCGCCCCGCTGCGGATCGTCGACGTCCCGTTGCCACTTTCCTGTTTCACTGAAGCGATCCAATGGCCTTCCCTGCATAACGGGGATCCTGCGAGCATCTGGATGCGAGAGCTCCTGCTGGAGGAGGCGCGAAACTACGTCTAGCAAGGCAGAAGCGGCGGGGAATGCCTTCCGGGATGAACCATTGGAGCCGCTGGCTCCGCAGTGAAGGGGGGCGCGGCAATCTCGGCGAGCGTGTATTGGAAATTGTCTAATGTCGTGTGAATTCCTGTGGCTATTTCGTGCTCCGATGCAGCGCGGTAGCGGAAGCGCGCGAGGAGGGTGGCGTAGCCGCCGGTGCCGTCGAAGAAATGACGTGGCTTGGGGAAAACCGCCTCGTAAAGCGCGGGGATCTCTCGTAGCAATTTTGCATCGACGAATACTTTGCCCACTGGCTCCGGCAACATGAGGAATCCACCGCGGGCGGACGATGCCGACGCGTCTAGCGCTGCTTGCACCTGAGTGGCTAACCGCGCCTTGTCACCTGACTGCTGCGCGGCCCAGAGGGCGAACAGGTCAACACCGTACAGATCGTGAAAGAGGAATGGGATTTCTCCTTCGCCGACGCGGGCACCAACCTTAAGGAAATACAATCCATCGCAGCCCCGGACTATCTCAAGATGGAATGGCCCATTTCTGAAATCCAGGGCGCGCAGACACTTTACGGAGAATGCGGTTAGCGCCTCATTTAGGGGACTTGGGTCGAGCATCACCGAGCCGAGTGGTTTACCTTGAGCGAACTGGAGATAAGTGCTGATGTAGCGAGACGCGCGCGCGATAACCAATGTGCCATTCAGAAGGAAGCCGTCAACGTGATAAACCGGACCGTCGATGTACTCCTCGCAATCGTACTCGGCAAGCGGTAGTGTCGGCCACAGTGCATCGAACTCAGGACGGGTCTCGATGCGCCGTGACCCTATGTTCGCCGTACCTGATCGCGGTTTCACGATTATCGGAAAACGCATCACAGTGGTAGTCGCCGCCTTGGCAACGACCAGATCTTCCAGGGCTGCAAACCGCGGTACACGCAGGCCAGCTGCGGCGATAGTATTCGTCGTAACGGCCTTATTTCGAAAGCGCACGACTGTCTCGGGAAGGTCGCCGGGGATATTGAACGAATTGCGCAGTCGCGCGGCCGCTAAAAGGTCGAATTCGGATAAGGCGACTAGCCTGTCGATGCCGCCGAGCGCTGAACTACAGGCGCGCACCGCCGCATGCAGCGCTTCTTCATCGAGGATGTCAGATAGCTGTTCGACGTGTGCAATGCGAGAGGTGTCAAGCGCGGCGACACTGTTGGGCGTGCAGACGTATGCGATCTTGTTCGCCGCATGATCAATGTAGCGCTGATAGGCAGCGAAACCGTCGGACCACCGGTTAAGCACGACTATGCGGTTACCCTTAGCAGGATGATTGGCTTTCATGTGGAAGCAACTTGTTCAGATATTTTTTCGGCTTGATCAAATTTGAGCGCACAGAGCGTTTTGGCGATGTCCGGGCCCGGCGTCGGGGCGATCTGCGGCGGTGAACCGGACATGTCTGGTAGGGGTTTAAGAGAGCAGTCAGTCTCGCGATAGTGGAGGGCGGGTGGGCGTGGGAGCTTCGTCTCCTTTGAGACCGGATTGTGGCGCACACTCGCCACTTCGGCGCCGCCGGCGAAGTCCGCTGATAAGGATTTGACGAACCGTACGATTGTCAGGCACGTCGCATCGCCACGTTCGCATTGCCGGAGCTGCGTGGGTTTGGATTGCAAATATGGCCGCGTATCATCAGTATCGACAACAAGATCGACTTGTTTAGTTTAACCAGTGGGTATATGTGTCCATTACGCTGCTGCCCGGCAATCTCCGCGAGCGCTGAACTGTCCACGGTGACTCGCCTGTGCATGGGAAGACGCCGAGCGCAGCGCCCACCACCGCGAAGGACGCAACAGACGCTCGCAGTCGAAGGGGCGCGGCACGCGCAAATGCAAGGGCGGCGATACCTTGACGAGTTGTGGCGGCGAAAACTGCGGTACCGGATGACGCTGGCGCAACCACGATGACGGCGGTCATGTGGCTGCTTCCCGGGAGGTTATGCTTTCCGTCCGGGGCACGGTCGTCACACGCAACTCATCGAAATATTCGTGGATCAGGCCGACGAAGTTGCGGAGATACATTTCCGCGCTCTCAATGCTGCCCCAGCCGCCTATTGCCCGCTGAAGGGCAATCCAAATGATGTCATAGTGCTTGTGCGATTCCGCGTACTGAATGTGCTCGAGCGAACCTTTAACGTGATCGTGGCCGAACGCCCGCGCAGCGGCTTCTGTAATGCTCTTGCTGTAGCGATTGGTGTACCATTCGAGCAGCCAGTTCCAGACCATCGTCGGCAGCGGACCGTTGCGACCAATGCTCAGATAGAGATAGCCGATCAGTTTGTCGGTGCTGTGGAGGGGGGCAACCCGGTCGACGTCATTGGCAGATAAGCCGAATTTCTTAAGGTCGTGGAGGAATTTCCCCTCATGCCCGTATCCTTCTGCCAAGTATTGCGCGAGGATCTGTGCGAGCGTGTTGTCCTTGGAGCCGATTTTGTAGAGTGCGAACGCGTCGACCTCGTTATTGAGTCGGATTCGCAATACAGTTTCTACGAGGTGGCGGCGATAGTACTCACTGTCGATCCAGTCGCCACGGTGGAACGCTGCGGTTTCGGGCGAAGTTGCGAACATCTGTTCCACAGCTTGTTGAGCGACTTGCTCAAAATAAGTGCGATCGTTGGCTGTACTCATGTGACCTCCGGTTAGAAATTGAAAAAGGGCAAAGAAACGAGCGAACCGGGCTGCTATAAACGCGTCGAGGAGATCAGCCGGGCACCTTGACGCGTTCCTGCGGGAAACTTCGATGCGTACATCAGGCTCGCGGGAGTTCCTAGAGCTTCTAGACTCGAACCGCGACTGCGGTGGTCGTGCGATGAGAGGGCAGCACTGTCAAACATTCTTGGGCATTTTTTTCGGCTAGCATAGCGAGAGAGGGTTCGTGCAACCTGCTGAACGCAATGCTTCAACCTATTGTTTGCTAATTGCAGTTAAGTGGACGTATCCGGGCTCAGATAGCCCGGCGTGCCTAGAACTCCTCATCGAGGAGCGCCATGACGTGGGCACGAGATGACTGGAGGCCACAACGTCAAGCTGTGCTTTTCTGCAGTATTGCTCCTTCACTGGAAGGAGCATTGGCCAGTTCGGTGGCGGCTGTTCGATCAGGTACACGGCGAAGCTCGAAGGGCCGGCTGCGCCAGCGACTCGGGTATTCCCCGCAATGCGTATTCGGCGTGTTTCTCGTGCAACTTTTTTCGCATCCATGTTCCCTGACTCGTGACGGTAGGATATTAACCGCAGGGGTATGCGTGGTATAAGCTGATAATCTTTATGTCTGCATGAGGGAAATTGATGATTCGCGATCTCGACAGCACGCTGCTGCGTACGTTCGTGACGGTTGTAGAAGCCGGCAGCGTGAGCAATGCTGCGATGGCTCTCCATCGGACACAGGCTGCTGTCAGCATGGCCCTTCGGCGGCTCGAAGATGAGGTTGGCCAACGCTTGCTCGAACGTTCACCGCGCGGCGTAAAGCCGACCACCGCGGGCAACGTGCTACTGCCATATGCGCACAAGCTCCTCGACATTGGCCTCGCGGCTCGCTCCGCCCTGACAGAGGGCGACGTTTCTGGCACGGTGAGGGTCGGCATTCCGGAAGACATCGCAATGAGCCACCTTCGCCATGCATTGCGGCAGTTCTCGGCTCTCTATCCGGACGTAGCGCTGGAGATTGTTGTCGATGCGAGCCCGGCGTTATCGCAGCGGCTCGCAAGCAACACACTAGATTTCGCGATCGGCGACCCTGCGCTGATTCACTCGGAGCCGATAGTGACATGGCGGCATCCGCTTCGCTGGGCGGCCGCACGTACCCGGAACACGGACCTTGGCGAGGGCCCGCTTCCGATTGTTGCATTCGGCGGCGCATGCCGGTGGCAGGAGATTTTTTTCGCGACGTTACTCGACGCCGGCATCGCGTGGCGTGTTGCGTGTACGAGCACGAGTCTGTCGGCGGTGCAGTCGGCCGTTGAGGCAGGACTCGGTATTGCAGTGCTGCTCGACTGGCACGTGCGCCGCGACACCATGCACGCGATCGATCCGCAAGCTGTCGGGTTGCCGATGCCGCCAGTGGCGGAATTCGGTCTGTTCACTCAAGAGAACTGGAACGACCGAACATCCGCAGCTACCGCACTTCAACGGTTCCTCTTTCGCTCGCTGCAGCTGAGCTCGGCAGAGCACGGAATGTTCACGGCAGAGCAGCCGGCGATGCCAACGCGTGGTCAGGTTTAGGTGACGTCGCGCAGTGGTCGTGTCGAAGAGATGATATTTCGGCGCGTCAAAACGGTTGCTGCCGGGTATTTTCGATGAGCAGCCCCGACGCTGACGCGGGCAGGCAGCGTTGCTTTGGGAATTCAGGAGCCCACTGAGTGGCGTTTGACTTATGTCATCGAGAAACATCGGGCCTCGATGCGGAATGACATAGGTGTCGACCGGTTGCAGGCGTGTAACGTTGCATTGGATCGCGCGCTAAAAAAGAAACGACGAACAACTGGGCGGATGCACTCGAGCAAGCTGCTGAACAGCTCTCACAGCATTTTGGAAGGACTCGCGCGGAGTTGCGTCTGCGTGGTGCAATGCAACCTGAACTGCCATTTGAGGCCTATGGCACTTACGATTTGAATTTCATATAACGAAACCGCTTCTGCCTTCCTTCAACGCTGGCAGCGTTCGACCGAGACTAGGATCCTCGACTGACTGTGCGGGTTGCCGTTGACCCGAATTTGTCGTGAAACCTACGTCTTTTTTGGTTAGTATGCTAGCCGCGAACGGAGGGGCCCCGTTGCCTCTGTTTGCAGCTTCCCGACGCCATTGCTGCGATTTTGTCATTTTTGTCGAGTTTGGCGATGCCTGAGCACAGCGGCATCCCGAATTCGGCTGCCACCAACGCGACTATGGCTCTGCCGTTGTGCCGAGCCGTCTCCGTCACTGCGTTGACGAGTTGTCGCTGGAGCCCGAATCTATGTCGCATTCTCTTATCAACGAGAGCCCTTCCGATTTCGATGTAGTGGCCCAAGTGCTAAAAGCGCTGGCCTCATCCCGTAATGCGGAGCACGCGTTGAAGAGGTCGCTGTGGTTTCTGTCGCGTGCGAGAGGCTGGCGGTCCGCGTTCATCGCCGTCGAGCAGCCGGATGGAAAGCTTGGCGGCCTGTGTAGCACGGGACTGTCAGACGGCTGGCGAGAAGGTATGCGTTTTCCCTCCGGTGAAGGGATCGTAGGGCGGATACAGGAAAGCGAGTCCGCCGTGGTTGTGTCTGAGTTGGATGGTGACCCAATGTTCGACGACCGCACGGGGGCTGTTCGTGTTTCCAATGCCGAGCGTGTCGCTCTACTTGGGACACCGATCCGGCACGAAGGACGGCCGCTCGGGGTGCTCGTAGCACTTTGTGAGAATCCGGACGGGAAGCGTGTTTTCGCAGACGATCTCCAAATTTTGGAAGTAATTGCTGCGCCAATGGGCAGGGCACTTCTCCTTGAGCGTGAGGCGAATCCGAACCGCAAAAGCGTGCAGGAGGAGATTAGTCGCCGACGGAACGCGGCCCCTCCTATATCTCAAGTCGATTGGGCAATCGGCCGATCTGCGTCGATGCAGCACGTATTCGCGCAGGTCCATCAGGTCGCGCCTGCGAGAACGACGGTGCTCTTGCGCGGCGAGAGCGGCACCGGCAAGGAGTTGATCGCGCGTGCAATCTATCGTTTGTCCCCGCGCAAGGACCAGCCATTCGTCTCGGTGAATTGTGCGGCGCTCACGGAAACACTGCTGGAAAGCGAGCTGTTTGGCCACGAGAAGGGGGCGTTCACGGGCGCGCAAACTCAGCGAAAGGGGCGCTTCGAATTGGCGCACGGCGGAACACTTTTCCTCGACGAGATAGGTGATATATCGCCGTCGTTCCAAGCGAAACTCCTGCGCGTTCTGCAGGAGCGGGAGTTCGAGCGGGTAGGAGGGACAACGCCCGTGAGAGTTGACGTGAGGCTCATCGTAGCAACTAATCGCAGTCTGGAACAAATGGTGAGAGAGGGCGAATTCCGAGCGGATCTTTACTACCGCATTAACGTGGTGAGCATCGTGTTGCCGCCGCTGCGCGAGCGCCGGGAAGACATCCCCGAGATGGCGCAATACTTCCTTAACCGCTTTAATCGGGAGAACGGTCGCGCTCTGCATTTCAACGAGGAAGCGTTGCGCGTGCTGTCGAGTTGTTACTGGCCCGGAAATGTGCGCGAGCTCGAAAACTGCATTGAGCGGACTGCGACAATGGCGCATCATGACACGATTGGTCGTTCTTCGTTTCTCTGCGAGATCGACCGGTGCCTCACGAAGGTGTTGCATCATGTGGAGCGAGAAGACGCAGTACGTCCGGCACGCTCGTCGGACGTTACAGTCAGTAACGCGCTGAACGTTCCCGCGAAATTCGGCGCCCCGGAGCGCGATGCCCGCGGTCTCGGCATGCACTCTGGTGAGCACATCCCTGAGGACGAGCGTGAGCGGTTGCTCTGGGCCATGGAGCGCTGCGGTTGGGTGCAGGCAAAGGCGGCACGCCTGCTCGGCATTACGGCGCGGCAGATCGGCTATGCACTGCGCAAGCACGGAATCAAACTACGCCGCTTCTAAGAAAGCGAAGCTTGAGGTCACGCCTTGGACGGCTCCGATATTTCGTCTGCTCGGTATGCAAAGCGAAGCGCGCGTGGAACACAGCACGCGCATGGTCTGAAAGAAGGTCGATAAGTATGTTGTGTCGCAATCCGTTCAACTCCGACAAAGCGCTGGTTTAAGTTGACGCTGCTACTACAGTGCCCGATCCCCCACGCTGCGGATGCCTGCGGGTTCGAGCCGTGGTATGGAACTTGCAATTAGTTGTGGACCTCATATTGTCAGGATTCTCCAATGTGGTTCAAGGCTAGGACTGCAGATATTTTCGACGAACCCGGTTGCGCGAAGAATAGGGCGAAAAGTGAGACGGAGCGCAGACAAGGCTGCGCCAAGCAACTTCCGCCAGGAGCGACTGCTGGCGGTTGTGCATTCGATGGAGCTCGGATTGCACTTCAGCCCGTGGTTGACGTAGCGCACCTTGTGCACGGGCCGATTGCGTGCGAGGGCAACTCGTGGGATAACCGTCCCGCGGCATCCTCCGGGTCGATGCTCTATCGGACCGCGTTCACGACTGATCTAAGTGAGATCGATGTAATCTATGGCGGCGAGAGACGGCTGTTCAGAAGTATTCGCGAGATTATCCAAAAATATGATCCCCCTGCCGTGTTTGTCTATCAGACGTGCGTCACCGCGTTGATCGGTGACAATATAGAGGCAGTGTGTAAGCAAGCGTCAAAGAAATTCGGCAAACCTGTGATACCGGTCAACGCGCCCGGTTTCGCCGGGTCGAAAAACTTCGGCAATAAACTCGGTGGGGAGGCGGTTTTCGATCATGTAATCGGCTCGCGTGAGCCCGCTCACACAACGCCGTTCGACATCAATATCATCGGCGAATACAACCTCTCGGGGGAGTTGTGGCAGACGAAGCCGCTCTTCGACGCGCTTGGTATCCGTATCTTGGCTTGCATCTCTGGTGATGCTCGCTACAGTGACATCGCGAGCGCTCACCGCGCGAAGGTAAATATGGTGGTGTGCTCAAAGTCGATGATTAACATTGCCACAAAGATGCAGCGGAAATACGACATTCCCTATTTCGAGGGCTCTTTCTACGGAATCGGCGATGTGAGCGATGCGTTGCGCCAAGTCGCCAAGCTGCTGGTGCAAAGGGGTGCGCCCGACGATCTGATCAAACGCGCCGATCGCTTGATTGAAGCAGAAGAGGAGCGCGCGTGGGCGCGCATTGCGCCATACCGGGCGCGCCTCGATGGAAAGCGCGTGCTGCTGATTACAGGCGGTGTGAAATCCTGGTCGCTTGTTGCGGCGTTGCAAGAGGTGGGGCTCGAGATCGTTGGCACCAGTGTGAAGAAAAGCACCGAGAAAGACAAGGAAAGGATCAAGGAGATCATGGGCGATGACGCGCGCATAGTCGACAATATGACGGCAAGCGAAATGTACGGCATGCTCCGCGAGTCGCAGGCCGACATCATGCTGTCCGGCGGGCGCTCGCAGTTTGTCGCGCTAAAGGCGCGGGTGCCTTGGCTTGATGTCAATCAAGAACGCCATCATCCATATGCCGGGTATGAGGGAATCGTCGAGCTGGTGCACGAGATTGACCGCGCAATCAGCAACCCGGTCTGGCAGCAGGTGCGCATTCCAGCTCCGTGGGACGACAAAGGCGAAGGGCTCTGTGGCGAGCGAATGGAGTTCACGGAGCGCATGACAGAACAGTCGCCGCGTGCAAGCGCGCGGGATTGCCCGAAGGGCCTTCGACCCAGCGTCGCGGCCTGAACATAGCGGAGTGCAGACACAATGGCAAACGTCGTCGAACTAGGGAAAGCCTGTACGGTCAACCCGCTAAAAATGAGCCAGCCGCTTGGCGCGAGTTATGCCGCCATGGGACTCGATGCGTGCATGCCGGTGATGCACGGTTCGCAGGGCTGCACGTCGTTCGGCCTCGTCCTGTTGGTGCGCCATTTCAAGGAGGCCATCCCGTTGCAGACCACTGCAATGAATGAGGTCACTACCATTCTGGGCGGATTTGAAAACGTCGAAACGGCGCTACTAAACATCTGCAAGCGCGCGGCGCCGAAAATCATCGTGCTTTGCTCGACAGGGCTGACTGAGGCCAACGGGGAAGATGTCGCCGGTCATCTCGCGATGGTGCGCAAACGCAAGCCAGAGTTGAGCAATACCGAACTCGTGTACGTATCGACGCCAGACTACATTGGCGCATTCGAGGACGGCTACAGGCGCGCCATCGTTGCAATCGTGAAGGCGCTTGTCAAGCCGCTGCCAACCGTGCAGCGACAGGTCAACGTGCTGCCCGGCAGTCATCTGTCACCCAGCGATATCGACGAGTTGCGAGAGATCATTGAGGCATTCGGGTTAGTTCCGATCATATTGCCAGACGTCTCCGGTTCGCTCGATGGCCACATTGCTCCCGACTGGCGCGGGACCACGCTGGGCGGGACTTCTCTCGACCAGATACGCGCCGCAGGTGCGTCGACATTCACCTTCGGCGTGGGCGAGCAAACGCGCGACGGTGCGCAGGCACTGGAGACGATCGCAGGCATCCCATTCGAAATTTTTGAGCGGCTCACAGGGCTCGAACCGAACGACCGGCTCTTGCATCGCCTTGCGCGATTGTCAGACCGGGAGGTCCCGATCAGATACCAGAGGCAGCGCAGCCAACTGCTGGATGCAATGCTCGACAGCCATTTTTACATAGGTGGCATCAAGGTGGCCTTGGGCGCAGAACCGGATTTGCTGCTTGCAATCGGTTCGCTGTTGCACGAAATCGGCGCCGAGTTGCCAGTCTGCGTCAGCACGACTACATCGGCGTCGCATGCGCTACTGCCGACGAGCGAGGTCGTGCTCGGTGACCTTGAGGACATGGAACGAGGCGCGGGGGATTGCGACCTGCTTATTACGCATTCGCACGGCCGGCAGATGGCCGCGCGTCTCGGCAAGCCTCTGTTGCGCATAGGCTTCCCCGTATTCGACCGGGTCGGCAATGCCCATCGATGCCAGGTCGGCTATCGTGGAACGATGAACCTCGTCTTCGAACTCGCGAATCTATTAATCGATCGAGTTACGCACCACCGCTCGGCCGACTGGGCTCTGCCGCAGTCGTCGCTCGACCTCGCTGCGCCAGTCGCTAACGCGGAGTAAGGAATTCCGGTCGTCGCGACCATTGCATGCAAATCATGAGGGAACCATTGCATGAAAATCGCATTTGCCACGCAGGACAAACTGCATGTCGACGCGCACTTTGGCTGGGCGAAAAGCATTGTTATCTTCGATGTGACGGCGGAGGGGTACGCGTTCGTGGAAGCCTTCGATTTTGGCGGCAAGTTAGAGGAGGACGGCGACGAAGATAAGCTTGCACCGAAGCTGGACGCGATCCGCGGTTGCGCGATCCTGTACGTTGCCGCAATCGGTGGTTCAGGAGCGGCGCGCGTCGTAGCGCTGAAGGTGCATCCAGTCAAGGTGCCACAGCTGGAGCCAATTGAGGACATCCTTATCAAGCTTAGGGATGTCCTGAAAGGTACGCCACCGCCGTGGTTGCGCAAGGCGCTAACCAGAAATGTGCGCTCATTCGACTTGGCCGAGGATGACGAGGTATCTCATGGCTAAAGCCACTGTTGACAAGACCGCCACTTTGCGGACAGCGACAACTGAGGCGCGTCCTTTTACCACGGGAGGGGGCATGAGTGACCCGAATGAACTGAAGGTGCGCCTGAAGACACTCAATACACGGGCCATTCAGGCCAAGATGGATCTCCACGACCTTTCGGAGGATCTTCCGACTAGGTGGGAAGAGATATTGACGGTTGCGCAGCTCTGTCACGAGGCTCACGCCGCGCTGATGGACGCGCGCAAGGCCGCGGCAGCGGCTCTCGACGAAGCGCCTGGGAGCCGGAGATGAGCGAGATTTTTTGCGTAAAGCTACCTAGCGGGGAGATGTGGACGCCTACCTTTGTCTCCGCCCTTGATGATGAGAAGTGTATCGGCTGCGGACGATGCTTCCGGTCGTGTTCTCGTGGGGTCCTGCAGCTCGTCGGTGTAGACGAGGGGGGCGAGCTTACCCCGGTAGGCGAGGATGACGACGACGAGTACGAAAAGAAGGTTATGACTATTGCGCGCCGGGAGTTGTGTATCGGTTGCACGGCATGCGCGAGGATATGCCCAAAAAAGTGCTACACGCACGCGGTGGCCATGGTCTGAGCCACAAAGGACGGTGATGGACTTCTACACGACGTTGATGCGTCACGCTGTGGACAGCAACGATTCCACGGTTCTTGCCCTCGCTGGGGTACTCTCGGCGGCGTTCGGCCAAGCCGGCGTGCACACACTGCCCATCCGCGGGTTGAATCTGGATGAAACCCACTGGCTGCTCGCGCATTGGTTTCCCGGCGTCGACAGCGCCCTTTTCTTGCAACTGGCCGCCTCGCCTGCGGCGTGGCGCCAGCGGTCGTGCGACGACGAGGTCGGAGACCTCGCAAACCTGTTGAAGGCACATGCTGATCCGCTCGCAGGCACAACGATTGAAATCCATTGCGTTTCGCATGCGCTCGCCTGCGCCTGTGCGGGGCACAAACACCTGTGGCAGGAGCTGCGCCTTCGCTCGCGTAGCGAATTGCCGGTGCTGTTGGGCTATTGGTTTCCGCGGCTGGCGCAAAAAAACGTTCACGGTATGAAGTGGAAGAAATTCCTCTACAAGCAACTGTGCGAGCGTGAGGCGTTGCTTGTCTGCAAGTCTTCAAACTGCGCGGAGTGTGGCGACTTCGCGGATTGCTTCGGACCAGATTGATGGTCTGGCTACCGACGATACGTGGCCATGCGGGGCCTTGGCATATTCGCCGTGACGGTGAGCTACAAATGCTCAGGAGATACTTTAACGATTGCCAGCTGATTGCGTTCAGCGCGGATCAAGGTGTTAAGCGTGGATGTCATCATGTCTTCCTATGCGTCATCGCCTCCGGGTTTCTCGTCGCACACGACTGTACCGAGGCTGCAAACAACCTAGAATCCTCGGTGCATCTCGCACCCGAGGATTTCCTGCTCGGCTCCCCGGCGCACGCGGTGACCCGTACTTGGCTCGGTGGCATCGCTGCGCTGGCGCATTGCTACTCGTATAGCCTTGCGATTGTGGGATGCCCTTGCCGCTTGTAGCGCTGACCATTGCGCGGACTGGGGCGGATAAACAAGTAATTGCGAGGCATAGTCTGACGATTAGACCGTGGCTAGAGTTAGACGTGACGGTGTTGTTCCGATTTGCAGTCCGTCTGAGCGGTTCGCAAAGTACCTGTGGTTCAACTGGTCTATAGTCCAAGTGTGGGAACTGCTGAAGCCCAGTGTAACCAGCATTTGAGCCAACTCAGCCGGATCGAACGCGCTTTTCCACGGCTCGCCGCCCTCGGCGAATTGCGCCATCAACTGTTCGACGAAGACACGCATCATCGGCGGCAAGCTGGACACTGGCAATGCGTATTCCAGCAGCACGGCGCTGCCTCTGGCGCAGCGCGCGATGAACCGCAAAGTATCAACGACCGCAGCCTCGTCGAGGTACATGGTTACTCCGAGCCAGCTGAAGAAGGCCGGTGCGAGTGGATCGAATCCGGCACGCGTCAAGCCCTCGGCAAGGCTGATGCGCTCGAAGTCGACCGGTACGAACCGCAACGATTGCGGCAAGCGGATGCCCGCCTCATTCAGGTGCGCTCGTTTCCATTCCTGCGTGGCCGGCAGGTCAACCTCGAAGATGCTCCCGGGCGTGTCGTGCTGCCGGTAGGCGGTGGTGTCGAGTCCTGCCCCAAGCACGACGTATTGTCGCACCCCCCGCTCGGCGGCCTCGGTCCAAATGTCGTCCGCTAGCCTACTGCGTACGACCAGCGCGCTGCGCCTACACATCGACATCGGGTGGCGAAACCGATCGAGGCCATTGCGTAGGTCCTGTGCCTCGGCTTTGCCTAGCACGGCCAATGCGAGCGGATCATCAAGCACCAGCGGGCGATCCAGTAGTTGGTGCGCCGCCCGTTGCCTAGCCACGATCAAGGCGCTAGGCTTGGGCCCGGCGTCGGTTGGCGTCACATCGTGCCCAACGATGTGTGCCTTATGCAGATAGGCCAACAATGCCTCGTCGAGCCCCACCCCAAGTTGCAGGTCCGGCTCTTGGTTCAAGGCGTCTCGAACATGCACTTCCAAGACCACGTCATCGCCACAGAAGCTTTCACGGAAAAGCTGTTGCCAGCGCTCGACGAGAGCCTGTACCGGCGCAGCGTCGGCCGCGACGCCGGCCTGCATGTGTGCCCGCAACTCAAGCGCTAACGTTGGCCATTCGCGCCTGTTCTTTTCGTTAAGCTGGCGGCGTCGAACTTCGTCCATTTGCGCCGGGTTCAAGTGTTTGGCGAGAAGTGTGCAGCGCGCGTGCGCAAACGATTCGTCTATCCAAACCAGCATCTCCGCCGTAATGCCGACAATCTGCTGTGCGCGTGGCTCCGCGGTTTGAATCTTCATCAACTTGTAAGCGAGCGCCGGGTCGTTGTTCGTCATGCGGGTCATGAGCCGAACCCAGCGCCAAGCCAACTCTTGGGCAACACTGCTTTCACTAGACAGACCTTCCCGCATGGCGCTATGAACCTCAACGATGAGCTCGTCCCATATTGGATCCATCGGCGCAAGCGCGTCCGGGCCCGTTGCAAACAGCGTGTCGAGTTCGTCTTCGTTCAAGTGCTTTTGATACATACTCACCAACTCCAAGGTGTTGAGCCAATCAATCGCGGGCGTTTCGCTGCCGGCGGCCAGCATCTTGGCGAGGCGTCTCAGGTGGCGACTGAGACGCTGCGCCCGCGAAGCCTGCGCGTCCAGTTCGGCGATCTGCCGATGAAGAATATTTATCGGGGCACTGGCCGGTTGGTCGTCAAGGCTGGCTTTGATATCGGGAAGCGAATAACCGAACCGTTTCAGTGCCTCGATACGATGCAGCCGGATCAGGTCGCCACGCCCGTACAGGCGTGCTCCCCCCTCAGTGCGTTGCGACGGAGACAGCAAGCCGATCGCGTCGTAGTGATGTAAAGCACGAACGCTCAGCCCCGCTCTTTTTGCCAGTTCACCGATCTTTAATTGCATTGCGTCTCCGGTACGTACGTCAACGCTAAAGCCTAACGTAGCGTTAGGTGCAAGGTGAATTGATGTGCCGGTGCTGCGCCGCATTTTCAAGCTAGATGAATATCAGGTGTCGCGCCGATCGGCATCTGGCCTGATCTTGAAAGCATTGTCAATAGCTTGCCTGTGCTATCAAGGAAACGCCAAGCGCTGCGATGTTGTGATGTCTGGAAGGGCGATACAACGCAGCCCCGATTGAATTCTGAATCACTTTGGATGCGATAGAACTCTTTGGCTGGTTTGCGCGCCGCGCAAATCAAAACAGTCAAGTGGTGGTCCGCGCGGTCGCCAAAAATCTAGCTACTGCTACTTGTTGATAGTCGCTGCTCCGATTCTTTGCGCAGCTGCAACCCGGCCTCGCCGTCATAGATTAGATCTGATCCCGGCTATTCAACCCGGGCGGCTTTGTTGCACTCCAGGCCTCCATGGCTCGTCAGTGGTACGCTCACGGCGCACAAGCGTCTCATCCGTCTGGCAATGTCATCGAGCATGCGCGGTTGAACGATTGTCAGCCGTTGTCCCAACGAATCGCCGCAGGAATGTGGTGCTCTGGCACGGTTTGCGTGGCCCCATCTGTATCGGATTCCGATATCGGCTCGCACGCGAAGGTTATGCCTCGTTGAAAGCGGTCGATAAGAACTTGCGGCTAGTAGTATAAGAAATGTTGAATGCCAATTTGTTCTATAGTCTGCTAGCCTTCGGTACTATACCTAAAACGTGGCAGCGTTCGAGCGCGTTCAGCGTTGAGGTGGGCGGCGGCACCATGACATTAGTTTCGTTATCGTGGCAGCAGTGCTATGAACCGCGGGTTCGATGGCCATCTGCTATCCTGATAAGGAGTTTCTATGCCTAAAATCAAGAGGGGCATGTTTGGATGGGGCTGGCCGCAGTGCTAGCCGGAAGATCGCCGCTGGTCGCCTGCTGAGTACGCGGCGGCCTGTCAGTCTCGCGAAATCCTTCTGGGATTTACCGCTGCGCAACGTTTGACGGAGGGTCAGTGGGCGTTGCTTTTAACCGGTGACGAGCATGATTGTTGCTGTACTGATCAACGGCACAGGTACGAAACGGCCTAAGCAGCAAAACTCGTTGATCTGAGGTGCATGCTCGTCCAGGTGACTTCGCGTTTGACGGCCTTTCGGAGAATGGCCGTCGGTCGGACGCGGGCCATATGTATCGTCGGCCTAACTTCTAAAGATTGCGGTGCGGCGAACTCGTTTATGGGGTGCCGTCGCCCGTCGTCCTCCGCTTCAAGCGTCCCGCTGGCACTCATGAAGCACTAGAAATTCGGTTGCTTTTTTGACGACTGGAAAGCGTTAAGTCGCGCAGAGCAAGCTTTTTGAACTGGCCTCTCACGTTCCCGGCTCTTGTGTAATCGCTGTGCGCGAAATGGCGGGGCAGTGACATCTCACTTTGGCCGTCATTGTTGGTTGATAATCAAATGGGCCCTTTCGAAACCTTGGAGAACATCGTGGCAACACTTGTAAACATTACCAGCGGTACTCCCGACGCCGTGCAAATTTGGGGATTCCATGATCTGTGTTGCGTGGACGACGTCGCGGCCGCTCTCAACACGATCGCTGCGGGGCTGAGCGGTGATGGTAATACGATTCATGTGATGTCAGGTACTCATGGATACTGCAGCGGACGGGTTGGTGCAGTAGCGACGCGGGAACAGAGGTTCGCGGAAGAAGATCGAGTTCTCGCTCACCCAATGACGAAGGACAACAACGCCGTTGCCGTGGTTGTCCACGACTTCAATACCGACAAGCTGCCGGCGCCCGACTACGTGTCTGCGGCGATGGCGAAGCTCAACGCGGATATCCGCTCAATCGTCAGGACCGACACCGGAAACCATGTATTCCTCCTCGCCTACTGCTGTAGTGCTGGTACGGAGTAGATTCGCAAACCGGGACAAGAGAGCAGGTGGGCTTGACCCCCCGAGCATGTGCCTATGGCGCAGCGCGAGCCGGTTAGACACGCTTGTCCGTTCTGCAACCTTTGCAAGGTCCCGCATGCGCCATCGGGCTTGCCGCTGAACCGCGAGGCCACGCTGCTGCGTCGCTTCGGCGGTGAACTGCGTTGCAAACCATACAGAAATTGCTCATATACGTACCGAAGAAACGGGGCGCTCAAACTACGAGCGAAGCGGCTGGTGGCAATGCTCGCACGTATTAGAATGCAGAAATGCAGCCATTTAATCAGTGTGCGCCTTTATTTTTAGTTGATACGCTGTTCACGATGCATAAAAGACACATTCATAAACTTCTCGACCTTGCTCACGAAGAAGCCTACGCTTTCGTTGAGGAAAATCCAGCGCGAGCTTTCAAAGAATCGGAAGAGCTCTTTGATGAAATGTTCTTTCATTCGCTTTCGCGTCACATTGGTGAAATGACAATCGCAGAAGTATCCACCCGTATTCGCGAAGGAGAATGAGAACGAAACCTAATCTATCAGTTGGGCTCTGAGAAGTCAGAGAGTCACTGTGACATTGCTGAATTGACCGAGTACGATCGCGTGCTTAGGATGCGAGATCGCCGTGACCCACGGTCTTCGCTTCCCAGCGGCGGTCATCAGTTGCGCGATGTCCTATGCTTCAGGTTTCGGTTCAGTCTGTGTGATATCAAAGCGCTGCTGTTCAAGTAAGAGTAGCGTTAGTTGCGGACCGCTCCGACTTACGGACCTGATGGCTGGAAAATGACAAAGGACAAACACCATGACGAAAAACTCCGATGCCGCAACGAGGGGAAGCCGTCCGTAGTGGTGTGGAAGCCCTTGCGATGAGGCTGACGTGAACCGGGCGTTATCCCGTTGACGATGGTCGTCAACCTGACAGCTAGGGATGAGTGACATGGCCTTAACAAAAACCGCATTGCGAAGAGCACGGTGTGAAGCGTATCAGCTTGTACCGATTGCCCGGCAGGTTCTGTCCGAATGTCGCGATGCAACCAGTCCGACTGGTTGGCTCGATTGAATCGAGCGTGGACGATCGTGTAACCCGTTCGAATGTTTCCGCCTCGCCGACAAATGTCGTGCGTGGGTTGGGGTGGTCGGATCTGCGTAATAAACCGACGCCCGCACGACGGTTGGCGTCTTGACTCCCTCCGCCACTTCGGGGGTGGCCGCGATGGTGCGGTCGATGGAGTAAGGGTACCGGGCGGTGCAGACTGGCCGAATGCGAATGGTTGACTTGCCTCCTTGTCAGTAAGCGGCGGTGCCACATCGTCTCCATTGCATCCGGCCAACTGGATTGCTACTGATACGAGCAGAACAGCCGCCCCCAACATCGCACGAAAGGATGCTCAACTCCGCTGGCGGCCCGTTGTACTCATGCTTTTCGAACTAGAATTGCATTAGCTGTTCGGGGATTGCGACGTCGTCAGCGGCGAGGTCCGGAACTCGCTCGCAACCTTCGGCACGGATTGATGTGTACCCCTGCATGAAGGTAGACGCGACATTGACGATACCGGGATTGCCTTCCGCACCGAACACGCACGAAGTCATGGTCTGCATGTTGTTGAGAAGATGCTATGCACCGTGCCGGAAGGATTGAGCATTACAAAGCTGACCACGCATTTCGATTGGGCATGCGGAAAAGCTCCAATGAATCGTGGGAGTTCCCCTTCTAGTGACGAATTGCTGTCTGTCAATTCGTCAGTTTGCGATTGCCGTGTTCTGACTGCGCGAGTAAGGCTTCGACGACCTCGAAACCGATGCAATCAATCGGGTCCAGCCAGCGTAGTTTGGCAATCAGCTTCAGTGCAAGGGCCCGTTCGCCACGCCGTACGCTGATGAACGCAAGCGCCTTCAGCGTAAAGAGCCAAAAGCGCGGCGGCCCGGGAATGGAGAAGTCCGCGTCGCCCGGCTGCACCGCGCACCAATCACCGCTGATCGACGCTTCCCAGGCAGCGACCGCCAAAGCCCTCGTTGCAACTCTATGCGCCTCGCCAAGTTCTCCCCGGTTTGCATGGAACTTATATAGCAGATAGTAGGGTGGCAGGCAGCGCGGATAGGACAGGATGGCAGTCCACAACGCGGCGGCCACATCGTCATCGCTGCCGCGGCGGGTTCTCTCGATCAGCTGTAGTACGCCGGCCGGGACTTCACCGCCGAATAGATCCGTCGACTCGATACCAGTAATGAGATTCATCAAAGTTTCTCCGGATGTGATAAGGCGCTCAGCCGCGGAGCGATACTGAGCTTGTTCGTTTAGCCGAATTTGAACTGTATGCCATATCCCCCGCGCGGATAGGCCCATTCAACATTATGGTGGTCGGTGCACAAAATGCGGCAACTACCGCATTCGAGGCAGCCGTCGGTGACCAACGTGACTGAGCCGTCGTTCTCGTTCCGATAGCAGGAGGCGGGACACACGAATGTACAGCTCTTTTCTGTGCAATCGTTTGTGCAAATGTCCACGTCTTTTATGCGGACGTGCGGCCGCCCGACGTCCACTCGGTAGCGATTTTGAAACAGCTTTTCGTCGATGTTGGCAGTGATCGTATTATTCATCGGAAAGCCCTCCAGAATTTGTATGCGTCGCCGATCAGCCCTGCCACTGAGCGACTTTTACGGAAGCTGGTTATGACCTCGCGCTTCTTGGTCTTCTTGTCGATGCCATCGACCGTCATCATAGTGCGGGCCGCTTTCGCGACGAGATCAGGGTATGTGGTAAAGAACTGGGGATTATGGTGTAAGACCTTCGGCATATCGCGGTACTTGTGCAAGTCCTTCATCACGAAACTCTTGTCTAGCGCGTCCTTATACGCTGACAGCGTGCTGGCACGGTAGCCGTGGCGGCCGGCCGCTTTGGCGGCTATTGCTGTCTCGGCGGCGAGGCGCCCCGTCGTCATTGCGAGATTCGAGCCTTCTCGGTGCGCGGCGTTGACGAAGCCGCCCGAGTCACCGACGATCATCCAGCCGTTACCGTATACTTGCGGGATCGCATTAAACCCTCCTTCGGGAATGAGATGCGCGCAGTACTCCTTCATCTCGCCACCCGCGATAAGGGGAGCGATGGACGGGTGACGCTTCATTTTCTCGAGAAGCAGATACGGGGTTGTGCGATTAGAGTTTTTCTTGAAGTCGCTCAGCATACAGCCGACGCCGATCGTCAGCGACTCCTTGTTCGTGTAAAGAAACCCAGTTCCTGCCATGCCATCTGTGATTCGTCCAACCATCTCTATTACAACGCCTTCTTGATCGGCAACGTTAAACCTCTCGCGAATTGTCTCCTCGGGCATGAAGAGGATCTCTTTCACAGCTAGTGCGACGTTGCGCGCTTCGATCTCACCATGAAAGCCCGCTTTGCGGGCCAAAGTTGAGTTGACGCCGTCAGCGAGAATCACGACATCCGCATAAACTTCGCCGTGTTCGCGGTCGCACTGGACGCCGACAACTTGGTCTCCGTCAAGAATCAGGTCATTCACCGTAGTCTCGCAGATCAGTAAGGCACCGGCCTCACGGACCTTCGACGAAAACCACTTGTCGAATTGCGCCCGTATGATCGTGTAGCGGTTATACGGTGGGTTGTTATAGTCGTCGCTACGCGTGTGTGTGCCCACAAACGAAGTATCGTCGAGCATCCACATGCGCTGTTCAATGATGTGGCGCTCAAGTGGCGCGTCGTCACGGAAGTCTGGGATGATTTCTTCAAGTGCATTGGCGTAAAGAATCGCACCTTGAACGTTCTTGCTACCGGGATATTCGCCGCGTTCGATTTGAAGTACTTTGAGTCCACCTTTAGCCATAACATAGGCCGCAGCGTTGCCCGACGGTCCGGCACCCACGACGATCGCGTCGAATTGCGACGATTCTCTCATCTAACTCTCCTGGTGTCTCGCATTTGCCGAAGTGCCAAGTGTTCCTTGCAGGCGTGCGTTAGCGCGGGCAGCAACTGCAGTGCGTCCCCAACGATGCCGTAATGCGCGCAATCGAAAATAGGTGCGTTGGGATCGGTGTTGATTGCGACAATCACGTCCGAGCTTTCCATGCCGACGCGATGCTGGATTGCCCCCGAGATGCCGGCTGCGATATAAAGTTTTGGCCGCACGGTTTTGCCAGTTTGCCCGACTTGTCGATCCGCCTCGACCCAACCTGCCTGCACGCACGGGCGCGTAGCGCCGACTTCACCACGGAGTACGCGCGCCAGATCAAACGCGAGTCGAAAATTCTCCGGAGTTTTGAGACCCTTGCCGCCGCTGACGATCACATCCGCATACGGAAGGTTGATCTGAGAACTCGTCGTATCGGCGACAAAGTCGAGCAATTTGGTGGCAATGTCGGCTTCGACGAGCCCCAGTGTTTCCTGCACGACCTCGCCGACGCGGCCTTCTTGCGCTGAGGGCATCGCCATGACCCGTGGGCGTACCGTCGCCATCTGCGGGCGATATGCAAGCGTCATGATCGTGCAGAGCAATGAGCCGCCAAACGTCGGACGGGTGGCCGCCAGTGACCGGGAGGTCGGATCGATGTTCAGTTCGGTGCAGTCGGCGGTGAGCCCAGTGAGCAGGGTTGTCGCAACGGAGCCGGCGAGATCCCGGCCCATCGAGGTCGCGCCGAGCAGTAGAATTTCAGGGTGGTATTTGTTGACCAGATCGGTCAGCCCCTTCGTGAATGGCTCATTGCGATAGCCACGCAACACTGGGTCGTGAATGACATAGGCTTTGTCTGCTCCAAGGCTGAACGCCTCAGTTGAAAACTTTTCGAGGGGCTCATCCGTGCCGCCGAGCACCGCCACGCAGACGTTGCTGCCAAGTTTGTCTGCAAGCTTGCGCGCCTCGCCGAGCAGTTCCCAAGACACGCTATGCACGTGGCCGCGGTCGTGCTCAAGGAAGACCCAGACACCGGTGTAGTTTTTCAGATGTTCGGGTAGCTCCAGGTTGCGGCCTCCGGCATTCAAGGCCGGCTGCTTTTTCGCGGCAACGGTCGAGTTCATAAGGTCCTCTTCATTAGCACGTCTGCCTCCAAAGTCGGATGGCGAGCGAACATCCTATGCACCAGATCCAACGAGACGCCGCGCAGGCTCGCCATATCCACTGTGAGCATCTCGGCTTTTTGCTCGCGCGGTGTTGGGCCGAACACTTTGCTCACTACGGTATGTGAGCCTTTCAGCCCAATTTTGCTAACGTCCTCGATGCCGGCCTGCTCGCGATTCCATTTCCGTACCGGAAAAGCTGCCGCGTGGATCATTCTGGGCAGCGACGCGAAGCGAAGTTCGTTGGTGTTCTCAAGCATCGTCACCAAGCATGGCAATCGAGTTTTGAGTACGTGTACGCCGCCTTCTGCGCGACGCTCGACGACGATCGAGCGTGCGGTGAGGTCGATTTCCACGATCCTGGACACGTAGGTGAGCAACTGGAAGCCCATGCGTGTAGCGATGCCGGGGCCGACCTGAGCAGTGTCGCCGTCGATAGTCTGCTTGCCAGTAAAGATCATATCGACGGGCTGTTCCTTGGCGATTTGTCGGATCGCGGTAGCCAGCGCATATGACGTTGCCAGCGTGTCGGCGCCAGCGAAAGCGCGATCGGTGACGAGTACAGCCTCGTCGGCCCCATAGCTGACGCATTTGCGAAGTGCGTCTTCAGCCTGCGGCGGCCCCATGCATAGTGTGGTTACAGTACCGTCAAAGAGGTCCTTTAGCCTCAACGCTTCCTCCAGCGAGAACAGATCGTACGGGTTTACGATGGCTGGGACGCCTTGACGCATGATGGTGTTGGTGACAGGGTGAACGCGGATCTGTGCCGAGTCCGGTACCTGCTTGATGCAAACGACAATATGCATTGGGTACTCCGGGGTCAGGCGTCGCCGCGTGCTGGCAGCGACGCGCGCAGCTGGTCAAGTGGGACGACCCGCCGTCCGTCCGCTTCCTGAAAGACTCTGAAAACCTTTTGCTCTGCGGGCGTGGACAAGACGAAGTCGTTGTAGGCCGTATTCAGTAAACATCGATAGATAGAGAACATAGCCGCCGCGTTATTACGCGGTAGCGCCTTCTGTTGCTCGATGTACTGAAAAAAACGCTTGAGAATGTGCAGGCGGCTGACGTTCACTACCTTCTCATCGTATGAAATGTCAAAGAATCGCAGGAAGTCTTCCGCGGACGACAGGCGATGCAGTTGTTCGATAACTTCTTGCACGTAGTTTCTCCTATTGGACCAATGCGCACCCGATGACGGCCTCAAGACACCTTAACTCGGGTGCCACGTGCTTGCGTCAGGAAGCGATGCAGATCGGCTGTCCCCGGGGCCTGTTTGTACTGTGTGGCAAATGACCGGATACGTGCAAGCAACTGGGGCACAAGCCGCTCAGACACTTTGACGCCAAGAGCGTCGTAGGCGTCACGCACACTTTGGGATCCAGAATGTTTGCCGAGTATCGTCGACCGGTGCCGGCCTAGTTCTGCGGGATCGAATCCCTCGTAGGTCGTGGGGTGCTTCGAAAGGCCGTCGGTATGAATGCCTGACTCGTGCGTAAAGACGTCCCTACCAACAATGCTCTTGTTGGAGGAAATAGCGCGGCCAGACGCCCGTTCGACCAGCGATGAGATGTCGCATAACGCAGTTGCGTCAATGCCGGTGTCTCGTCGGAGCAGATGTCGCGTACCCATGACGACTTCCTCAAGCGCTGCATTGCCGGCCCGCTCACCCAGGCCGTTGACGGTAGTGCTGGCGTGGGTCGCCCCTGCCGAGAGGGCCGCTAGCGTGTTGGCGGTGGCGAGTCCGAGGTCGTCGTGCGAATGGATTTCGATTTCCAGGTCCACGGCGGCGCGAATTGCTGCGATAGCGTGGAATGTCTTGAAAGGATCCAATATGCCTACGGTGTCCGCAAATCGAACGCGCTGAGCCCCATGCTGCTCTGCGCATCGCGCAACTTCTAAGATGAACGAGGGGTCCGCACGCGAGGCGTCTTCCATACCGAGGGAGATCTTGGGGTGGCTTTTCGCAGCCTTACCAATGACGCGTGCGATGCGCGCTAGCACCCAACTACGCGGCTGTCGTAGCTTGTGTTGCAAGTGAATATCCGATACCGGGACCGAAAGATGAATCATGTCGGCATCGCAGCGTAATGCCGCGCTGAGGTCCTCGTCGGTGAGTCGCCCCCAAACCATCAGACGAGCGTCGAGGTTCATGTCGACAATCGCATCAATGCACGCCATTTCGTCTTCGCCCATGGCTGGAATGCCGATATCGAGTTCGGAGACGCCAGCTTGCGACAGCGCGGCGGCAATCGCGCACTTTTCCTCTGTGCGAAATGCGACGCCAGCGGTTTGCTCGCCGTCGCGGAGTGTCGTGTCATTGATGATTGGGTTGCTCATGTCGGATCGCTTCAGTTGTTGGCCATGGATCGCAAACGTTGTGCCAGGTGATGGTCTACAGGTCAAAACAACGCTTTGCGGCACCCTGTCGGCGCCACACGAACGGCCGAAGCTTGCCCTTTAGGCGGAGGATCGCGGATGCCCCACGCGCGCAATGCGGCAGTGCCGGGTGATTGAGAGCGTATAGTGGCCTACCAAAAGCAATTTGTGCTCACGACGAGTGCGTTATTTTTGTCGTGACAGCGACAGAATACGGCTTGGTTGTCGGCTTTTGGTCAAGACGCGTAGGAAGAACATTGAGTTGGTTGGCCAACTCACGTACCGATACCAATGGAGTTCGAGTGAGTGGCATGGATTTCGCTGATAAAGCCGGCGAACCACTGGAGGCTTTGGAGAGAACATCCATGCAAGATTGCGCGAATGCCAGCACGCTGTCCTCGACTGCGCCTGTCGGCATCCAAAAGACACTAACCCTGAGGGTGACCGGACATGCGCTTGTTCAGATCGACGGCTGCGACACCCACGGCCGCGCAGACAAGTCGGGCTGCAGTTCGTCGGACGTGCCTGAGCGCGAGCCGGCAGAAGTATGGGAAAGGATAAACAAGCATCCTTGTTTTTCGGAAGAAGCGCATCGCCATTACGCGCGAATGCATGTGGCGGTGGCGCCCGCCTGCAACATCCAATGCAACTACTGCAATCGTAAATATGACTGTTCCAATGAGTCGCGACCCGGCGTCGTGTCGGAGAAGCTGACGCCGGAGCAGGCCGTGAATAAGGTTATGGCCGTCGCGGCCAAGATTCCGCAGTTGACGGTGTTGGGCGTTGCGGGTCCCGGTGACTCGCTCGCCAATCCGAAGAGGACTTTTGACACTTTCCGTATGCTCCGCGAGCGCGCTCCGGACATCAAACTATGTCTGTCAACGAACGGACTAGCGTTGCCGGACTTTGTCGATGAGATTTGCAGCAACGCTGTTGAGCATGTGACGATCACCATCAATATGGTGGACCCCAACGTCGGTGAATTGATCTATCCGTGGATTTTTTGGGACCACCGGCGCGTCAGGGGCAAGGAGGCCTCGCAGATCCTTCATGAGCGGCAAATGCAAGGGCTCGAAATGCTCACGGCGCGCGGCGTGTTGACGAAGATCAACTCGGTGTTGATTCCGGGCATAAATGACGAACACCTGATCGAGGTGAACAGCGAAGTGAAGAAGCGCGGTGCTTTCCTGCACAATATCATGCCGCTCATCTCGGACGCTGAGCATGGCACGTATTTCGGACTGCACGGACAGCGTGGCCCTACTGCTAGCGAGTTAATGGTCGTGCAGGACCGTTGCAAGGGAGGCGCTACGTTAATGCGCCATTGCCGTCAGTGCCGTGCGGACGCAGTAGGTCTATTGAGTGAGGACCGCCGCGACGAGTTCAAGCTCGACGGGATCGACGACATGGAAACTAGGTCCGACGCTAATTACCGTCGGGAACATCAGCGCCGAGTGGAAGTGCAACGCAATGCGCAGCGCGACGCGAAACAGACTGCAATGGCTTTGGTGAAGGCGAGCGAAGTGCCGGCCGACCTTAAGGTGCTGATCGCTGTCGCGACGAAGGGAGACGGCCGCGTGAACGCACATTTCGGGCATGTCTCCGAGTTCCAGATTTTCGAGGTCAGCGCTGGCGGAGCGATCTTTGTGGGACACCGCCGCGTGGAGTCGTATTGTCGGGGCGGCCATGATGATGAAGATCGCCTGCCACCGCTCATACACGCGATCAGCGATTGCCACGCTGTACTGGTTGCGAAGGTCGGTTTGTGTCCGCGCAAGGAGCTGTCGCAGGCGGGCATTGAGCCGGTGGACCAGTACGCGTACGAAACAATCGAAAAAGCCGCGCTGATATGGTTCATCGAATATTGCAGCCGTATCACGAAAGGCGTGACCGTGCACGTGGAGCGTGGCGCCCCCGGGATCCGGCAGAAGACGTCGATCACTGCGACGGCTGCTGCTGATTGAGCGGCAGACGGCCAAATGGATCGGCCTGCCCGCGCGCTATACAAACCATCATTACAAGGAGTGCCATTATGCCCCTGAAGATCATTGCCTCGACCTGTACCGGCTGCTCGGCCTGCGAGCCGCAGTGCCCGAATGTCGCCATAAGCGAGAAAGGTGGCGTGTTCGCGATCGATCCGAAGAAATGTACCGTATGCGAAGGACAGTTTGATACTCCGCAGTGCTTGGCGGTTTGTCCCGTGGACGGGTGCATTGTGGTGAGCTAGCATCGCTAGCCGCGGGCAGCACATTGACGAATCGTCAAACGACTGCTAACTGTTACCATGCCGACATCATGTTGACCAAATTTTCTGTTACCGCTGCCGCGGAAAAGTTTATGCGCCGTGTGGTGCGTTTTTCCGGCTTGCCATCAAGTGCTGGTTTTCGTCTTCTTGTCAGGACCGGCGGATGCTCTGGATATGACGCCGAATTCAGTGCCGAAGTAGAGGCTCGGACCGGCGACGAGACCATCGAAGTCCACGGACTGCGAATTTTCTTGCCGGCAGAAAGCCGCGTTTTGCTAGATGGTCTGAAGATCGACTTTATCGAAACGCCGGATCGGTCAGGTTTCGCATTTATTAAGGATGACCAACGGTCGGTCGTCGCGGTCAGTGCCGATGTCGCTCGGATTGATGTGAGCGCGATCGGACGCGGGTGACGCATTCATCGACCGCAGTTGTCTTGAGCTAGCAGTTCGGTATGTCACGGAGGAAGAGTATGACTGGAACTGACAACGATGACCTCATTGAGCTCACATTTGCGCCTCGCTTCAGCATTGGTGAGCGCGTCGCTTCGCGCTTCTCCATCCGTAACGACGGCACCTACGCCGGTAAGGCTTTGGGTGAATCGCTCGTCAGCAAAGGCGACGTGGGGTATGTGATCGGAATCGAAACCTTCCTGCAACGGTTCTACATCTATGCAGTTCACTTCGTCGAAATCGACCATCGCGTCGGCATGCGCGCCAAGGAGCTATGCACGCTCGACCAC
Organism: Paraburkholderia atlantica; assembly: GCF_009362785.1. Classification (GTDB taxonomy): domain Bacteria; phylum Pseudomonadota; class Gammaproteobacteria; order Burkholderiales; family Burkholderiaceae; genus Paraburkholderia; species Paraburkholderia atlantica. The sequence continues at coordinate 67,373 of NZ_WHNQ01000029.1, forward strand.
CTTCCCCATGACGTGCTCGCCCGTTTGGGCGAGCATGCGGCCGATCTATGCTGGATAGGTCTTCGTATCCCCGAGGGAACTGACCACAATGGAACCGTCGGACGCGGCTCGTGTAATGCGCATGGTTATGATGCACCGGACGGTTCGCAAGTCAACGGAGCCCGTCTAGTCGTCGGCAATCCGCGTCACGGAGTTGCGGGACCTTTGCAACGGCGAAGTCTATTTTAGGCCGGTGCGGGAGCGGCTTTCTGGTTAAGGCTTGGAGGCTTGCCGAAATGGCCAGAAATACGTGGTGCCTGCGAGTCTTGCGATGCGCTCAATCAGTCAATTTTGACGGGCAGGCGGTCGCTGCACTGAGGGCGAGATCGCGCCCGGCTGGACGGTCGTAAGGGAAGAAGGACGATATCGGTCTATCAGAGCTGGGAGGCACTCGTCGCAGTACAAGAGCCACCTACGACGAGCGCTGTGCTTCTCGGCTCGATCGTTAGATTTATTGGATTTACTTGTTGAAGTGCGAATCTTTTAACCGACCTTGGAACTCTCAACGTGAAACTAATGATCCGCATGGACAGGAAAGGCATACTCAGCGCCTACGTGCCAAAGAAGGATCTCGAGGAGCAGATCGTCTCCATCGATGGCAAGAAGATGTGGGGCGGAGTGATAACGCTTGCGAACGGCTGGCGATTCCAACTGCCGGAGATGGCGGCCGATACAACGCTTCCTGTCACCGTAGAAGCGCGTCGCGTCGCGGGTGAGCCCGACTGACATGGCACTTACAGCAGATCAGATCAGTACTATCGCCGAGTTGATGCTGAGCGAACCGACGCTGCTGGAGGCTGCCGCAACCTGGCGGAAGTCGTATCCCGATGTGCGAGTCATTCGGATTAGCGCGGTCGAGCTTGTCAATGAAAAACCCCTCCTCCAGTTTCGGGGCCGCCGCGTTTATCTCGCGACGTCGACAGGTGTCTGTGTTTCCGTGACAACAGACGCAAGTGAGGCCAATATGCTCATCCTTGCAGAAGACGGAGTCTACGATGGAAACTGAGGGAATTTCACTTACTGAACCTGCGTGCGGGCCGCGGGAGGTCGAGCTGGTTCACGCGGTCCTGCAATCGTCGTGCTGGAGCGACGGACCAATGCTCGATTCTTTTGAGACTGCATTCGCAGGCTGGAGCGGCCGTGTCCATGCGGTCGCAGTGGCGAGCGGGACGCTCGGCACTTGGATTGCGCTGCGTGCGCTCGGCATCGGTCAAGGCCATGAAGTCATCTGCGCATCGCATACATGGCATCAGATCGCGCATGCGATCACCCTCGCTGGCGCGACACCGGTGTTTGCCGATATCGACTACTGGAGCGGTTGCCTCGACGCGATGAAGGCACAAGAGAAGATTGGAGATCGGACGCGTGCAATCCTTGCGGGAAATACGAACGGACATCCTGCCGCGTGGCAATCGTTGCGCGAGCTTGCCGATCTGAATGGTCTGAGCCTGATCGAGGATAGCACTGAGGCGCTCGGATCACGCTACCGTGGGCGCTGCGTGGGGGCGTTCGGTAAAGTGACGGTTTTTGACTTTTCGCCACCCTCCGCGTTGTGTGCGGGAGAGGGCGGAATGCTCGTCACGGACGACGACAGCTTGGCGCACGAACTGCGTTACTTAAGGCGACGTCTGAGCGCCGATCGAAAGTCGCTCTCCCTCGGTGCCCGGGTGCCGCTGCAGGCGGGTATGAGTGAAATCACCGCCGCGCTCGGCCTCGCACAACTGGCAGGGCTCGAGGAGCGGCTCGCCCAACGGAAGCGGGTCGAAGCCTGGTATCATGAAGCGATGGAGAGCTTCGAAGGCATCAAACCACCGTATCAGGCGGAGGACGTGGACGAAGTGAATTGGATGCTTTACGTCGTGCATCTGGGCAAGAGGTTTACTCACAGCGCGCGTGCTCAAATGATCGACGACATGCTGGCTTGCGGGGTAGAAACGGCAGCCTACAGCCATCCGTTGCATGAGCAGTTTCATTACATGAAGGCCGCCGATGCTATTGGAGGTCGACGAGGCTGTCTGCCCGATACCGAGCGGATTGGCGATCGAGCACTCGCGTTGCCGCTGCACACTCAGCTTACTGTTCAGGATGTGAAGTACATCGTCAAAACTTTGAAGGACACGGCGACCAACGTCGGTGCGGGGGCCGCGATCTATCTCTAGGTAGAACAACGGAAAGAGAGATGAAGGTAACATCGGCCATGTTGTCGCTGCGCCTTTATTAACCCTCACGCAACAGTTTGCTGCGGTCCGCCGTCGAGTAGTTGCTGAAATGTCCCTCGTGCGCCGCTTGACGGCGGGCCGCAGCGATGATTGCCCTGCTGCGCGCTGGGGCGGACGGTGCACTGACCTGCTTCTCCAGTTCGGTGCTCTGACAGCGGGGGCAGGCGACGGGCGAGTTCGTGCGCACGAGAGTTTCGAAACGCAACCTGCAGTTGCGACATACATAGTCGTAGAGCGGCATGACGAGGGGCAGGTCAACGGGAAACATTATCGGAGAAGACGCCGCGCGCGGTCCCCGGGCCATAATAAGGCGATTCGCCGGCTGAGACCAATTTGGGGCTCCTGCGTTCGTGTGCCGCGTGCAGTAACTGGAGTCCCAAATCGGCAGCCATGTCGAGGGCGTCACGGCCGTCTGGCGCAACGAGACTGTCATTCGCGCCGAGCGACAGCAACAGCCACATAACCTCAATTCGACCGGTGGCGGCCGCCTGCATCAGACACGTCATATCGTCCGCGTTTAGGTGATCAAGAGCGAGTCCTGCACCGACCAACCGAAGGATCGGTCCTGGTGCGCCGCCCAAACATGCATACCACAGCGCATGGTTTCCTTCGTCGTCGAGGGCGCTGATGCGTGCGCCTGATTCGAGTAGCGCAGCGACAATGTAGTCTTCGCCGTGCAGCGCCGCCAGCATTAAGGGCGTAATGCCGTCAATGCTGCGCGATTGAGTGTCCGGGAAGTCGTGAGCATCGAGCCATTTCGCAACCGCCACGCACGGAGGTGCATGAAGATCTGCGTCGGCGTTCGCGATATCCGTGTGCGTGTGGCTCGGGCTTTCGAGTAGGGGAGTCTCGAGTGACGCGGTTTGACGTGATGCGGTCTTGGTGCGCAGTGACATGCTTTCACTCCGGTGGAGGTGATTGGAATCGCCGTCACATTCTGAAACGCGAGGCAGCGATTACATGCGGGCGACCTGCCGTGACGCTGTCGTCAGACGGGCCTGTTTTCATTTGGATCGCGAATCGGTCCCATCAGTTTGAGGCCTTCCGCGTAACTTATCGTGTCAAAGGAAAAGCTAAATTGCATCGCCGCATCGACGATAGCATCGAGCTTCCCGGCAGTGTCTGTTCTCTTGAGGTCGCCCTTCTCCAGGTAAAGGAGTTCGAGCATCTCGTTGTAGACTGTCGATTCGAGTATCGGCAGAACATAAAACGTCGCTTCTTTGTACGGCACCTGAAAGCGGCTGGACAGATCGATGTTGTCACAGAACAGGAAGTACTTGCCGTGGTGCGACAGGGCCTCGCCGAGTACTTCTCCGACATTCGTCAAGTGTTCAAAACTCAGTAACCAACCTGCGAAGAATTGGACGTGTGGGTCGCCAGCATTCGCGACAGCCATCACCTGCTCGCAAGAGAGCTCGGGCGGACGGGCCTCGTCGGCGAGGTGAGGCCCAAATCGTAGCGCCAGCTCACCGCGAAAGCCGAACCTGTCAGCCGCATTTGTGCGGCCCTTAAAGACGGGGTTGAGGAGGCGCCCCTCGCGATCGAGGCGGGCAAATGGTGTCCCACTGAGTGCAGGAGAGGTTAGCGTATCAGGCATTCTGTAATCCTAATTGGAGAAATAGCTTGGCATAGTTAATCTGGTGCTGGATCGTGCCTTTTCAGCGGGCAGCCAGAAACTCGCAACATCCGTACCAATGCTGCATGCTGGCCAATACTGCGGTAAGCCGGGTCAAGCGGGCAACAACTCTGCACTTGGATGTCCATTTGGGGCGAAGGGGCGTGCGGTTTGTCAGGAAGACGACGTCGAAATTGTCGGGGGCCGAAATTGGAGAGTTTGCGGATGGCCTCGCTGAGCAAGCATTTGGCGGATTCAGGGGCTTGTGGCATGGACGTTGCAGGGACGAAGGGCGCGGACACACTCCGGCCGATGCGTGACTCTAGAAGAAGACCATATAGACACAGCAGGCTGAGGACTTGGTCGTGGCTTTTCAGTGCTGATTCGCACCTATGGTTTTACCTTCTAATCTCAATGGAGTAAAACAATGTCTCAACTTCGACAAATTGCCTTCTACGGAAAGGGCGGCATCGGTAAGTCGACCACGTCGCAGAATACGCTTGCAGCGCTTAGCGACCTTGGGCAAAAGATCTTGATCGTTGGGTGCGATCCCAAGGCCGACTCGACACGTCTTATATTGCACGCGAAAGCTCAGGACACCATCCTCTCTCTCGCTGCGGAAGCCGGTTCGGTCGAAGACCTCGAACTCGATGACGTTATGAAGATAGGCTACAAGAATATCCGCTGTGTCGAGTCGGGCGGGCCTGAGCCAGGCGTCGGCTGTGCGGGTCGGGGTGTCATCACATCGATCAACTTCCTTGAGGAGAATGGCGCCTACGACGGAGTCGACTACGTGTCATACGATGTGCTCGGCGACGTCGTTTGCGGTGGTTTCGCAATGCCTATTCGCGAGAACAAGGCACAGGAAATTTACATCGTGATGTCGGGAGAAATGATGGCGATGTACGCCGCTAATAACATCTCGAAGGGAATCTTGAAATATGCGAACAGTGGGGGTGTGCGTTTGGGCGGACTCATTTGCAACGAGCGCAAAACCGACAAGGAACTTGAACTGGCCGAATCACTGGCAGCGATGCTAGGCACTAAATTGATTCACTTCGTCCCGCGCGACAACATTGTGCAGCATGCGGAACTTCGTCGGATGACCGTGATTGAGTACGCGCCGGACAGCGAGCAGGCTGGGCAATATCGCGCGCTTGCGGAGAAGGTTCACCATAACGGCGGCAATGGCGTGATCCCAACTCCGATCACAATGGATCAGCTCGAAGACTTATTGATGGAAAAAGGAATTATGGTGCAAGTCGATGAGTCCCAAGTCGGCAAGACCGCCGCCGAGCTCACCGCCTGACGAGTGCTGACGACGGTTGCCGTGCGGCGCACGGCTACCGTTTCCGCCAACGACAGTCTTCACTTATAGGATATTCAATGACCGCGACGGTTGAAGAACGCAAAGCTGCTAATAAGGCCTTGATTGACGAAGTGCTGCGAGCTTACCCTGAAAAAATGGCTAAACGGCGGGCCAAGCATTTGGGTTCCTTCGAACAGGGCAAGCCTGACTGTGGTGTGAAGTCAAACATCAAGTCTTTGCCGGGGGTGATGACGATTCGGGGCTGCGCTTACGCGGGCTCGAAGGGCGTCGTCTGGGGGCCGATCAAGGACATGATTCACATCAGTCACGGACCTGTCGGATGCGGGCAGTACTCGTGGGGATCGCGCCGCAACTACTACGTCGGGACGACAGGAATCGATGCGTTTGTCACGATGCAATTCACGTCCGACTTCCAAGAGAAGGACATTGTGTTCGGCGGTGACAAGAAACTCGATAAGATCGTCGACGAGATTCAGGAGCTGTTTCCGCTGAACAGGGGCATATCCGTCCAAACCGAATGCCCAATCGGCCTCATCGGTGACGATATTGAGGCAGTATCTAAAAGGAAGAGCGCGCAGTACGGCGGGCACACGATCGTACCGGTGCGCTGTGAGGGCTTTCGAGGCGTATCGCAGTCACTCGGGCATCACCTCGCAAACGATGCGATTCGCGACTGCGTGTTCGACCGCGCCGAGCCGAGACAGCGATCCGCGCTGGAGTCCACACCGTACGATGTCGCGATCATTGGCGACTACAACATTGGCGGTGATGCGTGGTCGAGCCGCATTCTCCTCGAAGAAATGGGCCTGCGGGTCATCGCGCAGTGGTCAGGCGATGGCACTCTCGCAGAACTTGAGAATACGCCGCGATCTAAGCTCAACCTGCTTCACTGCTACCGTTCGATGAACTACATCAGCCGGCACATGGAGGAGAAGTATGGCACTCCATGGGTCGAATACAATTTTTTCGGCCCGACAATGATCGAAAAGAGCTTGCGCGAGATTGCAAGCCGATTCGACGACACCATTATGGAAAACGCCGAGAAGGTGATCGCAAAATACCGTCCGTTGATGGATGCCGTCATAGCCAAATATAAGCCGCGGCTTCAGACGAAAAAAGTGATGCTGTTTGTAGGTGGCCTTCGCCCACGCCACGTAATAGGGGCGTACGAGGATCTTGGGATGGAAGTTGTCGGTACCGGCTACGAGTTTGCTCACAACGACGACTACCAGCGCACAACGCATCACATAAAAGAAGGCACTCTGATTTACGACGACGTGACTGGCTACGAATTCGAGAAGTTTGTCGAACATACGCGACCAGACCTCGTCGGCTCCGGCATCAAAGAAAAATACGTCTTTCAGAAGATGGGCGTCCCATTCCGCCAGATGCACAGCTGGGATTATTCTGGCCCATATCATGGCTACGACGGCTTCGCTATCTTCGCGCGGGACATGGACATGGCGATCTCGAGTCCTGTCTGGAGTCTGTCGAAAGCACCGTGGAAGAAGGCGGCGTGAGCGCTGTTAGCGGCATGGCCGCGCCGATCGCCGGTTGCATAGAACATCAATACAGGAGCCAATCATGCCCCAATCAAGCGACAAAATTCTCGATCACGAACTGCTGTTTCGCGAGCCGGAGTATCAAGAGCTCCTTCGCAATAAGAAAGATAACTTCGAGTTCAACCATTCCGACGAGGCGATAAAGCGGGTTGCCGAATGGACGAAGACAGAAGATTATAAACTGAAGAACTTCGCCCGTGACTCCCTGACCATAAATCCAGCCAAGGCGTGTCAGCCTCTTGGTGCCGTATTCGTCGCGAACGGATTCCATAAGACACTGCCTTTCGTGCATGGCTCGCAGGGCTGCGTGGCCTATTACCGTTCGCATTTTTCGCGACATTTTAAAGAGCCGACGTCGTGCGTCAGTTCGTCCATGACAGAGGATGCGGCCGTGTTCGGTGGTCTGAACAACATGATCGACGGTCTCGCGAATGCATACAATCTCTACAAGCCCGACATGATCGCCGTATCCACGACCTGCATGGCGGAGGTGATTGGCGACGACCTCGACGCGTTCATTAAGAATAGCAAGCAGAAGGGCAGCGTGCCACAAGATTACGACGTGCCGTTCGCGCATACGCCCGCGTTTGTCGGCAGCCACGTGACCGGCTACGACAATGCGCTCCTGGGCATCCTGAAGTACTTTTGGGATGGCAAGGCGGGCACTACTGCACCACTTTTGCGAGTTCCTGACGAGAGCGTGAACTTTATCGGAGGGTTCGACGGCTTCGTGGTCGGAAACATGAAGGAGATTCGGCGTATCTTCGATTTATTTGGCGTAAGCGTGAATATTATTTGCGATCCATCGGGAACTTGGAGCACGCCGACTGATGGCGAATTTCGGATGTACGAGGGCGGGACTACGAAAGAGGAGGTCGAACGTGCGCTGAACGCCAAGGCAACGTTCGTCTTTCAGGAGTATTGCTGTGAAAAGACCAGCAAGTTCCTCGCCGATCATGGCCACGAAGTCGTGTCACTGAATGCGCCTGTCGGCGTTTCAGGCACAGATCATTTCCTCATGGAGATTTCGCGCGTGACGGGAAGACCAATCCCGGCTGAACTTGAAAGGGAGCGTGGGCAACTAGTTGATGCGATGGCAGACAGTCAGGCGAGTCTGCACGGCAAGCGGTATGCGCTCTATGGCGATCCAGATCAGATGCTCGGTTACACGAACTTCCTGCTTGAGTTGGGCGCGGAGCCGGTGCACGTGCTCTCGACGAACGGTAACGAGGGGTGGGCGGAAAAGGTTAGGGCATTGCTGGACGCGTCGCCATATGGTGAAGGATGCAAGGTCTATCCAAAGCGCGATCTATGGCACTTGCGCTCGCTGCTATTTACGGAACCAGTGGATTTCCTGATCGGCAATACACACGGAAAGTACTTGGAGCGCGACACTGGTACGCCGCTCGTCCGACTCGTGTTTCCGATTTTCGACCGCCACCATTACCACCGCTATCCGACGTGGGGGTATGCGGGGGCATTACGCGTTCTGTTAGCGCTGCTGGATGAATTCTTCGAGACACTCGATGCAAGCACGATTGACATCTCGAAGACCGATTACAGCTATGACATCATCCGGTGAGGGGTGGAGCCGTTCGGGGCTGGGCTCAGTGTCGAGTGCTAAAAGGGGGGCAGTTCAACCCTCCGGAAAGCATGGATATTGGGTCTCCCTAATTGCTCGACGTCGCTGGCTTCGGCTGCGTTGCTGTTCCAATAGCATCCTCAAGACCGAAGCGCGAAGGCAAGAATCGACATTAGGAGCGGCGCGACGATTGCGCCGGACCTTTCGCGAAGCGTCGGCGGTTAGTCGACCAGAAGATGACGATCGACTCCTCCGCGCTGCATTTTGCCATTCATAGTGCTACTTAGAGGCGTTAACAAAATGAGTCCTTCAGCCTTCGCCAAGAGATGATGCAGCAGGGGAGTTTGATGAAGGCTTCGTGGATGAAGGCAAGGCGTTCGAAGCGGATGCGCAGTCGCCGGAAGTTGTGAAGCCACGAAATGGTTCGCTCGACGACCCAGCGGGTTTTGCCAAGGCCGCTGCCATGAGGGTGGCCACGTCGGGCGATTTCGGTAGCGATGCCGGCTGCGTGCAGCGGACGGGGGTATTTGTCGTGATCGTAGCCCCGATCGCCCTGAACGATGCGGGGCTTCGAAAGCGGCCGGCCGCGCTTGCCGGCAATGGGTGGGATCGCATCAACCAGCGTGTGAAGCTGGGTGAGATCGTGACGGTTGGCGCCGGTGAGGATTACCGCGAGCGGGATGCTTTGAACCAGGTTGCGCGCGGACGGTGGGATTCGGTCCCGTTTTTGACCTGCACCCACCGCGCGGATCGAGGAGGAGTCGACGACGACACGGGACCAGTCAATCCGGTCGGACTCGCGTAGCTTCGCGAGCACCACTTCGTGTAGCCGGTCCCAGACGCCGGCAGCCTGCCAGTCTCGTAGACGGCGCCAGCAACTCATGCCACTGCCGCAGCCCATCTCGCGGGGCAGCAGGTCCCAGCGCAGGCCCGTCTGCAAGATGAACAGGATGCCGGTAAGCATGGCCCGGTCATCCAGTGGTTTGCGTCCGGGATACCGTGAGCGGCGAGGTTTGGGTGGGGGCATCAAGGGTTCAATGAGTGCCCACAACGCATCAACGAGTAGTTTGGCCATGGCCTCCTCGTCACCGAAACAATGACGAGGTTAACAGCAATCGTTGGAAGTTAACAGATCAAAGCAATCATTTTGTTAAGGCTTCTTAGTGCTACGGAGAGCCACACGGCATATCGCAATCGCACGATCGGTTGCAAAACATTTCGGGACGCATTGCGCAATTCGGAGCGCGGACGGAGAAGTGCAAGAACTCATATGGCCTGCGACGCGGTAACGCACACAAGCACTGCGTAAAACATCAGTTGATTGCGATCAACGCTATCGGCCACGAATTCGGACACAGTGTAGAAGGTTAATGGCTAAAGGTAATGACAATGATAAAGCAACTCCGTAATGTGGCTGCTGCACTACTCCTTATGTCACCATTTGGACCGCACGCAGCTAACGCCGCCGACAGTGAAGTCGTCGGAAACTACGCAGGTGATTGGTTGGTACGCCTCCGCGCGATAAGCATTGAACCGCAAGTTCGCAGCACTGACACGCTTTCCGCGCTCGATGTCGGCGTAAGCAACGCGCTGGTGCCAGAGGTCGATTTCACTTATATGGTACGGGACAGCATCGGCGTCGAGTTGATTCTTGGTACCTCACGTCATCACCTGACGTCGAATCTCGGCGACCTTGGTGGCGTTAACGTGCTGCCACCGACATTGTTATTGCAATATCATTTTAATCATGCGGGACGCGTTCGACCGTACGTTGGTGCCGGACTCAACTACACGCTCTTCTATAACAACGGATTGCATGCGGGAGGTGTGCCCGTCTCTATAAAGAATCACAGCTTTGGTCCTGCGCTGCAGGTCGGGATTGACGTGCAGGCATCAAAGAGTCTATTCGTTAACGCCGACATCAAGAAGATATGGATGAAGACTGACGCATCGCTTAGCGGCTCGACAATTGGCGCCTTGCATCTCGATCCGCTGGTCATTGGTATTGGCGTCGGGGTGAAGTTCTAGACGTTGCGAATCTCAAGCGACAGACGGTTCAGTGAACGGCTGGCTTCGCTCCTTGTACAGTGGTTAACTTGGGAGAAGATGGGCATGACAGAGAGGAAAGCTTTTAAGGAGTGGTTAATCCCTATCGGTGGTTGGCTGTTCGTTTCTCTTGCTGGGTGTAGCCCCAAGTTTCTCGTCCTGAGTCCCAAGGGTAGCGTAGGCGCGGCGGAGAGATCACTCATCGCCTCGGCCACATGGGCCATGCTGCTGATCGTAGTTCCCGTTATTATCCTCACGCTTACCTTCGCGTGGCGCTACCGCGCGTCGAACCGCAGCGCACGCTACGTCCCGACCTGGGTTCACTCAACGGCGATTGAAGTGGTGGTCTGGGCCATACCCGCTGCCATCATTCTATTCCTCGCCATCCTTACGTGGCGTACCACGCATGAGCTCGACCCTTATAAACCACTGGAATCGGACGTGAAGCCCATCAACGTCGAAGTCGTCGCGGTCGACTGGAGATGGCTCTTTATCTATCCTGACCTCGGCATCGCTACAGTGAACGAATTGGCGGTGCCTGTCAGCACGCCGGTCAATTTTCGCATCACGTCGGACTCGGTGATGAACTCTTTCTTCATCCCGCAACTTGGCACTCAAGTCTACGCGATGGCCGGCATGCAAACGCGGTTACACCTGATCGCCGACGAAGCGGGCGACTTCACGGGCTTCTCGTCGAATTACAGCGGCAAAGGCTTCTCCGATATGAAGTTCCGTACGGTGGCTACGAGCCAGCGGGGCTTCGATGCGTGGGTGGAGACGGTAAAAGCTTCATCTACCCAGCTTACGATGGATCGGTACGCAACGGTCACGCAGCCGCACGCAAACGCGCCCGTGCAGTACTTCTCGAAGGTCGACCGGAGGCTTTTCGACAAAATCGTCGGCAAATACAACAACGGCAACGTCGCGGATTTCACTGTCTCATCGTGCGTAACCAAAGGGTAAACAGCCATGTTCGGAAAACTCACATTAGACGCGATGCCTTTCGATCAGCCCATCGTCATGGGGGCGTCGGTGTTCATGGCGCTTGTTGTCCTCGGCGTGTTCTGGCTGGTCACCTTAGAAGGCAAGTGGAAGTACCTCTGGGTCGAGTGGCTCACGAGCGTGGACCACAAGCGCATCGGCGTCATGTACATGATTGTAGCCGTGCTCATGTTGGTGCGCGGCTTTGCCGACGCCGTAATGATGCGCCTTCAACAAGCCGTGGCGTTCAATTCGCCAGGCTATCTGCCGCCGGATCACTTCGACCAGATCTTCACGGCGCATGGCGTCATCATGATCTTCTTCATGGCGATGGCGCTCATGGTAGGCTTCTTCAATCTCCTCGTGCCATTGCAGATCGGCGCGCGCGACGTGGCGTTTCCGTTCCTGAACTCGCTTTCCTTCTGGTTGACCGCAGTCGGCGCGGCGTTGATCAATCTGTCCCTCGTAGCTGGCGAATTCGCGAAGGTCGGCTGGCTCGCGTATCCGCCGCTTTCCGAGCTGAAATTTAGTCCTGGCGTTGGAGTGGACTACTATATATGGGCGATTCAGCTCTCGGGTGTCGGCACCTTGATGTCGGGCGTGAACTTCTTTGTCACAATCATCAAGATGCGCGCGCCGGGGATGTCGCTCATGAAGATGCCCGTGTTCACATGGACGGCGCTCTGCTCGAATGTCCTCATCATGGCGACGTTTCCCATTCTCACGGTCGCGGTAGCGCTGCTCGGCCTCGATCGTTATATTGGCACGCACTTCTTCACGAACGAACTTGGTGGCAACGCCATGTTGTACTTGAACCTGATTTGGGCGTGGGGCCACCCCGAAGTGTATATTCTAGTGCTGCCCGCTTTCGGCATCTATTCGGAAGTGATGGCTACTTTCTGCAAGAAGCCGCTATTCGGTTACAGGACGATGGTCTACGCATCGTGTGCGATCATGTTACTTTCGTTTCTTGTTTGGGCGCACCACTTCTTTACCATGGGCTCAGGCGCCGACGTCAACGCATTTTTCGGCATCGCCACAATGATTATCGCGATTCCAACCGGCGTCAAGATCTTCAATTGGCTATTCACGATGTATCGCGGGTGCGTTCAATTCGCTGCGCCCGTGTTCTGGACCATCGGTTTCGTGGTGACGTTCTCTATCGGTGGCATGACCGGCGTGATGATGGCGATTCCGGGCGCGGACTTTGTGCTGCACAATTCGCTTTTCTTGGTCGCTCATTTTCATAACGCCATTATTGGCGGTGTGGTGTTTGGCTATTTAGCTGGCCTGCAGTACTGGTTTCCGAAGGTGTTCGGTGTCAAGCCCGATGACAAGCTCGGCAAGGCGTCGTTCTGGTGCTGGTTCGTCGGCTTTTATGTGGCCTTCGTACCTGTTTATGTGCTCGGCTTCATGGGCGCGACGCGCCGCACAAATCACTATGATGTGGCTGAATGGCAACCATACTTCATTGTTGCGGCGCTCGGCGCGGCGATCATCGCGGTGGGGATCCTGTTACAGGTTCTGCTGTGGGTGATGGCATTCGTGAACCGCAACGAGGCCGAATACAAGGATATGACAGGCGATCCATGGGATGGGCGCACGCTCGAATGGGCAACTTCCTCACCGCCGGCGGTCTACAACTTCGCTCTCGTTCCGAAAGTGGAGGACATTGACGCCTTCGCGTACATGAAAGAAACGGGCCGCGGCCTTGGGCTGGCGTCAAAGTACGTGGACATCCATATGCCATCCAATACATCGGCGGGTTTTTTCACAGGGATGTGCAGCTTGGTGCTGGGTTTCGCGGCCGTATGGCACGTCGCGTGGCTCGCTTTGCTAGGTTTCATTGGGATCGTCCTCACGATGATCATAAAGAGCTTCGACAAGAACGACGGATATTACATTCCCGCGGCGATGGTCCGTGAGATCGAAGAACGGCGGTTTGGCACCAGAGACCCGATGGGCATTAACGGTTCAGTCGCCGAGGAGGCTTACTGATGTTACAGAAAACCGTTGGCGCAGATTTTTCAGAAGTCGATTATCAAGATCATCCACAATCGCACTCGGTGTTCGGCTTCTGGGTGTATCTGATGACCGACTGTATGCTGTTCGCGGCGCTCTTTGCTACGTTCAGTGTGCTGAGGCACCAGTTCGCCGGTGGCCCTACGGGTCACGATCTCTTCGATCTAACCGGCGTGGCGCTGGGAACCTCTGTGCTGTTGCTTTCTAGTATCACCTATGGTTTCGCGATGTTGGGTGTGCCGCGGGCAAGGAGCGGTGTCGTGCTCGGTTGGCTCGTGATCACATTCATTCTTGGCGCGTCGTTCCTCGCGCTCGAACTTCGCGAGTTCTCGCAGCTGATCGCGGAAGGCGCGGGCCCGCAGCGCAGCGCGTTTCTCTCAGCCTTCTTTACGCTCGTCGCTGCGCACGGAATTCACGTTTTCTTCGGCCTGCTGTGGATGCTCGTACTAATGATGCAAGTGCTGCGGGTGCCTCAGCTTGGTGAGCAGGAGGTCCGCCGGCTAACGTGCCTGAGCCTATTCTGGCACTTCCTCGACGTAGTATGGATCTTCGTGTTTTCTTTCGTCTATCTGGGGAGCATGCTTTAATGGCTTATGCGCAGACTCACGCGGGGTGTCATGGCAGCCTCACTAGGTATCTCGCGGGCTTTTTTCTTTCGGTATTACTTACGGCCGGCGCATTCGGTGTCGGGCTGTACGATGCCCTCGATGCAACTACGGCTATGATCGCGATCGCCGTACTCGGCTTTGTGCAAGTTGTCGTGCACCTTGTGTGCTTCCTACATCTGACCCTCTCGCCTGGGCAGGGATGGAACGTGCTTTCACTCTGCTACACGATACTAGCCGCTGCGTTCCTGATCCTCGGCACGGTCTGGGTGATGCAGAACGTCGGTATGCTGATGATGTCGCGGTAGTCAGTTGCCTGCGGGTTTTGTTTTCCGGTGCCGGACATGCACTAGCCGCGCACCCACTTCCATGCGAGCTGGGTGCCCGCGAAACGGCGATTCCGCTCCACGCAACAGAATCGCATCAGGAATATGTTCCTCTGCCATGTGATCCGTACACCTATTCGCCTATTTGGTTGATCGCTTGCAGTTTCGCCTAAACAAGCGAGTTATGGCCCGTCCGTTTCGAGCGGCGGCCAGTGAATGCCGCGGGTTCGGTTCGCAATCGTCGGTTTTTGTCGGCACTTTTCAGGGACCAAAGGCTCAGTCGCCCTGCTTGCGCTGTTGACGACAGTACTTTAGCTAGGAGTGAATTCGGTGTGCTGAAGCGACGCGAGCAAGGTGAAAGATATACGGAGCAATTTGCATCGCGCCCCTGAGAACCGGCCAATGGTGAGGCCTATGATTAGCCAGGCGGCATGCTTGAGCAAGGCCTTACCGGACAAAGCCGTGACCACGCTTCGGTCGTCGACATCCGGCACTCGCGGTCGACAAGCACATCCAGCCGAGTTCTTCGAACATCATCGCTTGCGCTCAATGCACGACGCGGAAGAACAAAATTGCGCCTTCGGCTGCGTCAGGCCCGCCTTGAAGTAGCCTTCCAACCGGTCGGCGGTCACTTCGTCGAGAATGAAGGGCGGGTGAATGTAGCCCGCGGCGAATGCCTGGTCGTACCAGTCGCTGAGCCACGCGCGAAGTTGGATCATTTCCTTCGGCAGAATGCTCAAGGCATCGTCGTGCATATTTCTTTCCCCGGCTCGCTGAACGATGAGGCGGCGGTGAGAAGACGTGCCACGTGGCATTGGCATGGCGAGAGAGGTAGACCGAGCACGCACCGGTCGGCCGACCCATCTGTATGCGCGCGCGGCATGTTCCCGCGTGAAACGAAGTGGTCCAGCAGGCGGACAAGCGCCCAGTAATCGCGCGTCGGGCCAACGAGCTTTTCGTGTTGAGAGCGCAGCGATGTGTAGGCCGCCATGGTTTTCCCCTCGATCTACGATGATTCGATGGTATGGCGATCGGAGCGGGCGTCCAATCGGAGCCGGACGAATGTTGTCTCAGGAAGCGCTGGTTGAGGCCGTCAGGACTTCCTGAATCGGATCGCCCTTGTGCGGCAGAAGTTGAAGGTTTACCTATCGGCGGGCTTTCTGCGCTAATGGCGTCAGGATGTCCTGACGCGTGATTCAGGATCTCATACCCTGATTTTGCAGTAAGCGCTGAATGCGGTAGGAAGTCTCCTAGTCGATAATGAACATGAAGACATGCAACGTCGACTTGACGAATTATGATGGGCTATCTGTCGGAGAGGGAGAACGTCGTCTCGCAGATCGACGCGATATGTCTGCGACTGTTCGACACTTGGTGCGAGACGCGCAGCTTGACGGCGCTTGCGTATCTGATGCTTTGCTGGCCATTGCGCGACAGTAGCCCCAGCGCGCTCAGGCGCCTTGGCGAAACACTTCGCGATTTGCGGCGGAATCACGCGAATCGGATCGACGACTGTGACTTCCGCGCGCTCTGCGAAGTGGCAGATCTGATCGACGAATTGGCCGCGCCGCGCAGAGTCACGCTGATGGCGCGGGCGGAGTAGGGAGAGAAAATGCAAGCATAAGCGCAAAATTCGTGGAGCGTGCGGCGGATTTGACGCTGCGGTGCGCGTTGTCGCAGCGGACCTTGAAGCCGGCAAGGGCGCGTAGACTAGGCTCTGGATCGAGGTCCAAATATTGGACTCCCACAATGGCGGCACTCGCGCGAATATTTGGGATAGGAGCCGGTTCGCGTGAACCTGTGAGTGGAAAGCGATCTTGCAACTCGTGGAGCGGTATCTCGAAGGAAACACCGCATCATGACCGATTTGGCCGCTTTAGTCGCGCACAAGGGCACGATTCTTATCGTCGACGATACGCCGGGGAATCTTGGTGTGATTGTCGACAGCTTCGAGGCGCACGGCATGCGGGTGCTGACGGCGCTCGATGGTACGGAAGCAGTCGAGCGTGCGGTCTTTGCGCAGGCGGACGTGATCCTGCTCGAAGTGGAGATGCCAGGCATCGACGGCTTCGAGACCTGTCGACGCCTCAAGCACGATGAGCGCACGCGTGACATCCCGGTCATATTCATGACCTCGCTCTCAGGCGACGCGGACCGCGTCGGAGGTTTTTTGGTGGGCGGCGCCGATTACGTAACCAAGCCGTTACGTGTCGATGAGACGCTGGCTCGCGTTGGCGTGCACCTTGAACTGCGGATGACGCACAAGCAGGTGCTCGCGCAGAACCACCTGCTGCTCGCGGAAGTAGCCGTGCGAAAGAAGACGGAAGCGGTGCTATCGGCAGCGCGCGACGATCTGGAGCACCGCGTCTCGTTGCGCACCGAAGAGCTCGCGCATGCCAACACGAGCTTGCTGGCGCAGATCGACGAGGGGAGGCGTGCAGACGCTCGTCTCAAGGAAAGCGAGGCTCGCTTTCGCGCGATTGTCGAAACGAGTCCGGTGCCGCTGTGCATCACGTCGATTCCTGACGGACACATCCTGTACACAAACCGGCCGCTGCGTGAGCTCTTCGGTATGGAAGAAGCCTCGTCCGCCAATATCGACGATTTCTATGCCGAACGTGGCGAGCATGAGCGTCTGATCGAGCATCTACAAACGAAGGGTGGCTTGCGCAATACAGAAGTCAAATTGCGGCGTCTTGACGGTACACGATTCTGGGCGATGGTGACGGCACGCGTTGCGACTTACGACGATTCTCCGGCGATCTATGTTGGCCTGAACGACATCACTGGGCGCAAGCAAATGGAGCAGGAACTCGTCGAATCGCGCCAGGAGCAGCGCGAACTGTCCGCGTATATGGAGGCGATTCGCGAAGAAGAAAGAAGGCGCATTGCGATGGAAGTTCACGACGAACTGGGTCAATTGCTGACTGCGCTCAAGATGGACGTGTCTCTGCTCAAGATGCGCATAGCGCACGACCCGGAAGCCTCGAAAAAGGCCGATGATATGCGTCAACTGATCGAAGGCACGATCTCGATGGTGCGCAATGTCGCGAGTCATTTGCGGCCCGCCGCGCTCAACTTCGGAATTGCGTCTGCCCTTGAATGGCTTGTCGACGAGTTCAACCTCCGGAATGCTATTGTGTGTGAATTGCGCATCGAAGGCGGAGAACCCTCGCTGTCCGATTCACATGCCACGGCTTTGTTCCGCATCGCACAGGCGTCGCTGACGAACGTCGCGCGGCATGCCGACGCCACACATATCGAGGTGACGCTTGTTTCGACAGCGGCGAAGCTCCTGCTGCAGGTGCGTGACGATGGCCGCGGCTTCGACCAGCAAGTCGTGAGGGGCGACTATTCATATGGCCTGCTCGGCATGAACGAGCGCGCGCGGCTGATTGGCGGATCGCTTTCAATCGACAGCGCGCCGGGCGCGGGCACCATGGTTTCGATTCACATTCCGCTCGATGGCGGACTTCGAACATGATCAGGATACTCATCGCAGACGATCATGCAATCGTCCGTGGTGGACTCAGACAAATCATAGCTACTACGAGCGATATCGTCGTTGTGGCGGAAGCGGCACAGGGGTCAGAAGTGATCGATGGGTTGCGGTCGCGGGCAGTTGACCTTTTGTTGCTCGACATGACGATGCCAGGCATCAGCGGTGTCGTCCTGATTCGCAGAGTACGGGCGGAACATCCTTCATTGCCGGTGCTCGTGCTGAGCATTCACGATGAGGCTCAGGTCGCGTCCCGCGCGCTGCGCGCGGGAGCGACGGGGTATCTGACCAAGGACAGTGACCCGGAAGTGCTGCTCGCAGCGATCCGCAAGCTCGCGGAGGGCGGGCGTTTCCTCGACCCGAAGCTCGTCGATGCAATGGTCTTCGATACTCAGCGCGACGACGTGCCTCCTCATAAAGTACTGTCGGATCGCGAATTCCAGGTGCTGCAGATGCTCGCGGCGGGCAGGAGCATCAATGAAATCGCCGAGACATGTACGCTCAGTGCGAAAACTATCAGTACACACAAGATGCGATTAATGCGCAAACTCGGGCTGTCCAACAACGCCGAGTTGATTAGATACGCGATCCGGCATGGGCTGATCGTCGAGTAGAAGGATGCTGGCAATCTCCTGATGAAATGAAGTTACGAGTGGTCGTCAGCGAGTTCGCACGCATTTCTCTTGCCGCGCGGGCGACATTGAGGGCGCTAAGGATGGCTGGCGCAATGGATTGTAAGAAGTATCTGCCAGCGATTCACATTTCGCGACCGGGTAATCGGATTTTACCGCTCCTACGGATATTGCTCCACGGAATTGGGATTTGACTTGGACCGGTAAGCCTTTGCTTGCATCCAGCGGTGATCCGCGAAATGCCGATAACGTCCGTCAAGCTCAGTCACGCGTTTGGCCTGTATCACGATGGCGCTACGTCGCTGAGTGGCGCTAGATAATGCAGCGCTTCGATACCGTCCAAGGGTGATTCCCCCAAGTTCACGGTAAAACGAGCGGCGGCCGGGATGACCGTTTGGCCAGCCGAGATTCCCGAACCGGCTTACGTCAAGCACGCCTTTGTCAAAGCCAGCGCGCGGCTTAATAGCCGTGCCGAAAATGGTAATCAGCCGAACGTTAACGCGAGCGACGCATGCGTGGCTTTCGCGATCCTGAACGCGCGCAAACAGCTCGCAGCACGCTTCACCGCGTGGCGGCGTTTGGCAGACATCACCGAAGTTCCGTCCGCTTTCTGAGCCAGCGTTTTCCCTCCCCGCTAGGTTAGACCGTGGCCAGGAGATCCTGAGTCACCCCACGCACCACACGTTCGAGCCCGAGAGTTCAACTAGAACCCGGACAGCAGATTGCATCGAAGTCCTAGCAGGCTGTTGAAAAGCGCCCCGTCACGACACCGAAGCTACGTTCAGGAGACTTGCGCGTGCAATTTCCCGCTGAATTACCGGTTTGCCGCGCGATCCGCGCGGCGCATGCGCACGCATGCCGCCCTGCTGGCGCGCAGTCTTCACGCCGTGACCGCTCATCGCGCCGCTCCTTGCGGCACCACCCCTGGCATTCGGGCCATGCGGGTCAGATTGCTGGCAACCATCGTCAGCTTGAAGTGCTGGTCGACGCGCTTGATACCGCGATAGACCGTCTGCCGGATCCGACCGACCGTTTTACCCCAGCCGAAATGCTCTTCGATTCGTTTGCGGATGATCTGGCTAATCCGGTAGCCCGCGTGCCGCGAAGTGCGGCCGTCTATTGCGCTGCCGCCCCAACGCTCATCGTTGCGCGCGACATGCGGTGTCACGTTGCGAGCGCGGCAATCGTTCACGAAGTCGCGGGTGTCATACGCCTTGTCGGCACCAACTGTCTTCGCATGAGCGCCTGGCACGCGATCGAGCAATTGCAATGCGCTGGCCCGCTCGGCGAAGCCATCTGCGTGACTGACCACGGCGCCGACCACCAGCCCCGAGCGATTCTCCATCAGGATGTGCCCGTGGTAGCACAGGATGGCCGGGCTCTTGTGGCTCTTCTTGAACAATCGCGCCTCCGGATCAGTAGTCGACTCGTGCGTGGCATTGCTACGTCGCTCGCCTTTCCAGTCAGTGTCGGCGTTGCGGCCACCGCTGGCTGGCGGACCATCGTCCGGGCCGTCCTTACGGCGGAAGCTCTTGTGACTGGCCCACGCCTGAATCAGCGTGCCGTCCACCGAGAAATGGTCTCTCGACAGCAAGCCCCGCTTGTCCGCCAGGCTCATGACTTCGGTGAAGAACGCTTCCACGACTTCATGCTCCAGCAACCGGTCGCGGTTCTTCGAGAACACCGAGTGGTCCCACACGGCGTCCTCAATCGCCAGCCCGACAACCCAGCGGAACAGCAGGTTGTAGCGCATCTGCTCCATCAGCATCCGCTCGCTGCGCACCGAGTAGAACACCTGTAACAGCAGCTCCCGCATCAGCTTCTCAGGCGCAATCGAGGCACGGCCGGTGTCCGCGTAGATGACGCTGAACAGCCCGTTGAGCCGTTTCAACGCGTCATTCACCAGCAACCGAATCGGTCGCAACGGGTGATCTGCCGGGACGAAGTCCTCGAGCTTGACCGTCGTGAACAGGGGTTCCTGCATCTCATCCATTCCGCGCATCGCATCCGCTGCCAAAGATCATGAACATCCATAACGCCCGTCCCTCAAACCCCGTTTACACGGGACCCAAATTCAACAGCCTGCTAGAGTTCATCTGGCTCGTTTGACAGTCTGGATATACGGAAGCAGTCGATTACCAGCGTCGCCACCACTTGAAAGAAAGCCTGATAAACCGGGCGCGACCATATAAGGTGTAAAGTAAGCGCGAAATAAGGCGCACCTAGCCTCCGTAGTCGGGAAGATGCAAGCTGCGCCCGCAGACTTGGATTGCGGACGCAGATAATGACCGACACTGACTTTGACTTTTTCCCCTGCGGGTGATCCGGACATGTGCTGATGGCAAGCATGGATCCAACCCGGAGGGCAAGCGCAAGCTGATCGAGGCCTGCCGCCTGCCTGGCGCATCGCTGGCAGGCTTGTCGCTGAAGGCCGGGGTGAATGCGAACCAGTTGCACAATCGCGACAGTCGTCACAATCGACGACGCGGCCCCGGCGTTGGTCCCAAGGGGAGCTGTGCCACCCGCATCGGAATCGACGCCACAGCGTGAACCTTCTCGTCCTTCGCCGCGCCCGGCATCGCTGGCGGGCCTGTCGGCGACGCTTCCCAATGGGGATCTCGTTGAGCTCGAGTGTACCGGGCGCGACGCTTCACTCGTGACGGCGATGACCGCAGCATTGCGAGCGCGCTGATGTTCTGCTTCGATACGGAGCTGCGAGTCTATCTGTACCGCGAGCCGATCGACTTCAGGGCTGGGATCAACAGCCTCGTCAACCTGGTTGAGCAGTCGATGCAGATCGATCTGCTCGCACGCGCCGTGTACGCGTTCAGCAACCGGCGGGCTAACCGCATCAAACTGTTGCTGTGGGAGCGTGGCGTCCGACTGATGCTGCGCCGCCTGGAAGCAGACCGGTTAGTGTGGCCGCGCCGGCAGCAGGCCGTCATCGAACTGACGACCGAACAGCTGCATTGGCTGCTTGAGGGCATCGACACTGAAGCGGTTCGTCGACATCCATCCCGCCGCTATCGGCCCGAGACGATCGACACAAAGCTTGATTGATATCAAGGCGGCACGTAAACCTGTTTCGGCGGTTGCATCGCTATCGTGAGAGGCATGGACACACATCTTCTCTGGACTTCCGCCGGCCGCCCAAGCCTATATCCGTGAGCTTTGAGCAGGGTACTGCTGACCTGGCCCCCCGCATACAGACCCTCGACGAGCAGTTGGGGCTTGCACAAAGCCAGCGCTTTGCGCCCCGCAGTGAGAAGCTCACGGATCGCGTGTTCAACGAAGCCGAACAAATGGCCCAGGCCTAAGACGACGCTGATGACGCGTTCGCGCTGCCTGACACCGGACTGCCGCAAGTCAACGAGCCGGAAGGCGGCAAGCGTGGGCGCAAACCGCTGCCGGCCAACCTGCCGCCCCAGCGCATCGAATACGACGTGCCTGAGGACCAGAAGATTTGCGCCTGCTGCGGTCACGGTATGCACCGCATGGGCGAGGATAACAGCGAGCAGTTGCACATCGACGTCAAGGCGTCGGTGCTGCAACAGGTGTGGTTTCAAGTACGCATGCCGGCATTGCGAGCGCCACGCAGACCGCACGCCGGTCCTGATTGCGTCGATGCCTGCAGGCGCTGCCGGGCAGCAATGCCAGCGCGTCGGTGATCGCCACCGTCACGGCCGGCAAGTTTGTCGACGGTACACCGCTGTACCGGATGGCAGACGTATTTGCGCGCGCAGACATTCCGGTAGGCCGTGGCACACTGGCCAACTGGATCATCCGGCCCGCCGAGCTGCATTACAGCCGCCTGTACGCAGCGCTGCGTAAGACGCTGCTCTCGCAGCCGCTGATTCACGGCGACGAAACCACGGTGCAGGTACTCAAGGAGCCTGGCAAGAGCGCGCAGAGCAAGAGCTATATGTAGGCGTACCGCAGTGCCGAGGACTGCGGGGAGCCGGTGGCGCCAGCCGGAGCGCAGTCAGGAACATCCGAAGAGGTTCCTCGCGGGCTATAGGGGCTTGCTCATGAGCGACGGCTACGCTGCGTGGCGCACGCTCGAAGGCCCAACTCACTTCGGCTGCCTGGCCCATGCGAGACGGAGCTTCGTCGACGCGCTCAAGGGGCAGAGGAAACCCGGTTGCCGCGTAGCGCAGGCACTCAAGTACTTTGAGGCACTGTACTAGGTCGAGCGGCTTGCCAAAGGGAATCGGCCTGAAGGCGAGACGCGTATCGGCTACATGTACCGCCTGCGCCAGCAGCACAGTGTTCCATTGCTCGAAGCATTCAGGAAATGGCTCGATGAGCAGACCCCTGAGGTGTTGCCCGAGAGCCTGCTGGGCAAGGCAATTGGCTATACACGCAACCAGTGGGAATACCTGAGCCGCTATGTGGCAGATGGGCTTGCCCCGGTAGACAATAACGTCATGGAACGCGATATCCGCCCCTTCTGCACTGGCAGAACTTCGGGGCTGTTCAGTGACACCGTTGCCGGAGCAAAGGCGAGCGCCATGGTGTACAGCTTGATCCGGACCTGTCGGGCCTGCGGCGTCGAGCCCTATGCGTACCTCGTACACGTGCTGACCGAGTCGCCGCAACGCGCGCCGGATGCGGACATCAGCGATCTGCTGCCGTTCAACTATGCGAAGCGCAGCGCCGAGTCGAAAGCGAGCTGACACACAAGACGCGCGCAGGCCGCCACGTCGGCGCACACTCCCCGAACACAATTGGAAACATCGCCGGTCAATATCGACCGTCGCGATGGGGGCTACTCACGCGTGCAGAATGCAAACGATTCCTCATTCGCTGTGCTAAATCTAGCGCTTACGGTGTAGAGGTATTGATCACGGCGACGCGTCGGAGGACGCCGGTAATTAGGACCCGCTCGATGCCGGGCAATGCGCACGACGGTCATCTCATGGAAGAAGCGCTGGACTACGCGGCGATTCTCAGTGACGTCCAACCTGAAATCGTGATCGTCGACCGTGGTTGCCCGGGGGCGCCGAACCGGACAGCGTTAGGGTCTACCACCCCGGTCTGCGCCGTGGCATCACGCGAACGTTGCGCGTCATGATCCGGCGGCGTAGCGCGATTGAGCCGACCATCGGGCATATGTAGACGGATGGCTCGGTAGAACGCACTTCCAAACGATTAAAATATTAAACAATCGTTATGGCATTAAAAAAACGTTTTATATCAGTGTGACTGGTAATTAGTGATATCGTGGCATTTATTTTGCACAGTATCAGAATCCGAGGTTTAGACCTTGTGCGCGGCAACGAATTTGCGCAGTTATAGGCATCCCCGTCTGGCGCTCGATGGCCTTCGTTGCCGACGTGGATGATGGCTAGTTGACGAGTGTTTTACTTACAAAGGAAGGCATGAATTTCTTTCGCGAAAACGTTCTCCGCGCTGTGTTGCTGCTATGCGTTCTTTGTGCAGGATCGGCTCATGGCGATTTATCACTGTCTGGGACTCCGCCGGACCCGATGCGGTATTGACCAGCATAATATCCTATACAGGAACTGTCACGCTTGAAAAGGCCAATGACTTGGTTTCTGCGTTGGAACAACGCCAATCACGGGCAATGCGGGCCACTGAAAATCAGTGGCACAAGATTGTCGCGCTGATCTGATGAGGTTACCTGCCGGCGGGACGTCATAGACCCGCGAGGCAGTTCTGGGCGGCAATGGGCGTACTTGCATGGATTCGACCACGGCTGAGCCGTGCGAGGGCGTGCGCGTCGCGTTCTATCGGGCAACACCTACGGAGGCAGCATGACCTGCATTGTGGCGCTGACAGATGGCAAGAAGGTTTACATGGGTGCGGATTCGGCAGGATCGGGGGGGGCCATCACCGTGCGCGCCGACCCCAAGATTTATCGGGTGGGACCGTTCCTGATCGGCTTCACGACATCCTTCAGGATGGGGCAGCTTCTGGGTCATAGTCTGACCGTCGCGCCGCGCCCTGAGGGCACCGATGTGTTCGCCTTCATGTGCACGACGTTCATTGAGGCGGTACGCGCTTGCTTTACCCGCGGCGGATTCGCGCGCAAGGACGGTGAACGCGAATCGGCTGGCACTTTTCTGGTTGGGTACATGGGGCGTATCTTCCAGATTCGCGGCGATTATCAGGTTGCTGAGCGCGCCGTGAACTTCGATGCCTGTGGTAGCGGCAAACAGGCGGCGCTGGGCTCACTGCATACCACCGTCGGTGTGCCGATGCGGCCGGACGTCAGACTCGAACGCGCTTTGGCCGCGGCGGCAGAATTTTCAACGGGAGTCCGTGGCCCGTTCCGGATCGAAGTGCTGGACGGGCAGACCGCTCAACGATCGGTCGAAGAAGAGGTAAGCGACGTTTGATCTACCAGCCGCTCACTTACGACGAATGGGTGATGGTTGAGCCGCTCTTCGGTTCGCAGACACTTGGCCTTGGCCGTCCGCGCGTCGCCAGTCTGCGGGCTGAAAGCCATCGTGCATGTGCTGACCAAGGAATGCCGCTTGGGGCATCTGCTGCAGAACCTCGGCTTCCCGTCACACATTACCGCCCGGCACAACTCCAAGCGCTGGCAGCAGAAGGGCACGATGGACGTCGTGCTTGCGGCTCCCGGGGTCGCTCGGTCGCGTACTGAGGCCGAGCCATGCCCAGAAGGCGGTCGGCGTACACGTCGCGCGCGGCGGGAATGAAGATCTTAGTCACGGTGCGGTACGAAAACCCCTTCGCCGAACAGCAGGCAGGTTCTCCGGAGGATCAAGATGGTGCAACTGAAAGTGGCTAAAGGCGAGAATGAGCTTCCCCTGAAATTTCGCCTTCCAGCAGGTCGTGTGTAAACTCGACCCAAAGGAAGGAAAGAAGAGATGTTCAAGGTACCAAAACAGGCGTACACGCCGGAGTTCCGGGCGGCGGCCGTGCAACGAGTCAAGGACGGGCAAGGCGTAGGCGCAGTGGCCCGCGAGTTGGGCGTGTCGGAGCAGACGCTGCGCAACTGGGTGAAGGCCGAGCAGGCCGGCAAACTGAACGGTCCCGGAGCGAAGGTGGTCACGCCCGAGCAGATGGAGCTCTCGCGGTTACGCGCCGAGAACAA
>NZ_WHNQ01000030.1 GCF_009362785.1 Paraburkholderia atlantica
GCCGCGATTCAACATCGCGACGATCGAGCCGATGATCTCGAGATGGCTCAGCTCTTCGGTGGCGATATCGAACAGCATGTCCTTGCGCCCGGGGTCTTCTTCGGCAACGGCCTGCGTGAAGTAGCGCATCGCGGCGGCCAGTTCGCCTTGCGGCCCGCCGAACTGCTCGAGCATCAGATTCGCAAGCCCGGGATTGGTCGTGCCGACGCGGACCGTGTATTGCAGCCTTTTGTTGTGCATGAACATCGTGACCTCCATTGGAGTTGGTACTGTGGGTCTTCCATCCGCCGTGCCACGCGCGCGGAGCGCCGTCGCATGTGGACGGCGCGAGTCTGTCTGCGCATGCCGCGTTCCCGCACACCTGACGTGAGCGGACATTGGAGCGACGTGCGGCGCCCCGCGCGTGCGGCAGGGCGAGACAGGGGCGACGAGCGGCGTGATGTCTCGCTCCGGCAGCTAGCCGGGGCAGACAAGTCGCGGTTAACTTCCTTTGGTGGCATCCGGAGCGTCGGAGGCTCCGGTCGTTCTGCTTGCAAGCTTTGGCTTGCCCAAAGCAAGTCGGGAGGCTGTAACGGGCTAGCGGTCTCGAGACCAACTTTGCGCGCACGTGCGAGTAGGCCCCGGAAGGAGGCGGATCGCGAAGAGGACCATCGCTTTGCCCACGAACACGATGTTCCGTCGGAGTGTCGTAAAAAACGTGTGCGATGGAGGTGTTCGCTAAGCGGCTGCTGTTTGCGCTTATCGCACTTCTCCATCTCTGGTTCCGAACCCCAGTCCGCTTTGCTCGTCGATGTCGAGTCGTCGCACCAGCACGTTTTCCGCAAGCTGTCTGCTGACGAGTTCTCTGCATAGCCACGATACGTCTGACGCGCGCGTGGCGACGATGGAGAGTTCGACGGTCTGGTCGTCGAACTGCCTGACGTCGCCCGAAAGTTGCGCATCGCTGTCGAGCAACACCCGGTACAGGAGCAGGAGGCCCGACTTGTCCGCGAGACGAATCGACATCTGGATCAGCATCTTTTCACCCGTTCCCTTGCCACCGAAAATGGGAGTCTTCCCGGCGCCATCGAGCGGTCGATCTTCTCGTGTTCAACCGATCAAAAATCGGCGACATGCCTGCGCATTAATGGCGACTCTTTGAATGCCGACGATTGCCAGGGCGATCGCGCATCCGTCATGCCAAGGCGAGACCCAAGGGCATACCCCATTCCGATCCTTTACCTGGATGCATTGGTGCTCATCCGGAGACGTGAAGCGAGGGCTTACGGAGAATTGCCGGTGCGATCCCGGGAATAACCCCTGCTCATTCCAGTTGATGCTGTCGCGGGACTGGCGTTAGGCAGCAGCGGGTAGTCGGGAATGCTCGTTGCGGCGGGCCAGGCTGCATCACTTTCGCGCCGGCCCTTTGCGGCCGGTACCTGCAGATCACCCAATTCGAGGAAACGGTTATGACGAGCGAAACGCTTCTGGTACTTCCAGATAACGGAGGCGAGGCCGAACGGGCTGCGGTGGGCAGCGCCGACAGACGCACGGAAGTCAATCATTTTTTCGATGCGACTGAAAGGTTGTTTGAACTGAACCGCACGGCAGTAAAGACTTCAATTGATGAGCAATGTGTAGTCGCATTGAAGGCGCTTGAAGAAAGGTCGCCGCTGGGCGCGTGGCGGCTGCAGGCGAGCTATGTCTTTGCCGGATCGGCAAAGGCGGTTGCCTACTGGCGCCATGCGAGCGAAATCCTGCTGGACTCGTTTGCGGATGCCGTGAGTGACGCCGAGCATCGCGTGAACCGGGGCTTCCTCGTGATGACAGGCGCGATGGAAGATGCGAGCGTCGGGCTCGGGTCCTCGATTCTCATGGGAGACCCGGGGCCCGCGACACAGAGCATGGAGGAAACGGCGCAGATCATCTCGCAACCGGAGGACGAAACTCCTGCGCGACGGCGCGGTAGGGCAGACGGACAAAGCGCGTCAAAGTAGCGCAGGCACGACGTAGAGCAATACGCGCGGCCACGCTTGCCTAACCGCGGCTGTCGGATGAGGCGAAAGAGCGGTGTTGGCCCACGCCGCGGCCGGCGCGCGCGAATCATTTATGCGTGTCGCGCGCACCGGTCCGCCGGTTGCGTCGACAGGCGAACGCATCGGCGCTTCTAACGGAAACCCAGATGAAACAGACGAACGGATACAAGGAAAAGGTAGCGTAATGGAAACACGCATGCAGAATTCGTCGCGGGGCACGACGCTCGTACGCGGACTCGGGTGGTTCAGCATCGCGCTTGGTGTTGCCGAACTCGTGGCGCCGCGAGTAGTGTCGAGAGCGGCAGGTGTCGAGGCGCGCACCGCGCTTGTTCGTGCCTACGGCCTGCGGGAGATCGCTTGCGGAATCGGCCTGCTTGCCGCGCGCGACCCACAGCGATTCCTCGCGGCACGCGTGGCCGGCGACGTCGCCGACATGGGCAGCGTCGCCGCCGCATCGTACAAGCTGAGCCCGCGCGACAAACGCCGTTCCCTCGGCGCGGCCATCAACATCGCGGGCATTACGGCACTAGACCTTTACGCGACGCGCGCGTGTCGTGATACTCGGACGCTTGCGAACTCTGGTCGCGCGGTACGTCAAGATTACAGTGGACGCACCGGTTTTCCACGCAACGCCGAACAGATGCGCGGCGCTGCGCTCGCCGATTTCCACATGCCGCGCGACATGCGGGCGCCGGATGCGTTGCAGCCCTACACCACTACCTAGTTCGATACCACGAACCCCGAGCGGGCGGACGAAAGGCTATTGGCGAAGGGCAAGAACCATCCCGAACAAGGCCCCTACGCGCCCGAACACGATCATCTCGAGCCCGACCTTGGAACCCGCGAAAGACTTGGCACGCCCACGCAGCAAGGGCGATCTGGAAGCTTGAACCTTCGTTCGCCCCGCCCTGGTGATTCGAAGCCCAGCTGTTCGAAAAGTCGCGAAGCGATTCAGCCGACGCCTGCTTCGACGCATCCGGTCTCTTGCACCGCGCGTCGATCTGGCGCTCAACTGCGGGGAGCGTTATCCATCGAAAATTCCTCTTTCGGTTCGTCTCGTATCGACGCTGAACCCGCGGCAATGGAATAAACGGCGAGCGCAGGAAGCCCATTCGAAGGGCAATCCTGCGCTGTGCCGGTCGCAGCTTACTGTTGCTTAGCTTTCTGGTTGCCGGCCCTTTCCGCAAACTCGGTCAGCTTGAGATCCGTGGCCTTTTCTTCCTCTAGCGTCTCTTTCAGCAGCTTCACGGCTTCGGTGAAACCCAGTTGCTTGCCAATGGCGCACAGACTACCGTAGGTGGCGATCTCGTAGTGTTCGACCTTCTGCGCGGCAGCCACGAGGCCCGCATCGAGGACGGCACCTTTTTCAATCTCGTCGATCAGTTCCTGACCTTCTTCTATCAATCCCTCCATCGCGATGCACTTCATTCTCTTCAGGCGGATGTCGCAGGTTTCCACCACCTTGTCGATCCGTTCGACCTGTCCTTGCGTTTCTTCAAGATGAGTCTTGAATGCGTCGCTCAGCGCCGGGTCGGAAGCGGCGCGGGAGAGTTTCGCCAGTGCCCGGGTCAGTTGCTTCTCCGCGCTATAGATATCGGAAAGCATGTGCACGAACAGATCATCGACCGTCTTTCGCTGTGACATTTGGGGGCTCCTAAAAGGTTGTTCAGAGCCCTCAGCGGCGCAACGAGTATGCCTGAGACCGACCGACGCGCATCCAGACCTGCAACGGCGAACTCAGCGGCGAGTGCGCAGAAACCACCGGGACCTTGGGCGGGGGAGGGTGTCAAGCGGGCGATGCTTGCGAAATGTGAGGGGAATTGCCAACGCTTAGAAGTTGACGTCGAGCCATGCCTTCGCCCAAGCCACACCGCGCTCATTTGCGGAAGCCTCGGTGTCGAAATAGCCAATGTCGGTGAAGCGAAAGACCTGGCGATTGTCCGCGTAGTCCTGAGGGCGGCGCTCGACCTCTACGCGAGCGTGGTAGTGAAAGCCTCTCTTCTCCGGTAACGAACGAATCATCCACTCCCGATGCGTCACCTGCCACGATACGTCGGTCATTCTGATTTATATGGACGCCTTCCCGTTTGCCAGGTGCGACCAATCTCCATAGTAAATGGGTCTTCTACGCGGCGTAGACCGCATAACCGGGTTGATACGTTCGACCATGAGCCATTAGCGCCGATGATGCGCACAATCTTTTGAGCCAACGCGATGCACCGGCCCCACGAATGCAGCAAACTCCTGGCCTGAGTGGTACCCATGGGCACCGCCGATCGTCGCGATCGCCGTCATGCATGTTTTGACAGTTTCGCTAGCAGTCCCTGTGCCTCGACGGTTTTCATAGCCTGTCCGAAAGACGCGGTCGACAGCGCTCACGCGTGCGCGGATTCTCGCCCGCCGTGGAAAAATGGGGCCGCTTGCGGGGGGAGGAGACGCGTCGATGTAACGCGTCGCGGCGCAAAGTGGACAGCGTAAAGATCTTTGCATCCCTTAGCTAGAAAAGGAGCCACCTTAGGAACCAGAAAAGGCCATTTCGCAGTCGACCTCCGAGCAGATCCATTTCCTCGTCGTTCACGTGCACACGGTTTCTGGCGAGAAGAACTGCCGAAGTACGAACAGCAGGCCGGGCGCTTCAGCCTCGAACGCGCGCATTCCTGGTCATCGCCGCAGCCCGATGAGGTTGGCGACAATCCTTTCGTTGCATACTCTCAGCCATTAGACAATGCGTCGGTTCCCCGCCTCTAGTTGAACATTTCCGGCCGCAAGTCGCTTACCTCGATGATCACATCGGCCGGCAGATTGGCCCGGCGTGCTGCGGCGCGGATGGCATCGGCGCTAGGCGCCTCATACAGGCAATAAGTCTTCTTCTTGTCCGCGCTGAGAAACGAAAAGAGCCACTCGACACCTTCTTCGTCGTTGATTCTCTTCACAGTTGCAGCACTTTCGTCTGTGACCTCGAGTTGTTCTGCAAAATTACGTTCAATCATAAACCGCGGCATACGATTCTCCTTGAGTAGCGACTGCACATTGCATCTCAACCGGTACGATCGACTGTGCTAATTTCTGTTGCCTGCTATTGCCTGCGCGCCACCAATGCGCTCGACGAGTGCGAACATCTTGAGTTTTTTGGCTGCTGCGGCCGCCATCGAGAGCAGATCCTGCGCACGTGCTCTATCTCCGATGCCATTGCGTGCCGCCAGCATGAGCGCGTATTCGTGGCGGCCATGTGCGAGCCAGGGCCAGGCTCGCAAGCGCTCATCCATGCGCAGCGCGTATTCGAAATGCTGTTCTGCCGCTGACCAGTCGCCGAGAGCATGGGCCAGCATGCCAAGGAACCGCGCCGCAGATCCACAGCAAAGCGTAAAGACTGGAACCGTGACCACCTGATCCCGGAAGGGCAGGAGAAGGGCATAAATCCGTTCGGCATGTTCGACGTCCCGCAGGCGGGCGGCAACCTCCGCCAGATATGTCAACGTAACAAGCCGCTTGCTGTCCACGGGGATGCTGGATTCCGATTCCGCAAGCCGAACGAGGTTGTCGCGGGCCTGCGCCTCGAAGCCGAGATCACTGCAGATCAACATGAATCCTGGCCGCCACGTAGTGTCCTCGGAATGCTCGTCGACAAACCGCTTGAAGATCGGCGCTACCTCAGCGAGCCGACCCTGTTCGCGACGTATCGCGAACATTTGCATGCCGTAGACACCCGTAGCGAAATTCGCGTCGGCGTTCTGCGCCATCTGCAACGAGTCGCGGGTCTTGTGCTCCGCCTCGGCGAAGTCGCCGACGAGTATCGCCCGCATCGCCTGCGCCCCCGTCACGCACCACTTGTCGACGAAGTGCTGTCCGCTGGCGGCGATCTGCCGATACCGTTCCAGCGCGCTTTCGAAACGGTCCACCTCGCCGATCTCCAGGTAGCCGGCAAGACATCGGGCGCATGCATGTCCGATGGTATGCGCATCGCCGAGATCCTCCGCCATCTGCCGCAACTCCAGCAACACGCTTTCACGCTCCGCAAACCTGTTCGCAGGTAACGGGAGAGCCCCGACATGCATCAACTCGCACGCCAATGCATCGAACAGGCTCGGCAGATCGTTCAGGCGTCTGGCGAGGGCGACGGCCTCCTCGCCAAATTCACTACTTTGTTCGCGTGCACCTGTCATATGCACGGTGCGGACGAGGCGGCACAACAGGCGGCAACGCTCCACCGATTCCTCGGTGCCGATCAGGGCGAGGGCCTCTTCCAGCAGCGAAAGCGATGCATCGCCGGAACCTTCGAGGAAGGTCTCGGCAGTATCGAACTCCAACGCTGCCTGCACGAGATACGACGTGAGCTTCCATTCGCGGGCAATCCGGGCGGCCTCGCGGAAGGTCGCAATCGCCTCGCGTTGGGCCAGTCTGAGCTCTGCCCTGCCTCTTGTCAGCAGCAGAGGCAGTAGGTGAGTGGCACGATCCGCCTCGCTGTGGAAGCATCGGTTGACCAGTTCAAGTCCGCGTTGCACATGGGCGATAGCCTCATCGTAGGCGGCGCCCGCCAGCGCCCGTTCCCCGGCACGCTGCCAGTAGCCGATCGCGCGATCCGGCAGGTCGGCCGCAGCGAAGTTCTGAGCGATCACTTCGGGTTGCCGCTCGACGACGTCCGGATAATGTTCTTCGAGAGCACCGGCGATCAGCGCGTGGTAGTTCCTGCGGCGCGCAAGCAGCAGGGATTGGTATGCAATCTCCTGGATCAATGCATGCCGGAACAGGAAGGCGTCTTCTTCGGCGAGTTTCCCCGAAGCAGGAACAATGATTTCGGCCGCAATCAGCCGGTCGAGTGATTCCTGCAGTTCGTCCTCTGACCTGGACGCAATCAGACCAAGCAGCTTCCTGCCGAACTCACGCCCCACTGTGGCCGCAACCTGCGCGGTTTCCTTGACGATTGGCTCCAGCCGGTCGAGCCTCGACAGCAGCGAACCCTGCAGCGTGTCCGGAATCGCGATTGTCTGCCGCGTGCCTTTCAACTCGTAGCCGGCCCCGGTGTCCTCCAACTGGTCGCCCTGGAGAACGGCCTTGGTCAGTTCTTCGACAAAGAGCGGCACACCGTCCGTCTTGGAGACGATCTGGTCGAGTAGGAGATCCGGCAGCCGCTTGCCGCCCGTCAGCCGCTCGATCATTGCAACGCAATCACGGCGCGATAGCCGATCGAGATTGAGTTGTACGAGATGAGGGTAAGTCCATCCCGGGTCGAACTCGGGCCGCGCCGTGACAAGTACCATCAGCCGGGCGGACGTCAGCCGTTCAACCACGAGCCGAACGAACTCGAGGGATGACGGATCGATCCAGTGCGCGTCTTCGACAACGAAAAGCACCGGCTGAACACGCGTCGACATCTCGAGCATGGCCACCAGCGCGTCCAGCGTCCGGCGCTTGAAGGAAGGAGAAGACGTGTCGACTGCCGGATGTCGCGCGCCTGTCGGAATACCAAGCAGATTCGTAAGGACCAGAAGTGTCTCGTCGACATCGAGTCCGAGTCTTGCGATCCCGGCCTCTAGCCGCTCCATATTCGATGCATCTGACGCGTCCGGGCCGACGCCAAAAGTGCGCTGTAGCCAGCGTTGTACCGGCCAAAAAGGGCTGTTGCGATAGTACGCCGAACATTGAAGCGAAACGATTGCATGCGTGTCTTCACTGATGCTGTCGCAGAGCGCCCGCAGCACGCGGGATTTTCCGATTCCCGGCTCGCCGGTCAACAGCACGCAGCGCATTTCGCTATCGACGCTCTGCCTCCACCGCCGCCGCATCATGTCGAGTTCCGCAGCCCGGCCCACGAGTGGCGTCATCCCGCGGACCGCCCTGATTTCGAAGCGGTCGATCGTGTCCGCTTGCGCCAGTACTCGTTGGACCCGAACCGGACCGGTGACACCTTTCAGTTCTCGCCAGCCAAGGTCTTCAAGCTTGAACGACCCTTCGATCAGATGCTGCGTGGCCGGCCCCACGACGATCGCGTCGGGAGGAGCGAGCGATTGCAGCCTTGCGGCTATGATTGGCGCCTCCCCGACGATGGCCTGGTAATCCAGCGAAGATCCGGCGCCAATCGCGCCGGCGACGACAAGTCCCGTTTCGATCCCGATCCGGACATGCAGGCGCACGCCGTACTCCGTTTCGATGAGATCGTTGGCCTCGCGAAGCGCAGCTATGGCAGCGAGCGCGGCGAGTACCGCGCGTATCGCATCGTCTTCGTGCGCACTCGGATAGCCGAAATAGACGAGCAGGCCGTCGCCGATATAAAGCGCGATGCGACCATCATGGGCTTCGATTGCCCGCGCACAGGCTTGATGGTAGACGCCTAGCAGACGTCGCATATCCTCTGGATCGAATCGCTCCGCTAGCGCTGTCGAATCGATCAGGTCGACGAACATCACCGTGATTTGCCGCCTCTCGGCCTCGATGGCTTCAGATGCAGGCGACGGTGCGTCCGCGCGTTCCGCCACCCGGCCAAGCGAATGCACGTGGAATTCGTTCAGCGCTGCAAGTCCCTTTGCGAGCCGCTTGCGGTCACCAAGCGTAAGGCCGAGTTCCTTCAGGTCATCGTCGGAAAGATCGCCGAGCACATCCCAGTCGATTCCTTGTGAGGCGAACTTCGCAGTATGGGCGCCGAGGCCAATCTGCGCTAACCATGTCGTCAGATCGTCGGTCATTGCTGGATCTCTGGAATCCCTATCCAACGCTATCATCGGCGTGGTAGCCCAACTTGTCCATGCGGCTTCGCACCTCGTTCCGGCGAGTTTCGGGACCGGCGCGTGCGATGGGTCTTTTTAAGTAGGAACGACGAACATTTCGACCCGGTGACCACGGCGGCACTGCCCACACCTGCAGCTTCAGCCCTTGACATTACAGGGTCTGCCGGTCGCGACGCCACACGTCGTGACCGGCCATTCCCGCGAGAGCGGGCATCCGCCTTCAGTGCTCGACCTGCCAGCGCAGCACCGGATGGGTCGCGCCCGCCGGCATCACCCATGCGCCATTGCTGCCGAAGTTCCAGCCGACGAAACTCCTCGGATCGCTCATCTGCGCGGTGGTCAAGCCGTTCGAAGCCGGCAGATTGCCGCCGCTTTTTGCTTGTCCCGTCGTTTCGGTATCCCAGTAGACGTCGCTGCCGAGTCCTGTGCAGTATGCGCAGACCCCGCCCACCGTCACAAGGTTGAACGCTGAGACCTTGCCCGACGCGAACGACTCCGTGATCGTCCCGGTGTTGTGGTTGACGAGGCCGCCGGACGAGCCGCGTGACTCGTTAGCGGCAACGTTGCCGGTCGCGTAGGACTGGGTGATCGTGCCCAGATTGCTATAGACGAGGCCGCCGCCGCCGGAGTCGGCCGTGACGTTGGCGCTGCTGCCGGAGCGCGCGATCGTTCCATAGTTGGTGCCGACGAGACCACCAAGCGTCGCGCCGGCGGCATTGGATGCCGGCGCGATGTAACCCGAGGTGAACGTATTGATGATCAGGCCGTGATTGCTCATGGCGAGAATGCCGTCGGACCTGTAAGACGGCGCATAGGTGCCCGACTGCGCGTTCAGGATGTTCACGTCCCTGACCGCGCCGTTCGCGGCAATATCGCTAAACACAGCATCCGTGTCGGGCCTGATGTTGGACACGCTGTGCCACATGCCGTCAAATTGGCCGGTGAACGACAGCTTGCTGGCGAATCCGAGCGTCTTGAACGCGTAGCCGCCCGCGTCGATGTCGCGGCCCAGCGCATAGTTGCCGCTCATATCGTTCTCGATGTTCTGCAGATCCTGCGCCGTATTGACGAGCTTGTAGCCGGTGATCTGCGAGAGCAGCCCGCTATAGTCTGGCGCGGCCCACCCTGCGTTCGCGAGCAGGGTGCCTGGCGTGAAGCTGCCGGTCATGTCATAGAACGCGCTTACCGTGCCGGTGCTTTGCGACCAGTCGATCATGCCGTGATTCGTGACGCTGCCGCCGTTGTTCACGCCGGCCGTGTCGGCGCGAAGCGTCAGCGCGCCGACGCCCTGGTTGCTAAAGGTGACACCCGGGCCGACCGATACGCTATGCGCCGCGTTCAGCGCGAGCGATGCGCCGCCTGTCCACTGAATGCTTTGATCCGCGTTGATGTCGCCGCTCCGGCCTGCTGCACCGGTGGTCGTCATTGAGATCGAGGTACCGTCGTTCATGCTGCGCGCGAATGAGCGCGCCGCGCCGTTATCGAACGTGTAGGCGGGCAGCGTGACGTTCCATTGACCCGCGACGACCTTCGCGAAGTCCCCCCAGAACGTGAAGAGCCCCGTGTCCATATCGACCGTGCCGCCTTTGCCGTCCGCATTCTTCGCGGCGATGTTGCCGGCGAGAATCACCTGTCCACCGGGGCCCGTGACGAGCCACACATGCCCGTCGCGCACGGCGGTGCCGGTCGCACGCAGGACGTCGGCGTTGCCAGCGAGGGCATAGATGTTGCCGTCAACGGCTTGCAGGCTGACCTGCGCCGCTTCGACCGCGCCCGTGTTGACGATCGCGCCGCCGCTCGCCGTCTGCACGAATATCTGCCGCGAGCTGGAGGAGTCCTGCAACAGCACCTTGGTCCCGACACCGACCTCGGCGGTGCCATTCGGCGCGCTGACGTTGCCGTAGTTGTCCACTTCCTTCGCGGCTATCAGCAGTACGTCACCGTTCGTCGAGCCGATATTGCCGAGATTGACCACGCGATGATCCGACCCGCCGGAAAACGTCAGCGCGGAGCCGTTCATGAACGACGCGTTGTCGGTGTCGAGCGTGGAGGCGACGAAGCGGCCGCCCGTCGTGACGACACCTTGCGGCCCGATCAGCACGCCTTGCGGATTGATCAGGTAGACGCTGCCCGTCGCGTTTAGCTTGCCGAGCAGCATCGACGGCGAACCGCCTGTCACGCGGTTCAGCGTCGCGCCGTCGCCGTTGTTGAAGATGACCGTGTTGCCCTTGCCAATAGAGAAGCGATTCCAGTCGATCACGCCGCGCGTTGAGCCCGGCTGTGTGACCACAAGCTCGTTGCCCTGGGCGGCTATCGTGCCCGCGCCGGCGACATAACGGCCGCCTTGTGGAAGGACGCCCGCCGCGAGCGCCACGGGTGTCAGGGACAGTCCAGTCAGCGAAATGCCGATGGCCAGCAGGGAGCCTGCATTTGAATGTTGCCGACGCTGTGCGTGTAGCACATTCCCAAGTAGGTTCAGTCGTGACATACCCTCTCCCGAGTCCACGCAAAATGGCTGCCGACGACCCGCAGAGTCCAGCGCAAATACGTTGGTCGCAGCGTCTGAAGAATAGCTCCCGGCCCCGCGCATGCAGGCCGATATCTCTGCGTTTTGCGCCTTGTCGTCTGTGCAGTTCGGGCCACTTGTTGAGTGGCGACAGCAGTCTTTAGCCGCGCTCGGAATATCTGTTTCTCCTCCCCGTTTACTCGACACCTCTCTCCGGCATCCGATTGCCGATTTCACCCCGCCACATCGCATCGCAGGTTGCCCACCGCGAGGCATCGTCACGCTCGTGACAGGTGACCCGCTGCCCGGCCATGGATAACACGCGACTCGACTTTCAATGGAGGTTAAGCCACACATCGATACCCAACCGAAGATCTTTCCGTAGACGCGGGTCAACCTCAGGAGCCATCATGAAATCGCTATTCAAGCCCCGCAGCTTCAGACCACTGGGTTCTGGCGCTGCCAGCCTGTCCGCTGCCGTCTTCATCGGCGCGTTGGCCGCAGGCCAAGCACGCGCGGAACAGCCGCCGCCGCCTTGCCATCCGAATCCGAACGCGGCAGCTGACAGCGCGCTGGTGCGTCAGCGCGGCGACATCGCGCACCTGCCGGACCCGCTGCAAGATCTCCTCCAAAGGATGGCCGAACGGCCCCATAGCTATTTGCCAATTCAGGCCTATGCCGAGGCCGACAAACCGAGCCAGCTGTTCCAGTATTTCCTGCTGTCCACAGTAGGATTCGAGCCCAATACGTTCACGGCACGATTCTCGGGCATCAACGACCAGGCGATGCTGACGGCAACTGGCGGCAACTGCGGCTTGCCGACCATCGGTGCGGTGCGCCTGGTGGTCGAGCCGAAGCCCGGGCTGCCCACTGATCCCGCTAACGTTCGCGCCTTCATCGATGTATTTACCGACCTTTCAAATCTGTTTGTGATCAACAATGAAAGCGGCTGGTACGAGGGCTGGATGATCCACGATCTGCAAGTGCCGAATGTCGCACCGCCCCGTCCCGACGGGCACGCCCAGTTCGGCACAATGACAGTCGCAGACGCAGCCGCTTTGCGGGCAATGGGTACGCACCACAACGTGCCGGGCCAGCTCTTCACAATGGATGGCAAGTCACCGCATTTGCCCGATGCTTCAGACCACTTCCCCGAGCGCCAGACCAATATCGTGCCGATCCAGTTAAGCATGGGGGCGCTCAACTGCATGCAGCAGGCTGATTGTCACGGGTACTGGGAATTCAACTACACGACCAATTGGATCCATCCACTCTACGAGTTGCCTTTTACCGGAGGTATTCCCGGTAGCTTTGAAGCCGGCAAAGTTGGCGAGCTGTCGTCACTGATCCCCGGCGCTGGACCGGCAGGTGCGAAGAACAGTGCGATCGACTATGGTGACGATCCGAACAATACGGCCCCACTGGGTGGTGCAGGTCCGCGCGACCCCGACCGATTCGATGCCGAAGTCGATAACCAGCGTGAATACCGCCAGCGCTTCATCCCAAGCGGACTGGCGCACGAAATCTACCTGGACACCTACGTGCGAGTGGCATCGTTCGAGCAGGGCACGCCATTCCCGCAGCGCTTGTACGACGCCTATGTGGCTGAAGTCAAACGGGTCGATACCAATGGCGACGGCGTCATTTCGGCACGCGAGGGAGACGTGGATACTCCCAGCGATGGGTTCCCGGACAATTCCCGCCTGTTCTTGCCAGCGACTTCGTTCCGTCGCTTTGCCGTGACGCGCGAAATCAATGACGGCTACCTGGCGCCGCGGTTCGCGCCCAGCCAACGGGCGTGGGTACTGACTGGCGCTGCCATAAGCGTAAGCCCGCCGAGGCCGGCGTCTGCGGGCCGTGACGGCGACGACCGCTGAAGGCAACTCGCAACGCGTCGAACTGACGGGCCGTTTAATGAGTTGCGACAGGCACTCGACCCGTACCGTGCGCTCTGAAGGTCGACAGGAGGACCGCCCACGAGGCGGCCCTCCTGTAGCCTCGTTCCACTGATGCTCACCACCTCGGCTGGTTCTCTCAACAGTCTTATTCGGAGGGAAGCCATGAGCGCCTCTCTTTCTCCAGAAACGAATTCCGTCATCAAATCGACCGCCCCTGTCATGCAAAAGCATGGCGTGGCAATCACGACGCGCATGGGGGGACGCCGCGGGGGAACGCATTCTGAACGCGTGGGCCGAGGCATACTGGTTTTTGGCAGATGAGGGACCATCCGATACATCCCGGCAGTCAAAGCGCCCGACACATAGAATGAACAAAACTAATGGATAAATGAAATAATGCCATTTTTCTTCATGGAATGAAGCCCCTATCATGGCTGCCAATCTTTGCATCGTTCCTTGCAATTTTTCATCGGAAGGCAGCCTCCATGGTCACGACACATAATCTCGGCTTCCCGCGCATCGGCGCAAAACGCGAACTGAAGTTCGGCCTCGAACGCTACTGGAAGGGCGAATCGTCGCGCGAGGAACTGAAGGCGCTCGGCGCGCAACTGCGCGCGCGTCACTGGAATGACCAGCGCGAACTCGATCTCGCACCGGTCGGCGATTTCGCGTTCTACGACCAGGTGCTCGACATGAGCTTCACGCTCGGCAATCTGCCCGCACGCGTGCAGGGCTTTCATGGCGACAAGCTCGACAACTACTTCCGAGTCGCGCGCGGCCGCTCGGCGCAGGATGCCGAAGAGCATGCCGCATGCTGCGGCGGCGTCGCGGCCGGCGAAATGACGAAGTGGTTCGATACCAACTACCACTACATCGTCCCCGAGTTCACGGCCGATACGACGTTCAACCTCGACACGTCCGGCTTCCTCGAACAGCTGCGTGAAGCGCGCGAGCAGGGCGTGAAGGCGAAGCCGGTGATCATCGGCCCGATCACGTATCTATGGCTCGGCAAGGCGAAGGACGACTCCGACAAACTCGCGCTGTTGGCTCGCATCATGCCCGTCTATCGCGCGCTGCTCGACTATTTCAAGGTGATGGACGTCGAGTGGGTGCAGATCGACGAGCCGGTGCTCGTCACCGAACTCGATCCGGCATGGCGCGACGCGTTCGTGACCGCGTATCAAGGCTTCGAGGAACGCGGCGTCAAGCTGCTGCTCGCTACCTACTTCGGCCAGCTGAAAGAGAACCTCGAACTTGCGTGCGGCTTGCCCGTCGACGGTCTGCATATCGACGCGATCAACGCACGCGAAGAAATCGCGCTGGCCGCGCGCAAGCTGCCCGCGCACAGCGTGCTGTCGGTCGGCGCGATCAACGGCCGCAACATCTGGAAAACCGATCTGAACGCCGCGCTCGAATGGCTCACGCCGCTCGCGCGCAAACTCGGCGATCGCTTGTGGCTCGCGCCGTCGTGCTCGCTGCTACACGTGCCGGTCGATCTCGCGAGCGAACACAAGCTCGACGCGGAAATCCGCTCCTGGCTCGCGTTCGCGCTGCAAAAACTCGACGAACTGAAGGTGCTCGCCACCGCGCTCAACGGCGGCCGCGACAAAGTCGCGAACCAGCTCGCCGCCAATGCGGCCGCGATTGCCGCGCGCCGCGAGTCGCCGCGCGTGAACAACCCGGCGGTGAAGGCGGCGCTGGCGCGCATCGACGCGAAGCTCGGCAATCGCCAGCACGCCTATGCCGAGCGCGCGGCGAAGCAGGCCGCGCTGCTCGAACTACCCGCGTACCCGACCACGACGATCGGCTCGTTCCCGCAGACGGCGGAAATCCGCCATGCACGCAGCCAATTCAAGAGCGGCGCGCTCGACCGGGCAGGCTATCGGGCCGCGATGCGGCGGGAAATCGAGCGCAGCGTGCGCGAACAGGAAGCGCTGGGTCTCGACGTGCTCGTGCACGGCGAAGCCGAACGCAACGACATGGTCGAATACTTCGGCGAGCAACTCGACGGCTATGCGTTCAGCCAGTTCGGCTGGGTGCAGTCGTATGGCTCGCGCTGCGTGAAGCCGCCTATCCTGTTCGGCGACATCAGCCGTCCGCGAGCGATGACGGTCGAATGGATCAGCTACGCGCAGTCGCTGACGAACAAGCCGATGAAGGGGATGCTGACCGGCCCCGTGACGATCCTGAACTGGTCGTTCGTGCGCGACGACCAGCCGCGTTCGGTGTCGTGCTACCAGCTCGCGCTGGCGATCCGCGAAGAAGTGCTCGACCTGGAAAAAGCCGGCGTGCGCGTCGTGCAGATCGACGAAGCCGCGCTTCGCGAAGGCCTGCCGCTGCGTCGCGCGCAGTGGGGCGAGTATCTGCGCTGGGCGGTCGAGTCGTTCCGGATCACCGCGAACGGCGTGCGTGACGAAACGCAGATCCACACGCATATGTGCTATTCGGAGTTCAACGACATCATCGCGTCGATCGCCGGCATGGATGCGGACGTCATCACGATCGAGACCTCGCGCTCGGACATGGAGCTGCTCGACGCGTTCGACGACTTCAACTACCCGAACGAGATCGGCCCCGGCGTCTATGACATTCACTCGCCGAACATCCCGACGCAGCAGCACATCGTTCAATTGATGCAAAAGGCGGCGGAGCGCATTCCGGCACAACGTCTGTGGGTGAACCCGGACTGTGGTCTGAAGACGCGTCAGTGGGCTGAAGTGATTCCCGCGCTGACGAACATGGTTGCGGCCGCGAAGACGCTGCGCAGCCGGGTCTAGTAGAACGGCGAGCGAGCCGTCGCTTTCTTCGCGGCGGCTCGTATCCGGATCGCCTCTTGGCGCCAGGTTTTGAGCAGGGCGCTACATTCCTCTCCGCCAGACAGATGCCGCGGCGTTACATGCCGCGCGTCCACCGCACACGCAATCACAGTTCAATCGCGCCAATACCCACGCCAACCGTATTGGACGTTGAACCTGATTGATACACTTTCAAAATTCCTCCACCAGTTGCCTGCCCCGCCAGCAGAAGCGGCATGACAGGCACCCATGCCCGCGCCGAGGCGGTCTCGCGCGGCGGCGCAGCGACCGGGAACGCTGATTGCGAGTTAATCACGATGGCCGCGCTTTGCCACGGTCACCCCGCAATCTCATATAGGAGAACCTCATGACCTCGGACAAGAATTCGAATCGACAGCCGTCGAACCCGGCGCAACCCGGCCGAGACAGCGGACAGCAGCAACAGAACCAGACTCCTCCGACGCATCAGGGCGGCCAGCGGCAGCCCTGAGGGCGATGAGTGACGGCGCGTGTGCAAGCGCCGTCGCTCGGACCAACGGAATTTCTAGCGAAATAGCGCCGCGAATGGCGGATCGTGACTACGAAGGCGACGTGGAAAAACTACACATCTATCTGTTCGGTGCACACGATGCGGTTCGGCACGAGCAGGCGCTGATCCGGCTCGACAAGGCGGGCTACATGGTCACGCTCGCGCGGCTCGTGGTCGAGGATTTGCCGACCTACACACAGGGACGCGAACGGCCCGAGCTGCAAAGCCTGATCCGGCGCATCGCGCCGCACGATACGCTCGTCGTACTCGAGCTGGCCGCGCTCGGCTGCAATGCGCGCGACATTCTCGCCACCGTGATGCAGTGCCGGAAGGCCGGCGCGGCGCTGCGGTGCGTCGAAGTCGGCCATACGGATCTGGCCGGACGTCCGGAGCCATCGGCGGTGAAGGCGCTGCGCGCGCTGGTGCGGCTCGATGCCGCGTGCCGCAGCCTGCGTAGCCGCGACAGCCTCGCGGCCGTGCGCGCGAGCGGCAAGCACACCGGCAGACCGCCTTCGCTGTCCGAGCAGCAGCGCCAACGCGTGCTGCAATCCCTCGGCAGAGGACAGTCGGTCAGCGAAGTGGCGCGACGCTTCGGCACTTCGCGCCAGACAGTGATGCGCATTCGCGCGGACACGCCGGCCATGTAGAAAATACCTGCCGGTTTCTTTCATATCGTTCTTACCGCATCGCCGTTCGGGCATCCCGCGCGGCCCGTTTCGCGTGGGCGGTTGCGTGAAACGCGCCACGCAAGCTTCCATATGCCCCGTCCGTAACAGACCAGTTACGGACAGGGGCATGAGCTTTGCTTTGAAAGTTCACACGTCTAACCTCAACCTACAACCACATTATCAAACGTTGAGATCCGAACCCGAGGCGCGGCGCGATACCGTGTGAAAGCCATGAACGTGAAACGTCTGACTGTTTATGCAAACCCGGGATCACTGCGAGTCGTCGCAGTCTGGAAGAGCCTGATCGAACATCATGCGCAAGTGTGCGGCTGGTCCGCGCACGTGAACACCGCAGGCGGACGCGAGTCACTGAGCGTCGATCTGGTCGATTGCCCGGCCGAACGCCTCGCGATCATCTCGGCCGCGTTGAGCGCGGGACCGATGACGGTGCTGACGAG
Organism: Paraburkholderia atlantica; assembly: GCF_009362785.1. GTDB lineage: Bacteria > Pseudomonadota > Gammaproteobacteria > Burkholderiales > Burkholderiaceae > Paraburkholderia > Paraburkholderia atlantica. The sequence continues at coordinate 17,592 of NZ_WHNQ01000030.1, forward strand.
CGACGCGGAATCGACCGTCCGTTCCTGATGAACCCTATGCCATAGTCCGCTCGCCCTTCGCGGCATGGCCTTTGAGCGGCCTCCGTGGCACTGCTCACCAAGCGACCCCTGTGGTCGCTTTTTTTGCGCATCACGAGATTCGCCCGCTCACCTGCTGCTGCGGCGTCTGTTGACTCGCCTCGATGCGCGCGCGGAAATAATGCGCGGTGCGCAGCAGCCCTTCATCGAGCGACATGCCCGGCCGCCAGCCGAGCAGCTTTATCGCCAGCGAGATGTCCGGCTGCCGATGCCACGGATCGTCGGCCGGCAGCGGCTGCGTTTCGAGCGGCGAAGCGGAGCCGGTCACCGCGACGATGCGCTGCGCGATCTCGCGCATCGACACTTCGTGCGGATTGCCGAGATTGACCGGGCCGCCCGGATCGTCGGCGCTGTTCATCAGCAGGATGAAGGCATCGATCATGTCGTCGACATAGCAGAACGAGCGCGTCTGCGTACCGTCGCCATAGACGGTCAGCGGCTCGCCTCGCAGCGCCTGCATCATGAAGTTCGACACCACGCGGCCGTCGGACGGATGCATGCGCGGACCGTAGGTGTTGAAGATGCGCGCGATGCGGATCGACAGACCATGCTGGCGGCGATAGTCCATGAACAGCGTCTCCGCGCAGCGCTTGCCTTCGTCGTAGCACGAGCGTGGACCGATCGGATTCACGTGGCCCCAGTAGTTTTCCTTCTGCGGATGCACGAGCGCGTCGCCATACACTTCGCTCGTCGATGCCTGGAAAATCCGCGCCTTAACGCGTTTGGCGAGCCCGAGCATATTGATCGCGCCATGCACGCTGGTCTTCGTCGTCTGCACCGGATCGTACTGGTAGTGAATCGGCGACGCCGGGCACGCGAGGTTATAGATTTCATCGACCTCCACATACAGCGGGAACGTCACGTCGTGACGCATCAGCTCGAAGTTCGGACAGTCGAGCAGATGCGCGATGTTGTCCTTCGTACCGGTGTAGAAGTTGTCGACGCACAGCACGTCGTGTCCCTGCGCGACGAGCCGTTCGCACAGATGCGAGCCGAGAAAACCGGCGCCGCCGGTGACCAGAATGCGCTTGCGGGTGAGTTCTTTCATGGTGCGTGATCCTGTGGTTGGACCGCATGAGCTCGAAAATCAGCATGGCGTCATGCCGTGACGTGCAGCAGCGCGTCGTGCCAGTCCTGCGCGAAACGGTCGATATGAAAACGCTCCAACGCCGTGCTCCGCGCGCCTTCGCCGAGCCGCCGCGCTTCGTCGGGATCGCGCAACAGTCCGAGCATCGCGTCGACGAGCGCATCGACGTCGGTATGCACGAAGCCGTTTTCGCCGTTGCGGATCACGGTGGCGAGCTCGGTGGTCGCGAGACCGACGATCGGCATGCCGATCGTCATCGCCTCGACGACCGCGAGGCCGAGGCTGGTCCAGCGGATCGGATTGAAAAAGAAGCGGTAGCGCGCGCTGAACGCGGCCAGATCGAGATTGCCGATTTCGCCGATGCCGTCGAGCCGCTGCGCGTCCATGCCGACGAGATCGAGCGGCACGCGCGTGCGCGTTTCGCTGAAGACGTCCGCGCCGAGCCGCCGGCCGCGCTGCGCGAGATGATTGACGACCACGATGCCGCGCTGCAGTTCGCCGCTGTAACGCACGCCGTCGGGCACCACGACGCCGTGTTCGATCACACGCGTCGGCGTGACGCCGCTGTCCCACATCAGCCGGTTGAAGTGCGTGACGTGAATTAGCAGCGTGCCGGGATCGTCGACCCAATGCCATTGCGCGAACGCGTTTTCCTGCGGCGGGTCGTGCTCGACGTAGACGCGCGGCAGAAGTCGCTGCGCGGGGCTCAGCACGTGCTCGCGGTCATATTCCCAGTGCGTGCGATGCTGGTACAGCACCACGTCGAACTGGTGATTGGCGACGTCGTCGATCGCGATCTCGTGCACGTTGTCGCCCCACGGCAAGACGCCGACCTTGCCGGCATAACCGGGCGGATGACCCGGTTTCGTCACCAGATAGAAATCGTGCGGCGTCTGGCTCAGGTAATACATGTAGTTGCCGTGGACGTGCCAGGTCAGCACGCGCAGTCGGCGGCAATTACGCAGCATGGTGCAGATCCTCGTAAAACAGCGAAACGGTTTCCTCATGCAGGCTGCCGGGCGCGCCTGGCTGCGCGCCGGGTGCGCGCGCAAGCTGCTCGCGGGCGGTCTCGACCACCTGTTCGACGCCTACGTTCAGCGCGCATGGATGGCCGTACGGGCAGTCGCGGAACATGCACGGCCGGCACGCCGGATAGTCGGCCAGCACGCGATGCCGCGCATGATCGAGCGGCGCCCAGCGTCGTGTGTCGCTGCCGCACGCGATCACGACCGACGCGGTCGCCATCGCCGCGGCGATGTGCGAGATGCCGGTGTCGTTGCAGACCACGAGCCGCGCATGTGCGACCAGCGCCGCGAGTCCGCCGAGCGACGTCGCGCCGGCCAGATGCAGCGCGGGCGCGCTCATCGCGCCGAGCACCGCGCAGGTCAGCGGCGCTTCGGCGGCCGTGCCGGTGATCGCGATCTGCCAGCCGTCGGCGGCTAGGTGGTCGGCGACGGCCGCGAAGCGCTCGGCGGGCCACCGGCGCGACGGCAATTGCGAGCCGGGGTGAACCAGCACGAGCCGCTCGTCTTCGATGCCGTGATAGGCGCGCAGCGCGGCGTACTCGTCGAGGTCGGGCGCGGTCAGCGGGAACGCGAGGCGCCGGTCGTGCGCCGGCGCGCCGAGGGCGCTCATCAGAGCGAGATAGCGCTCGGGCTCCGGCAGCGCATCCGGCCAATCGATGAAGCAGCCTTCGCGCGTGACCTCATCGGGTTGCACGAAACCGGCATCGGCGCGCGCGCCGAGTCGATGCAGCAGATCGTTGGCGACGCCGCCGCTGCCATGCAGCTGGAGTGCCAGATCGAAACGCCGGTTGCGCATCCGCGCGAAGAACTCGGGCAAGCCATCGTTCGTTTCCGGTTGCTCGGGAAAACCGACGGCGCCCGGAAACACGATCAGCTCGTCGACGAGCGCCGCATAGCGCTCGACGAACGCGCGCGCCCACGGCAGTCCGATCAGCGCGATATGCGCAGCGGGGGCGGCGGCGCGCAACGCGCGCAGCGCGGGCACCGCGCACAGCATGTCGCCGAGCTGCAGCGCGCGAAACACGGCGATACGGCGCGGCGCGAGCGCCGTCAGTAGCGAGGGTACGGTCATGGAAAGAACACCTTGAAACGGATGGCGCCATAGAGCCGCCAGTAGATCGACAGGAACGGAATCAGAATGGACGTCCAGATCATTTCGGCGACGTGGCGCCAGCCGTGATTGCGCCCGCGCAGCCGACGCGCGCAGAAATAGCCGGTCAACCAGCACCACGCGATCACACCCGCGCCCGCGAGAATCGGCAGGTCCGCGAACCCACCGCCGATCGCAAGCAACGCGGCAGCGAGGATCGCGTAATACAGCAGCGGCGGCCGCGAGCCGATGCGGGTTCGAAACAGCTCGGGATGCTTGCGGTAAAGCAGCGCGTCGAATTGGCTCTTTTTCTGCTGCGCGATGCTGACGCCCCAGCGCGCCGGCCGCACCGGATGCACGACCACCGCGTCGCGGGCGCGCACGATCTGGCCGCCGGCGGTAAGCAGCGTGAATTGCAGGTCCGAATCTTCGCGCCACGCCGACGTGAACCGTTCGTCGAAGCCGCCGGTCGCGACGAGCGCCGCGCGCGTGACGAACACGTTCGCGGTCGCGAACTCGGCGCGCGCGAGGCCGCTCGCGTCCGCTTCGTAATCGGTCGGTAGCTCGGGTAGCTCGGGCAGCGGCACGACGATCCTGCCGGCGGCCGCCGTGGCACCGGACGCGAGCGCCGCGACGCCGGCCGTCAGCCAATGCGGATCGGGCAGTGTGTCGTCGTCGGTGAAGGCGATCAGCGACGCGCGCGCATACTGCCAGCCCGCGTTGCGCGCCCCCGCCGGACCCTGGGTGCGCGTGACCGGCAGGTAGTGCACCTCCAATCCATGCGGCGCCTGCTCGCGCGCGAACCGTTCGACGCAGGCGCGCGTGGCGTCGTCGGGACCGTCGTCGCAGACCACGATCTCATAGCGATGCGGCGCGAACTGCTGCGCGCACAGCGCGTTGAGGCAGTTCGCGAGCATCTGGGGACGGCGATAGGTGGGCACCACCACCGACACGTCGGGCCACGACGGCGAGTGCAGCGTGCGGCCGGTTTCCTCGGCATCCTCACTGCTGTAGCGCGCGGCCACGCCGCCATGCAGTGGCGCGGGACACATGACCGACGCGTTCATACGCGGCCCCCCGCCTTGTCGACGAGGAACGGACCGATCACCAGCGCGTCGAGCGGCGAAGTCCAGAACGACTCGACCGCGTCGCGCGGCGAATTCACCATCGGCTCGCCGCGCGTGTTGAACGACGTATTGACGAGGATCGGCACGCCGGTGCGCTGCTTGAACGCGGCCAGCAGGTCGTAGTACAGCGGGTGCTGCGCGCGGTTGATGGTCTGCACGCGCGCGGTGCCGTCCACATGCCGCACGGCCGGAATACGCGTGGCCTTTTCGGCGCGCACATCGAAGATGAACAGCATGAACGGTGCGGTTTGGCCGTTCACGAACCATTCGTTTGCTTCCTCTTCCATCACGACCGGTGCGACCGGGCGGAAGTCTTCGCGATCCTTGATCTCGTTGAGCTTCGCCTGCATGTGCGGATCGACGGGCGACGCGAGGATCGAGCGCGCTCCGAGCGCGCGCGGCCCGAATTCGGTGCGGCCTTGATACCAGCCGATCACCTTGCCTTGCGCGAGAAGGTCGGCGGTCTCGCCCGCGATATCGGCGAGGCGCCGGTACGGCACTTTCGACCAGCGCAGAAACTGCTCGATTTCCGCTTCGCTGTATTCGGGCCCGAGGTACGCGTGATCCATTTTCCAGCGACGCTCCCGGTCGCCGCGCGCGGCACGCTCGCGGTAGTCGGTCCACAGCGCCGCGCCGAGCGCGGTGCCCGCGTCGCCGGCCGCCGGTTGCACCCACACTTCGCTGAACGGGCCCGCGTCGCGCACCTTCGAGTTCATCACGCAGTTCAGCGCGACGCCGCCCGCCATGCACAGCCGGCTCAAGCCGGTCTGCCGATGCAGCCAGTGCGCGAGTTCCAGCACGGTCTCCTCGAGCACGCGCTGCAACGAATTGGCGATATCGAAGTGGCGTTGCCCGAGCGGACCGCCGCGTTCGCGCGCCGGACCGAAGCGCTCGGTCAGACGCGGCGCATCGACGGTATAGCTGCCGTCCCGGCGGTACTTGACGATCTCGCGAAACACATCGACATAGGCCGGCTTGCCGTACGACGCAAGCGCCATCACCTTGTACTCGTCCGACGAGTGCAGGAAGCCGAGCCAGTCGGTCACCGCTTCGTACAGCAAGCCGAGCGAGTGCGGCAGCTCGACCTGTTTCAGGCGCGTGTACTCGCCGCTGACGAATTGCCCCATGCTGGTCGTCACGCCTTCGCCGCGGCCGTCCATCGTCAGCACGGCGGTGTCGTCGAACGGCGCCGCGAGAAACGCGCTCGCCTCGTGCGCGAGATGGTGCTCGACGAAGTGCCATGCGAAGCCGTGCTCGCGATCCACGCCCTGGAAGCGCTTGCGCAGATGATGCGGCGCGCCGTCGAGCAACTGGCCCTTCGCGTTCGCGATATAGCTGAGAAACAGCGGGTCCCACGGCGACGCGGACGGATTGTCCGGACGCGTGCCGGCCGGATCGAACGGCAGCTCGATCGTCGCGCCCGGCTTCTTCGGCATGCCGCCGAACAGCGCGGGGTCGTACGAGTAAGCGACGTGATCGATGTCGGCGAGCGTGATGCCGGCGGCTTTCAGGCAGTAGTCGATCGCGTCGAACGGCAGCTGCCAGGTCGAGAACGGCACCGGACGTTTCGCGTGCTTGACGTGCGTGAAGCGTTCGTCTTCGGCGGCGGCGAGCACCACGCCGTCACGCAGCAGCGCGGCCGCGCTGTCGTGATAGACCGCATTGATTCCGAGTGTGTACATGGCGTTGGCAATGAGAGTGGGTTCAGGGGATGGCGGGCTGATCCGTCAGCGACGGCGTGCTCGTGTCGTCGGCGCGGCCGGCGCGCTCAGCTGCACCACGACGCGGCGCATGCGCGTGTGCGTGCCGCAATTCGAGTGCCGCGTTGACGACCTCGTCGATCGAAACGCCGAGCAGGCAAGCGTGATGCCCATGCGGACACACGCTGCGATAGCACCAGCGGCATTCGACGTCGCGGTACAGCACGCGTTGCGGCGTTTGCCACGGCGTGTGCTGCGGATTGGTCAGCGCGTAAAGATCGACGACCGGCGTGCCGAGCGCCGAAGCGACATGCACGGGGCCGCTGTTGTTGGAGACGAGCACGCTCGCGCGTTCGAGCAGCGCGGCAAGCTCGGCGAGCGTCAGTGCGCCGCTCAGGTCGTATAGCTGCGCGCACACGCCGGGTGCGGCCGCGCGGATCACGGCCTCGACGAGCGCTCGCTCGCTCGCGCCGCCGGTCAACAGCACGGGGGCGCCGGTTTCGCGCGCGAGCCGGGTCGCGACTTCACCGAAGCGCTCGGGCGGATAGCGGCGCGATGCGGCGGTCGCGCCTGGATGCAGCACGATGCACTCGGTGCGGCGGCAGATGCCGAGCGTCGTCAGTTTCGCGTCGAGCGACCGGCGCGCGGCGGGCGGCACGCGAAAACGCATCGCGGTGTCGCTCGTCTGCGCGCCGACGTGACGCACCAGATCGAGCTGGCGTTGCACCTCGTGCCGCGTGCGTTGCTGCGGCTCGGGTTCGCGCAGCCAGTCGGTCAACAGCGCGTACGGATTCTCGCGGCAATGCGCGAGGCGGCGCGGAATCCCCGCGAGATAGCACAGCATCGCGGCCGGCAACGGGCTCTGGCTGTACACGGTGAAAATCACCGCCGCGTCGAAGCAGCCGCGCTTCAGCCGCTGCTGCATCCGATGATCGTCGAGCAGATCGCGCGTCACGTTCGACGCGGGCGCGACCCACGGCGCGTCGTATTCGATCACGTCGTCGACGTCGTCGAGAAACGGCGCGAGCGCGACGCCGCTGCGCGACGCGAGCAGCGTGAGATGGCGATCTCCGGCGGACTCGCGCAGCGCGTGCAGCGCGGGCGTCGTCATCAGCACGTCACCGAGATTGTCGAGACGCACGCACAGAATCCGTTTGACGTCGTCGCCCCAGCACACCGGTTGCGACGTATCGGGCACACGCGCATGAGCGAGCGTGGGCGGTGCAATTGGCACAGGTGCGTTCACCGCGGCGCCTCCTTGCGGCGTGCCGCGGGGCCCGGAGGAAAGCCGTTCAGCACGACGCGTTGCGCGGCTTCGTGCAGATCGGCCGCCCGCGCACTCGGCGTGCGCTGCGGGCCGGTCCGCCATTCGGTCTCGTGGCCGTTGTCGAGCAGGATCGTGCGACAGCCGGCGCGATTGCCCGCTTCGACGTCGTCGAGAATGTCGCCGACGAACCAGCTGTTGGCGAGATCGAGTTGATGCTCTACGGTCGCGCGCAGCAGCATGCCGGGCGCGGGCTTGCGGCAGTCGCAGACGATCGCGTAACGCTCGACGCTGCCCTCGGGATGGTGCGGACACCAGTACGCGCCCGCGAGCGTGGCGCCGCACTCGGCAAACATCTGCCGCAGCCGGCGTTCGACGGCGAACAGCGCTTTGTCTTCGAACTTGCCGAGCGCGATGCCGGACTGATTGCTGATCGTGAACAGCGCGTACGGGTAGGCGGCGAGCAGCGCGAGCGCCTCGCGCGCGCCCGGCGCGAAACGCATCAGCGCGGGATCGGCGTTGTAGGGCACGTCTTCGAGCAGCGTGCCGTCCTTGTCGATGAATACGGCGGGTACCGTCATGATGGTTGGTGGTATTTGCGAGCGTGGGTCGAAGGTCGGAAAAAGGCGCGCCGTAGCCGCTGGACCGGCTGCGGCGCGTTCCAAATGCGCACGCCGTGCGGGTTCGCGCGGCGTGCGCCGTCGTCAACGGAACGACGCTCCGGCTGCTGCTCGCAGCGGTAGCTGTGCCGGCTCGGACCCGGCGTCGAGCGATGTTTTACTCGGCGCGAGCCTTGCCGCGCGTGCATAGACTTGCGCGAGCGCTTCGCTGACGCCGCGCCAGGTAAAGCTGGTCCGCGCCCGCTCGAGGCCCGCTTCGCCCATCCGGCGCGCGAGCGCGGGGTCGCGCCGCAAGCGGTCGAGACGCGCGGCGAGCGTGTGCGGATCGCGCGGCGGCACCAGAAAGCCGGTCACGCCATCGAGGACCGAATAGCGAATGCCGCCGACATCGGCGCCGATCACCGGCGTCGCGCAGGCCATCGCCTCCACCGGCGTGATGCCGAAAGGCTCGTACCAGGGCGTCGTCACGAACACGTCGGCGGCGCTGTAGAAGTAGCGCAGCCGCGCGCGACCACGCCGGCCGACGAAGCTCGTCTGCTCCGCGACACCGCATTCGCGTGCGATCTCGCGCAGGCGCGCGATCTCCGGCGTCGCGATTTCGTTGGGCGCGTCCGAATTGCCACCGACCACGTACAGTCGCGCCGCCGTGTTGAAGGTGTGCTTCAGCACGCCGACGCCGCGCACCACGTTGTCGATGCCTTTGCGCTGCACGAGCCGGCCTAGCTGCAGCACGATGAAGTCGTGCGGGCTCCAGCCGAGCGCATTGCGGGCGGCTTCGCGCTCGACGGGCCGGAACTCCTCATCGTCGAAACCGCACGGCACGATCCGGATGCGCGCGGGATCGGCGCGATAGTGTTCGAGCAGATCGGCCTGGTCCTGCGGACATTCGGCGACGACGACGTCCGAGCGTGCGACCAAATCGTCCTCGATCGCGAAGCGCTCGTCGGGGAAGCCGTCATCCGCTCCTTGATGGATACGCCGCACGCGGCCGAGCGCATGGAAGGTCGTGACCAGCGGCACGCCGAGCGCAGCCTTCACCTTCAGCGCGGCGAGGCCGGACATGAAGAAGTTCGCGTGCATGACGTCGTAGGGCTGCGGTTCGCGACGAAAGAACCCGATCAGGAATGTCGCGAACTCGTCCATGAACGGCAGTAACTGTTCCTTCGGCAATTGTCGCGGCGGTCCGGCGGGAACATGAATCACGCGCACGCCGTCCATCTCGACGCGCTCGGGCACCAGTGCGCGATCGCGGCGCGTGAACACGTCGACCTGATGGCCCATTTCCACCAGCTGACGCGCGACGTTCGCGACGTAGATGTTCTGGCCGCCGCTATCGACGCCACCGGCGACAGCAAGCGGCGACGCATGTTCACTGATCAGGGCGATCTTCATGTGCACTCCTTCCTGAGATGCGCGTTCTTCGATGTGGAGGAATCGTTTCACCGGCCCCGAGCATTCGCTGTGCCATTCGTATCTTGCGGCGCCGGGAATCGACGGCAGACGTTGGTCCGCATGGACGAAGCGCTGTGGCGTGCCCTTTTTCGTGCAGACGGAGAAGCGCTGTGGCGTTCCCTGTTTCTACATACGGTCATGTAACTTCGCACCGCTGATGGCGCGCTGGTACTAGGATGGGCGGAGGATCGCCGGGCGCGCCACTTGCTCGACGCCACATTTGTGCGACGTTTTATCCGGGCGCGCCCCGACCAGGAACCCATGCCGAATTCCGTCCCGCCGCCTCGCTCCGAACTGACGCGCCGAATCGTCGGCGATCTCGCGCATGCGGTATGGCGTTATCGCTGGCAGACCAGCGGGGCGCTCGCGTTGATGATCACGGCCCGGCTCGCGACCGTGCTGATGCCGCTCACGCTGAAGCACATCGTCGATGAACTCGGCCATCCGCTCGCGCATGTGGCTTTTCCGGTATTCCTCGTGCTCGCCTATGCGCTGCTGCGCTTTCTCGGCGACGCGCTGAACGAGGCGCGCGACGTCGTGTTCAGCATCGTCGTGCAGCGCACGGTCGCGGCGCTGACCGAGCGGACCTTCGCGCATCTGCATCGATTGAGCGCGCGTTTTCATGCCCGGCGCGAGACTGGCGCGATCGTGCGCGACGTGCAGAAAGGCGCCGACGGTATCGGTTTTCTGCTCGGCACCGCGCTGTTTACGATCGTGCCGACCTTTTTCGAGATCGCCGTGATCGTCGCGATCATGGTGCACGCCTACGCGCGCGAGTTCATGCTCGTGATCGTCGCGACCTTCGTGCTGTATGCGGGCTATACGTTCGTATTCACGCGGCGGCGCGTCGCGTTCCAGCGCGCGGTCAATCTGCTCGAAGCGCAATCGGACGGCCGGCTCGTCGATAGTCTGCTGAACTACGACACGGTCAAGTACTTCGCGACCGAAGACAGCGAAACTCGACGGCTCGGCGACGTGCTGGAAAAGTGGGTCCACGCGCGCATCGCGAACCAGAACGCGTTGACCGCGTTGCACGTGGGACAGAGCGCGGTGATCGCGCTCGGGGTGGCGGGGGTCATGCTGCTCGCCGCGCAGCATGTGGTGGCCGGCAGCATGAGCGTCGGCGATCTGATTCTGGTCAACGCCTACCTGATTCAGGTCTGCATGCCATTGAACACGCTCGGCTTCGTGTTTCGCGAGACCAACGACGCGCTCGTCAACGTCGAGCGGATGTTCGTGATTCTGGCGGCGCACGGCCGCGTCGGCGAGGATATCGATGCGCGCGACGCGCAGCCGCTGAAGGTCGGCGCGGGGCTGATCGAGTTCGAGCACGTCGATTTTGGGTACGACACCGCGCGTCAGGTGTTGCGCGATGTCGACTTCCATGCGTATCCGGGCAAGACGCTCGCGGTGGTCGGCGGCAGCGGCTCGGGCAAATCGACGCTCGTCAAGCTGCTGTTCCGGCTGTACCGGCCCGAGCGCGGCATGATTCGCATCGACGGGCAAGACATCAGCCAGGTCACGCAGCGCAGTCTGCGCGAGGCGATCGGCATCGTGCCGCAGGACACCGTGCTGTTCAATGAAACGATCGCCTACAACATTGCGTATGGACGTCCGTCGGCGACACGCGCGGACGTTGTGCGCGCGGCGCGTGCCGCGCAGCTCGACGAATTCATCGAGCGCTTGCCCGACCACTACGACACGCGCGTCGGCGAGCGCGGCGTGCGGCTGTCGGGCGGCGAGCGCCAGCGTATCGCGATTGCGCGCGCGATCCTGAAGGACCCGCGCATCATCGTGTTCGACGAGGCGACCTCGGCGCTCGACACGCGCTCCGAGCGCGCGATCCAGACCGAGCTGACGCGTCTCGCGCAAGGCCGCACGTCGATCGTGATCGCGCATCGGCTTTCCACGGTCGTCGACGCGGACTGGATTCTCGTGATGGAACACGGCCAGGTGGTCGAGCAGGGCACGCATCGTGAACTGCTCGCGCGCGACGCTGTGTACGCGAAGATGTGGTCGCTGCAATGGCAGCAGGGCGAGCTCGAACACGCGCAGCGCCGGCTGACCGCCCGATCGGTCAGCGTCAGCGCATTGACGGCGGGTGTGATCGATGCGTTGCACGACGAGATTGCCGGGCAGCGCGTGGTCGTCTACGCGGAGCCGACCGACAACGCGCTGCGCGTGACCGGCGATCCGAGCGTGCTGCAGCCGTTGATCGCCGAGTTGTGCCGCAACGAGATCGCGCAGGCGAGCCCGGGGCAGCGCATCGCCTTGCGCGCGGAGCGTCACGGCAATCATGTGTGGTTCAGCGTGCTCGGCATGGGCGACAAGCCGGCCGAGCTATCGCAGGCGACGGCGCGGCAGATGGAAAGCGCGCTGGCGGCCGCGGGCGGCAGCTTCACGCTGACGCCGCTGAACGGGCGGCTCGCCTATGTGGCGATGCTGCCGTTGCGGCCGGTCGCGGATGCGCAGCCGCGATTGGCGTCGGAGTCCACGGCACCGGATTCGGCGGAGCCCGCTTCGCTCGACGGCCTCTTCGTGCTCGCGATCGACGATCAGGAAGAAGCACGTGACGCGCTCGAAGCGGTGCTGAGCACGAGCGGCGCACGCGTGCGGCTGTTCGCATCGGGCCGCGAAGCGCTGGATTGGCTGCGCGTGACGGACCCGGCGCAATGGCCGCACGTGCTGCTCTGCGATCTGATGCTGGCCGGCGAAGAGGGCTACGACGTGCTGCGCCGCTTGCGAGAACTGGAAGGCGAGCGGCCGTCGTTACAGGGCAGGCCACTGCCGGCGATCGCATTGACCGGCTACGCGGACGTACTCGACGCACAGCACGCGCGCAGTGCGGACTTCGACGCGCATTTGAACAAGCCCGTGCCGCCTGAAGAACTGATCGCTGCGATCCGGCGGCTCGCGCCTGCGCCGTCGAGCGCGGACTCGACGTTGCCAGGATAAGGAAAGCGCGTGATTCCGGTCTCAGGTCGGCGCGTCGAACTTACCGCCCACGGTCGTCGTTGCGGACGCGTCGAGGTTGCGCTCGGCCGCGCGCACGCGGTCGCGCATCGCGAGGATCGACTGCGGGACCACCCGGCGTTGTCGGGTACACCATGCGAGTCCGCCGAGTAATTCGATGCCGTCGCGAACCAGCGTGCCTTCCCGCGCGAACACGTCGAGGGCGCGCAACGTCGCGCCCAACGCTTCGCCCAACGGCAGACGCAGCCATGCCACCCACGCGGCATTGCGCGCGAGCATGCGTCGCCGCAACGCGCTGTCGCGCACCGGCGACGGACGATGCTGGAGCGTCAACTGCTCGCAGTACGCAATCGCATGTCCCGACGCGAGTACGTCGAGTGAAACGAGTGTTTCCTCTCCGCCGATGAACAGTCGCGGCTCATAGCCGCCTACTTCCCGAAACAGCGCGGTGCGAAACACGCACGCGCCCGCCATATAGCCGATCAAGGAAGGCCCGGGCAGGCCGACACGTCCCAGCGGGCTTGCGCGCATCAACGTACAGGTGGGGTCCGTCGTGTCGTCCGCGCCGACGGCGACGCGCGCATTCAGCACGCCAACGCGGGGCCATGCGTCGAGCAATTGCACCGCGCGTTCGAGCGAGCCGGGCTCCCACCAGGTGTCGTCATCGCAGAACGCGACATAGTCGGTCTCGACGCACGCGACCGCGTGGTTGCGGCCCGCCGCGCCGAGATTGCCGTCGCATTCGACGACGCGAACGCTCGGATAGCGCGCTTCGACGAGTGCGGCCGTGTTGTCGGTGGAGCCGTTGTCGGCGACGATGATTGGCGGGTTTTCGGGTAACGCGAGCAGACGTTCCAAGGTGGTGAGCAATTCGCCCGCACGGTTATGGGTAAGAACGACGACCGAAATGCGCGGGTGGGCGGTTTTTGTTCGCATGCTAAGCAATCGCTTCGACGGTTGGACCGCGACGACGCAGCAAACGTCGTGCCGTGGGTCACGCGCTTTGCGGATGTCGACTCGATTCATCGCGGCCGAGCTGCCAATAGCGTTCCGTCGAAAAGAGGCTCGCCTGTCCTTCGGGACCGAACGCGCGCAATTGGCTGCGATAGGCGTCGAGCGCCGCGCGCTTCATGCGCTCGTGTTGCGTCGTGCCGGGCACGTCCAACGCGTGCGGCGCGTCAGCGGCATAGCCGCGTTTCGCCAGGTCGCATAGGCGCTCTTGCACGACGCCGGACATGCGCCGGTAGGGCACGTCTTCATAGGCGATGAAGCGCGTGGCTGGCTGACGCCGCATCAGTGCGAGACAGGCATTGGCCACCATGACGTGATCCGAATGGAACAGGCCCAACGGCATCAGGACGCGCGTGGGTTTCGCATGAGCAACAATCTGGCTCAGCGCCGTCATCAGCTCGTCCGCACCGGGCGACGCATGGTATTGCGCGTCGCGGAACAGCAAATGCACGGGCAGCGCCGACAGCAGCCCCAGCGCCTCCCGGTCTTCCGCCTGACGCGTCCGCATCGCTTCGAACGCGTCGGCGAAACCGGCCGCGCGGTCCCAATCGGTCGTGATGTTCTCGGCGGGCGGCGCGGTGAAAACCGTGCAAACGACCGTGCCGGGATGTGCGGCGAGCAGAAGTCCGCAACTGAGGACCGCATCGTCGAGATGCGGTGAGATGACGAGCAGGCGCTGGTTCGATTCCATACCGGCGCTCAGCAAGCTGCGTTCCGCCATCGCGGCGCGCGACTGGGCGACGCTGGAATAACCCTTGCTGACTTGCGGTTCTACTACCGCTTACCACATCAGCCATGAGCCCCCCTGCAAAAGCGCCCGATCACGTCCGAACCGTCGAAGTCCGCAAAGGTCAGGTAACCGGGTCAATGTCCCGCGACGCGTTTCGCGAGCGCTTCATGGCCCGCTTCTACGATCCGGCGTTTCGTGCGGAAGACGCATCGCTCGCGCGGCTCGAAGCGATCGCGTGGGATGCCTACTCACAGGGCCGCAAGGCGCCGGTCACCGAAAAGGCCGGCCCGGGATTCGCCGACCCGGACTACGATCTGTCGGTCGAATGGCGCGCGGCGAGCGAACGCGTGAAGGCGGCGCAGGCGCGGCAACGCGATCCGGCGACGCGCTCGCGCGTGCTCGTGATCAACGCGTCCTCGCGCAACGACTACACATGCCCCGGCGAGATGTCGAAGAGCTTCCGGCTCGCGAAGATCGCGCAGCAGGCGCTCGAACGCCGGACCTGCGACGTCGACTTCCTCGACTTGTCGCACCTGAACTCCGATCGCGACTTGCACATTCATCCGTGTAAAGGCTGTGTGTCGACCGCGATGCCGCTGTGTCACTGGCCATGCAGCTGTTATCCGAATCACTCGCTCGGGCTCGTCAACGACTGGATGAACGAAATCTACGAGCGCTTTGCCGCCTGCCACGGCGTGCTGATCGTGACGCCGGTCTACTGGTATCAGGTGTCCGCGCCGCTGAAGCTGATGATGGATCGCCTCGTTTGCGCCGACGGCGGCAATCCCGATCCCACCTCGACGCACGGCAAGAAAGCGGACGAAGCGAAGCGTCTCGAACTGGCCGGCTGGGATTACCCGAAACATCTGGCGGGCCGGGCCTATGGCGTCGTCGTGCATGGCGACGTCGCCGGCATCGAGGACTCGCGCCGGGCGCTCGCCGACTGGCTCGACTGGATGGGCTTTGTCGAAGCGGGCGCGAAGTCGCGGCTCGATCGTTTTATCGGCTATTACGAGCCTTATGCGACCAGCCATGAAGCGCTCGATCGCGACGAGGACATGCAGCAGGAAGTGGCCAACGTGGCCCAGGCCGTCGCGACCTGCGTCGAGCAGATCCGTGGCGGCCGCAAGGAGCCGGACGACGCCCTCGGCACGCCGCGCGCTAAGTGATCCCCAACTCAGATAACGAAGGCAAAGCATGACGAACGACGAAGTGGCGAGCCCGCGCACGCAACGGCGCCGGCTCGGAGGATGGCTGCCGCGCGACGAAGCGCATCTCGCGCGCTACCGGACCGCGCTGGCCGCGAAAGCGCGCGAACGTGCGCGCACAGCGCCACGCACGCGCGCCGTCGCGGAACTCGCGGCGCTGATCGAAGGCGATCCGGTGCTCCGCATGGATATGACGCGCGCCATCATGCAGGCACAGCAAGCGGGCTACGTGCTCGGCTATGCAACGATCGACGAACTGATGACGGTCGTCGATTACTTGATGACGTACGCGCCGCCGTTCAGCGAGTCCGATCTGATTCATTGTCCGCTGAACGCGGTACTCGACTGGCCGATGTGCATGCCGTCCGGCTATGCGCTGTTTCGCGACCCGGCGCTCAACGCGCAGCTCAAGCATGTGCTGAACTGCTGGTGCGGCTTTCTGAGTGGTCCGCATTCACGCGAACATTTAAATACGTCGTCGCCCGACGGCTGGTTCAGCCCCGAGGCCGACAAACGGATCGGCCTTGCGCAATTCGTTTGCGATCCCGAGCAACCGTATTGGGGCTTTACATCGTGGAACGATTTCTTCACGCGGCGCTTCCGTCCCGGCATGCGACCCGTCGAGGAGCCGGACAACGACAAGCTGGTCGTCAGCCCATGCGAGGCGACGCCGTACAACGTGCAGCACGGCGTGAAGCTGCGCGACACGTTCTGGATCAAGTCGCAGCCGTATTCGCTCGAAGACATGCTGAGCTCGCGCGAGCGCGAACTGGCGCGATGCTTCGAGGGCGGCTCGGTGTATCAGGCGTTTTTGAGCGCGTTCAACTATCACCGCTGGCATGCGCCGGTCAGTGGCGTGATATCGCGCGCGTACGCGGCGGACGGCAGCTACTATTCGACAGCCGATAGCGAAGGCGAAGACCCGAGCGGGCTCAACGATTCTCAGGGTTACATCACGGCGCTCGCGGCGCGCGCGGTGATCGTGATCGAATCCGACGATGCGGCGGTGGGGCAGGTGGCGTGCGTGTTCGTCGGTATGGCGGACGTGTCGTCGTGCATCATCGAGGCGTTGCCGGGTCAGCGCGTCAGAAAGGGCGATGAGTTGGGTTTTTTCCAGTACGGCGGATCGACCTGCTGCCTGGTGTTCGAGCCGGGCGTGATAGAGCGCTTCGTCGTCGAGCCGCCGTTCGGCGACAAGCAGCCGCCGATCAAGGTCAACGCGGCCGTTGCAAGGGTCGGCTCGCGCAACGCATCGCCGTCGCAAAGCAACGGCTAGACGCGCTGCGCGCCACCGGGCGGCGGATTCAACTGCGCAGCCGCGCGAAAATGCTCAGCAAGTCTTCGAGAACCACCGGTTTTTTCAGGTGCGCGTCGAAGCCCGCATCTTCGGCTGCGCTGACGTCCGCCTGCTGCCCGAAGCCGGTGACCGCGATACAGATCACGGACTTCATCGCCGGCATGCTGCGCAGCTTGCCGATGAACTCCATACCGTCCATGCCCGGCATGCCGATGTCGGACAGGATGATATCGGGCGCGTTGCCGTTGATGATCGTCAGCGCTTCCTCGCCGCTCGTCGCGGTGCGCACTTCGGCGCCCTCGCTTTCCAGCAGCAGCTTGAAGGTTTCGACGGTCGCGGCGTCGTCGTCGACCATCAGGATGCGCGTGCCTTTCAGCGGCTCGCCGGTGATTTCGATTCCCGCGCTCGTGCGGGTGGCGAGCCGGTGGGTAGGCAGCGTCACCGTGAACGTTGCGCCGCGGCCGACGCCGTCCGACTCCGCGCGCACCGCGCCGCCGTGCAGGTTGACCAGATCGCGCACCAGCGCGAGGCCGATACCGAGGCCCCCGCGGCGCGAGCCCGGATCGCGGCTTTGCTGGAACATCTCGAAGATATGCGGCAGCAGCGAGGCCTCGATGCCGATGCCGGTATCGCTGACGCGCAGCACGGCCTCGGCGTGGTCATTGACCTGCAACGACACCTGGATCGACCCGCGCTGCGTGAACTTCAGCGCATTACTGATCAGATTCCACACGATCTGCTCGATACGCGTCAGATCCGCATGAATGATCACGGGCGCATCGGTCACCTCGACGCTCAGTGTGATGCCGCGCTGCGCGGCATCGTCCTGCACCGCGCTGCACACGCGCTGCACGATCTCGCGCATGTCGACGACGGTGCGCACGACCGACAGCTTGCCGGTGCGCACGCGCGAAATGTCGAGCAGGTCGTCGATGATTTGCGCCTGGCCGATTACGGTGCGCCGGATCGTATCGGTCGCGCGCGACACGTTCAGGTTCTGGCGCGTTTCCGGCGCGCGCGCGATCAGTTCGGCGCTCGCTGAAATCAGGTTGAGCGGATGCTTGAGCTCGTGCGACACGACCGCGAGAAATTCATCGCGGCGCCGCTGCGCTTCGCGCTCGCTCGCCGCGCGCAGCGTTTCGACGTGGGTGCCGCGTCCCGAGGTCGGGTCGCTGGCGAACTCGCCGAGATCGCGCGTGATCTTCGCAAAGCCGCTAAGACCCGGCTCGTCGAGAAGGGACAGCACACCGCTCGCGAAAAAGCGCGTGCCGTCCTTGCGCAGATGCCAGCTCTCCTCTTCGGCGCGGCCGTTCAGACGCGCTTCGGCGAACTCGCGTTGCGCAACGTTCGCGGCGCGGTCTTCGTCGGTGTACAGGATGTCGGCGGACTGGCCGATCATTTCGGCTTCGGAATAGCCGAAAATCCGTTCCGCGCCCGCGTTCCAGCTATTGATCACGCCGTTTTCGTCGAACGTGATGATCGCGTAGTCCTTGGTGCCCTCGGCGACGAGGCGCATGCGCCGCTCGCCTTCGCGCAGCCGGTCTTCCGCCTGACGCCGGCCGGTGATGTCGATGAACGACAGCACCGCGCCGTCGATGCGGTCTTCGGTGGTGCGGTAGGGCACGAAGCGCGCGAGATACCAGCGCCCGTCGTTGCTCTTCAGCTCGCGTTCGATCAGGCGCAGCGAGTCGAATGCTTCGGCCGCGTCGTCGGCGAGCTTGTCGTATTCGAGGCGGTGGGTGATGTCGAGCAGCGAGCGCCCGATATCCGACGGAATGATGCTGAACACGTCGGTGGCGCGCGGCGTATAGCGCTTGATGCAAATGTTGCGGTCGACGAAGATCGTGCCGATGTCGTTCGCGGCGATCAGGTTGTGCAGGTCGTCGTTGATCTTGCCGGTTTCCTCGACCTTCGACTTCAGCTCCGCGTTGACCGTGGTCAGCTCTTCGTTGATCGATTGCAGCTCTTCCTTGCTGGTTTCGAGCTCCTCGGTCGCCGAGCGCAGTTCTTCGTTGATCGCCTGCAATTCCTCGTTCGACGCCTTCAGCTCCTCGGTCGAGGTCTCCGACTGCTCGATGGTGGACTGCAGTTGCTCCTTCGTGCGTTGCAGCTCGCGTTCGAGCTGGCTGATGATCGGGTCTTTCTGCACGTCAGCCGACGCCGTTTCGGCGTTGGCCATGCTGTCTTCGACCTCGTCGAACAGCACCAGCACGAAGTCCGCGTTCGCTTCCGGGTCGTGCACCGGCCGCGCGGTCATATTGACGAAGTACGAACGGCCATCGCGCTCGATGTGCACGCGGCGCGCTTCGACGCTGCGGTTCGTGTGCAAGGCCTGATAGATCGCGGTGCGCAGTTCGAGCCGCAGTTCCGGACGCACGGCGGCCACGATGTTATGCGACGGCTCGCCGCCCGAATATTGCAGAAAACGCCCGGCGCGATCGGACAGATGAACGATTTCGGATTCGCGGCTCACCAGCACGCTGGGCGGCGCATATTGCTCGACGAGCCGCTGGTGCAGATCGCCGAACGAAAAGCGCCGGCGCCCCGGCGGCTGCACCGTAGTGACGAGGGGGCGCGAACTCATCGTGCCCGAAATCGCGATCGGCATCGGCGTGTCACCGCGCACGGCCATGTTCGCGCGATAGATGCGGTTGCGCTTGTCGACCACGGTGAACATCGAGCTCACGCTGTCGGCCGACTCCGAGCTGCCGAGGAACAGCACGCCGCCGGGCCGCAGCGCGAAGTGGAACATCTTCAGAATTTCGATCTGCGCTTCGCGGTCCAGATAAATCAGCAGATTGCGGCAGCAGATCATATCGAGCCGCGAGAACGGCGGGTCGCTGAGCACGTTATGGTGCGCGAACAGCATGTGTTCGCGCAGCTCCTTCTTGATCCGGAAGTGCGCGGCGTCTTTGGTGAAGAACTGGCGGATGCGCGCCGGCGTCAGGTCGGCCGAGACCGAATCCGGGTACAGGCCCACGCGCGCGAATGAAATGGCGCGCTCGTCGATGTCGGTCGCGAATACCTGGAACGACACGCCCTCGGGCGACTTCAGCGAGCGCTCCTGCAGCAGCATCGCCAGCGAATACGCTTCCTCGCCGGTCGCGCAGCCCACCGACCAGACGCGGATGCGGTCCTGTTCGCCGCGGTTTTCGAAGAGCGCCGGCAACACCTCGCGCTCAAGCACGTCGAACGCTTCCTTGTCGCGGAAGAAATTGGTGACGCTGATCAGCATGTCCTGCAGCAGCGCCTGGGTTTCTTCAGGGTGCAGATGCAGATAATCGCGATACGCCTGCAGATCCGTAATGCCGTTGACCTGCAGCCGGCGTTCGATACGGCGCAGAACCGTAGCCCGTTTGTAATGCCGGAAGTCGTGCGCGGTGCGGGTGCGCAGGATCACCATGATCTCGCGCAGCGCGCGCTCGGCCGACTCGTTGACCGTATCTTCCTCGGGCTCGTCCGGCTGCACGGCCGGCAGGTGAATTTCCCGCGCGGTGGACCACAGATCGAGCAGCCGCTGCGGCATTTCGGCCGCGGTCATTACGAAGTCGGCCATGCCGGTCGCGATCGCGCTGCGCGGCATGCTGTCGTATTCCGCTTCGGAAGGGTCCTGCACGAGCGTGATGCCGCCCATTTCCTTGATGCGCGACAGGCCGACCGAGCCGTCCGAGCCCGCACCCGACATGACGATGCCGATCGCGCGTTCGCGGTGCGCCTCGGCGAGCGTGCGGAAGAACAGATCGATGCTCGCGCGGCGTCCCTCCTCGGACTGCTTCTGCGTGACGCGCAGGTAGCCGTCGACCATGATCATCTCGAACGAGGGCGCGACCAGATAGACGTGATCCGATTCGATCTGCGTAGGGCCCGTGACTTGCTGCACCGGCATGCTGGTGACTTTCTGCAGCAGCGAGGCCAGATTGCTTTCGTGATCCGGCGACAGGTGAACGACCACGACGAAGGCCATCGACGTGCGCGCGGGCAGCGCCTCGAAGAATTCCGTCAGCGCGTTAAGCCCCCCCGCCGATGCGCCGATACCGACGATCGGATAGAGTGCCTGGCTAGGCAGAGTTTGCCCTCGCTTCTTTGACATGGCTGCGTGTCCCTTCTTGGAAAAGGATAGTGTTCAGCGGTGAATTTTTATAGGGCAGCGAGCCCATTTCTTGCTCGGCCCGGATCGTTATTATCCCGCATTGCACTCATTTTTCCAGCAGCATGGACTGCAAGAGTTCGGCCGCGTGGCCCGCGCGCCGGGCATTGTCCTCCTCGCGTCGTTGCGCGGCGGTGTCCCCTATCGCCGCGAAGTGTTCGCCGAGCTCGCGGCTGAACATTTCGCGCTCGCGCAGCGCCCGCAGCGCATTGCGCAGAGACATCTCCGCATCGATCATGCGGCCGTCGTCGAGCGACGCGGCCGAATACGCATGGCCGGTATGGCAGCGGTAACGCAGCACGCGCGAACCGGTGATGCGCCACAGCGTGCCGTTGCATTCGGGGCACGTGAAAGTCGACGGCGTTGCCAGTCCCTCGATGGCGTCGAACGGCGCGGTGCCGGACAGCCACGCGCGCTGTTCGAGGGCGACGCGGTCGGAGGCCTCGCGCTGCGCCGGCCCGATATTTACCGGCGGGTTGGAAATGCCGCCGGTCAGTTTTACCAAACATGGGCCCAGTTGCTGGAGCGGCAGCACGTGGTCGGCGAAGGGCGTTGCATGCCGTGGCATCTCGCTCGCGAACGCGTCGTCGGGGTCCTGCACGACCGTCGTGCCGCCGCACGCCTGGATCGCTTCGAGGCCCGCGGCGCCATCGTCGAGCAGGCCGGTCAGGATCACGCCGATCGCGCGCGGTCCCATCTGTGCGGCCGCGCTGCGAAACAGCGGGTCGATCGCGGGGCGCGCGAAATTTTCCTTTGCGCCATGCAGGAGCCGCAACTGCCCATCGTCTACCACGAGGTGCCGATCGGGCGGCGCCACGTAAATTCTGCCGGGCACGTAATGTTCGCCATCCTGCGCGTGCTTGGCGGGTAGCGGTCCGGCCTGGTTCAGAAGCGTAGGGAGCATGCTGCCGTGCGCGCCGATGTGCAGCACGACGGCGATGCTGGCGGGCATATCGACGGGAAGCTGCGACGCAAGCGCACGCAGCGCGTCGACCCCTCCCGAGGACGTGCCTATTACGATGAAATCACGGTGGGTCAAGTGGACTCCGGGACGTGGAAGCAGGACGGGAAAACCGGCCTTTCGTGTCAATCAAACTAATGAGCAAGCGATATGCCGTCCGGGCATTTTTATTGCGCGGTCGTCGATGAAAACGTCCTTGCGCCTACACCGGTTTTCAGCCTCCGCCACAAATCAGCCACGCGCTGGCCGAAAGCACCGCGCGCCACGCACAGGCATATGATGATCATGTAGGACAGGTGTGCCGGGCATGGCCGGCACGATACGACGTTCCTGCGCAAACTCACACTCATGGCGACTCCGATTCAAGCTTCCGTGCCAGCGGAAAGCTGCCACGTCGTCGGCATTGGTGCATCCGCCGGCGGCATCGAAGCGATGCATTGCCTGCTTCAGGCTTTGCCCGCCGAACCTGCGCTTGCGCTCGTCGTCGTGCAACACCAGCTGCCGGGTGGATCGAACGAACTCGTGAATCTGGTCAGCAAGTGGACGTTGCTGCCGGTCCGTGCCGCGAACAACGGCGAGCGTCCCGAGCCGAACCACGTCTACGTAGCGGGTTCCGACGACGTGCTGACGCTCGAAGGCGGCGTCTTTCGCACGCGGCCGGTCGACGGCGGCAGCCGCCGTCCCGGCATCGACACTATCGACGCATTCCTTGAAAGCCTCGCGCAAGATCGCGGCTCGCACGCGCTCGCGGCGATCCTGTGCGGCACCGGCACCGATGGCGCGGCCGGCGCGATCTGCGTGAAGCGGGCCGGCGGCGTGGTGCTGGTGCAGGACCCGGTCACCACGATGAACGACAGCATGCCGAGAGCGGTGATTTCGCGCGGCGCCGCCGACTACATCCTGCCGGTCGGCGAGATCGCGAAACAGCTGCTGCGCTGCGCGTCACCCGCCTATGTGCGGCCGGCCAATGAAGTCGCATGGACCGGCGAGATCACGCGAACGCTCGATGAGATCGTCGGGCTGGTCCGCAAGCAGGCGGGCTTCGATCTGGGTGGATACAAGGCGACCCCGCTGCTGTGGCGCATCCAGCAGCGCATGGATCTACGGCGAGCCGAATCGTTCGGCGACTACGAGTCGCTGTTGCGCGACGACCCGGCCGAGCTCGAAGCGCTGATTCGCGGCATTCCGATTCACGTGACCGAGTTCTTCCGCGATGCGCCGGCCTGGGACGTGCTGCGGCATGAGGTCATCGAGCCGATGCTGAGCGAGCGACATGCGGGCGATGTCGTGCGGGCCTGGACGCCAGCCTGCGCGACCGGCGAAGAGGCGTATTCGGTTGCGATGCTTCTGCAAGAGCATGCGGACAACACCGGCCGTCCCTTCGATTTCCGGGTGTTCGCGACCGATGCGTCGCCGGAGATCGTCGCGCGCGCGAGCCGCGGCGCGTTTTCGGGCGACGCGCTGAAGAACGTCTCCACGGCACGCCAGCAGAAGTTCTTCTATTCCACCGACGGCAACTGGCGCGTCAAACGCCACCTGCGCGAAAAGATGGTATTCGCGCCGCAGGACCTGCTGCTCGATCCCCCGTTCAAGGACCTCGATCTGGTCACTTGTCGCAACCTGCTGATTTATCTCGACCCCGAAGCGGTCAAGCGCGTCGTATTCCTGCTGCACAGCTCGCTGAAGGTGGGCGGGTATCTGTTCCTCGGCAAGGGCGAGCCGCTGTTATCGCGGCAAGGTTTCAACTTCGTGTCGAGCCGTTGGCATATCTACCGCAAGACGGGCCCCGCGAGTGACGTCGAAGTCCGCTTCCCGTTGCGTGTCGCGACAAGCTTGCGCGCGAGCGCCGTGCCTTTCATCGGTCATTCGAGCGCGCATGCGCAGCGGGATTTCCCGTCGGTGTTGATCGACGACGAGTTCCGCGTGCTGCGTGTGTATGGCGATACGGAAAAATTCCTGCGTGTCCCGGCCGGCCAGCCAACCGACAACCTGCTCGAACTGACGCAGCGCGAACTGGCGTCGAGCCTGAAGGCAGCCGCGAAGATGGCGCTCGAAGACGGTCAGCCGACGATCGTCAACGGCCTGCGGGACGAAGGTAACGTCACGCACTCGTTCCAGATCCGGCTCACGCCGATTCGAAGCGCGCAAAACGGCGCCGCGCCGAGGCTGCTCGCATCGTTCATTTCCCGCGCGCGCGAGATTCGCCCCGGCGCCACCGAACCGGTTGCACTGCCGAGCCACGATGCGGACGTCGCGGCTTCCAGCGAGTGGAGCGAAGCGATCCGCATCTCGCGCGAGGAACTGGAGGCGTCGCGCGAAGAGTTGCAGGTGCTCAACGAGGAACTGAAAGCCGCGAACGAGCAACTCAATCTCGTCAACGACGACCTGAACCAGGCCAATGCGCGGCTCACCGGCAAGATAGCGGAACTGGAGATGCAAAGCAGCGTACTGAGCGCCGGTGCGGTGATGGCAATGTTTCTCGACGAGGCGTTGCGCGTGCGGTGGTTCACGCCTTCGATCTGCGAGATATTTCCGCTGAAAACGGGCGACGTCGGTCGCGGCATCGCCGATATTTCGCCGAAGGTCGACGACGTGAATTTCCTGCGCGACGTGCTCGCGGTGATGCAGAACCGGGCACCGCGCGAAGCCGAGGTGCGCAATGCAAGCGGTGAATGGTTCCTGCGGCGCATTCGCCCGTTTCTGTCGCAGACCGGCACGACCGGCGTGGCTGTCACGGTCACCGACATCTCCGATCTGAAGCACGCGGAGAGAGTGCTGCGCGAAAGCGCGATGCACGATTTCATGCTGCGCTTCGCCAACGCGCTGCGCGGGCTGACCGGTTACCGCAATACCCGATCGACGGCGATCCGGATGCTGCGTCAGCAGTTCGGCGCCGCGCGCGTCAACTACTCGGAAGCGCGTGGCCCCGATGAACTGGAAATCGTCGCGACCGACGCGCTCGCGGGCACGGCCGATATGCTGGGCCGCCGCTGCGCGATCAACGACGCCGGGCACGCGCTCACGGCCGCGCTGTTCACCGGCCGCAGCGGCTGGAGCAACGACGTGATGGCCGATCCCGCCGCAAGCGCGGCCGAGCGGCGCGCTTGCCATGCGCTCGGCATCGGCGCGTGGGCCAACATGCCGTTCGTGCAGTCGGGCCGCGTGCTCGGCGCGCTGACGATGCACTTCGACACCGCGCACACGTGGGCGCCCGACGAACTGATGTTTCTCGAACTGATGGCCGAGCGCACGTGGGCGGCGGTCGGACGTGCGCGGGCCGAGGAAGACCTGCGCGCGCGCAACGAGGAACTCGAGCGGATCAACAAGGTGGCGATCGGCCGCGAACTGCGCATGATCGATCTGAAGAACGAGGTTAACGAATTGCGCCGGCAACTCGGCCAATCGCGTCGCTATGCGACGGAATCCGACGATCATGACGATCGCAACAAGGCGCCCGACTGCACCTAAACGGCGATTACACCGGCGCGGGCTGACTGCCCGTCGCTCGCGGATGGTCTCGCGTGTCGGGCGCGAGCAGCGCGTCGTAGATCGTCAGGTAGTCGTCGGTCATGCGCGCGGCCGTGAAGCGGCGTTCGAACGCATGCCGGCACGCGCCACGCTCGATGCTGTCGATGCGCGCAACCGCTTGCACGGCCTCGTCCACGTTATCGACGAGCAGGCCGCTCACGCCGTCGTCGATCAACTCTGGCACCGCGCCGCGGCGAAACGCGATCACCGGCGTACCGCACGCCATCGCCTCGATCATCACCATGCCGAACGGCTCGTCCCATTCGATCGGCAGCAGCAACGCGCGGGCGTTTTGGATCAAGCGCCGGCGCGCGAGGCCGCCGACTTCGCCGAGGTATTCGGTGAACGCTGTCGAGCGGCGCAACAGCGGATCGATGCGCTCGCGGAAATAGTCGCGCTCGCCGGGATGGATCTTCGCGGCGATCTTCAACGGCAAGCCGCTGCGCCGGGCAATTTCGATCGCGAGATCGGGACGTTTCTCCGGCATCATGCGGCCGAGAAATAACAGGTATGAACCGGCCATCGGTTGAAACGCGAACTCGGCGAGCGGCAGGCCGTGATGGACCGTGCCTTGCCAGTTCGCCCACGGCACCGGCCGGCGCTGACTCGCGGAAATCGACACCACCGGCACGCGGGCGAATTCGCGAAACAGCGGGCCGTGATCGTGCAGCAGCAGACGGCCATGCAGCGTCGTCAGCGTACGGCATGGCATGAGTTCTGACCACGCGAAATGCAATGGCTCGCCGTGAAAATGAACGACATCGAATTGATCCGCGTCGCGAATCACGCGCGCGAGTTGCCTGACGTGATGCGTTTGCGTGTCCCACACGTTCGTGTCGCGCCAAAGTCCGCGCGGGCAGATCGACACGAGTCGCGCGGCGGTCGTCGAATCGGCGCTCGCATAGAGCGTCACGTCGTGGCCGCGGGCGACCAGTTCTTCGGTCAGATACGACACGACGCGTTCGGTCGCACCGTACGCGAACGGCGGTACGCTTTCGTAAAGCGGGGCGATCTGGGCGATTCTCATCGGGCGTTGAAAAGAGGAGAGGGAAGTCGGCGCGCAACACGCCGCGCCGGACCACCAGCAGCAATCGGCGTACCGCCGCGCGACCGGTGACGCGGTATGGCGTTTGCTCGATGCGGGCACTTGACCGATCAAAGGAGCTGCCATGAACGACCGCGCAACGCAATCCGCTTCGGACGACACGAAGCCAACCGCCCCGCGCGAAAACGCGAGAACACCCGACGCGCTCGCGCTGCTCGAAGCCGATCACCGTGCCGTCGAAAAACTGTTCGACGCCTTCGGCAAATCGCGCGGTGACGAGCGCGACACGCTCGAAGCGAAAGCCGCGTTGGCGCAGCGTGCCTGCAAAGAACTGACGATGCATACGATCATCGAGGAAGAACTGTTGTATCCGGCCGCGCAGCAAGCACTGCCCGACGACGACAAGCTCGATGTCGATGAAGCCTACGTCGAGCATTTTCTGGTGAAGACGCTAATCGCGAAGTTCACGACGCTGAAGCCGGGCGACAAGGGCTTCGACGCGACCTTCAAGGTCATGTCCGAACTGGTGCGGCATCACGTCGAGGAGGAGGAAGGCGAACTCTTTCCGGCCTTACGCCGCACCGGCTGCGATCTCGCCGCGCTCGGCAAAAAGATCGCGGCCCGCAAGGAAACGCTGCAAGCCAAGCTGGATCAGGCGGGCAGTCGCGCGGTCGGCGACAAGACCTGATTGGAGCCCAAAGGCGTTGCTGCGACGGCTCTGTCCGTAAGTCGATGCTTACGGACGAACGCACCCTTTTACATGTCCATTAACATCGATTTCAGGAGGGCGAAACAGGATCGCCTGATGCAGGCAGGGAGAGCCATGTCAAGGAGAAAGCTGAAACTGACGCAATACCCGGCGGCAGCGGTCGCCTCGCGCGATGACTTTTCGATCTACGTCACCGCGCGACGCAGCGCCGATGGACGATTCTATGCCGATCTGCTGGTGAGCCGTAAAGTGGATGGCCGCCGTCTGTTCCCGTTCGACGGCGCGCCCGAAGTCGGTCCGTTCAACAGCATCGAGGAAGCGCGGCTCGCCGCCGAAGAATACGGCGCGCGGATCGTGGCGGCCGACCTTGCCTGTCCGGAGGCGTGAGCGCGCGGCCCGGTTAGCGCGCGGCGCCCCGCCGCGCTGACGACGGCATCCCCATCAAACGCTTGTCCCGGTTCACCACCGGCACACGGTGGAGTT
This sequence comes from Paraburkholderia atlantica, assembly GCF_009362785.1. Classification (GTDB taxonomy): domain Bacteria; phylum Pseudomonadota; class Gammaproteobacteria; order Burkholderiales; family Burkholderiaceae; genus Paraburkholderia; species Paraburkholderia atlantica. Next base: position 45,127 of record NZ_WHNQ01000030.1, read on the forward strand.
GTGCGCCCGCCGCTCTCTTGCGATGGTGCTATCGACCCAACGCGCACCGCGCGGAACAACCCTTGCTCGCTTGTCGCTCGCCGTCATTTCGGACCCGGCGCGCGCGGCGCCGTGCCGCGGCATCGCTTACGTTCTCGGAGAAACGCATATGGACAAGGAACTCGAAGCCCGCATCCGCACGCGGGCGTATCAGATCTGGGAAAACGATCCGTCGCCGGAAGGGAGAGCCGACGACCATTGGGAGGAAGCGCGCCGGCAGATCGAGGCGGAAGGCGCGGCCGCGCCGCAGGAGCCGACTGATCAGTCCGCCGATCGCGACCGCGGCTCGCGCATCGCGCCCGAAGAGCAACTGCAGGAAATGCCGGGCGACGACATCGAACCCTCGAAGCGAGCCAAACGCCCGCGCGCTGGATAAGCGGGCCCCGCGCTCTACACCGGCGCCGACGATCGCGTCGGCGCCACCGGCAGCGCGCGTTTGTGGCGCGTTGCCATGTAAAAGCGGCGAATCGTCGTCAATACTTCGTCGCTGACCGGCTTGCCTTCGAGGAAGTCGTCGATGTCCTGATAACTGATGCCGTAGCTGTCCTCGTCCGGTTTTTGCGGCGTCAGCGATTCGAGGTCCGCGGTCGGCACTTTGTCGACGAGCCGCTCCGATGCGCCGAGCGCATGCGCGAGCGCTCGCACGCGGCGCTTCGTCAGACCAGCGAGCGGCAGGATATCGGCGCCGCCGTCGCCGAACTTCGTGAAAAAGCCCATCAGCGATTCGGCCGCGTGGTCGGTGCCGATCACCACGCCGACCCGCGCGCCCGCAATCGCGTATTGCGCGATCATGCGTTGCCGCGCCTTGATATTGCCGAGCACGAAGTCTTCATGAAAGTCGTCGACGTACTGCACGTTGCCGCGTTTCAGAGAAGACAGCATCGCGTCGGCGGGCTCCTTGATGTTGACCGTCAGCGTTTCGTCGGGGCGGATGAACGCAAGGGCGGCCGCGGCGTCTTCTTCGTCGCGTTGGCTGCCGTACGGTAGACGCACCGCGACGAAGTGCGCTTCGTAGCCGGTTGCGCGCAGACGTTCGACGGCAAGCTGCGCGAGGCGTCCGGCAGTCGACGAATCGACGCCGCCGCTGATACCAAGCACATAGGTGTGCAAGCCTTGCGACGCCAGGTAGTCGCCGAGGAAGGCAATACGCCGCTCGCGCTCGCTGTCGACGTCGAAATCGCGCTCGACGCCGAGTTCGTCAGTTACTGCCTGCTGCCACGCGTGGGTGTCGAAGGAGGAGTGCAGATTCATCGTTCGGTCTCTCTTCAGTGGTTCCGCTCGATGCGCGGGAGTTGATCGAAGTAATGCTCGACGCGCGACAGCGCATACAGCGCGGCGGCCGAACGCACGTCGTTGCGATCGCCTGGAAAGCGCCGCGTCTCGGCGAACGTGACGAACTGATCGCCGGCCCGTCGAAACGACCATGCGAAGCATTGCGTGCCCGGTGGCGGGCCGTCAGCCGAGCCGCCATGCGCGCCGCCATCGGCAAGCCCCGTGTTCGATACCGCGATGTCGGCGCAGCAGCCTTCCTGACTTAGCGCGCCCTCGGCCATTTCGCGCGCGACCGCCTCGCTGGTGAGCCCGTATTGCTTCATCGTGCTTTCCCGCACACCGAGAAAGCCTGCTTTGCCTGATGGCGAGTAGCTGACGAAGCCGACATCGAGACACGCGCCGCTACCCGGCACGCTAGCCAGATACGACGCGATCTGGCCGCCGGTGCAGGATTCGGCGGTTGCGAGCTTCAGACCTCGCGAGCTGAGGAAAGACACGACTTGCATCGGAATGTTCATGATTTGAGCCTTTGTTGTGCGACGGATTCGGACCGGCGTTTCGTTGGTGCAAAAGCTCAGCAAGGATCGGTCCGCGCGTGCTTCACGTTTCGCGCATCGCCATCGGTTCAAGCCGGCGGTATGCTCATTGCTGAAGCGTGGAAGAGCAGCGGACTCGCGCGCGGCCCCGCCGCGATGCGGGGCGCGCGCAGCGCTGCGCATTCGCGAGGAGGCGGCGATGGGCGATTTCGACGAAGCGCGCGCATGGATGGTCGAACGGCAAATCGTGCAACGCGGCGTGCGCGACGACTTCGTGATCGAGGCGATGCGGCGTGTGCCACGCGAAGCGTTCGTGCCGTTCGATCTGCGCGAATTCGCGTATGACGATACGCCGCTGCCGATCGGCGGCGAACAGTCGATCTCGCAGCCGTACATCGTCGCGAAGATGCTTGCGGCCGCCGAATTGCAGCCCGGCGATCGTGTGCTCGACATCGGTACGGGCTCCGGCTATGCGGCCGCGATCGCCGCGGAGATCGCGGGCCGGGTGGATTCGATCGAGCGCGACGCGAGCCTCGCCGAGGGCGCGCGCGAGCGCTTGCAGCGGCTCGGCTACGAGAACGTCGAAGTGCATGTCGGCGACGGCACCGCGGGTCTGGCCGCGCATGCACCGTACAACGCGATCATCGCGGCGGCGGGCGGGCCGCGGGTGCCGCAGGCGCTGCGCGTGCAGCTCGCGGTCGGCGGACGGCTCGTGATGCCGGTCGGCAGCAGTCCGAGCCGTCAGCGGCTCGTGAAGATCGTGCGGCGCGACGAACACGACTACGACGAACACGCATTCGCCGACGTGCGCTTCGTACCGCTCGTCGGCGACGACGGCTGGCCGGCGCCAGGCGGCGTGCCACATGCGGATTCGCGACCCACGCCTGAGCCGCTTGCATCCACGCCGGCCACACCTGAGCCAGCCGCACTTACGCCGGCCGCACCTGAAGCGGCCGCGCCTGAGCCAGCCGCGCTCGAACTCGCGCTTCGCGATGCGGCCGAACCGTTGCCCGACATCGATTCGGCCGAATTCGCGGCGTCTTTCGACCGGTTCGCCGGGCGGCGCGTCGTGCTGCTCGGCGAGGCCAGTCACGGCACGTCGGAGTTCTATCGCGCGCGGGCGGCGATCACGCGCCGCCTCGTCGAGCGGCACGGTTTTTCGATGATCGCGGTCGAGGCCGACTGGCCCGATGCCGCGATCATCGACCGGCATGTGCGCGACCGGCCGATGCCCGGCGAGCGGTCTCGACCGTTTCGCCGCTTTCCGACCTGGATGTGGCGCAACACCGACTTCATGGGCTTCGTCGCGTGGTTGCGCTCGCACAATGCGTTGCACCGCGACAGCGAGACGCGCTTTTACGGGCTCGACATTTACAGCCTGTCCGAATCGATCGACGCTGTGCTGCGCTATCTCGACAGCGTCGACCCGGCCGCGGCGCGCATCGCGCGCGAGCGTTATGGATGCCTCAGTCCGTGGCAGAAAGACCCGGCCGTGTATGGGCGCGCCGCGTTGAGCGGCGGCTACGCGCAGTGCGAAGAGCACGTGATCGCCCAGCTCGGCGATCTGCTGAAAAGCCGGCTCGACTATGCGCGGGAAGACGGCGAACGCTTCCTCGACGCGGCGCAGAACGCGCGGCTCGTCGCTGTCGCCGAACACTACTATCGCGCGATGTATTACGGTGGGCCGCAAAGCTGGAATTTGCGCGACACGCATATGTTCGACACGCTGCGTCATGCGCTCGACAGTCGCGGGCCGCAGGCGCGTGTGGTCGTGTGGGCGCATAACTCGCATATCGGCGACGCGAGCGCCACGCAGATGGGCCGCGTGCAGGACGAGATCAATCTGGGCCAGCTGTGCCGCGCGCAGTTCGGCGACGCGGCGGCGCTGATCGGCTTCGGCACGCACAGCGGCACGGTTGCCGCGGCCAGTGACTGGGGCGGACCGATGGAAGTGAAGACCGTGCGGCCATCGCTCGATGGCAGCGTCGAATTCAGCATGCACGGCACGGGCCTCGCGCGCTTCCTGCTCGACCTGCGGCCCGGCGTGCACGACGCGCTGCGTGAACGGCTGCGCGCGCCGCTGCTGGAGCGGTTCATCGGCGTCATCTATCGTCCGGAGACGGAGCGGTATAGCCACTACGCGGAAGCCTCGCTGGCCGAGCAGTTCGATGCGTTCGTGTGGTTCGATCGCACCAGCGCGGTGACCGCGCTGCCCGTTTCCGCCGACGAGAAATACCACGCGGCGGAGACTTTTCCATTCGGTGTGTGAGCGAGGAACGCGGCTTGCAACGGAGCGGACAGGCATATCCAGCTTGTCCGAACCGAGGGAGCCGCACATGAACAAGGTTGTACAGCGCTTGGCCATCGTCGCGATGTTCAGTGTTGCGAGTGACTTCGTCTGTGCGCAAGCCGTCGAGCGGGCCGCGCCTCAGCCGGCTGTCGCCCGCCAAGCGTTGCTATTCGCGCAAGCCGGCAAGGACGCGGGCACCGAAGGCGGCGCGGGCGCGGCGGGCCATTCGGGCACGCCGCCTGGCGAACTGAGCCGCGACCAGACGAACCGCGAGCAGGCGGGGCGCGCGAACCAGGCCGCGGCTCAGCACGGATCGCGCAGTCAGCAGGGCGCGAGCGCGCCCCGCGGTGCCAGCAGCGCGCGCTAGCGGCGACGCGGCCCGGCTGCCGCCGTCGCCGCTCGTGCGCGCGATTCCACCATGAGAGACGAACCGGTCTGGTTCCTGCTGATCGGCGCGCTGCTCACGTTCATGGCGGTCGCGCGCGGGCCGATCCGCCGCTTGCCGCTAACCGGCGCAATGATCTATCTGCTGGTCGGCGTGGCGGTCGGGCCGGCCGTGTCCGGGCTTGTCGGTGTCGATCTGCTCCGCAATACCGTGCTGCTCGCGACGCTCGCCGAAGTCGGGCTGGTCGTGTCGCTGTTCTCGATCGGCATGCATCTGCGCGTGCGGCTGCGCAATCCGCTGTGGTGGTTGCCGCTGCGGCTCGGCGGGCCCGCGATGATCGTCACCGTCGCCTTGATGTTCGGCTTCACCGCCTTGCTGACCGGACGCGCGGACGGCGCGGCGTTGTTCCTCGCGGCCGCGCTGGCGCCGACCGACCCGGTGCTCGCCAACGAGCTGCGCGTGACGCAGGCCGGCGACGACGAACCCGTGCGCTTCGCGTTGTCGGGTGAGGGCGGCCTCAACGACGGCGCCGCCTATCCGTTTGCGGTGCTGGGCCTGACGCTTGCCGGCGCGAGGCTGTTCGGCTCCGGCAGCGGCGTGCATTTCGTCGGCTCGGTGCTGTGGGGGATCGTCAGCGCGCTCGTGATCGGCTGCGTATTCGCGATCGTGTTCGCGCGCGCGATTTTCTTTCTGCGCACCCGCTACGGCGAAGCGATCGGTCTCGACGGCTTTCTCGCGCTAGGGCTGATGGCGACGTCGTACGGCGCCGCGCTGCTGCTGCACGCGTACGCGTTCGTCGCGGTATTCGTGGCGGGCGTCACCGTGCGTCACGAGGAATTGCGCTCGACCGGCGACAAGAATCCGTCCGAAGTGCTCGACGAGGTGCAGCACGGCGAACAGGCCGATGTCGCCAAAGACCCGGAAAAGGCGCATGCGATCCTCGCCGAATCGATGATGGGCTTCACGCGCGAAATGGAGCGGCTCGCGGAGTTGTCGCTGATGCTGATCATCGGCTGCGTCGTGTCCGCGCATTGGCGCGAGATGCTCGACGTGCGCGCAGTGTTGCCCGCGGTGTTTCTGTTTTTCGTCGCGCGGCCGCTGTCCGTCGTCGTCGCGATGATGGGTGCCCGCATCGACAACAGCCAGCGGTATCTGATGGCATGGATGGGGATTCGCGGTGTCGGCGCGTTTTACTACCTGATGTTCGGCCTCGAATACGCGCGCGGCGCGATGACGCCGCTGCTGCCCGCGGTGCTGGATGCGATCGTGTTGTCGGTGCTGCTGCATGGGTCGACCGCGAACTATCTGTTGCGGCGGTATTTCGACCGGCGTCGGTGAATGAAGCGGCGGGCGCGATGTCGCGCGTTGGTTGTCGCGCGGCGCTCTGGCTGGCTCCGGTTTGCCGCTCCTTGTATCGCAATGTATCCGCGCGGCCCGCAGATACGTGCGCATACCAAATCCGCTGATCCAGACACATGCTAGATACGTCGGCGCGTTCAAATACGTCCAACGCAAGTTCGCCCCGGATTTGCAGACCTGAATATCACTGGATCAACAGGAGTAAGCCAGCATGACCCGCATCGAAAACGTGCTGTACACCGGCAAAACCCACACGACCGGCGGCCGCGAAGGCGCCGCGCGCAGCTCGGACGGCCGTCTCGACATCAAGCTGTCGTCGCCCGGCACCTCGGGCGTTGGAACGAACCCCGAGCAGTTGCTGGCCGCCGGCTGGTCGGCGTGTTACATCGGTGCGCTCGGATTGGCGGCGCGCGCGCTGCACCTTTCGTTGCCTGCCGATACGAGCGTCGATGCCGAAATCGATCTCGGCACCACCGATGGCGCCTATTTCCTTCAGGCGCGTCTGTTCGTCAGTATTCCCGGTGTCGAGCGTGACGTGGCGCGCGCGTTGATCGAGCGCGCGCATCAGACCTGCCCGTATTCGAAGGCGTTGCGCGGTAACGTGGATGTGCAAACTACGCTCGTTTGAGCGTCGGTCGGGGTAGTTTGTGGCGGCGCCGCGCTGAAGCATCGGGCGCGGCTCCGCCTTTTCTGTTACGCGCCGCTTCCTTCCACGCGGTCGCGCAGAGCCGATCGAGTTCCGCGCTCGTGAGGCTCGCGCGGCGCGGACGGCTACGCCGCAGGCGCAACGGACGCCCCGGCGATCCCATGCCGGGCGAGCGATGCCGCCACGAAGCCCGACGCCTTCACCTCTTCGACAAACGAACGCAGCGCCTGAGCCGCCGCTTCGCCGCGGCTCTTCGGAACGCCCATCGCCTGCCGGATCACCATGAAGCGCTCGTCGAGCAGCCGCAGCCCGGCCGTTTGCTTCGCATCGGCTTCGAGTTGCTGCTTCACGCCCGCCGCCACTTCCAGCTGCTGCTCGATAAATGTCGGCACGACACTCGGCGAACTCGGCGCGCGCACGATCTGCGCGGCTTTCAACTCGCGTGTGAGGAACAGATCGTACGCGCTGCCTTTGCCGACGACGACCCGGTTGTGCGGCTGATCCACGTCTTGATTCGACCGCACCGGCGAGTCGTCGCGCACCAGATAGAAGCCCTCGATCAGTACATACGGCGCCGTGAATTCAATCGTTTCGCCGCGCGATGGATCGATCGCGAAGAAGCCGAAATCCGCGCGTTCCTCGCTGACGGCCTGCACCGATTTGGCGGCGGTATCGAACACCACCAGTTCCAGTTCGACGCCTAGTTTCGCGGCGAACGCGCGCGCGAGATCGATCGATACACCGAACGGCTCGCCGGACTGGTCATGGCGATTGGCGAGGATCGGATTGCCGAGATTGATCGATGCGCGCAGCTTGCCTGTGGGCGTGAAGGCGGCGGAGACGGAGGAGTCGATGGTCATAAAGGTTCTCGTGGCGACCGCCTTCAGGGCGAACAGCGGTCTCAGGGTTCAAGGATTTCGCTGATGCGGGACAGCGCGTCGAGCGTATGCAGCAGATGCTCGCGCATCGCTTCGGACGCTTCTTCGTTGCGCTCCTGCTCCAGCAGTTCGAGCAGATGCAAATGCTGCTTCGCGTGTTCGACGTAGCGCTCGCGATGCTGCATCGAGCGATACGACAGCAGACGGCGCACGCGGTTCACGCGCCGGATCGTGTCGATGAAAAAGCTGTTGCCCGAAGCCTCGACGAGCGACTCGTGAAAGCGCACGCCGCGATCGTGCAACTGGTCGGCGGTATCCGTTTCGATGCCGCCCGCGAGCAGATGCTTCTCGACCTCGCGGCACCGCTCCAGCACCTTGCGTTCGAGCCGGTAGCCGGGCTCCAGCAGCGCCGCCGGTTCGAGCGCGAGCCGCAGCCGGTACGACTTCAGGAGACTGTCGGGCGTGGTCAGCATCGGCGAGAACTGCCAGCCATAGCCCGGTTTGCGTTCGGCCCATCCTTCCCGCGCGATGCGGCCGAGCACGGCGGTCAGTTGCGCGCTGGTCAGTCCGTAGCGGGTGCGGATCAGCTGCTCGGAGAATTCATCGGGCAGTTCGTTTTTCAGGCGGTCGTCGGCGATCTGGAAATAGGCACGCGTGACGACGTCGGCCTCGGCAAGATGCAGGTCGTCGACCACGTCCGCAAGAGATTCGGAGAGCGGCTTCGCCACGAAAAAGCCGCGATTCTTTTCCCGCGTCAAGATGCCTTTCTCGTGCAGCAACGCGAGCGCTTCGTTCACAGGGGAACGCGAGACGCGCAGACGGTCGGCGAGCATCTGTGCGGGCAGGTGCGCGCCGGCGTCGAGTCCTTCGCTCTCGATGAGCTCGACGATCTGCTTGGCGATGGATCGATCGATCATTTGCGTTGCCTTCGGCCGCAACGTCAGCGCAGCCGCGGTGCGATTTCGAGCCAGCTGCCTCGCCGAGCGCTTTTGCGGTGTCAGCGGGATTACGTCGCCTGAACGCAATAGCGTGTGTTCGAGGCGCATTTTACGGCCGCGGTTGCATCGATCGATTGGATGGTGCGATTCGCGCGCACGGCGCGTACCGGCAGCTTGCGACGAGGCGATGGCGTGCCGGTGGGGGCGTCAACGTCGAGCTTATCACTCGGTTGCAGGTCGAGGGTGTTGCTGCGACGGACTCGTCGCTGATGGGCAAACCGTCGATACGAACCCTGCGGGTCTAAGGCTCATCTGCCGCTGGAAACGTGTCCGGGATTTGCCTCAAAACCTTCGTTCAGGCTCATTTGCCGCTGGACAATGCTCATGACAGAACGGCATCGTATTTCCTACGGATGGCACGTCGATTGAAACGTGGGAGCTAAGAGCAAATGTTGCATATCGCTAACGCAAATGTCTCGTTAGCATAACGCTGCCGGGGTATGTGTTAGCACCCTTTTCGCCCGCCGCCGAAGCAGGTATTTATTGCCCCATTTCTTTAAAAGCGCTAGCTACTAGAGAGTTCTGGACGGGGTGGCCGGGTGTGCCGATCTGCTTCCAGCGAAATCGCGCATTCGAATGAAGCAGCCGAACGGGGTGAACCTTGCATTACTCAAAAGGGACAATTCCCCGTCCGCCAGACGGTAGTCCATCGCGGACATTTCTTGCGGTTGATTTTAGATGGCCTACGATTAACATCACGTTAGCAAAGCGCGTATCAATTAGTAAATCGAGGCGAGAAGTCGCGGTGCGCCGTCTGCCCAATGCTAACAGCAATATTTGCAAGAGGTGGCTACATGAAAGGCGCACAGAGAGTTATCGACGCTTCTCGGCTCGTCGCAGCTTTGATCCTCGCCTGCATGGCGGGCTCGGGCGCACAAGCGCAAAGTTCGAACGCGGCACCGGCTGCGGCGTCTGCGCCGGGTCTTGCAATAGCCGGTCAGGCGTCGTCGAACGCGAAGGACCCATTCCCTCATGGCCCGCACCCGTCTGGCGTCGGACCGAAAGTGCCGCCAGCCTCCGCCCTCGATGGATCGGACGTAGACAAACAGAACGGCGGAGACAAGATCAATCCGAATAATTTCCGCGACGATCGCGGGCCGGCGGTGGATACGCCGTACCAAGCTCCCGAAGCAGCGACTGCCGCTACATTGAGCCGGACACCAGGGGCCGTCGCCGCGCCGACCTTTACGACGACCGACTGGCCGACATTTGGTATGAACAGGCAGCGGACTGGGTATAACCCAGTCGAGACGGTGCTCACCCAGACCAACGTGACGACGTTGGTACAGCACTGGAAGTCACCTGTCCTGGACGGTGCCATCCTGACTCAGCCGGTACTGGCTGCCGGAGTAATGATCAACGGGGTGCCAACCGATATCGTCTATGTTGCGACAGAGGGGAACACTACATGGGCACTGGATGCCGCGACAGGGAAGGTCATTTGGAAAAGCGCCCCTATCCCTCAAGCTATCTTGACGCAGAACTGCACCGGGCTGTTCCAAGGCAAGATCGGGGTGCAGGGCACGCCCGTCATCGACCATGCCAACAACCGGATTTTCGTTGTGAGCGGGCGAGGCTACCTGCATGCGTACAACCTCCAGACCGGCGCGGATCTCCCGGGCTTCAACCTGCTACTTCTCGACGCAAACAACGCTACTCCAAGAACGATGGTCTATGGCGGCTTGACGCTCAGTCCCGATGGTTCGTCGATATACGTGGCGACCGCCGGCGACCCCTGCGATACGGAGCCGTACCATGGACAGGTCGTCCGCGCGTCCACCACCAATCCAGCTGCGATTCTGCAACGCTGGTACCCAGACGGCGCAACCGGGCCAGATGGGGGCGGTATATGGGGTGTGGGAGGCGTATCGATTCCGCCTGATGGGACGGTCGTCTATGCACTCACGGGCAACGCATTCGCCAATCCGGAAAATGCCGCGTTCGCGGAACACGTCGTGAAGCTCACGCCGACCCTGGCGGTAGCCGCGTCGAACTCGCCGCTTTCTCCGCCCCTCACGGACGTCGACTTCGGCGCTACAGCATTGCTCTTTCAGCGTCCCACCTGCCCGACGATGCTCGCGGCCTACAACAAGTCCGGCAACCTGTTCATTTATAACCGGGCCACTATTCAGCAGCAGGGCCCCATCGAAAAGTTGACGATTTCCCAGAGTTCAGAAGAGGGCAGCAACATAGGCCTCCCTGCATTCGACCCGGTGCTGAATCGGCTTTACGTCGTGTCCCCCGCCGGTTCGGGGAGCAACAACTTATACAAACACGGGGTCATTGCATTCTCGATCGACAGCAACTGTACTGTGAACCCCAAACCCGTGTGGCAGGCGCAAGTCGGCTTGAACCAATCCGCGTTCAACCCGGCTATCCCGCCCGTCGCCGCAAATGGTGTGGTGTATTACGCAGACGGTTTGGGCAACGACTTTTATGCATTGGATGCAGCGGACGGGACCATACTCTTCCACGACCGATACACGCCAGTTCAAACCGGCGAGGGGAACTTCGCGTCGCCGATGGTCGTGAACGGGCAAGTCTTCGTCGCTGGTGGCGACCACGTGGTTCATGCCTATGGCCTCTGACTGCTAAACCCGTTAGCACACGCGCCTCGAACGGCGCCGCTTTCCGTCACCACTGGCGCTCGCGCAACGCGGCTTCACGCTTGCCGAACTCAACGCCTGGCTGGAGGGCATAGAGATCCCGGCGCGCGCGCCGCATCGCGCCGTCGCGGTGACGCGCGCGAGTCGACGTTGCTCTCGCCCGCGCAAATAAAGGCTCCCCGAGCTTCTAAACGTAGCGCGAGTTGGGCATCATGATAGCCATGGCGCCCACCGCCATCACTGTCGCGGAATTGCCGGTCGAGCCCGATGCGCTACAGGCGTTCGCGCTCGAACAGAACGCTTCGCGCGCTGTATGCTCAAGATCGTGACCGTGACCGGTCGTCGGCCCGAAGCGTGGGTAGCGTCATGGGCAGGAGGCGGTCGTGAACGGTGGAAGTGGCACTTAGCGACGCTTTCCGGCGGCAGCCGGCAACTGCTGCCCTCCGCCATGATGGTTTGGCGGATTTCAGCGCACTGAAATGTCCGATAACTCATAGAACTTCCTCCCGGCAGTTGTTTGCCTCAATACTTGAAGTAACCGTTCGCCGCCGAGAGGTGGGGCGACGCGCTATGGAATGCGACTTCACATCATCGTTGCTTGTACTATGATGAACCGGCGTGTCCCTGTCTTGTCTCTTTAGTAGCCGCGATCGGTGCTGCGACCTGATCCGCGGTTATTAGCATCGGCACTGTGGGTGTTCGTAAATTCGTGATGTAGACGACGCCAGATTCAGTGTGTCCCGATACTCGCATGTATGTTCCTTAGGCAACGTGCTCGTCGGCACCTACGAAGGAGTAGCATGACTGCATCCCGTTCTAACGCGGCATCGAGGCGAGTCGCTATTCTGGTCCTGCTCTGTCGGGACTACGCAGCGCTCGAACTAACCCTCGCCAGTCACATGGCGTACCGGCCAACAGGCGTCGAGTTCATCCTGCTTCAGAACTGTCGGGGCGGCTATGACGCGGAACGCACGCTTGCCGTCGCGCGGCGCTACGCAAGACTTTTTCCGGGCATCGTTCGGGTCGTCGACGACATTCCGCCTGGCCCACCTTATCGCACGATCAAAAAACTACTCTCGCAGCCGGCGTTCGCCGAAATCGACTTGATCTGCAAGGTGGACGACGACGCGTTTCCGATCGCCGGCGGGTGGCTCGACAAGATGCTGGCCACCTACGACGCGGCGGAAAATGAAAGCGCGAACGAGCTTGCCTACGTCACTCCCCTCATCAACAACAACAACTGGGGCTTCCCTGAGGTGATGCGCGTGATGAACCTGGAGCGCGAATACTTCACGAGCCAGGCGCATCCGCATTTCGTCGGGGCCGACGGGGACAAGCGCTTTCCGCTGCGAATCATCCCTGCGGAGCAGATCGAGATCGGCACCAATGGCACGATATGGGGCTATCCGCACATCGCGCGCTGGCTACATCAACGGACCACGCTTCAACCTGATGCTTTCATCGCTGCGACTCGGGACCTCGAACCTTGCGAAGTGCCTGCAGAATCGCGCTATTCGATCGGCTGCATTCTTTTTCGAAAGCGGTTATGGGACATGATCGACGACGGTGGGCAAGATGACGAGCACATGATGCATATGTACTGCGCGCGGCACCGGCTGAGAATCGTCTGTGCGCGCAGCGTGCCATTCGTGCACATGGCGTACTTCACCCAGCGCGAGGAGAACCGCGACATCGTCGATGCCGCTCGCGCGCTTTACGACGGGAGGCTTGGCCATCCCTTCCCGATTTCACTCTACGCGGACCGTGAACGCGATATCGAAGCGCGGTTGCGCTGGCTCGAAGACCACCCGCCGCAGGCCACCAAGGGGACGCTTGAAGCGTCGAAGCGTGTCAGTCGCGCGATCTATCGGCGAGTGCGCACGCTGTGGCAAAACGGTCGCCGAGCATGGTCTGTCGTGACTGGCAAGCGCGATGCGACGAGCGGCCGGAGCTCTCCGTCACCATGACGTCTTCTATGGCTTCATGAGAAGCCTCCATTGCCGCTGACCCTGCGAAATGCGTCATCTGGCACATAACGCGGAGCATGCGCTGCTATCTATCGAATCGAGTGCGCGCAGCGCTTGTTCATGGCTCAGGCAGTTACCTTCCGCCGAGGGCATCCGGATCAGGCTGCACGGATTAGGATCGTTGCATCAAAACTTCTTGCAGGAATGCAGGCGATTGGGTCTAACGGCCGGTTGTTGTGAGAACGTCAGGATCGCCGTGGCGACGCTCTCACACCGGTTCGTTATTGGCATTCTTGCCTGATCCACTATCGAAGCGCGGAATGCGCCAATACCTCACCACTTTGTGCCGGTCCCTGACATTGGTGCAGCGAAGCATGTACAAATTTCTAAAGTACTTCGTTTCCTGGCCGCACCTGCTCGACCTTTCCTGTGATTGCGCCGCAACTACAGAGATCCGTTTTACCTGATCAATTGTCTGCTTATTTCAGTTCCTGGCGATTCTGGCGGACGCAGACGACCGGCATTTCAGGTCGGCCCGGTTTGCTCCAACAACGTTTTTCGCGAAACAAGGGCGACGACAGCAGCCCCGATCGCTCCGGTGAAATCGCCGCCGGAGGTTCTCGCGCAACAGAATCGCATTCCCTGGAAGCTCGTCAGAACATCGACATAAGGGTGGCGTTTACTGATGAGCCGCGCGGTCGCAGGAGCAAGCTGGCAAACTGGTTGCTTGATACCGGAACTCGCCAGGAATTTGAAATCTATTTTAGGTGCTTATTAATGACAGTGATGTCGAGGTCCGCGAAAGTCCGCACTGGTCCGGCGATGTGTCACTGTTGTACGACTCGGATGAAATTCGTGGCGCACCGTATACGAGTCGTGCGGCTTATTGCCGGTAGCGGTGGCTTCCTCGGACGAAGAGTCGGGAGCCGGTAGCAAGGCCCAACCGGCGCCGGCCTGATCAGGTATTCGCTTCCGCGGAGACCTTACCCGGACTCCGCCCAGGGGATATAAAGATGTGTCTCCAAGCGATCCTCCATCGATGTATTGACAACGGCTAACTCATGACGAGTCCACTCCGACACAACATCGTTGCGCTGTCAGTTCTGCAAGCAGCCAACATGCTGCTGCCGCTTGCAACATTTCCCTACCTGTTGCGTGTTCTGCGCCCGGAACACTTTGGTGCGTACGTGTTCGCGCAAGCCTTAGTTGGTTATCTCGTGCTGCTGACGGACTACGGTTTTAACTGGTCAGCAACTGCTCACGTCGCACGGGTCCAAAAAGATCGGCACGCGGTATCGAAGATCTTTTGGGCGACGCAAGGCGCAAAGGCGCTTATCGCTGTGGTCTGCTTCGCCATCCTGCTTGTAGCGACTTTCTTCGTAGCAAGATTGCGCGAACTGCTGCCGGTTCTGCTCGCTACCTATCCGGTTGTTATCGGAACGGTGCTGTTTCCACAGTGGCTTTTCCAGGGCCTGGAGCAGATGACGTTTACTACGGTCTCCACGTTGAGCGCGCGGGTGCTACTGCTTCCGCTAACGTTCTTCCTGGTGCACTCGCCGGCCGACACATGGATCGCGTCGCTCATCAGTTCGATGAGCGTGATTGCTGCCGGAGTCGTCGCATCGATCCTGATCGCAAAAAACCGACTGATCATCCCCTTGATGCCGAGCATGGCGGACGTCATCGAAGCGCTTCGTGAAGGCTGGCACATGTTCATTTCCACGGCCGCGATCAGTCTGTACACAACCACTAATAGCGTGTTGCTTGGATTTATTGCGGGAGACGTCGCTGTTGGCTACTTTGGCGTAGCCGACAAGATTCGGAACGTCGCCCAGGCGCCGCTCGTACCGTTCGCCAACGCAATTTACCCGCGCGTGACGGCGCTCTTTTCCGAAGACTCCGAAAAGGCGTTTGGACTGGTGCGCAAGATGCTCTACTTGGGGGGCTCGACCATGTTGCTGGCTTCGGTCGCGCTCTGGGCCGGCGCCGATTTGATCATTCGCATCGCCGTGGGCCCTGGGTACGAACCAGCGGTCATCGTCCTTAAGTGGATGGCCCTCCTGCCGCTGCTCATCTGTCTGAACAACGTACTGGGCGTTCAGGTGATGTTGCCGCTCGGCATGAAGAAGAGAGTCAGCGAGATACTGGTCGTCTGCGGCTTGATCAACCTTGCCCTGCTCGTGCCTCTTGCATCGGCTTACGGGGCTCAGGGCGCGGCAATGTCAGTGCTTGCCACCGAATTTCTGGTTACGGCCTTAATGGCTCTCCACCTGATCAAATGCAAGATTCCGGCTTTTTATACGAGGATGCGCAGAGATGAAGTATGACTTCCTGATCGTAGGCGCCGGCTTTGCAGGCGCGGTCTGTGCCGAACGTCTGGCGGCAAGCGGCAAGCGTGTGCTAGTCGTAGACAAGCGGAATCATATTGGCGGCAATGCATATGACCGTGAGGATGAGAACGGTGTGCTGATCCATCCGTATGGTCCGCACATCTTTCATACGAACAGTAAGCGGATATTCGAATACCTGTCGGGTTTTACCGATTGGCGCTTCTACGAGCATCGCGTAAAGGCTTATGTGAACGGGGATCTGTATCCGATACCGATCAATCGCACGACGATCAACAAGCTATATGGCCTCGATCTGAGCGAGGAGGACACGATAGCGTTCCTTGAGTCGGTACGTGAAGCGCGAGAGGCCAATACGACCAGCGAGGACGTGGTGCTGAGCAGCGTTGGCCCTGATCTGTGCGACAAGTTTTTCCGTGGCTACACGCGCAAGCAATGGGGACTCGATCTGTCTGAATTGTCTGCGGGTGTCGCTGCGCGAATACCAACGCGTTCGAACGACGACGACCGGTACTTCACCGATACTTTTCAATTTATGCCGGCGCACGGCTACACCGCGATGTTCGAAAAGATGCTTGACAGTCCAAATATCGACGTGCGTCTGTCGACCGACTATGACGTGGTGAAAGCGAATATCGAATGCGGACACGTTGTGTACACTGGACCGATCGACGCGTATTTCGGGTATCGGTTCGGCAAGCTTCCGTACCGCAGCCTCCACTTTCAACACCAGCATCTGAACGACGTGGAGCGTTTTCAGACGACGGGTACCATCAACTATCCGAACGATCACGAATATACGAGGATTACTGAGTTCAAGCACCTCACCGGGCAACGGCATCAGGGGACTTCGATTGTAAAGGAGTATCCGCGAGCCGAAGGCGAGCCTTACTACCCGATTCCACGCAAGGAAAACGAGGCATTGTTCATGCGCTACAGCGCGCTCGCGGAGACAGTTACCGATGTGACCTTTGTAGGCAGGCTGGCGCAGTATCGCTATTACAACATGGACCAGGTCGTTGGTGCGGCGCTCAAAGCAGTAGAAAGACTCGTCTAAAGGAGCAGTAGTAAGAATGCTCTGACTGGTGGCAACCGAGAGCTTGCCTGGATTGCCTGAAAGATTTGGAGCGTGTACTTGAACGTCTCTTCGTTCGCGTGCGCATCGGGCTCGCCGTAGTGACGGTTCCATGGTTTCGCGCGGTCGCGTCGGTCAAATGCAATTCTTCGCCAGTGACTGTCTTTACGTGCCGCGCAATCTGCTTCTACGCATAGGGAAATTGAAAGATGAACAAGTACCTGGTCGTTCTGAGGTGTGGAGACAGTTCCTTGCATCCGCAATGGTTCAGCGGCGGACAGGCCCCGAACTTTGATTTGATACTGAGTTACTACGGGAAGAACGAAGATTATGCAGACATCTTTGCCAAAGCCATACATCGATTCAAAGGATCAAAATGGGAAGGTCTTAACGACTTCATGTTGAAAAATGCCGAATTGATTCTGCAATATCGTTACATCTGGCTCCCGGACGACGACATCCTGACGGATGTTCAAACCCTGAACGACTTCTTCGAGTATGTAGAACGAGAGAATTTCGCACTCGCGCAACCGTCTCTCGACGAGAGAAGCTATTTCGGTCACCAAACGACGTTGCAAAACAGGGATTTTGAATTTCGCGAAACCAACTTCGTGGAGTTGATGATGCCATGTTTATCTTCGAATGCTTTGCATGCGATAAAACACAGCTTCGGGATGAACAAATCAGGCTGGGGCCTCGATTTCTTGTGGCCCAAGTGGGTCGCTTCTTTTGGAAAGGTTGGCATTATTGATCGTTTTTCCGTGTTCCATACACGCCCGGTCGGTTCGGCCGGGAGCGGCATGGGAGACAATTCAAGTACGAGCCCAGGTTTTGAATTGAATCAGACGCTCGCACAATACGGGATGCTGGGCACTCCGATAAAGGTCAGTCGTGGCAAAACAAGCGATGTAGGCAAATCATATGCGAGCGGTCGACTGGGCAATCCCATGTTGTTCGTTCATGCGGTAAAGGGCAGCAATCCGGTGCGACGGAAAGATATCGTCAGTTTTATGAGGCTGCTGAAAGAGTATCTCCCGTGGCTTCATCATATCAAGCGCACAACGTGGCCAATGCATCGGGCTCCGGAAAGGCGCTCAAGCCGTTGAGAATGATAATGCGTGTGATTGATGTGAGTACCGTCGGCAGTTGTGATGAAAGTCAGGATCGACTTGGCGACGCCGGAGATTTTCGATTAAATGGTTAATTAGTCACACTCAACCATTGGCGACATTAGTCGGGCGAAAAGGGACATGCGCTAGAGATCGCATTTAGTTCTGTATAAACTCTCGTATCGCGTAGTCCGTTGCAACCACCTTCTCGCGTACGGCACGCTATGCCATCTCCAATGGTATGCAACAACGCGGCGATGCTCTCAACGAAGCAGATCGAGGAGGTAAATTATGAGCGATGCAAAATTTGCAACGTTCTGGAATGATCCGGAATTATCTCCTTATGAAATCGCTTGTTTGAATACGTTCACTGCTAATGGCAGCGAAATCGCTGTATATAGTTACAAACCCATCAGCAACTTGCCAAAAGGCGTGATCGAAAAGGATGCGCGGTCGATCCTTCCTGCCGACTCGCTGAGCGCTTTTCCCGTCAATGGCGTTTCTTCAATGGCGCATTTCACAGATTATTTCCGGTTAATAATGTTTACCAAAACGGATGAAATCTGGGCGGACACAGATATTCTTCTCCTGAGACGATTTGACCTGAACATTGCGGGCGACCTGGTCGGCCGGGGACAGTCGGATCTGCTTTGCACCGCACTCCTGCGCCTCGACCCGCGGAATCCACGGCTGCATGATGTAATTCAGCGGGTAGAAGCGATGAAAAACACGGATATAAAATGGCGTGCTGCTGGCTCCCATGTTTTGACGGAAGTCTATGGTGCAAAGGTCGGCTTGCCTGAAAAGGTGTTTTATCCAGTGCATGCCGATTCCTATTATAAGGTCTTTTTGCCCCACTATTTCGAAGAGTGCGCTGCGCTTTGCACCAATGCATATACGCTTAAACTTTGGAATAATCGTGTGGTTAAGCTTGGCGTGTTCAAACGGGTCTGTCCACCAGAGGGGTCATTCCTGCATCACGTGTTTGCCAGTACTAGATCCGATCAGCTTTTCGCCGAGATCTATCCCGCGGATGTGATGCAGAGGTTGGTCAGTAACGCCGAAGAGAGAGTCGGCCGCGATGAAGGCGTTCGCAAACTCATGCGAATAGCATTGGGGAGCGGGTTATCCAGCAAATTTGACGACACGCCGCTCTCACACCGGATTTAATTTGATATCTGTTGGCATATTCGTCTAATCATCGCAAAACGATTTCATTAAAAGATTCCGACATGCTTGCTTGATCGCTGGCGATCTTGGTAGACCCAGACTGCCGGCACTTCAGGTCGGCCCATTTGCTCCTACAACATGATTCGTGATTAGTTGATTTCTTCGCGAAGCAAGGATTTTTGCGATATAGAACGGGTAGTTCACGCCTCGTTTACCTCCAGGAGCATTGTCTATGTCCGCACCGAGAATCAGCGTTCTGCTGCCTATCTACAAGGTCGAGGACTATATCGAGGACTGTCTCGACTCGCTGCTGTCACAATCCTGCACCGATTTCGAAATCATCGCCGTCGACGACTGCAGCCCCGATCGCTCCGGTGAAATCGCCGCCCGGGTTCTCGGGCAACAGGATCGAATTTCGTGGAAGTTAATCAGAAACATCGACAACAAAGGGCTCGCTGAAACGCGAAAAATCGCAGCATCGGAAGCGCGGGGCGACTATGTGCTCTGCGTTGACAGCGACGACCACGTCCATCGCGATCTCATTTGCACCGTGCTGCGCGAAGCCGACCAGCACGACGCCGATGTCGTCATTTTCGCCGCCGAGCGCATCGGTCCCGATGGCGCCGTCAACGCTCGGATCGATTCCGGCGACGGCATTATCACAGGCGTGGAAGCCGTCCAGAAAATTCTCGAACTCAAGCTGCAAGCCTTTTGCTGGAACAAGCTTGTGCGCCGCTCCATCTTCGTCGCAGCCGACCATCCGTGCGGTCTTATCTTCGAAGACGTTTGCGTGTCGGTGCAAACGCTCGCCAACTCGAAAGTGGTGCGCCTCATTCCGGACAACCTCTATTCATACATGATCCGTGAATCAGGAATTTCGAGACGTTTCAACCCGCAGGTCGTCGACCTTTTTACCATCATGGACCGCGTGGAAAAAAATACCGCGTCCCTCCCGATTACCGACTACAAGCGCCTCTTCTTCCGGCTCAAATACAGCTGGGCATTCCGCGCGATCGCGTTTCAGACCGCGATCAGCGCGCCGACCTACCGCCTCGCGAGCCCTATTCTGCAAAGCGTATCCGAGAAGCTGCGCGTGAAGCACCTGCTTGGCTTGTTTGCCGATCGGCATTTGAAGCTTTCCATCACTATGACCATGCTCAAGATCCATCCGTGGATCTTTTATTGCGTCGTAAGACGCTTCAACCGCCGCTGACACAGCAGAATGCGCCATCCGGCACATCATTTAACGCCGAGCGCGTTGAGGTGCACGAGATCGCGTGACCGAATCGAACGTACTCTTGTTTTCCCCAACAGGTACGCCGAGAGTACCGGAACCTGTAGTTAATTGTGTCGCTTGCCGCTTACGCATCGCCGACTAGATATTGGGGCAAGCAGGTCGGCGAATGTCCAGAGCCTTAAGGTTTGTTCGACGCCTGCCCATGTCCGCAGTCTCGCAGGCACGCGACATTGCATGCGGGCAGGCGTTGGACAAACCGGCATCGTTGTGATTCGTCGAGTTTTGGGACTGCATGACGAGAATTACGAGGAATCGACTTGATGAACTGACAAAGCCAATTAATCACTAAGCGCGAGTGCTAATCACTCACTGGATCAACTCCGCTGCATCCCATCCTGACAAAAAAGGGCGGGGGACGCCAATCATGCGTCCCCCGCCCTCCGATGTGTCACCGACGTACGTTACATCAATCGCGCAACTTCACCGCCGTCATTCGCGGCATCAACAGATGAATGATGCCCAGCGCAACCAGATACGCCGATGCGCCGACCGTAAACAGCACCCAATAATTCCCGGTACGCTGCAAGGTCTCGCCGATCACGCCTGAAAAGAAGAACGAACCGACCATCCCCGCCACGCCGCCGATACCGATCACCGTGCCGACGATCCGCTTCGGGAACACGTCGCCGACAGTCGTGACGAGATTCGCCGACCAGCCCTGGTGCGCCGCTGCCGCGAGACCAACGGCGAGCACCGCCCACCACAGGCTCTGGAATGCCGACAACGTTGCGATCGGTACCACGCACAATGCACAGATGAGCATCGTGAGCTTGCGTGCGAAATTCGGCCTGTTGGTGCGCGCCATCAAGCGCGACGACAGCCAGCCACCCGCCACGCTGCCGACCGATGACATCGTATAGATCGCGATCAGCGGCAGACCCATGTGGCCGATGTCGATATGGCGCGACTCATTGAGCCACTTCGGCAGCCAGAACAGATAGAACCACCACACCGGATCGGTCAGCAGCTTGCCGAAGACAAACGCCCACGTTTCGCGGTACTTGAGCACCGACAACCAGCTGACTTTCTGCTCGACGACTTCCTCGCGATCCGCATTGATGTAGTCGAGTTCTTCCTTCGACACCGACGGATGCTCCGAAGGCTGCCGATAAACCAGCCACCACACCGCCAGCCAGATGAAACCGGTTGCGCCGCCCGCGATGAACGTCGCGCGCCAGCCCCACATCACCGCGGCGATCGGCACGAAGGCCGGTGCCACGATTCCGCCGATCGTCGCGCCCATGTTCCAGAAGCCCGTCGCCAGCGCGCGTTCCTTCTTCGGAAACCACGTGGCGGTAGTGCGGATCGCAACCGGGAAATTGGCCGCTTCGCCGAAGCCGAGCAGACCGCGCACGGCCGCGAAACCCGGCACGGTCGATGCCACCGCGTGCAGCATCGCCGCCAGACTCCACAGCGCCATCGCGCCGCCGTAAACCTTTTTCGTGCTGACGCGATCCGCGATCCGGCCGAAGATCGCGAGACCCACCGCATAGGCGACGGTAAATACCATCACGGTCTGTGCGTACTGCACCTGGCTCCAGCCGATATCCTTTTGCAGCATCGGCGCGAGCAGTCCGAGCATCTGACGATCCATGTAGTTGATCGTCGTTGCCGCGAAGATCATCGCGCAGATGGTCCATCGGTATCGTCCGACGGCCGTCCGTGCGGCAGCCGTCGTAGCTTCTAATGTTTTCATCGTGTCTCCTGAAGGTTTCTGAAAAGGTGTCTATACGGTTGTTCAATAGGTCAATGCACTGAGGCGGGCAATCCTTCGCGCGGGCTCATGCGCGAGAAGAACACGACCCCGGCGGCAATCACCGACATCACCGCGAGTCCAGTGAGGCCGCCCTCGATCGAGCCGGTCTTCTGTTCGAGGAAGCCGAAGGTCGCCGGCGCGACGAAGCCGCCGAGGTTGCCGATCGAGTTGATCAGCGCCAGCACCGCGGCGGAAATTCGCGCGTCGAGATAGCCCTGCGGGATGACCCAGAACAGCGACGAGGCCGCCTTGAAGCCGATCGCAGCAAAGCAGATCGCGACGAACGAGAACACCGGGCCGCCCTGGCCGGCTGCATACATGCCGAGCGCGGCGATCAGCAGCACGCACGCGACCCACGCCTGCTGGAACTTGAAGCGCGCCGCGAGCATCGCGAACAGATACATCGCCGCGATCGAAATCAGCCACGGAATCGAGTTGAACAGGCCGACCTGGAAGTCGTTGAAATGGCCCATCTTGTGGATGATGCTGGGCAGCCAGAAAGTCGCGCCGTAGATGGTCAGCGACACCGCGAAGTAGATCAGGCAAAAGATCAGAATTTGCGGATCGCGCAGCAGCGTTCCGAGCGACGGCTTGACCGGGTGCGCGGCGGCGCGCTGGCGTTGCTCTTCGCCGATCGCATCCAGCACCGCGTCCTGTTCGGCGCGGGTGAGCCACGCGGCGTCGCGCGGCTTCGAGTCGAGCCACAGCAGGATGAAGCCCGCGAGCACGACCGAGAACATGCCTTCGATGATGAACATCCACTGCCAGCCGCGCAGCCCCGCGCCTTCGATCAGCATCAACCCGCCGGAGATCGGCCCGGACAGCACCGACGCGAGCGCCGAGCCGCTGAGGAAGATCGCCATCGCCTTGCCGCGCTCGTTGCTCGGCAGCCATTGCGTGAAGTAGTAGATGACGCCGGGAAAGAAGCCCGCTTCGGCTGCACCGAGCAGCAGCCGCATCGCGTAGAACGACGTCTCGCCGCGCACGAATGCCATGCCGGCCGCGGCCAGGCCCCACGTGAGCATGATACGCGCGAGCCACAGCTTCGCGCCGTAGCGCTGCAGCAGGATGTTCGATGGCACTTCGAAGATCGCGTAGCTGATGAAGAAGAGCCCCGCGCCGAGCCCATAGGCCGCCGCGCCGATGCCCAGATCGGCGCTCAGATGCTGGCGCACGAAGCCGATGTTCACCCGGTCGATGTAATTGACGATGAACATCACGACGAACAGCGGCAGCACGCGCCATTTGATCTTGTGCACCGCGCTCGCCAGCGCGCCGGCGAGCGCGGGCCGCGCCGTGTCGGCAATCGGGCTACTCATGGGGTTGTCTCCTTCGATGGCGACGCGCATTGCGCGTCGCGGGCCTCGTAGGCGCGGATGGGAAGCGAGAATTAAAAGCGCGGATTCTTGCCGGTGAAGCCCGGTTCGTACTTGCGCATCTGCGAGAGGTCATCGCGATTGCGCACGCCGCACGACAGATACTGCGCATGCAGTTCGGCGAGGCGCTCGCGGTCGAGCTCGACGCCTAGGCCCGGCGTGGTGGGCACGCGCACCGAGCCGTTGTCGAACGTCACGCGGCCGCCCTTGATGACTTCTTCCTCCTGCCACGGGTAGTGCGTGTCGCACGCGTAGGTCAGGTTGGGGATGCTTGCCGCGACGTGCGTCATCGCCATCAGGCTGATGCCGAGGTGCGAATTCGAGTGCATCGACATGCCCAGATCCCACAGCTTGCACATGCGCGCGAGCGTCTGGGTCGCGCGCAGACCGCCCCAGTAGTGGTGATCCGACAGCAGGACCTTGACCGAACCCATCTCGGCGCCGCGGCGGAAGTCTTCCATCGTCGTGATGACCATGTTGGTCGCGAGCGGCAGGCGCGTATGCTTCGCCAGTTCGGCCATGCCTTCGAGACTCGGGCACGGGTCCTCGTAGTACTCGAGCAGTTCGTCGAGTTCAGGGGCGGCGGCGATGCTCGTTTCGAGCGTCCAGTTCGCGTTCGGGTCGAGGCGCAGCGGCACGCCGGGGAACGCCTGATGCAGCGCGCGCATGCACGCGATTTCGTGTGCCGGTTCGAACACGCCGCCCTTCAGCTTGATGCTCTGGAAGCCATACAGCTCGATCATCCGACGCGCCTGCGCGACGATCTGCTCGGGGCTCAGGCCTTCGCCCCAGGCATCGGGCGCATAGGGCTTGTCGATGTGCTCGGCGTACTTGAAGAACAGATAGGCGCTGTAGGGCACCGCGTCGCGCACTTTGCCGCCAAGCAGATCGACGATCGGCGCGCCGACGATTTGCCCTTGCAGGTCGAGCATCGCGACTTCGAGCGTGCTGATGACTTTCGGCGCGTTCTTCGCCGCGTGCGAGCCGGGCGCGAGCTCGAATTCGACCGCACCGGGGGTCGCCTTGATCGTGCCCCGCACGCGTTCTTCCATGCGATTGAGGTCGAACGGCGACAGGCCGATCACCAGCGACTTCGCCTGTTCGAGCACACGCAGCATCGGTTCGTCGCCATAGGTCTCGGAGATGCCGACGCGGCCGTCACTCGTCTCGAGTTCGACGATGGCGCGCAGCGCCCACGGTTCGTGGATTCCGGCGGCGTTGAGCAGCGGGCCGTCGCGGAAGGCGATCGGGGTGATGCGCACCTGCGTGATGGTGATGTCGCGAGTCATGTTGGCAATCGGCATAAGTGGAGTTTGATGGGACGGATAGTAAAGCACTAATATATTAGTGCGTTAGTGGGGTAAACTCTCAGTCCACTTTGTGGCGAAATCCGCCTGCAAGCCCGCTGGAAGCGGCAGGCGTCGGCTATAGTACTAGTGCCTCAGCGGACCGCCCCGTCGGTCGGCCTGCGTCCAAGCTTCAATTTCTGACATGAAAAACCACGCTCACTCGTCGACGGTCACCCGGCTCGACCGCTCCCGCCACGCCGCGCCGCAAGTCTTCGAACGACTGCGCGAAATGATCCTTTCGCTCGAATTGACGCCGGGCACGGTGCTGTCGCGCACCGAGCTCGCGAACCGCTACGGGCTCAGCCAGACGCCGGTGCGCGACGCGCTGATGAAGCTCGGCGAGGAAGGTCTCGTCGACATCTATCCGCAGCACGCGACTGTCGTCAGTCAGATCAAAGTGACCTCAGCGCTGCAGGCGCATTTTCTGCGCCGCTCGATCGAACTCGAAGTCGTGCGCACGCTCGCGGAGCAACACAACGCCACGCTGATCGCGGAACTGCGCGTCACGATCGCGCGGCAAACGGAATTGCTCGACCTGAAGAACTACGAGGAGTTCTCGCTGCTCGATCAGGCGTTTCATCGGCAGATGTACGAGGCGGCGGGCGTGCCGCAGCTGTGGGATCTGGTGCGTAGGCTGAGCGGCCATATCGACCGGCTGCGGCGCCTGAATCTGCCGGTGGAGGGCAAGACGATGGCGGTCGTGCGCGATCATGCGGAGATCGTCGATGCGATCGACAAAGGCGACGTCGAGGCCGCGCAGGCGGCGCTACGCAAGCATCTGTCGGGGACGCTGAGTCAGATCGATCAGATTCGCACGAGTCATCCGAATTTTTTGGCGGACGAGTGAGCGTTGTCCTGTCATGCGGATTTCGCCGTCGCTGAAACTCCCGATCTACGCACCCGTCTGAGCTCCGCCCACCTGACAAAGCCATCGCGACGGCCCTAGGACCTTGGTCTGATTGACGCGGCATCCACGCGTGGCACCCTTGTACAAAGCCGGAATAGTCTCAGTCAACTTGTCAGGGGGGCCGCCATGTTTTCATGGAGCCGGCAGTTCGCGCTTGCGGTCATGGCTATGTCAGCAATGGCTTGCGCGGGAAGCGCCTGGGCAACCGAACAGGCACAGCAACGTCGCGCCGGACGGGACGTTCGCCAGGAGACACGCCAAGGCGCCCGCCATACGAAGCAGGAGTGCAGAGCCGCGGATCAGAAGAGCAATTCGCAATGCCGGCAGGACAAGCGGCAAACCAAGCAGGGCGGCCGTCAGGCGGCCAGGAATATCAAGTATTGAGCGTTTGCGTCCGCGTGCGCCAGATGGGCATTGAACCAGCGACGGCACGGGAAGGCACACACCACGTCCACCAGATCAAGCGGGGGAGCCGATGCGAGCCTGGCGATATGTAGCGCTTTGCACTTTGCCGTTCATGATCGTCGGCTGTAACACGCCTCCGATCGCACCGGGCAAGCCGGTGGATATCCCGACTGCCCTCGAGCAGGTTCTCCAGGGCCTGTGCAATTTCCGCAAAGACCAGGCCGGGCGGAAGCAGGATCTGGGCGCCGCAATCGACTCGATCACCGTGGAGTTAGACCTGACCGTCGACGGGGCGAGAAATCCGCCAGTGGCGGTTGCGCCGGATATCCAGTTCATTCCGACGGTTAGCTATGGTCAGATCATGACCGCAAACCGGGGCAGCAGACTCGTGCTTACGCTGAAAAACACTGGCAGCGGCATGCATGGCGGCGACTGCGATGTCACCGCGCCGGCCAGGTAGAGGCCACCTTCGCTCGCCATCGCCTATGGCTTTGCCAAAGCGGCCTTTACCATTGCGGGGTCGCGAATCACACAACTGGGCGCTTCCCGCGCGTTGAACAGCGCAGGTCGCGCCAGCGTTGCACTTCAATGTTGGGCGATGCTTTCCCAGGCGCCCGACTGAGCCGAGCGGAACACGGCGTCGATCACCCGCATATTCGCGCGCGCATCTTCCAGCGGAATGGCCTGCGGGCTCCCACTAAGGATCGCCTCTGCGAACGTGGTGGCGGCTACGCCGTATTGATCGCACACCGGAACTTCCAGCCAACGATCAGTCGCGACACCGTCGCCATTGTGCTGACTGATTAGCAGGCGCGTCGGCCGATCGTTTGGCGCATTGAATGGAATTTCGACTTCGATTCGCCCTTGGGTACCGTGGAATTGCATCCGCTGGTACGGATAGGTTTGAGTCGAGTAAAAGAAACTCGCCTGCACGCCATCGAAGTCCATCAGCACCGAGCCGAGCCGGTCCACCTTGAAGGCAGGGTCCTGCTCCACCAGCGCAACTACGCGCCGTGGCTCACGCCCGATAGTGAAGCGCGACGTCGTGATCGGATAGCAACCGATATCGAGCAGGCCGCCGCCGCCTAGCTCGCTCTTGTTGCGGATATTGTCTTCGTTCGTGTTGTGATAGGTGAAACCGCCGGTCACTGCCCGCAATTCGCCGATCGCGCCTTCGTTGATCAAGGCCCGCACCTTCAACCATTGCGGATGCGTGCGAACCATGAAGGCTTCCTGGATGTATCGGCCGCTCTTGTCGCGCGCGGCGATCAGTCGTTCGACCTGCTGGGCGTCCAGGCTGATCGGCTTCTCACACAGCACGTGCTTGCCCGCCTCGACCGCCTTGATCGTCCATTCGACGTGGAGATGATTCGGCAAGGGGATATAGACCGCGTCGATTTCCGGGTCCGCGAGGAGCGCCTCGTAACCGTCGTAAGCGACAGCCAGACCATATCTGTCCGCGGCCTCTCGCGCCTTCTCCAGAGAGCGGGAGGCGATGCCTTTCACCCGACACTTCGGCGCGTTGTGCATGGGCACGACTACTTTGTCGTTGATCTTTGCGGCGCCCAAAATTCCCCAGACCATTTGATCCTTTGCCATGACATCCCTTTTTCCGATTGCGTATCCGATGAGTCGAGCAGGCTGAGCATTCGCGTGAGTCGGCAAGTCGCGTGAGTCCGCGAACGACCTGGAGCATGCGATCGTATCAGTTTAACCGTGGCTCGTCGTCGCTAGACCTCGGTCCGCCTGAGCAGATAGTCGAGGCCGCCTACCCGATACCATCGGTATCCGAACGGTTCGAGCACCACCGTGTGACAGCCGTCATCGTCAGCGTCGCTGTGGTCGTCGGACAGAAGATTGATCAGCGAATCCCGGCCTGGTTCGTTGGAGCTCAGGCGGAATTCGACGGGACACGCTTCGGCGCGGAAGTTATGCAGAAACAGCACGGAGTTGTTACGCCAGTGATAACAGAGCGCGAGCACATCGTTTCGCGAGGTGGGCAGCACTTCGAAGTCCCCCCAGCTGATTTCCGGCACTTCCCGGCGCATGCGGATCATCCGCTCGGTCCAGTTCAGAAACGAATCGGGATCGCGTCGCTGCTGCGCCACGTTGACCCGCTCGAAGCCATACGCCCCGCCGGAGATCGCGGGGACGGGCGGGTTTGAATGGCTGGTGAAACCGCCTTGCGGCTCGCACGACCATTGCATCGGCGTGCGTGCACACTGGCGCTCGGGCCGGCGCAGATCGTCGCCCATGCCGATTTCATCGCCGTACCGGAACACGGGCGTGCCCGGCAAACTCAGCATCAGGCTGTAGGCAAGTTCAAGACGGCGTCTGTCGCCCGACA
The DNA here is from genome assembly GCF_009362785.1 of Paraburkholderia atlantica. Lineage (GTDB taxonomy): Bacteria > Pseudomonadota > Gammaproteobacteria > Burkholderiales > Burkholderiaceae > Paraburkholderia > Paraburkholderia atlantica. The sequence continues at coordinate 73,242 of NZ_WHNQ01000030.1, forward strand.
GCATCGGCGCAAGTCTGCGGCGGATGCCGCGCCCATACAGTTGCATGTCGGGGTCCGGGGCGAACGCGGCGAACACAGCCGCGCGCTGAGCGGGCGTCAGCCGGCCCAGATCGAGTTCGTCGTGATTGCGCAGAAACACACCCCATTGCGCAGTCGGCGGCCGTGGCTTCGTCGCAAGCAGCGCGTCCTTCAACGGCTTCGTGTTGCCCGTCGCGAGCGTGTAGAACGTGTTTTGATTGACGCGGAAGTTGAACATCATCGGCATGCGCTCGCCCTCGTCGCCGAAGTACTGGAGATCCGATTTGGGCAGCACGTTGGCTTCGGCCAGAATGATCGCGTCGCCTTCGCGCCACTGCAGAAACTCGCGAAACGTCCGCAACATGTCGTATTGCTCGGCGGGGCGGCGCACCTTCGGGCCCTTCGTCGCGATGACGAAGGGCACCGCGTCCATGCGGAATCCGGACACTCCGAGCTGGATCCAGAAGCCCATGATCTTCAGCAACTCTGCCTGCACATGCGGATTGGAGGTATTCAGGTCCGGTTGAAAATCATAGAAACGATGGAAGTACCAGCGTCTTGCCCGCTTGTCGAAACTCCAGGTCGACTTCTGCACGCCGGGAAACGCCACGCCGCGTTGCGCGTCGGGCGGTTTGTCGTCCGACCAGACATACCAGTCGCGATATTTCGAAGCGGGATCGCTGCGTGCTTCCAGGAACCATGGATGCTGGTCGGACGTGTGATTGACCACGAGGTCGATGATCACGCGTAAGCCCCGCTGGGCGCACGCATGCGTGAACTCGGCGAAATCGCCGAGCGTGCCGTACTTCGGATCGACGTTGTAATAGTCGCAAACGTCGTAACCGTTATCGCGTCCTGGCGACGGGTGGAAGGGCATCAGCCAGATCGTCGTCATGCCGAGCCCTTGCAGGTAATCGAGCCTGCGCATCAGGCCCTGGAAGTCGCCGACGCCGTCGCCGTTCGCATCCATGAAGGTGCCTACCGAAAGGCAATAAATGATCGTGTTCTTGTACCAGAGGTCATTTAGCATAGGTTCCGCGCGTAGCGCCTAAACAATCGATCGTGAAGAGGAATTGCAATGTCGGAGCTGGCGTGGTGGCAACGCGGTGTGATCTATCAGATCTATCCGCGCTCGTTTCAGGACAGTAACGGCGATGGCATAGGCGATCTGTCCGGCATCAGCGCGCGCCTCGAATATGTCGCGGCGCTAGGCGTCGATGCGGTGTGGATCTCCCCCATCTACCCGTCGCCGATGGCCGACTTCGGCTATGACGTCGCGGACTACTGCAACATCGATCCGATGTTCGGCACTCTGGACGGGTTCAAGCAATTGATGGGCCACGCACATCGGCTCGGCCTCAAGGTGTTGCTCGATTTCGTGCCGAATCACTCGTCGAACCGGCATCCGTGGTTCGAGGAAAGCCGCTCGTCGCGAGACAATCCGAAACGGGACTGGTATCTGTGGCGCGATCCCTCGCCCGATCGCGGGCCGCCGAACAACTGGTTGAGCCGCATGGGCGGCTCGGCGTGGGAGTGGGACGAGGTGACGGGGCAGTACTACTATCACGCGTTTCTGCGCGAGCAACCCGACCTGAACTGGCGGAACCCGCAAGTGCGCCGTGCGATGGACCAGGTGCTGCGTTTCTGGCTCGATCTCGGCGTGGACGGCTTCCGCGTTGACGTGCTGTGGCTGTTGATCAAGGACGCGCAGTTTCGCGACAATCCGCCCAATCCCGGCTATCTGCCCGGCGAGCCGGACCATCATCGGCTGTTGCAGACTTACACCGAGGATCAGCCGGAAGTGCATGAACTCGTCCGCTCGATGCGAGCCACGCTGGACGAATACGGCGAGCGCGTGCTGATCGGCGAAATCTATCTGACTGTCCCGCAACTGGTGAAGTATTACGGCGTGAACGGCGAAGGAGCGCATATGCCGTTCAATTTTCAGTTGCTCAGCGCGAGATGGAATGCGGAGAACATCGCCCGCATGATCCGCGATTACGACGTTGCGTTGCCCGAATACGCGTGGCCGAACTGGGTGCTGGGAAACCACGACAATCCGCGCGTCGCGTCGCGCGTCGGCGCGGCACAGGCACGTGTGGCCGCTGTGCTGCTGTTGACGCTACGAGGCACGCCCACGCTTTACTACGGCGATGAAATCGGCATGACGGACGGCTATATCGCGTCCGATCAGATCCAGGACCCGGCGGAGCTCCGGCAACCGGGCATTTGCCAGGGACGCGATCCCGAGCGCACGCCTATGCAATGGGATGGCTCGCTGCCGAATGCGGGCTTTACGGACGGCAAACCTTGGTTGCCGATTGCGACGGCGACGAGCGTGCGCGAACAGGACGGCGACATGGCGAGCATGTTGTCGCTGTATCGGCGTCTGCTGAGTCTGCGCCGCGGCAGCGCCGCGCTCGTGCGGGGCACGATCGAGAATGTCGTTGCCGAGGGCGGCGTGCTGACCTATGAGCGGCGCTATGGCAATCAATGCCTTTTCATCGCGCTGAACATGGGCGCCGATGCTGCCACCGTGCAGTCGCACGCCGGCATGGTGTTGCTATCGACGGTGACGACGCGCATCGGTGACGCCTTCGTCCAGGGCGCCAATCTGCTTGCCGCCAGCGAGGCGGTCATCGTGATCGTCGACTCTCCATCGTGAACGGTAGCTGACTCACCGGTTCAAAGCGCCACCTGAATGCCCAGTTCAACCACGTCCTCCGCTCGCAGCCCATAGTATTCCGCGCTGGGCGTGGAATGAAACGCCATCTGTCCGAACAGCGCCTCGCGCCAGCGCATCATGCTGCCGCGCGAACGTCCCTTGATGACTTCATCGCGCGGCAGGAAAAACGTGGTGTGCGTGGGATCGTAGTGCCAGCCATCGAACCGGCCCGCCAGCGATTCGAGCAGCCGCGGCAGGTTGGGGCGCTCGACGAACCCGTGATGCGCAATGATCTCGAAGCATCCGTGGCCGAGGTCTCGCACGTCGATGCGCGTTTCGTCATCGATACGCGGCGCGGACTCCGATATGTTGGCGAAGAAAATCGTCGTCTCGTGCAGCACGCGGTTGTGGCGGATGTTGCTCCTGAATGTCGCCGGTGTCTTGCCCGATGCGTTGCCCGGAAAAACCGCCGTGCCTGGCACGCGCGCCGGACGTTCGGGACCGGCTAGCGCGTCGCGCAGGAATGCGTCGAGCGCATCGGCTTCGTTCGCATGGGTCGCGGCAATCTCGCGTCCGCGATTCCATGTCGACATCAGCACGAAAAGTATCAGCCCGACGGCGACAGGAAACCAGCCGCCGGAAGCGATTTTCGGCACGTTCGCGGACACCAGCGTCACGTCGACGACGAGCAACGGCGCGCTCACGAGCGCCACGCCATAGACGGGCCAATGCCAGACGTTGCGCGACACGCTGATCATCTGGATAGTGGTGATCAGCATCGTCAGTGCGACTGCGATGCCATACGCCGAAGTCAGCTTCGACGAGCTTCGAAAGGCCAGTACGAGAAACAGTACGGCCACGAACAGGATCAGGTTGACGGCGGGCGAATAGACCTGTCCGCGCTGCACTTTGGACGTTTCGACGACCCGCAGGCGCGGCAGAAAGCCCAGTTCGATCGCCTGACTCGTCATGGAAAATGCGCCTGAAATCACCGCTTGCGAAGCGATGATCGTCGCGAGCATCGCGATCATGACGCTTGGCACGAGCGCCCACGACGGCGCGGCGTGGAAGAACGGCTGGTGAAAAGAGCCGGGCACGAACAACAAGGTCGCCGCCTGCCCGAAGTAGCCGATGACGATCGACGGAAACACGATCGCGACGAGCGCAATGCGGATCGCGCGGCATCCGAAGTGCCCGACGTCGGCATACAAGGCTTCCGCTCCGGTCAGCGCGAGAATCACGGCGGCGAGAATCGTGAACGCCATGCGGGGATGGCCGATCGTCAGCGATACGGCCCATCGCGGCGATAGCGCATGCAATACGACGGGATGTTGCGCGACCCGATACAGCCCCACGGAGGCAAGAGACAGAAACCACACGGCCATCACGGGACCGAATGCGCGCCCGACTACCGAGCTGCCGCGTCGCTGAAACGAAAATAGCGCGATCAGGATGGCTGCCGCGATCGGCACGACCCATGGGTCGAACGATGGGCTGATCTCGCTCAGTCCTTCGACGGCCGACAGCACGGACACCGTTGGCGTCACCATCGAGTCGCCATAGAACATCGCGGCGCCAAAGAGTCCCGCGAGCAGAAGCGCACGCGGCACGCGCCGCCCGTCGTCCTCATAGCCCGATCGGACCAGCGCCGTCAGTGCGATGATGCCGCCTTCGCCTTCGTTGTCGGCGCGCATCACGTACCACGCATACTTGAGCATGACGACGATGACGACGGCCCACACGATCATCGACAGCGTGCCCATGACGACCTGCACGTCGATCGAACCGGTTTCGATGGCGGCTTGACGCAATGCGTAGATGGGACTCGTACCGATGTCGCCGAATACGACACCAAGTGCGCCAAGCACAAGCGTGCCGCCGCCGTGCTGGCGGCGAGACGACGAAACGTCGCTTTGCTCCGTCTTTTGCTCAGGCATTTTTCTTACGCGCAGGTTGTGCGATGCCGGACGAGCAATTTGTGGACCGAAGTGCGATCCTTCGGCCGCGCTCGACCGTCGCAGCAGATCACGCGGCGGTCAAGGGCGCGGCGCTGTCAGCCTCGTCCATCGATGAAACGGCGCTACGGATGCGCGTGGCGATTCGCGCGTCGAGCGGGGTGTAGACGAGCATGCTCAGGTCTGGCCGGCCATCGACGGCGAACAGTGAATACTCCATTTCGATGGTCCCGAACGCAGGATGCAGCAGGCGCTTAACGTGCTCGCCTTCGCTGTGGCCGAATACCTGATTTTCGCGCCACATGCGTTCGAAATCGGGACTCGCGCGACACAGATCGTCAACCAGTTCGCCGACCTCCGAAGCGATCCCCGCGCGTGCGACGTCCGCACGGAACGTCCCCACGACGAAGCGCGCGACGCCCTCCCAGTCGTGCTGTTTTGCACGGACGTCGGGATCGCCGAACAGGAAGCGCAGGATGTTGCGCTGGCCCGGCGGCAGCGCGCTGTAGTCGGTCAACACGACGGCTGCCGCGCGATTCCACGCGACGACGTCCCACGTCGCGGTCTTGATGATCGACGGGCTGGCATCGAGCGAATCGAGCACGCGCTGCAAGCGCGGGTCCACTGCGTCGGTGGACCGGTAGCGCACTTCCGGGGGGCGCCCCAAGGCCAGCATGAACAGATGTTCGCGCTCGGCATTCGTCAGCATCAGCGCCGCGCAGATGCGCTCCAGCACCGCGGCGGACGGCGCGCCGCCGCGACCCTGCTCGAGCCATGTGTACCACGTCGAACTGATATTCGCGCGCTGGGCCACTTCTTCCCGGCGCAATCCTGGCGTGCGCCTGCGGCCCGAGAAGCCGAAACTGGCCGGATCGAGCCGCGTGCGGCGGCTGCGCAGAAAGTCTCCGAGGGATTGGGCGGTGTTCACTGGATGGATTAACCTGTTAGTCGCTTTACCGGGATAAGCTCACTACTTCAATAGCATAGTGAATGATCGCATAGTGCGTCGGTGGCTATCTTGGAGACTTGACCATGCGAATCTTTCTGACGGGCGCAACCGGGTTTATCGGCTCGGCGTTGGTGCCCGAACTTATCGAAGCAGGGCATCAGGTGATCGGCATGACCCGGTCCGATCAGGGCGCGCAGGCCCTCAGCGCAGCGGGTGCGGAGGTACATCGCGGCACGCTCGAAGACACCGACAGCTTGCGCCGCGGCGCCGCGAAGGCCGACGCCGTCATACACCTTGCTTTCGACCACGATTTCTCGCACTTCGTGGAGAACTGCGAGAAGGACAAGCGTGCTATCGCTGCACTCGGCTCGGCGCTGGTGGGCTTGGATCGGCCGCTTCTGATCACGTCAGGCACCGGCGTCGGCAGCCGAGATAACGGACAGCCGGCGACCGAGGACGTGTTCAACACCAGCCACCCGAACCCGCGCATCGGCTCCGAACTGGCCGGCAATGCGCTGCTGAAGGACGGCGTCAACGTATCGGTGATGCGCTTGCCGCAGGTGCATAACCCGTACAGGCAAGGCCTCATCACGCCGCTCATCCAGATCGCTCGGGACAAAGGCGTGTGCGCGTACGTGGAAGAGGGACGTAACCGCTGGCCTGCGGGACATCTGTCGGATGTCGTGCGGCTGTACCGGCTTGCGATCGAGAAGGGCGAGCGCGGTGCGCGCTATCACGCGGTGGGCGAAGAAGGTGTTAGTGCACGAGAGATCGCCGAGGCGCTGGGGCGCGGCCTGAAGTTGCCGGTCGTGTCGATCGCTCGCGACGAAGCGCAGGCGTACTTCGGATGGATGGCGATGTTCGCCGCGCTCGATATGCCGGCATCGAGTGCGCAGACGCAGGCGCGTTTGGGCTGGCGACCGACAGGTCCGACGCTGCTCTCGGACCTGAACGAAGCGCGCTACGTTCCATCATAGATGTTTCAATACGCCGCTCGCCAGCCTGCGGAGTTCGTCGAACTGCGTGACGAGTTGGAGGCACAGAATAAAGGCCAGCGCTGCGGCGGGCCCCGGGTGGCGGTCGATCCATTGCAGCACCGGCGTCGCGTAGCGCGTGCGGATCGCATCGCGCGTCATGATCAAGGTGATCGTGATCCCCACCGCGGCGCCCACCAGCAAATCGGTCGGATAGTGAAAGCCGAGATAGGCGCGCGGAAGGCAAATGAACAGCGCGGTATAGAGAAGCGCCAGCACACCGACGCCCCGCCACACGAGGAAAATGCCGGTGGCGACCGCCATCCATAGCATCGCGTGATCGCTCGGGAAGGAACTCCAGTTGGTCAGCACTGCGTCCTTGATATCGCCGCTGGCAAAGCTCAGATGCAGTTCGGGGTTATAGACGGGCCGCACCCTGAACGGCAACCAGTGAGTCAGCAGTCTTCCGACGAAGAGCGCCGCGAGGCCGCTGACAACCGTCGCGAGAACCATTTCTCGCCGCCATTCGCGGCACTCGTCTTGCTGAAACCACATCCACCACAGCACCGGAACGAGTACGAGACCTTTGAAGGTGTACAGGTTGTCGATGGCTTGTATGGCTAGCGTCGCGAAATGACTGAAGTGTATGTGGGACAGATATGTTTCGATGGACAAATCGAAGCTATTCATTATTTTCTAAAGAAAATGAGCCGGTCGCGGATGAGGGTCAGCATAATTCATCGCGTGCACGGCATTTTTTGGCGCTTACTTTCACTGACAATTTTTACTGGGCAATTTCATCGCTAACTTTCGGTGACTCGGTGGCCGTTCGTCGCAACGGGAAATTTGTGGTTGAAAGGTGCTTCCGGATCGGAAGTTGTTCCCGTGCCAGCGCCAGGCGCAGCGATAACCTATAGTCGGATCTTTCAAGGAGGCCATCATGAAATTGGTCGACTGGAACATTCAGTGGGGCTGCGGCGTCGACGGCCGCGTCGACCTCGGCCGGATCGTGCGTGAAGCCCGCGCGTTATGCGACTTCGACGCGCTGTGTCTGCAGGAAGTCACGCGCGGCTTCAACGAAGAACCGGCGGCAGGCGGACTGAAAGGCGCGCCATCGTCCGATCAGTTCGCCGAACTTGCCGCTCTGCTGCCGGAAATGACCGTACTCGATGCGATCGGCTCCGATCTTCCCTCGCTGGGCGCGAGCCGTCATCGGCGGCAGTTCGGCAATGCCATCGTGACCCGCTTACCGGTTCGTCAGGTGCTGCGCCATTCACTGCCGTGGCCCGCCGATCCCGCCAAGCCATCGATGCTGCGCGTCGCGCTCGAAGCGGTGCTCGAAACCGACGTCGGTCCGCTTCGTGTCATTAGCACTCACCTCGAGTTTTATTCGGAGAAACAGCGGCTCGCGCAAGTGGCAAGACTGCGTGAGCTGCATCAGGAAGCGTGCGATCACGCGCGCTCTCCTGCGCCGGGTGAAAAGCCGGACAGCCCGTTTGCCGATACGGCGCGCCCGCTCAGCGCGGTTGTGTGCGGTGACTTCAACAGCGCATTCGAAGACACCGCGTTTTGCCGGATGCTGGAACCGATCGCCGACGCACCGACGTTCGTCGATGCGTGGGCCCGCGCGCACCCCGGCGAGCCGCGTGCCGCGACGGTCGGCCTGTACGATCACGAGCAATGGCCCGACGGACCGTTCGCGTGCGATTTCGTTTTCGTCACGCAAGACCTGGGCACACGCATTGCATCGTGCGAGGTCGATCCGCACAGCCGCTCGTCCGATCATCAGCCGATGTGGCTGGAACTGCGTTGAAGGTTCTGCGGGAATGCTTAAGGGTCTGTTAAGAGTTGTTCTGCGATGGTTGAGCCTATGTTCAAGCCACGAGAATAGTGAGCACCTCACATGAATAGCAGCCAATCGCAAATTCGCACGCATGCAGTCAGCAAAGTCCCTCAGGTCACGCTGGGCTTCTGGATCATCAAAATCGCCGCCACGACACTTGGTGAAACGGGCGGCGATTGGGTAACTATGTCCCTCAAATTGGGCTATCTGATCGGCACCGGGATCTTTGCAGTTATTTTTATTGCGCTGGTCGCCGGGCAGATCAGGGCGGAGCGGTTCAATGCCACGCTTTATTGGGCGACCATCGTCGCAACGACCACGCTCGGTACCACGCTGGCCGACTTCTTCGATCGATCCGTCGGAATTGGCTATCCGGGCGGTGTCATGCTTGTCTTCGCGCTTCTGCTTGCGAGCCTGGGCATCTGGTACAAATCGGAAGGTACGGTGGCAGTGCAGAACGTGATCACGCCGAGGGCCGAGTGGTTCTATTGGGTGACGATCCTCTTTTCGCAGACACTGGGTACGGCGTTGGGCGATTGGGTGGCGGGATCGGACGAAGGCGGACTGGGGCTCGGCTATGAGAACGGCGCTTTGATCTTCGGTGCAGGTCTGCTGATCGTCGGTGCGCTCTATTACTGGTCGCGGCTGTCGCGAACCGCCATTTTCTGGGCGGCGTTCATCCTGACGCGTCCGCTCGGCGCGACCTTGGGGGATCTGCTCGACAAACCCGTTTCTCAAGGTGGGCTCGAGATCAGCCGGCTCTATGCATCGGTGATTCTGGTTTCGTTCATGGCCCTGTGCGTGGTTTTGTTACCGCAGCGTCCTGCTGGGCGAGCGATGCGGTAGTAGAGCGAAGAGCCTCGCCCGCTAGACATCCCTTCAATCGAGGCCGACATGAAGAATCCTTGGACCAAGAAGAACCCGTTTCTGAGCATGTGGTTGAGCGGCGCCAATACCGTTGCGAACTCAGCGCGGGTACGAACGACCGCGGCGGCCAAGCGCGCGGCCTCCGCATTCTGGAGCGCGGCCCTCACACCACCGAAGCCGAAGAAAAGAAGAAAGTCACGCCGCTGAGTCGAGTCGTCCACAATCGGACGAATCTGCACGCCTCGCGTGCGCGATCGCACACAGCGCGTATCCAAAAGGCAAAAAAGAAGGGAGCGCCAAAGTTGGCGCTCCCTTCTTTCATGGGTTACTGCAGGCAGGCTTACTGGATCGGAGTCAGATAAGAACCCGACAGGAAGCGTTCCGAACTCGGAATCGTCGCCGTGTAGGCCTGAATCGCGGCTGCAAGCTGCGGACGAATCAGGTTACGGTTGAAGTCGTAGATCGAATAGCCGTCGCCTTCGCCATTGCTCGGATCGCCGTTACGCACGACATACCAGAACGCCTTTGCCACCGAACCGTTGTTCATCAGAAGCTTCAGCTGGTTGAATGCGGCCGTTTGTCCGGCGTCCGTACCGTTGGTGCCATTGTTGGTCTCGGTCAGCCAGATCGGCTTCGCGCCGCTGCTGACGAGGTTCGACACCGTGGTCATGAATGCCTGCACCAGCGTGTTGTACTCGGCGCTGCCGAAGTACGGGTGAACGTCGACGACGTCGATCGTGGTGTTCAACGGGCTGGAAGCACTCTTCGTGTTGTTGCCCATGGCATTGATGTAGTCGGTCGCCTGGATCAGCTCATTGCCTGCTGGCGGTTGCCAGCCGTTATTCGGATACGCCGAGTTGTAGAAGTACGAGATGCCCTGAGTATGCAGAACCGTCTTGTAGCCCGACTGGCTCTTCGTGTTGAGGACCTGCTTGGCTTCCGAATAGAGCGTCTTGCTGCGATTCAGAATGTAGCCGGAAATACCGTTCGGATCGCCGTACGACGGGTCCGAAGCGGAGAACGACCAGTTGGTCTCGTTAAACAGTTCGATGTCAGCCGTGAAGGGCAGCACGACGTCCATCAGCGAGCCGAGATACTTCGTGAACGTCGCGTCGCAGAAGTCGAGTCGCGGCGACGAGCCGCTCGGCGGATTCTGGGTGGCCGAGCATTGGTATGCGCTTGACGGCGCGTACATGCCAACCTCGAAAAGAATCTTCATGCCGCGCGTGCGTGCGGCGTTCAGAAGCCCCTTCAAAAAGGCCACTTTATTGGGGTCCAGCGTGCTGCCATCGGCCAGCGTCATGAAGTCCCACGAAACACCGAGGCGAACCGTACCGACGCCCAATCCGGCAATCAGGTCCAGGTCCTTTGAGCACTCGTTGAGCGCCGTCTGATCCCCGCTCCAGAGATTGCAGTTCACGTCCATTGCAAAGCGATCGTTTCCGCTTCCGGTGGGCGGCGGCTGCAGCGTGGCAGTGGGGCTCGCGGCGGTGGTGGTCGGGGTGGATGTGGTGGTGGGGGTGGATGTCGTCGCGGGTGCGGCAGATGTGGTGGCTGCTGCGGTTGTAGATGTAGTGTTGGCGTTGCCCCAATGTGCCCTCGAGAATGACTTGGAGAACGCAGGCATCGATTGCCCGCACAACAGGGCTAAAACGGTGAATAAGGAGCAGAGTCTGAGTTTCATGGCTTAGCTATAAATTGCTACTTACGGGGGATGGTCCGAGAACGTAGGCGTTACGTTTGCCGATGACCATCAGTTCATGTGGCGATGGCATACGTAACGCAAACACGTCAACGCGTGAGTCAACTGTCGCTGACATCACGATTGAAAATGGTCTTGCGAGGGATACGCGGGCTTCGTGTGGATCGTCGCGAAACGGCTCAATCGCCTTGTCCCGCCCGTTGAATCACGGCGCGGTTATAAGGCTGACCGTTCGCCTGAACCGGCGGCGAACCATTGTTGCTGGGCACTACGCCGTTGCTATACGCATCCGTCGCCGCGTTCGCGACTGGGTTGGCAGAGAGGGAGGAGTTGGCAGTCACGGACTGCGTGCTGCCATCATCGTTTGTTTCACCGCCACAACCTGCAAGGCTTAGAATTCCTGCGGTAAATGCAAGCACTGAAACGGTTTTTGCGATCTGAGGAAGTTGATGAAATGACGGTTTTAGTCTTGGAGAGAGTCTGCTGAAAGAGGACATCTGTCTATCAAGGCCGATCAAATCTGGCCGCTAAAACGAACAGCGTTCGCGTGATAAGGACGTCGCCACGAAATAATTACGCAACAACACGGAGTACAGCTAATTAATGATCCGCTTTTGTCAAGGTCGCCCGTTGCCGGACTCGCGTGGTGCATTTAATCGAATTTAATCATCAGATTTAATGCGATGCGCCGAAAACCCACATTCATCGTTTTAAGGACGATCGGTGATTCGTCGCAAATTGCGAAGTTATACTGATCGAATCAAAATCGACCCCTAGGTTTTCCCTGACTGATCTGACGAAACGAATGATACAGAAATGGAACAAAAATTGCCCCGACGGTCGTAACTAAGCGTAACAACGAGATCTGTGCTATGGGAGCCCATCGGTGAGAGAGCCCGCCTCCCTTCCCACGCTTATCCCAAGGCGTTTTCACGCTCTATTGACGAATTGACCAAACAACATAAGAACCGTTACAAAGTTGTTACTTGGCGCCTAAAGACAGGGGTCGGATAGTTCTTTCTGCCAATGTCTAGCTATTAGCGGATGGCTGAAAACCTAATTGAATGCGTTAGTATGGTTTTAGAAAGACAGATATCCGTCGGGGCATTTTTGCCCGCCGCCCGGGCAGCATCAAATAAATCGCGAAATGCGAATTTAACCACGGTTATCGTCGCGAGGGAACCACGGTGCAGTCGCTCGTCGTTATCGCGAAGAAACTCGAAGCCGGCGGAACACCGGTCGCATATCGACACTCGCTTCGCTGTCTGCCACTCGACGATGAAAACGGGCGCGCATTCGATTTCGCGACATCTTCTCTGCCACGGCCTTCACTGATTCAGCGGGCGGCTCGAGATCTGCAGATCAACAAAGGCCTTTGCTGCGGCTTTCCAAAAACACTCAGTTTCTGAAGCCTCGCGATTATGTGGCCGACCTCACAAAACGGCGCAAGTCGCGGGCCAGACGCTGTCATTTTCCGGAAGGTTCCCTGCTACGCTCAACAGTGCCGTTGATTCGCCAGCAGAGAGCGAACGCAGCCGTCGAGCGACGCCTGCGCATTTTCGCGCGGGTAACACGCAATAAGAGATGGCGAGGAATGGTTTTGTAGGCCGTTACACGTTGCGGGAGATCACAGTCATGTTTCATCGACACGCGCCGAGTCGCGCGGAGTTGCGCGCTTGCGCGCCGGTCCGAAACCCGAGGCGCCGCGCGCTGCTGCGTGGCGTATCGGCCGCCGCGTTAGCCGGCATTTCTTTTCCGCTATACGCGCAGCACGCGAGCGTAGGACTCGTCACGCCGCCCATTCGTCTCGACGACTTCTGGGTGATCGATCAAAGCGGCCAGAAACTGCTGCTAACCGACCTGTTGCATCGGAAAGTGACTGCGTTGCAGACGATTTACACAGGATGCAGTTCAGTTTGTCCTTTGCAAGGTGCGCTGTTCAGCACCGTTCAGCAACGGATATCGCAGTTGCAGCACCGCTATCCGATTCAGCTGGTGTCGATCGGAATCGATCCGCTTTCCGACTCGCCGCCCGCGCTGCACGCATGGCTCAAGCGCTTCCAGGCCGGACCCGAATGGCGGGCGGCCACGCCGACGTTGCAGGACGTCGACCGAATGCGCACGACGCTTTCGGGCAGCACCTTGCCACTCGGCAACATTGCCGACCACTCGACCCAAATCTACTGCTTCGACGCCAACGCAATGTTGCGCTGGCGAAGCGATGACCTACCCCGCGCGGATGAAGTTTGCGAAGTACTGGGCGCATTAGGGCGTGTGTAATCTACTGGACTGAGGCCATGTCACAAAAACAATCGCTTAGGGTCATTTCGCAGTTATTCGACAGGTGCGTGAAAGCATTGTTGCTGATCGCATTATTGCCGGCGCTTTCAATCTTCTCCACGCCTGCTGACGCGCAGACGTCCAGCACCCTCACCGTTAACGGCACGACGTTGTGCGCCGATGTGAACGCCGAATCGAAAACGCCCGGTGCCTCGGTTATCGAGTGGACGTGTAATGGTGGAAATAACCAGCATTGGACACTGACGCAGAACAACGGCCTTTATCAGTTCGTCAACGTCAACAGCAATCTCTGCCTCGACATCTTCGGTGTAAGCACCGACGCCGGCGCTGGAGCGGACCAGTGGACCTGCAATGGCCAGGCGAATCAAAGCTTCAAACTCATACCGCAAGGCGGCGGCTTTGCAATCGTCGCGTCGCAGAGCAACTTGTGCCTTGCGGTTGCGAGTCTCACGGCGCAGGGCTCGCAGATCACGCAGCAGCCTTGCAGCGGCGGCCCGCTGCAGACGTGGCAAATCAGCGGCATGACCGCGAAAACATTGCCGGCGAAGTGGACGACGCCCTATAACCTGTCGATCGTGCCCGCGGCTGCGGCGAATCTTCCCGACGGCACCGTGGTAGTGTGGTCTTCTGACCAGAAGCTGGACTTTACGTCTGGCGAAGTGACACCCGGCAACACGTACACCGCGATCTTCAATCCGACGATCGGCACCAGCAAACAGGTGCTCGTGACGAATACCGGCCACGATATGTTCTGTCCGGGCATCGTCAATCTTCCGGATGGCCGCATTTACGTCACCGGCGGCTCGAGCAGCGATGCAACGAGTTTCTACACGCCTTCCACTGGAAAGTGGTCGACAGGTCCTCTAATGAAAATTCCGCGCGGCTACCAGGGTAGCGCAACGTTGAGCAACGGCAACGTATTCCTGGTGGGCGGTTCGTGGAATGGAGGCGAGGGCGGCAAGACCGGCGAAACCTGGTCGCCAGGTACGGGTTGGCAGGTCAACAGCGCGATTCTCGCCGACTATATCCTCACGAATGACGCAGCTGGCATTTTCCGCTCCGACAATCACGCTTGGCTGTTTGCAGTGGCAAATGGGCGTGTTTTCCACGCGGGTCCCAGTGTTGCCATGCACTGGTTCGATACGGCTGGCGCGGGCTCCGTGACGCCTGCCGGTAACCGCGGCAGCGATACCGACGCGATGAACGGCAACGCCGTGATGTACGACGTCGGCAAGATCCTGGCGGTTGGCGGTGCGCCGAGCTACGAGCAAGCCAACGCGACGTCGGACGCTACGCTAATCGACATCAGTAGCGGCACCGCGGTGACGCAAACGCTTACGCCGATGAATTACCGCCGCGCGTTCAACAACAGCGTGGTATTGCCGAACGGCCAGGTGGTGGTCGTAGGTGGACAGGCGTTCGCGCAACCGTTCTCGGACGACACCGGCGTGCTGGCGCCAGAGTTGTGGGACCCCACCACCAAGACGTTCTCGGTACTCCCGCCGCAAGCCGTGCCGCGCAACTATCACAGCATCGCGCTGCTGCTGGCGGACGGCCGCGTACTGAGTGGCGGCGGTGGACTGTGCGGAAGCTGCTCGACAAACCACACGAACCTCGAAATACTCACGCCGCCCTACCTGCTCAATGCGGACGGCTCGGCGGCGACACGACCGACCCTCACAGCCGCGCCCACCACGGCCCAGCTCGGTACATCGATTGCAGTAACGGGCAGCAGTGGCATCACGGCTTTTGCGTTGATGCGCATGTCTTCGTCGACCCACTCGGTCAACAATGAGCAGCGGCGGGTTCCCGTAACTTTCACGGTAGGGACAGCGGGCGAATATCTGATCAATATTCCTTCCGAGCCGGGTGTCGTCGTGCCTGGCTACTACATGCTGTTCGGCCTGAACGCGAAGGGCGTGCCGAGCGTTTCTCGCACGGTGCAGATCCAGTGATGACATGGCTGCCAGTGCGAACCGCGGCCCGAGTGGCGCTTATGCTGGGGTTGGCGAGCATCACGTATGTGGTGCACGCCGCGCCGCTTTGCGAGCCGAGGGATCTTGGGTGTGCGATCTTCAACGGGCAGCATTCGGTCGCGGCGCAATTGCGCGACGACGATCATCTGCTGCCCGGCTCGACCACTCGTTGCGGCAACTGCCATTCGCAAACCGGCGCGGCCGACGCATTCGCACCGCCATTGAGCGCCGGCAACCTGTTTCCTGCGAAGAGTCGAAGGGACGGTCCGGCGAGCAGTTACGATCAGGCAACGTTCTGCAGGGCGCTCAGAGAAGGCATCGATCCAGCCAACGTGTTGTTGCGCAAAGCCATGCCTCACTACCGGATTTCCGATACCGAGTGTGCGGCGCTCTGGCATTTCGTGACGAGGCCCTAACACCTTTGCGTACGGTCGCGCGAAATTGGCGCATATGGTTCGCAATTGCGCAACATCGCGAGTACTTCGCAGCGCGCTGGACTGTCGGACTATCCGCGATTGAATCGAGTGTGCCGTTGCGGCGAAAAATGACAACGTGCGGCAGCGTACGGAGGTGCGGCAATCCATCAGATAGGCTGTGACTGCATCTCGTATGAATAACTTGATGTCTGTTTGCTGGCGCAACATATCCGATGCGGAAAAATTAGAAGTCTGCGCCAGGTCCAGCGGAAGCTGTGTAGACGATAAGACGATTTAATTCGAGCACACGGCGGGGCGAAGATCATAGGGATTTACTCTCCGGTGCGTTGCGAGCAGGGCCAACGTACTCGGCATGTACGTCCGATTTTCGCCGTCCCGCGACAAGAAACGTGATTTGGCAGCGCCGCATCGCCCGCAGTTCAAATCCGGCTTCCATCCTTTTCGTACACCCGCCCTGGGGTTTCGATGAACCAGAACTCTCTCCTTACGAATACCGCTGTGCTCCGGAATAACGAGGTCAGTCTTTCACGTTATTTCGACGTTCTGATGGCCAACCGCTGGCTGGTCGGTGGAATCGCCGGCAGCGTGCTCGCGCTGGGCGTGGCATACGCGTTCATTGCGCCGTCGGTGTACCAGGCCGATATTCTCGTGCAGGTGGAAGACAGCATCCCGACCAACAATTCGAAGAGCCCGCTGGGCGACGTCTCGAGCATGTTCGACGTCAAGACACAGGCGACGGCTGAGATGGAAATCATTCAGTCGAGAATGGTGGTCGGCAAAGCCGTCGACGATCTGCACCTCGATATCAGCGCAAAGCCCAGGCGCTTTCCATTGATCGGCGACTGGCTGGGACGGCAAGCCAGAAGTGTTTCTGAGCCAGGGCTCTTTGGATTTGGCGGATATGCGTGGGGCAATGAATCGGTCAAGGTGTCCAGCTTCAACGTTCCGGAAGCATTCGAAGGCGAGAAGTTCGTGCTGACCGTTCTGGATGACGGGCGCTACCGGCTGGAGCAGTCGGATCTGAGCCAGCCGGTCGAGGGCCGTGTGGGCGCAACGCTCGACACGACACTGCCTGATGGCGCGATCACGCTGCGCATCGATGCGCTGAATGCCAGGCCGGGCACGCAATTCATTCTGGAGAGGCAGTCGCGCGAAAAGACGGTGGAAAACCTGCAAAACAGGCTGACCGTGTCGCAGAAGGGTAAGGACAGCGGCATCATCGGTGCGTCGCTAACGGGCTCCGAGCGGATGCTGACGGCCAGCACGCTCGCCGAAATCGGCAATGCGTATGTTGACCAGAATCTGAAGCGCAAGGCGGCAGAAGCCGAGAAGTCGCTCGAGTTCCTGAGCGCCCAGCTGCCGCAACTGAAGAGCGACCTGGAGCGCGCCGAGGGACGCTATAACGACATGCGCAACCGCATGGGCGTGTTCAACCTGAGTGAGCAGGGCAAGGCCTATCTGGATCAGAGCGTGGCTGCACAGCGCAGCCTGCTCGAACTGAAGCAGAAGCGCGCGGAAATGGGCGCGATCTACGCGCCGGGTCACCCGGCGATCCAGGCGCTCGATCAGCAGATCGGCATGCTGGGCAGCAGGATCGGCAGCCTGTCGCAGCAGGAACAGGGGTTGCCGGACCTGGAGCAGAACGCGGTACGCCTGACCCGTGACATGAACGTGAACAACGAGCTTTATGTCGGCATGTTGAACAACATGCAACAGCTCAAGCTGGTGCGCGCGGGCAAGGTGGGAACGGCGCGGCTGATCGACAACCCGGTGGTGCCGAAAG
>NZ_WHNQ01000004.1 GCF_009362785.1 Paraburkholderia atlantica
CCGGCGTGGTCATGTGGCTCATCATCAGGAAGCCGACGGTGTCCATGCCGAGTTCGCGCGCGTATTCGATGTGCTGCTTCGAAATGTCCGCTTCCGTGCAGTGCGTCGCCACGCGGACCACGCGTGCACCCGCGTTATACGCAGCCTTCAGGTCGTGAATCGTGCCAATGCCGGGCAGCAGCAGTGTCGCGATCTTCGCGTGCTCGACCACGTCGGCGACCGCTTCGATCCATTCGAGGTCGCTATGCGCGCCGAAGCCATAATTGAAGCTCGAACCTTGCAGTCCGTCGCCGTGCGCCACTTCAATCGAATCGACTTTCGCCTTGTCCAATGCGCGTGCGATGTCCTGCACGTTCTGGATCGAGTACTGATGACGAATGGCGTGACTGCCGTCGCGCAGCGTCACGTCGGAGATATAGAGTTTCTTACCGTTGCTCATGTTCTTTATCCTTTACCGCTTATGCCACAGCGACCATGCGTTCAGCCATACGCTCTGCCGTAGCGAGGGCTGCGCTGGTCATGATGTCCAGATTGCCTGCATATGCGGGCAGATAGTGGGCCGCCCCCTCGACTTCGATAAAGATCGAGGTCTTCAGGCCGCTGAACTTGCCGAGACCCGGCACGTTAATGGGCGCCGATTCCGGAATCACATCGAACTGCACCTTCTGCTTCAGACGGTATCCCGGCACATAAGCATTCACAGCCTTCGCCATCTCATCGATCGACGCCTCGATCTTCGCCTGATCTGCGAGATCCGAGAGCGTGTACACCGTATCGCGCATCATCACCGGAGGTTCAGCCGGGTTCAGAACGATGATCGCCTTACCCTTCGCGGCGCCGCCGACGGCTTCGATCGCCTTCGACGTCGTTTCAGTGAACTCGTCGATGTTCGCGCGCGTGCCCGGACCGGCCGATTTGCTGCTGATGGACGCGACGATTTCGCCATAGTGGACCTTGGTCACGCGGGACACGGCAGCCACCATCGGGATCGTTGCCTGTCCACCGCACGTGACCATGTTGACGTTCGGCGCATCGATTTGCGCATCGAGGTTCACCACGGGCACGCAGTACGGACCAATCGCAGCCGGCGTCAAATCGATGACGCGAATGTTCGGTTTGTGCTGACGCAGCAATGCGTCGTTCTTGATATGTGCACCCGCCGACGTGGCATCGAACACGACGTCAATGTTTTTGAAAACCGGCAGGTTCACCAGACCCTGGGCACCTTCGTGGGTCACTGCGACACCCAGACGCGCGGCGCGGGCCAAGCCGTCCGAATTCGGGTCGATGCCAACCATCGCCCCCATTTCCAGATGCTTGCCGTGCCGCATGATCTTGATCATGAGGTCCGTGCCGATATTGCCCGAGCCGATAATCGCGGCCTTGAGTTTTGCCGTCATGTGTACGTTCCTGAAATGCGTTATTCGAAGCGAGCCCGGACATTGCCCAAGCCCGAGATACTCACGGTGTATGTATCCGGCTCCGTGACGGCGGCCATGGGGCCCAAGGCTCCGGTCAACACGATGTCGCCCGCCTTCAGCGGTGTACCGAGTTGGGCCATGCGATCGGCCAGCCATACGGCAGCGTTCAGCGGATTGCCTAGGCAAGCAGACCCGGAACCCTGCGATACCGATACGCCGTCGCCACGCACCATCGTCATCGTCGCTGCACACAGGTCTACGTTGGCCAGTGAGACCGGACGTGAACCCAGAACAAAGGCTGCCGACGAGGCGTTATCTGCGACGGTGTCGACGAAGCGGATATCCCAGTTGCGAATACGGCTATCCACGATTTCGATGGCCGCCAGCGCGTAATCGGTTGCCCCGATGATGTCGGCATAGGTATGACGCGTCTGCGTCAGATCGCTCTTGAGCACGAGTGCGATTTCAGCTTCGACTTTCGGCTGAATGAATTTCGAAAGCGGAATTGGCTGAGCATCGCCATAGGACATCGAGGCAAACAGCGCCCCGAAGTCCGGTTGATCCACGCCGAGTTGCTTCTGCACCGCCAGCGACGTGAGGCCAATCTTGCGGCCCACGACGCGCTCACCGGCGGCAATACGGCGATCGACGTTGATCTGCTGAATTTCATAGGCACTTGCGATATCGTCAAGAGCGATTTCTTCCCGCACCGGTTCGATAACCTGACGGGTGACCTCGGCCTGGCTCAGACGCTGTGCAATCGCGTCCATCTTTTCCTTTGACATCATCTCTTTCGTCTCTTTCTTCCGGCTCAGTTCAAAGGTTTTGCGTGCATGCACGCAAAACCGGCAATCCACTCGGGAATCGGCTGATAGAAATCCAACTGCGCTTCATAGGCACCGAATGCCGACAGGGCACCGAACGCTGCGACCCACGTACGGATTTCGTGCGCCGACTTTCCGCCGTCGCGCGTTATCTCCTCGTTGCTCATCCGATCCACGGCCATCAGATCATTTTGCAAGCGGTTGAGGAACGCCAAATCCCACTCGGGATTCAACGCGCGCATGTTCGGTGCGTCTCCGGCAGTGAAAGCTTTGGCCGCGTTGATTACGCGTTCCTGGCGCGCGTTCCGTTGTTCCGGAGTCAGATTGCGTCCCGTGTGGATCAGGCGTTCTGCGATCTCCAGCGACGCCCCCGCCAGCTCGGGAACGGGAGGCTCATGGGAAATGCCGCCCGAACCCAAAATCAACACCCGTTTGCCGGTCTGCTTCAGGAACTCACCGATGGCCTTGCCCAACAGACGCGAACGCTTGAGGGTTGCCATCGGCGGTGCCACGGAATTGATAAACACCGGCACCACGGGATAAGAATCCAGTCCGCCCGTGACCTGTTCGAGCGCTTGCGCCGCACCGTGATCGACAAGCATCCGATACGAAATCGACACGTCCACTTCCGCCGCAAGCACACTATCCGCCATGCGCTTTGCCAGATCCGCATCGATCGGCAATTCGCCCGCAAGGCTCTTGTAGTCCCCAATCGCAGTTGCCGCAGCGCCAATGCAGAACGGCGGCATCATGTCGTAGAAGAAGCCGTTGTAGTGATCAGGAGCAAACACGACGACCAGTTCCGGGTCGAACGCACGTACACGCTCCCGTGAAGCCGCGTTGACCCGTTCGACTTCCATCACCACGTCCGGCGATGGGTCGAAGTAACCGTGAAGCGGTGTATGCGACAGACATTCGAGAAGAATCGGCATTTCCTGGTCCTGCTTAAACGTTGCTCTTGCGCTTGAACACCAAGCGTGCAACACGGGCTTCATCCGTTCCTGCTTCCAGCTTGTGCGTCGTCAGTTGAAGTACATCGCCGTTGAGTTCGGCAAAGCGCTTCTGTTCGCCTCCCACCCAATTCGGGAACAGGCTATGCCGGACCTTGTGCGTCACCACGTTGCCCTGAACTTCGTAATCACCCGCATACGTCAGGTACGTCATGTACGCCTGAGCTTTTTCCGCATCCGACGCATTCCACTGGCCGCCTGTCGTGAATGCTTCGCGGCCCTTCTTGCCGATCGCGCAAAACATGCCGTTCACCCCGTACTCCATGAAGCCTTCCAGTTCCTGGCCCATCGGATAGGTGACCCGGCCATCGTCATAGATTTGCTCCCAACGCTGGACTTCCCAGCGTCCCGCAATGTCCAGATTTTGGATTTCGCTCATAACACTTCTCTCAGTTGCATTTCAATTTGCTGCGATGGCCGAATCGACGAGGAAGTCCACAACCAGCTTCGCGAACGCCTGTGCCTTTTCGATTTGCACCCAATGGCCGCATTCGCCAAACACGTGAAGATCAGCGTGCGGAATGAGGCGCACCATACGCTCCGACCATTCAACCGGAATCACCTGGTCATCACGGCCATGGATCAGAAGCGTCTTGTGTTCGATCGATTTCAGCTTGCCTTCCGGCAGCGCGAGCATTTCCACGCCCTGTTGACGCGGGGCCGGGAATAGCCTGGAGAAACGATCCTGCACGTCCGCACGAATCGATGCCTCATAACGCATACGGACCAGATCGTCATTGATGATCGAATGGTCATATGCAAAGACCTCCATCAGACCGCGCATGGCTTCCAATGAGGGTTCATAGCCCCACACCTTTTCGAGGCCCGCGCTGATCGGCGCCGAGATGCCGGCTGCGCCCATCAGAACCAGGCGGTTGACGCGCTCCGGATGAGCCGTAGCCAGTGCCAGTGCGATAGCCCCGCCGAACGAATTGCCGACCACCGATACCTTGTCGATATTCAGTGCATCGAGAAGATCGATCAGCGATTTGACCCAGGCAGCCGGATCCAGCTTCAGATCCGACGGGCACTTCGTGTAACCGAAGCCGAGCATATCGGCGGCCACGACACGAGCCTTCTGACTCAGCGTCGGGATGATCCCTCGCCAATTAGCCCATGCAGTGACGCCGGGGCCCGATCCGTGAATCAGCAGAATGACATCGCCCTGTCCCTGGTCGTGATAGTTGAGCGTGTAGCCGTCCAATTCGATCTGGTTGGCAATTTCCGGACTAGCGGAGACATTCATTTACTGTTCCTTCTGCGTGTTAGGGAGAACGACAGGCGCACGCATACCTTCGGCAGCCAGCCGTTTGAGAATTTGTCGCGCTTCCTCGCGCTTTTCATCGGGGAGCCATGTGCGGTCATGGCCCCAAAGACTCATACCCTTGAGTTCTTCGACTTCCCAGTCCGGACCCACCGTGCGCGTGGCCCAACCGAGTTCGAACATCCAGCCATCCGGGTTCTTCAGATAGAACGAAGTGGCGTGATCATTGATATGACGACCCAGCGTGACACCGATGGACTCCGGGTTCATCAGCGCCGTATCGTAGGCACGACCCACGTCATCGAAGTCGTTGTATTCGAGCATCAAATGATAAATAGCCGACTTTCCACCGGTATGGGCGATACCAATCGTGTGGTGCCTTGGATTGCAATGGAGGAATTCAACCTTGAACGGCTTGTATGTGTAATCCGTGAGGCTCATGCCCAACACGTTTCGATAGAGATTCGAAGTCTCCTCGAAGTGCTCCGTAATGAACGCCACATGACCCAAGCCCATCTTGCCCATGCGGAATCCACCAATCGGCCGGCCGGGCGCGAATTCCGTATCAGCATCTTTCAAACCGTACGCGATCTCCAGCCGGACACCATCATGGTCGCGGAAGTGAATCATGTCCTGGACGCCTCGGAACTCGATTTCGTCCGGCGTCCCTTGCGTCGTTTTATAGCCGGCCGCTTCGAGAGCAGCCGCGCACGCGATCAATGTCTGCTCGTCAGCGACCTCGAAGCCCATACCCATCGTGGACTCGCCTTCAATAGCGGTGACAACGAAACGTTGAATCTTCTCGTCAGCGCGAAGTCGCATGGTCTTTCCGGCTTCGAGCACGTCCACCTGCAATCCGACATGTGTCGAAGCCTGTTCAGCCCATTCCCGCATACGCGGTGTTTCCACCACGATATAGCTGAGTGCATTGATCAATTTAGACTCCTCTTTTAAGGGCGAACGCGGCCAAAAACACTTTCCAGCAAGATGCCAATCGCTAACATGCGACGATCCGATCCCCGACGGCCATCGAATTCCATGCCTACCGGCATACCC
The DNA here is from genome assembly GCF_009362785.1 of Paraburkholderia atlantica. Lineage (GTDB taxonomy): Bacteria > Pseudomonadota > Gammaproteobacteria > Burkholderiales > Burkholderiaceae > Paraburkholderia > Paraburkholderia atlantica. Next base: position 5,576 of record NZ_WHNQ01000004.1, read on the forward strand.
GTACGGGAGCCACGGCCAATCGGTAGGTTGATGCCCGGAAGACCGGCACTCGCCATCGGTTCCGTGTTTTGGATCAGGTGACGGAAGTTCTCTTCTTCGTAGATGCTATCGTTCGCCAGCGGCGCAACACACGCCGTAGTGGGGAACATCATTGCATCCAGAGCGTGGGTGTCGAACATCTCGTTGTACCGCGCGCGCAGCTTGTCGCGTCCGCCGCCCACAGCCTGTGCGGAGTCATAGAGGGGCGCGACGTCGACCAGTTCGCCCTGTGCAACCGGAAACTTGCCGGGCAACACCCAGTTTTCATAAATCCACTTCACATCCGGGCTGTCAATCTTCGATGCGATCTGTTCGATGGTCATCCGATGCCCGTTTTCTTCCAGATATTCCGTCATGCTGGATCGGGACTCTCCGATCACCACCTGGAATCCAACTTCCGCATTCAATGCGGCGAGGCCCGATTCGCCGAGTTCCACGAAAGTGACACCCAGTGCCTTCAACTTTGCCTTTGCCTGCTCCGCGAGCTCTCGCGTGTCCTCGTCCAGATTCAGCCAAAACTCCGCGGGAATTCCGAAGCGAAGCTCATGCAAAGATAGGTTGGGCAGTTCGGTTTCGCCGGTAATCACTTCGTCCAGAAGCGCGACATCGGTCATTGCCAACGCCATCGGCCCCACCGTATCGCGCGATTTCGCAATCGGAATCACGCCCGCGCCGGAATAGCGGTCTTGCGTGGGTCGCAGTGAGGGCACGCCATTGAGCGACGGAGGAATGCGCATGGAGCCGCCCGTATCCGTACCCAAGGCTGCCAGTGCCATACGCGCGCCCAACGCCGTTCCGGAGCCCGAGGAGGAGCCGCCGGCAACGCGAGTGCTGTCGTACGCATTGCGCACGCCGCGATTCGGCCCCGTGTTGAACGCGCCGTTGTACCCCGTCGCCCCGTACGCCAATTCGTGCATATTGGTTTTTCCCAATACGATCGCGCCGGCCGCACGCAGTCGGGCAACCGTGGGAGCATCCGTGGCCGGTACAAATTCTGCAAATGCCGGAGTGCCCGCGGTGCAGCGAATACCTGCACTGTGGATGTTGTCCTTGATAACGATGGGGATGCCGCTCAAGGGGCCCAAACGGGCCCCGCTAGAACGCTGCGCATCGGCTGCAGCCGCAGCCGCCAATGCACCTTCAGCGTCAACGGTAACGAAGGCATTCAGATCCTTACCCTCGTCGATGCGTTCAAGGCAAGCCTGTACCAGTTGCGTACTCGTCATCCGGCCGTCTTTGAAGGCTATCTGAGCTTCCGCGATCGTCAGGTCAGTCACGTTCCGTTTGTTCTCTTGCATTGCCGGACTCCCCTGTGAATACTTAGCCGCCGAACGCAGCGAAGGCCACGTCCTTATTCGTTTCAGGGCTCGGGAACGCAGTCTTGCTGTGGCACAGGCCCAGGTCCAGAAGCATCTCGCAGTACTTGTATGCGACGACACCAGGATTCAGCACAGGCACGTTGAGATTCCTGGCCAGGAACTCGTGAGACTGGTGCATCGTCGTCGAACCGAGAACCAGAACGTCCGCGCCGTCTTCGGCGATCGCCTTCTTGCCCGCCTCCAGCAGAGCGGCGAATACCACGTCTTCCTTGCCTTGAAGGAGTTCCTGCGTATCGGGACGCACACCGATGTCACGAATCGAAGCCAGGCGACCTTCGAGGCCGTATTCTTTGGTCGTCTTCTTGTACAGCGCGTGCCACTGCGGCCACATCGTGAGCACGCTGAATTTATGGCCCAGCGAGCAAGCGAGGTGGAACGACGTAATGGCCGGGGCCATCACCGGGATCGAGAGGCGCGAACGCAGTGCATAGAGGCCGGAATCCGAAACCGTGTTGATACAGACAGCATCGAAGCCTTGTTCTTCAGCCTTGACGCCTGCTTCGATAACGGCCATTTCCATCACAGCCATGTCGAGATACGAATCAGCCAGCGTCATGACTTGACCGGCGCCGACGAACTCCACTTCGATGTCCGGACGCTTCATCGACGGCGGGAGTTGCGACTCCACCAGCGGGCGCGTGGCTTCGCTCATCGGAACCGGGAAAATCATCTTGATACGCTTCATTTCGTCTCCTGTGCTACCTGATTTGACGGGGCTCATTGGGCCCCGGTATCAAAGTCCTAAAGACCCAAATCTTGTCGCGAACGCGTGAGCGTATCGATCACCGCGTAAAGGATCTTTTCGGCGCACGGCATCAGATCGGGCACATAAGTCGCACCCATGCCACCCAATCCTTCGGCAACAGGAAGCGGAGCACCTTGAGCGGGCCACGGCCAGCCAATGCGGGCCGTCGGGATACCGTAGCGACGCAGAGCTGCTCCGTCCGTTTGTCCCGCCAGGTAATCCGGGGTACCGTGGGGGCGCCCCTCGATATGTTCCCAGCCACGCTTGGCCGATTGGATGATCCAGTTATCCGGATCGGTAGTGCCGCCGGGGACCGAACCGTACATTTCCCAGTCGAGTTCGATCTCGGGCTTACGAGCCTTCAGGTCATCGATAAACGCGGCGAATTGCGCCTTCACATCCGCAGGGCTGACGCGGGGGTTCACACGAACATCGAAAAAGATATCGGTTACCGCCGAAGGGAATGCCGGTCGTTCGATCTGGCCGCCACGAACACCCGCAATCCATCCGTGCGGCGCGATCACGCCCGACGTATTACGCTCGGTATAGCCGGGAAGCCAGGCTTGCAACTCCTGAATGACCGTTGCAGCGGGAACCACCGATGAACGGAAACCCGGGACATCATGCGGAATGCCCGCATAGCCCATGGTTCCACGCACACGAATCTTGAACCATGCCATGCCCGGTTCTTCGTGGTAGACCCAGTTCCACGGCTTCATGATGATTGCGAAGTCGGGATACATACCGCGATTCAGCAGTCCCAATACGCCATTGGACATGCCCGAATAGCGCTCCTTGATATCGACAGGCATGCCGCCATCGGCCATACCCAACAACAGATTGCCCTTTAGCGGAATGCCCGCTTCGAGGATCGCCGTGCAAACTTCGGTATGCGTGGCGATCATGCCCTTCGGATTCGAAGCACCAAGGCCAAAGACCCAGTCATCAACCTGCTGAGCGTACGGTTGCACATCGGCTTCTTGACCCTCGCCGGAGAGAATTTCTTCTTCGAGAGTACGGTCCAGATGCGTGTCCAGCGGTGCGTAGAGAAGCAGCGAAGCACCATTACCCTCACCCCGGATTTCGCCCATCACCGAACGACTAGCAGGAGACAGATCATGAGCCTTGGTTTTGAGGCCGATCGTTTCCATGTGATGCTGCAGATACAACGCAGCGTCCTTGGTCGCGCCCGTAGGGCTATGGATGTTGGTCAGTTCAAACAGGAGCTTTTGAAGACGCTTCGGGTTCAGACTCGCCTTCGCCTTCTCGTACCATTCGGCCTGCTGTGCCGAGAACGGCACCTGTTTCGTGCGTTTGAATTCCATGTCCGCGCTCCTTAGTTCGATGCGACAAATTGTTCGGCGAAGATGTTTTCTGGCTTCATGCCCAATTCGATCAGGCGCGTGGTCGCCGCATCAATCATCGGTTGCGGGCCGCACAGATAGGCAACCGAATTCGGATCCTTGACGTCGTCTTCCTTGAGGGCCGCGACCGGCGATCCCAAGTGCAGGCCGTCACCTTCCTGTGCGCCGCGGTCCACGCAGATGCGCGCTTCGAGCTTCGGGAGCCACTGTTGCCGAAGTTGAATATCGTCCAGCGAGAACAGCACTTCGGGCACAGCGCAACCGAAATTGAGCAGCATCGGTGGGCGTGCACTCGACTTGCGAATCGTGTCGATCATCGAGAGCATCGGAGCCAAACCCGTACCACCGGCCACGAAAATATGTGGAGCACGTTTCGACTCTTCACGCAGGAAGAACGCGCCATAGGGGCCCTTCAGCTGCAGAACCTGGTCGACCTGAATCTGCGTTTCCAGGAAGGAGGACATCGCGCCATTGCGCAGCAGACGGATCAGGAACTCCATTTTCGGAAGATCTGCCGCATTGGAGGATGGCGAGTAGGAGCGCAGAACGCCCAGGCCCGGAACCGTGATCTGGAAGAACTGACCCGGACGGAATTCCGCCCACGAACCTTCCGCGAGTTCCAGCGTGAGCTTGACGACGTTCGCAGCAATTCGCTCAACGCTGTTGACGAACGCATTGAGTTCCTGTGCGACCGATGACCCTACTTCGCTACCGTAAGCCACCGAAAACGTAGCGTCCGATTCGGCTTGGGTCACGCACAGAAGACGGCTACCGGATGCGAATTCGCTAGCCAGCAGCGTCGAACTTGCGCCCGGGATATTGCTTGCCTGACCCTCCTCCAGCTTGCAGGTGCAACTGGCACACGCGCCCGCGCGGCACTGATACAGCACGGGAACTTCCGCTTTGATAGCGGCATCCAGAACATTTTCGTTATGGTCAGCCGCGAAGGTTCGGCTCACGCCATCCGCAAAATTGATCGTAATCTGATGCGCTTGATTCATGACGATTCAAATACTATAGAGAGTCTGTCTTTATTCAGGGCGACTGAAACCGTTCCTCAGCAGATCACGGTCATTTAAAATTTGTCGGTGCCTGACGGTGCCAATCGGTCACTTTTTGAATAGCCATCCCGGCGCGGGCCACTGTCACCTCGCCATATTTGCGCCCAATGAATTGGCCACCAATGGGCATACCGTTTTCAGTAAAGCCGATCGGAAGTGCCATCGCAGGGTGACCACTGACATTGAATGGAGCCGTGAATTGAATCAGGCGTCGATTGGCTTCAGGATCTCCTGCCAAGTCAGCCAACCGCTCGAAAGTTGGAGCCGCATAGGGTTGCACCGGAGCCAAAATCAGATCCACTTCGCACAAGAGCGCGTCCATAGCTCCGTTAAAGCGGCGAGCTTCCAAAAGAATCCGTTGATAGTCCATTGCGGAGAGTTCGCGACCTTGATCAATCAGGCGACTCAAGGCAGGACCGTATTCCGATGCACGAACCGGATAGGTCGATTCGTGCGCCACCGCGGTCTGAACACCGCAATGGAGTTCCCAGTTTCTGCTGACATCGCGGGTATCCGGAACTTTGACACTGATGACCAAGCCGCCCGCGTCGATAATCATTGCGATGACGGTCTCGAGTTGACGATGGATAACCGGATCGACCCCTTCACTGATCCAGGACTCATCGACACCGATACGCAAGCCCTTGAAGTTCTCTTCGATCGGCGGGACGTTCAGCCCCAGATGAGGGAGCGACGTCGAATCCTTCGTGTCGTGTCCTGTTACAGCGGCGAGCAAAATCAGCGCATCACAAGCGGAACGCGCAATGGGTCCGACATGATCCAGCGATGAAGCCAGTTCAAATGCACCGAAACGGCTCACGCGACCCCACGTGGGCTTGATACCCGTCAACCCGTTTGCCGCCGCGGGAAATCGAATGGAACCCCCAGTGTCGGTTCCCAGAGAGCCATAGCAAAGTCGAGCAGCGGTCGCCACGCCACAGCCCGTGGAGGAAGCCCCCGCCCAGTGACCCGCACCCCACGGATTAACGGCATCCGGAATGGAGGGGTGATTGATGGCAAAAGCGCCTTCCGTCATCTGCAGCTTACCCAGCATCACAGCGCCGGCGTCATGCATCAACTGCACCGCGGTCGCGTTCTGCATGGGGATCCTTTGCCCGTGGATCGGCATACCGCCCGAAGTGATGATGCCAGCAGTATCGAACAGATCTTTATAGGCCAGAGGAATGCCGTGGATCGGCGAACGGATTTGACCACGCATCAATTCCTCTTCAGCCTCCTTCGCCTGCTGAAGCGCGAGATCCGGAGTAACCCGCGCATAACTGTGCAGAGTCCCGTCAAGGGCCTCGATGCGTTTCAACTGCGCCTGGGTAACTTCTACGGGACTGACTTTTCGACTGCGAATCAACAGCGACAGGTCGTGTAATTCAAGATTATGCAAATCGCTGGGCAGGCTCATAACACGGACTCTAGTTCGGATCTAATGCGTTATGCAGGTAGGTAGGTTCCGCTACCGATCGCAAGCTTAGATATTGAATAATTAAGACTGGCGCACTCAAAGCTCAGAGGTTCATTTCGGAGAAACTCACTGACCAAGCCTGAGGCGCCGGGGTATTACAAGCATTGCAGGACCGGGGAGTCCCACTCTAAAAGGAATCCCTGACCGATTTAGAACCAGACCTGATCGACAAAGTACGCCGGACGCTTTCCATCCGCCGTATCCTTGAAGCGCGTGCTGTGGGTCTTCACCGCACCGTAGACACCCTTGCCCGGCTTCGCGATGCCACGATTGTGGCGCGACGCGAGCTTGCGCCATGTGACCGGCGAAATATCGGTCGAGACCAACTGCTCGTTGTCCCAACCCGTGCCGTCAGCGTAGAAGTGCTGCATTGCTTCGCGAGCGTAGAGATCGCAGTCGTTGAAGCCGTGCAGGCACAGTTCCTTGTAAACGCGGTCGAAACGGTACTTGTACCTTTTGCGGTCTTCTTCAGTCGGGCAGATCTTGACCAGCACTTCCCAGTACTCGTGCGTGTCGTCCGTGATCGGAACGTACCATTCATACTGGACCACGTGCTCTTCCGGCCAATTTTCGACCATCAGTACGCCGGGGAGAACGACCGAGGTACGGTAGAAGCGACCCTTCAGGTTGTCGATCTTGAGGCCCAGTTCCTTGTTCTCCAGGACCGGCGCCCACTTTTCCGTGAAGAGCCATTGCATCATGCCCTTCGGACCCGTTTCGTCTTCAACGACCTGAATGCAGTCGTCGGTGACCGGAAGGATACCGAGCGGGAGCACCCAATCATTCACGTGGACAATCGAATTGTCCTTGTGAACCAGGATGTGAGCGTTATCGAAACCATTTTCGCAAGCAATACGCCAGTTGCCGAAGCCCGTGCGGTGCATGCCGTGCGCAACTGCGTCCTTGTCGAGAATCGACGGGGTATCCGGCCACAGCGGGTGCGGGAAGCGCTCGTTGTTCTCCGGGAAGCGGAACGGCAGGTCGTCCGACAGCGGCGGAACGTCTTCGAGCGGGAAGTCGTCTTCGCGAACGAACACGAACACCATGCCGGCGACTTCTTCAACAGGGTACGTGGTGATGCCGGTCGTGCCGATCAGTTTGTCGTCCGGGTTCGCAACGATGGTCGAGAGTTTGCCGTCGTCCAGATTGAACGTGAAGCCGTGGTACCAGCACGTGATGGTTTCCTTGTTGAAGCACATCGGCTTCTCGGAGAGACGAATACCACGGTGCACACACTGATCCTTGACGGCGAAAACCTTTCCGTTGACGCGACGCAGTACGATAGGAACCCCAGCGATTTGAATGCCCTTCACGCTCGGCACGAGATCTTCGTCGCTGTCGCCTTCGACTTCCACGAGTTCTTTGCTGAACACCGCCGGGTACCAGTGGTTGATGAAACCCCAAGCTGCATCCTTGTACGGCTGATACTGGCTCTGCGATTTCGCATCGTTGTAGCGCGAATCGCTGATACCGTGTTGAACGACACGGCGGCGAACAACCTGTTCTGTCATTTAAGTCTCCGAAACTTAGAGGGACGATCTCTACGGGGTATTGTCAGCACGGGCATTCTTTCGCGCCCGTTCATTGGTTGAACCATTCTCGAAAGACTGACCGTACGGATAGGTTATCGGGATGCCCGTTTCCAGGCACTCCGAGAACTACAGGACTATCCAAAGACCACAAGAAATAAGGGGCGGGGTTTCCCTAATTGGAAGACCACCGCCCCTCTATTCCTTCTCGTCGCCTCTCGAGCCATGGATGCGTAGGGACCTCGATGGAACAGTAACGGCCCGCATCAGCACGGCACGACGGATGTATCGGATGAAGAGTGGTGATCGCCGCTTCACACCTGATCTTGATGAGCAGGGGCGGACCGCAGCACCGCTATGAATTGCGCGAGATGTTCAACGCGCTGCGCCGAATCGTGTGCGCGCGTGCACCGTGGCGTTTTGCTGCCCAACGACGTTGCATCGGGGGAGATGGTTTACCAGCGAATACGACGCTGGATATAGGCGGATTGTTTGGAGGCCATCGTGAAGATAGGAGTGCGCGCGGGTCTCGGCGAGGTGGCGCGTCAGGTTCCGCGGGAAAGGCCCTGCAAAGTGCCGTCCGCCGAGCACGGCGATACTGGCGAGGAGCCTGCGCAGACGGCACCCGACGAAGGGATCGAGCTTCAGGTAATCAAGCTGCCGGAGGCGAAAAAAGAGGTCCGTTTGCCGCCGCGCCGTCGGGTGGTCGAGCGCAGCTTCGGTTGGCTCAATCGCTTCCGCCGATTTGCCAAAGACTACGAGTGGTCCCGAACCACTGGCTCGCCTGCCCTTCGTCTTTATTCGCGTGCGCTTCACAACCCTCAACGGAGGGCTTTTCTCATCGTGCGAGAGTCTCGCTCGGACTCTCACCAAATCGGCGCTTATAATCGGTTGCAAAATGCCCTAAGTGGGCAAATCCCCACTGATGGGCCACCGAGGTTACGGTTACCTGGCCCGCATTACAGGATAGCAATTGCTCCCTGACTCGCTGAAGTCGAACCTCCTTCAGAAATATCATGGGTGAGCTATTGCGATACTTCCTGAATCCCGTGTACAACGAACTCGTGCTAACGCCCACGTGCTCTGCAATATCGGATACTGCAATCGGCTTGTGGGCGTTCTCTTCAATGAAGGCTTCGGCTCGGCGAACAAACGCCGGGGCCACCATGCGCTCGTCGCCGATGCGTCCTTCCGATAAATTGCTATGCTGGCTCGCGAGCAATAGAGAAACCATCATTTGCTCTATCTGAGCATCTATCAACGGAGAGTTAGGAATGTTCTCACCGCCCAGATAATCTATCAACCATGAAACCGTGCGTGCCCATCTTTGCCCTACGGCAGTATCAAGCGGCATCGCCGTGTCGAATTCAACCTGTTTCGGCCCGCGGTGGCCCAGATATTGCGCGGCTTGACGCTCCAACAAATCACGCTCGATTCGCAGAATCAGCTTTTCAGTGTTCTCCCCATGCACAAGCTGGATCTGTTGACCCGCGTTGAGAACGGAACCGACACTCGATGACGTGTAAGTCACCTCGGAACCTCGCACGATGCACTCACTGCCGCACAGAGGGATCTGAATCAGGTAAAAACCATCGAATTGACTTGGATTAATCGTAATTTCGCCGCCATAACTCATGAAACCCACGCCCAGGCCGCCTATCTTTCGATAGTACATTTGGGCATTGATTTCATCTTTCCGCTGCAAACTGATAATCTCATTGTCGCAAAAAACGCGTTGCCCCCAGAGTCGTGCCTGTTCTATGTCTCGTGTGTGGAAATCTTCGAAGTTGGGAAGCAGTAAGCCACTCCTCTTATTGCCGGGCATATCCATATAACCTCTCTCATCTTCCCGGAATTTTCCAAATAATACCGACATAGTGTCAATACGTACTTGTCCCAACTGGTTCCCTACATTCTCCGCGGAGTGCAGGGAATCCTCTTACTTTTACGAACGACTAAGACTGAGATTGCGAAATAGCAGCCGCAGAACCAATCTGTTGCCGGTGCGCGAATTTTTGAATTTTTCCCGTGGACGTTTTAGGCAATTCGCAGAATTTAACAGCCTTCGGCACGTTCAAACCGGCCAGGACCGGCTTGCAGTGGGCAGTAATATCGGATTCCGATGCTTGTTGACCGGGCCTGAGCTCCACAAAGGCGCAGGGAACTTCGCCCCATTTCGCGTCCGGTTGTGCAACAACTGCCACCACTGCCACTGCTGTGTGACTATGGATCGCGTCTTCAACCTCAATACTGGAAATATTCTCGCCGCCAGAAATGATAATGTCCTTCGACCGGTCTTTGGGTTTTACATATCCATCAGGGAACGGAAGCAGGTGTTCGAAATTCGAGTCACCACTGGCAATGAAGTCTTCATATTCGATATCATTTGGCATTGCGCCGTGATCAATGTCCGACTCGAAATCCTGAACACAGATAATTTTTATTTCCGGGAAACACTCCCGAACCCGATCAGCTATTGCCGCGAATTCGGTATCTACGATTAAAACTTTCGCCTCACCGTGCTCGATCATGTATAGGATCGAGGCTTCCAGGCGCGTATTGAGAGCATTCAAAACTGCGCCCGCCATAGGAACGCCGAAGTGGATCTCAACCATGGCCGGGATATTTGGCAGCATCACTGCCACCGTGTCGCCGCGTTTGATACCCAACGAGGCCAGGGCGCTAGCCAGCCCAACACAACGCTCGAATGTCTCACCCCAAGTACGATTTACTCGCCCGTAGACGACAGCCGGGAGCCCTCCATAGACCTCGGATGCGCGGACCAGGAAATCGATAGGGCTCAGCGCCACATGGTTGGCGTCCCGGCGCTGCAACCCTCTTTCGTAGATGCTCATCCTGTCTCCTCGGAATTGATTTCTCTCCTGGCCGCCCGGACGGCCAGGAGGATAAACCTCCTTCAAGGGGTCGGGTTTGTTGATGGCAGGGTACCGTTCGAGGGCTCAGTGGCGCTATCCGATGCGTGCATTGACTATCCGAAAACCGCAGCATTTTCGGTCCAATGGCAACAGAAAGGCTGCGCAGCGAAATTGAGGCTGCCAGCGCGATTCTGCGATCCGGGAGTAATCGTCCTTTTCGCTGAAAAACTGGCGGCCTGTCTTATTTTCACCTTTAAAATCAATGCCATGCACGTTCCCCGAATCTCCGGGCCTGATCTCTTTCGAGCAAGTTCTCGCGCTTTCACGCGCCCGCTGTTCACGTGCACGCCGTGTCCTGCCGGCATAAATCCTATTCCTGGTGACCTCTGAATCGCCCATAAATCCGCTTCTATACTGGGGCTTCATATTTCATGAGGAGACGCGCCGATGTTGATGGACGCCAAGGACTCGATTTATAGCCCGACGCAAGAGGGTCTGATTTTCCCGCGAGAACCGACATTTTCCAGTTCCGCCGAGGAGCGCCGCTATCGCAAGGAACACCTGGCGGCCGCGTGCCGGATCTTCGCCCGGCACGGGTTCAGTTTTGGCTTCGGCGGACATCTCACGGTCCGCGACCCCGAGCATCCGGAACTCTTCTGGACCAATCCAATGTGCGTGCCATGGTCGCGCACGAAGACCTCGCAACTCGTGCTCGTCGATCACTCAGGTACCGTGATCGAAGGCAAATATGCGGTAAATCGCGCAGGCTATGTGCTGCATTCTGCGATTCATGCCGAGAATCCGGACGTCATCGGTTCGTGCCACGCGCATACCGCCAACGGCGATGCATGGGCCGCGATGGGCAAACCGCTCGATTACGTGACGCAGGACGCCTGCATGTTCTACGGCAGTCATACGGTCGTGCGAGACGGGGCGGGCAAGGTGCCAGTGGCGAACGAATCGGGCAATCCGATCGCGCGCGCGTTCAACGATCACAAGGCGATCATTCACCAGAATCACGGCCTGCTGACTGCCAGCCGCCACAGCATCGATGACGCCGTATGGACTTTCATCGCGCTGGATCACTGCTGCAAGATGCAGTTACTCATGGACGCGACCGAATCTCGCCCCGTACCGATCGACCCGGGATTTGCAGAGTACTCGCACGAGCACCTCGGCAATTCGTTCATCAGTTGGCTGCACTTCCAGACCATGCTATACGAGATCAACGAGGAGGAGCCCGACTACCTCGACTGAGCCTGTCGCGTTCCCCCAGGACAACGGCGGCGTGCCGCGTTGGACAGAATGCATGCCGCCCCGAAAGCGCTAAAAAAATTTCCACATTGGAGACATGCATGGAAGCGCTATATGGCGACGATACCGTCAAGCAGACTGACGCAAGCCGAACCTATTACCGAGCCTATTGGAGGCTGTTGCCACTACTGTTGATTTGCTACCTCGTCGCTTATCTGGACCGTGTCAACGTCGGCTTCGCGAAGCTGGAGATGCTCGATGCCCTGCACTTCGATGACGCGATCTACGGGCTTGGTGCCGGTATTTTTTTTGCCGGATATTTCTTTTTCGAGGTACCGAGCAATCTGATCATGCGCAAGGTCGGCGCGCGCAAGTGGATCGCGCGCATCATGCTGACGTGGGGTGTGATCTCCGCGGCGACGGTGCTGGTCAAAACGCCAACGATGTTCTATATCGCGCGGTTTCTGCTCGGCGCGGCCGAAGCCGGTTTTGCGCCGGCGATCATGTATCTTCTCACGCTATGGTTTCCCGCGCGCTATCGCGGACGCGCGATGTCCATCTATGTCATGGGCGCGCCACTGGCGTTTGTCGTCGGCGGCCCGATATCGGGGTACATCCTGCACGCGGCCGCCGGCAGTAAGATGCTCGCCCCGTGGCAATGGCTGTTTCTGATCGAGGCGATTCCGGCGGTTGTGCTCGCCTTCATCGTTCTGGCCTTTCTCGATGACGATCCCGCCAGATCGCGCTGGATCACCGAGGAGGAGCGACATCTCGTGCTCGCCGAAGTCCGAGCGGAGAACGCGAGCAAAATCGATCATTCGAGCGTTAGGGCGTTTCTCGGCAACCGCAAGCTGTGGGAGTTCTGCGGAATCTTCTTCTGCCTGATCATGGGTCTGTACGCGCTCGGCTTCTGGATGCCGTCGCTGATCAAACGCAGCGGTGTGATCGATCCATTGTCGATCGGGCTCTATTCCGCGATACCGAACATATTTGCTGCTTTGGCGCTCTATTTGTCGAACCGCAGCGCTGACCGCACTGGCGCGCGACGCGTGCATTTCGCGTTGTTCATGGTTATCGGGGCCGCGGGACTTGCGACAAGCATGTGGCTTTCGGCCGGTCCGATCGTAACGGTGCTATTTCTGTCGGTTGCGGCGGCAGGTGTCTATTCCTGCATTGCCCTCTTCTGGGCGTTGCCGACGAGTATGTTCGTCGGTGCGTCGGTGGCGGCGGCGCTCGCCTTCATCAATTCAGTGGGCAATATTGCGGGCTTCGTATCGCCATATCTGGTCGGCATGCTCAACGTGATGCTCGGCCGCGCCGATGTGGGCATGTATGTCATCTCGGCCTTTCTGATTCTCGGGGCGGCGGCGGCCATGCGCTTGCCGAAATCTCTCGACGACCGCTAAGGCGGATGCTCAGGCGGCCCAAGGCGGCCGCTTGAGCTTTTCCGCCACATAGTCGATGAACGCCCGCACGCGCGGGTGCAGTGACGAATCGCGCGGATATAGCGCATAGATCGCGGTATCGTCACTCGGCTGAAAATCCGTCAACAACGGCACGAGCATGTTGCTGCGAATCGAAGGCAGCACCATATGTTCCGCCATGCGTGTGATACCGACGCCCGCGAGGCACATGTAGACGGAACTCACGCCGCTGCTCGTCTGGAAGTTGCCGTTGATGAGCATTGACGTGCGTTCACCGTCGATCACGAAAGGCCAATGGTTCAGATGATCCATCGGGGGCTCCCACATCAGGCAGTTGTGCCCCGCAAGATCGGCGGGCACGGTGGGCATGCCATGCCTTGCGATATAGGAAGGCGAAGCGGTCACCACACGTTGCAAATGGGACAGCTTGCGGCTCACGAGATTCGAGTCTTGCAGGCTACCCATCCGGATTGCTACATCGAAGCCCTCTCCAATCAGATCCGCGAGCGTGTCAGACAGGGATAGGCGCACGCGCAGTCTGGGGTATCGCTCGAGGAAACCGGGAATAAGCGGCACGATCTGATCCATGCCAAACGACGTCGCAACCGTTACGCGGATGGCGCCAGACATATGCTGGCCCGCGCGTGAGAGCTGGGCTTCAGCGGCGTCGATGTCGTCGAGGATGCGCTTGCACGATGCGAGATATTCATGACCTTCCTGCGTAAGCTGAAGGCGGCGCGTCGAGCGTCTTAGCAGCGATACGCCAAGGCGTTTCTCGAGACTCGATATGGCTCGGCTGACGTAAGGCTGCTGAAGTTGAAGCGCGAGGGCAGCATGGGTGAAGCCACCCGTCTCCGCGACGGCTTTGAAAATTCTCATCTCGACGAGACGTTCGTCCTTCATGTAGTCGGTGCGATGCAATGCGGGGAGAAGGCTGGGATCATAGCCAGCTATGTCGTTGCGTTCTACCAGGGGGTTGCACGGATACGGCTTTTCACTCATTGGCCGACACGGTCGCGCGAGATCCCGCGAGGCGTCGCGCGCGGGCCGTGGGCCGCGTTGACCCGGAATGGACGTGACGGGACTGAAAACGGCACTGGCGTCTTGCCATAACACCAGCGTCCCTGCTGCTCTCGTTATCGTTGTACTGGTCGAGCAGCCCATGCAGGGTTCGTCATTCCCTTGCCGCTGGCTTGACCATCCCCTCCAGCCGATAAAACTCGATCTTGCGATAGAGCGTGCTTCGCGAAACACCAAGGGCGCGTGCGGCCTGCGCAAGGTTGCCGTGCGTGTTGTGCACGGCGCGTGCAATGGCCAAACGTTCCGTCGCCTCCAGACTTGCGTCCTCGTCGCGCAGCGTAGGAATGGCCTCGGACACCGAGATGTCATCGAGCAACTCGGCAGGCAAATCGTCGAGCGACACAGCAGTTTGGCTGGACGTCAAAAGCATATTCTCGATTACGTTGCGCAGTTCCCTAACATTGCCGGGCCACGAATAGGCACGCAGCACCGCCATGATCTCCGCGCTCAGTTGTCGTTCGGGGACACCGTGGTGCAAAGCGAGCTTGCGGTTGAAGTGCTCGACTAGCAGATCGATATCAATGTCCCGCTCGCGCAGCGGCGGAATGCGTATGCGCGTAACACTGATCCGGTAATACAGATCGCGGCGGAAGCGACCGGATTCGACCTCTTCGCGCAGATTGCGGTTGGTCATCGCCAGCAGACGCACGTCGACGCGGCGTGGCTGCGTGTCGCCCAGCCGGTAGATGACGCCCTCTTCCAGCACACGTAACAACACGGGCTGAAGGTCGAGCGGCATCTCGCCGATCTCGTCGAGACACAGCGTCCCACCGTGAGCCAGCTCGAATCGGCCCGCACGCCCTTCCGTTGTCGCGCCAGTAAAAGCGCCACGCACGTGACCGAACAGCTCGCTGGCAATCAGCTCTTTCGACGCCGCCCCGCAGTTATAAGCGACGAATGGGCCGCCTCCGCCCTCTTCACCATGAATCGCGCGCGCGAACAGTTCCTTGCCAACCCCCGTCTCACCCTCGATCAGCACCGGTACTCGCCTTCTGGCAAGCTGACGCCCGCGATTGACTGCGGCCAGCATCGACGCACTTTGTCCCTGGATTTGCGCGAAGCAATTACGCTGCGGATCAGCCTCTCCGTTGCGCTCCGCGACTCGCACAGTGACGAGACGGGTTCTTGCGGGCACGACTAGCATCGCCCCAATCGTGTTGCCGTCAACGACGACAGGGTTGAACCATTCGGCGCTCAATCCCGCGGGTAAATGTTGCACCCAGTCCTCGACCGCAGAGGTCTCGCTCATCCCCGGGAACCGCTCGCCGATGCCGACCGGCAAGCTGACTCTGCCCGTGGTATGCACGAGCCGGCCACTGCGGTCGATAGCAACCATCCCGGTCACATCCGACGAAGACACGCGATGCAGGCAGAAGGCCAACAGACGCATATGCTCGCGAGCGGCCTGCTCGGCAAGCACCATTTCGATCTGCCGCGCGGCGGTCAACGCCAACGTGAGGTTATTGATCTGATAGGTGGAAGGCGGTCCGGATATATCGAGTACACCGATCACCGCGCCAGTGCCCGGCTCGCAGATCGGCGCTGCCGCGCAACTCCACGATTTGATGCCTTCGCAGAAATGCTCCGATGCATGGATATAAGTCGGCTCACGGGTTGCTAGCGCGGTGCCTATACCATTGGTGCCGGCCCTGCCCTCGCCCCAGTCGCCGCCTATCGTCAGGTGGATTTTTTCCCCGGCCGCCTGCGTGCGCAAATCGCCCGCCGCTTTAAGGATGACGCCGTCCTGATTCGTGAGCAGCAGGATTGAATGTGAGTCAGCGAAAAGGTCGGCCGTAACCGCGAACAAACGGTCAGCAGCTGCCAGCAAGTCGCGATGCCGCCACAGCAGCGCCGCGACTCCGTCGCCGTGTACCGCAATCGGCGCTGAGACCGCGGTCGGACTAACGCCGGACTGCAAGCTGCGTTGCCATGAGTCGATGAGCGCCGGCGGCGCAGAGGTCGACGGCTCGCCGGCCAGAAAACGCTCCCACGCGAGCATCGTGCGCCGGTCGGAATGGCGGAGGTTAGCGCGCTGCGCATTCGCCACGATGCCACGCATTGTGGCCTGATCGCCTAGACCCAACATGCTGCCAAGCTGATGTCTCCTCGCCACACTTTCCTCCAGGGCGATGGGTCAAACGCGGAACCAGGCTCTGCAACTGGCTTCGTCTTGACTAGCTAGAATGTTATGGTTGGATATATCGTGCGGACTTCGATTTTTCGAACGCAACAGCTAACGCGGCCCTAGTATATGCCTCGATTTTCAACGAGTCTTTTGGGGGAAACACGGTTCACACATCGGATCGCCTCCGATTACCGGCCTCGTTTGTTAATCCTTTAGCCAGCTAGTTGTCGGTTAAACGATAAGACCGCCAGCGTAGAGAACGTGGCGATCACCGTCATTGCTACGCAATCCGCGTAGCAGCCCCGAATGCAGGAACGACGTGCGAGGGACGCAATCAACCATCCGTGCTCTGCCCTTTCCTCCCGCAATTCGCAGGAGTGGCCGCTCGGGGAGGCACGGATAGCAATCACGCTATTGTTTTCATGATCGCGCCGGCGACGCCGTGCAAAAACGGAGCGATCGCTGCCCTCGCATCGTTCATCAAAATGGACATCCCCCATAGCGTGATGCTCCAGCCGAGTGCAATCTTGAGCAGGCGCTTCGAAGGTATCGCGCCAAGATGCCGGACTGTCATCGCGATCGCGTCGAAATGGCGACCCGTTTCTGTAGCCATCGTTCGTCTCCTTCAGCCCCCAGCGGCCCGGGTCGTACCCGGCGGCGGCCTTGCTGTGCGGGTCTCCGTGGCTCCGGAGACCCGCTATGTCAGTCTGATGGGTTATGGCCGGCCAAGTCGTTCGGCGCCAGCGCCCAGCGCCGGCCCGGCGGTCGGATCGATCGTCTCTGGCTTCCTGGCGATCAGCGTCTGCGTGGTGAGAATCAGCCCTGCTACCGAGGCCGCGTTGCGTACCGCGCTGTAACTGACCTTCACCGGATCGATGATGCCTGCTTCAGCGAGGTCGACGAAGGCGCCGCGACGTGCGTCCAGACCCATACCGGGTTTTGCCCGCACCGCTTCGCTTACGATGGCCGTGCCGTCGAGGCCGCAATTCGTCGCGATGTGAAAGAGCGGCTTCGCCAAGGCAGCCTGTAGCAGCCGTGCGCCTTGCTGCACGCTGCCATGGCTGCGTGCAATAACGCCCTCCAGTTCGGACGAGACCCGCAACAAGGCCATGCCACCACCCGGCACAACGCCTTCGGCAATCGCCGCGCGCGCCGCGTGAATCGCATCGTCGATCAGATGCAGCCGACGCTTCTGTTCGACCGGCGTTGCGCCACCCGCGAGAATCAGCGCGGTGCCGCCCGACAGTTTTGCAAGGCGTAGCTGAAACTTGTCGCGCTCGACGTTTTCCGGTGCCATTTCGTACTGGCGCGCCACTTGCTGACGGCGCGCCGCCACCGCCGCCGGATCGCCACCGCCAGCCGTGATGATGGTCTGGTTCGAGGAGACGCGTACCTGGCGCGCGCTTCCGAGGTCGCTCAATGCGGTGGCTTCCAGCTTCCCGCCCAGGTCGCGGGCAACGACCTTGCCACCTGTAACAATCGCGATGTCCTCGAGCATTGCCTTGCGCCAGTGTCCGTACTCCGGCGGATGAATCGCCGCCACGGGCATGCCGCCGTTGCCGCGCCATGCGAGCAGGGTCATCACGCAAGCTGGCGCTACCTCTTCAGCAATAATCAGCAGCGGCCGTTTGCTCTGAGTCGCGAGCGCCTGAAGCGCCGCGACTTCTTCCTGCGACTGCAGCCGCTGGTCGGTCATCAGAATGAGGGGGTTGTCCAGCACAACCTGCATTCTTTCGACGTCCGTCACCATGTGGTGGGACAGGTAGCCGCGATCGAAAGCCATCCCGTCCACCACTTCCAGACGGGTTTCGACGGTAGTGCCGTATTCGACATCAACAATCCCGTCGGCGCCCACCCGCTCCAATGCTTCAGCCACCAGCTTGCCGGTGAACTCGTCGTTGGCTGCCACCACCGCCACGGCTCGGACTTCTTCACTGCTGCGCAGCGGCGTCGCAATGCGTTTGAGCGCGTCGATTGCCTCGTTGACGGCCAGGTCCAGACCTTGCACCAGTTCAACGGGATTGGCGCCCTGCGCGAGGCAGGCGAGACCGTCCTGCACCAATGCGTCGGCAAGAACGGTCGCGGTGGTCGTACCGTCGCCGGCGACCTCGTTGGTCTGCCTCGACACTTCGCGCACGACTTGCGCGCCGATATTCTCGAAGGGATCTTCGAGTTCGATCTCACTGGCGATGCTGACCCCGTCGCGTGAGATGATCGGCGAGCCGATTGGCCGGTCGATGATTGCGTTCATTCCGCGAGGGCCGAGCGTGCCTCGCACCGCCTTTGCGAGTTTGGCGATGCCTCGACCTAGCGCCATGCGCGCGTCGTCGTCATGCAGCATGATATTCGGCATGATCCTGTCTCTCCTGATCCGGTTAACTTCGATCGCTGTTTTTTTACTCTGCCGCTCCGGACGCCTGTCGTGCTGGCGAGAACGTTCCTGCTGGCTTCGAACCGTCAATGCGGACGAAATGGACCGGTTTTATCTCGACCGCCGGCGCGGGGGCGCAGCTTTCGCCATAGCGCGCAGCCAGCAGACCGCGGCACAGTGCGCCGTTGAATTCCGCATTGACGCCGACCCTTCGCAAAGCACGCAGGTAGGCACCCAGTTCGTCTGCGTTCAGCGGACCACCTTCAGAGTCGACAAAAGCCGGTTCATCTCCCTGCGCTGCTTCGTCGGGACAGTGCCCCACTACGAAACGCCGCTCGCGATATCGCGTTACGAGGCGCCGGGTCTTTCCATCGTCCGCGCTCGCGAGCGCCAACGCCGAAAGCTGCGCCAGGCTCAGTTGCACTAGCATCGCCGGCTCACTGCCCTGTTTCAGCAGCCAGCTCAAAAGCGCTTCCTGTCGCCGCTGAAACGCCTTGACGAGAAATATGCGCCGCACGTCCTCCACCTCGCCATTGGCGTCGCTGCCAAAGGTCTGCTGGAACGTCCGTCCAGCGGCTACGCCTCGATTGATCTCGGTGGCATACATATGCTCGTCGAGCGTGATCACGAAGTTGGTCACCCACGGCAAGCCCACTATCGCCCGGCGCATGTCGTCCGCCATCAGGTAGGCGAAGTTGGCCGCACACCAGTAGGTCGGCAAGCGGAAGCCGATCGATACGCAGCCGCCATCGACCTCCACTGCGGTTACGAATCCCAGCTCGGTCACCGACTCATCGAGTTCAGGGTCAGCAACCGCTTCGAGTCGGGACCAGACCTCGGCGACCCGGCTCGAAGCGCCCTTCGACACGATTGCGGCCGGCGCCTCGCCCGCGTGCGGCGTGCTCATGCGCCAACCGCTGCCGGTTGCTGGACGACCTCCAGCAATCCCTTTTGCGCCTCGATATCGATGCCATACAAGCGCGCAGCGTTGAGCCCCAGGATCTTTTTCTTGGCCGTCAACGACAACTGCACACCGGTTTCCTTGCTAACCGACTCGGGCAATTCGAAGGCCATGAACTTTTCGATCAGCCATTTCGGCGACCAGATGCCATAGTCACTGCCGTAAAGGATCTTGTCCTCGCCGATCCAGAACAGCAGCTCGGAGATCACATGCGCGAAATACTCAGGCCGCAAATGGATGAACGGCAGCACCACGGCAAGACCTCCGTAGACGTTCGTCTCCTGGGTCGCGATCCAGCAGAAATCGTCGAGCCGCGGCAAACCACAGTGCTCGACAATGAAATTGAGGTTCTGAAAGCTGGTCGCGGCGTCGTCGATATCGGCCACGTCGAACGCGTCGCGATTCAGCGGCAGAATCGTCGGCCCCTTGTGGACATGGATGTTCTTGATCCCCAGCTTCTCGCAGCGCTCGAAATAGCGTTGCACACTGGGGTCCGACAGCTTGTAGCCCTTGCTGTCGCCACGCCATTCCGCCGTGTAAAGCTTGACGCCCTGAATCTTGTAGAGAGACGCAAGCTCCTCGAGGCGATCGAGTCCTGCCTCCCCATCGCGTGGATCGAACGCGCCGTTGACGATAAAGCGGTTCGGATACTTTTTCTTCAACACGTAGTTGGCCTCAGTCGTGTTGAAGCCATTCTTGTAGAAGTCCGTCAGATAGGTTGGCTGACAGATCGCCATGTCGTCGTAACCGTTGACGAACAGGTCGTTATACATTGCTTCTTCCCCGTACTTGTCGAACTTCTCTTTGGGCCACAAATACTCCTTGGGGCTCAGATTCGAGTGGTACGCGTAGAAGCAGTCAATGAATTGCTGGCCGTGCACGTTTTTAACGTTGGCCTTGCTGCCGTCCCATAGATGAACATGTCCGTCGATGATGAAGATTTCTTCACCGTCCGTGGTTCGATACATGGCATTCGTCTCCTTGATTGTGGGAGCGGCCCGTCGCCGTAGCGGGAAACCGGCCGCCTGTCTGGCTGGCGGTGTGTCCGCTCACTCGTAAGCCATCGCATCGTCCATATTGCCGAACAGTATGACTGTCTCGTCGTCGATCATCACCATTCGCCCATAGTGGGTGGAGGTGGAGATCTCGAACAGATGCGGCGTCATTTCGCGTCCTAGCACTTCGCTGATTTCCCCCATCTTGAACTCGATCTTGCCCTGCCCGTCGATGCGGATCATCGCCGGCAGATACGTCACCGTGATGCCCGGCTTGGCGGACATCAGTTCGGCAATCGCCCGGGCCTCGACGCTGTCGTTCATCGTCACGCCACATTGATGCGAGATCGTCTGTTCGAAGCGGACGTCCTTCATCGACTTGAAAATATTGTCGGTATGCACTGACATTGCTTACTCCTCCGCGGTTGGTTCGAATGGTTCGAGTAGCGCTCAGGCGCGGATCGACGAAGGAAAGTGAACGCCAATTTCTCTGGCGATCATTTCTGCCCGCTCTATCGCGCTGTTCAGACAGTCGTTGAACTGGGCGGTCTTCACATGCGGAATCGACCAGATCGGCTGCAGCTGCTTTGCTGCGTCCAGGGCCAGCGCGCCGTGCTTCTCGAGCCATTCGGCGAACAGCTTGCGATTGGCTTCGCCGTGCTGCGGGTCGTTCGCGAGCATATGGAACAGTTCGACCGCATTGGCCAGATTGCGCTCGTAGTCGCCTTCGGCCGCCGACACGACGGTCGGTGTCAGAAAATCGTTTTGCGCGGCCGCGACTTGCATGACGAATCCGCTGCGAAACAGATCCGCGACAAGCGGCTCGAATACGATGTTCACGGCAAAGTACTTCTCGAGAAAATCGGTGGCCCCGCCGATGGTCTCCACTGCCCGGCGCGTGTCTTGCCAGATTGGGTCGGTGAGCCAGTGCTGCTTGCCGGCATCGAGGTCGAGATTGGGCAGATCCAGTGCGATCTCGCCGAGGTAAAGCGTCAGGTCCTGAGCAAAGCGCAGCTTGTACGACGAGTTCGTCAGAATGGCGCTATTGATCATCTGCGTATAGCCGTAACGCTGCGCATGCATGGTGGCGGTGCCAAGACCGAACTCCGCATGCTTGTAGGCGCTCAGATGCGCTTCCAGCACCTTGATCCACGTCCTGTCGAAGCGCTTCACCGCCCCTGAGCGCCGCGCGTTCTGAATCGCGCCGGTGATCATGCCGATGATGGTCGACTGACGCTGGTAATGCGTGCGCTCCCACTCTTCGTCGACGGCGCGGAACTTGTGCCAGTCCGAGCTTTTGGCCGCCGTCCAGGTTTGCGAATACGTCGGAGTGCCGTCAGCGAATGACAGTATCCAGTCTTGCAGAAGATATCGATTCGGATCGGGCTGAACGTCCACCGTCATGTCTTCGTAGTGGCTCGCCTTGCGTCCCTTCGGCTCGAAGTAGTTGTACTTGCGGCTGTCCCAGCCTGCGAACTGGGCTGCGCCGGCCGCTCCCGACTTCACCGGCGACTGCTCTGCCAACGTACTCATGTCAATCCTCCTTCGTGTTTCGGTTATGGACACTTCAAACGGGCGTCGTGTCAGATTCGATTAGCGAACTGCCTGCGTAAACTTGTCGAAATAAAGTCGCTCGGGTGCAACACCGGCCATTTGAAGAACCGGCATTACCGCCTCGATCATCGGAGTCGGACCGCATGCGTAAGCGTCGATCTCGCCAGCGAGCCCTCCTTCGCGCAAGGTGCGGCCGACCACCTCGTGGATAAAACCTGTTTCGCCCGTCCAGCCGTCGTCCGGTTCGGCATTCGAGAGCGCCGGGATAAAGCGGAAATCCGGCAACGTCTGCTCGAGATCCGCGAATTCGTCGAGATAGAACAGATCGCGCCGACTGCGCGCGCCGTAGAAAAAACGGATCGGGCGTTCTTCCCCGCTTTGCACGTGATCGTTGAGAATCGACCACAGTGGCGACATCCCCGAGCCTCCGCCCACGAGCACCATCGGTCCGGGCTGGTCCTCGCGCCGGAAGCAGGTCCCGTACGGCCCCTTCGCGACCAGCCTGTCGCCTGGCTTCAGCCCCCCGTCCAATTGCGACGAGAACGCCCCGTTTGGATATTTCTTGATGATGAACTGCAGCGTCGATTGGCCGTCAGGCGTATTCGCCATCGAGAACGATCGCGTGATGCTCGTGCCTGGAATCGTCAGGTCCACATACTGTCCGGCCCAAAAGCGCAACGGCCTCGACAACTTCACTTCCAGCAGCCTGATGTCGTGCGTGAGCGCGGTGATCTTCGTGAGCGTCGCGTCATATTCGCTTACCGCGATCGAGCGGCGCATCAGGTCTTCGTCGTAATTCAGCAGTTCGACGGTCAGATCGCTGTAGGCGAGCGTCCGGCACAGCAGGATATGGCCGGATTCGCGTTCGTAGTCGGGCAATGCGAACGTCGAATAGTTCTTGAGTTCGACATCACCCTCGACCAGCAGCGACTTGCAACTGCTGCACTGCCCCTCCTTGCATCCATGCATCACCGCGATGCCCTGACGAAACGCGGCATCGAGCACGGTCTCGCCTTCTGCCACCGACATCTGCACACCGACCGGCTCGAAGTAAACGGTATGGAATATCTTGTCGTCGCCTGTGTCCGCCATTTAGTGCCTCGCCTCGCGCTTGTCGCTCGTCCTTTGCTCATGACCCAGTCCGGCGGCGCACTACGCGCCGCCGGACCAGACGCCTTGCTCAATTCACCGGATTGATCTTGAAGCCGGCGCGATACTCGGCAATGTGCTTCTCGCGCTGTTCCGGTGTCATGCCCCGTAGCAACACCAGCGGGCTTTGGATCGTGTAGCCGCGCACATGATCGAGCGTCCACATCTGCCTGTCGTCGAAGCGTAGATGCGGCTGCGGCACGAGCGTCTTGCCGTCGCTGCGCACAAAGCCAAGATCCTTGATGCAATCGGCCAGATCCCAGCCGTGGTAGCACTCTTCCCATTGACGGCGCCCGCTGAAGCGACCCATTGCCGGAGTCGGCCTGCCTTCGTATTCGTCCGCGAACGCGACCTTATGCGTCCAGCGGCACAACTCCGAGCAATATGTGTACAGTTGGCCGTCAACTTCGTCGACCACGAAGTCTTCGCGAATCAGGCAGGGCACGAGACAACTCCAGCAACGGTGCGGATACACGTAGCCGTTTTCCTGATCGAACAGCATGTTGGTTTCGCCCGGCACGCTCTTCTTCGCGTACCACTTCCAGTAGTCGCCGAATTCGGCGTACCAGCCGGGGTACTTGTGCTCGAACCATTCGAAGTCTTTCTCGGTCTGCGCTTCGATACGCCAGAAGTTGACGGGCCAGCCGACCGAGAAGAACTGCGCGACCTTGTGGACATAGTTCTGCTTGACGATGCGATCCCAGGCGGCGGCGACGTCGTCGTGATGAATCTTGATGCCGTACTTCTCCAGCGGCAGCATGTAGGTGCGGTAGTAATCCTCGTAGATCCAACGGTGCCACAGCTCGGCGTACGATTCCTTGTTCTTGTCGCGATTCGTCGTGCCGTACTCGATGAAGGTGCCGATAGCGGCATCGACAATCGCGTGGTTCTGCCAGAACGCATAGCGCAGGTCGCGCTCGAGCAGCAGATGGTTGTCCGGATCGTTGATGATCGACATCACCAGCGAGTGACCATTGCCGATATGCCGGCTCTCATCCGACTGCACTGACAGAAACACCGTCGGCAACGCATAGTCGCCGTTACGCGCGGCTTCTGATGGCATCGCGACGAATAGCGTATTCGTGAACGCCGTCTCGGCCACCACCTGCAGGAACACGTTAGCGGCAGTAACCGCATCACCGGTGAGGAACCCTTCCGCGAACTGACGGCCGATCGTCGTGGCGTAGCACTTGCCAAACGCGGCTTCAGTGATATCGAATCCGGCCGGATCGATGTAGTTTTCCATGTACCACTTCTTCAGGTTCATCTGAATCGTGGAGTGCCGGAACTCGTCGACCATCTGCATCGTAAAGCCGGTGCGCAGTTCTTCGCCCGGTGCGAGCCGCCCAAGCATCGCCATCGAACGCGCCGCCGAAATCTCGGGGAACGGAATGATCGCAAGGAACAGCTTCATCCATTCCACCCAGCGGGGCTCGACGTTGCGGAACATGTCACCGCGCAATGCTGCGTCGAGTGCACCGTATACGCGGTTATCCTTTTCCTCCTGCATCGGGAAATAAGAGCGCAGCACCTGTTTCATCGGGTCGCGAGGCGCCTTGCTGATCTTGTAGTCCGTCGGGAAGGTCATGGCCTCCTGGACGTAACTCGGAGTCCAGCCTAGATCGGCGACGCGGCGTGCCGCTTCGCCAATACTGATCCCGCGCTGGGACGTGATCTTGTTGAGCGTTAATCCATCAGACATTGAGCTCTCCTAGTTCCATTTCGGTAACTGTCGGAATGCGACGCTTCGGGCGGGGCCGGCTAGCGCCAGGACCAGTCAACAACACGGGCGGGCCGTCTCGTTGCCAAGCGAAAAGCTCGGGAGATGGAATCGAAGAACAGGTCTGCCGGACCCGTCTTCACGATCGTGTCTCCTGCTGTTTTTCGATTTGCGCTTCTTGACGTCAACGCTCTCGGATTGACCTGCGCTTATAGAGCGATATGCGTGCCAGAAGTATTTCTTTGCTCTACATCAAAGCCTGGTAACGCGCCGAGGCTTCCGCTAAAAAATCTCGCAGTGCGCCATGTTTTGTTCTGCGACAACCTCGCTTCCCGATGCTGTCCGATATTGGGACGTTTGGAGCCGGACGTCGGGTTCTCGATCTACCTTCTACCGGGCAATGCTGCCGTGGCTTTCAGCCGTAACAATCACGCTCTTGTCAGCATCGCCGGGACCTTTTCCTTCAGCGACAAAACGTGCAGTGAGAATGAGCGCTCCCAGCGCGAAATCCTTGCCATACGCTTCGATCATCTCGTCTGCCACGGCTCCAAGGCGCTCGAAAAACTGCTCTTTTGAAGGATGTGCGTCGTTCATGGTTATCTCGGTCTGGATATGTGGGGGACACGGCACGGCGCGTTCACCTGCGGCGTCCGAAGCGGAACAGTTCGTCCGGCAAAAACACCAGCGCCAGTTCGCCAGCCTCGGTTCCCAGCGCGAGCCGCCGACCGTCCGGCGACCAGGCCAGCGCGCTGACCGCACTGTTGCCAGATCCCTTGACGAACAGCATGTCGCTACTGCCTGGCTGACACAGCAACACTACGCCGCTGTAATAACCGACCGCGATCAGCGGATGAATCGGATGACAGACCACCACGCTCACCGGCGTTTTGCCCGCGATGCCGCTTTCATGCGGCCCGGCATCTGCACCGGGCGGATCGAAACGCCAGCACACCGCACGCATGCCGCCGCTCGTGGCAAGAAAGCGGCCGTCGGCGGAAAACGATAACGAGCGAGGCTGCCCGAGGTAGCCACCCATTTCGATGTCGGCGCCGTCAGCCAGCCGCCAGCCATGCAGCGCGTTCTCCTCCATGCCGCTCACGAGATAGCGGCCGTCAGGGCTCCACGCCACGTTACGGTGAAAGCCCCGCCACGCGAGTTCACGCTCGCGGAGCGTGTCGGCCGCCCAAACCGTGACGCCACCGTGATGCGAGATCGCCAACTGCGTACCGGACGGATCGAAAGCCATGGACGTTGCTGAACCGGACAGCATCAGGCAGGCAGGTTTCGGCCCCAGCCAATGGACCCTGCGGCCACACGCATAGGATCGGCCACCCACCGGGCTCGCGGCCACGCGATCGATCCATGCGCCGACCTCATGCGCGACGAGTGCGCTCGTGCCATCGAGACGCAGATGGACGAGACGGCCGTCGTCGCCACCGCTGAGGAAGCCGCCCGCGGGATCAGCGGCAAGCGCCAGGCAGGTGCCCTCGTGCACGCTGAAGCGTGCGAGCGGGGCCGGTGGCGCTTGCGCTTGCACGAACTCGACGCCGCCACCGCTCTCGCGTGGTTTGAGTCGAGGGCCGCCCTCCCAGACACCCGTAGCGAGCGCAAGCGTGCCGTCGCCGAGTGCGAACCCAGCGCATTGCCCCGAGTCGTCCCATACGACTTCGACGACGGACGCGTCGGTTTCCCAGCGCGCCCCGAGCAGATCGATCAGAACATGCGGCGCGTTCATGCGTCGATCTCGCAGTACCTGATGCTCTCGCGCAACTCGCGCCGGTCGAGATTGCGGCCGATAAACACCAGCCGGCTGTCACGCTGTTCGCCGTCTCGCCACGGCCGGTCGAAGTCGGTATCCATCGTCATATGCACGCCCTGAAACACGAAGCGCCGCTCCGATCCGGCGAGATCGACGATACCTTTCGCGCGCAGCAGGTCCTGGCCTTGTTCGACCACGAGTTGCTGCAGCCAGGAAAGGAAGCGCGTTCGTTCGAGCGGCCGCTCGACACGCAGCGAGACGCTATCTATACCGTGAGTGTGGTGACCTTGTTTGAAAGAGGCGCCGGCACGCAGCGGCACGTAGCGGTTAGTCCGCTCGCCGCGTGTCCCATTGCTGTCTTCCCCCTGCGATGCGGCAAGCTGCAAGCGCTTCAGATCGAACGCACCTCGATCGAGCAGCACGGCAAGCGGTATTTCACAGCGCACACTGGTCATCCGTTCGGCAGTCGGATTGATGCGCCGAATGGCGTCTTGAACCGCAACGAGATCGACCGCGTCGACGAGATCGGTCTTGTTGACCAGTACGATATCGGCCTGCGCGAGTTGCTCCGCCGCCTCACGGCTGTCCGCAATGCGCGCTTGCAGATGCGCGGCATCGGCCACGCAGATCACGCTGTCGAGTCGCGTGCGCTGCCGAATCTCATCATCGATAAAGAAGGTTTGCACCACCGGCGCGGGGTCGGCCAGACCGGACGTTTCGATCAGAATCCCGTCGAAACCATCTTTGCGCTTGACCAGAGCCGACACCACACGAATCAGATCGCCGCGCACCTTGCAGCAAACACAGCCATTGTTCAGTTCGATGACCTCGTCTTCCGCGCCGACGACGAGACCACCGTCAATGCCGATGGTGCCGAATTCGTTGACGATCACCGCATAGCGTCGGCCGTGCTGCTCGCGCAGAATCCGATTGAGCAGCGTGGTTTTGCCAGCGCCGAGAAAACCGGTGAGCACCGTAACCGGGGTCCGATTCATTGCCAGTCCCCTTGTGTGCCGGACGACGCTCGGCTGTCCAGTTGGGCCAGTTCGTTTTCAAGCCGGTCCCGAGCGGATTCGATTGCCCGCAACTCGCATTCGGCCTCGCCGAGGCGCTCGCGCAATTGCTCGATACAGGCCGCTCTTGCTGGCGAGACGCCATCGCGCTCTTCGCTGGCCAGTGCGCACGCCAGTTCGGTCTCCGCGCCCGCACGTCTGCTTTCTCCGCGCAAGTGGCGCGAATTGACTTCGGTCAATGCGATAACCAGGTGCATGCGCCTGAAAAGCGAGGCGGCGTCGCGCTCAAGAGTCACGGCAATCTCCCCACGCCAAGGTCGTTCTGTCGAGACGGTTACGGAATCAACACCGCGCGGCCCTTCACCTTTCCGTGATGCAGATCCTTGAGCGCCTGGTTCGCGTCGCTCAGACGGTACTCGCGTGTCGCCAGATGGACGAGGCCGCGGTCGGCGAGCGCCATCAGCTCGACGAGCTCGGGATAGGTGCCAACCAGATTGCCGACGATGGTCTTCTCGCTGGTGATCATGTCGATCGTCGGCAACTCGATCTTTCCGCCATAACCGACGATGTAGTAGAAGCCAGCGTTGCGCGTCATCGCGAGGCCCTTGGCGACCGCCTCGCCTTCGCCGACAAAATCGATGACCGCTTCCGCGCCGTTGCCACCCGTCAGTTCGAGCACGCTCTCGACTTCATTGCCGTCCCCCTTGACCGTATGGTGCGCGCCGCATTCCTTTGCGAGTTGCAGCGCAATGTCGGAGCGGTCAACCACGATGATTTCGGCCGCGCAAAGCGCGTTTAGAACCTGAATCCCGATATGCCCCAGACCGCCGGCGCCGATCACGACGACAAATTGTCCGGGCAGCAAATGGCGCGATGCTTTTTTCGCGGCTCGGTAGGCGGTCAAGCCAGCGTCGGTATACGGCGCGACGTCTTTCGGCGCCAGCGATTTCGGCAACTGGATCAGCGAACGTTCGCCAGTCGTCAGATATTGCGCGTAGCCACCGTTCGCGTTGATGCCGGGAAACTGGCTGTCTGTGGCGTGCATATCGTCACCGCGCCGGCAGGCGAGGCAATGTCCGCTCGTGACCAGCGGATGGCAGATGACCGGGTCGCCCACCTTGACGCTCTCCACACCGCGGCCCACCTCTTCGACCCAGCCGGCATTTTCATGGCCCATGATGTAGGGCAATGCCACATCGACCTTGCTGCGCCAGATGCCTTCCACGATGTGCAGATCGGTGCGGCACACGCCTGCACCGCCAATCCGGACGATGACATCGGTCGGCCGCACGATCTTCGGATCGTCGACATCTTCGTAGCGCACGAATTCTTCGCGAGTCAATGACTCGTCGTACTGATGCAGCACAGCAGCTTTCACTTTTTGTCTCCTCCGTTCATGTATGGCCAGGAAAATGCACGAAACATCGGACCGGTGTTTTTGCGCGCGGCGATACGACTAGGCAATGTCCATGCCAAAGGAGAAGAAAGTAACGGAGCGGTCCTCAGCGGGCGTTCAGGCAGGAAAGCGAGGGGGCAGCTGGAGCAGCGAAGTGTCGCAAAATCGGACGTTCACAGCGGATCGACGTTGGCGGGATGTCTGAAAATGGGACGCATCGAGTGTGAGGGGCTCGATTGCATTTGGGAGGACTGGTCGCTCAGAGAGCGAAGTGCGCGATGTCAGCTAGAAAGACTGACGCCTGGATAGATCCAAGGCTTGCGAGAGAGTGATGGCAGGGGAAGAAGGATTCGAACCTTCGAATGCCGGAATCAAAATCCGGTGCCTTAGGCCAGCTTGGCGACTCCCCTACGTAGGGGCGAGATCCTACCAGAGGATTCGAAAAGAGCAAAGGGTCGCGCGGATCGGGTGAGACGTTTTTGCTCAATGGTGATCCACCGGTCGCGGCCTGAGAGGCTCGCCTCCACGGCATTCGAGAGCCGCCCGGTCCCAGCCGCCGAGATCCGCGGCGGCTTGATACGTGCTATCGAGAAAAGCCATCAACGCTCGCTCGGGGTCGTCCGACGTGCGGACGTGTTCGTACGGAAGGATGAATTCGCCCAGCTTGTCGTCGAAATAGGCGCCGCTCGGCAGGGGTGTTGCCTTGGAAAAGCCGTCAGGCGACGGGTACGCGTAAGAGTAAAACGCCGGAAAAGGTACCGCCGGTCCCCCCGGCCAGAATCCGGCCGACGATACTTCGTGGCTGTAGGCTTCGCGCGTCACCTCATCGGGTAGCGCCGGAACGCCGCCGGGATGAAGAGGCGCGCGGCGTCCAGAAAAACGCGTAACGGCGAGATCGAAGCTGCCCCAGAAAAAATGGACCGGGCTAACCTTGCCGATATAACCGGTACGAAACCGCTCTAGCACACAACAGACCGTGACGAGCGCTCGAAAGAAGCGGGTCACGGCATCCGCGTCGTACGGGCGCGCTGCATGGTCGTCCTGGAACGGCACGGGGTTCGGGATCTCGTTGGGTCGGCCGTGAAACACGGGCTTGCCACCGAGTTGCGCAACCAGATCCAAAAAGTGCGCGTGGAATTGTGCAACCGACATGGGTGCGAGCGCGAAGTGCGCCTTGCGTCCGTCGGCAGCGCTGCCGACCACCCGATGCTCGAGCAGGTCGAACTCGATCTCCACGCCGCTCGCATCGGGGACAAGCGACGTCGTCAGGCCCCGCGCGCTGACGTACAACGTAGCGTGCCACGAATGATTCAGCCACGGGGTTCGGGCGAGCTTGTACTTGCCGGCGATTTGCGTGTAGAGGTGCAACGCAGCGCATGTGTCGCGCCAGCCGTCGTACGGAATATCAGTCCAGTTCGCGCTCATACCGGCTCCATCAACTGTCCGTCTGTGTCGTCGCCAAATGACGCGCGCCCCAGTCCTTCAAGGTGCGCTGGTCGCTGAATGACCTTACGCCAGACGCAAAGTCTTGTCACCTGTCGCGCAATCCGGCGGCTACCGGCTGCGCAGGGGTGCTCGCCCACAAGGTTCAGCCGAGCGCGGTCTGTGCGTGCACGGATAAAAAGTGTTTGACAGACTATCTTAAGATATATATCTTAAGATGCATCTTACGACATTCATGGGAGACTCCCAGATGCGTCATCCTCACCGTTTTTCCGGTCCGCACGGTGCGCAGAACCGTTATCACGCGGGCTTCGGTCATCCGTCGCCGCGTGCGGGCAATGTCGCCGGCCGCGGCACTTCCCCTGACCCTCGTCACCGCTTCCTGTTCCACGTGTTGCTTCACGGTTTCGGCCTTCATCACGAGCGGCGCTGCGGCGGCCGTGGCTCACGTTTCGGCGGTCATGGCGGCCCCGGCGGCATGGGTGGATATGGCGGTTTCGGCAGCGGCCCGGGCGGCTTCGGCGGCGACGGCGATGGCTTCCCGCGTGGCCGCAAATTCAGCTCCGACGATCTGCAACTGCTGCTGCTATCGCTGATCGACACGCAGCCGAGTCACGGCTACGAACTGATCAAGGCGCTCGAAACGCGCTCCAACGGTTTCTACAGCCCGAGCCCCGGCATGGTCTATCCGGCGCTGACCTATCTCGAAGAACTCGGCTACGTCACCGTGCAGCTCGAAGGCAACCGCAAGCGCTATGAGCTGGCGGATGCAGGCCGCGAATATCTGGCCGCGAACCGCGAGCGCGTCGAGCTGATGTTCGCGCGGCTCTCGCATATCGCCCGCAAGATGGATTCGGTGCGCCGCGCGTTGGCCGGCGAAGAGCCGGCCGACGTCAGCGAAGGCGGCTGGGTGCCGGAACTGAACGAAGCGCGTCGCACGCTGAAGAATGCGCTGCTGCGCCGAGACAACGCGCCGGCCGACGAGCAGCGCCGCATCGCCGCGATCCTGATGCGCGCGGCCAGGGAAATCGAAGGCGGCAGCAACGGCGACAAAGCAAAGACCGGCAACGACAGCGCGCCGACCGTCTGACAACGCGCGCTCGTCCACGAGACAACCCGCGCATCCTCCCAAACCGAACAGGAGCACCACCCTCATGCAGGAACAACTCACTCGCCCTGATCTCGCCGTGCATCGCGTGCGGCATCCGTTGAAGTTTCGTCTGCTGCAGGTCAAACAGGTGCGCGCGCTGACGCCCCACCTGATTCGCGTCACCTTCACCGGCGACGATCTGCACGACTTCGTGTCAGCGTCGTTCGACGACCACATCAAGGTCTTCTTCCCCGAACCGGGCGCCGACAAACCGACGCTGCCGCAAGCCGGCCCCGACGGCCCGGTGTTCCCCGAAGGCATGCGGCCGACCGCGCGCGATTTCACGCCACGCCGTTTCGATCGCGACGCGCGCGAACTCGACATCGAGTTCGCGATGCACGATGCGGGCCCCGCGGCGACGTGGGCCGCGCAGGCGCAGGTGGGCCAGTATCTGGGCGTCGGCGGCCCGCGCGGCTCAATGGTGATTCCGACCGGCTTCGACTGGCATCTGCTGATCGGCGACGACACCGCGCTGCCCGCAATCGCGCGCCGTCTCGAAGAGTTGCCGGCCGGCACGCGCGTCGCCGCGGTAATCGAGGTCGCCGATCCGTCGGCGCGCATCGAGTTCACGACCCAGGCCGAGCTGCATCTCGTCTGGTGCTATCGCAGTGAAGCCGACGCGCAAACCGGCACGCGCGGCGAAGCGCTGTTGCACGCGGTGCGCGGGACCTGGCTGCCGGAGAACGGCGAAGGCTACGTGTGGGCCGCCGGCGAAGCGGCGACGATCCGCGCGGTGCGCCAGCATCTGTGCGGCGAGCGCGGCGTCGACAAAGCGCGGATTCGCGCGGCCAGCTACTGGAAACAGGGCGCCGTCGCGGTCCACGAAACGATCGACGACTGAGCTCCTGCTCGCGTGGCGCGCGGCATCAGCGGCGTACTTCGAACAACAACAAAGGGAAATCAACCGATGTACTCAATCACTGCACGGCACGAACGCCATTTGCTGTGGGTGCTCGCGCTCACGCAGTTCACGATCATCATGGACTTCATGGTGATGATGCCGCTCGGCCCGCAGATCATGAGCGCGTTCCAGATCGCGCCGGCCGCGTTCGCGACCGCGGTGTCCGCGTATTCGTGGTGCTCTGGGCTGTCGGGCCTGTTCGCGGCAACCTATATCGACCGCTTCGACCGGCGCCGTCTGCTGCTCGCTATCTACGCGCTGTTCGTGCTGTCGAACCTCGCGTGCGCGCTCGCGTCGAGTTTCGCGCTGCTGCTCGCCGCGCGCGCATTCGCCGGCATCTCGGGCGGCGTGCTCGGCTCCGTGATCATGGCGATCGTCGGCGACGTGATCCCGCTGCAACGGCGCGGCGCCGCGACCGGCACGATCATGACCGCGTTCTCGCTCGCGGCGATCGCCGGCGTGCCGGCCGGCGTGACGCTCGGCGCGCAGTTCGGCTGGGCGGCGCCGTTCTTTCTGCTGGTCGCGTTGTCGCTGCTGGTGTGGTTCGCGGCCTCGCAACAGGTGCCGTCGCTGGCCGCGCATCTGAGCCGCAGGCAGCCGCCGCTCGCGGAAGTGCTGCCCGAGCTGTGGAGACTGCTGAGCAACCCGCGGCATCTGAACGCGTTCGCGCTGACGTTCGTGATGATGATCGCGCACATGCTGGTGATTCCATTCATCTCGCCGATGCTGGTCGCCAATCACGGCGTCGCGCCGCGTCAGCTGTCGTGGCTGTATATGGGCGGCGGTGCGGCGACCTTCTTCACGTCGCGGCTCGTCGGCAGGCTCGCCGACCGCTTCGGCGCGCAGCGCGTGTTCCGCTGCGCGGCGCTGCTGTCGTTCGTGCCGGTGCTGTTCGTCACGCATCTGCCGGACCTGCCGTTCTATGCGCTCGTGCTGTTTTTCCCGTGCTTCCTCGTGTTGATGAACGGCCGCATGGTGCCGATGCAGGCGCTGTTGACCACGGTTCCCGAGCCCGCCCGACGCGGTGCGTTCCTGAGCGCGAACAGTGCGCTGCAGGCGCTCGGCACGGGCACCGGCGCGTGGCTCGGCGGGCTGATGCTGAGCACGTCGGCCGATGGCCGCATCGCCGGATATGGAACCGTCGGCTGGACGGCGGTGGCGGTCGCGTGCGCAGCGGTGCTGTGGGTCTCGCGTGTGAAGGCTGCGCCGCGCGAAGCGGCGCCGGCCAGCGACGCTGGCGCGACGATGCCTCGTGCTGCTGGCATCGAGGCCCACATCGCCGGCGAAGGTTAGCGATGCCGCGCCGCGCGCTACATCTCGTCGTCGGTGCTGCCGGTCAGCGCGCGCCGCGCGGCTTCGCCCTGTTCGTGCGACGCCGCGTAAAACACCCGCGCCCGGCCAATCACGATTTTTAGCGTCGCGATCACGGGCACCGCGAGAAAGATCCCCGCGACGCCGCCAAGCTGGTCGCCGGCGAGCAGTCCGACGATCACCAGAAACGGACTGACCTCGACGCCTTCGCTCATCAGATACGGATTGAGCACGTAGTCTTGAAACAGCCGGTACAGGCCGATGAAAATCACCAGCCACAACAGGTGCGGATAGCCGCTGAACACCGCGACCACCAGCGTGATCGCGACTGCGGCCAGCGGCCCCGCGAACGGCACGAATTCGAGCAGCCCCGCGCTGACCGCGAGCAGAAACGCGTACGGCACGCCGAGCAGCGAGAACGCGACGCCATAGCCGAACAGCGTGGCGAGCGACAGAAACAGCAGCGCGCGCACGTACTTCGACAGCAGCACGTTCACATCGTCGACGATCTCGCTCCACAGCACGCGATGCCGCCTGTTCAGCAACGCGAGAAACGCGTCGCGCATCCGTTCGCCGTCCTTGATCAGCAGGAAGCTCAGGATCGGTATCAGCACCAGATAGATCAGGTTGCTCGCCGCATGGACCACTCCGAGCCCGAGACTGCGCGCCAACGGCACGGCCTTGTCGGAGCCGGTCTCGATCTGGCTGCGCACGAAATCGACGATCCGCTCGCGCAGCGGTTCGAGAAAATGCGGCAACGGGAAACGGTTCGGCACGTCGGTGCGCAGCAGTCCGGGCAATTGCGTGAAGAGGTGCGTCGCCTGATCCTGCAATTCCACGCCGAACAGCGAGCCGACCACCGCGAGCAGTGCGACCACGACGACGAACACGACCGCGATCGACATGACGCGAGGCACGCGGCGCGGCCTCACGCGTTCGACCAGCGCGACCATCGGGTAGATCAGGTAGCTGAAGAACACCGCGAACACGATGACTAGCACCGTCGTCGACGCGACATAGATGACGAAAAACAGCAGCGCGAGCAGAGACGCGGTCCAGACTTTCCTTGCCGCGCCGACGTCGAATCCCAGCATGAAGCGTCCTCGAATGAGCGATGCGGTACCGACGCAAAGACCGCGCCGGCTGACTCTGGACCGTAACAGAAATTTACACGATACGTGTGTCGAACGCCGCGCCGCGAGGGCGCGACGCGGCGAGCACCGACGGCGTGCGAGGCGCTATGCACGTGGTGCGTCAATGCACGGCTCGCGTGCCTGACTCTTGATGCGCCCGAAACCGGGCAGTCCGGCTAGATGAAGCTGGAATACACGAAACCGCGACGAAACCGCGACGCGCTAGCTTTTCACGCGCTCACGTTCCTCTTCAGCTTCTTCGGCGATTCTCGCCTGTATCCTGCCGGCGATTTTCTCAGCCGCTCCTTCGGCCTGCTTCGCGCGATTGCCGGTGACCTTGCCAATCGCTTCCTTGACCGAGCCCTTGAGCTCCTTCGCTTTACCTTCTACACGATTCCTGTCCATGATGCCTTCCTGCTGGGTTTGACTGTTGGAGTTGCCTGCTGGCGTTGCAACGAAACAGCCAACGTACGGCGCGACGCGCCTCGTGATGGCGCGAATCGCTTCTAACCACGCGATTCGCGTCGGAGCAACCTGAAAATTCCTAGCATGCAGCGTTCCCGACACCCACTGCGCCGCGCTTCGTCACCTCACAGTGACGGCGCCCTTCGCGGCGTCGTTGGCGGCATCCTTGCCGTGAGCCGGATCGGGATGACCATCTTTCGAGCCGTGAAAGATATGCTTGAAAAGTTCCTTGTTCTTTGCGCCATTCAAAAGGTTCCGCAGCGCGGCATCGTCATCCGCGGGCTTGAACGAAAGCACTCTCTTGCGGTAGCGCTCCCTGCGTTCGTCGAGCATGTAGTTCGCCGGTAACGGTAGTTCCCGGCTGCCCACGTCGAGATCGATGCCCTCGAAGGTCAACAGCCCCGCATCGTGATTGATGAAGCACGCGGGAGGCTTGGTCCGGTCGATCACATAGACGCACTGCCTCTGCAGATTGCCGGCGTCCGGCAGCTTGCCGCGGAAGATCTTGTCCCGCAGGAATGCGCACATTTCTTCCCAGCACACCTCGGTGGATTTTCCCGCCGCGCAAGACCGCAAGATTTCGGCCTTCAGAATGTCCTCTGGCACGGCATAGTAAATCGGATAACCGGCCCTCAGGTAAAGTTGTAGTTGCAACACTTCGTAACAGCGCCCCAACGCATGGATCGACGGTACGAGTAAAGACCTTTCATCCGACTCGTCACCTTCGCCGGGCCCGGTCGCCGTCTGGCTGCGAATCGACGGATGTGCCGGCAACCCGGCATTCTCCGGTTCCGGCTGTCCGCCGCCCCACAGGATCAGATCGCGAAACAGGATCATCGGCAAGAATGAATGGACGATCAGATCCGTCGACGCCCGGCGTTTGGCGCGCTCGTTCGCATCGGCTTCCACCGGCAACGTGGGCTGCCACTTGCGCGACGAGCGCACGATATCGCCGATCGCCTTCGCCACGCAGATGCCGTTCGGCAGTCCGCCGCCCTCCTCGTCGGCCCAGGTCTGCACCAGATCCCACGGCTCGCCGATCGGCACGCCGAGGAAGTACAGGCCGAGCGACACCGCGGTCAGCAACTCGACATAGAACTGATTCGCCTGATAAGGCGCTGCGGGAATGCCCCGCATCAACTGCCGGTCGGCGAGCAGCTTCCTGCCCGATCCGACCTTGCACAGCGCGCTGGCGCAGGCCTTGAGCCGGTCGACGAGAGCGCGCACGTCGCGATCGGCAAGCGGCGACTGTCCGCCGACCAGATGGTGCCTGACCATCAACGAAATCGGCGTCGTGAAATTCGAGCGGTCCGTGGTTTTCGTCGGCACCACGATGGACATCACCAGGTTGCTGATGATCTCCAGGTCGGCCAGCATCGCATCGATGGAAGCGCTCATCATTCGACCTCCGCTGCTATCTCTTTGATCGACGGATCGTGTTGGCCGTCGATCGTCGCCGTCTGCCTCGGCTCGGACGCGGCGATGATCGCCACGGCATACCGGATCAATCCCTTGCAGCGTGCCGCCAACACTTTCTTGCGAATGCCCGACGGCGCGTCTCCCTCGTTCGCCCACTCCTTGAAGCCGAGTCTTTCGAGTATGTGATCCTCGTTCTGACCGAAGGTGGCCGCGCCGTCCGCGGGTATGGCGTGATGGGCGTCGGTCAGGCAGGTGCAGATGTACTCCTCGGCGGTCGAGCCACGCGCCGCCAGCGTTTGAATTTCTCGCTTGGCCCAGCGTGCGAGCGATACCGAGATCTCATCCATGTCGTGCGTCAGGTTGCGCACCTTGACGTCTTTGCCGCGATCGTCGCCGAGGATCTGATAGACGGTCCGGTCGACCACGTGCAGCCACAGCGAGGTCTGCGCGATGCGGATCTTGTGCTCGCACACGACCTCTTTCGAGTCGCCTTGGAGCGCGCGCCGTACGTGCCACAACACGACGTAATGCCATACGAGGCCAATGAACTTGCCAAAGAAGAGTGCCTTGTCCTGCATCGATTCGCCGTCGAACTCGGGATATTCGAGCGGCGTAACCAGCGTCATCTTCGTGCGCGCGCCTTCTTTCAAGGTCCGATAGAGCGTCGCCGCGGGGCTGCTGCAATACTCGTCCCACGACTCGCGCGCCCACCATTGCTTGTCGATATCGAAGAAACGATAGATCGAGAAAATGCCCTTTTCCGACTCGTGAACGTTCGCCGCGCCGCCCCGAGCCTGCAGCGCCGCGCCAGGCTGCAAACGCTTTCGCTCGTCCGCGCGGGACTGGTCGCGATTCGGGTCGCGGTTCGGGTCGCGATAGGCGTCGTAAATCACGCGAAGACCGTAGCGCGTGCCCATCGCGTTATCGATGCTGGCCACCTTGTCGCTGAGTTCCTTGCGGATGGTCTCGAGCACCGCTTCCTGCTCATCGACGAGCTTGCGCTGCTGTTCGAGCGCGGAATAGTGTTCGGCGGCCACGTAGATGGCGGCGAGCGCCAACGCGAGTACGACCGCATCGGTATAGCCCTCCCATATTTCTCCGCCGAACAGCAATACCGCGGGGAAATAGCAGAACACGGGAATCCACCAGCGCGACACGAACCACTTTCGCAGGATGCCGATTACCCCCTTCAAACGGGAGATGCTTTCGGGCGCGGGTTCCCCTTCCTCTTCCGCGATACGTTTCCGCTCTTCGAATTCACGCTCGGCGATGGTCCGAGCCCGCTCTTCCTCGCCACGGCAAATGTGGACATAGAAGACCAGGAACGTGAAGGCCGTGACCAGCAACGCAAGCAGCCAGCTCTCGCCTATGCTGGTTGCGCGCTCCTCGTCGCTGACTTCCTTCATCACCGCGGCGATCTTTCTAAAGCACTCGATGCCGGGAGGAAAGCAATTCGCATCCGGCACGCGATGCGAAAACGTAAGTACCCAGTAGACAATGCTCCCAGCCACAACCGCAATGCCGCCTAGCGCAGTGAGGACGAGCTTTTTTGCACTGGGACCCTGCTCGACGCGGGAATCGGGCTTGTCGCCGAAGAGTTCGGAGCGGCGATTCTCATCTGACGGCTTTTCCATGCGCATTGCCTCCTGACCCGATCAAGAGCACGAGAATGCGGGAAACGGTGACGTGCGAACGCACCGTAGGTCGGAAGAGCGCCCGTGATGAGGGCTATGGGCAGGCTTT
Organism: Paraburkholderia atlantica; assembly: GCF_009362785.1. Classification (GTDB taxonomy): domain Bacteria; phylum Pseudomonadota; class Gammaproteobacteria; order Burkholderiales; family Burkholderiaceae; genus Paraburkholderia; species Paraburkholderia atlantica. The sequence continues at coordinate 44,412 of NZ_WHNQ01000004.1, forward strand.
GCCAGTCGGGACGGGGCTGAACTCTCTATCTAAGATTGCGCCCGGGAGGATGTCAATTAACGCGCGTGGTCTGTGTGCGCCAAACAACAATCGGCACCGGGCGCCTGATGGGGGGGACGTTGGGAGCCGTGATGACAGGTAGAGCTAAGGGCGCTCGCGCTCCAGGCTGGCGCGCGGACGCCGGGCGACGCTCCTCGCGCACACCTTGCGGCATGCGCGATGCCGCGCAAGTCAGTCGCCACGCTCCGCGCCCAGCGCCGCCAGCGGATGCGCGTCGTCTTGCCACGGCGAACTCAGGAAATGCCGCACGCGCTCGGGTTGCACATCGGCGAGCGTTGCCGGCGACCAGCGCGGCCGGCGGTCCTTGTCGATCAGTTGCGCACGGACACCCTCGCGGAAATCGCCTTCCTCGATCGCGCGCTTCACGATGCCGAGCTCCATCCGGAAGCAGTCGGCGAGCGTCATCTGCCGGCCGCGCAGCAGCGCTTCGCGCGTCACGTGCAGCATCGTCGGCGAATGGGCGGTCAGTGCGTCGTAGGTCGCTTGCAGCCATTGCCGTACTTCGCGCGGCGGTTCGCGTTCGAGGTCCTGACGCAGCGTCGCGACGATGCGCTCGACGCCCGAGCGCCGGTCGAAGTGGCGCAGTATCAGCTGCGTCAGCGCGCCGAGCGGCGCGTGCGGCACGATATTGCACGGCGGCTCGAACACGGCGCGCAGCGCGTCGATGCGCCCGGTGTCCGACGTGTCGTGCGACATGCGCTGCAACCGCTCCTCGAAGCTCGCGAGCCAGTCCGCCGGCACGCACAGGTCGGCCAGTTGCAGGCGCATCGCATCGGCGCCCGCTAGCGTCGCGCCGGTCAACCCGACATACAGCGCAAGCTCGGCCGGCATCACGTTCAGAAAGCGGCTCGCGCCGACATCGGGCACGAAACCGATGCGCGTCTCCGGCATCGCGATGCGGCTGCGCTCGGTCACGATGCGCAGCCGCGCCGCCTGGCCGAGGCCCATGCCGCCGCCCATCGCAATGCCGTCGAGCAGCGCCACCACCGGCTTCGGAAACGTGTGCAACGCGTAGTCGAGCCGGTATTCGTCGACGAAAAATGCGAGCCAGCGCGGGTCGCCCTGGGTCGCGAGCCGATGCACTTCGCGCACGTCGCCGCCCGCGCAAAAGCCCTTGTCGCCGGCGCCCTTCAGCACCAGCGCGACGATCCCGGGATCGGTGCGGCAATGCTCGACCAGCACGGCGAGCTCGCGCACCATCGCGTGCGACAACGCGTTGAGCGCGGCGGGCCGGTTCAGCGTGATGATCGCCACGCGGTTGACGACGCGAAACAGCACGTCCGCTTCGGCCTGCGTATTCGACGCGTCGCGCGTTTCGACCGCAACGCTTTGCACAGTGCTCATCGCTGCGTCTCCCGTGGTGCATGGCCCGTCTGCCAGCGCGGCGCGCGTTTTTCGAGGAACGCGTTGACGCCCTCGCGCTGATCCGCGCCATCGAACAGATCGACGAAACGCTCGCGTTCGAGCGCGAGCGCGGCGGCGCGCGGCACGCCATGCCGCGCCTGATGGATCAGCTCCTTGCTGAAGCTGACTGCCTGCGGACTCAAACCGGTGACGCGCTGCGCCATCTTCAGCGCGGCTTCACGCGCGGCGCCGCGCTCCACCACTTCTTCGACCAGACCGATGCGCAGCGCGCTCGCCGCATCGACGCGCTCGCCGGTCAGGATCATCCGCTTGGCCCAGCCTTCGCCGACCAGCCACGGCAGCGTCTGCGTGCCGCAACCGCAAGGCAGCAGGCCGACCGCGGTCTCGGGCAGCGCCAGCACCGCATGCTGCTCGGCGATGCGGAAATCGCATGCGAGCGCGCATTCCAGACCGCCGCCCATCGCGAAGCCGTTGAGCGCAGCGATCACGACAGGCCGCGCATTCTGCAGCGTTTCGAACGCCGCGCCGAAACGCGCCGCCGCGGTGCGTGCGACTTCACGATCGCCGTCGGCGAACGTGTTCAGGTCGGCGCCCGCGCTGAAGAACTTCGGGCCGTCGCCGGTGATCACCAGCGCGCGCACGCGCGCATCGGCGTTCAACTGCTCGATGGTACGTTGCAATTGCAGCAGACCGTCGGGCGTGAAGGCGTTCGCGGGCGGCCGTTTCAACGTGATCAACGCAACGGCGCCGTCGTGCGCGTAATCGAGCTCGATCATTGCGTGCCTCCCTGGCCGTCGCCGCCGCGGTCTCGCGAGCGATACAGCTTGATCACCGCCGAAAAGTCCAGACGTCCGGCGCCGTTCGTGCTCATCGTTTGATAAAGCTGTTGCGCAAGCGCGCCGAGATAGACCGGTTGACGCACGCCGCGCGCGGCATCGGTGGCGAGGCCGAGGTCTTTCAGCATCAGGTCGGTGCCGAAGCCGCCGGTATAGCCGCGCGACGAAGGCGCGGTCTCGATCACGCCCGGCATCGGGTTATACGTGTCCGAACTCCAGCAACGCCCGGTCGACGTATTGATGATGCTGCCGAGCACCTTCGTGTCGATGCCGAGCGCCTCGCCGAGCGACATCGCCTCCGCGACGCCCGCCATCGAGATGCCGAGCACGAGGTTGTTGCAGATCTTCGCGACCTGGCCCGTGCCGGTATCGCCGCAATGCACGATGTTTTTTCCCATCGCCAGCAGAACGGGTTTCACCTGCTCGTACGCGCTCGCGCTGCCGCCGACCATGAAGGTCAGCGTGCCCGCCGCCGCGCCGCCCGTGCCGCCCGACACCGGCGCATCGACGAAGCTGTTGCCATGCGCCGCGGCGAGTTCGGCAAACGCCTTCACGCTGGTGGGATCGATCGTGCTCGAATCGATGATCGGCACGCCCGGCGCGATGCCGGCGAGGATGCCGTCAGCCGCGACGAGCACGCTGCGCACGTGAGCCGCGGCGGGCAGCATCGTGATCACGCATTCGACGTCGCTCGCGGCGGCCTTCGGCGAGGCCGCCGCCTGCGCGCCCGCGTCGACGAGCGTGCGCACGGCCTCCACGCTGAGGTCGAACACGTTGAGGGCGTGGCCCGCCTTCAGCAGGTTCAAAGCCATCGGCGCGCCCATATTGCCGAGTCCGATAAAGCCTATTTTCATGATGTCGTCTCCGTGTGTGCCTTTAGCGCAATTCAACGCAGGCGGATCGTCGTGTTGACGCCATCGTTGACGGTGTCGTCGTCGAACCAGCGCGCGGTGACCGTCTTCGTCTGCGTGTAGAACTGCACGACCTGCTTGCCGTACGGACCGAGATCGCCGAGCTTCGAGCCGCGCGAACCGGTGAAGCTGAAAAACGGCACCGGCACCGGAATCGGAATATTGATGCCGACCTGGCCGATATCGATCTCGCTCTGGAACTTGCGCGCCGCCGCGCCGCTTTGCGTGAACAGGCCCACGCCGTTGCCGAACGGGTTCGCGTTGACGAGCGCGATCGCATCGTCGAGCGTCGCGACGTTGACCACCGCGAGCACCGGCCCGAAGATTTCGGTGCGGTAGATTTCCATCTCGGTCGTGACGTCGTTGAATACCGTCGGGCCGATGAAGTTGCCCTGCTCATAGCCCCGCACGCTCACATCGCGGCCGTCGAGCGCGAGTGTCGCGCCCTCCTTCACGCCCGCGTCGATCAGACCGAGAATGCGTTGCTTCGCCGCGCGCGACACGACCGGCCCGACATCGGTGCCCGGCTCGTGCCCCGCGTTGACCTTCAGCGTCTTCGCCTTCGCGACGAGCTCGGGCAGCCACTCGCGCGCGGCGCCGACCAGCACCGCCACCGAAGTCGCCATGCAGCGCTGACCGGCCGCGCCGAACGCGGCGCCCGCGAGCGCGTTGAGCGTCTGTTCGCGATTCGCGTCGGGCAGCACGACCGCGTGGTTCTTCGCGCCCATCATCGCTTGCACGCGCTTGCCGTGTTCGCTGCCGAGGCGATACACGTGCGTGCCGACCGCCGTCGAGCCGACGAACGAAATCGCCTTCACCAGTTCATGTGTGCACAACGCATCGACCACTTCCTTGCCGCCGTGCACGACGTTCAGCACGCCCTTCGGCACGCCGGCTTCGAGCGCGAGTTCGACGAGCTGCATCGTCGACAGCGGGTCCTGCTCGGATGGCTTCAGCACGAAGGTGTTGCCGCACACGAGCGCCATCGGGAACATCCACAGCGGGATCATCGCGGGGAAATTGAACGGCGTGATGCCGGCACAGACGCCGAGCGGCTGACGCAGCGTGTAGGTGTCCACGCCACCCGCGACGTTCTCGGCGAACTCCCCCTGCTGCAAGGTGCCGATCGAACAAGCATGCTCGACGACTTCCAGACCGCGGAAGATGTCGCCCTCCGCATCGGGAATCGTCTTGCCCTGCTCGGCCGACAGCGTCTTCGCGATGCGCGGCATCTGCTCGCGAATCAGCGCCTGGTACTTCAGCATGATGCGCATGCGCGCGCCGATCGGCGTGTCCTTCCACGTTTTGAACGCCGCGTGCGCGCTGCGTACCGCCGCGTCGACTTCAGCGACGGTCGCGAACGGCACGCGCGCGAGGACCGCCTGGGTGGCCGGGTTCACGATGTCGCGCCACTCGGTCGTCTTCGATTCGACGAACTCGCCGTTGATCAGCAGTTTGACGGTAGCAACGGCGCCGGCAACGTCGCGGCTGGTCTCGTTCGAAGCAAGGGTGCTCATGCTGAAACTCCTGTGCGATGGCCGCGCGGCGGCCGGACAGCGATAGAGAAGAAAAAACGGTGCCCCGACGCGTTGAATCCGAAGCTCGAATTCGACGCGTGCGATTCAAAATCGGGGCGGCAAAACCAGCAATGGCGAGGAATATAGACAGTCAACGTAAGTCGGGGAAATCCTCTTCCCAGTACTCGTCGGGCAGACGCGCGGGCTCGGCCGCGCGCTCCATTTCGCGGCGCCGCAACTCGACGCGGCGGATCTTGCCGGAGATCGTCTTCGGCAGTTCGCTGAATTGCAGACGACGAATCCGCTTGTACGGCGCGAGTTTTTCGCGCGAGAACGCGAACACCGCGCGCGCGAGTTCGGGACCGGCCTCATAGCCCTGACGCACGGTGACGAACGCCTTCGGCACCGACAGACGCAACGCGTCCGCGCTCGGCACGACGGCCGCCTCGCCGATCGCCTCGTGTTCGATCAGCACGCTTTCGAGTTCGAATGGACTCAGGCGATAGTCGGACGACTTGAACACGTCGTCCGAACGGCCGACATACACGTAGTAGCCGTCGTCGCGACGCAGCGCGACATCCGACGTGCGATAGAAGCCGTTGCGCATCGCCTGCGCGGTCGCGTTGGCGTTGTTCGCGTAGCCGGTCATCAGGCCGAGCGGCCGTTCGGCGAGCGGCAGTGCGATTTCGCCTTCGGTCACGGCCTGGTCGTCGGCATCGAGCAGTTCGACGCGGTAGCCCGGCAGCGGACGCCCCATCGAGCCGGCCACGACCGGCTGGCCCGGCGAATTGCCGATCTGGCAGGTCGTCTCGGTCTGTCCGTAGCCATCGCGGATCGTGATGTCCCACGCGTGCCTGACGCGTTCGATGACCTCCGGATTCAGCGGCTCGCCCGCGCCGACGATCTCGCGCAGCTTCACCGGATAGTCGCCGAGCGGCTCCTGCACGAGCATGCGCCAGACGGTCGGCGGCGCGCACAGCGTGGTCACGTTGAAACGCACCAGCGCGGCGAGCGTGTCTTTCGGTACGAAACGCGGGACGTTGAACACGAACACGCAGGCCTGCGCGTTCCACGGCGCGAAGAAGCAGCTCCACGCGTGCTTGGCCCAGCCCGGCGAGCTGATGTTCCAATGGATATCGCCGGGTTGCAGGCCGATCCAGTACATCGTCGACAGATGCCCGACCGGATAGCTCTGATGCGTATGCTCGACGAGCTTCGGCTTCGACGTGGTGCCGGACGTGAAGTACAGCAGCATCGGATCGCTGGCGTGGGTGACGCCGTCCGGCGTGAAATCCGGCGACGCCTCGTACGCGCCGGCAACATCGATCCAGCCGTCGCGCGGCGCGCCGACCGACAAGCGCGTGAGCGGCACGTCGAGCGCATCGAATTTGCCCAGCTCCGCGCTGTCGACCACGGCGAACTTCGCGCCGCCGATCTGCACGCGGTCGCGCACGTCGTCGGCGGACAGCTGCGTGGTGGCGGGCAGCACGATCGCGCCGAGCTTCATCGCGGCGAGCATCACGTCCCATAGCTCGACGCGGTTCGGCAGCATCAGCAGCACACGGTCGCCCCGACCGACGCCCGCGCCGCGCAGAAAGTTCGCCATCCGTGACGAGCGCTCCGACATCTGCGCGTACGTCAGGCGCAGGCCGTCGCTGGAAGGATCGTCGACGATCCACAGCGCCGGGTTGTCGTTGTTGCGAGCGATCTGGTCGAAGTAGTCGAGCGCCCAGTTGAACTCGCCGAGCGCCGGCCATGTGAATTCGCGGTACGCGCGCTCATAGTCGGTGCGATGGCGCACTAGCAGATCGCGCGCTTCGAGAAAGGCTTTCGCTGCTGTCATCGTCGTCTCCAGATTGGCGCGGGGCGCGCTCGGTTTTTTTACCGTGGCGGGCTAAGCGAGCATCCACGGCCAGGCTATTGTGCGCTCAAACGCCGCCCTCAAACATGGCGCGCGATCACCATCCGCTGCACTTCGCTCGTGCCTTCGTAAATCTGCGTGATGCGCGCATCGCGATAGTGGCGCTCCACCGCATAGTCCTCCAGATAGCCATAGCCGCCATGAATCTGGATCGCGTTCGAGCAGATCTCCTCGGCCAGCTCCGACGCGAACAGCTTCGCCTGCGACGCCTCCGACAGACACGGCCGCCCCGCCGAGCGCAGCCGCGCCGCGTGATGCACGAGCAGCCGGGCGGCGTTCAGCCGCGTCGCCATGTCGGCGAGCATGTTCGCGATCGTCTGATGGTCCTTCAGTGGTTTGCCGAACTGTTCACGTTCGCTTGCGTAGCGGCGCGCGGCATCGAACGCCGCTCGGGCGATACCGACCGCCTGCGCGGCGATGCCGATGCGCCCGCCTTCGAGATTCGACAGCGCGATGCGCAGACCCTCGCCCGGTTCGCCGAGCAGGTTGGCCTCGGGGACCGCGCAGTGATCGAGCGAGATCGGACAGGTATCGGACGCGCGAATGCCGAGCTTGTGCTCCGGCCGGCCGACGTCGAAGCCCGGCGTCGAGGTCGGCACGATGAAGGCGGACAGGCCGCGCTTGCCGCGCTCGGGATCGGTGACCGCGAACACGATCGCGAGACCGGCGCGCGCGCCGTTGGTCACGAACTGCTTGCTGCCGTTCAGAATCCACTGTCCGTCGCGCCGCTCCGCGCGGGTGCGCAGATTGTTCGCCTCGGAACCCGCCTGAGGCTCGGTCAGGCAGAACGCGCCGATCGTGCGGCCAGTGGCAAGCTCGCGCAGATAGCGGTCTTTCTGCGCGGCGCTGCCGAAGTTCAGGATCGGCGCGCAGCCGACCGAGTTGTGCACGCTCATCAGCGTCGCGCAGGCGGCGCAGCCGGCCGCGATCTCTTCGAGCGCGAGCGCGTAGGCGACGTAGTCGGTGTAGCAGCCGCCCCACTCGGCCGGCACCATCATGCCCAGAAAGCCGAGCTCGCCCATTTGCGCGACGACCTCGGCCGGCAGTTGCGCGTCGCGATCCCATTGCGCCGCGTGCGGTGCGAGACATTCGGTGGCGAAGTCGCGCGCGGCGTCGCGGATCATCCGTTGTTCGTCGGTGTAGAAGCTGTCCATGACTGCGTCCTCGCGGGTGCTGACGGCCGTGCAGGCGATCTCGGTGATGCGGCAAGTGTAGGCAAGCGGCCCGCGCCACTCGATGCTCGCTGCGCTCACATTTGCTGAGCGCATTTGCCATACTGCTACCATGCGCATGCATGAGGCCTCGTCTTTTCAGGGGCTTCATGAACCACGAGCCAACCGATGCTGAGCGCTTTTGCCAGAGAAACCGGATTCCGATGAAAAGCGACAAAGGCACGATCTCCGTCAGTCTCGTCGAGGAAACGCTCGCGCTCGCGACGGCGCGCGGCCTCGATGCGGGTACGTTCGCCGAAGCGGCCGGCATCGCCGCGCCGATGCTCGCGTCGCCGAAAAGCCGGGTGTCGTCGGCCCAATACGGCGCGCTGTGGGCCGGCATCGCGCGCGCGCTCGACGACGAGTTCTTCGGCCAGGACTCGCATCCAATGAAAAGCGGCAGCTTCATCGCGATGACGCAAATGGCGCTCGGCGCGCGCAACGGCGCGCAGGCGCTCGCGCGCGCCGTCGGCTTCCTGCGGCTGGTGCTCGACGATCTCGGCGCAACGATCGACACCGACGCCGAGCGCGTGCGCCTGAAGTTCGTCGAACGCGCGGGCATGCGCAAGCCGGCGATGTTCGCTTACGCGACGTATTTCATCCTCGTGTACGGCCTCGTGTGCTGGCTCGTCGGCCGGCGCATTCCGTTGCTCGAAGCGCGCTTTCGCTGCGCCGCGCCGCCGGCCGCGCACGAATACCGGCTGATGTTCTGCGAGGACATGTATTTCGACGAGCCCGAGTCCTACGTCGATCTCGACCCCGCGTTTCTGGCACTGCCGGTGATCCAGACTTCGCGCTCGGCGCGCCCGTTTCTGCGCGATGCGCCGGGTAGCTTCATCGTCAAGTACCGCAATCCGGGTTCGCTCGCCGCGCGCGTGCGCAAGACGCTGCGCGCGCTGCCGATGTCGGGCTGGCCCGCGGCCGAGCAGATGGCCGCCCGCCTGCACGTCGCCGAGGCGACGATGCGGCGGCATCTGAAGCAGGAGGGCCACACGTATCAGTCGATCAAGGACGCGCTGCGGCGCGACATCGCGATTGCCGAACTGCAGCGCACGCAGCGCACGATCGCCGATATCGCGAACGCCGTCGGCTTCGCGGAGCCGAGCGCGTTTCATCGCGCGTTCCGCAAATGGACCGGCATGCGCCCGACCGACTATCGGCCGGCCCGGGCAACGGGGCTCGATCTCACGCGTCGCGCCGAATCGGACTAAGCTTTAAGCGGCAACAGGCCAGCCTTGATCGAGGTATGGGCCCGCGCCGCCGGTTCGCACCGGCTGGCGCGACGGCCGTCAGCGATGAACACGACTCCGCGTCTCCCGCTCCGGCAGTCCGGTCCGCGCAGGCCGCTTATCCGCGGCGGCGTCGTGGGCCGTTTGATGCGCGGCATCGCCGTGCTCGGCGTGCTATGCGCGTTCGGCTTCGCGACGCGCGAAGCGTTGGCGCCGCTGCAAGCTGCCCATGCGGCGAGCGCGGCCAACGTTGCTGCCGTGACCGCGAACAGCGTCGAGGTGATTCCGGTGAATGGCGCGATCGGGCCGGCCAGCGCCGATTTCATCGTGCGGGGTTTGCAGCGCGCGGCCAGCCAGCACGCGCAGCTCGCGGTGCTGCAACTCGATACCCCCGGCGGCCTCGATACGTCGATGCGGCAGATCATCAAGGCGATCCTCGCGTCGCCGGTGCCGGTCGCGACCTTCATCGCGCCGAGCGGCGCGCGCGCCGCCAGCGCCGGCACCTACATCGTCTATGCGAGCCATATCGCGGCGATGGCGCCGGGCACCAACCTCGGCGCCGCGACGCCGATCCAGATGGGCATCGGCGGCAACGAACCACCCGCCGGCGGCCCGCCGGGAATGCCGGGAACCCCTGGAACACCGGGAACGCCAGCCACCCCTGGCACGCCGGGACTGCCGGACATGCGCACGCTGCCCGGCGGCGCGTCCGGGCCCGCGTCCGCGCCTGCGTCGCCCGGCGCGTCATCCGAAGCCTCCAGCGCGCTGCCGCTCGATACCCAATCGACCGAACTGCGCAAGCAGGTCCACGATGCCGCCGCCTACATCCGCGGCCTCGCGCAGATGCGCGGCCGCAACGCCGACTGGGCCGAGCGCGCGGTCCGCGAAGCGGTCAGCCTGTCCGATGAAGAAGCGCTCGCGCAGCACGTCGTCGATATCGTCGCGCGCGACGTGCCCGACCTGCTGCGCCAGGTGAACGGCCGCACGGTCGTCACGAGCGCCGGCAGTGTCACGCTGCAGACCGCGCATGCGCCGCTGATCACGCTCGAACCCGACTGGCGCAGCCGCTTCCTCGCCGTGATCACCGATCCGAGCGTCGCGCTGATTCTGCTGATGCTCGGCATGTACGGCCTGTTCTTCGAATTCGCCAATCCGGGCTTCGTGCTGCCCGGCGTGGTCGGCGCGATCAGCCTGCTGCTCGGCCTGTTCGCGATGCAGATGCTGCCCGTCAGCTATGTCGGCCTCGGGCTGATCTTTCTCGGCATCGCCTTTCTGATCGGCGAAGCCTTCCTGCCGACCTTCGGCTCGCTCGGGTTCGGCGGCGTGGTCGCGTTCGTGGTGGGCGCAATGATGCTGATGGATACCGACGTGCCCGGCTACGGCATTCCGCTGCCGCTGATCGCCGCGGTCGTCGTGTTCAGCGCCGCGTTCGTGCTGGGCGTGTCGCGGCTTGCGCTGCGCGCGCGGCGGCGGCCGGTCGTGACGGGCTCGGAGGCGCTGATCGGCTGCGTCGGCGTGGTGCTGGACGGCGGCTTGCTGCCCGAACCCGAACACTCGGCCAGCGGCCCGCTGGGCGGCTGGGCGCGCGTGCACGGCGAGCGCTGGCGCGTGTCGAGCACGACGCCGGCGGCGCCGGGGCAGAGCGTGCGCGTCACGGCGCGCAACGGCCTCACGCTGACCGTGGTGCCCGTCAAGCCGGCCGCCCCGTTACAAGGACAAGGAGAACCCTCATGATCGGCTTCACATTCGGCTTCGGCAGCATCCTGATCCTGCTCGTGGCCGTGCTGATCGCATCGTCGGTGCGGATTTTTCGCGAGTACGAGCGCGGCGTCGTGTTCATGCTCGGCCGCTTCTGGAAGGTCAAGGGGCCCGGCCTGGTCCTGATCATTCCGGTCGTGCAGCAGGCGGTTCGCATGGATCTGCGCACCGTCGTGTTCGACGTGCCGACGCAGGACGTGATCACGCGCGACAACGTGTCGGTGAAGGTCAACGCGGTCGTGTATTTCCGCGTCGTCGATCCGGAGAAGGCGGTGATCCAGGTCGCGCGCTACTTCGAGGCGACCAGTCAGCTGTCGCAAACGACGCTGCGCGCGGTGCTCGGCAAGCACGACCTCGACCAGCTGCTGTCGGAACGCGAGCAGTTGAACACCGACATCCAGAAGGTGCTCGACGCGCAAACCGATGCGTGGGGCATCAAGGTATCGATCGTCGAGATCAAGCACGTCGATATCAACGAAACGATGATCCGCGCGATCGCGCGTCAGGCCGAAGCCGAGCGCGAGCGGCGCGCGAAGGTGATTCACGCGGAAGGCGAGTTGCAGGCGTCGCGGCAGCTGCTAGAAGCAGCGCAGACCCTCGCGCGCCAGCCGCAGGCGATGCAGCTGCGCTATCTGCAGACGCTGACGACGATCGCCGCCGACAAGAACTCGACGATCGTGTTCCCGCTGCCTATCGACCTGGTGAGCGCGGTGATGGAACGGTTCAACAAGCCTTCGGCCTGATAGGACGAGATTTGTCAGGATACCCATTTGGCATCGACTAGCGTCGAAGTTTGGAAGTTTTAAGCAAACCCGCCCGCTCTCCGCGTTGCTTGCGCTCACGTGGGTAACGGGGTTCGCGGCGGGTTCGATCTGCCGGCAGAAATGGTGCGCTGCTTTCTAACGCCTTACTCGGCGCGCCGAATAACGACCAGGCCCGGCTGTTTTCCGCTCCGCAGGAGCCCGCCATGAATCTGTTCTCCCGCATTGGACTCGGCGCGCTGGTGGCCGCCGTGAGTATCAGCACCGTCTACGCGCAAGCGGTGATGCAGCCCACCGACCCGTCGGCGCCGAAAACGCGCGCCCAGGTCAGAGCCGACCTGATCGAATGGCTCGCCGCCGGCTATGATCCGAACGACTGGGTCAACTATCCGGAGAATGCGCAGGAAGCCGGGCGCATCGTCGCGCAACGCCGCGCGGAGCGGCAAGGCCTCGCCCCGACGACAGTGCAGTAAAGCAGTCGCTGCCGCACCCGCAGCCTGAATGCCGCCCGCCGCGGGCGGCATGGGAATCCTTTGCGTCGCGGCAAGGTATCATCCCGTCCCTCCCCCAACGCAGCACACCAGCCGCACCTAGCCGGAACCCGCACCATGCCAATCTGGGTCGATGCCGACGCCTGCCCGGCCGTCGTCAAGGACATGCTTTATCGCGCCGCGCGCCGCACCGGCATGCCGCTGACGCTGGTCGCCAATGCGTTCCTGCGCGTGCCGCCGTCGCCGCTGATCCGCGCGATCCAGGTGCCGGCCGGCTTCGACGCCGCCGATCAGCTGATCGTCGAGCGGGTCGTCGCGGGCGACCTCGTGATCACCGGCGACATCCCGCTCGCCGCCGCCGTGCTGGCAAAAAACGCTCACGCGCTCGATCCGCGCGGCAACTGGTACACGCCCGGCACGATCGAAGAACGGCTGCGGATGCGCTCGATGCTCGACCAGTTGCGCGCGAGCGGCGTCGACACGGGCGGTCCGTCCGCCTTCAGTGCGCGGGATGGCAAGACGTTTGCTGGCGAACTCGATCGCTGGCTCGCGCGTCATGCACCGCGCGGTGATGCGCCGGCGCCACAGTCGCCCGGCAAACCGCGCGCCTGACGGGCCCGGGCGGCCTGCCGGCGCGGCCGCAAGCGACGGGGCGCCGCCGTTCGTGTTTACAATTCCGCGGTAACGCCGCCGCGCGGCCCGTTTTGCCAGGCCGCGCGGCGACAGCCTCAATCACAAAAACACTTTCCGAACGACGAAAGAGAAAACCCGCCCCATGGACTCGATCAAACGCTACTTCGGCTTCGACGCCGTCGGCACCGACCTGCGCACCGAAGTGCTAGCCGGCGTGACCACCTTCCTGACGATGGCCTACATCATCTTCGTGAACCCGGCGATTCTCGGCGACGCGGGCATGCCGAAGAGCGCGGTGTTCGTCGCGACCTGCATCGTGTCCGCGCTCGCGTCGCTGATCATGGGTCTGTACGCGAACTACCCGATCGCGCTCGCGCCCGGCATGGGCCTGAACGCGTACTTCGCGTACACGGTCGTCAAGGGCTTGGGCTACACGTGGGAGGCCGCGCTCGGCGCGGTGTTCATCTCCGGCTGCCTGTTCCTGATCGTTACGCTGTTCCGCGTGCGCGAGGTGATCGTCAAGGGCATTCCGCATTCGATCCGGATCGCGATCACCGGCGGTATCGGCCTCTTTCTCGCGATCATTTCGCTGAAATCGGCGGGCATCGTGGTCGGCAATCCGGCCACGCTCGTCACGCTCGGCAATCTGCATGACGCGCACGTCGTGCTCGCGGCGATCGGCTTCTTCGGCATCGTCACGCTCGATCATCTGCGCGTGCGCGGCGCGATCCTGATCGGTATCGTCGGCGTGACGATCCTGAGCTTTTTCTTTGGCGGCAACCAGTTTCACGGCGTCTTGTCGATGCCGCCGTCGATCGCACCGACGCTGTTCAGGCTCGATATCCGCACCGCGCTGTCGAGCGGCATTCTGAACGTTGTACTGGTGTTTTTCCTCGTCGAGCTGTTCGATGCGACCGGCACGCTGATGGGCGTCGCGAACCGCGCGGGGCTGCTCGTCGAAGGCAAGATGCATCGGCTGAATCGCGCGCTGCTCGCCGACAGCACCGCGATTCTCGCCGGCTCGATGCTCGGCACGTCGTCGACGACCGCGTATATCGAAAGCGCGTCGGGCGTGCAGGCCGGCGGCCGTACCGGCGCGACCGCGATCACGGTCGCCTTGTTGTTCGTCGCGGCGCTGTTCTTCGCGCCGCTCGCCGAAGTGGTGCCGCCGTATGCGACCGCGCCCGCGCTGCTGTACGTGTCGTGCCTGATGCTGCGCGAACTGGTCGACCTGCCGTGGGACGACGCGACCGAAGTCGTGCCGGCCGCGCTGACCGCGCTGCTGATGCCGTTCACCTACTCGATCGCGAACGGCGTCGCGTTCGGCTTCATCTCGTACGCGGCGCTCAAGCTGCTGACGGGCCAGGCGCGCAAGGTGAAACTGGTCGTGTGGATCATCGCGGCGATCTTCCTGTTCCGGTATTTCTATCTCGGCAGCGAGTGAGGAAGTCGGGCGGTTGGGGAGCGAATGTGTCGTCGGGTTCGGGGACCGTTTATCATCCGATCTTTCGAACGACGATCGCCCGGGTCGCAGCGGACACGGGTCGCCGCCCCCAGGAGCCGCCATGTCCTCATATAACCGCACGACGGACCGCTATACGAGGCCCGCGATTTTCTTCCACTGGGTGATTTTTCTGCTGGTCGCGCTGGCCTATCTGGCCATCGAAATCCGCGGACCGCGCGGCTCCGACAGCCGCGAGTTCTGGACCGGCGTGCATTTCTGGGCGGGCACGCTGGTGCTCGCGCTGGCCGTGCTGCGGCTGCTGTGGAGGCTGTGGGCCGGCGCGCCGGAGGAACTCGAAAGTAACCGGCTGCTGGCTTTTGTCGCGCGCTCCGCGCATCTCGCGCTCTATGTGTTCATCTTCGCGCAGCCGCTGCTCGGCATTCTGATGGTCAACGCGGGCGGGCGGCCGGTGTCGCTCGCATGGACGGACATCAGCTTCACGCTGGTGCGTGCGGATTCGATCGCGCGGCCGCTGTTGAAGGACGCGCACGAGTGGCTTGGCAACGTGTTCTATTGGGTGATCGGACTGCATGCGCTCGCGGCGATCGCGCACCATGTGGTGTTCAAGGATCGGGCGCTGCGGCGGATCATTTGAATGCGACGGAGTTGGCTGCGTGCCGCCGATGCGTTTGACGCGGTCGCGGCTTGCTCGCGGGCCGGCGAGCCGCAGCGTCACGGCTGAATCCAGAACGCGCGCTTCGGCAGCGGTAGCGCTCGCCGAAGCTTCAGTACCGGTAGCCAGCCGATAACTTCCGGTCGGTCAGTTACGCCAGTTCGCCTCATAAAAGCGCACGTAGCCGCTTCTGAGCACGAGACACTGCGCGCGCGTTTCCGACAACAGCCGGCGCGTGGCGGCCTCGATGCGCGGACGGTGCGTGTCGAACGCAACGATCATGTCCTCCTGCCGGGGGGACGCGGCGCCGAAGTGATCCTCGAGCGCTTCAGCGGTGATCATGCACTCCACCCTCTGCCCATCGACCATTGCCGGAAACGCCAAAGTAAGTTCGCGACCTGAATATTCAGGGGCTTCGTTCGGAAATTGGATCTGCATGGGAGTCACCTGGAAGAGTGCGCGCGCGATGCGCTCGGGTAATGCGTGCGCTGATTGCTTGCTATCGCGTCAGCCGCTCATTCCTCCTTGTCCCATGCAGTCGACGCGGGCCGTCACTTCAACGCGGCATAGTCAATTCGCGCCACGCGGAGGTGAATTGATTCACTTTAGACGAGTTCGGGCGAGGTGCAAGATTTCCCCGATTTTTTCTTGACAACGCGACTGATTTGCCTATGTTGCAGCGCGGTATAAAGCGGCGTCCAATCCCGTGTAAAGTGTCGCGCACCTAGTCACCGACCCGCATGATGTCCTCCCCCACCCGCCCGCCTGTAGTTCGCGTCGAACCGCTCGGCCACAGCTTCGAAGCACCCAATTCGCTGACGATTCTCGAAGCCGCCGCTTTTGCGAATCTGCGTTTGCCGCGTTCGTGCCGCAACGGCACGTGCCGCACATGCTTGTGCCGGATGACGTCTGGCCGTGTGCGCTATTCGATTGAATGGCCCGGTGTGAGCCGTGAGGAAAAGGCGGACGGTTATATCCTGCCCTGCGTGGCGATCGCGGAAACCGACGTGGTGATCGAAGTGCCGGATGCGGTCGTGATACCGGTGGGGTGAATGATGGCGCGAGCGTGAGCGCGACGCGCCCACACTCGCCGACGACTTCAGACGCCGCGTGTTACCGCCCGTTGCCCATCGCGCGGGCGATTTTCTTGTCCGTGTTGTACTGGCTCAGCGCATACACCGACCAGATGGCGGCCGGCACCCAGCCGATCACCGTGATTTGCAGAATCAGGCAGATGATGCCCGCAAACGGACGGCCGATCGTGAAAAACTGCAACCACGGCAGAATGATGGCAAGCAAAAGACGCATTCGGTTTTCCTGTTCCTGTCAGTAAGGCAGCATGCGTTAGTCCGAGCGGCACGCATCTGCTTCGTTGTTGAGCTCATCGAGCGGCGCAAAGCGCGGCACCTTGACGCCGTCCTGCTCGACCAGCTCGAAAAACACCGTCGCTGGACGGGTCCAGATCGTACCATTGGCCGCCTTGTAGACGATCATCGTGACCGTCGGGTCCGATTCGAGCGTGGCCTCGCAGACCAGTTCGTAAATGCCGCCTTTGTAGTGTCGGTAGCGCATCGCGTATGTCCTTATTTTGGGCGTCATCGAAGCATTTTCAAGCACGTCGCGCCTGAACTCAGCCGCCCTCTTTCATCTGCTTCAGGATCTTGTAGACGGTCGCGCGTCCCATCGTCAGCACCGCGGCCACGTAGTTCGCCGAGCTGCGGCCGCGAAACGCTCCCTGCGCATGCAGCGCTTCGACGATTTCACGCTTGTGCTCGCGCGTCAGCGCATTGATGCCGATCTGCCGGTCACGCAACCACGTGTGCAGATACGTGTTGATGCGGTCCTGCCAGTCGTCGCGGAACAGATCGTCGCCGGGCGCGTCGGTCATCGTGCCGCCCTTGATGAACAGATCGAGCGTCGAGCGCACATCTTCGAACACCGCGATATTGAAGTTCACGCACAGGATGCCGGCGGGCTTGCCGTCGTCGTCGAGCAGGATGTTGCTCACGCAGCGCATGCGGCGGCCGTCCCAGTTCAGTTTCTCGTAGGGACCGATGGTCTGGCCGCGCGCCGCGAAGTGCGCGTCGTCGAGCACCGACGGCGCGCCCACCTCGAGCCGCGACAGATTGTTCGCCAGATACGCGATGGTCTGATCGCGCAGATCGTGAATCACCACTTCGGCGCACGGATAGAGCAGCGCGGCGATGCCGTCGGCGATCGGCGCGTAGCGCTTCAACAGCAGGTCTTTGACAGGAGACACGTTCGGGTTGCGCATGGAAAAAACGCGAGGTTCGAGGGAGGCGGCGCGCGATAGCGGATGGCGACGCTGCCAGATGCAAGCAGCGGGCTTCGGCGCGAACGCTCGGTCCGCCATTCAGGAAGCCGCCATTGTAGCGGCCTCGCGCTGGTGCCGCGAATAGCCGCCGGACGGCAATTTTGTCCACGTCGCGAGCGCATTTTTTTCGTGCGATAAACATTGATCTACCGACATCCAACCGAACGGAGCCTACCGATGGCCACACTCGAAGCACTTCGCGCCGTGCTCGACGACGAGCGCACGCCGGAGATCATTCGCAACCACATCATCGATTCGCTGCAGTACGCGCTGCGCAACTATGGTCAGGTCTTCACCGCGAAGGAAGTCGAATGGGTGGCCGGCTGGGACGATGCGCGCCTGCCGCTGGCAGCCGCGCGCGAATTGCAGAAGCGCGTCGCCGAGACGTCGCGCTGACGCCCGCAAAGCCAAGCCAGGCGGGCGTTGCGGCCGTGCGCTGAAGTTTGCACTATCCAATCAGCCCTATTTCAGGCATCATATTGCAATAGTTGCACCTCGCACCCATATAGCACTGGCAGCACCAGGCAGTCTCAGGCCGGCATCTCCGCACCACCCCCGACAGTTCGACCGCCCCTTAACGGCGATCCCGTCACTCCGGCAATGCGCCGTCCGCATTCGCCGCCGCGAGAAGTACACCGAGCGGTTCAGCATCATGCGCCCGGCGCACTAATCGGCGCGCCGCTTCAGCGTTTTCGGTCGAATCAGCGTTTTCGCGCGACCGCTCGCGCCATTGTCATTGAGCCCGCCGGGTCTAGCAGGCCTGTGCCAACCATTTTCATCGCGGCGCGCCCATCGGTGCTGCGCCGCCGGTCCGCGTCGCGACGCACCGAGGAGGCGTTGCCGGAAGCAGCGCCCCGCACGCGGCGAGCGGACCACGCAATACAGGACACGTTATTCATGAATTCAGCAGTCAAGACCTACAAGGGTTACGAAATTCACCCGCTCGTTTATCCGCGCCGCCCGGCGGGCGCGCAAGCGACCCGCAATCCTGGCGCCGGTTACGACGCGTCGGTGCGCATCTGCCGCGTCGGCGCCAATCCGGCGGCCGACGGCCGGGTGTTCCGTCTGCAGTATCTGTTTCCGTTCGACGGCATGGGCAAGGCGCGCATCGCGTGCATGGCGCATGCGGAACGGCTGATTGACGGCCAGGTGAGCGGTCAGTCGGTCACCGATCTTTGAGCGGCGTCATCGGCGCGTCACTCATGTCGCGCAGCGTGCTTGCGGGCGCCGCTGCTTTTCCAACGAATCCACAGTCGCGCCGCTCGCAATGCCCGCGGCCGATTTTCCCTTTATCCCATCGACCAGGAGTAATGCATGGCGAAAGAAGAACTGATTGAACTTGACGGTATCGTCGACGAAGTGCTTCCGGATAGCCGCTACCGCGTGACGCTCGACAACGGCGTCGTGGTCGGCGCTTATGCGTCCGGACGCATGCGCAAGAACCATATCCGTATCCTCGCGGGCGATCGCGTGACGCTCGAAATGTCGGTCTACGACCTGACCAAGGGGCGGATCAATTTCCGCCACAAGGACGAACGCCCGAGCGGCGGCGGTGCGCCACGTCCGGCGACGCAGGGTGCGCGGCGTAGATAAGCAGCGGTGACGGCGCCGCCCAGCGTACCTGCAATGCCATGCAGGTGACGCGGGCAGCCCGCCCGAATATCGGGAGTCAGCGCGAGGCTCTACAGACTCGCGCCATATCTTTCGACTCCGCGTTCCGTCTGAACGCGCGGCGTCTTGATAGGAATCTGGCGGCACGCCGCAGCGCGTCTCGCTAAACCCCAAACACCGCCCCCAAATCCTCCCCATCCGCGCTTTTGCGCACCTGCTCGACCACCCGCTCCTCCAGTTCCGACAGATGCTCGCGCATCGCCGTCAACGCGGCCTGCAGGTCGCCGGCATCGAGTGCGTCGATGATGCGCGCGTGCTCATCGGCCGAACAGCTCGAACCCTTCGACGGATCGAACAGCGCCTTGTACAGCTCGGTCTTCGCGACCAGTTGCCCGACCAGTCCAAGCAACTCGGTGCCGCCCGCCAGCTCCGTCAGCAGCACATGAAACTGGCCGGCGAGGCGCACGGATTCATCGATCGCGCCCGTGCGCAGCGCTTTTTCCTCGCTGCGCACATGCGCGCGCAAGCGCCGTTTATGCGCGGCGCTCAACGCCCCGCACAGCGATGCGACGATGCCCGCCTCGACGATCTGCCGCGCCCGATACACCTGGCGAATGTCCTCCTCCGACGGCGACGGCACGAATGCGCCGCGATTCGCCTCGAGCACGAGCTTGCCCTCGAAGCCTAGCCGCGCGAGCACCTTGCGCAGCGCGCCGCGCGTGCAGCCGAACGCGGCCGCGAGATCGCGCTCGACCAATTGCGCACCGGGCCGCAAACGCCCCTGCAGCAGGGCCGAGGTAATCGACGCATAAATGCGCTCTTCGACGCTCGGCGAGGCGTCGCCGCTCCCGGGGGATGCGGGTGGAGCGGTGTCGGCGGAGGGAGAACGCGGGGAACGCGTAGCCATGATTTCGGTGACCGTAGACGGTGGAAAACAAGAACAAATCAACGCCGCAGCATTCTAGCGATGCCCCGCGCACGACGCCAATCTACCTGGCTACGCCGTCGCTTATACCGGACATTCGCGCGAATGGTTAACCATTCCAGGTTACTATGGTTGACCAAAACGGAGACTGCAATGTCTTTCCGCAGTCCAGCTCCCAGGCTCGCCATGACTCTGCCCACCAGCGCTACGCCTCACAGTACCTCCGCAAACCGCGCCCGCTCCGCGCTGACATGGCACGACCTCGCATGGCTCGGCGCGATCGTCGTGCTCGGCATCAATCTGCGCCCGCTGCTGACCTCGATCAGCCCGTTGATGACGACGATTCGCGATGCCACCGGCCTGAGCTTCTACGGCGCGTCATTGCTGACCAGTCTGCCGGTCGTCGCGATGGGCGTCGGCGCGTTCGGCGCGGCGGCGTTGACGCGCAGCGTCGGCGAAACGCGCGGAGTCGCGCTCGGCCTCGCCGCGATCGCGCTTGCGTGCGCGGCGCGCTGGATTGCGTCAAGCGGCTTCACGCTGCTTTCGACGGCCCTGCTCGCAGGCGCCGGGGTCGCCGCGATTCAGGCGTTGCTGCCCGCTGTCATCAAGCAGCGTTTCCACGCCCGCGTGCCGCTCGCGATGGGCGTGTTCTCCGCGTCGATCATGGGCGGCGGCGGCCTCGGCGCGAGTCTGAGTCCGTGGGTCGGCCGCGCGATGCAGTCCTGGCACGCGGGGCTCGCGGTGTGGGCGCTGCCGGCCTGCGGCGCGCTCGCGTGCTGGTGGCTGTTGACGCGGCGGCATGCAGCGGCCCCCGCCACGCTGCGCACCTCTGCCATGCCCGCGCCGGCGTTCTCGCCGTGGACCACGCGGCGCGCGTGGACACTCGGCCTGTACTTCGGCATCGTCAATGGCGGTTATACGAGTCTGGTCGCGTGGCTGCCGGCGTTCTATCAGCAGCGCGGCATGAGCATCGCAGCGAGCGGCTCGCTGCTCGCTGCGATGACTGTCTTCCAGGCCGCGTCGGCGTTGCTGCTGCCGCTGGCCGCCGCGTCGTTCCGCGATCGCCGACCGTGGCTGCTGCTCGGGTTGTCGGCGCAACTGGCTGGCGTGCTCGGTCTGATCGCACTGCCCGACGCCGTGCCGTTGCTGTGGGTCGGTATCGCGGGCGCGGGGCTCGGCGGCGTGTTTTCGCTAACGCTCGTCACCGCGATGGATCATTCGAGCGATCATCGCGTGGCCGGCCAGCTGGTCGCGTTCACGCAGGGCGTCGGCTTTATCGTCGCGGCCGTCGCGCCGCTCGTGGCCGGCATCGTGCGCGGCTGGAGCGGCGGGTTCGCCGCCGCGTGGCTCATGCTCGCCGGCTGCATCGCCGCGATGATGGCGGTGACCTTGCTGTTTTCGCCGCGCAGTTATTCGCGCTGGCTTTGAGGCTTGGAGCCGTCGACCGCTGCGTACGCGATGCGCCGCATCGGTGCATCGGGCGTCCGCTGTCCCGCATGCCCCGCGCCGGTGCAGCGCGACCGACGTGGCCGCACACCTCTTTCGCGGACGATTCGCAGCCATCGCTCGCAAAAAAATCCCCATCGGCCCGCGCCATCTGCGCGCGCGCACGCTGCTCACACCCGTCGCCAAGCCCCGTCGCGCGAAGACTGGCATATCCATTGCTTTACCGGTGGTCAGATGTCCCTTCCCCTGACTCCATGCTGCGTGTTCTTCTTGTCACCGACACCGACAAACCCATCGGCGATCTGCGCGACGCGCTCGCCTGTCTCGGCTGCGAAATGCTGTCAGGCACCGCGACGCCGCAGGCGCTGCATCGCGCGGTGCAGGACGAGCGGCCCGATGTGATCATCATCGATACGGAGTCGCCGTCGCGCGATACGCTCGAACAGCTCGCCGTGATGCACGCGACCGCACCGCGCCCCGTGCTGATGTTCAGCCACGACGCGAACCAGCAACTGATCCGCGAAGCGGTCAACGCGGGCGTCACCGCGTATCTGGTCGAAGGCCTCGCGACCGAGCGGCTCGCGCCGATCCTCGAAGTCGCGCTCGCGCGTTTCGCGCAGGAGTCGCAATTGCGCGAGCGGCTCGCGCAGGCCGAAAACGAACTGGCCGAGCGCAAGCTGATCGATCGCGCGAAACGCCTGCTGATGGATCAGCAGAAACTCACCGAACCGGCCGCCTACGCGAGTCTGCGCAAACGCGCGATGAACCAGGGCGTCAAACTCGCCGAGATCGCGCGCGAGGTCGTCGCGTCGGCCGGCTCGCTCAAATGATGCGCTCATGAATCCAGCCACTTCCGTCACCGCGGCGGCCTTTGCGGAGCCGCCTGAAAAGACCCATCTGCGGCTCGGCTTCGTCGCGTTGTCCGACGCGGCGCCGCTGATCGCCGCGAAGCTGCTCGAGTTCGGCCATGCGCACGGACTCACGCTCGAACTGTGCCGCCAGCCGTCGTGGGCCGCCGTGCGCGACAGGCTGCTAGCGGGCGATCTCGACGCCGCGCACGCGCTCTACGGGCTCGTGTATGGCGTGCAGCTCGGCCTCGGCGGACCGCGCACCGACATGGCCGTGCTGATGGTGCTGAACCGCAACGGCCAGGCGATCACGCTGTCGAATCGGCTCGCCGATGCACTGGCGAAGCATGGGACCTTGCGCGAGGCGCTCGCGACGCTCGGACGCAAGCCGGTGTTCGCGCACACCTTCCCGACCGGCACGCACGCGATGTGGCTGTACTACTGGCTCGCGGCGCAAGGCGTCGATCCGTTGCGCGACATCGATAGCGTCGCGATTCCGCCGCCGCAGATGGTCGCGGCGCTCGCCGAAGACCGGCTCGACGGTCTGTGCGTCGGCGAGCCGTGGAATGCGATGGCCGAGGCGCAAGGCGTCGGCACAACGATCGCTTATACGAGCGAGGTGTGGCCCGAGCATCCGGAGAAAGTGCTCGCCTGCCGACGCGATTTCGTCGACGCGCATCCGCGCACGACGCGCGCGCTCGTGCAGACCGTGCTCGAAGCGTGCCGCTGGCTCGACGGCGCCGGGCATCGCGACGAGATCGCGCGCTGGCTCGCGCGCCCCGAATACATCGGTATCGACGAGTCGCTGATCGCGGCGCGGCTTGGCGACCAGCTTGACCCGGCGCACCCGCGCCGCCTGCCGATGCGTTTCTTCGACGACGGCGCGGTCAACTATCCGCATCCGATCGAAGGCGCGTGGTTCCTCACGCAGTTCGAGCGCTGGGGGATCATCGATGCGCGCGACGATTACGAAGCGATCGCCGCGCGCATCAACCAGACGCAGCTGTATCGCGAGGCCGCCGCGCGCGTGAACGTGGCGGTGCACGGCGAGGACGTGACGCGGGAATTGATCGATGGCGAGGTGTGGGGAAGCGGCTCATCGTCCGCCGCGTATGGGCAGCGTTTTGCGATCCGCCGCTGAGCGGACCGCGCGCGCAAGCTCGTGCTGATGCGCTAACTGCCCACGCGCCGCCAACGGCGGTCAAGTGGACAGTCGGCGTCGCCGAAGCTCAGAAGTTGTACTTGTCGATATTGCTCGCATCGAACGTGGTAGGCGGTCCGAGAATGATTTCGCCTTGCGCGCCGATCGTGCGTTTGCCGAGCTTGCCGGCGTCGAACGATTCACCCTCCTTACCCGCGATCTTGCCCGACGCGAGCGACGCCGCCGCGTACGCAGCCAGATAGCCGAGCTCGCTCGGGTCCCATAGCTGGAACGCGGTCACGGTGCCGTTTTTCACGAACGCGCGCATCTGGTTCGGCGTGCCGAGGCCCGTCACCGCCACCTTGCCCTTGCTCGACGACGACGAGATATAGCGCGCCGCCGCCGCGATGCCGACCGTCGTCGGCGCGACGATCGCCTTCAGGTTCGGATAGGCCTGCAGCAGACCCTGGGTTTCGACGAAGGACTTCTGATCGTCGTCGTTGCCGTACGCGATCTTGACGAGCTTGATCTTCGAGTACTCCGGTTTCTTCAGCTCCTCCTGCATCCACTTGATCCACGTGTTCTGATTGGTCGCGTTCGGCGTCGCCGACAGGATCGCGAACTCGCCCTCGCCGCCCATCAGCTTCGCGACCAGTTGCACCTGGCCGCGGCCGATGCCCTCGGCGTTCGCCTGATTGACGAACAGCTGGCGGCCTTCGGGCGCGGTATCGGAGTCGAACGTGACGACCTTGATGCCCTGGCCCATCGCTTTCTTCAGATACGGCACGACCGCGTTCGCATCGTTCGCGGCAATCACGATCGCGTCCTGGTGCTGCGTGATCAGCGTGTTGATATACGACACCTGCGACGATGCTCCCGCATCCGACGGCCCCACCGCCTTGCCCACGCCGCCGAACTCCTTGATCGCGGAGAGGCCGCCGTCGTCGGCGATCACTTCATACGGGTTGTTGATCTGCTTCGGCACAAACGCGATCTTCAGCCCGCTTTTCAGGTCCGCGGCGAACGCGCCGCCGCAGCTGATCGCGAGCAACGCGGCGCATAGCGCGGCCATGCCGGTGTGACGTAGAGGTTTGAACATGAAGTGTCTCCTGCGTTGTTGTTGGACAGAGAGGGGTCCGGGTTATCGGTCCTTGGGAGCTTTGTACAAAACGGTGACGACTAGGATGAAGAAGACGCTGCTGCGGACTTCGCGATGAAACGCCGGTCGCGCGCCGCACGCCAGCGCGCGACGAGGTTCGGAATCAGCACCGACGCGAGCAGCAGCACGCCGGTCACGATGGTCAGCGTTTCGCTCGATACGTCGTCGAGCGTCAACGCGTTTTTCAGCACGCCGATGATCAGCAGCGACAGCAGCACGCCGACCATCGAGCCGCGTCCGCCGAAAATGCTGACGCCGCCGAACAGCACCGCCGCGATCACCGACAACTCGAAACCCTCGCCGTTATCGCCGCGCGCACTGGTGAAGCGCAGCGTATAGACGATGCCCGCGAGCGCACTGACGAGACCCGACAGCACGAATAGCCGCAAGCGGATCTTCGCGACCTCGATGCCGGAGAACGCGGCGGCAGTCGGATTCGCGCCGATCGCATAGAGGCTGCGGCCAAACGCGGTGGCTTGCAGCAGCACGGTGAACAGCACGGCCGCGACGATCACGATCACGAACGGCAACGGGATAAACGTGGGCCCGAGCGTGTTCATGCCGAACGCCGTGTACGCGGCCGGAAAATCCGCGACCGCCTGATCGCCGAGCAGCACATACGCGAGACCGCGAAATAGCGCGAGCGTACCGATCGTGACCGCGAGCGACGGCAGGTTCAGCTTGACGATCACGAGACCGTTCAGCAGACCGGCCAGCGCGCCGGCGATCAGCACCAGCACGATCACGACCGGCATCGGCAGTCCCATGTGCCACAGCACGCCCATCAACGCGCTCGATGCGCCCAGCACCGAAGCCACCGACAGATCGATCTCGGCGGCGACGATGATCAGCGTCATCGGCAGCGCCATCAGCGCGATCTCGGTCAGATCGGCGAACACGTTGCTCAGGTTCGCGCCGGTCAGAAACACCGGCGACAGCCAGCGCCCCAACACCAGCGACACGACCAGCACGATCACCAGCAACACTTCCCATTGCAGCGGCGTTTCGCGCTTGCGCGTCAGCAGCGCGGAATCGGGTTTAGCCATGATCGCGTTTCCTCATCATGCGTTTGGCGACGGAGCGGGCCAGCAGCGTATCGGCGGCGATCGCGGCGACGATCAGCGCGCCCTGGATCGCCTGTTCCCAGAACGGCGACACGTGCAGCACGACCAGCGCGATGCTGATCACGCCGAGCACGAGCGCACCGAGCGTCGCGCCGAGGATCGTGCCGACTCCGCCGGTAATCGCGACGCTGCCGACCACCGCCGCCGCGACGACCTGCAATTCGATGCCCTTCGCGGTGCTCGCATCGACGGTGCCGAAGCGCGCGAGCCACAACGCGCCCGCGAAGCCCGCAATCGCGCCGGACAACAAAAAGCCCGACATCACGCGGCGCTCGACGTTAACACCGGCGAGCCGCGCGGCCTCCGGATTCGAGCCGATCGCGTAGTGCTCGCGACCGGCGCGAAACTGCTTCAGATACACCGACAGGCCGGCAAGCACGACGATCGCGATCAACGCGAGCGTCGGGATACCGAGCAGCGTGCCGGTCGCGAGCCGCGAGTACGCGTCCGGCAGACTGGTCGCGTTGATCTGGCCGCCGTGCACCCATGCGTAATCGGCGCCGCGAAAGATGTACAGCGTCGACAGCGTCGCCACGAGCGAAGGCACGCGCCCCACTGCGACGAGCAGCGCGTTGATGCCGCCCGCGACGAGCCCGATCGCGAGCCCCGCGGCCAGCGCGACGAGCACCGGCATATGCGGGAACGCAACGTACAGGCTGCCCACCGCATACGCGCTGACACCCACCGTCGAGCCGACCGACAGATCGATATGCCGCATCAGGATCACGACGGTCATGCCCGCCGTCAGCAGACCGATGATCGACACGTTCAGCAGCACGTCGCGCAGATTCTGCATGTTCAGGAACTGCGGCTTCGCAAGCCCGGTCCCCGCGATCAGCAGGATCAGCACGACGAACAACGTGGTTTCGCGGCTCTTCGCGATGCTCGCGACGAGACCGCCCGACGCAGCGGCGGAACGTTTCGGCAGCGATTGCTGGACCGGCGCGGGATGGGTCGAATGGCGCATCATGCTGCACGTCCCAATGGTGAGAGTCCCTGACCGAGCGCAGCGCCCATGATGCGTTCCTCGTTGGCGTCGGCGCGCGCGATCTCCGCGCTGATGCGGCCTTCGTGCATCACGAGCACGCGATCGGCCATGCCGAGCACCTCGGGCAACTCGCTCGAAATCATCAGCACGGCCATGCCGTCGCGTACGAGTTCGGCGAGCGCGCTATACACCTCGGCCTTGGCGCCGACGTCGATGCCGCGTGTGGGTTCGTCGATGATCAGCACTTTCGGGCCGGTCGCGAGCCACTTGCCGAGCACGACCTTCTGCTGATTGCCGCCCGACAGCGTGCCGACCGGCGCGTTCGGGTCGCCGGCCTTCAGGCGCAGACGTGTGCCCCACTTGTTCGCGAGCTGCGTTTCACTGCGCGTCGAAATGAGACCGTGCCGCACGAGCCGGCCGAGCACCGTCATCGACGCGTTGCGCGCGATGCTCAGTTCCAGCGCCAACCCTTGCTGGCGACGATCCTCCGGCACCAGCGCGAGCCCGGCGCGCACCGCGGCCGCGGGCTTGCCCGTGTCGAGCCGCTTGCCGGCCAGCCACACTTCGCCCGCATCGAGCGGATCGATCCCGAAGATCGCCCGCGCGACCTCGCTGCGCCCCGCGCCGACCAGACCCGCGAGCGCGACGATCTCGCCCGCGCGCACGTCGAAAGAGACGTCCTTGAACACGCCGATGCGCGTCAAGCCGCGCACCGACAAACGCACGTCGCCCGGCGTGCAATCGGCCTTCGGATAGAACGTTTCCAGATCGCGGCCGACCATCTTTGCGACGATCGCGTCGGTGCTCAGATCGGCGGTCAGCGCGTCGAAGACTTTCGCGCCGTCGCGCATGATCGTCACGCGCTGCGTCAGCGCGAACACTTCGTCGAGCCGGTGCGTGATGAACAGAATCGCGACGTCGCGTTCGCGCAGCTTGCGCACGATCGCGAACAGCCGCTCGACTTCGGGCAGCGACAACGCGGCCGTCGGTTCATCCATGATCAGCACGCTCGCGTTCAGCGACAACGCCTTGGCGATTTCGATCACCTGCTGATCCGCAATCGACAGACCGCGCACCAGTTGATCCGCGCGCAGTTCGACGCCGAGCGACGCGAGCAGTCCGTCCACTTCGCGATGCATCGCGTCGTACTGGATGCGGCCGAAGCGGTCGACCGGCTGCCGGCCCATGAAGATGTTCTCCGCGATCGACAGATCGAAGAACAGCGTCGGCTCCTGATAGATGACCGCGAGTCCCGCGTCGCGGGCTTCGGCGGGCGTCGCGAAGCGGCGCGGCTCACCGTTCACCAGCAATTCGCCGGCATCGGGCTGATGCACGCCGGCGAGAATTTTCACGAGCGTCGATTTGCCCGCGCCGTTCTCGCCGAGCAGCGCATGCACCTCGCCGGGCCACAGCACGAGGTCGCCGTCGGACAGCGCGCGCACCCGGCCGAAGGATTTGCTCGCGTGCCGCAACTCGAGTCGCGGCACCGCGGATGGGGATGGCTGCACTGCGTGTCTCCTTTTTTTTCGGCTGTGTTCTGCTCGACGCGGCGGCGCGTCAAATCCGGTAATACCGTTCCGCGTTACGCCGAAACAGCGCATCTTTCTCAGCCTCGCTCGCATCAGCGACGATCGACGCATACGCGCCCCACAAATCGGTATACGAACCGAACAACCTGTCGACCGGAAAGTTCGACGCGAACATCGCGCGTTCGACGCCGAACGTATCGATCGTTTCGAGCACATACGGCCGCAGACTTTCGACGGTCCATTGATGATCGAACATCGCGAGTCCGCTGATCTTCACCGCGATGTTCGGACGGCCCGCCAGCAAGCGCATGCCTTCGCGCCACGCGCGATAACCGGCCACGCTATTGCGATCGACGAACATGCCCGCATGATTGACGATCAACAGCGTGTCCGCATGCTCACGAGCGAGCGCGGCGGCCTCTTCCATCTGCGACGGATACAGTTGCAGATCGAACGACAGATCGAATCGGCGCAGCAAGGCGAAATGCTCGCGCCACTGCGGCTCGCGCATGTAGTGACGGCCGACGTAATCGAACAGCTTGTCGTCGTGTACGTTGAGAATCTGCCGGATGCCGCGCGTGTTCGCGAACGACGCGTGCGCTTCGAGCAACGCCGGTGCGTTCTGCGCGGACAGATCCACCGCCGCGACGATCGCATTCGGCATGCCGCGCGACGCGTGGCGATCCGCGATCGACTGCAACCAGCGCGTTTCTTCGACGGGATCGGCCGGATCGTGATTCGCTTCGACGTGCACGAGCTTCAGCACGTCGATGTCGCCCGCTTCACCGAGCAGATGCTCGAGCAGATAGTCATGCTTCAGCTCGCGCGCATCGCCGACGAACGACACGCCCGGGTTCTCCAGCCACGGATAGCGGTGCGTCTTCAGATCCCACAGATGGATATGCGAATCGACAACCTGCATGCGGCACCTCAATGACTGAGATGAAAGACCGGTTCGAGCATCTGCGACAGCGGCGTGTGATCGGGCGCGGTCTGCATGATGTCGGCCATGTAATCCCACCATTTGCGCATCACGTCGAGTTGCGGCAACTGCTCCATCGTGTGATCGCTGGTGCGCGACAGCACCGCGAAAAGATGATGCGTGTCGGGGTCGAAAAAAATGCGGTAGTCGCGCACGCCGGCGTTGTGCAATGCGTCAACGAGCTCGGGCCAGATCTCCGTATGACGCCGTTCGTATTCTTCGCGCATGCCGGGGTTCAGCACCATCCGGAAAGCGATCGTCTCCATTGCGGCCTGCCTCCTGTCGCCACTTCGAACGACTATAATTCCTGCATCGATAGCCTCTCAATCCCGTTGTTGGGATTGGGCGATCCACAAACCGAATCGCACGGGCACCTCTACTGGCACCATGAGCCAACATTCAGCCGCCGTCGCACTCGTCAACCGTCTGAAGTTCAAGCATCTCGCCCTGCTCGTCGCGCTCGACGACACCCGCAACCTGCACCAGGCCGCCGAGGCCGTCAACGTCGCGCAACCGAGCGCGAGCCGCATGCTCGGCGATATCGAGGAAGCGTTCGGCTTTCTGCTGTTCGAACGCAACGCCCGCGGCATGACGCCGACGCCGCTCGGCGTCGTCACGCTCGCTTACGCGCGCCGCGCGCTTGCCGAACTCACACGCTTCGCCGAAGACCTCGATGTCAAACGCCGTGGTGGCCACGGCCAACTGACCGTCGGCGCGATCATGGGCGCCGCGCCCGATCTGCTGGCAATGTCGGTCGCCACGCTGAAGACCGAAAGCCCGCTGCTCAACGTGCGCATCCTCGGAGAAACGAGCGACCAGGTCGTGCAATTGCTGCATCGTCGCGAGGTCGATCTTGCGCTGGGGCGCCTTACCAATCCTTTGCAGCACAACGACTTCAGTTTCGAGCCGCTCGCGCGCGAAACGCTGATGCTGGTCGTGCGCGCCGTGCATCCGCTCGCGCGGCGCACGCGCATCACGTTGCGCGAGCTGGTCGCGTGGCCGTGGGTTGCGCAGCCGGTCACAAGTCCGGCGCGCGTGCTGTTCGAGGAAGAACTCGCGCGCGCGGGGCTCGCCACGCCAGTCAATCTGACCGAATGTGCGTCGATCTTCGCGACGCTGCAATTGCTCGAAAACTACGATGCGGTCGCGATGCTGCCGGAGTCGGTCGTGCGCGATCATGTGCGCGGCGGGCTGCTGGTCGCGCTGCCGCTCGAAATCGGCAAGAGCCTCGCGGGTTTCGGCATTCTGACGCGCAAGGAAGAACCGCTCGCCGAGCCGGCGCTGCGTTTGATCGAGCTGCTGCGCGGCTTCTCGCGCAACCTCGTGCGCGACGATCCTGCCGTCGCACCCGGCACGCTGACTTCGCCCGCCACGGTCAATTGACGCCCGCATCGCGCGTCGCTTATTGCAGGTTCACGAACAGGCCGCCGTCGACGAGCAGCGCGGCGCCCGTCACATAGCGCGCGCGGTCCGACGCGAGAAACACGACGCAATCCGCGACGTCGTCGGGATGCCCGAGACGGCCGAGCGGAATGCGCTTCTCGAAGTAGGCCCTCTTTGCTTCGTCGGCGAGATCTTCGGCGTTCAGATCGGTGGCGATCGTGCCCGGCATCACCGAGTTGCAGCGGATGCCGAACGGTCCCAATGCAATCGCGCACGACTGCATCAGCGAATGCACGCCGGCCTTCGTCGGCGTGTAGTGCGTCTGCATGCCGCCACCCACCAACGCGCTGATCGAACTCGTCGCGACGATCGCGCCGCCGCTGCCCTGCTTTTTCATCTGCTGCGCGGCGGCTTGCGTGACGAAGAACGCGCCGTTCAGATTGACCGCGACCGTCGATTCCAGCACTTCGGCAGGCATGTCGAGAAACGCGTGGAACGGGCAGATGCCGGCATTGCTCGCGAGCACGTCGACCTTGCCGAACGCGTCGACCGTACGGCGCACCAGATTCTGGCCGGTGTCCCGCGCGGCGACGTTGCCTTCCACCGCGATCACGCGCCGCCCCAACCCCTCGATTTGGCCGACCACTTCCTCGACCGCCGAGCGGCGGCCATACGATGCGTCGTTGTCACCCCAGTAGTTGATCGCCACGTCCGCGCCTTCGCGGGCGCAAGCCACCGCGATTGCTCGTCCGATGCCGCGCGAGCCGCCGGTGACGATCACGACTTTGTCCTTGAGCAGCACCTTAGTCTCCTTTGACAGGGTTCGCGGTTCAGCACACGTTCAAAGCATTCAAATCGTTCAATGCTGATAAGGCCGCACCAGCGCGCATTCCGGGTTGAGCCGCACGCCAAAGCCCGGCGTGTCCGGCACCTTCATGCGCCCGTTCACCGGCACCGGCTCGTCGAGCAGCAGCGGGTTGAACATCGGCACGACTTCGTCGGCTTTCGGCGCCATCATCAGAAACTCGGAGAACGGCGAGTTATGGCGCGTGACGACGAAGTGATAGCTGTACACCGACGAACCGTGCGGCACCACCATCACGTTGTGCGCATCGGCGAGCGCGGAAATCTTGATTAGCTCAGTGATGCCGCCGCACCAGCCGACGTCGGGCTGGATCAGATCGCAGCACTGCATCTCCAGCAGCATCCGGAAGCCCCAGCGCGTCGCCTCGTGCTCGCCGGTCGACACCATCATGCCGCGTGGCACGTTGCGGCGCAGTTCGGCGTAACCCCAGTAATCGTCGGGAGGAAGACATTCCTCGACCCATTTGAGGCCGTACTCGTGCGCGCGTTGCGCGAGCCGCGTCGCGTAGCGCACGTCGAGACTCATCCAGCAGTCGTACATCAGCCAGAAGTCATCGCCGACGCGCGAACGCATGTCGGCGAGCTTGTCGAGGTTCTGCCTGAGTCCGTCTTCGCCTTCCGCGGGACCATGCTGCAACGGCAGCTTGCCGCCGATGAAGCCCATCTCCCTGGCGAGATCGGGCCGCGCACCGGTCGCATAGAACACCAGCTCGTCGCGCACGGGGCCGCCCAATAGTTGATACACAGGCTCCTTGCGGACCTTCGCGAGCAGGTCCCACAGCGCGAGATCGACGCCGGAAATCGTGTTCAGCACGACGCCCTTGCGCCCGTAGTACAGCGTCGCGAAGTACATCTGATCCCACATCTTCTCGATGTCGGTGACGAGCTGCCCTTCGAGAAAACGCGCGAGATGCTTCTCGACGATGAACGCGCCGATCTCGCCGCCGGTCGTCACCGCGAAGCCCACGGTGCCGTCGCTCGCCTCGATCTCGACGACCAGCGTGCCGAGCACGTTGATGCCGAACGACTGGCGGCTCTGGCGGTACTCGGGATAACGCGCCATCGGCGTCGCGATGTGATCGTCGATCCAGTGCCCGCCGGCCTGGTCGTGATAGTCCGCGCCGCCGCCGCGAACGATGAAGGCACGCACGTGCCGGATGGTAGGCATGGCCATGAAAGGGCTCCGTGAGAGAGGCGTCGAAGCGGCTCGACAACGCGCGTTCGACGCGTGTGAAATGCTTGAGCAGCGCGCTTAGTAAGTGGCGCGGCCGCCGGACAGATCGAATACCGAGCCGGTGCTGAACGCGCAGTCTTCGGAAGACAGCCACAGGATCAGCGCCGCCGCCTCTTCCGGCAGCAGGAATCGATTCATCGGAATCTTCGACAGCATGTAGTCGATGTGCTGCTGCGACATCGAATCGAAGATCTCGGTTTTGGCCGCGGCCGGCGTGACCGCATTGACGAGGATGTTTTTGGTCGCGAGTTCCTTGCCGAGCGACTTGGTGAGCCCGATCAAGCCCGCTTTCGACGCGCTGTAGTGGGAAGCATTCGGATTGCCCTCCTTGCCCGCCACCGACGCGATATTGACGATGCGGCCATAGCCCTGCTTCAGCATCTGCGGCACGACCGCGCGGCAAGTCAGGTACGGGCCGATCAGATTCACGTCGATCACGCGGCGCCACATGTCCGGCTCGAGTTCCCATGTCGTGCCGTTGCCGCCGGTGATGCCCGCGCAGTTGATCAGCACGTCGATCGAGCGGTGCTCGGCGAGCGTTTGCGCGGTGGCCTGCTGGACCGCGGCTTCGTCGGTCAGCTCGACCGTGACGGCGCTGACCTTGCCGAGTTCGCTCAGTTCGCGCTGGCTGCGCGCGAGGCGTTCGCTATCGACGTCCCACAACGCCACCGACGCGCCCGACTTCAATGCCCGCTGCGCGACCGCGTAGCCGATGCCGCGCGCACCGCCGGTGATGACGACCGCGCGTCCCTCCAGATCGATCCGATTCATTGCCGTGCTCCTGTGGGCCGCCGTGCGGCGCGCCGTCGAGTTGTTGTATATCGCTGCAGTCAATATACGGGCGGTGCGATGCACCAACAATTCGACTATTGCAGGAGGCGATAGCAAAAGTGGATCGGCAGCGGGATCGAACGCTAGAGGGAAGCGAAAATGCTAGTCATCGGCCGCGACGAAAAGCATCGACACATACAGAATGGTCGACACGACGATGATGCCGACACCGACCAGCACTTTGGTGCGGTCGAAGTTGATGCCGCCGATGATCGCTATGCCGATGCCGAACACCGACGACAATGTGCCGACCGCCGCGAGGCCCACGTGGATCTTGCTGCGGACCAGTCTTTTGCGCTCCGATTCGGCAGTGGTTTCCGTTTCGCTCTGTTCCATTCCCCGCTCCTTCGCGCGCGACGCAATGACCCTGGTGAAACCTGAGCCGCGATGGCCGGCGCGCGACATCGAATCTCCGGTTGCGGTTCGACGCCGCGCGCCTCGCGATACGCTTCAGCGTAGTTTATTTAAGCCTTGCCGAGCGCCGTTATTTGACGTCCGCGCCACTGCGCGACACCGACGCCGCGATGGCCGACACGAACACCGCGCGCACCGAATCGCCGACCTTCAGTTTTTCGAGCGGAATGTCCGGCGCCACGTCGAGCGTTTCGGTGCGAGACGGCCCGCGCAGCGTGATCGTGCGCTTCTTGCGATCGATCTTGCGCACCGTCGCCACGACTTCGACGCGCCGCGCCGATGCAACCACACCGTTGGCCGCGGGCTGCGTCACTTCGGTATCGATGCGCTGGCGAATTCCGCTCGGCGCGAGTTTGTCGACGCCGACCAGTAGCGCCTTTTTATACGCAATCGTCACGACGTCGCCGATATGCAGCTTGCTGACGTCGGCGGCTTGCGGATTCACGTCGAAGGTTTCGTCCCCGCCGTGGGGACCGCGCAGCGTCACGCTGTTCGTCGCGGGATCGATCGCGACGACGCGTGCCTGAACGTGCAGCAGCGCCGCGGCGCCGATTGCCCGCTGCTCCGGTGCGGACGCGGCCGCGTTGTCCTGCGCGAGCGCCGGCCCCCCCGCCGCGACCAAAACCGCTAACGCAACCGTGATCGCCTTCACCCGCATGAGCTCGGAGCCCGTTGCATTGCAAGCCATGAAATGCTCCTTTTGATTGCGTCGTTGTTACGACAAATGTTTTGTCGCAGATCGCGTACTACGCGCAGTAGCGGCAACTGCGGTCGCTTCGAAAAAAGGGAAAACGGACTATTAATCGCTTTTGTCAGACTGGGTATGCATTTTTTTGAAACCAATAACGGTTCCTTTCTGATGCGCCTATTTGTCTCGCAGAACTGATCGTGAAAAGCGCGTGCATCTCCATGCGATGCAGTCGGTATGCGCGGTGGGAGCGGGTGAGCTCGCGCAAGGAGCCGCGCGGCTTTGCGCACGGGTTCCCGGAGCGTCAGCGGTGGGGTTGGGAGCTAGCCATAACATATTCCTCGCAACGAGATGGACTACCGGGCGACCCAGTGTAAGCGGGTCCGGAAATTGCCGAACGTTATGACTATTTCAAACTGTCTCGGCGATGCTAGCAAACGGGTAAGGGAATGGCAAGACGAGGGATCGCGCATCGCTATTCCGACTAATCGGGCTTGCGGTGTCGATTCTTTTATGACGAGTGGCGATTCATTTCCGATAAAAATATGATGTCGTTGCCTGACAATGATCGAATCGACCCATTCGATATGCATTGAAAAGCGCCAGGCGCACAGGCGAATTTGCAATCTGCGAACTACTCAGCACAAACCCTTAATGGATGATACTGAAGCGATTGCGCATCGCTTCGCGACGGATACAAAAAATTGTCGTCAATCATTGGAATACTGCGGGTACGCCTGAATCGATCGAGCGAATTTTGCCGTGGAGGTCACAGTGATGTGGCATTACAGGCACAGCGTTTGCTATAGCTCGCGTCAGCGTTTAACACACACTATTTGAATATCGAAAGGACACCACACATGGTCACGACTCGCCCCTGCACCGCCGCCTGCGTCATCGACGGACGTCTCGTCACGCTCACTTTCTATCCGGACAACGGCGTGTTGCGGATTGCCGATCCGACCGGTGTCTGTCTAAAGGAAACGCGCTGGCATGGGTCATGGCGCGCTCTGCTGGAGGAGTTTCGCGGTTACTACGATGCGGCGGAAAACCACGACACGGCACGTGGCGTCGACGATATCGTCGCACGCCTCGGCGAGCGCAATGCTGATGCGCCGCGGCAATTGGCATTCGCGTGAAATGACATGCGCTTGCGCTCAAGCGCGTGAATGGCGGCGGCAGCGCGCGACGCCTTTTCACTGCCTGGAAACGCAGCGTCATTCTGGGCGCGCTTCATTCGGCGCGCCCGGCTGTAGGGGCGCGAACCGGTCATTGACCGAAATAGGTCTTGCACTCCGTGCTGAACGCGCAGGATTGGCTGCGCCGGCCTCCCGCTTGCGACTCGCCCGTCGGAACACCGCCATACGACGCGTTGCGCACGCCCTGCTCGCGCGGGTCCCAGCTTTGACCGTATGACATGTCGGTCGTCGCCTGTGCCGATTCGTTCGCATTGAGCTGCATCATCGCGCGACCTGACATGCCGGGGTCCGCCTGGCCGCTCAGTTCCTCCGCGGTGACTGTTCTCGGCACCAGAAACAGGACGGCGGTCGCGGCAATCATCAAGATACGTACTCTCATTTCCGGACTCCTCGATCCGGCGCAGCAGTGTTCGTCCTCCACAAGAATTGCTCCGCGAACAGCCAGCCTGCCCAATGGGGCCGAGGAACGGGTCGATGCCAATGCGCTACTGCTGCGACGGGTCACCGAACTAAACAGATGAAGAATTACCGCGCTTGCAACCGATATTCGACGCGCTCCTGAAGCGTCGGCGGAATCGGCGGGCATAAGGCGGTTGTAAGTCTGCGTTGCGCAGCTTTTCGTCTTTCTTTTATAGGTCGCGCCCCCTGGAATTCAATCCAGGAGCTTCCAGCAGAGTGGTCAATTGCCCACACCGTTCGATAAACCGCATTCACTGACAAATTCAATGTGAACTAAGCGTGCTTTGCTCGCGCATTGCGTTATGATGTTGCTACAAAGCACAAAAAGCGAACCCGCACATCGACGAAAGTCCGGTGAAAGACGGACAGCGTGGAGTGACTCCATCCATTCGCAATCACTGCATCGAGACTAAGAGTTTTTCATAGCGAACGTCAGGCTTACCGGCCTCGTTCGCCGCGCTGCGACATGCTGAAATATTTGCTGATTGAGACTCTCGGTTTGAGGGTCGGTTGTTCCAGCGGCCGTCTTTGTCCGAGGCCGTATAGCAATTCAGGGAGCAACGTTTTTTAGCCCGGCACATGGCATTTCCGTCAATCGACAACCCCACCGCGAGGCGGCCCCATTCAGTCGGGCTCGACGCTTCGCAGCTTTTTCCCCGCAATCTGTCTTCGACAGTACGCTGCACGTTTTAGAAGGACAAATATCCTATGGACGAAAGGAAGCGAGATAGCATGATTGCGTATCTCCGCCATCGCATGGAAGAGTTTGGTATCAGGCCAGAAGACCTTGCCGCGGCGCTGGCGACCGAGTCATTGGCCAAAAAGGCTGAGCGCTATCGCAATGCGACCGGAGACAGCTGGGATGGCAATGGCGAAATGCCGCAATGGTTGAAGCAGGCCATTAGTGCCGGCCAGAGCATTGAGCATTTCGAATTGGCCGCAAAACCGGCGCCCGCACCCCAACCGAAAAAACAGGTCGACTGGTCGAATGACCCGTTCGCCGGCACGCGGCTCGCGCGCCCGAATAACCGCTAGGTGCAGGCCGCCGCGCTCGAAGGCGCGGACACTATGGCTGTGGTTTCGAAACGAACCGCCGTGCCACGCACCGGTTTTGCGCCGCCGCTTGCCATATTCACGGTATTCGCGGCATTCACCGTATTCCCCGCATTGATGGCATTCGCCGGATCGACGATATTCGCGTGATTCGCGCGATTCGAGGCAGGCTGCGCATATTGCGGCAACTCGATAAACGCGCTGACCTGTCGCACGATCTGCCAGAAAGTCTTGTCGAAAAGACGGGCCTGCTCGTCAGCGGAGCCTTGGCCGCCCGCGAGCGGATCGGCAATGGTCCAATAGACGAACGCCGGCGCACCGGGAAATACCGGCGCATGCAGTCCGCCGACGGATTCGTCGAGCGCGATCACGATATCCATGCGGGGCGCCCATTCGCCGGTGAATTCCAGCCAGCTTTTAGGGCTCAGCACCGCGCGCCCGGAAATGCCCGGCTGCAATTGCGCGACCGCGAGTGGATGAAGCCGCGCGGCCGGTTCAGGGCCTGCGCTGAACGCCTCGAACCGGTGCCCCGCCAGTTCTCGAAGTAAAGCTTCTGCAATGATGCTGCGGATCGAATTATCGCGGCAGAGAAACAACACCTTATATTTTCTGGACACGCTTACCCCGTACCGATGTTCTTTTATTTAGCCTCTGGGCGGAATTGTGCCGCTCCAGTCTTGCGCCCCCGTGACACTACGGCGTCTTTTTTATTTGCGCCACGGGATTCGCGCCAGCTATCTCGAGTCCGGGGCACAGAGCACAACTTTGCGAACGATGGGCAGTGTACAGCGTCCTGCCCCCAGTTTCAGCACCCTTTTCAATATTAGTCAGATCAAGCGACGCGGCCGCCGTCCCACTGGTCCGGCTAGAACGGCTTTTCCGGTTCGCCGTCGGCTGCGGGCGTGGACGTGGCATAGGGTATACGCGGCCTGCGTCGCCTGGAAGAAGGTCGCGGGCGTCATCCCGGGTCGTTGCGACACGTCAGAATTTCAGGCCATTGAGGAACTGGAACCACAGGTTGCCGAGCGTGCCGGCCGGATGTATGTCGCCGGGGGTCTCATCGCGCTTCGCGTGGTTCGCGCGTTTGACATGCGGCGTGTCGTGAGAGGCGGTTTCTGAAGCCGCGCCGGTATCTTGCGCGGTTTTCGCCGGTTCCGGCTCGGCCGCCGCTTCCGCGCCCTTCGCCGCGTTGCCCGCGCGCTGGGCATTTTGCGCGGCGTCCGCCTCGTCGCGGCGCGCCGCCTGCAACGCCGCGACGCTGTCGGCGATCTGCGCGGCGCGCTGTGGTTCGCATTGCCGCCCGAGCAGCACGCCGAACAGCACGTCGCGATTGTGGCCCTGGTCCGCGAAGCGGATCGCGATCGAAACCAT
Source organism: Paraburkholderia atlantica (assembly GCF_009362785.1). Classification (GTDB taxonomy): domain Bacteria; phylum Pseudomonadota; class Gammaproteobacteria; order Burkholderiales; family Burkholderiaceae; genus Paraburkholderia; species Paraburkholderia atlantica. The sequence continues at coordinate 82,806 of NZ_WHNQ01000004.1, forward strand.
TTCCGCATACGCGACTTCGTCGGCCGCGCGCGCCGCCGCCTCACGCTTCGCCTGCGCGCGTTGCCGACGCGTGTGCTGCGCCTCCCACTCGCGCATCTGCTCGGCATAGACCGTGTCGTAGACCTTGCGCTGCTCGGCATCGGACAGGATCGCGTACGCGTCCTTGATTTCCTGGAACGCTGCGCGCGCCACGTCCTCGGCACCGTGATTACGATCCGGATGCCACTTCATCGCGGCTTTCCGATAGGCCCGCTTGATTTCGTCGTCGGTGGCGTGGGCGGGCACGCCGAGCGTGTCATACAGGGTTGCCATGCTGAGCTCGATCTCGCGGAAAATCACTGCGGGCATCGTAGCATGCAAAAACCGGCGTCATCGTGAAGTGGCTACCACGCAGGCGCATGCAACCGGCATTGCCGCAATGGCATAGCCGCGCATACCGGCCAACGACCCACGAAAAAAATGGCCCCACCACTTGCGTAGCGAGGCCGAGTCCCATGTCTAAGGAGATGTCATGGAGGAGACGAGTCCATCATATCGTCAGGCCCGCAACCGCCCAACCAACGGTTCACCATATGCTTATCTGCCGCGCTCTCACGTGCATTGCAGAGCGGCTCGGCGAGTTGTGGCCGGTCGGTTATATCGTTAGAACAAAAAGTCGCTTAGCCGTGTGGCGGCCGCTCATTAAGATGACACTTCAAAGTCCGGTTCGCTGCGGTCGGTCCATTCGCGGCCGTGCATGTGCGTTGCTAGCGCTGCATGAGTTCTGCATCAACCGCGCCGCCAACCACACCGTGAACCGCAATCGAAGGAGCATTTCGTTGAGCAGATCCGATCATTCCCGCCCGCCGCTCATCGTCGGTATCGGCGGTACGACGCGCGCGGCCTCGTCCACCGAGCGCGCGCTGGCCTTCGCGTTGCGCGGCGCCGAAGCCGCCGGCGCGCATACCCGCCTGTTCGGCGGCACTTTTCTGCATAGCCTGCCGCACTACGCGCCGGAACAGCCGGCTCGCACCGACGAACAGCGCGAGCTGATCGAAGCCGTGCGTCGCGCGGACGCGGTGATCATCGCGACACCCGGCTATCACGGCGGCGTGTCCGGGCTCGTGAAAAACGCGCTCGACACGCTCGAAGAATTGCGCGCCGACGAGCGCCCGTATCTGGATGGCCGCGCGGTGGGCTGCATCGTCACCGCCTACGGCTGGCAGGCGGCAGGCTCCGTGCTGACGTCGCTGCGCTCGATCGTGCATGCGCTGCGTGGCTGGCCGACGCCGTTCGGTGCCGGCATCAACACGCTGGAGACGCGCTTCGATAGCGTCGACAGCTGCTCCGATCCGAAAGTGATCGAGCAACTGGCGACCGTCGGCCAGCAAGCCGCGCAGTTCGCGCTCGCGTTCAATGCACAGCGTGCGCACGGCGCGCCCGCCGCGTCGAACCATTCGACCGCGAACCGGACATCCGCACCCAGCACCCCCACCTCGATCGCCGCGGACGGCCGTTCCGCGCGCGTCCTGCACGCGGTCTGAAATACTCTCCGGGCATCGTGACGCCGCCGCAATTGCGCGGCGCCACGCTTTGCGCCGAGCGACCGTGCGCCACATAACAGACATCGCGACCCCGCTCGAATAGAGTCCCGAACACAGCGACTTTGATCCGATCCGGGCTTCTGATTACCACTCCCGCGCCGCGCTGATTTGCTTCCGACGAAAGATTGGTTCACCCGCTGCGCAGCGCGCCCTACGCTTGACCTTGCCCGCCGCTTCACTCACCTTCGGCAACGACGGGGCCGCGCCGCACGCATTGGTATTCCGCACGACACTCGCGGACACACAGACAAGTCAAGATCATGAACTCACATATCCGCTATAAGGGCTACGAGGTCGAAGCGGCAACGCAACTGCTCCCCAACGGATTATTCGCCGCCAATCTGACGATCGAGCAGCGCGACGAGAATACGCGCAAGGCTTATTCGTTCGACGCGCTCGACTACTTCTTCGACGAAGAGCATGCGCTCGCCTATGCGTCCGACTGGGGACGCATGTGGATCGATAACCATCAATAAGCACATTCGATATCGATCGCAGCGAGCGCGACGCGTGTCGTGCATCGCCCGGCATCGGCTTTCAGGCGGATGTGCCAGAATAGCTGAACCCTTGCGTTCGCTGTCTGCCCGCGTGACCTGTCCGCTTCTTCGACGGATGCACTCGAACCTCGCGCCGCCCGCGACGCATCCATCGATACGGAGACGCCGGTCATGACATGGACCGTCGATGCACAACTCGCGCTCAGTGCGACACAAGCGGTCGAAGCGCTGCAATCCGGCCGGCTCAAAGCCGCCGACTATGTCGCAACCCTGCTCGCGCGCGCCGCCGCGCTCACGCAGCTGAACGCGCTCACCACGCTCGACTTCCATGGCGCGCTCGCCGCCGCGCAGCGCATCGACGCATTGCCTCCAGCGGAACGGGCGCGACTGCCGCTTTGCGGCCTGCCGATAGTCGTCAAGGACAACATCAACACCGCGGGTCTGCCGACGACGGCCGGCACGCCCGCGCTCGCCGGCTTCGTGCCGACCACCAGCGCGCCATCGGTGCAACGCCTCGTCGACGCGGGCGCGGTCGTGCTCGGCAAGGCCAACATGCACGAGCTCGCGTTCGGCATCACGAGTACCAACCTGTCCGCGCACGCGGGGCCGGTGCGCAACCCGTACGATCCGTCGCTGATGCCGGGCGGCTCGTCGGGCGGCACCGCGGTGGCGATCGCCGCGCGCATCGCGCCCGCCGGACTCGGCACCGACACCGGCGGCTCCACCCGCATCCCGGCGGCGCTGACCGGCACCGCGGGCTTGCGTCCATCGGTCGGCAACGGCGGCGCCGAGCGGCGCTATCACGACCCGAACGCGGTCGTGCCGATCAGCCATACGCGCGACACCGTGGGCCCGATGGCGCGCAGCGTCGCGGACCTGGCGCTGCTCGACGGCGTGATCACCGGCGACGGCGCGTTGCCCGAGATTGCGCTCGATGGCTTGCGCATCGGCTTGCCCGCGCCACTGTGGGACGCTCTCGAACGACAGGTCGAAGACGTCGCGCGCGCCGCGTTGCACAAGCTCGAAGCGGCGGGTGTCATGTTCGTGCCGGTCGCGATGACCGAGTTGGAGTACCTGAACGGAATGGTCGGCGGTCCGCTCGCCATTCACGAAGCGCGCGACGACGTGCTTGCGTGGCTCGTCGCGAATCAGGCGCCGGTGCAGACCGTCGCCGATCTGGCCGTGCGCATCGCGAGCCCCGACGTGCGCGCGATCTATGACGACGTGCTCGCAGACGTGCTCGGCTCGCACTACTCCGCCGCGCTCAACTACTGGCGACCGCGGCTGCAGAATTACGTCGCCGCGACGTTCGCGAATGCCGGTCTCGATGCGTTGCTGTTTCCGACGACGCGCCTCGTCGCGGTGCCGATCGACGATCTGAACGGCTCGTCGACGGTCACGATCGACGGCGGTCCGCCGATCGATACGATGGAAGCGTTCCTGCGTAATACCGACCCGGCCAGCACATCCGGCATTCCGGGGCTGTCGCTGCCGGCGGGTATCAGCGCGAGCGGGCTGCCGGTCGGCCTCGAACTCGATGGACCGCTCGGCTCCGACAGGCGGCTGCTGGCCATCGGTGTTGCGATCGAACAGGTACTGGGAGCGTTGCCGGCGCCGGTGCTGTGAAGCCCGTGTTTCACGCGTGCGCCATCCGGTTTGTGCTTTAATGCCTGCGCATTACAGCCTGCATTCCGACGCTTTCCCTGCCCGAACCCCACCCTAAGCGACGATGACGAACCTCGCCACCGCCCTCTCAACTCGCGGCCTCGCGCGCCGCATCGTTCATTTGACCGCCTTGCTCGCGGTCGCTTTCGCGGTCAGCGCCTGTGCGCGCCTCGCGACGGTCGATTCCAACGCGCTGTGGAAGATCGTCGAGATCCGCTGCGTGCCGTCGCAGCAGGCCACCGGCACGCCGGGTCAATGCACGGTCGTCGATCTCGACAAGCGCTATGTCGTCCTGAAGGACATTCTCGGCCGCTCGCAGTTTCTGCTGATGCCGACCGATCGCATCACCGGCATCGAAAGTCCGCTGATTCTCGCACCCGATGCGAAGGACTACTGGAGCGACGCGTGGGATTCGCGCCATTACGTGCAGCAAGCGGTCAAACGTGAATTGCCCGACGATCAGCTCGGCCTCGAAATCAACTCCGAATACCGTCGCTCGCAAAACCAGCTGCATATCCATATCGACTGCATGCGACATGAAGTCAGTGCCGCGCTCGCCAGTCACGCTCACGACGCGCCCGGCGAATGGCGCTGGGCGACGCTCGATGGCGAGCGCTACAGGATCATGCGCGTGAGCTCGCTGAGCGGCGCCGACAACCCGTTCAGGATCGTCGCGCGCGACAATCCCGATCCGGCGACGATGGCCACGCAAACTATCCTCGTCACCGGCGCGGGACCATCGGCGGCTCGGGATGGCTGGCTGATCGTCAACAGCGGTATCGACATCGATGGCGGCAGCGGCACGGCCGAAGGGCTGCTCGATCACGCGTGCCGCGTGGCGGACGATCATTGAACGCTTACCGGATACGCACTATCCGCGCCCGCTTTTCCACGATTGCGCAGATGCATTGCTCAATAAAATGGTTCGGGCGCACAGCGCCGCCCCGTACGATCGGTCTGGACCTGCGAACTGAAACCGCGGGTTCGAACAGACATTCGGACCGATTCAACGATGGCGATCTATCTCGACGACACCCAGCGCAACGATATCGACCGTCTGGCCGCTAGCCGGACCTGGCGCACGCAATGGCCGACATGGGCGCTGATCGTCGCGATCTACGGTGGCTGGTTCGGCGTCGCCACCCACGCTCGTCTGCTGGGTCTGCCGCTGACGGCCACGCTGCTGGCCATCTTCGGCGCGTGGTACATGTCGCTGCAGCACGAGCTGCTGCACGGTCATCCGACGCGCTCGCGATTCGTCAACGCGCTGCTCGGTTTCGCGCCGCTCGCGGTGTGGTTCCCTTATCCGGTGTATCGCGAGTCGCATCTGCGGCATCACGACGATGCGCATTTGACCGAGCCGGGCAGCGACCCGGAAAGCTATTTCGTTAGCGCAGCGCAGTGGCGACGCGCGGGCGCCGCGATGCGGGTGCTGCTGGTATTCCGCAATACGTTGATCGGTCGCTTGCTGGTCGGGCCGGCGTTTGCGATTGCCGCGACCGGTGCGCAGGCACTCGGCAAGATTCGCGACGGCGATTGGCGCGACCTGCCCGCATGGCTCGCGCATCTCGCCGCGCTGGTTGCACTCACTATGTGGTTGCAGCAGGTATGCGCGATACCGGCGTGGGTGTTTGTCGTCGGTGCCGGGTATGGCTCGCTCGCGCTTGCATCGGTGCGTTCGTTTCATGAGCATCGGATGGCGCAGCTGCCCGCACATCGCACGGTGATCAATGAGGCGGGATGGCTGTGGCGGTTGCTGTTTCTCAATAACAACTACCATGCGGTGCATCACGATCTGCCGCATGTGCCGTGGTTTGCGATTCGAAAGATCTATCAGGCGTCGCGCCAGCAATACATAGAACGCTCCGGGGGCTTTCTCGTGAATGGATACAGCGAATGGCTGCAGCGCTATTCACTTGTTCCAATCGCCGATCCCGTTGGCGGTGTGCCGCAAGATCACGCCGACAGCGGCCTTGATTCCGCTGCCGGGCATCTGTCGATATGAGGCCCGCAAGCGGCCCGTCGTTACGCTATGGAGCGGGCCGAATGGGCGTGTTCTGCCCCGCCGCAACCCACCACACTCCGTCCCGGCGCACCAGTACGTAAAGGGCCATCTCGGAGAACGACGCCGAAAGGTCATCGGACGGTTCTACCACCTGTCCGTCCAGCCCGAGCGCTATGCGCCGAACCTGCGCGACGGCCACACCGGGAGCCGGCGCAAGAACATCGACGATCTCGAAGCGGGAAGCATTGCCACCCTTTCCGGATCGCTTCAATCGCGCATGGATCGGATGCAGCTCCGCGTAGCCATGAACAGACGCGCCGAACGGGCTGCCCCACAAGATGTCCGCGGCAAAGTGGCGGTTCGACACGTCCGCGTCATGCTGGTCCCAGCCGGCCTGGAGTTCCTCGACGAAGCGCGCGACCGCATCGCTTGCCTGCCGCGTTGCGGATTCGTCGGCGCTCAGTGTCGGCCGGTTCGGTTGATGGCTGGCAGTCGTCGCGTGCGAAGTCATCGTGCATCTCCATTCGTCTGGTTCCTCAACAGAAAGGACAGAGGGCCGATGGGAATGTTCCACCTCTCACCCCGCAACGCACGGTTGATCGGTTGACTCTCTCGTAGTCGACAGGCGTTTCGAGGTCCGCTTTATGCTGTTCAATCTCCAAGCTCGGGAATCGCCCATTTTCGATTTGAACAAGGAGATAGGGTCATGAGGGCCAGGTCCGGGCGGCACATATCTGCGCCACGGGCGGTCTACTACGCCCTCGCATCGAATATCGCTGTCGCCGCGTGCAAGTTCGCCGTCGCGTTCTACACCAACTCGGGGGCCGCACTCGCCGAAGCCGTACACTCCAGCGCCGACTGCCTGAACCAGGTTGCGTTGCTCGTCGGTCATCGCGCCGCTCGAGCCGAGCCCGATGAGCAACATCCACTCGGCTTCGGTCGCGCGACCTATGTCTATGCAATGCTGGTGGCGATGCAGCTATTCATCTTCGGAGGCGTTGCGTCGATCGCGATCGGCGGCTTTCGCGCAATCCATCACTCGCGGCTCGAACAGCCTTTGCTCGCGATCGGCGTGTTGTGCGTGTCCGGCGTGATCGAGGCAGTCGCTCTCAGAGCCTCCATTCGCACGATCGAGCCCCGGCATCGCGCCCGCGGGCTATTGAACTGGTTCAGGGAAAGCGGCAGGCCGTCCGTGATGCTCGCGGTCAGCGAGGATGTGGCCGCGGTAACGGGCGTGCTCGTCTCCCTGATCGCGATCGGCATTACGGTTCTCACCGGCAATCCGCTTTACGATGCGCTCGGCAGTGTCGGCGTCGGCATTGTGCTGATGGCCACGGCTCTGTACTCGATGCGCGAGATCCAATCGCTTCTCGTGGGTGAATCGGCGCACCAGCGCATACGCCAGGAGATGCGCGCATGGCTCAGCGAGCGCAACGAAGTCCGTCGCATCGTCAGTCTGATCGCCTTGAAGTGGTCGGAGGATCTGGTAATCGCGATTCAGGCCGAGCTCGAACCGCACGACAGTGCGAACGAGCTGGTGCGCACGATCGACCGAATCGAGCGCGAATTGAAGGAGCGCTTTCCATCCGCTCGATGGATATTCTTCGAGCCCGAATTGCGAGAACATGGCCGAGCTCCGCTCTAGCAACGATGCAGCGCACCGGCGACACGTGGCGCGCCGCTTGCTTCCTCTATAGATGCGGGCGACATGGGGAGGGTTTGTTCCCCCAATGAACGGCTCGGTCAGGCCGGCTACGGCTGAGGGTGGCAATGGATAGCTTGCAGTGTGAGTACGACGATTGCGTGGTGCTGGTTCGCTCGCTTCGGAACTGGATTGACCGCCACTGGCCCATCGACCGCGCGCGCGTCAAGGCCGAGATGGGCCAGCTCATCGACATGGTGGAACGGGCCGGACCGCGCGACGCGATGTTTCACGGTCGTCTGGATGCGGCGCGCTCGCTGATCGTGCTCGGGCGATTGAGCGACGCGCTGGACTGTGTCGATACACTGCTGCCGGTCGTGCAACAAGGCGAGCGCAGCCCCAGGCGTTGGCCGATAACCGCCCGACGCTGGAGACCGTAAAACTCGCTGAGGCTCGATCGAACTCATCGTGCCTCTCCCCACGACTCAGGCCGGATAGCCTACCGGGATCAGATAGAGGACGGTCTGGCCGCGAGGCAGCCCGAGCTTGCGCGCCGCCGGGGCCCCGTCGACGGCGCCCACGGGTACGGCAACTAGCCCCAGCGCGACGACCTGCAGCAGCATGTTCTGGGTCGCATGCCCGACCTCGAGATCGGCATACAGATTGGCTCTGCCTCCATATCTCGCGGTCAGCCTGCTGGGGTCGGCGGCCACCACGAGCAAGGCCGGGGCCGCCTCGACCGACGCCTGGTTGACCGCAAGCGCTCGCAGTTCGGGGCGCAGGTCGTGGCTGGCGCGCTTCTCGGCCCGGTGGCCCTCCGGCAGGTAGTGCATCACCTCGGTCGCGGTCACCACGTAAAGTTCGAGCGCATACAAAGCGCCGGCCGCCGGAGCCGCGCGCTTACCGTCCGAGTTGGTGATGCCCTGCCCGGCCCACATCAATTGGCCAATGGCCTCGACCGGCAGCGGCTTCGCCGCGAATCTGCGCACCGACCTGCGCTTCGCGATGGCTTCCTCGAGGGACACCGTGCCTGTGAGGTTGGGCTTGGGCAACTCGATCTGATCGGTGAATTTCGCCTGGGCTGCCTGCGCCAGGCTGGTAGAACCCTCGGCGAGCGCGCCTGCGGCCAGCGCAACCAACAGTTCACGGCGTTTCATCGGGCACCTCCATCAGCAAAAAGCAGGCTGGCAGGCAGAGCCTGCAGCCTGCGCGAATCTCGGCACTGCGCGTTTGCGAACGCGGCCAGGCAACAGAACCCGCGACCGGTGTACGCCGCACTTCCGACAGATAGACCAGGATCAGAGAAACCCAGACGATCCCGTATAGGAACATGAAGCAGGTGGAACGCACGCTGAAAAAATCCAGCAGGATGCCGAAGATTATAGGCAGCAGGAATCCACCAAGGCCACCAGCAAGCCCGACGATCCCGGTGACGACGCCCATGTTCTCCGGAAAATCATCGGCCACCTACTTGAAGGTCGACGCCATGCGGAACGCGAAGACCGCGCCGAGCACGAACGCCAGCGCAACGAACACATACACGGTCACCCGCAGGTGAATGCTCGATCGACTGCCACGCCTGCACCGGTTCCAGCGAAGCGCGGCGCTCGCGCCACAGCTTGATCAGCGCACTGCGCACCAGCTCGTGATTGGGCACGTCGGGCCGGGTGCGCGGATAGTCCGCCAGCTGCGTTTCCCACGTGACGATGCCGCCCTTGACATAGATCTTCCATGAGCAGGAACCCGTGCAGTTCACGCCATGAGTTGTCTATGGTGACATGCGTCAAGTCTCCCTCAATCGGACTTTGGTCCTACAAACGCCGACCGCGCGGTGGTGTAGGTTTGTCATGCGCAACCGACAGGAGTCCAATCATGTGCCGCTGGCTCGCATATACCGGCAATCCACTTCAGCTCGAAACCGTGCTGTTCAACGCCCGGCATTCGCTGATCGATCAGAGCATGCATTCGCGGCTCGGCGCCACCACCACCAATGGCGACGGTTTCGGGATCGGCTGGTATGGCCACCCCACCGACATTCCGTTTCGCTACCGCTGCATCCAGCCCGCCTGGAGCGACCGCAATCTACGCGAGGCCGCGCGGGCGATCCACTCGCCGTTGTTCGTCGCGCATATACGCGCGGCGACCGACACGCCGTCGCAGGAAACCAACTGTCATCCGTTCCGCCACGGCCGCTGGCTGTTCGCGCACAACGGGCTGGTGCGCAACTACCCGAAGGTGCGCCGCGATCTGATGGTGCAGATCGATCCCGACCTGTTCCCGTCCATCGAGGGATCGACCGATTCCGAGGTGCTGTTTTTTCTCGCGCTGACCTTCGGGCTGCAGCTCACGCCCGTCACCGCGCTCGAACGGATGGTCGGCTTCGTCGAAACCGCCGGCCGCCGGCATGGCGTGGATGAGCCGCTGAACATGACCGTGTGCGCGACCGACGGCGAGCAGATCATCGCGGTCCGTTATTCGAGCGAAGGGCAGTCGCGCTCGCTGTTTCACAGCAGGTCGTTCCGTCATCTGCGCGAGTTGTATCCCGACGACGAGCGCATCAAGACGGCCGGCGAGAATGCGTTCCTCGTGCTGTCCGAGCCGCTCTCGGACTTGCCGGGTATCTGGCAGGAAATTCCCGAGAGCACGGCGGTGGTCGCACGCGGCGGCGAGATCGAGCAGTTTGCGTTCAAGCCACGAATGGACTGAGCCGCGCCTGGAATTTTGCGCCTTGCCGCCCTATGCTGCGGGAATGAGCAAGGTCAACGGCACAAAACGTGCGTACTGGCTCGGGAGAAACGCGGCGTGTCATCTTCGAATCCGGGACCGACGGCAGAAGACAAGCTCGCCTTCTGCGTCGCCTGCACCGCACTGGATCAGGCGACTCGCGATCTGCAACAGTTGAGAAGTAACCCGGCAACATCGCTGAATGCGCTGTCGAAAGCGCAGCGCGACTATGAATTGACCCGGGTGCAATGGCAGCGCTGTCAGTGGCAACTGCGGGCCGCAACGGCTCACGCAGTGAAGAGACCGTCACAATGCCTCGGCGCCGTCGTCATCGTCGGGCACGACAAGGCGGTCCGGGATTCTCTGCGCGTTCTGCTCAATGTAAAGGGCTATGGGCGCTCCAAAGCGCTCGGTTTCGATCATTGGCATGAAATATGGCTCGAACCGTCGCGCCAATTGATCGTTCTCGACGTGCCCGTCAATTCGATTACGACTGCGTTGTGGTTCGTGGAGAGCTTCGATACAAGCATCGATAAGCCGAGCATCATCGCGTTGGCGCGGCCGGAAGACGCGGCCAGTTTTGCTGGCAAGGTCGACGCCATCGTTGCCAAGCCCATCGTGCTCGAAGAACTGCTTTACGCAATCGACTTGATCCAGTTGCAAGCGAAGACTCCAGCGCATCATGGGTGACGGTGTCCGTCGGCACGGCCCCAGGTTCGTTCCTCCCCTATAGAAGCCCGTATTTCCGCCTACTTTCGCTGAAGCCGCGCTTCGCATCTGCTTGCCGAAGCCGCGCAACGCCTGCACGAACACCCGGGCCCGCAATTTGCTAACTGTGGGCGCGAGGTGACATATGAACGACGAAAAATTGATCGAGCCGGAATCCGCCGTACGCGATCCTGTCGAGCGATCCTGGATCAGACGCCTGGGCCCCGGCCTGATCACGGGCGCGGCCGACGACGATCCATCCGGAATCGGCACGTATTCGCAGGCCGGCGCGCAATTCGGATTCAACCTTCTATGGGTGATCCTGATCACCTATCCGTTGATGACCGCCATCCAGCTGGTCAGCGCGCAGATCGGCCGGGTGACCGGCAAGGGCCTCGCGTCGAACATCCGCGCGCATTATCCGGCTTGGCTGCTGTATGGCGCGGTCGCCCTGCTCGTCGTGGCAAACGTGATCAACATCGCCGCTGATCTGTCGGCGATGGGCGCCGCGGCCGGACTGCTGCTGCCCGGTCCGCAACACCTTTATGTCGTCGGCCTCGGGGCGTTCTCCGTCATCCTGCAGATTTTTGTCCCCTATGAAAGCTACGCGCGGATTCTGAAGTGGACCGCGCTATCGCTTCTTGCGTACGTCGCAGTCGCTTTCATCGTGCCGATCCCGTGGGGCGAAGTCGCACGCGCGATTGTGTTGCCGCGCATCTCGCTGACGTCGGACTATCTGACCATGGTGGTCGCGGTGCTGGGCACGACGATCAGTCCGTACCTGTTCTTCTGGCAGGCGTCGCAGGAAGTCGAAGAAATGCGCTCGGCACCGGAACAGGCGCCTTTGCGCCGCGTACCGCATCAGGCACCGGCGCAGTTGCGAAGAATCCGTTTCGATACGTGGGTCGGCATGGGGGTGTCGAACTTCGTTGCATTTTTCATCATGTTGACGGCGGCGGCTACACTGCATCTGCACCACATCGAAGTGAAAACCTCAGCCGATGCCGCGCGGGCGCTCGAGCCGTTTGCCGGACGCTTTGCTTACGTACTGTTTGCGCTCGGCATCATCGGCACCGGCATGCTCGCGCTGCCGGTTCTCGCCGGCTCGGCCGCCTACGCAGCCGCGGGCAGCTTTCGCTGGCGCAGCAGTCTGGCATTGCATCTGACGCTCGCGCGCGAATTCTATGCGGTGATCGCACTGGCCATCGTCGGCGGCGTGGCCATCACCTTCATGCATTTCGACCCGATCCGCGCGCTGTACTGGAGCGCGGTGATCAATGGCGTTACCGCGGTGCCGATCATGGTCATCATGATGCTGATCGCGCGAAGTCGGCGGGTGATGGGACAGTTCGCCGTCAAGGGCGTGCTGGCGTGGGGAGGATGGCTCGCAACGCTCGCGATGGCGCTGGCGGCGGTGGGCGTGTTCGTGCCGTCGTAACACACGTGTTCCACCACGAACCCGGCCTTCGCGCGGAACGGCGGTGCTCCGCAATTCGCGCCAATCGGGCGGCGCAACGGCAGCCGTATCTGAACTTCCTCGATTTACCTTCGTCTGAACGGTGCATCCGGCCGCGTACAGCACCGTCATATGCCGACGGTTTGCCGACAACCGCGTGGCCGCTCCCGTTCGACGATCAAGGAGGATTGCACATGCCGAAGAAGCGTTCAGACGAATCGTCAGCCGCCCGCGGCAACCGCAGAGGCAGAATTCTCGCCGCGCCGGTTTTCTCGCAGCCGCAACCCACGCCGGACCCGCAAACCTTCGTGGTCCGGCACGCATCCGATACCGCCGCGTACAAGGTGATCGACGAACTGAACCGCGAGCACAAGCTGAAGGCGCTGCCGTTTCCGCCGCCGCGCGGCGGCACCGAGCCGCGGCTGACGTTTGCGGAGGTGGTGAACAACAACCAGAAGCTCCTCGATACGATCAGCGAGAGCGGACAGATCGTCTTTCACGCCACCGGCGACTGTGGCAGTACGAAAGGTCCGGCCACCCAGAATGAAGTCTCGGACAAGATGGTCAGCGACTTCGACGAAGCCGATCCCGCCGAGGTGCCCCAATTCAACTTTCTGCTGGGCGACATCGTCTACAGCTTTGGCGAGGCGCAGTACTACTACGATCAGTTCTATGAGCCGTATCGCAACTATCATGCGCCGATTCTCGCCGCCGCCGGCAACCATGACGGAATGGTTTCGCCGTTGAAGCATGAGAAGAGCCTGCAGGCGTTTCTCAGGAACTTCTGCTCCGACTGCTTCCAGGTCTCTCCCGATGCGGGCCACCTTTCACGCACAGCGCAAATTCAGCCCGGTGTCTTCTTCACGTTCGAGGCACCGTTCGTGCGCATCATCGCGTTGTACAGCAATACGCTCGAAGACCCCGGTGTGATCGCTGACCGTCACATCGGCAACAGTCAGCTGAAGTTCCTGAAAGCGGCGTTATTGCGGGTGAAGAAAGAGAACTATCGAGGCGCGCTGCTGTTCGCGCATCACCATCCGCCGTATGTGGCGCGCGGCCGTCATGGCTGGAGCGTGGAAATGCAGCAGCAGATCGATACCGTTTGTCATGAGGTCGGTATCTGGCCACACGCGGACCTCGCGGGACACGCGCACAACTACCAGCGCTTTACGCGAACCCGTTCCGATGGCACCCACATCCCTTACATCGTTTGTGGGAACGGCGGTCACCAGGTGCAGCGGCTCACCACCAACGGACAGTCGCCCCTCCGCGCGCCGCAGCTGCTCCAGGCCGCGTCGAAAGACACCGATGCGGTCGTCCTTGAAAGCTACGACGACCGCAACTTCGGCTATTTACGGCTCGTCGCCAACGCGAGGCAATTGCGCATCGAATACCATCCCGCCGTTGACGGACCCAATACGAAAACCCCCGACGATCAGGTGACCATCGATCTGGCCACCCGGCAGGTCGCGCACTACGTCGCTCGCGACTCGGGCATACCCGCTCTTGCGGAGCGCATTCGTCAATTCGCGCAGGTCCAGCCTCGCGAAGGCTGACAGGTGCGCAATTCGCCGATTTGATGCGATCCGCGGCTCCCGCTGGTTTCCCCGCATTAAAGATTTGTGAATATCTACGGTAATCGTAAAAGTGAGGCGGCTCGCAGCGTTCGAGCCGTCGCTCAACCCGGTAGTCGGAGAACAGCGTGAGATTCAAAGCGGTCTCGTGCCCTAAAAAACCCCGATTGAGTCCCGGGTCGACAGCGACGCACACGCGAATGGCTGGTCAGCCCGCAACCAGCAGTTTCAACTATCTTCTGCTCCCATTGAGAAACAGATCCGCGACGACCGAGCGTAGCCAGCGATTGCCGGCTTCATGATGGTACTTCGCATGCCAGTGCTGGCGCACCGCGAACTTGTCCACCGGGAAAGGACATGAATGGACCACGACGTCGTTCGCCCGCGCCAGCGTCTCGCCAATGTGTCGCGGCAACGTAGCAATCAGATCGGTAGACTTGATGATCGATCCGAGTCCGAGGAAGCCGGGCAATTCAAGCACGACGTCGCGTTCGATGTTCTCGCGCAACAACGCCTGTTCGAGCAGTTGCCCGCCCGTGCCAGCCGCAATGACGACGTGCCCCTCGCTGCCGTATTGCTTCAGACTCAGCCGCGCACGCACGCGAGGATGATTGCGGTTCGCAAGGCATACCCAGTCCTGCATATAAAGCTGTTGCTGGTACATACCGCCCCCCAGCCATGGCACGTGCCCGATCGCAAGATCCGCCTCGCCGGATTCGAGTGCCCGCTCCGTATTGCCGTCGATCCTTGCCGCTTCCAGCCGAACGCCTGGCGCCTGCGCCCGCAAATGCGCCAACATTCGCGGCAGCAGCGTAATGTGGCTCGCGTCCGTCATGCAAATGCGAAAGCGTCGCTTGGCCGTGGCGGGATCGAACGAGATTTCCCACGCAGCGAACCGGCGCAGCGACTCCAGAATTTCCCTGCACGGTCCGATCAACGCGTCAGCCTGCGGCGTGGGCGTCATACCGCCCGGTGTGCGAACGAACAATGGGTCCTGCAAATGCTCGCGCAAGCGACCCAACCAGATGCTGACCGTCGGCTGACTTTGCCCGAGTTGCTCGGCGGCGCGCGTGACACTTCGCACGTCGTAAAGCAGGTCGAAAAGCTGAAGCAGCTTGAGGTCCGGAAGCTCAGTGGTACTCATGGCGATATTGTCAATTGCAATGTCGCCATTGTATCCATTGCGTCGTGCCATGGACGGACATCCGCAACCCGGGCGTCCTCGGCCCCTCGTGCGTCAAATGAGCGGAACGGTCAGCCGGTCGATGATCGCTTGCGTCTGCGGTCGAACGCCGCGCCACCATTCGAACGCTTCGGCAGCCTGCTCGACGAGCATGCCGACGCCGTCGGCGATGCCCTGCACGCCAGCATTTCGCGCGAGCCGCAAGAACGGCGTGAGCCCCTTTCCATACGCGAGTTCGTACGCGGTTCCCGCTGGGCTGAACACGTCCGGGGGAACGGCGGGCAACTGACCGGTCAGGCTCGCTGATGTCGCGTTCACGACGAGGTCGAACTGCCCCATCCCGTCGAGTTCGCGGTAGCCGCATGCGATCAATGGGCTGCTGCTCGCGACTTGTGCGACCAGCGCCTCGGCCTTGCGCACATCCCGATTCACGACGACCAGTTGCGCCGGACGCGCCGCGATGAACGGCAGCAGCGCACCGCGCACCGCTCCGCCCGCACCCAGCACGAGCACGCGCTTGCCTGCCATCGGCTGAGCGAGGTTCACTTCGATATCGCGCACGAGGCCGACGCCGTCGAAGTTCTCGGCAATGATCCGGCCGTCGTCGAACTTCAGCGCGTTCACGGCGCCGGCGAGCGTGGCCCGTTCGCTGCGCTCGTCGGCAATCGCGAACGCCTGCAGCTTGAACGGCGCGGTGACATTCATGCCTCTGCCGCCCGCGGCGATAAACGTCTTGACGGTCCCGGCGAAGGCATCGGCGGGCTCGATCGGACCTTCGATCGCCGAGTAGCTAATGTCCTGTCCGGTCTGCTGCGCAAACAGACCGTGAATCAGCGGAGATTTCGTGTGGCCGATCGGATTGCCGATCACCGCGTATCGGTCGCTCATCACGCGCTCCTCTTCGAAAACAGCACACCTTGAGTCTGCATCGCGTCGATTTCCGCGGCGCTGAATCCGAGCGACTGCGCGACTTCCGCGTTGTGCTGACCGAGGTCCGGGCCGACTTCGCGGATCGACGTATCGCAGTCGGAAAAGCGGAACGGCAGATTAGGAAGGCGCAGCTTTCCGAAGCGCGGATGGTCCTGCTCGATCACCATGCCACGCGCGACGATCTGCGGATCGTTCACCACTTCATCGATGCGCTGCACTTTTGCGCAAGGCACGTCGATGCCATCGAGCAGCGCCAGCACGTCGGCGACCGGGCGCGCCGCAACCCATGGCTTCACGACCGCGAGGATTTCTTCGCGATGGGCGTTGCGTCCGTTCAGACGGTGGAACCTCGCATCGGTGCCGAAGCCGGCCGGACCGCCGTGCTGTTCGACGAGCGAAGCAAACCGCTTCCACGCATCGTCGACCTGCGCGGCGATCACGAGATCGCCATCGGCCGCGCGGAACACGCCGTACAGCGTCGACGTCGGCATGTCGTGCCCCGTCTGCTCGGGCAGCACGCCTTGCATCGTGTAGCACTGCACCGCGTATTCGTGCATCGACACCAGCGTGTCGTACAACGCCATGTCGATATGCTGGCCGCGACCGCTCTTCACGCGCCCGAGCAAGGCAGCGTTGATCGCGGCGACCGCGTGAATGCCCGTGTACATATCGCCGAGCGAGATGCGCATCAGCGGCGGCGGTTCACCCGGATTGCCGATCATCTGCATAATGCCGCTCTTCGCCTCGGCGATCAGACCGAAGCCCGCGCGATGCGCGTCGGGCCCGGTGTGACCGTATGCCGAAATCGAGCAGTACACGAGCCCCGGATTGCGCTCGGACAACGCGGCATAGCCGAGGCCCAGCTTGTCGAGCGCACCGGGCCGATAGTTTTCGATGAACACATCGGCCGAATCGCACAGGCGTTGCATGAACTCCTTGCCGCGCGGGTCTTTCATGTCGACGCTGACGCCGCGCTTGCCCATGTTCAGTTGCAGGAAGTAGGCGCTTTGCTGGTCGTCGAGGATGGTCGCGTGCTGCCGGCCGGCATCGCCGCTGCCGGGACGCTCCACCTTGATCACTTCGGCGCCGAGCGCCGCGAGGCAGCGGCCCACGTACGGGCCGGCGAGAAAGTGGCTGTAGTCGACAACGCGGATACCTTCGAGGGGACGGGCTTGCATCAGTTCGCTCCCGGACGGCGCGGCACCATCAGGCGATGTTCGCCGCGCTGGACGACCTGGCCGTCCTGATTGATCAGCTCGGACGGCAGCACGACGATGCCCCAGTCCGGACGGCTGTTGCTCGCGCGCATATTGCCGACGCGGAACTTGACGTGAAGCACGTCGTTGACCTTGATCGGCAGCAGGAAATCCCACGTCCAGCCGAGCGACATGCCGGGCAGGAAGCGATAGTCGCTCTGCGTCTTCAAGCCGTCCGCGATCGACAGGCCGAACAGCCCGTGCGCGACGATCGAACCGAAGTGGCTCGCACTCGCATATGCCTCGTCGACATGCACCGGCGTGTGATCGCCGGTCAGATCGGCGTAAGCGAGAATGCGTTCTTTCGTGACGGTATAGGTCGGGCTCACGCACTCGTCGCCTTCGCTCGCGTCGTCCCAGTACCTTTCGATAATCGTGCTCATGCTTTACGCCTCCGCGCGTGGATTGATCGCCAGCGCCTGCGCAACGCACGTGGCGGGTTTGGCCTGAATCAGTTCGACCGCGAGTCCATCCGGCAGACGCAGCCAGTTGCGCCCCTGCGGCATTTCACTGACGCCGAACGCTTGCGCCGCGGCGAGCGAGGCCTCGAGGTCCTCGCACATCACGCCGAGATGCGCGAGCCGGCCCTCGGGACCTTCGTAGCGCGGATCACTGATGAACTGCAGTCCGCCGAGCGTCCAGTACTGACGCGGCTCGTCGCGCGTGCCGTCCACTTCGCGCATGCTCATGCCGAAGACCTGTTCAAAAAAGCGGATATGCCAGTGGATATCACCCACCCAGATGGCGACGTGCTCGAGATAAGCTTTCGCGCCGCTCATGCTGTCGCTCCTTCTCGCTGACGGTCCGTCATCGCGCGCTCGATGCCCTTGATGCACGCGACGAGCGTCGAATTGACCGGAGTCGGCACGCCGAGGCGCTCGCCCCAGCGCACGACCGCTCCGTTGATGAAGTCGATTTCCGTCACCGAGCCTTTTTCGAGACTCTGCAGCATCGAGGTCTTGAACGCGGGCGAGAGTCCTTCGGCCGCGAGCGTCCAGGCTTGCTCCGCTTTCGTCATCGAAAGATGGATGCCGGCGGCCTTCGCGGCCGCCATCGCTTCTTCGATCGCCGCCAACGCGGCGGCTTTCAGAACGGGCTCCTCGTACAGTTGCCCATACGTCAGACCGGTGATGCCGGTGATCGCGCCCGTCGCGACGTTGATCAGCAACTTGTCCCACATGGTGCCGAGGATGTTGTCGCTGACCGTGGTCGTCAGACCCGAACTGTTGAACGCGTCGGCGATGGCGCGAACCCGGTCGGTGACCCGGCCATCGAGTTCGCCGACGATCGTCAGCTTTCCGTTCACGCCCGACTGGATGTGCCCGGGCGCCTTCAGCACGCCGCCCACATAGGTCTTGCCCGCCAGCACGCGCTCCCGGCCGACGATTTCGCTGAGCACGTCTTCATGGCCGAGGCCGTTTTGCAGCGACAACACGAGCGTGTCGGGTCCGACGAGATCGAGCGCGCCGCGCATCGCCGAATCAGTGTGGAAGGACTTGACCAGCACGATGACGAGGTCCACCGGCCCGACTTCGGCGGGGTCGATGGTCGCGCGGACTTTTACGCGGCGTGAGCCGTTGGCATCGTCGACTAGCAGGCCGTCGCGGCGCATGGCCTCGACGTGCGCCGCGAAGCGGTCGACCAGCCACGTCTGGTGGCCGCCTTCAGTCAGCGCGGAGCCGATCGCGCAACCCAACGCGCCGGCTCCCAGGAATGCGATCTTCATAGATGTCTCCGTGATATGGAGACGAAGATACGATTCCGACATCATGCTGGCAATGCAATGAATGCAATAGCATCATTGCGATTTTTAATATCGAAGTGTGCCGCCGCCGCGGGTGGATCAACGTTCCAGTCTTTCTATCAATGCGTGCCCACCATTTGCCCGCTCTGTCCCGCGCTCATCGCCGCGGCCCTATCCGCTCGATGCATCGCGGCCACCTTTGCTTCCGCGGCCTGAATATCGGCGGGATAGGAACCATCATCGCCCATCGACGGGTTGTATCCCGCCGCTTCCAGTTCCTCTAGTTCGTGCATGACCTCCGCGCGCGTGAGTTGATGAGGCTCGGGCGCCGACGCAGTTTGCGCCTCCGCGCTTGCGCAGCCCGCCATCAACATCGCACCAGCGATCATGAGGCTCACTAACGAGGAAGCCGCGTATTGATTCAACGATTCCGATTTCATCATGAACTCCTTTTGACCTGAGGATGTATTCGCGCATCCGCATTCACTTCGGACCATCTCGTCAGATCGTGAGTGTTACGCGATGCACATCCGGTAGACGGAGTTTTCTCGTTGAATATTCCCGGTCTTATCTAAATAGAACTACCACGCAATCTCCGACGTTCTATCCCATTGCGCAATTGACCTGCGACGAACGCACCGACGATCAGAGAAAGATACAAGGCCACGAGATCGTGACGCCATGCGTTCAGCGCGAGCTGATGCGCAATCAGTTTTGGATCGGGAGTCGGGAGGATTGGCTGCTTCGCTTCGACGGCTCGCATCATCCGGACAAAGCCTGCCGCCGATAACAATGGCAGCAAGATGACCCACGTCAACAGCACGGGCTTCATGCGAAGCGCCCATCGCATGTGACGCAAGCGAAACCATAAGCCAAGGCATCCGTGTATCCATCCGGGCGCGAGCAGCGCAAGCTGCAAACCCTGCGTACCGGTCGTGAGCAACTGGATCACGATGCGCTCGTAATCCGGTTCGAAGCCATAGAGCGTGGACGCGAGCCGGGTCGTCACCGCATGACGGATCAGCAGCAGCGGCAGGCTCAGTCCTGCCCACAGACGCACCCACTCCGCCGGAGGCAACGCCCAGTGACGGCGCGCATAGATCGTTCGCATCGCCAGTGCGAAATGCAGCGCGGCCGCTCCGTACAACGCGATCGTTCCGGGAGCGCTGCGCCAGAGCCGCAGCGCCAGGACCAGACCACGTCCGGCCAGTTCGAGCGACCAGATTCCGAGCGCGTGATTGAGCAGATGGAGAAATAGATAGACCAGCAACACGACGCCGGAGCCGAGTTGCAATCGCCGCAAAGCGGCCTGCATCCGCAACGTCATGCGAACGTCCCGCTGGTGTCGTGCGTCACGTGCGGGGCAGACGCCGCCTTGTCGGGCATGTTCATTTGATCACCCATCCGATGTCAGTCTCACCTGCAAGACCACCGAGATGCGGTGCTTATTCCCGATTCGGCTCACGCCGTATCATCGTTTCGAGCGAGTACGACACGGTTGCGTGCTCGCGATGACAATTCGGGGACAGTCACAGCGTCGCCGTCACCCCACCATCGACATAAAGAACATGACCGTTGACGAAGTCCGACGCGCCACTCGCGAGGAAGATCGCCGCGCCGACCAGATCCTGCACATCGCCCCAACGCCGCGAAGGCGTGCGATTGACGAGCCAGTTGCTGAACGCTTCATCGTTGACGAGCGCGTCGGTCAGTTCCGTCTTGATGTAGCCGGGGCCGAGGCCATTGACCTGGATGCCATACTGGCCCCAATCGATCGCCATGCCTTTCGTCAACATTTTCACGGCGCCTTTGCTCGCGGTATAGGCGGCGATATTGGGCCGGCCGAGTTCGCTTTGCACCGAACAGATATTGATGATCTTGCCGCGCCTACGCGCGATCATGTGGCGCGCCACCGCCTGCCCGACCAGAAACACGCTATCCACATTGGTCTTCATCAACTGTTCCCATTGCGCATGGGAGAACTGCTCGAGCGGCGCGCGCCGCTGCATGCCGGCGTTGTTCACGAGAATATCGATCGCGCCGATCTCGCTTTCGATCTGCGCCACCGCCGTTTCCACCGCCTCCGGAGAAGTCACGTCGAAACATCGCCCATGCACGTTCCCGCCCGCGTCGCGCAGGCGGCTGACCGCTTCCGCCAGCCTCACTTCATTACGGCCGTTCAGCACGACTTCGGCACCGGCGCCGGCCAGCCCTTGTGCCAACGCATAACCGATACCGGTACTCGATCCGGTGACGAGCGCGCGACGCCCACTCAGGTCGAACATCTGCAAACTGTGGTTCAACTTGATCCCCCTTTTGAATTCAATGTACCAGCGTTCGATTCGTGGAAGCTAACCGGATGAATCGAGATCGTGCCGGAATTGGCGGCGCTGCGCGGCGTCTGTGATGCAAGCTTCGACCCGTTGAACGAAGCATGTCGCCGCTACTGTCCCCGTTGGCGAGCAGTTCCCGGCGCACGGTTTTCAGCGCCACCGGCCGTTCGAGGTGCGGATCGAACGCGAAATAGACGACGCCCATGGCTCCCGTGCCCAGCACGCGGTCGATCCGGTACTTGCCAATACGCGTAGGCGTTGCTTCGTTGCTCATGCGGGTTCCGATCGAGGGGCGCGTGGCCGATCACGCCAGCTTACGCCCCCAGCATCCGCAGCGCCTCGACGAGACTCGTCTTCATGCGGTTGAACGACACGGCGAGCGAGGCGATCTAGTCGCCGCCGCGCGTCGAAAACGATGCGGTGTCGAGCTTGCCGAGGCTGACTTCATCGGCCGCGCGCGACAAAGCCTTGAGCCGCTTCGTCACGAGGAAATGCACCATCAGGTTCGGCGCGATCAGCACGCACCCGAACACCGCCGGGAACGACAACATGAACGTGCGCCACACGCTGTGCGCCTGTCCCAGCGGCAGCGACATCGGCACGGACACGACCTGCGCGCCGATCGTTTCATGCAGAGGCCAGTTGAAGCCGTTCGCCGGCACGTACTTGTCGATCATCGTGCGCGGCGCCGCGCTGGGTGTGCTGTGGCATTCGAGGCACGCGGCCGAGTCGATGCGGGTGGGCCGCGCGATGTAGAGACTCGGGCTCGACGGCGTCGCGCGTTCGCCAATCAGTTTGGGCAATTCGGGGGGTCGTGCAGGCGCCGGATCACATCGGTCTCCCGTCCGTGGCGCGGTCGCGCGGGGCGGTCGGATCGAGCATCGCGCTCTTGTACGAGAAGCCCGGAAATTTCTTCTGGATCGCGAGCAGGCTCTCGACCGCCGAATACGCGGGAATCGACTGCGGCACGAACGCGTGTTTGATCTGCGTGGCCAGCAGCGGCGTCACCTGATCGGACGTGTAGTTCTGCGCCGTGGTAGCCGCTTCGATCATCAGGCTCGCGTCGCGCACGGTCGTCTGCACCGCGTTTTCCTGCAACACCCGGTCGGCCACGAAACCGGTCGCGGCGAATCCTGCGGCGAACACGACGAGGAAGGCGAGATTGAACAGCCGTCTCGTCCGGCACCGTGAGCGACGCTTCGTGCGGGGCATGAAATTTGCGGACTCCGCGTGATCGCATCCCGACTAGGAGACCGCCATGAACACCCGGCAAATCGAAGAACTCCGTCCGACGCAAATGACCCACGGCGCGCGTGAGGTCCGAGAAAAGGTCCGTCAATACCGATCGCTGAGCGGCCATGACCTGGAAATGGCCATCGCCGAAAAGCCGATACCGGTCGTCTGCGGACCGAACGGCATACCGTTCGCGATCGATCATCACCATGTGGCGGCGGCGTTATGGCAGGTTGGCGTCCGCTCGGTTCCAGTCGTGCTGGTGCGGGATCTATCCTCGTACACGTGGGCGTCGTTCTGGCTCAGCATGGAAAACGAACGATGGACGTTTCCGTATGACGCGCAAGGGATGCGCCGGCCTTTCTCCGAATTGGCGGAGCACGTCTGGGAACTGAAAGACGACGAATACCGAAGCCTCGCGGCAGCGGTCCGCGACGCCGGCGGCTATGAAAAAACCAATGTGCCGCTGGAAGAATTTCGCTGGTCCGACTTCTTTCGCTCGATGTTGCCTCGGCCCGATAGCGACGAAAAGTTCTCGGCTTTGCTCAAGGAAGCCTTGAAGCTGGCAAAGAGCGACTCGGCATTGGGACTGCCGGGCTATGTCGGTCGAAAGGATTGAGCCGGTGGCTCAACTCAATCGTGGGCCGCACTGCCCTCCGTCACGAGAAACTGATCCATCAACGAGATCTTCAGCGGCTTGTCCGCGTCGAGCTTCTTCTTCTCGATCACATACTTCCAGCCGTCCCCGCTGCCCGGATTGCGATAGAACGCGACGACCGCCACATATTCCGTATCGGCCTGCATCGGCTGCGACAGGCTCGCCGACGCACCCGGGTTCAGCACCGATGCCATGCTCGCCTGCAAATCCCGCGCGAGCAGCGTGCGATCGTTCTTCAGCAGATCCTCGTACGACGCGCCGTCGAACACCTTGCGGGCCTTCAGTTGATACACGCGCACCGCAACCGATGTCGCGCGACCGGCGTCGTCGGGGTTCAGCGCTTCGCGCGCGAACAGATCGACGTCGAGCACCTTGATCTGCTTGAAGAACACCGCGTGATACGCGCTCGACGACGCGTCCGACACGGCTTGCCATGCGCCGCATGCCGACAGCAGCGCAACGGACGCGACGGTGGAAACGGTAAAACGAAGATTCATCGATAGTCCTTTGGGCGCGTCGTTCATCACGCGGATCGAGTCAGGTACGGATTGGCCGCGGGCTTCGGAAACGCTTGACAAACCCCGAGCGCGACGTTGATCAGGCGTTCGCTCATGGCGGGCAGCACGGTGGTCCAGCCGAGGCGCGGCGCGGGTCCGGCCGATCCTCCGTGGATCGCGGGCAGCGGCGCGAGACGCGACGAGATTTCCATATGCAGATGCACGTCGGCCTTCACCCCGACATACAACTGCACGAACGCCATCAACTCGCGATGCAGCCACGCACCCGGCAACAGATCGTGCGCCTGGGCGGCATCGGCCGGCCGCAACGTCACGCGCACCGCCCCGCTGCGATACGCAAGCCGCTTGCCGAGCATATAGCCGCCGCCGAGGCCGCGGCGCGCGCCGTTGTCGTTGGTCGCACCAGCACGAGCGGCCAACGACGTCAGCGGTTGCGGCTTGCCGACGCGCGCGGGCGCGGGAAAGAACTCATCCACCCGTACATCGACGCCCGGTACCGCGAGCGCGACCACGCCCGCGAGCCCCTCGGGCGTGCGCGTGCGCTGGATCAACAGGCCGAGCAGCGCGAGCAGCCGCGAATCGGGCAAGCCTGCGCGCCGCGGCTTTTCGCCCCAGCCGAAGCCGGCGAGGCACAACAGATTGCGCGAATGCGCGTCGCTGCCGCCCGCGCGAAAGCTCTCGGGATACCGGTATTTCTTCCACGCGCGATACAGCAGCGTCACGAAGCGATGATTGAACTGATCGAGAAAGGCTTCGACCACTTCGTGCCCTTCCTCGCGCAGCACGATCTCGTCGATCATGTGCGACGGCATCGCCGCGTCGACGCCGTAGAGTCCCATGAAGGTCGTGCGTACGGTCGGCGGCGCGTCGCCGCCGCCGAAGGCATCTGGATCATCGTCGAATTCGACCGCGGCGATCTCGCCCGTCGGAAAGCCGGTGCGCGCGCGTGGCCGGAAGCGTACCGGCTCGTGCGCCGGGGTATCACGAGTGCCGAAATCGGCATGGGCCGGCACCCGCAATTCGAGCAGTCGGCACAACTGCATGAAGTTCATCCGTGGCGCGCGCGCGAGCAGCGCCGCGACGAGCGGTTCGAGATTCCGCGGTTCGTCGCGCGCCTCGAAAGCGTTCGTGTATGCGCTCATAACGGAGCCCGTTGCGCGTTGCTGCGCGGCCAATCGGTGCGGATCTGCGACGGCAGGCTCACGATCGATAGCTTCGTGAACAGATTGATCTCCGCATACAGCGCGAAAAAGCGTTGCAGCAATTCGCCGAACAGCATCACGTCGCCCTCGCCCGCGAACGCGTGCGAATCGAGTGTCACCTCGATAAGCACGCCGCGCTCGACCGAGCCGCCCGACACCTCCTCGAGCAACTCCTGCGACACCCACAGAATACCCGCGAGGCGCCGGCGGTTCAGTTCGTCGCTGGTCCAGTCGTATAGCGCGAGCGCGCCGCGCAGCACTTCCGCGTTCATCATCGACAGGAAATTCGGCGCGAGATGCGATAGCACCCGCCACTGGAAGCGGTCGCCGGTCGGCGGATAGAGCGGCAGCGTGGGCGCGACGAGATTGTTCACGCCGGCGAGGTTCGGCGTGCTCGTCGCCAGCTCGGCGATGCGCGCTTCGCGCAGGCCCTTGCGCGGCAGCATGCCGTTCGTGCCGGTGACGCGCAGCGACAGGCTTTCCTCGGGCAGCGTGTGCATCGTCTCCCACGCGTGACCGCCGAGCACGACCCACGTCTCGTGCAAACCCGCGACGCCGGGCCGCACGCGCGCGTGGAAGTAGCGCTCGGGCGCCTCGTGCCGCAGCATGCCGCCGCGATGCCGGAACGTCGCGAACGGCACGTACTCGTAGCGCTCGGCGGTGTCGTGATCGAACGCCTCGATCGCATCGACCGAATAGGTCTCGACGTGCTCGCCCTGATGGCCAGCGGGCAACACGCGGTATTCGGTTTCGTGATGATCGATCTCGATCGGCTCGGCGTCGAGTTCGAACAGGTTGATCACCGGAGTGCAGAAGAGCCGCACGTTTTCCGCACTGAAACGCTGATCTGACGGATACGCGTGCTTCAGAACGATCTCCAGTTCGAAGCGCGTCGAATTATCCGGCAGCTTCGTCACGTCGAGTCCGCAAAGATCGACGAACAGGAATTTCTCGCGGAACGTGAAGTATTCGAGTAGCAGCTGAAAGCCGGCGACGGCGACATCCCCGCTATCGTGCGGCATTACACGATCGATATCGACGCGCTGTGGGATGCGCTGCTCGGTGCAATCGATCGTCTGCCGCGCAATCTGCGCGGCAAGCCCGCGCTGTCGCCGCAGCTAGCGGCACTGCTTGCGGATGCATGGTTTCACGCGTCGTCGGAGAGAGACGACGCGCGAATCCGCTCCGGGAATCTGTTGCAGGCGATCGTCGATGCGCCCCATGTACTGCGCGCGCAGCATGCGTGGCCATTGCTTGCCGTCAGCAGCGCGCAGATCGAGCGTTTGCTGCCGCGAATTGCGCATCGGTCGTGCGAAAGTGAAAGTGAAAGTGAAGATGACGAACGGCAACCCGAACGGCCGCAACCCTCGGCGGCGAACGTCGTCTGTCGCGCAAAGGAGGTCACACCTGCCGGCGCCAACGCCCTCGCCCGCTTCGCGCTCGACCTGACCGACAAGGCGCGCCGCGGCGACATCGATCCGGTATTCGGGCGCGACCGCGAGATCCGGCAGATGGTCGACGTGCTCGCGCGCCGTCGCAAGAACAATCCGATCCTCGTCGGCGAGCCGGGTGTCGGCAAGACCGCGCTCGTAGAAGGGCTCGCGTTGCGAGTCGTCGATGGCAGCGTGCCGAACGTGATCCGCGACGTGCGCATCCTCACGCTCGATCTCGGCTTGCTGCAAGCGGGCGCCGGCGTAAAAGGCGAATTTGAGCAACGCCTGAAGAACGTGATCGACGAGGTTCAGGCTTCGCCCGTGCCGATCCTGCTGTTCATCGACGAAGCTCACACGCTGATCGGCGCCGGCAACGCCGCGGGCGGCGCCGACGCCGCGAACCTGCTGAAGCCCGCGCTCGCGCGGGGCGAATTGCGCACGATCGCGGCGACCACGTGGTCCGAATACAAGGAATTCTTCGAGCGCGACGCTGCACTGGAACGCCGCTTCCAGATCATCAAAGTCGACGAACCCGACGACGACGCGGCCTGCCTGATGCTACGCGGCCTGAAAAACCGCTACGCCCAGCACCATCACGTGCACATTCGCGACGAAGCACTGGTCGCCGCGGTCAAGCTGTCGCGCCGCTATATACCGGCACGGCAGTTGCCGGACAAGGCCGTCGATCTGATCGACACCGCCGCCGCACGCGTGCGCATGGGGCTCGACACACCACCGGCCGAGTTGCAACGCGCGCGTGCCGTGGTCGCCGCGCTGGAGCTCGAACACGCGACGCTCACAGACGACGAACGCGCCGGCATCGACGATGTCGAAGCACGCCGCGGCGCACTGGCCATCGCGCTCGCGAACGCGAAGACCGAACTCGCAGCGCTGCAAGCACGTTACGAACAGGAGCTCGAACTCGTTCAGGCGCTGCACCGCCAACGCGACAGCGACGCCGCAACCCACGATGCCACCGCGTTCGCGCAAGCACGTCGCGCACTCACTACCGCACAAGGCAAGGCCCCGTTGATCTTCGCGGACGTCGACGCCCAGGCGATCGCACGTGTCGTCGCCGAGTGGACCGGCGTGCCGGTGGGCAGCCTCGTCGAAGACGAACTGCAAAGCCTGCTGACACTGGAAAAGCAGCTCGCGACACGCGTGGTCGCGCAGCATGACGCGCTCGCTGCGCTGTCCGAAAGCCTGCGCACCGCCAAGGCGGGGCTCAAGAATGAACATGCGCCGCTCGGCGTGTTTCTGCTTGCTGGACCATCGGGCGTCGGCAAGACAGAAACTGCGCTTGCGCTCGCCGATTTGCTGTTCGGCGGTGAAGCCGCGCTGACGACGATCAATATGTCCGAGTACCAGGAATCGCACACGGTGTCGCAATTGAAGGGCTCGCCGCCAGGCTACGTCGGATATGGACGCGGCGGCGTTCTGACCGAGGCGGTGCGGCAGCGTCCGTATAGCGTCGTGCTGCTCGACGAAGTCGAAAAAGCGCACCGCGATGTGCTCGACATGTTTTATCAGGTGTTCGATCGCGGCATGATGCGCGACGGCGAGGGGCGCGAGATTGACTTTCGCAACTGCGTGGTCCTGATGACGTCGAATCTCGGCAGTGCGCAGATCGACGAAACGACCGCGGAAAACCCCGACGTCTCGCACAACGAACTGCTCGACGCGATTCATCCGCAGCTCGTCAGACACTTCCAACCTGCGCTGCTCGCGCGTTTCCAGACGCTCGTGTACCGCCCTCTCGATGCGAGCGCGCTGGCGTCGATCGTGCGCCTGAAGCTCGCTAAAGTCGCGCAGCGTCTACACCGCCAGCACGGCGTCGAACTGAACTGCGACGAAGTGCTGATCGATGCGATGGCCGAGCTGTGTCTCGCGCGCGAAACGGGCGCGCGCAATGTCGACGCGTTTCTCAATCAGCGCATTCTGCCGTCGGTGTCGCGTGAACTGCTCGCGCGCATGGCATGCGAAACCGCGCCTGCCAAGATCCTGCTGACCGGATCGCCCGCAGGCAAGTTGACGATCGATTTTGTCGATCGCGAACAAGCCGTCGCTGGCCATGCGGCGAACGGCTGACGGTGCGCCACTCGATGCCGGCGGGACCATCCCTCTACGACATGCTGCTCGGCCAGATCGGCGGCGAGCCGCTCGATGCCTACGACGATCGCACGCTCGAATGCCTGAGCGTCCAGCAGAACGTGCAGCGCATTCTGAACACTCGCGCGGGCGCGTTGAAACACCTGACCGACTACGGGCTGCCGGACATGACGAACATCTACAAGGCATTGCCATCGTCGGCGCACGCGCTGAAGCAGCAGATGGAAGCGACGCTGCTGAAATACGAGCCCCGGATTCGCGCTATCGACATCGACATCCTCGAGGACGATGATCCCGGCGTGCTGGTCAGCTTCGAAATGACGTGTCATTTGAAGAAGGCCGGGCTCGTCCGCTTCGGCACGTATTTCGAGCCGCCAGGGCGGCTACATATACGACGCAGGATACAGGGACGCGAGTAATCAATGCCACGCGCATGCCCATACAATTCTGATTTATTGGCAACTCGCTATAGTCGGGAAGGTCGATCACCGGATCCGATCGACCTTTCCAGACGGGGCAAAGAGCCTGCCCTTCGGCAGCCTCGATCGCGCTTCGCGTTCGAGGCTTTTCTCGTGTTTTCTGTTGTCATGCCGATGTCGCAGTGGGTTATCGAGCGCCCGCTATGTCAATTGGGCAAAAAAAATCCCGCACAGGGGGAGCGGGATTAAAACAACAGGACGCTGAAGAGACGAGCACGCCCTGTCGAGGACCCGCACGCATCGCAAGAATATGCGCGGTTATTTCTGAACTCGCCACAACCTCAGGCCGCCTTGCGCGCGACGCCATCGCCCATCATGTTCACCACGTCGTCGACCACCCGAGTGGCGGCCGCGAATCCAGCCGCCAGTACTTCCCGTAAATCGGTCGCCGAACGACCGGGCAACGGACCTACGCGGAAAGCAGTCGACCACTCGCCGCCGATCAGCCTTGTCTTCAACATGACGTTCGCCACGTACGCGCGCCGTGCAGTGACACCGCCCACATGTGAACACGTATCCGTCGCGTGCAACGCGCTGACCACGATGTCGAATTCACGATAACGATAGGTTTGCTCCATACTCTTCTCCGTCTTCATCAATTTCTACACAACAGCATTTCGCCATGTATCGATGCTGCATCATTCTCGACTCGTGATTGTCAAAAATTGTCAGATCTTCAGCGCTTTTCGGTTAGGGCTTTCCCTGTTTTCGACATGCCAATTCCGGCGTCCATCCTGTTCAATAGAGAAGTCATCGGATGGAAAAATCAGATTGCGAATTGATAACGAAATTCGGATCCAATTGAATAGATCGTGGCGAATCAAGCCGTGCGGAAGATCTCAAAATAAAAATCTATATCCCAAAATAAAGACCGGAACTCCCCCGGCGCTTCAGTGGTCCGAACACTACCACTGCCCATCGTGGCACCGTTCTGGCGAGCCTGGTTCTAACCGGTTTGCCGTCATCCGCTTGTGGTCCGATAAAGAGTACTTTGCGTCTGATCGCATCGTCCGTCGAGTTTGAATAAGGCGTCTGTAGCGGTACGTCGCTCTATCGCTAGCGGCAACGATCGTGTCATTGCAGACCATAGATCGTTTATCGGATTGAATGAGCCTGAATAAGGAATTGCTGGTGAAACACCTCGCTGGTTCAATATCGCAATCGTCGCGGCTTTCTCTGCCTGTCCGTTTTATGCCCCGTCGCGCGAGTTACGTCGGTGCCGTGGCGATCACGCATTCGCGCCGCCGCGAAGCGCGGGAGCGCACACGATGAGCGTCTTCCAGATTGCCGGCGCGCTGTTCGCCATCGTCGCGCTGTTCGGCGTACTCAACTATCGGTTCATCAGGTTACCCGACACGCTTGGCATCACCGCGGTCGGGCTCGTCGTGTGCGTCGGCATTTCGGCGCTCGGCTTCTACTATCCGGCGATGGCGATCGCCGCGCGCAAGATCGTCGTGCAGATCGACTTCGCCGACATCGTGTTTCACGGCCTGCTGAGCCTGCTGCTGTTCGCCGGCGCACTGCACGTCGATCTGTCGAAGATGCGCACGCAGCGGCGTGCGGTGCTGATGCTCGCGACGATCGGCGTATTGATTTCCATCGCGGTGGTCGGCTTCGGCTTTTACTACGCGGCGCAATGGCTCGGCCAACCGGTCAGCCTGTTGTGGTGCCTCGCGTTCGGCGCGCTGATCTCGCCAACCGATCCGATCGCGGTGCTCAGCGTGCTCAAGCGCGCCGCGGCGCCCGAAAGCCTCGAAACCAAGATCACCGGAGAATCGCTGTTCAACGACGGCACGGCCGTCGTCGCATTCGTCACGCTAGTCGGACTCGCGACCGGCGCGAACGAGTTCTCCGCGGGCGCAATTGCATTCGATCTGCTGCGCGAAGTCGCCGGCGCGCTCGTGCTCGGCGCGGCGCTCGGCTTCGGCGCGTCGCTGCTGCTGCGAGGCATCGACAGCTATCCAGTGGAGATCCTGATCACGCTCGCGCTTGCGACCGGCGGCTATAGTCTCGCTGAAGCGCTGCACGTGTCGGCGCCTCTGGCGGTCGTGATCATGGGGCTCGTGATTGGCAATCACGGTGCGTCGACATCGATGTCGGAGAAGACGCGCGAGCATCTGTTCAACTTCTGGGACCTGCTCGACGAGTTACTCAATCTCGTGCTGTTCGGGCTGATCGGGCTCGAAATCATTGCGCTGTCGCTGCGCTTCGAGATCGTCTGGCTCGGGCTCGCGGCGATTCCGGTCGTGCTGTTCGCGCGCGGCGTCAGCGTCGCGATTCCGCTGCTCGCGCTGCAGAACTTCCGGCGGCTCAGTCCGCATTCGGCTGTCGTGCTGACGTGGGGCGGACTGCGCGGCGGCATCTCGATTGCACTCGCGCTGTCGCTGCCAGAGTTTCACGGACGCGAAATGTTCATCGGCGTCACGTACCTGGTCGTCGTGTTCAGCCTGCTGATTCAAGCGACTACATTGGGCCCGCTGATCCGCCGGCTCAATTTCTCGGGCGCTCACGCAACCCGGCCGGCCCCGCCGGAGTCATTTCCTGCACAAAACTCGCGCTAATCGTAAAGTGGATACCTACGCGGATCTACACCGCGAGGTTGGTGGGAAAATCCCAAGGAGAGTCCGAGCCGGCGCGAGCTGTTCGCACGCCGGTTTCAACGTTGGATTGGAGCGCGTCCATTTAAGCGTCTTCTGAGCAGTGCCCGCCGTGATTGCGACCCGCGGCTGCCCACCACGAGGCAGGACCGATGGCGAGGCGAATCGCCGCAGCCTTCCCTCCGGCCACGGTTCACGCCGGGGCCCTGGCTCGGGCTTGAACGAGTCCGCCGCCAGTTTCTGGCTTGCTTTCCGCCAGTTTCCGGACCGTCGTGCCTGCCGCGGCGCCGGGCATTTGGCCGTCAATGCCGGTTTTCCCACATACCTGGCAGGCGCGGTTTGTCATCCTGTCGATTCAGGCGTTGGAAGGAGTTCGCCATGTCGGTCTATGTCGATGAAGGGTTTCGGCCCTGTGTGACGGAATGCGCGACGGTCGCGTTCCGGGTGTGCTGCGACGATCGCGCGCAGGTTTTTGAAGTCAGCGCCGACGCGCTGGTCGAGTTCTGCGGCGCCGAGAGCCGTCGCAAGGAGGACTTGCTGGTCGCGTTCGAGGATGCGCAGGACGAGATCCTCTCGGTAGCCGCGCAGCGCTGGCAGTACACGCCGAGCGAGCCGGTGCGGCTCGGTCTGGACGATTTCAAATTGGTCAGACATTAGGCGCGCGAGAAACGCCTTCATGAGCTGGATCGCCGCACTGCCGATGTACAACGTGACACCCGCGCTCGACCTCGAATGGCGCGAGTGGCTCGACGACGTGCTGCGCCGGGTCAAGCCCGCGTGCCGCATCGTCGAACCGGACGAGGAATTGCACGGCTTCTGGCGGCGCCCGAACCTGCTGATCTCGCAGACCTGCGGTTATCCGCTGATGCACGGGCTTCACGCGCAGGTGCAATTGGTCGCCACGCCCTGCTTCGACGCGCCGGGCTGCGACGGCGCGCATTACTCGAGCGTACTGGTCACGCGCGCCGACGCGCGCTTCGACTCACTCGCCTCGTGCCGCGGCGCGCGCGCCGCCTACAATCAGGACGATTCGAACAGCGGCATGAACGCGTTTCGTCACGCGGTCGCGCCGCTCGCTCGCGCCGGCATGTTCTTCGGCTCCGTGCTGCGTACGGGCTCGCACCTCGGTTCACTGCGCGCGGTTGCCGACAATCGCGCGGACGTCGCCGCGATCGACTGCGTGACCTTCGCCTTCGTTGGCGATGTGCTGCCGGAACTGGCGCGACGCGTGCGAGCGATCGGCATGACCGCCGCGTCGCCGGGCTTGCCGCTGATCGCCGCGGCCAATGTGCCGCCGGCCACGATTGCCGCGCTGCGCGACGCATTGAACGAGACGCTGAGCATCCGCCCCGAGCGCGCGAAACGTCTGCGTTTGAGAGGTTTTTCGACGCTGCCGCTGACCGACTACGCGCGCATCGGCGAGCTCGAAAGCGAGGCGCGCGCCGCAGGCTACGCGCGGCTTGCCTGATTCACGCCGTGGCTCATTTTCCACCCGGCGCTCGGCGCGCTTATCCATCCGCCTGCTGCACGTCCAGCACCAGCAGTTGCGCACCGTCGGTGACCTGATCCCCGACCGCATACAGCACCTCGGCGACGGTGCCGGCAGCCGGCGCGCCGATCGTGTGCTCCATCTTCATCGCCTCCATCACGATCAGCGGCGCGCCCTTCTCGACCACCGCGCCCGGTTCGACCAGCACCGCGATCACCTTGCCCGGCATCGGCGCGGTCAGTCGGCCTTCGCCATGCTCGGCATCCGCGGCATGCGCGAGCAGGTTCTGCCATTCGAATGCAAGCGTCTCGCCGTGGCAGAACACGTGGAACCTGTCGCCGTCGACAAATACACGCCCCGTCACGCGCGCATCGCCGATCGTCGCGCGGAATTCGTGGGCACCCGTGCCGACCGACCAGCTGAAGTCCTCGCGCAGGCCGTCGTGTTCGAGGGTTTGCACGAGCGCTTGCGTGTCCCCGTTGCGCGCGAAAACGACCGTGAACGACTCGGGGCTGACATCGTTGGCGCCGTCGTCGATCATGCGCCAGCCGAGCGTTTGCGTGTAACCGCCATTGAGCCGCCAGTGCGACAGCGCGTCCCACGGCGACGCGCCGTGCGCGGTGCCGCCCTCGCGCGTCAGCAACGCGGCGCACGCGAGCGCGAGCGCTTCCTTGAACGGCTTCCGTGCCGGCGCGAACAGCGCGTCGTGATGACGCTCGATCAAACCGGTGTCGAGATCGCCACTCGCGAACGGTTCGCTCGCGACGATGCGCCGCAGAAACTCGACGTTCGTATGCGGCCCGACCACCTCGCATGCATGCAACGCGCGGGAGAGGCGCGCCAACGCCTCCTCGCGCGTCGCGCCGTGCACGATCAGCTTCGCGATCATCGGATCGTAGAACGGCGTGATCGTGTCGCCCTCGCGCACGCCGCTGTCGATACGCACCGGCGCCTTGCGTCCCGGCTCGCCGAGTCCGGCCGCGTCGATCGCGAACTCGACGCCTTCGGGCAAGCGCAGATGCTTGAGCGTGCCGGTGGACGGCAGGAAACCGCGCGCCGGATGCTCGGCGTAGATGCGCGCCTCGATCGCGTGGCCGTCGAGCTTCAACTGCTGCTGCGTGAGCGGCAGCGCCTCGCCCGCGGCAACGCGCAGCTGCCATTCGACGAGGTCCTGCCCCGTCACCATCTCGGTGACCGGATGCTCGACCTGCAGTCGCGTGTTCATCTCCATGAAATAGAACTCGCCGGTCGGGGTCATGATGAACTCGACGGTACCCGCGCCGACGTAATTGACCGCGCGCGCGGCGGCCACGGCCGCTTCGCCCATCGCGCGCTTGACCTCGGCCGACAGCCCCGGCGCGGGCGCTTCCTCGAGCACTTTCTGATGCCGCCGCTGCACCGAACAGTCGCGGTCGAACAGATACACGGCGCCGCCGTGCCGATCGGCGAATACCTGGACTTCGACGTGCCGCGGCCGGGTCAGATACTTCTCGATCAGCACGCGGTCGTTGCCGAAACTGCTCGCCGCCTCGCGTTTGCACGACAGCAGCGCGGCCGCGAAGTCGGTGCTGCGCTCGACCACGCGCATGCCCTTGCCGCCGCCGCCCGCGCTAGCTTTCAGCAGCACCGGGTAGCCGATCGCGTCGGCCTCGCCCTGCAACAACTGCGGCTCCTGGTCGTCGCCGTGATAGCCGGGCACGAGCGGCACCGCGGCCGCGTGCATCAGGGCCTTCGCGGCGGCCTTCGAGCCCATCGCGGCAATCGCCTCGACCGGCGGTCCGATAAAGACGATGCCCGCTACCTCGCACGCATGCGCGAAGTCTTCGTTTTCGGAAAGAAAGCCGTAGCCCGGGTGTATGGCCTGCGCGCCGGTCGCGCGCGCGGCCTCGATGATGCGCTCGATGCGCAGATAGCTTTGCGCCGCCGTGGAGCCGCCGATATGCACTGCTTCGTCGCAGGCGGCGACATGTTTCGCGTTGGCGTCGGCGTCCGAATACACGGCCACGCTCGCGATGCCGAGCCGCTTGCAGGTCGCCGCGACGCGGCACGCAATCTCACCCCGGTTGGCGATCAGGATCTTGTTGAACATGAGTGTCTCGATGAAATAGGCGGTACGGGGCGGTTGTTGTTAGCGGGGCATGTTAGTTGCGCCAGCCCGGCGTGCGTTTTTCGAGGAACGACGCGACGCCTTCGCGGCCTTCGGCGCCGGCCCGCGTCTTCGCAATCCGCACTGCCGTGTCCTCGATCAGCGCGTCGCTCAATTCGCGGCCCGCGATGTCCTGCACGAGCCGCTTGCAGGCGCGCACCGCTTGCGGGCCGTTCGCGCACAGCGTCTGCGCGAGTTGCGCGACCGTCGCATCGAGCTGCTCGGCACTGGAGACCGCTTCGCTGACCAGACCCAGCCGCAACGCGGTCGCGCAGTCGAACGCCTCGGCGGTGACGAAGTAGCGCCGCGACGCCTGCTCGCCGAGCGCGCGAATCACATACGGCGCGATCGTCGCGGGAATCAGCCCGAGCCGCGCTTCGGACAGGCAGAAGTGCGCGCTGTCGACCGCGACGACAACATCGCACGCGGCTATCAGGCCCATGCCGCCCGCATACGCATCGCCACTCACGCGCGCGATCACCGGCTTGTTGCAGCGATATACCGCCGACAGCATGCCCGCGAGACGCATCGCGTCGGCGCGGTTCTCGTCGTCCGAGTAGCCGGACATTTTTTTCATCCAGTTCAGGTCGGCGCCCGCGCAGAACGCCTTGCCGTTCGCGGCGAGCACGACCGCGCGCACGTCGTCGCGCGTGTCGAGCGCGGTGAATGCGGCGGTCAGCTCGGCGATCATCGTTTCGTTGAACGCGTTGCGCACGTCCGGACGATTGAGCGTGACCGTCGCGAGCTGGCCGGCAACCTCGAGCTTCAGCGTTTCGTATTGCATGCGTTGCACTCCTTTGGCTGGCTTTGTCGCGGCGCGGCGCCGCGCGCCATCACATTCTGAATACGCCGAAGCGCGTGTCTTCGATCGGCGCATTCATCGCCGCCGACAGGCCGAGGCCGAGCACGTCGCGGGTCTGCGCCGGGTCGATCACGCCGTCGTCCCACAACCGCGCGCTCGCGTAGTACGGATGGCCCTGGTGCTCGTATTGCTCGCGGATCGGCTGCTTGAACGCCTCTTCTTCCTCCGCGCTCCAGCTGCCGCCCTTCGCTTCGATGCCGTCGCGCTTGACGGTGGCGAGCACCGACGCCGCCTGCTCGCCGCCCATCACCGAGATGCGCGCGTTCGGCCACATCCACAGAAAGCGCGGCGAATACGCGCGGCCGCACATCCCATAGTTGCCCGCGCCGAACGAGCCGCCGATGATCACGGTGAACTTCGGCACCTTTGCGGTCGCGACCGCCGTGACCATCTTCGCGCCGTTGCGCGCGATGCCTTCGTTCTCGTACTTGCGGCCCACCATGAAGCCGGTGATGTTCTGCAGAAACACGAGCGGAATCTTGCGCTGGCAGCACAGTTCGATGAAGTGCGTGCCCTTTAGTGCCGACTCCGAAAACAGAATGCCGTTGTTCGCGACGATGCCGACCGGATGCCCCCAGATATGCGCGAAGCCCGTCACGAGCGTCGTGCCGTAGCGCGCCTTGAATTCGTCGAACGCGGAATCGTCGACGATGCGCGCGATCACCTCGCGGATATCGAACGGCTTGCGCGTGTCGACCGGAATCACGCCGTAGATGCTCTGCGTGTCGTAGCGCGGCGGCTTCGGCTCCTGCAACACGAGCGGCGCCGGCTTCACACGATTCAGATTGCCGACGATGCTGCGCGCGATTCCAAGCGCATGCGCATCGTTCTGCGCGAGATGATCGACGACGCCCGACAGACGCGTATGCACGTCACCGCCGCCGAGATCTTCGGCGCTGACCACTTCGCCGGTCGCGGCTTTGACGAGCGGCGGCCCGCCGAGAAAAATCGTCCCCTGGTTCTTCACGATGATCGACTCGTCGCTCATCGCCGGCACATACGCGCCGCCCGCGGTGCACGAGCCCATCACGACCGCGATTTGCGGAATGCCCGCCGCCGACAGATTCGCCTGGTTGTAGAAGATCCGGCCGAAGTGATCGCGATCGGGAAACACGTCGTCCTGATTCGGCAGATTCGCGCCGCCCGAGTCGACGAGGTACACGCACGGCAAGCGGTTTTCGCTGGCGATTTCCTGCGCGCGCACGTGCTTCTTCACGGTGACCGGATAGTAGGTGCCGCCCTTCACGGTCGCATCGTTGCAGACGATCATGCACTCCTGGCCCGCGATCCTGCCGATGCCAGTAATCACGCCGGCGCCCGGCGCATCGTCGTTGTACATGCCGTACGCGGCGAGTTGCGACAGTTCGAGAAACGGCGTGCCCGGATCGAGCAGGTACGAGATCCGGTCGCGCGGCAGCAGTTTGCCGCGGCTCGTGTGCTTGTCGCGCGCGGCCTGGCCGCCGCCCTGCGCGAGCTGCTCGATCTTCGCGCGCAGATCGGCGACTAGCGCTTCGAGCGCCGCCGCGTTTGCGCGGAAGTCGTCCGAGCGTGGGTTCAGTTTTGATTCGATGATCGGCATGACGTGGCTTCTCCAGAGTGCCGTCTGTTGTTAGGGCTCACGCGCCCTTGCATCACAGCGTTTCGGCAAACAGCTCGCGGCCGATCAGCATGCGACGAATCTCGCTCGTGCCCGCGCCGATTTCATAGAGCTTCGCATCGCGCCACAGACGCCCGACCGGATACTCGTTGATATAACCATTGCCGCCGAGAATCTGGATCGCCTCGCCGGCCATCCACGTGGCCTTCTCCGCCGTGTACAGGATCACGCCCGCGCAGTCCTTGCGGACCTGGCGCACGTGGTCGTTGCCAAGCGTGTCGAGTTGGCGGCCCACCGCGTACAGATATGCGCGGCATGCCTGCAGCGTCGTGTACAGATCGGCGACTTTGCCCTGGATCAGCTGGAACTCGCCGATCGACTGACCGAACTGCTTGCGGTCGTGGATATACGGCACCACCGCGTCCATTACCGCGACCATAATGCCGGTCGGGCCGCCCGCGAGCACCGCGCGTTCGTAGTCGAGACCGCTCATCAGCACTTTGACGCCGCCGTTCAATGTCCCAAGGATGTTTTCCTCCGGCACCTCGACGTCCTGGAACACCAGCTCGCCGGTGTGCGAGCCGCGCATGCCGAGCTTGTCGAGCTTCTGCGCGACCGAGAAACCCTTCATGCCCTTCTCGACGATGAACGCGGTAATGCCGCGTGAATTCGCTTCGGGATCGGTCTTCGCATAGACGACCAGCGTGTCGCAGTCGGGGCCGTTGGTGATCCACATCTTGGTGCCGTTCAGCACGTAGCGATCACCCTTCTTCTCGGCGCGCAGCTTCATGCTGACCACGTCCGAGCCCGCGTTAGGCTCGCTCATCGCGAGCGCGCCGACGTGCTCGCCCGACACGAGCTTCGGCAGATACTTGCGCTTCTGCGCTTCGGTGCCGTTGCGATGAATCTGGTTCACGCACAAGTTCGAATGCGCGCCGTACGACAGGCCGACCGATGCCGACGCCCGCGAAATCTCCTCCATCGCGACCATGTGCGCGGTGTAGCCCATGTCCGCGCCGCCGTACTCTTCGGAAACCGTCATGCCGAGCACGCCGAGGTCGCCGAACTTGCGCCACAGGTCCATCGGAAACTGATCGGTGCGATCGATTTCTCCCGCGCGCGGCGCGATTTCTTTGGCGGCGAACGACGCAATGCTGTCGCGCAGCATTTCGATCTCTTCGCCGAGCGGGAACTGCAAACCGGGCAGATTGGGCATTGCGGTGTCTCCTGAGTTCGTGGGCGGCCGCTGACGGAACGCGAAGCGGCACGCGAAAACATGTCATGGCGCATTTCACGCCAGATTGACGTAAGCGTCAATAGGTATTTTTGAGCTTTACTCAGAAAATTTAGAAAACCGCGTCAGCACGCCTATTCAGTGCTAGGATCGCGCTTATCGGGCATATGCGCGGCCTTCTAACGCCGGTTTGCCCCTCAATCTGCATCGAAAATCTGAATCTGACTCATATGACGGTTGTCGAGAAGGCCGGATTACCTGTCTCGCGTCGCCAGCCGGCCGGGCGCAAGTCGCAGCAGCGCGTGAAGGAGATCCTTCAGGCGGGGCGCGACGTGTTTTCCGAAAAGGGCTACGAACGCGCAACGACCGCGGAAATCGCTCAGCGCCTCGGCATTTCCGAGGCGACGGTGTTCAGCTACTTTCGCGGCAAGCGCGAGTTGTGCGCCCGGGTTATCGGCGATTGGTACGACGAGATCATCGACGCGATCGAAGCGGGCCTGCCACGCGACGGCGACGTGCGCCAGCAGTTCGCGTTCATCGTGCGCATGCATCTGCGGCTGATGCTCGTGAACGGCACCGACCTATGCGCACTCGTGCTGTCCGAAGGTCGCGCGCGGCATCACGAACTGAGCGAAGCGCTGACCGAACTGCAACGCCGCTACACCGCGCCGTTGATGCGCGTGCTCGCGCAAGGCCAGCAAAGCGGCGAGATTCGCGTCGACATGCCGCTGCGACTGTTGCGCTCGATGGTGTTCGGCCCGATGGAACACGTGCTGTGGGACGCGACGCTCGCGAACCGGCAAATCGATATCGAGGCCACCGCCGATCAATTGATCGACGTGCTGTGGGCCGCGCTGACGCCCCCTGACCTCGCGCTTGGCGCGTTG
Organism: Paraburkholderia atlantica; assembly: GCF_009362785.1. Classification (GTDB taxonomy): domain Bacteria; phylum Pseudomonadota; class Gammaproteobacteria; order Burkholderiales; family Burkholderiaceae; genus Paraburkholderia; species Paraburkholderia atlantica. The sequence goes on from NZ_WHNQ01000004.1 coordinate 122,550, forward strand.
CAGCGTTTTCGCGTGGAAGTGGCCGCAGCGAGCCGTCGTTTCGACGAAGCCAGCGCCGCGCGCCGCGAGAAAAGCGGCTAATCTACGAGCTTTCCCGCCGCAGCCCGAAGGAGAGCCCAAGTGCCCGCAGCGAAAAGCGCGAAGGAAAGCAGCAAGCGAAGCGACAAGCCTGACGAAGAACGCGGTGACAAGCCGCAAGCCGCACAGAAAGCGCCAACGAAAAAATCAACCGAAGCGCCGTCGAAGTCCGCGTCCGCCGCACGCATTCGCATCGGCATCGGCGGCTGGACCTACGCGCCATGGCGCGGGCCGTTTTATCCGGAAGACCTCACGCAGAGCCGCGAACTCGAATATGCGAGCCGGCATCTGACGTCGATCGAAATCAACGGCACGTTCTATGGTTCGCAGAAACCGGCCAGCTACGAAAAGTGGTTTCAGGAAACCCCCGACGATTTCGTCTTCTCCCTGAAGGCGCCGCGTTACGCGACCAACCGCAAGGTGTTGGCCGATGCCGGCGACACGATCGAGCGCTTCTTCGCAAGCGGCGTGCTGTTGCTCAAACAGAAGCTCGGACCGGTCAACTGGCAGTTCGCGCCGACCAAGAAATTCGACGCCGACGATTTCGAGTCCTTTCTGAAGCTGCTGCCGGCGAGCATCGAAGGACAGAAGCTGCGGCATGCGGTCGAGGTTCGTCATGATTCGTTCAGGACGCCGGAGTTCATCGCGCTCGCGCGCAAGTACAAGGTCGCGGTCGTGCTCGCGGCCGACAGCGAGTATCCGCAGATCGCCGACATCACCGCGCCGTTCGTCTACGCGCGCATCATGGGCACGAGCGACAAGCAAGCCAAAGGCTATTCGACGAAAGAACTCGACGCATGGGCCGAACGCGCGCGCCAGCTCGCCGCGGGTACCACGCCCGACGATCTGCAAACCTGCGCCGAGCCTCCCGCGAAAGCCGTCCCGCGTGACGTCTATCTGTATGTGATCAGCGGCTTCAAGGAGCGCAACCCGGCCGCCGCGATGGCGTTGATCAAGAAGCTCTGAATCCGCCAGCCGCCAAACCGGCGCGAGTGTCATAATCGCGCCAGCGCATCCGTGCGCGGTCGCGTCGGCGTCGCGTCAATTCCGACGCATGACCTTGCGTCGAACCTCGCCCGAGGCACGCAGCCAGCAGACCCGCACGGTCCACGTCAAATCCACGCAGCGCCCGCGCGCCTTCGTCGCGGCGGCGCTCGCATAGTCAGGCGGCAAGACCGCCTCATCAACCGATTGCGGAGAACATCTTGAGCGCCCTCGACAATCCCCTGCACGATCAGGAAGTCGGCTCGGCCGACGCCACCCAGGACACCACGCGCATCGACGACGTGCGCATCGGCGCGGTCCGGCCGCTGATTTCGCCGGCGCTGCTGCAGGACGAACTGCCGGTGCCGCCCGCGGTGCAGACGCTGGTCGAGAAGACCCGCGTCGAAATCGCCGACATTCTGCACGGCCGCGATGACCGGCTCGTGCTGATCGTCGGCCCCTGTTCGATACATGACCACGACCAGGCAATCGAATACGCGCGCAAGCTGAAGGCCGCCGCCGATCACTACCGCGACGATCTGCTGATCGTGATGCGCGTGTACTTCGAGAAGCCGCGCACGACGGTGGGCTGGAAAGGCTATATCAACGATCCGCGTCTGGATGGCAGCTTTCGCATCAACGAAGGGCTGCGTCGCGCGCGGCAGTTGCTGCTCGACATCAACGGTCTGGGGCTTGCCACCGCAACCGAATTCCTCGATCTGCTGAGCCCGCAATACATCGCCGATCTGATCGCGTGGGGTGCGATCGGCGCTCGCACGACCGAGAGTCAGAGTCATCGTCAGCTCGCGTCGGGACTGAGCTGCCCGATCGGTTTCAAGAACGGCACCGACGGCGGCGTGCAGATCGCCGCTGACGCGATCGTCGCGGCGCGTGCGAGCCACGCGTTCATGGGCATGACGAAAATGGGCATGGCCGCGATCTTCGAAACGCGCGGCAACGACGACGCGCACGTGATCCTGCGCGGCGGCAAGAAAGGACCGAACTACGACAGCGCGTCGGTGCAGGCAACCTGTGAAGCGCTGCGTTCAGCGGGTCTGCGCGAACAGGTGATGATCGACTGCTCGCATGCGAACTCGAACAAGTCGCACCTGCGGCAGATCGAGGTCGCGGACGATATCGCGCGGCAACTGTCGGCGCGCGAAGGCCGCATCATCGGTGTGATGCTCGAAAGTCATCTGGAAGAAGGCCGTCAGGATCTGAAGGCCGGTGTGCCGTTGCGTTACGGCGTGTCGATCACGGATGCCTGCGTGAGCTGGGCGCAGACCGAACCGGTGCTCACCACGCTCGCCGAGGCAACCCGCAAGCGTCGCGCCGGCTGACAGCACAACGCACGGACCGCGCGACCGCGGTTCGGCGACGACTCCACTCGCGACCCGATCAAGCCCGATCGAGGACGAGAACGCCAGGCCCCAAGATGCCAGGCACACGCGCCGCGCCAGTTGCCGGGCAAACCGCCAGGCGGGTTGGGCAGCGCGTGATCCTCACGCCTATCGCATCATTCACGCGTGCGCCTCACAGGAAGCTGCAAAGCGCACCGCGAATGCTCCGGCGTGATGCGCGTTGCTTACGACGCGTTGACGGCTTCCTTGAACGCCTTGCCCGCGGTGAACTTCACCGTCTTGGCCGCGGCGATCTGGATTTCTTCGCCCGTCGACGGATTGCGGCCCACGCGTGCCGCGCGCGCGCCGGTCGAGAACGAACCGAAACCGACCAGTTGCACCGTATCGCCGCTCACCACGGCCTTGGTCACTGCCTCGACGATCGCGTCGATGGTCTGGCCGGTTGCCGCTTTGCTTTCGCCCGTCGCTGCGGCGACTGCATCAATCAGTTCCTGTTTGTTCATAGCACTTCCCGTATGGTAATCATGGAACCGGCGCCACTCTAAGGCGCCGGGACCGACACACTAACGCATAGGCGCACCTTCGCGCAAACCCTTGGTGTAAGGCTTGTATCAAGGCCGGAGCGCCGGTTTGACGATTTTCCGTCGCAAACTGCCATAAGAATCGCGGGCTTATGCGCGCGCGTCGAGTTATTAGCGTTCGCCGCGCATCACAATCCGTTGCAATTTCAGTACTTTAGGTCGCGTTACGCGAGCCCGCGCGGCCTCCCCGATGACGATAGCCCTTTTCGCGAAGCGCGGGCGCGCTATTTGCAATACACGTCACAAGAAAACTTTCGGCAAGACATAAAAAAGTGAGAATTCGCCACTTTGCAACATGCGCGCTGCTTACCGTGATGTCATCGGCGGCTGCCGCGGCCGGCGACAACGCGTGCGCGACCCTCGTCGGCGCAACCAATTCCAGTGCCGCGCAGGGCTTTTCGCTCCGCGATGGCGAACCGGTCGACTTCGTCGGCGGCGCAAAAACGGTGCACGGCAAGCTGCTCGTGTTCAGCGACGGCGACGTGTTGCGCGCGTACTGGCAGCCGGACGACAGCCCGGAAAAATACGTGCTCGCGAATGCGGGAGCCGACGAGGTCCGGCTCGTCTCGTCAGCGCCACGGGGCACGCCCGCACCAGCCGGCCAGCCCGGCACTCCCATGCAGCCGCAGCGGGTGCTGTCGTGCCCCAACCTTGAGCATTTGCCATAGCGAGCTTTCATCGAGAGGCTCGCCACCGGCATCCAGCACAAACGTCTGCCTCCGGCGCCGCCAGGTAGTACTTACCGCGCGACGATTCGTAAGCATGCAGTCGGGTCACAGCCCCTCCGCTGCGATGCGCCTTTACCCCTCAAAACGCTCAAGTTAACCAGCTTTGCGCCGATATAAACAGCTGCGTTTAGCGCGCAAACGTTAAAAGGACGGTGATGGTTTGGCTCGCAAGATTGAAGAAGGTACTGTCGGTCGCCGATGGTGACCGTGCGCTGACGCGTGCACGGTTGCACGCGTTCAGCCGCCAGGTACCGCTTCTCTACTTCATCCTGCTCGTCAACACGGCGGCGGTCGCGGCGACGCATCTGGACAGCGCGCCGGCCTGGCTGTCGATATATATGCCCGGCGCGCTCGCCGCGCTGTGTGTACTTCGCTGCGTGCGCTGGTGGCGCAAACGCAACCGGCCGATGACGGACGCCCAGGTGGTCCGCGAATTGCGCGGCGTGACGTGGATCGTCGGCCTATTCGGCGTCGCGTTCAGCGGCTGGTCGCTGCTGTTGTTCCCGTACGGCGGTGCGTATCAGCAGGCGCAGGTCGCGTTCTACATGGCGACGACGCTGGTCGGCAGCATGTTCTGCCTGATCCACCTGCGCAAGGCCGCGCTTCTGCTGCTTTGCATCGTCCTCCTGAGTTTCTCCGGGTTCCTCGTGTCCAGCGGCTCGCCCGTGTTCTTCGCGATGGCCGTCGATATGACGCTGGTCGGCGTCGCGCTCGCGGTGGTCATCCAGCTTTACTGCCGCACGTTTGCGGACGCCGTGCGAGCGCAACGCGAACTACAGGCAAGCCATCAAAACACCCAACGGCTCAGCGACGACAACTACCGGCTCGCCAACATCGACAGTCTGACCGGCCTGCCGAACCGGCGCAGCTATTTCGCGGCGCTGAGCGCGATCCTGGAGCAGGCGCTCGAAACGGGCGGCGGCTTCAACGTCGGGCTCATCGATCTGGACGGCTTCAAGCAGGTCAACGACATATATGGTCACGCGAGCGGCGACCTCGTGCTGCAGGAAGTCGGCACGCGACTCGTGTCGATCAGCGAAACGGGCCTGATGTTCGCGCGCCTGGGCGGCGATGAATTCGGCGTGCTCGTGCGCCACAAGATGTCGAACGAAGCGCTGGTCGAGTTGGGACAGCGGATCTGCGACGCGCTCAGTCAGCCTTATCAGGTCGCCGACAATGTCGCGGAGCTGTCCGGCACGATCGGCTGGGCCGCATTTCCCGAAGCGGGCTCGACGGTCGCGCAGGTGTTCGAACGCGCCGACGCCGCGCTCTATGTCGGCAAGGAAAACCGCCGCGGCATGCCGGTGATTTTCTCGACCGAGCACGAAACGCAGATGCGGCGCCTAAGCCTCGTCACGCAGGAGTTGCGTCACGCGGACCTCGAAGCGGAACTGTTCCTGGAGTTCCAGCCGATCTACGATCTGCTCACCCACCGGCCGATCGGCCTCGAAGCGCTCGGGCGATGGCACAACGCGCGGCTCGGCATGGTCAGGCCCGAGGAATTCATTCGGATCGCGGAGCGTACCGAGCTGATTCTCGGCATCACCGACGTGCTGCTGCGCCAGGCGCTCGCCGAAGTCGCACACTGGCCGGGCGATCTGTATCTGTCGTTCAACCTGTCCGCGATCGATATCTCGACGTCGGCGCGCGCCCGTCGCCTGATCGACATCGTCGCGGCAAGCGGCGTGTCGCCGCATCGCGTGACGTTCGAAATCACCGAAACCGCGTTGACGCGCGATTTCGAGCAGGCGCACAGCGCGATGACGATGCTCAAGCAGGCCGGCTGCAGGATGTCGCTCGACGATTTCGGCACCGGCTATTCGAGCCTCAGCTACGTGCACCGCTTGCCATTCGACGCGATCAAGATCGACCGCAGCTTCGTCTCCGACGTCGATACCAACAGCGCGTCGAAGAAGATCATCAAATCCGTGATCGACCTGTGCCGCAACCTCGGGCTCGAATGCGTGGTGGAAGGACTCGAAACGCCGTTGCAGGCCCAGGTCGTCAAGGCGCTCGGCGCGCGCGCGGTGCAAGGCTATCTGTTCAGCCTGCCGATGCGGGCAAGCGCGGTCGGCACGTTTCTATGGACCGCGCTCGCGCAGAGCCACGCGGCGGAGACGCACTCCTAGCGCTCGATCGCTTCGCGGCAGTGCCGCTCAGTACGTCAGCTTCGGATACCAGTCGGTGCCGCGGCCGCCGGGGGTCATGTCGAGGATCGTCCATAGCGGCATCAAATCGGGCGCGCCGCGCGGGTCCTGCCCGGGGTCCGACGTCGATGGCCCCATCTCTTCGGCCCAGAAGTGCCGCACGACACCGCCCGTGCGCGTGAATACGTTGAGCGCGGGAACGTCGTCGGCGGCGGGATCTTCGGCTGCGTAATCGCGATTGAACGTGTTGCCGCCCGACGAATAGAGCCGCAGATGCCGCCAGCCGCGCTCCTGCTTGAACGCGACGAGCTTGTCGATCGGCGAACGGCCGATCACCGCGAACGCGACGCGCTGCTGGATATCGGGCATTTCGCCGTCCCACGCGCTCAGCAGCGACGTGCACATCGGGCACGGCTGCTCGCGCTGCGGTCCGAACATCCAGTTGTAGGTCACGAGCGTGTCGTGCGCGCCGAACATCTGCGATAGCGTGGCCGGGCCCGCTTCGCCGTCGAAACGGTAATCCTCCGGCACGATACCGCCCGCCGGCAGCGCGCGGCGCTGCGCGGCGACGCGCTCGATCTGGCGGCGCAACTCGATCTCCTCGGCGAGCAATGCGTTGCGCGCGCGTCGATATTCGGGGCTCTCGCCGGGAAAGCGTTGAGGCAGGTCGGCCAGTTCGCGGGCCGGTTTCAGTGTGTGCATCGAAGTGTTTGCGTCGTTCATCAGCCATCTCCTTGTGAGAAGTCGTGCGAAAAACGGACGGAAGACGGGCGGCCACCAGCGCTTTACCGCCCTTCCTATAAGAGACGACGGATGAGACCGCGGAAAATCGACATGCCTTGCGATGATTTTTGAGCGGCAGCCTTTTCGCAGCGTTTTGCCGACGGTTCGACAACGCACTCGCGAGCGCCACCGCAAGGTATGCTTGCGCCAGACAGCACGCCCACTACACTCGCCAACACCACGCGGCACGCGCGCCACGCACGACGCGGCCGCCTTGGGGAACGCACATGCCGCTTCGTCTGCCACCCCTGCCCGCGCTCCGTTTTTTCGAAGCGGCCGGCAGGCATCAAAGTTTCAAGCTCGCCGCCGCCGAGTTGAACGTCACGCCGAGCGCAATCAGTCATGGCATCGTCGGCCTCGAGGAAGCGCTCGGCGTCGAGCTGTTCGTGCGCGAGCCGCGCGGCATCTCGTTGACCGCGGTTGGCGCGGATTATCTGTCGTACGTCTCCGAGGCGTTTTCGCTGATCGCAATCGGCACGCAGCGTCTGCCCAATCAACGCGCGGATCGGTCGGTCACGCTCAGCTGCGCGCCGACCTTCGCGTCGCGCTGGCTGCTGCCGCGCCTCGGAAGTTTTCGCGCGCGCTGGCCGAATATCAACGTGAGCGTGGATACATCGCGTCGCCAGGTCGGTTTTCCGGTCGACGGCTTCGATTTCGCGATCCGCATGAGCCGCGCGCCGGTCGCCGGCACCGCATGGACGCGACTGTTCGGCGAGCGTTTCGTGCCCGTGTGCAGCCCCGCTTACCTGGCGACACTGCGCGACGAGCGCGGCGTCCCGAGCCTGCGACGCGCGACGCTGATTCACGTGAACGCCGCGAGTGAAGACTGGCAGATGTGGCTCGATGCAACCGGCACCGACGGCATCGACACGACGGGCGGCTTGCACGTCGACACGATCCAGCTCGCCTTCGAAGCAGCCAGCATGGGCCTCGGCGTCGCGCTCGGCCGCAAGCCGCTGGTCGACGGCGACCTGGCGAGCGGCGCGCTGGTCGAGGCTTGCGCGCCCACCATCGCATCCACCACCGCCTACTGGCTGGTCAGCACGGAGAACGCGGACAGCGCGATCCGGCGGCCCGAGCTCGCCGATTTCCGGCGCTGGCTCGTCGACGAGGCGGCCGCCTTCGACGCGCATGCCGACGCGGCCGCGGACGGCGACCTGGCAGCGCACAGGTGAGCCACGCTCACCTGTCGTCGAAATCTTTTCCTTTGCCGGCCATGCGGCGGGCTGCGACGATGGTGGCCAAGGAGAAGCCGCCATGTCGACCACCCACAGCAAGCAACCCACGCCGGCCCTCGCTCCGGCGACGACCGTCACCACGACGGTCGTGATCGTCGCCGCTGCGCTGATCCTGAGCGCCGCGATGGGCATTCGCCAGACCTTCGGCCTGTTCATCGGCCCGTTCTCGTTCGACCGCGGTCTGCCGGTCACGCTGATCGCCTTCGCGATCGCGCTGCACAACCTGGTGTGGGGCTTCGCGCAGCCGTTCGCGGGCGCGGCCGCGGATCGCTATGGCTCGGCGCCGGTGGTCGCGTTCGGCGCTTCGACGTTCGCGGCCGGCCTCGCGCTGTCCGCGGTCGCGCCGAGCGGCGCGCTGCTGGTGATCGGCATGGGGCTGCTGGTCGGCATCGGCGTCAGTTGCACGACCTTCGGCGTGGTGTTGCCGGCGGTCGGCCGCATGGCGTCGCCGGAGAAGCGCAGCGTCGCGATGGGCCTCGTCAGCGCCGGCGGCTCCGCCGGACAGGTGCTGATGGTGCCGCTCGTGCAAGGCATCCGGCTGCACGCGGGCATCGCGACCTCGCTATTCGTGCTCGCGTTCGTGATGCTGCTGATCGCGCCGCTCGGCATCGTGCTCGACCGTCGCGCGCAGATCCATGCGACAGGACAGGTCCGGATCGACGACGCACCCGAGACTTCGCTGCGCGAGGTTCTGTCACAAGCGACGCGCCATCGCGGCTACCGCCTGCTGACGCTCGGCTTCTTCACCTGCGGCTTCCAGCTCGCGTTCATCGCGACTCATCTGCCCGCGTATCTGACGCTGTGTCATATGCCGATCGGGCTGGGCGCCACCGCGCTGGCGCTGATCGGTCTATTCAACATGGCGGGCAGCTGGGCTTGCGGTTGGCTCGGCGGCCGGTTCCGCCAGCATCATGTGCTCGGCTGGCTTTATCTGATTCGCAGCGCGACGATCGCCGCATTCTTCGCGCTGCCGAAAAGCGCGGTGTCCGTGGTGATTTTCGCGGCCGTGATGGGCCTGACGTGGCTCGGTACCGTACCGCTGACGAGCGGGCTCGTCGCCAAGGTGTTCGGCACGCGACACCTGGGCAGCCTGTTCGGCGTATGCTTTCTGAGCCATCAGATCGGCTCGTTTCTCGGCGCGTGGCTCGGAGGCCTCGTGTTCGATCTGACGGGCTCGTACTCGCTGATATGGGTCGCGACGGTCGCGGCGGGATTGATCGCGGCACTGCTGCATTTCCCGATCGACGACACGGCGGTGACGACGCCGGCGCGGCGTTCACCGCGTCCCGCTCAGGCTTGATGCAGCTTACTTCTTCGGCGCATCCGCCGCGGCTTTCGGCACACGCCCCATCAGATAGAACTCGTCGTTCGGACGCATCGAGATCACGTTCGCCATCCGGTTCGATAGACCGAAAAACGCGGTGATTGCCGCGATGTCCCAGATGTCTTCATCGGTGAAGCCGTGGCCGCGCAGCGTCTGGAAGTCTTCTTCGTCGACCGTGCCCGACGCGCGGCACACCTTCAGAGCGAAATCGAGCATCGCCTTCTGGCGCTCGGTGAGGTCGGCCTTGCGATGATTGACCGCGACCTGGTCGGCGAGCAGCGGCGCTTTTTCGTAGATGCGCAGAAGCGCGCCGTGCGCGACCACGCAGTAAAGACAATCGTTGACCGCGCTCGTCGCGACCACGATCATCTCGCGCTCGCCTTTCGTGAGACCGCCCTCTTTCAGCATCAACGCATCGTGATAAGCGAAGAACGCGCGAAATTCGTCGGGCCGATGCGCGAGCGTCAGAAACACGTTCGGCACAAAACCCGCCTTCTGCTGCACTTCGAGAATGCGGGCGCTGATATCCTCGGGCCACTCGCTCGGCTCGGGGACCGGGTAACGGCTGATGGGCTGAAGCGTGGCCATGCGCTGTCTCCGTGATCTTTGTCTGGGATATGCCGACCATTGTAGCAACGCGTTTTCGCGGTCGCCCGCGCTTCACCCGGTCGGCTCGATCACGTCCGATATCGCCGCCCGCATCGTCTAGACTTTCAGTTCGGCATGCGTGAAGCCGCCCCGCACGGCGGCGACGAAAGGAGCAACCATGTCAAACGTGACGCACGACGCGCGGGCCACTGTGATCAAGGTGCGCCCGGAACGGGAAATGGCGACGATGCAGCGGCTGCCTTATTTCGTCGGCATTTCGGCGCGCACCGCGGGCACCACCGGCCTGTCGATGTATATGGTCGTGGTCCCGCCTGGCGGCCATGCGGAGCCGCACTATCACGCCGACTACGAAACCGCGATCTATATGCTCGAAGGCAGAATCGAGACGCGCTATGGCCCGGGCTTGCGCGAGTCGGTCATCACCGAGCCGGGCGACTTTTTGTTCATTCCGCCGGGCGTGCCGCACCAGCCGTTCAATCTCGACGCGAACGCCGCGGCGCGCGCGATCGTCGCGCGCAATCAGGCGAACGAGCATGAGCGCGTGGTGCCCTATGATCCGTCTGTAGATGCGTAAGGTGACAGGCCTCTTTCCGTACCACCTTGCCTGAAGCGACGCGAATCCCGCTGCTCTGTCCGTGTTGATCCACTTGCCGCGCGGCGCATGCAGCCTGCATGGCGCGGTGGGTCTCGCCCTTCCCCGCGCCCATTCGTCGCTCGCGCGCCACTTCGTCGGCGCACTTTCATAACGCCGACTCGCCACCTGTGCTTAAATCCGTCTTTCGCGTCGCTAGAGGCTTGTATGGGCCTCGGCCCGGACGATTTCTTTTTCCCTTTCTTTGCCTTATCAGGAGCGCGGTTGTGTGGCATTTCCCGGTCGCTATTCCACCGTCTGCGGGCGTGTGGGCCGTCTTCATGAGCGTGCTCGTCACGCAGCTCGGCATGCCGATTCCGGCCGCGCCGATGCTGATTCTCGCTGGAACGATGGCCGCGGTGGGCGAAGCCTCGTACCTGAACATGATCTGCGCGGCGGTCAGTGCGACGCTGATCGCCGACTCGCTATGGTTTTTTACCGGACGCGCGTATGGGCGCCGTCTGCTCAATTACCTCGTGCGCTTCTCGCTGTCGCTGGACACCACGGTGCGCGTCGCGCGCAATACCTATGAGCGCCATGGCGCGCCGATTCTGACGGTTGCGAAGTTCCTGCCCGGTCTCGGCCTGATTTCCGCGCCGCTGCTCGGCACGACCGCGATCGGCGTCGGCGTGTTCTTGTTGTGGGACATGGTCGGTGCGACGCTGTGGGCGAGCGTCTGGATCATCGGCGGCGCCGCCTTGCACGATGAGATCGTCCAATTGATGCTGTTCGTGCGGCACAACGGCGGCACGATCTTCGATACGTTCGCGGTGATCTTCGCGGCGGCTCTGCTGTATCGCTGGCTGCGCCGTTTGCAGTTTCGCCGCTGGCTCGCGCATGCACGCATTTCGCCCGATCAGCTCGACGCGATGATGAAGTCGAACGAACCCCCGCTGATTCTCGACGCGCGCCCGCACACCGTGCGCGCAAAGGAATCGCATCGCATTGCCGGCGCACGGCCGCTCGATCTCGAGTCGCCCGATCCGATTCATCCGGAGTATCTGAAGCGGCCGATCGTCGTCTATTGCGTGTGTCCCAACGAAGCGACCGCGAAGCGCATCGTCAGGCAATTGCATCGCAAGAACATTCACCATGTGCGCGCGCTGAAGGGCGGACTCGATGCGTGGGAAAAGCGCGGCTATCCGGTCGAGCCACTGCCACCCGATTTCAATACGGCGATGGCGCACATGCTCGAAGACAAGGGCAACGAAGGCGAATACACGGTGCGCGCGCGTCTCGCGGAGTGAACCAACAGTCGACAAAGCAGACGGCATCACGCTCGATGCCGTTTTGCCAAAAAACAAAAATAAATTGACGGCATTTTTAGCTCGTATATCCTAGCTATTGGGAGATCGCGTGCGCGGCGCTGCGAATTAAGCTATTACCGTTTAGTACCGTTTCTTCTCGATCGACCCGTGTCCTGTTTCTTCATTCAAAATCCGCTGTGGATTCGAAACAGGCCGTTCAATACCCTCAACTACGCCAGTCGAGTGTCATCGTGAGAGTCCGAGGCCCTTTGGTGAATTGGAATCGCAGTCAGGCGCGTTGTACTTGCACTGACGGCGCCAGCGCCGACGGCAGCAACGGCAGCCTTGCGTTTCGCCGCTTTCTGTCCGTCATCACAGTCCTGTCGCGTCGTTCCGTTCGACGCCGCAACGTCCTCTCCGCACGCGCGTTCATCGCAGTGCGCACAGACGAAGTCGCTTCGCTGCTGCCGTAGCGCCTCTCTTCTTTAGTCTCTTTTCGCGGCTCGATTCATCCGTTTGCACGCGTTTTCGCGAGCTGTCTGCTTGCGTCCGCGCGGTGCTGACTGATTGCCGCGCATCGCGACGGATTCAATCGAACCGCTTTTAATCTGACTAGCGCTGCGCGTTATTGCGCGGATTCGCTTTGGCGTCGACTCGCCTTCGCGGTTTCTCATATCGTCGCGCCCTATTTAACGCCGTTCACCTCGTGTGCGGCGTGGGATCGACACGCCTATTCGTTATGCGAAACCAACCGATAGTAGGAATCACCGCCGATAGAACGATGCTCGGCGCTCATCCATCGCACCTGGCCGGTGAAAAGTACATCGCCGCGATCGTCGAGGGCTCGCGCGCGCTCGCGATGCTGGTGCCGGCTTTCGGCGAACGTCAGTGCAGCGACGATGTGCTCGCCGCCGTCGACGGTTTGCTGTTCACCGGCAGCTATTCGAACGTCGAGCCGTGCCGTTACGGCGGCGCTTCGAGCGAGCCCGACACATTGCACGACCCCGCGCGCGATGCAACCACGTTGCCGCTGATCCGCGCGGCAGTGGCGGCGGGCGTACCGGTTCTCGCCATCTGCCGCGGCCTGCAGGAAATGAACGTGGCATTCGGCGGCACCTTGCATCAAAGCGTTCATTCGGTCAGTGGACTGAACGATCATCGCGAGAACAAGGACGACTCGCTCGACTTGCAATACGCCATATCGCATTCGATCGTGCTGACGCGCGGCGGCGTGCTACAGCGCCTCGCGGGCGGCGCCCACGTAGCGCGGGTGAATTCATTGCACGCTCAGGGCATTGCACGACTCGGCGTAGGCCTCGACGTCGAAGCCCTCGCCGCGGACGGCCTGATCGAAGCCATCAGCGTCAGCCACGCCCGCACATTCGCGCTCGGTGTGCAATGGCATCCGGAATGGAGACATGCAGACGATGCGTTATCGGCCGCGATATTCCGCGCCTTCGGCGACGCGTGTCGCCAGCGCATGAACACACGAAACCCTGCACGCATGTCTCCGGTCGCGGATCAAAACAGAGAGAACAATCATGCATGACATCGACGATTTTCTGAAAAAGCATCACGTCACCGAAATCGAAGCAATCATTCCGGATATGGCCGGCATCGCGCGCGGCAAGATCATTCCGCGCAGCAAGTTCGAATCGGGCGAATCGATGCGTCTACCGCAGGCGGTGATGATTCAGACAGTGACCGGCGACTATCCGCAAAGCGATTCGCTGACCGGCGTCACCGATCCCGACATGGTGTGCGTACCCGACGCGAGCACGATCCGGATGATTCCGTGGGCAGTCGATCCGACCGCGCAGGTGATTCATGATTGCGTTCATTTCGACGGCACGCCGGTCGAAATCTCGCCGCGCTGCGTGTTGCGCCGCGTGCTCGATCTGTACAACGCGCGTGGCTGGAAACCCGTGATCGCGCCGGAACTCGAGTTCTATCTGGTCGATATGAACCGCGACCCCGACCTGCCGCTGCAACCGCCGGTCGGACGTACGGGTCGCGCGGAAACCGGACGCCAGGCGTATTCGATCGAAGCGGTCAACGAGTTCGATCCGTTGTTCGAAGACATCTACGAGTACTGCGACGTGCAGGAACTAGAAGTCGATACGCTGATACACGAAGTGGGCGCCGCGCAGATGGAAATCAACTTCATGCATGGCGATCCGCTCAAACTCGCGGACAGCGTGTTTCTATTCAAGCGCACCGTGCGCGAAGCGGCGTTGCGCCACAAGATGTACGCGACCTTCATGGCCAAGCCGATGGAAGGCGAACCGGGCTCGGCGATGCACATGCATCAGAGCCTCGTCGATATGGAAACCGGCCGCAACCTGTTCACCGCCGCCGACGGCGAACCGACGTCGCTTTTCACCGGCTATATCGCCGGCTTGCAGAAATACACGCCGGCGCTGATGCCGATCTTCGCGCCGTACATCAATTCGTACCGGCGTCTGTCGCGTTTCATGGCCGCACCGATCAACGTCGCGTGGGGTTACGACAATCGCACGGTCGGTTTCCGGATTCCGCATTCGACGCCGGTCGCGCGCCGCATCGAGAACCGGATTCCGGGTGTCGATTGCAATCCGTATCTGGCGATTGCCGCGACCTTGGCCGCGGGTTATCTGGGCATCACGCAGCGGCTCGCCGCAACCGAACCGCTGGCGAGCGACGGCTACGCATTGCCCTACCAATTACCGCGCAATCTCGAAGAAGGCCTGACGTTGATGAGTGCATGCGAGCCGATTGCCGAAGTACTCGGCGAGCCGTTCGTCCGCGCGTATCTCGCGTTGAAAGAGACCGAATACGAAGCGTTTTTCCGCGTGATCAGTTCGTGGGAACGCAGGCATTTGCTGCTGCACGTGTGAGTGCCGCGGGCCAATCGGTCAATCAGAACTTTGGAAAGACGGAGGCAGTATGAGCTATAAGACCGAAGACTTGATGTATGCGGAGAAGGGAACGCCCGAACGTGGCGGCACGATAGACGCGCCGACCTCGCAAGCCACATGGCGAAGCACCGCCGAATACCGCGCACTGGATGCCGCGCATCACATCCATCCGTTCTCGGATATGGGCTCGCTCAACCGCGCGGGTTCTCGCGTGATCGTCAAGGCGCAAGGGGTGTACCTGTGGGATTCGGACGGCAACAAGATCATCGACGGCATGGCCGGACTGTGGTGCGTGAACGTCGGCTACGGACGCCATGAACTCGCCGACGCCGCCTTCCGGCAGATGCAGGAACTGCCGTACTACAACACGTTCTTCAAGACGACCCATCCGCCGGTGATCGAACTGTCGGCCCTGCTCGCCGAGCTAACGCCGGCGCCATTCAATCACTTCTTTTACTGCAACAGCGGCTCGGAAGGCAACGACACCGTGCTGCGCATCGTCCATCAATACTGGGCGACGCAACGCCAGCCAGCGAAGAAGTTCGTCATCGCGCGCAAGAACGCTTATCACGGGTCGACGATCGCGGGCGGTACGCTCGGCGGCATGGCTTACATGCATGAACAGATGCCGTCGAAAGTCGAGAACATCGTGCATATCGATCAGCCCTATTTCTTCGGCGAAGCAGCAAGCGATCAGACGCCGGAAGAATTCGCGCTGGCTCGCGCGCGTCAGCTCGAAGCGAAGATTCTCGAACTCGGAGCGGACAATGTCGCCGCATTTATCGGTGAGCCTTTCCAGGGAGCGGGTGGCGTGATCTTTCCGGCCGACACTTATTGGCCGGAAGTCAAGCGCATTTGCCGGAAGTACGACGTGCTGCTCGTAGCGGACGAAGTGATCGGCGGCTTCGGCCGAACCGGCGAATGGTTCGCGCATCAGCACTTCGGCTTCGAGCCGGACCTGATCACGCTCGCGAAGGGACTAACGAGCGGTTACGTGCCGATGGGAGCGGTGGGCCTGCATGATCGCATCGCCCGCGCACTGATCGACAACGGCGACTTCAATCATGGCCTCACCTACTCCGGGCATCCGGTCGCGGCGGCCGTCGCGCTTGCCAATCTGAAACTGCTGCGCGACGAGAAGATCGTCGAGCGCGTCAAAGCGGATACCGGTCCGTACTTTCAGAAGAGACTGCGTGAGACGTTCGCCGCTCATCCTATCGTTGGCGAGATCAGCGGCGTGGGCCTCGTGGCGGGGGTGCAACTCGCCGAGGTGCCGCTCGAGCGCAAGCGCTTTGCGAATGGCGGCGATGTCGGTGCGCTGTGCCGCGACTTCTGCTTCAACGGCAATCTGATCATGCGCGCGAGCGGCGACCGGATGTTGCTGTCGCCGCCTCTCGTGATCAGCCGGCCGGAAATCGACGAAATCGTCTCGAAGGCAAAAGCGGCGATCGATGCGACCGCGCGGCAGATGGGCATGCTATGGTAAGGCGGATGAATGACCACTCGACGATGGCGTCGTATCGAGTGTGATTTCTTTTATCCGTTCAACGCATCACAGGACCCACCCATGACCCACCAAATCGTTTTGCTCCCTGGACTGCTTTGCGACGACGCAGTGTGGGCCGATCAGCGCGGCGCGCTTGGCGCGATCGGCGACTGCTTCGTGCCCGACTACGGCATGCGCGACTCGCTCGGCGCGATGGCCGAGTTCGTGCTCGAGTCGGTTTCGGGAGACCGCCTGCTGGTCGCGGGTCATTCGATGGGAGGACGGGTCGCGCTCGAAGTGTTCCGGCGCGCACCGGAACGCGTCGCCAGTCTCGCATTGCTCGACACCGGTTGCGCTCCGCGCGCTGCCGGCGAGGCCGGCGAAAACGAGCGCGCGCAGCGGCTGAGGCTGCTCGAACTCGCGCGCGCGAAAGGCATGCGCGCGATGGGCAATGAGTGGGCGCCCGGCATGGTCAACGCTGACCGCCACGATTCCGCCGTCTACGAGGCGGTGCTCGACATGATCGAGCGAAGCACGCCAGATAAATTCGCGGCGCAGATCCGTGCGTTGCTCGATCGTCCCGATGCGACGGCGCTGCTTCACGACATCGCGTGCCCGACGATGATCGTGTGTGGACGCGATGATAAATGGAGTCCGCTGGCGCGTCATGAGGAGATGCACGCGCAGATTCGCGGCTCGAAGCTTCGCGTGATCGAACGAAGCGGTCACATGTGCACGATGGAGCGACCCGACGATGTGACCGAAGTGCTGGTCAAATGGGCTCGGTGGGCAGCCGGGTTCGAAACGGCTCGTTGATCTGTTTGCCGTTCGCCGCGCGGTCCGCACGATCCTGTTTATCGACGATTGGCACCTTATGCGTGGGTGCGAGTCGCTTTCCGTTCGTCAACTTCGACAAGGTCATTCAGTCATGAACGAATACTGCATGTTCAAGGGAAAACTGCTGCGCGCGGCGCCTTTCAAGGATTCGTACGTGGGCAGTCCGCACTATGTGATTACGGTGACTGGCAACGACAACACGCCATTCAATATCGTCGTCAATTCGGCATCGACGCAACCGGGCGCAAGCGGTAACGACGACGTGTACTTCTATGCAGATCTGAACTTCGCCGATCCACTCACCGCGAAACTGCAGGCCCTGAACCTCGGCCTCTACACCAGCGGCTTTCCGCGGCTCGATTACTTCCAGGACAGCAGCCTGCTCGACATTCACCGCATGCGGCCGGTCCCCTACGAGGATCAAAACGGCAATCGCGCCGACGTCAACGACATCATCGACGAAATCCTGAGCATCGACGAAAGCAAGCCGTCGCAAAGCCTGCCTTACGACAACGGCAGCGGTCAGCTGCATAACCGCGATTTTTGGACACCGACGACCGCAGGTATCGTCGTCTATGGGTTCGGCTTTCTGTTTCTGCCGAAGAAGGACGGTCTTCACGAAACCCACATGAATCAGGGCAATCCGCGCGGCCCGCATTACAACGAAAACGGCGCCTTCCAGGACGGCGCGGTGATCGTGCAGCGCGCCGACGGATTCGCCGCGATTTTTACCGCGTTTCAGACGCAATATTTGCCGACCAACGCGGCCGGCGATCCGGCCGCGAATGCGGTGGCGTTGCCTGTTTATATTCAACGAGGTTGATAGCGTCGCTACGCACGCCGGGGCATCGCGACGGACCTTCGCATCGGTCAGCGCGCGGTCGCGGCGCCTCGCCGTGGAATATGCCGCTGCACCACCGCCAGCGCGATCAGCACGATGACCATCGCGATACCGAGCATCAGCAGATAGCCCGATGCGCCGCCGGCCGTGATCACCGCGGCGCCCGCGAACGCGCTCAGAATCGCGCCGACGCGGCCGAATGCGAGTGCCGACGCAGTGCCCGTTGCACGCACACTGGTCGGGTAGACGTAGGCGCACAGCGCGTACATCGTCGATTGCACCGCATTGACGAACAGCCCGTGCAAGCCGAGACCGACGATCATCAGCGCCGTATGCCGCGTCGCGCTGACACCGAGCAGCATCCATGCGCTCGCGACGCCGCCCGCGCAGCACAGCAGCAACGGCCAGCGCGAGCCGTAGCGCCCGATCGCCAGCGCGCACAGCACCGCGCCGATTACGCCGCCGAGGTTGTATGCGCTCAGGCCATAGCCCGCGAGCGACACGCTCAAACCCTCGCTCGTCAGCATCGACGGCAGCCAGCTGAATGCCGCGTACACAGCGAGCAGGCACATGAAGAACGCGCCCCAGATTGCGACGGTGTCGCGCGAACGGCCATCGCGGAACAGCGCAGTGAAGCCAACGTGTTTCTCAGCGCTTTGTTCGCGTACGTCGGTATAGCTCGCATCGGCGGGCACGTCCCGCCCCATGCGCCGCAGCAGCTTCGCGAGTTCGGGCCAGCGATGCGGACGGCGCGCCATAAAACGCGGCGATTCCGGCAGCGCGGCGACGAGGACGATGCCGAGCACGAGCGGCAGCACCCCACCCGCGACGAACAGACCGCGCCAGCCATAAACCGGCAGCACCTGCCCGGCGAACAATCCCGCGACCATGCCACCGAGCGGCACGCACAGAATGGTCGCCGTCACCGCGAAGGTACGAAAGCGCGCGGGCGTGAATTCGGCGGTCAGCGTCGTCGACGTCGGCAACGCGCCGCCGATGCCGAGCCCCGCGATAAAGCGCAGCGTCGCAATGGCCGCGACGTTCGGCGCGAGACTGATCGCGCAGGTCGCGAGGCCGAACACGAACACGCTGCCGATCACGGCCCAGCGGCGGCCGAAGCGATCGGCGAACAGCCCCGCGAACGCACTGCCGATGCCCATGCCGATCAGCCCCGACGCGACCACCGGCGCAAACGCATTGCGCGTGATGCCCCACTCCTTGATCAGCATCGGAATCGCGAAGCCGATCAGCTGGCTGTCGAAACCGTCGACGACGATCGACAGCGCCGCCAGCACCACCGCGATTTTCTGCAGCAGCGTGTAGGGGCCGTCGTCGAGCGCATGACCGATGTCGACCGTGTTGCCGCCGCGCGCGATGCCCGCGAGCGCCACGTTGTCGCGCGCGGTCGAGGTCGAGGGCGCGGCCGAAGCCGGAGGAACGTAATTCATCGACAGGTCTCCGTTGTTTGCGCTGCACGCGCGTTGTTCGATTTTTTTGTTGTCGGCAGTTAGAACGGATAGTGACGCGGGGTCGTTTGCAGCGTGACCCAGCGCAGATCGGTGAACTCCGCGATCCCCGCCTTGCCGCCGAAGCGGCCGAAGCCACTCGCCTTCACGCCGCCGAACGGCATCTGCGCTTCGTCGTGCACGGTCGGACCGTTCACGTGACAAATGCCCGACTCGATGCGCTTCGCGACGTTCAGCGCGCGCGCCGCGTCGCGGCTGAACACCGCCGCCGACAGGCCGTACTCGTTGTCGTTCGCGCACGCTATCGCGGCTTCTTCGCCGCGCACGCGCACGATCGGCTTGACCGGCCCAAACGATTCGTCGTGATAGATGCGCATGTTCGCCGTCACTCGATCGAGCAGCGTCGCGGGCATCAAGGTGGTCTCGCTCTTGCCGCCGCACACGAGCGTCGCGCCCTTGGCGAGCGCGTCGTCGATCAGCGCATTGCAGCGCTCGACGGTGCTCATGTCGACCACCGAGCCGAGCACGACCGGCCCCTTGCGCGGATCGCCGAGCGGCAACGCGCGCGCACGCGCGGCGAGCCGTTCGACGAACGCATCGGCGATGCTGTCGTCGACGATGATCCGCTCGGTCGACATGCAGATCTGCCCGGAATTCGCGAACGCGCCGAACACAGCCGCATCGACGGCGGCGCCGATATCGGCGTCGTCGAGCACGACGAGCGGTGCCTTGCCGCCGAGTTCGAGCACCGAGGGCTTCAGATTGCGCGCGCACGTTTCGGCGATCCGGCGGCCCACGCGCGTCGAGCCGGTGAAGTTCACGCGGCGCACGGCCGGGTGTTCGATCATCGCGTCGACGATGCGCGCGGCGTCGGCCGGCGCATTGGTCACGAAGTTCACGGTGCCGCGCGGCAGACCCGCCTGCTGCATCGCCTCGACGATCAGGCCGTGCGTGGCGGGGCAGATCTCCGAGCCCTTCAGCACGACCGTGTTGCCGCATGCGAGCGGCAACGCGATCGCGCGCACCGCCAGAATCACCGGCGCATTCCACGGCGCGATGCCGAGCACGACGCCCGCGGGCTGGCGCACGCCCATCGCGAGACTGCCGGGCACGTCAGACGGAATCAGTTCGCCGGCGATCTGCGTGGTCAGCGCGGCCGCTTCTATCAGCCCGGCCGCCGCGAGATGCACGTTGAAGCCGGCCCAGATGCCCGACGCGCCGGTTTCGGCCGCCATGGCGGCGGCGAACGCGTCGGCCTTCGCTTCGAGCGCGTGCGCGGCCTTCGTCAGCAACGCGCGGCGCTCGCCGGGTCCGAGCGCGGACCACACCGGAAAGGCGGCCGCTGCGGCATCGACGGCGGCGACGGCATCTTCGACGGTCGCGGCCGGTGCGCGCGTCGCGACTTCGCCGTCGAGCGGATTGCGGCGCTCGAACGTCGCGCCGTTGCGTGCCTGGACCTGTTCGCCGCCAATCAGCATCGATACGGTTTTCGTCATGTGTTTGTCTCCTTGTTCGTGAACGGGAAGCGCCGTTAAGCGACGATGGCTTCGACGAGCGTGGGACCGCTTTTCACGTCAACTGCGTTCAACGCGCGACGCAACACGCCGGCAAGCTCAGCCGCCTCGCTGACGCGCACGCCGGGGCAACCCATGCCCGCCGCGATCGTCACGAAGTCGAGCCCCGGCAGGTCCGTGCCCTGCACGGTCTCGTTCGGCGCGAAGCCGAACACCGGCGCGAAATCCTGCAACGCCGCGTAGCGCGTGTTGTTCAGAATCACGAAGGTGATCGGCAACCGCATCTGCACCGCGCTCCAGATCGCCTGAATCGAGTACATGCTCGAACCGTCACCGATCAGCGCGATCACGCGCTCTCCCGGCCTCGCCAGCGCGACGCCGACCGCCGCCGGCATGCCGTAGCCGAGGCCGCCGCTGTCCATCGTCAGGAACGTGCCGGCACGCGCGATCGGCAGATAGGTCTGCATGACAGGCCGCGAGCTCGGCGCTTCCTCGACGACGACGCATTCTGGATCGCGCACTTCCGCGAGTGTCTGCAACGCGAATGCGACCGACATCCGCTCGCCTTGCGCGGGCGGCAGCGCACGCGGCGCCACCGCGCGCGGCGGGGGCAACTCGCGCGCTTTGGGCGCGGCGCGCGCGAGCAGGTCCTGCACGCCGAGCCGCATATTGCCGACCGCGGCGATGCCCTGCGGCGTCCATGCCGCGACGCCCGGATCGTCGATCAACTGGCATAGCCGCGCGCCCGGCGGCACATGCGGACCGCTGCCTTCGACGTGATACGTGAACGCGGGCGCGCCGATCACGAAGATCGCGTCATGCGCGCCGAGCATCTCGACGATGCGCTCGCGCATCGCCGGCAAAAAGCCCGCGAACAGCCGATGCGTTTCGGGGAAGCTGCAACGCCCGGTCATCGGCGCGACGTAGACGCGCGCGGCATGCCGCTCCGCGAGCCGGACGACTTCCGCCGCCGCATCCGCGCGATCGACCGCGCCGCCGACCACGAATGCAGGCCGCTCGCACGCATCGAGCACGGCGCCGATGCGCTCCAGCAGCGCCGGATCGGGACGCATGACGTGCGCGACTTCGCGCTCGGCCACCCGTTCGGCCGGCTGATCCCAGTCGTCGGCGGGAATCGACACGAACACCGGGCCGCGCGGCTCCTGCATCGCGATCGCGTACGCACGCGCGATCGCGAGCGGCACGTCCTGCGCGCGGGCCGGCTCGATGCTCCATTTCACGTAGGGCTTCGGCAATTCGGTCGCCTGGGTCGCGGCAAGGAACGGGTCGAACGGCAGGATCGAGCGGGCCTGCTGACCCGCGGTGACGACGAGCGGCGTGCGGTTGCGAAACGCGGTGAAGATATTGCCCATCGCGTTGCCGACGCCCGCCGCCGAATGCAGGTTCACGAGCGCCGCGTTGCCGGTGGCCTGCGCGTAGCCGTCGGCCATGCCGACCACGACCGCTTCCTGAAGACCGAGCACGTAGCGGAAATCCGCGGGGAAATCGCGGAACATCGGCAGTTCGGTCGAGCCTGGGTTCGCGAAGATCGACGTCATGCCGACGCGGCGCGCGAACTCGATGACTGCGTCTCGGACGCTCCATTGGGTGCCCTGCTCTTTTGTGTGTGCCGGCTTGTGCTGCGGCGCGCTGCCTGTCATGCGAGGCCTCCTGTGCGGTGAGGGCGAAAAATCGAAAGGCCATTATCACGGCCGCCGGGGTAACCGAAAATTGCCTAATTCGCTAAAAGGCATTACCTTTTGGCATGACTTACAACCTTCAACAACTGCAGGCATTCGCGGTGATCGTCGAGAGCGGCAGCCTCGGACGCGCCGCCGAAGCGCTGCACATCACACAGCCGGCGCTGAGCCGGACCATCCGTCGTCTCGAGGAACAGGTCGGCGCGCCGCTGTTCGAGCGGCACTCGCGCGGCATGCACCTGACCGCGGTCGGCGAGGCGCTGCTGCCGCACGCAATCCTGCTGCAGCGCGAAGCCGAACAGGCACGCGAGGAGATCGACGCGATGCGCGGCCTCGCGCGCGGCACGATCCGCGTCGGCGCGGTGGGCAGCATCGCGAGTCT
Organism: Paraburkholderia atlantica; assembly: GCF_009362785.1. Lineage (GTDB taxonomy): Bacteria > Pseudomonadota > Gammaproteobacteria > Burkholderiales > Burkholderiaceae > Paraburkholderia > Paraburkholderia atlantica. Next base: position 145,384 of record NZ_WHNQ01000004.1, read on the forward strand.
GTTGTTGCCACTCGCGGTCAGCGGCGTGTTGACGAAGTGGCCGAACCTGCGCGTGGAGATCATCGAGGGCGTGTGGGACCGGCTCGCCGATGCGCTCGTCAAACGTCAGATCGATCTCGCGCTCAGCATGGCCGTACCCGATACCGACGAAATCACCGCGATCGCCGATTGCCGCTGGGAAGACGAGAGCTACGTGGTCGCCGCGCTCGATCATCCGCTGCGCGGTAAGCCCGACCTCACGCTGGCCGACACGCTGGGCGAGCGCTGGGCGATTCCGCCGCGCGGCACCGGGCCGTTCGAGCACATGCAGAGCGTGTTCGCCGAGCGCGGGCTGGGACTGCCGAATGTCGTCGTCGAAACGCGCTCGGTTACGGCGCTGAAGAGTCTGGTCGCGCGTTCGGGCTTTCTGAGCTGGATGGCGTCGACGATGTACGTGACCGAAAGCAAGGCCGGCGTGTTCGATACGCTCGGCGTGCCGGGCGTGGTCGGGCGGCGCACGTTGACCGCGTTCCGGCGGCGCCAAGGCATCCTGCCGAGTCCGGCGGTCAAGCTGCTGGAGCAGTTGCGGCAGTTGACGTCGGAGGGAATCACCACGGGTTGAGCGCTTCCGGCACGCTGATCACGCCGATGGCGGCGAACTTCAACATCATCCCCGCCGCGCTGCTCGAACTGAAGGAGCAGAACGGCGTGATCAACGCGCAATGGCCGACAGCTTTACTATTGCCGATCGTCAACACCATACTGTTGTACTTGTTCGTATTCCGCTTCTGAGGAGCCGTCGATGACCACCCAGCTCACCCGCGAATTCGCATCCAGATTCGCCAATGTCGCGCTCGCCCACCTCACGCGCGAATACCCGAACAAGCTCACGCACTCGCTCGCAGGGCCGCAGGACGTACAGGGTCCGCGCGCCCTGCATCCGATCTTCTACGGCAGCTACGACTGGCATTCGTGCGTGCACGGGTACTGGTTGATTCTGCATCTGCTCGAACGCTTCCCCGATCTGCCCGAGGCCGCGCGCATCGTCGCGGTGGTCGACGAGCATTTCAACGAGGCGAACGTCGCCGGCGAACTCGCGTATCTGGACCTGCCGCACAACCGCGGTTTCGAGCGGCCGTATGGCTGGGCGTGGCTGCTCGCGCTCAGCGCGCAGCTGCAGTCGATGAAGATCTCCGAAGCCGCGCGCTGGTCCAAGACGTTCGCGCCGCTCACCGAGACGTTCGTCGAACGCTTCGAGGAGTTCCTGCCGAAAGCGACCTATCCGCTGCGCGTCGGCACGCACTTCAACATGGCGTTCGCACTCGCGTTGACACTCGATTTCGCGCGGCATACCTCGCGCGAATCGCTCGAGGCGCTGATCGTCAGCACCGCGGAGCGCTGGTATCTGGACGACGTCGCGTGTCAGGCGTGGGAGCCGGCCGGCGACGAGTTCCTGTCGCCGTCGCTGATGGAAGCGGAGTTGATGCGGCGCGTGTTGCCGTCCGCGCAGTTCGCCGACTGGTTCGGACGCTTCCTGCCGCACCTCGGCGCGAAAAAGCCGGCAACGCTGTTCGAGCCCGTCACCGTTACCGATCGCAGCGACGGCAAGATTGCGCATCTGGACGGCCTCAATCTGAGCCGCGCGTGGTGCCAGCGTGCGCTCGCGCGTGCGCTGCCCGCCGGCGACGTGCGTCGCACCGTGCTGTTCGAAGCGGCCGAGCGTCATCTGCACTGTGCGCTGCCGCATGTGGCCGGCGACTACATGGGCGAGCACTGGCTCGCCACGTTCGCGACGCTGGCACTCGAAGCCTGAGCGAACCGGCAGCGGGCTGAGCAGTGCCGTTTGGGCGCTTCAATTTGAAGCGCCCTTTTCTTTGCCCGCTCAACAGCCGCTGCCCGCGGCGGTAAAATCGCGCAAGGCGATTGCGCCGCATCAAAGGTGGAAGTTTGACTGAGTTCGAGCAGGGTTTCATTTTGACCCGACATTGGCGGGACACACCCGCCGGCACGGAAATCGAGTTCTGGCTGGCGACGGACAGCGGGCCGCGCCACATCCGTCTGCGCCCTCAGCCGTCCACCGCCTTCATTCCAGCCGAACATCGCGAACGGGCCGAAACGATTCTTCGCCGCGACGCGCCGCTCGATTTGCGGCCGCTCGAATTGCGCGACTTCCAGCATCGGCCGGTCAACGGGCTTTACTGTGCGCAATACCGGCAATTGAAGGGCTTCGAGAAACGCCTCAGAGAAGGCGGTGTCGATGTCTACGAAGCTGATATCCAGCCGCCCGAGCGCTACATGATGGAGCGCTTCATCACCGCACCGGTGTGGTTCAGCGGCGTGCCGCAAAACGATGGTCCGGGGCGCGCCAGCCCGTGGCTCGATGGCGAGCTCAAACCGGCCAACGGCTATCGTCCGCCGTTGAAGCTCGTATCGCTCGACATCGAAACGAGCGCGCATGCCGAGCTTTATTCGATCGCGCTCGAAGGCTGCGGCGAGCGGCAGGTGTATATGCTCGGACCGTCGAATGGCAACGCTGCCGACGCCCTCGACTTCAAGCTCGAATACTGCGAAACCCGCGCACAATTGCTCGAAAAACTGATCGAGTGGATGGAGCGGCATGATCCCGATGCGATCATCGGCTGGAACCTGGTGCAGTTCGATCTGAAGGTACTGCAACAACATGCCGAGCAGTATCGCGTGCCACTGCGTATCGGCCGTGGCGGCGCGGTGATGGAGTGGCGCGAACATGGCGTTACGCGCAATCACTTTTTCGCCAGTGTGGCGGGTCGTTGGGTCATCGACGGTATCGAGGCATTGCGGTCGGCGACGTGGAGCTTTCCGTCGTTCAGCCTCGAATACGTGTCGCGCTCGGTGCTGGGCGAAGGCAAGGCGATCGACAACCCGTATCAGCGCATGGACGAAATCCAGCGCCGCTTCGACGAAGACAAGCCCGCCCTCGCGCGCTACAACCTGAAGGACTGCGAGCTCGTCACGCGCATCTTCGCGAAGACCGAGCTGCTGCCGTTCCTGCTCGAACGCGCGACCGTGACCGGCCTGCCCGCCGATCGCAGTGGCGGCTCGGTCGCGGCATTCACGCATCTGTACATGCCACGCATGCATCGGCAGGGTTATGTCGCGCCCAATCTCGGCGACGTGGCCGGCGCCGCGAGCCCCGGCGGCTTCGTGATGGATTCGCGGCCCGGCCTCTACGACTCGGTGCTCGTGCTCGACTACAAGAGCCTGTACCCGTCGATCATTCGCACGTTTCTGATCGACCCGCTCGGTCTCGTCGAAGGCATGCTGCATCCCGACGACGCGGACTCGGTGCCGGGCTTTCTCGGCGCGCGCTTCTCACGCACGCGTCACTGCTTGCCGTCGATCGTCGCGCAGGTGTGGCAGGCACGCGAAGCGGCCAAGCGCGAGCACAACAAGCCGCTGTCGCAGGCGCTGAAGATCATCATGAACGCGTTCTATGGCGTGCTCGGCTCGACCGGCTGCCGCTTCTTCGATCCGCGGCTGGCGTCGTCGATCACGATGCGCGGCCACGAGATCATGCACACGACGCGCGAGTTGATCGAGGCGCAAGGCTACGAAGTGATCTACGGCGACACCGACTCGACCTTCGTCTGGCTCAGGCACGCGCACGACGAGGAAGACGCCGCGCGCATCGGCCGCGCGCTCGTCGAACATATCAACGCGGCGTGGCGCCAGAAGCTGGAGGCGCGCTTCGGTATCGACAGTGCGTTGGAACTGCAATTCGAGCGGCACTACCGGCGCTTTTTCATGCCAACGGTACGCGGTGCAGAGGAAGGCAGCAAGAAACGCTATGCAGGCCTCACGGTACTGCCTGACGGGCGCGAGGACGTGGTCTACAAAGGGCTGGAAACCGTGCGCACCGATTGGACGCCGCTTGCGCAGCAGTTTCAGCAGGAACTGTATCGGCGCATCTTCAAGCAGCAACCGTATCAGGATTACGTGCGCGACTATGTGCGCGACACCCTCGCGGGCCGGCTCGACGATCAGCTCGTCTATCGCAAGCAGCTGCGCAGACCGATCGACGCCTACGAGCGCAACGTGCCGCCGCATGTGCGCGCGGCACGCGTCGCCGATGAGTTCAATCGCCAGCAGGGACGTCCGCTGCAATATCAGAACGGCGGCTGGATCAGCTACGTGATCACGGTGGCCGGCCCCGAGCCGCTCGAAACGCTGCGCTCGGCGATCGACTACGAGCACTATCTGACGCGGCAATTGCAGCCGGTGGCCGACGCGATTCTGCCGTTGCTGCGCGACGATTTCACGACGCTGATGTCTGGGCAGAAACAGTTGTTCTGATCGTGGCGGCGAGCGCGCGGCTGCGACCATGGACGAATTGCCTACTTCATCACGGACGGCGGCTGAGCCTCTTCATCGGCGGGCGCTCTATGCCCAAATGTAACTTTGCCGCCACATCCCGGATGGCTAAATATGTCAATCAGGCATAAGTAATCCATGATTAAAGGCGGAAAAAAACTAATCCTTAGTTTTTGATTTGTAACGCTATCAACGGAATTAGAGCGCCATCATAATTTGAAGTATTCTAATATCGTTGCTTGTCCGCGCAATTGGCCTGATTTCCATTGTTTCTTGACCAAACCCTTTATTGTCCTATAGTGCCATTTGATCCGCCCCGGAAAAATTGCGGGGGCCTGTGCGATATCCCCGAGTCTGTAGCCCAACGATCTGCAACGACAGGAGAAGATGCATGAAAGCAATCCACGCCGTCAGACTGGTCAGTGCCGCCCTTCTGATTTCGGGTTCGATTCACGCCTTTGCGCAGGCGAGCAACGCTAATGCGCCTGAGTCTGCCCCGACCACGACGCCCGAAGCCCGCTCGCATTACAAGTCGATGAAAGCAGCGAACCGGGCGCTACAACGCCAGGTTCGAAATGCGCTGGTGAGAGATAGGAGCATCTCGACGTCCAATATTACGGTTCGCGCCCGCGACGGTGCTGTGACGCTTCAGGGCAGCGTACCGCTTCAGGCACAGAGCGACCGGGCAACCGAGGTGGCAAAAGGTGTACCCGGTGTAACTTCGGTCAAGAACGCGCTGTCTATCCGGCCCGTCGGGACCTGACGTGCCAACGCGGCACACATGGCGGAGGGCCGGCTCGAAGCCGGCCTTCGCTATGTAGAAATCGTCTCCCGTCGGAGCGCTTGATCAGCATCGCGTGCGGATTTTGCGATATTGCGACGCAACAAGCTTTGCCTGGCTGCATCACTTCACTGCCTAACGGGAGCGCTGTGCACACATTTCGTGCCTAAGCTCCGCCCGGACGAAGCGTCAAATCCGGACTTTCCGGAGGCGCAATGCGTTCGCCACCACCGATGCGGAACTCAGGCTCATCGCTAGCGCGGCAACCATGGGCGAAAGCAACATACCCGTGGGTGCGTACAGTACCCCCGCGGCAAGGGGAACGCCCAACGCGTTGTAGACGAAGGCAAAGCCAAGGTTTTGCTTCATGTTCCGGATGGTCGCCTCCGACAAGTTCCGGGCACGGGCGATCCCGCGCAGGTCGCCCTTCACCAAGGTCACCTGAGCACTGCTCATGGCGACATCCGTACCTGTTCCCATGGCAATGCCCACATCGGCCTTGGCGAGCGCCGGCGCATCATTGATTCCGTCGCCGGCCATCGCGACGACCTTGCCGTCCTGTTGGAGCTTCGACACGAGAGCCAGCTTATCGGCCGGCTTTACCTCGCCGTGGAATTCCTCGATGCCCAGTTTGGCGGCCACAGCCTTCGCCGTCGCGACGCCGTCACCTGTGGCCATCACGACATGGATGCCTTCTTCCTTGAGCTTGGCAACCGCTTCCGGCGTAGTCGCCTTCACCGGATCTGATAAAGCAAGAAGCCCTGCGAGCTCTCCGTCAACAGCCAGATACATTACGCTGGCGCCCTCGGCGCGTAACGCGTCACCGTCGTTGGCCAGAGAGGCCGTCGCAATCCCCTCCGCTTGCATCAATGCCGTGTTGCCGAGTGCGAGTTTCCTGCCGCCAACAATGCCTCGCACCCCGATGCCGCTTCCAGACTCGAACTGCTCCGCCTTCTCGAGTGCAAGGCCTCGCTGACGAGCCGCCTCGACGATAGTTGCCGCGAGAGGATGCTCGCTGCCCTGGTCCAGACTTGCCGCCAGCCGTAGTACTTCGTCTTGCGCGAAACCGTTCGTACCGATCCCACGCTCGAACGTCGGCCGCCCCTCGGTGAGGGTGCCAGTCTTGTCGACAATTAGCGTATCGACTTTCCGCAGATGCTCGATGGCCGCAGCATCACGAAACAGCACACCGTTCGATGCCCCTTTGCCACTCGCCACCATGACGGACATTGGGGTTGCAAGTCCAAGAGCACACGGACACGCAATGATGAGGACGGCCACCGCGTTGACGAGACCATACACCCAGCTCGGCTCAGGGCCGAAGAAGCCCCAGACGAACAAGGTGAGTAGTGAAATACCAACCACCGCCAGAACGAATACTCCCGCTACTTTGTCGGCCATCCTCTGCATCGGTGCCTTGGAGCGCTGTGCCTGGGCGACCATCTGAACGATCTGGGACAGGACCGTTTGAGAGCCGACTTTCTCAGATTCGATGACCAGGCTCCCAGAGGTGTTCATCGTGGCGCCGATGACGTGGTCGCCAACACGCTTGGTGACTGGAATCGGCTCGCCGGTAATCATCGACTCATCCAGGGCGCTCGAACCTTCGGTCACAACGCCGTCGACCGGCACCTTTTCGCCCGGCCGGACTCGAAGCATGTCGCCAACGTGTACGTGGGCGAGTGGCACATCTTCCTCGCTGCCGTCCCGGTTGATGCGTCGGGCCGTCTTCGGTGCCAGTCCGAGCAGCGACTTGATAGCAGCCGACGTCTGCGAGCGCGCTTTCAATTCCAGCAACTGTCCGACCAGCGTCAGCGAGATGATGACCGCCGCAGCTTCGAAGTACACCCCGATTCGCCCCTGGGCTGTGAAGGTTGCCGGAAAGACATTGGGCGCAACCGTCGCGGTGACGCTGTACAGATAGGCAGCGCCCGTGCCCAGTCCAATCAACGTCCACATGTTGGGGCTGCGATTGATGAATGACTGCACACAGCGCTGAAAGAACGGCAGGCCAGCCCAAAGGACGATGGGAGTGGAGAGAACCAATTCCACCCAACTCTGGATAGACGCCTCCATCCAGCCAAGGAGATGCCCGAACATGGCCAGGATGAATACCACAGCAGTCAGTGGCAGCGTCCACCAGAAGCGATGGCGGAAGTCAACGAGTTCAGGATTCTCTTCGTCGTCCAACCCTGGAATGAGAGGCTCCAGAGCCATGCCGCACTTTGGGCAATTGCCCGGGCGGTCCTGGCGAATTTCGGGGTGCATCGGGCAGGTGTAAATGGTGCCTTCCGGGGCGGCTGCAACTTCCACGGGTGCGGGCGCGACGTACTTCAGGGGCTCAGCCTGAAACTTCCCCCGGCACGACTCACTGCAAAAGAAGTACTGGACTCCATCGTGTTCGCTATGGAATTGCGATGCTTCTGTAACCGTCATGCCACACACCGGGTCCTTCGATTGCGTCGCGGTGGTGGGAGTCGCATGGCCATGATTGTGCTCGTGCCCGGCATGGCTTTCGGGCGCAGAAGCATTCGGATTCGCGTGGTGATCATGGGAACATTGGTGGGAGTCCGCGTCCTTGCTACCCTGGTCGCTCATTTTCGATCCTCCAATTCTTACGTCGCACCGTGCATCCACCCTTCCACGCATTGCCTTCACAGCATCCAGCTCCGGCGCTGCCACGAAGCTCGCGGATTTGCTTAATAGCGTCGCGGCGCCGCTCATTCCAGCATCGGCAAGGAGGTGAGAAGCAGGGAACGGAATTTATGATAGTCCCCGCATAGCAGTTTGCGCACCCGCCGCACGCGTGGCCGCCTGGTGCCACGCGCGGGCCATAATTCGCGCTCGAACTGTGCAAGGGACGATCACCGTCAAGTGATCCCACTAGCGGAAGAGGCGTCGTCTGAGAAGCGGAAGTATCCGGTGCGCTCGCTCGGCTATGCCGCTGAGCGCCCGCAATCGCCCATCACTCGACAAGGCCGCATGGCAGGCGTGGAAGGGACCGCAGACGCTCGAATGCCAGGGCGAAGGCACCGATCAGTGTCCATCGATGGTCGACTGTACGCGTTCAGCAACCGTCACCTCGAGCAGCGATTCGCGCGTCGGAAAGCTCTGGAAACGGCATTGAAAATCGCGGAGACGGAAGTCGCTTCATGGGCGAAACACAGCCGATACGCATGGCCCCGGCTAATGTGTATGCGGATGACTCCGGCGAAAACTCAACGGATTCGATAGCTACCGGTCTTTTTGCCGATGTAGTTGAAAGTGCCTTTATCCGATGGCAAAGCCCGCACCTGCTCCCAGACCAATTGGCCCTCGATGCCCTTATATTTTCCGGTACCGGACCCGAGCGTGCCCTTTCCCTTGGTCTCGCCTACCTGATATGTGAATGACTCAATGAACTTGTCGCCGTCTTTGTCTGCGTATACGCAGTAACCAGTAGCGGTCGCTCCGCTCAAGCCGACCTCTGCACAGCGCGCGGTTACGTTCTGCATTAAGGGGGAAACAGGATTGTTAGCTAACAATAACGTCGACTCGAACAGGTAGACAGCGTCGTCGCCAGTGACGATTATGTCTTTCACATCTGAACCTGCCGCCGTGTAGGTCGCTTCGATGACGCCGCTCTTTGGAAGCGTCTGGGCCAATGCGGACGATACCCAAACAAGGCTTCCTATCACCATGGCGATCGACTTTCCAGCATTGCTTTTGTTTTTCATGGTCTTCCACCTCCTCACTGTTTTACCTGCGTCGCGGTCTGCTGTAGACAAGCGTGCGACATCGTTCGGGCAGACCGCTACCCGAAGGCAATAGACGTATTGGGATGGGAGATTATCGGAGCGGAAAAGAGCCGGATCTGCTCATGGAAGTCCGATTGATTCTACACATTCTTTTTATAGATCTTTCAAAGTGAAAGGTCTAGTACTTCCGCTTCACGGCATACCATGTCGGCTGATTTTTTCAGAGTGCCGGCCGAATCGTACTAATCAACCGGTTGTAATTTGTTGCTAAAAAAGCGAACCCGGTTGGATGGTTTTGCAAGGAAAAAACCTTCTGTCGGCTAGCCTCCTTTTTTAACCATCATAAGCAGATCGCAACTGCCCCTCGCCCGTTGAAGCTCCTTCCCAGTTTGCATACCGAGCTGTCCAGCACTATGTGCGCCAGGGCACACAAGGGGTTATCCACCTCATTCGCGTCGATTCGGGATCTCCTATTGTTACCTGGAAAATCGAACGGCATGTCGAAAAAGACTCCCGTATTGAAATCAGATTAAAACGGGACAACGAATAAGCGAGTCATCGCTGACAATGCGATATTCGTGAAAAGTGAACTCGCGAGCACACCTGGAAAGGTGCGATCTACTGCATGACCGCGTTGTGACAGCCGTAGTAAAGCGCTTCGAAAAATAGAAATATCAAAGTTAGTTGTCGCCTTTTCAAGCCTACGTTATGAGCAGTAGGCAAAGTCAAAAGCGTGGTTCTTGCGTCGAAAGACGATCAGTGCATCGAGTCAACGTCAATTTCGTATCTAGTGATCGAATAAAGCGAATGGAGAATCTTCGATGGAGAAGAAAACGATAGATGAAATCCGGTCCCGCGTCGCCGAAACGGAACCAGAACGCCGCCAGGTAGCCTTGCGAAGCAGATTGCATCATTGCGCGCAGACGAGCCCACGCGTAAGCAACAGTTTTTTCCTGGATCAGACGTTCTACTCGCAGTGGTCGACCTACTCCGACCGAGGTCATCTGACGCGTAGATCGGACCCAACATGGGGCACACCGGATGAAGCCGAACGTGCCAACGCAGATACATTTCATTTCTCGAACTGCTCACCGCAACACTTCCGTTTCAATGAAAGCGCCGTGTATTGGCAAGGCCTCGAGCGTTACGTGCTAGAAAACGGCGTACTGGACAACGAAACGAAGCGCAGGCTGTGCGTGATTCAGGGCCCCGTCTTCGACGATAAGATCGACCTGTGGGCCGATGATGTACAAATACCATCGTCATTCTTCAAGATCGTCGTCTGGAAATCGGCGGCAGGAACCAAGGCTGGAAAACGGGGCTTGATTTCGGCGCTCTGATTCGAAATGCCGACACCATCGACCAAGCGGACCAACCCGACGTCGGCGAAGCCAAGGTACTGATCAGGGACTTTTCCGCCATCAGGCTTTGAGAGATTTGGCTCGAGTCAGCTGAACCTAAAAATCGAGGCTACGCCGCCCGTCAAGAGATCGGTCAAACGATAAGAATCCCAGACGGGCGCCTTCACGCGCTGCTCCAAATGCCCTTCTATTTGGAGATTGCTTCGAGTTCAAGTCCTTTTGTACGCGGTCCCATCAAACCGATCGCCAGCATCACGATGAACATCGCACCGGCGATGAACACGAACACGCCGGTCGTCCCGAAATAGCGCAACACGGCCGCGATCATAAAAGCCGTAAAAATCGCGGAAAAACGGCTCCACGAGTAGACGAAGCCGACCGCGCGCGCCCGGATGCTGGTCGGAAACAGTTCCGTCTGATACGCGTGATAACTGTACGAGATGATGTTGCCAGCCAGTGTCAGGCACACCCCGAGGCTCACCAGCAGCACCGCGCCCGATGCCTGACTGAACCACAACCCGCACACGATATTGACGCCGGCCATCACGACGATCACCGTCTTGCGCTCGAAGCGGTCGCCGATAAACAGCCCGATGATCGGACCTATCGGCGCGGCCAACGCAATCACGCTCGAATACATCAGGCTCGTGGTAATGGTGATGCCCTGCTTGATCAGCAGCGTCGGCACCCAGTTCGCGAAGCCATAGAAGCCGACCGTCTGGAAGATATTGAAGATCGTCATCATCAGCGTGCGGCTGCGGTACGGCGGCACCCACATGTCGCGGAAACTGCCGCGTGGTGCGACCGCCACCGGCGGCGCCGGCGGCGGCAACTCGCGGCCGTATTCGTGGCGCACCTTCTCCTCGAGCGCACTCATCACACGGTCGGCTTCGGCGAGACGTCCTTGCTGCGCGAGCCAACGCGGGCTCTCCGGCAACGCGCGGCGAATCCACCAGACGAATAGCGCGCCGTGCGCGCCGATCAGCACGACCCAACGCCAGCCGTCCAGACCGAACAGCGTACGCGGCACCAGCAAAAACGACAGAAACGCGACCACTGGCACCGCCGTGAAGCCGACCGCCTGCTCGCACGCGAACGCGCGGCCGCGAATCTGCTTCGGCACCAGCTCGGAGATGTACGTGCCGATCGTCACCAGCTCGACGCCGATGCCGACACCGGCGACGAAGCGCCAGAAATTGAGGCCCGTAGCGGTCTCCTGGAATGCCATCACGACGTTCGCCGCGGTATACCAAAGCAGCGACCACGTGAACACCGCGCGCCGCCCGAAGCGATCCGCGAGGAAACCGCACGCGATCGTGCCGATAAACAGGCCGCTAAACAGCGCGGCGATGAAACTCGCGACGCCGGTCGAGCCGAACAGGCCACGCGTGGTCGCGGTCAGCAGGCCGCTTTTCACGAGGCCCGGCGCGACATAGCCCGAGTACAGCAGATCGTAGAGTTCGAAGAAGAAGCCGAGGCTCAGCAGCACCACGAGCTTCCAGATGGAGCGGGTGGCGGGCAAGCGGTCGAGGCGCGCCGAAATGCTGCCGGCGTCGAGCGATGCGTGGCTCGCCGCCTGAGCGGCGGTGCTGCGGGCGGCACTGCCGGCCGCGTCGGTGGAATGCGCCGCGTTGCCGCCGCTGCGTGCGACGGACCCCGCGTGATCGGGGGATGCCATGTTGTCTGTCTCCTTCTGTTGCGACTGCTTTTGCGGCGCGCTGATCGCTCGCCGCGGCCGGTCCGATGCCGGCCTTGCGTTTAGTCGCGCGTCGCACGCATCACGTTGCCCCGGCCGGAGTTCGGCCAGCATTCTAGCCGTGCGAGCGCTGCAATTGTTCGAACGTGGTGATTTTCCCGGCCAGCGCGCTCGCCGCGACCGTGTACGGGCTCGCGAGCCACACGTTGCCCGGTCCAGAACGGCCCGGGAAATTGCGGTTGATCGCGCTGATCGTCACATCGTGCGGGTTGGCCGATTGTCCCGGTCCGCAATTCGCACACGAGCCGCAGCCAGGCATCACGAGCGTCACGCCCGCGCGCTCGAACACCGGCAGATAGCCCTGCTCCTCGCAATACGCGCGCACCGCCATCGTGCCGAACTGCAGATACAGACGCGTGCGCTCCGGCACGCGCAGGCCGTGCTCGACGCCCCAGCGCAGCACCTCGTGATAGAAATCGAAATCCTCGCGCTTGCCCGCGGTACACGAGCCGCCGTACGCGATATCGATCGCGACGTCCTGTTCGAGCCGCGGCGCCGGCACGCCGTTGCCGGGGTCGCCCGGCCGCGCGAGCATCGGTTCGATCGCGTTCGCATCAATATGGATCGTGTCGCGATAGCTCGCGCCCGCGTCGCTTTTCATCCAGTTTTGCAGCACGAAATCGACGCCGCGCCGCTCCTTCAGGAACGCGACCGTGCGCTCGTCCGGCTCGACGATGCCGGTGAAGCCGCCGAGCTCCGCGACCATGTTGGTCAGCGTCGCGCGTTCATCGATCGACATCGCGCGCACCGCCGCGCCGCCGTATTCGAACACGAGGCCGATCGCGCCGCCCGAGCGGATCGCTTCCATCCGCAGCAAATGCAGCACGACGTCCTTCGCGGTGACGCCTTCGCGCAACTGGCCGTCGATCTCGATGCGCAGCGTCTCCGGCACCTTGCAGCGCACGTAGCCGGTGACCCAGCTATTGGCGATTTCGGTCGCGCCCGCGCCGAACGCGAGGCAGCCGAGCGCACCCGAATGCGGCGTGTGCGAATCGGTGCCGCACGCGACCTGTCCCGGCAGCGCGTATTGCTCGGCCATCAACGCATGACAGATGCCCTCGGAGCCGGGCACGCCGTCGAGCGCGCCGTGCGAGCGCACCGGGTAGTCGCGCGAAAACGACGTGTGGCCTTCCATCAGATTCGCGACGCCGGGCAGCAGACCGTCGCGCACGTGCGGGATGCTCTGCGGCGCGAGCACCAGATGATCCTGGAACGCGATGATGTGATCGGGCGCATGCAGCGGCGCGGGCTTGCCGAACGCGCGATGCATCAGATGCGCGCACATGCCGGTGAAATAGTCGTGGCTGAAGCGCCAGTCGGCGGCGATGAACACGCCGTCGCCGCGTTGCGCGCTCGCGGTGCCGGGATGCAGATGACGGCCGATGATTTTCTCGACCAGCGTTTTCGGCTCGGCGCCCAGCGCGTCGGTCGCGGCATTGTTCGCGCGCTCGGCCGGCGCCGGCCAGTCCGCGAACTTGCTATACGCGAGCAACCCGCCGCTGCGGATGATCTGCTGCGTGAGCGCGTCGCGGCCCTTCAGGAACTCGTCGATCGGAACCGCTTCACCCGCGAGCAGGCGATCGAGGACGGAAAAATCCGTCGTGGTCAGAATGCCGATGTTGTCGCAGTTCTGCTGATAGATACGCTCGAAGCTCTCGGCAACGATCAGCCGAATCCCCGCGGACAACTCCGCGAGCGGGCTCGATTCGCGCGACGAGCCCTTGCCATAGCGCTTGCCCGCCACCGTCACGCGAAAGCCGCCGTCCTTCACCGCGTTGCGGCCGATCGGCAGACATTCCCCCGCCTTGAAGCCAACGTACGGGTACTGGCCAAGGCGCTCGTCGTAGGTGAGCATCACAGTGACGGGCGTGATCTCGTCGGTCGACACGTTGTCGCGCAACGGCCCCGCTGTGTCGCGAGTGAAGTTTTCGCCGGCCAGTTGCGCCTCGATCACGGCCGGGTCTTGCGACAGGTACAGCACGCGGCCATCCAAACGAATCGTATCGCTCATCACTGCATTCTCCTTGCGCCCACTATACGGCGCGCAAGGCCGATGCCGAAGTGCCGATACGGCAACGCTGCCGTCTCGTTTCGCTAATGCTCGATGGAGGAACCGCGGCGCGACGTCCGTGTGGGGGAATCGACTAAGGCTGATTGCCGAGGAACGACACCAGCGCGGCCGCGCTCGCGCTCAACTGCTCGCGCGCCTTGAAGATGATGATCAGATGACGCTCGGCCCAGGGATCGGCAAGCGGCAGGAGCCGCACGTCGAGCGTGTTCACGTACAGCAGGCCGACCGGCTCGGGGACGACCGCAATGCCGAGCCCCGCATGCACCATCCGGCACAGCGCATCGAGACTGCTCACGCGCATCCGCACGTCGAGCTGCCGGCCCGCGCTCGCCGCCTGCTGGGCGAGCAAGCGCGTGAGCGCGCTTTCGCTGCGCAAGCCGACGAAGCTGTCGTGCAACAGATCGTCGAAGCTCACCCGTGCCGCGCTGGCGAGCCGATGCCCGCCCGGCACGAGTACCGCGAGCCGGTCCTGCCGGTATGGCACCTGCTCGAACGCCTCGCTGCCCGCAACCGGATTGCAGATGCCGAAGTCCGCACCGTGTTCGTCGACGATACGCAGCACGTCCGCGCTGTTTTCCTCTTCGAGTTCGATCGATACGTCCGGGAACGCGCGGCCGAACGCGGCGACGTCTTCAGGCAGAAACTGCACGATCGACGACAGATTCGCGACCACCCTCACGCGCCCTTTGACGCCCGTCGAAAAGCGCGACAACTCCGCGCTCATCTGCTCGATATTGCCGATGATCGCGAGCGCGTAGCGCAGCACGGTTTCGCCGACCGGCGTCACGGTAATGCCGCGCGACTGCCGCTGAATCACCGGCAGTCCGATCAGCGCCTCGATCTCGGCGATGCGCCGGCTCACCGCCGACGACGCGATGAACTCGCGCTCCGCAGCACGCGCGATATTGCGCTCCTGGCAAACGGCGACGAACAGACGCAGCGAAGTGAGATCGAGTTTCTTGAGCAGGTTTTCCATGGGACGAGGCGACGGGCGTTACGACAATGGCGGCGGATCGCTGCAATCGTGGAGCTTATCGTCTCACGGCGCGCAGTGTTGCGCCATTGCGCCGGCCTCGATCCTCACAACGCATCATGAAAGATGATGCCGACCGTATGCCGATGCCCCGAGCGCAGGCGGCTCACGCCATGCCGCAGATTCACGCGATACGGTCCGCGCGTGCCCTGCACCGGCCGGCTGTTCACCGTGAACACGACCGCGTCGCCCTTCGCGAGCGGCACGACTTCGGCGCGCGACTGCATGCGCGGACGCTGCTCGGTCATCACGAACTCGCCGCCGGTGAAGTCGCGCCCCGGCTCCGACAGCAGCACCGCGACCTGCAGCGGGAACACATGTTCGCCGTACAGATCCTGATGCAGGCAGTTGTAATCGCCTTCGCCGTATTGCAGGATCAGCGGCGTCGGCCGCACCTGGCCGGCATCATGGCAGCGTCGAATGAATTCCGCGTGCTTCGGCGGATAGCGCACGTCGATGCCCATCGCCCTGTTCCAGCGGTTCGCGACCGGCACGAGATGTGGATACAGCGCGCCGCGCAAGCCGTCGACGAGCGGCGGCAGCGGATACGCGAAGTACTTGTATTCGCCGCGGCCGAAACCGTGGCGCGTCATGACGATGCGGCTGCGATACAGCGCGTCGCGTGGGTAGAGCGCGCTCAGCGCGTCGCGTGGGTAGAGCGCGCTCAGCGCGTCGCATTCGCGCGGCGTCAACAGTTGCGGCACGGCGGCGCAGCCGTATTGATCCAGATCATGTTCGATCCGCGGCCAGTCGAGTGCGTCGACGCGTTGGTCGATGGTTTGGGTGGGAGCGATAGCGTTCATCGTCGATGAGAGGGCGGCCGGGCTCGTTGCCCGCGCCGCGAAAGTAGATAGCTCGATGCGCTTAGTGTACGAGTGTGGCGGCGGGAAAACACTCCGGGTCTTGCGGTCAAATTCGACAGCACTGCACGGGCGGACGATTCACGCTACGCTGTCGGTACCGTTGCGGCCGCATTTGCCCGGCCGCCTCGCAGTTCATTTCGCCAGGGACAACCATGAAACAGCAGCTCACCATCGATTTTGTTTCCGACATCGCCTGCCCGTGGTGCGCGATCGGCCTGTCGTCGCTGCAGCTCGCGCTCGCGCGGCTTCAGGACAAGATCGACGCGCGCATCGTCGTGCATCCGTTCGAACTGAATCCGCAGATGGGACCGGACGGCGAAGACATCGTCGAGTATCTCGGCAAGAAATATGGCCGCACGGCTGCACAGATCGCCGAAACGCAAGCGATGATCCGCGAACGCGGCGCGAGCGTCGGCTTCGATTTCGGTCCGCGCACCCGCACCTACCACACGTTCGACGCGCACCGCCTGCTGCATTGGGCGGGCCTGAAGGGCCAACAGTTGCCGCTGAAGCTCGCGCTGTTGCGCGCCTATCACGCCGACGGCAAGAATCCGGGCAATCATGACGTGCTGGTCGAAGCGGCGCAGTCGGTCGGACTCGACGCGGCCGAAGCGCGCGAAGTGCTGACGAGCGGCGCGTATGCCAGCGAAGTGCGCGAAGCGGAAAAGAACAATCAGGAAATGGGCATTCAATCGGTGCCGTCGATCATTTTCAATCGCCGCTATCTGGTGACGGGCGGCCAACCGGTCGAGCAATTCGTGCAGGTGATCGAGGAGATTCTGGCAAAAGAGACGGCCTGAGATCCTGCCAATCGCGAACGGAGCCCATATTGCACGCGCTGACGGTTTTAACGAAAAGAAGCTGGAACGAGGTGCCCCGATGGGGGCTGATAATCGGCGGCGCGGCAATCATGTTTTTCGGCCAGATCGCGCTGATCTTCGCTCAATACGCGCTGTGGGGCGCGCCGCCGCCGCATAAAATCCCGCTCGCCGATAAACCGATCCTGGTTCAGCTGTTCTTTATCGTCATGCTGATGCCGTTGCTGGAGACGATCGCCGGGCAATGGCTGCCCATTCGGCTCATTAGCGGCGTTTTTCGTTTGTCGTGGCGGGTTGCCGCAGTGGGGTCGATTGCGTTGTTCACGCTGATGCACGGTTACGTCGATCGTGCGGTCGTGTCGATTCTGTTGGGTGCGGTGGTGCTGGCGGCGGTGTTTATCGTCGAAGCGAAGCGTAATGGACGGCCCGTTCTAAGCACCTGGCTCACGCATGCACTCGCGAATGCTTGCGTGTTGTCTCTTCAACACATGTGAGCAAGGATGGCTTGGACCCATTGCCCAAGCCGTCGCGAGTGCCTTAAAACCGCTTACAGATAGCTGCAAACATAGTCGAGCGTTTCGACCACATCGATATCGAAGCGGCTCTTGCCCGGCACCGAGAACGATTCGCCCGCGCCATAGGTCTTCCACTCGTCGCTGCCGTCGAGACGGATGCGGCACTTGCCCGCCTGCACTTCCATCAGTTCCGGCGCGTCGGTGCCGAAGTTCAGCGTGCCGGGAAGGATCACGCCGAGCGTCTTGCGGGTGCCGTCGGCGAACAGCACGGTGTGCGATACGCACTTGCCGTCGAAGTACACGTTGGCTCGTTTGACAACAGAAACCTGGTCGAATTGCGTTGCAGCCGTCATGGCGGTCTTCCTCTGGGTCATCATCGTGAATGGATGCGTTGCGGCCCGTTGGGCGCGGCAGACGGCGCGCGATCCGCGCAAGCCGCCCGCGCGGGGCTCCGGCCCGGGCGCGAGCCCGCCATGATACAGGCTATTGATGGCGCCAATACGGTAAAGTCTGCCACAAGCGTATCGACACAGTGCCGACGACGTCCATGCGATGTCGCTGGCGAATCTCGAGTACTGCACGGTCGTCACCAGGACGCGCTATTGGGCAACCGGTAACCGCATTAGCCGGAACTCATATACGGCGAATTCCCGGTATAGGAGGACATGTGAGTAAAGTCAGCGCAAACACCATAATTGGCGCAATCGCAGCGGCAGCGATTGCGATCGGCACAGCGACCTGTGCGAACGCACAACCTGGTGGCGGCATGCCGACCGATGCTTCCGCGCAAAGCCAGTCCATCGCGGCGTCGCCGGCTCGCAACAGACCCGATAGCGAACTCGCGCGCGACGTGCGGCGCGCGCTCGCACGCACACCGAATCTGCATTCAACGGCGATTCACGTGCAGGCGCGCCGCGGAGTCGTGACGCTGACCGGTTGGGTGCCGCAGCGCGCCCAGGTGCAACGCGCGGGCAGTGTCGCGAGATCGGTGCGCGGAGTCCGGCAGGTGATTAACCATCTGAACGTGCGCACGAGAGGAGCCAGCGGTCATTAGCGCAAAGCGAATAAAAGAAAGTACTCAGCCCGGCACGAATGCGCCCGGCTGAGTACTTTCAATCGATGCGCGAGAGTTCGCCGCAATCCCTCAACGCCACATACGATAGCCATACACCGGCGGCGCACGATACGCATAAACGCGCGGCTGCGCCCAATAGACCGGCGGATGATAAACCTGATAAGCAACAGGCGCGGCCGGTTGAATCACCGTTTCCACGACCTGCGGCATTTCTTCGTATTGCGCCTGCGGATAAACCGGCACGTACTGCACGGGTGGCTGCGGATAGTCCTGCCGCACATAAACCGGCTGGTTGTCGTAGACCGGTTGCATCTGCGCGTAGGCCGGCGCCTGCTGGTATTGCATTGGCGGCGGCGCGTATTGCGGCTGCTGGTACACCTGCTGATATTGCTGTTGCGGCGGCGGTGGCGGTACCTGACGCTGCGCATACTGGACCGGCTGCGGCTTCTGAGGCTGCGGCGGAATACTCGTGTACTTCGAGTTATCGTCTTCTGGCACGCCCGGCGGCAGCGGCGGCACGTCGACCCGCGCGACGTCGGTCTTCGCGGGTTGCCGCTGACCGTGATTGTGCGAGTCGATCATTGCCTGGTAATCGGCCTGATCCTGCTTGCCGCGATTGATATAACCATTGCGATACGCGCGGGCCACGTCCGACATCTTCGCGTTCGGATCTTCTTTCATGCCGTCCGCATTGACCTTGTACTCGTTCGGACTGAGCGAGCCGGCCGGCACCTCGTCGCCGGACGCATACGCCGCTTCGGGTCCGTCGGCCCACGCTGGATAACACTGCAGCGTTAGCACCGAAGCGACCGTCGTCACCCCGAGCCCCCAAAGCGCACTTGTTCTCATGATCCACCTCACGGCCGATTAAGAGTATTGAAAGCCGAAATTTTTACTTGCAGGCGTGGCTATTTCTCTGCGCGTGCAATTGTTATTTTCTAGCACATTCCTTTGACGCCGGCATTATTTTTTCTTTGCAAATGAGCGGTGTAGCGCACGACTGACACGGCGGCTCCAAATGCGAGGCAGGAGAAACCCTGAGAGTCAAAGTTGCCGAAATGGACCGCCTGGTACGGCGGCTCCGCAAGCCGCCGCGAAGCAATTCTTTTCGCCATGAATGACTTGGTAGCGACGCGGCCTTTTAGCGCGCCAGTTCGCATCAAGCACTGCGCGACAACTCGGCTTTCCCTATTGCGCGACCTGCCGTTCTCTGCTCGCGCGAAACTCAAACAATATGCATAAAGGACGATGCGCAATTCAAGTGAATACCTTTCGAAAGATTCGCGGATTACGATCTACTTTATCTATGCCCGCGGCATTCGCTTTGCTGAATACGGACATTTCCACTCTGCCCCGGAGGCAGCCCATGAAAGACTCCGTCACGCCACCCGCCGCGGATAGGGTTCCGCTGACCGCCGCGCCCGCATCGAGCGCCGATGACGACGGCTCGCGGCCGCATCTGCGCGAGATCGCATCGTTCGGGCATCAGGTTACCGGCGTCGCCGTCGCGGCGGACGGACGCATCTTCGTCAACTTCCCGCGCTGGACAGAAGACTCGCCGATCTCCGTCGGCGTACTCACGTCCGATGGCGACGTGCGTCCTTATCCCGACGATCGCTGGAACGGCTGGCGCAATGCCAGGCGTGACGAGTTGAACCCGCAGGATCGCTGGGTCTGCGTGCAGGCAATGCTGTGCGATTCGCAAAACAACCTGTGGGTGCTCGACCCCGGCGCGCCGGCCCAGTCCTTCGTCGTGCCGGGCGCCCCTAAACTGGTCCGCATCGATCTTGCGACGGATAGCGTCGTCGGCTGCATCGCGTTTGCGCCCGAGATCGCTCCTCAGGGTAGTTATCTGAATGACGTGCGCGTGAGTCCCGACGGCCAGTTCGCCTACATCACGGACTCCGGAACACGCGGGGCGATCGTCGTGGTCGATCTCGGCACGGGTCAAGCGCGCCGCGTGCTCGACGGGCATCCATCGACGCAAATGGATCCGAGCGTCACCGTGCATGCAGGCGGCGCACCGTTGCGACGTCCGGATGGACGCGGCGTCGAATTTTCGGCCGACGGCATCGCGTTGACTCGCGATGGACGGTATCTGTACTGGCAGGCCTTGAAGGGCAAAACGCTTTACCGCGTGCCCACCGAAGCGCTTCGCGATACCGCGCTCGCGGCCGACGAAGTCGGCAACCGCGTCGAGAAAGTGCTCGAGCATCGACCCGCCGACGGCCTGCATATCGACCGCGCGGGCCGCCTGCTGATTACCGCGGTGGAAGAACATGCAGTGAAGGTATGGGACGGCACGACCTTGACGACGCTGCTGCACGAGCGCGGCCTGCGCTGGCCGGATACGTTCGCGGAAGGGCCGGATGGCACGATCTACCTGACCGATTCGCGCATCCCCGAGATGAACTGGTTCAAGCCGGGCCATCCGGACGCGCTGCCTTCGAGGTTGCTGATCATTGCCGACGCCGCTCCATCCGCCGCGCCGGACACCCAAGCGGGCACGCCGCCCGGCTCGTAAAGCGAGGCCGAGCGGAACTGCTCAACCGACTGACGCCATACCGCAGCCGCCGACCATCAGCGCTCCCCGGCGTGCGCAGGTCGCCCGGGAACGCGCAATGCTAGTGGAGGAAATGGAGCTGGCGCGTGCCAGCGCGCCTGCCGTGCATTCACGCGCCAACCGGCGCCGGGGGTCGAGGGATGATCGGCGAAACCTCATTTGCAACGCACTGCCCGCCTGAAGACGGACAGCCGATGGAGAACGTCGCATGACGATCGGCTGCCCCGAATGCGGCGCGCTGGAAGACATCCCGCCGCTCGCCGCACACACCTACGCGCGTTGCCGCGCCTGTCATTTTCCGCTCGAGCGGCGTAACGGCCGAAGTCAGACCGCGGCGCTCGCCTGCGCGAGCGCAACCTTCGTGTTGCTGTTTCCGGCCAACCTCGCGCCGCTGATGTACGTGCACATGCTCGGCGTCGAGCACTCGTCAGTGCTGTCGTCGGGCATCGTGCAGATGTGGAACGACGGCTGGTTCATTCTCGCGGTACTGCTCGGCACCTTCGGTATCGTGCTGCCGTTCGTCCGCTTCGGCGGCCTCGTGGCCGTCCTCGTCGCGCTGCGGCTCGGCTGGCGTACCAGGGCAATCGGCGCGCTGTTTCGCTGGACCACCTCGCTCGATATCTGGGCCATGCCCGATGTCTATCTGGTCGGCGGCTTCGTCGGTTACGCGCGCGTGACGCAGAATCTGACCGGCACGATCGCTCCGGGCGGCTACTGCTTCATCGCCGCGGCGCTGCTGTCGATGCTCACGCGCGCGTCGCTCGACCGAAGAACCGTGTGGCGCGCGATCGCCCCCGACAACGAGTTGCCGGAACACGAAGCGCCGCTGTCCTGCACGGTTTGCGATCTGGTCGTGCCGATGTCGCAGGAGGGGCGTCCCTGCCCTCGCTGCGCGCTGACGTTGCGCGCTCGCAAAACCGACGCCGTCGTGCGCGCGGCTGCGCTGTCGCTCGCCGCGCTCGTTCTGACGATCCCGGCCAACGTGTTTCCGATGACCAGTTCGATGCAACTCGGGCAGATCCAGTCGACCCGGATCATCGACGGCGTCTACCAGCTGTTCCACGTGGGCCTGTGGCCGCTCGGCATTCTGATCATCTGCACGAGCATCGTCATTCCGGTGGCGAAGATTGTCGGCATGGGCTGGTTCATCGTCTCCGTCCGGCGCCGTTCGCGTCGGCATCTGCGGGTCAAGGCGCATCTGTATCGCCTGATCGACGAACTCGGACGTTGGTCGTTCGTCGACGTGTTCACGATCGCCGCGTTCGTGCCGCTGATCCAGTTCGACGGCATCGCGTCGGCCAGACCGGCGATCGGCGCCACCGCGTTCGCGCTGGTCGTGTTCCTGACGATGGCCGCTTCGCGCGCATTCGACCCGCGCCTGATGTGGGACGTCCACCCGCGGAGCAAGCGATGAGCGGCACGCGTCCCCGTCGTTCGCAAGCTCAGGTGCGGCGCAGCCCGTGGCCCGGCTGGATCTGGGCGGTGCCGGTCGCCGCCTTCGCGATGGCCGGCTGGCTCGGCGTTCGCGCGCTGACGCAACAGGGCGGGACGGTCACGGTCACCTTCGACAACGCATACGGCATGAAGCCCGACGATACGATCGTCACGCTGCGCGGCGTGAAGGTCGGCGCCGTCTCGGAGATCACGCTCGCGCCCGATGGCCAGCACGTGCAGGCCGAGCTCAAGATAGATCGCGCCGAGAAGAAGTATCTGCGCAGCGAGACCAGGTTTTTTCTGCGCGGCGCACATGTAGACCTCAACGATCCAGCGTCGCTCAAAGGCGTGCTGTCCGGCCCCGAGATCGTGATGGAGCCTGGGCCCGGTGAACCGACGTCGCGCTTCGACGGTGTCGATCGCCGCCCCGCGCTCGCACCGGGGCACGGCCCGGTCGTCACTTATCTGGTGCGCTTCGACGGTGCCGTCGGCGACCTGAAGAGTGGTGCCGATGTGCAATTGCGCGGTTTCGACGTGGGCACCGTCACCAGCGTGCGCCTGAACTACGACGCACGCACGGGCGCGCTGAGCACCCCGGTAGAGATCGCGCTGAACCCGGCGCAGCTCGGCATCGTCGGCGCGCCGCCGCCGGCCAACGGCGACTGGCGCCCGCTCGTCGACGCCATGCTCGGCCGCCTCGTCGCCACGGGCTTGCGCGCGCGGTTATCGCAAGATCCGCCGGTCGTCGGCGCGGACAAGATCAACCTCGACTTCGTGCAGGGCGCGCCGGTCGCGACGCTCGCCAGCGAGGACGGCCTGCCCGTCATTCCGAGTGTCGCCGCCGCGAATCTCGACACCACGATGGCGAAGGCCAACGAGGTGATCCAGAAAATCGACGATCTTCCGATCCGGCAAACCGGCGAACAGGTCCGCAGTATCGCCGCGCACATCAACGCGCTCAGTTCGTCGCCGCAGATCAAGGACAGCCTGACCCACATCGACCACTCCGTCGCGCAGATCGATCACACGTTGCAGCAGGTCTCGCCGCAAATCGGTCCGCTCGTCGCGCAACTGCGCGACACGGCGAGCGCGGCAGATCGCACCGTTGCGGCGGCTAACCGTACGCTAGGCGGCGATGCGTCGAGTCAGAACGACCTGCCCGCCGCGATGCAGGAGCTGACCGACACGGCGCGCTCGATTCGGGCGCTGGCCGACTATCTGGACCGCCATCCCGAGGCGCTGATCCATGGCAGGCAGCAGGAGACTCAATGATGACGAGGTCCACGCTTCGCATCGGACGCGCCGTCGCGGCATCGCTCGCGACGAGCGTCTGGACGGCGGCGTTTGTCGTCTCGGTCGCCGCGATGACGCTTGCCGGATGCGGGCACAGCATGCCGACGCGCTACGTGACGTTGAACCCGATGCCCGCCGACGCGCCGCCAGCCACGGCGCCGATGCCACCGATTCAACTGACCGCCGTGCATATTCCCGCGGTGCTCGATCGGCTCGAAGTCGTCACGCTGGCTTCACAGAACCGCCTGACGATCGACGATAGCGACCGGTGGGGCGCACCGCTCGCTCAGATGATGCGCAAAACGCTTGCCCAGGACTTGCTCACGCGGCTGCCCGCCGGGTCGTTCGTCGTACCGGATGCGCCCGCGCCGCCGGGCACGCGCAGGCTGGTCGTCACCGTGTTGAACGCGACGGCCGACGCGAGCGGCACACTGAACTTGCAGGCGGAGTGGACGTTGTTGAACGGGCATTCGGATCAGGCGCCGCTGCGGCAGCAGGTGACGCTCGACTCCGCGATCGACGGACACGATGCGCCCGCGCAGGCGGCCGCGTTGAGCCGCATTCTCGCCGTCCTGGCCGACCGGATCGCAGCGTCGGTGGTCGCGCATTGACCGAAGGTATCGAGCTCGCTGCTGCGTCGATCACGCGGCGCCGCTACCGCCCTTCTTTGCGGAACGCCGGTTGAAACGCTGCTCGACGACGCGTGCTCCCCATTGCTCACCTTCCGATTCTTCGCTCAGCCGAAAACCGAACGACTCGTATAGATGGCGCGCCGCGTCGAGCCCCTGGAAGGTCCATAGATAGGTTTCGTCAAAGCGCTCGTCGACGAAACGCATCGCATGCGCCAGCAATTGCCGTCCAATCCCCAAGCCGCGCAAGGAATCGTCGACGATGAACCAGCGCAAATGCGCGACACCCGTGTCGTTGTCCCCGTCGATCACGACAGAAGCCAGCGTGCGGCCGTTTTCGACGTAAAGCCAAAGCCCTTTGCCTTCTGCCGGCAATGCGCCCGCGAACTCCGCCAGCTCCGTCGCGACCTTCTTTTCGAAGAAGGCGCCGAAACCCCAGTGTTGCGCGTAATAGCGCGCGTGCAGACTCGCGATATCGCCGATACAGCCGGGTTGGTAGCCTGCCACGAATCCCGCGGACCCCGCTTCCGTCGCAGGCAGCTTGCTGACCTCGCCATGCGCCAGGGCGTCCGCATAAAGCGCGAGAGAACGGACCAGCGCCTGCTGGTCGGCGGGAACCATGCGACGCAGAGCGCCGGACACGCGATCGGTCGCGAACCGGTCGATCTTTTTACGCAGCTTTTGACCTTCGGCCGTCAGGTAGAGCTCGGAAGAACGGGCATCGTCGGCGCAGACCGCGCGCTCGACCAGCCCGCTCGCTTCGAGCTTTGCGATCTGCCGGCTCGTATTCGATTTGTCGAGCCGCAGGATGGTCGCCAGATCTTTCGCGCTGATGCCCGGCGACATGCCGATCTCGATCACAGCATGCACGGCCGAGGGCGCCAGATCGCTGTCGGCGAGCGTCGTGCGCATGAAGCCGAGTTCGCGAACCAGCCGGCGGGAAAACTCGCGCAGTTCGAGAATCGTCGTGTCGCGAGGCTTGGCGGGGGCTTCGATCAGATCCATGATGGCGCTCACATAGCAGTTGCGTTGCGCAATCAATATAGTTGCGGCCCGCAACTTAAGCAAACGCTAAGTTGCGGCCGACAGCGTTGCAACGCGGCATCCAGATGAAAAAAGCCGGGCTCGAACGAACCCGGCTTGCTTTTCCGTGCGCGCGCCTTCGATGCCCGGCCTTTAAACGGCGTCGGGAACCTGGCGGGTCTTCAGAAACTCTTCGAGCGTTTCACCACGCATGCTCGCGTACACGCCGAGATTGGTGATCTTCACGACGCGCGCGAACTTCTCGAGCACGAAGAAAGACACCCCATAACGGATCAGACCGATCCAGTCGGTGTTGTCGACCAGCGTGCGCTCTTCCGGCGTCAGGCCGGCCGCATCGTAAGCGGCGGTGCGATTTTCGAGCCACAGCGCGCGCGCCGACGCTTCGCGCATCTGCCAGAAAAAGCGGTTCAGGCGCATCGCCTTCATGCTCTGGCGGATATCGAACGGATACGTGCCGGTCAATTCTTCGACGCCAACCAGTTGCGGATTCATTACGCCACCTCTCCTTCGTAGATCGTCACGGCCATCGCGGTGCTGGTCGCAAGGTAGTAGCTGCGATGCAGCTCCCGGACCTTCTGGCCGAGCGCGCCGCGCATCGCGAGCCACATGATCGTCTCGACGCTTTCCGCGCCGCCGAGGCGCACGTAGTCGACGTGCTTCATGCTGGCAAGACGCTCCGGATCGTTGACGATCAGGTCGAGGAACTCCATGTCCCATTCGGTGTTGTTGAAGCCGCTGCGCTCGCCATGCACCTGGTGCGACAGCCCGCCCGTGCCAACCACCACGACCTTCAGATCCTGCTCGAACGATTCGATCGCGCGACGCAGCGCCTGGCCGAGCCGGTAGCAGCGATTCGCGGTGGGCAGCGGATACTGCAGCACGTTGACTTCGAGCGGCACCAGCGACAACGGCCAGCCGCCCTGATGCGGCAGCATCAGCGACAGCGGCGAATTGACGCCGTGATCGAGCGGGCGATCCTGGAAGACGGTCAGATCGAATTCGTCGGCGACCAGTTGCTCGACGATATGGATTGCCAGATCCGGGTGGCCGGCGATGTCCGGCAGCGGACGCTTGCCCGCGCCTTCATCGGCGAATTCGTGGTTGGGCGATACGCCGAGCGCGAAGGTCGGATAGCAATCGAAGAAAAAGCTGTTCGCGTGGTCGTTGTAGAACATCACCATCACGTCGGGCTTCTGCTCGGCCAGCCACTGCGCCACCGGTTCATAACCCTTGAACATCGGCGCCCATGCCGGTTCATTCTGCTTGCCCTTGTCGTACGCCAACCCGATCGTGGGTACGTGGGACGTGCCGATACCACCAATGATCCTTGCCATATTCGTTCTCTTCCGTCACTTCGTGCTGCTGCCAATCGGATAGGTCGCCTGGCTTACCGCGCTAGTCGCGGCGACCGTCTTGGGATACAAAGATAGAAATTGTGCCTCGATACGGGAAGCACGGGTATACCTCAGGTTGAGCCGGGATGATGGATGAAAACCCGGTATTCGCGGGCCAGGCGAGCCGATAACCCAGCCGCAGCCCAAGCTGCGTAGGGCTCTCTCGGTATCCCAAGCCCGTGCGGCGAGCCTTCCGCGGACTCCTCGCGCCCCGGCACACGATAAATAAAACAGATGGCCCTGAAAACAACTCGCAACGCACTTTTTCAACGCTTGGAGCGGTGCTGCACGGGTGGCTATACTGCGGTGCTTCCGACGAGCGACGAAACGATGAACGAGACGACCCAGCAAGCGATTGTGCAGACCTTACGCGAGAAGATCCTGTCGGGCGAATTGTCGCCCGGGCAGCGGCTCGTCGAAGCGCAGCTTGCACAATGGCTTGGCGTGTCGCGCACGCCGCTGCGTTATGCGTTGAGCGTGCTGTCGTCGGAAGGGCTGCTCGATCGTTCGGGCTCGCGCGGCTATGTGGTGCGCCGCTTCAGCGTGCGTGACGTCCTCGATGCGATCGACGTGCGCGGCGTGCTCGAAGGACTCGCCGCGCGCTCGGTCGCCGAGAACGGCGTGAGCCCGGCGCTTGCCGCAGCGCTCGACGAATGTTTGCGCGAAGGCGACGAAATCTTCGAGCAAAAGCATCTGCAGCCGGGAGACGACGTTCGCTACGCGCAGATGAACGGCCGCTTTCATGCGCTGATCGTCGAAGCGGCGCAGAACCAGGCGATCTCGGCCGCGCTCAGTCTGAACGACAAGGTGCCGTTCGTGTCGCCGTTCGCGATCGCGTTCGACGAATCGGCGCGCGAGCGTCAGTTCATGATGCTGATGTACGCGCATCGCCAGCATCACGCGATCGTCGACGCGCTGAAACAAGGCGAAGGCGCGCGCGTCGATGCGTTGATGAAGGAACACACGCACATCTCGAAGGAAAGCCTGAATCTGTCGCTGCCATCGTTGCATCTGATCGCGGGCGCGGCATGAGCAACGACACGCGTTCCGCCGACACCAGCCAGGCAGCCGCGAAAGCGCCGCTGTCGGTCAGCAGCAAGGACCTGCTCAATCTCGCGCAACTGCGCGCCTTCCGGCTCGTCGCCGATATGGGCAGCGCGACCCGCGCGGCGGCCGCGCTATTTCGCGCGCAGTCGGCGGTCACGCGCTCCGTGCAGGAGCTCGAGTCGGCGCTCGGCGTGCCGCTGTTCGATCGCGGTCCTTCCGGGATGCTGCCCACCGCGGTTGGCCGCGCGGTGCTGCATCGCTGCGAGCGGATCTTTGCCGAACTCGAAGAACTCGCGCAATGGTGCGCCGCGCGACAGACGCGCCGCCGTCCCGCCGCGGAAGCCGCATTGCCCGCGTATCTGCTCAACACGCGGCGGCTGCAACTGTTCGCCGCGCTCGCGCGGCATCGGCATATGCCGAGCGCGGCAAAAGCCTTCGGCATCAGTCAACCCGCGGTCAGCACCGCGATCCGGGTCCTGGAAAGCGGCTCGGGACTGAGTCTGTTCCATCGCAGCCCGCGCGGCATCCTGCTGACGCCCGAGGGCGAAACGTTCCTGCTGCACGTACGCCGCGCGCTGAACGAACTGCGCCACATCCCCGACGATATCGCCGCATTGCACGGCAAGATTCAGGGCTCGGTGACGGTCGGCGCGTTGCCGCTCGGACGCACGCTGATCCTGCCGAAGGCGATCGCGCGAATGACCACGGAGAATCCGGGCGTGCGCGTGGTCACCGACGAAAGCGCATACGAGACGCTGGTGGCCGGTCTGCGTGCCGGCGACATCGACTTCATTCTCGGCGCGCTGCGCGACAACGACGCAACGAGCGGCCTGAAGAACGAGCGGCTGATGTCGGAAGACATGGTGGTGCTGGTGCGCCGCGGTCATCCGCTGACTCGAGCGCACGATCTGACCATCATGGATCTGCGCGACGCGCAATGGATTCTGCCGCGCAGCAACGCGCCGGCGCGTGCGTTGTTCGAAACGCAGTTCAAGCGGATGAAGGTGAAGCCGCCGCTACCGACCGTCGAGACCGCCGACCTCGCGGTGATTCGCGGTCTGCTGCTCGGCACCGACATGGCGGCGGCGTTGTCGGCGCAGCAGCTGCATCACGAGGTCCAGTCCGGGCAACTGGTGGTGCTCGACGTACCGCTGCACAACACGCGGCGCGAGATCGGCCTGACGATGCGCGCGGCCGGTACGCCGTCGCCAGCCGCGCGCGCGTTGATCGACGCGATCCGGCTGTCGGTCGTCGATGTGACGCGCACGGTCAGTATCGGCGCGACCTGAGCGTTCCCATCGCTGAAGGACCGCTTCGAACTATCGCCGTAGGGCCGGTATCACATGCAGCTCAACGAGGCGTCATAGCGCGCCGCCGAATCGCTCGACGCACGCCTGCCGCACGCGCTCGACCGAGCTCGCCCAGTCCTCGCCCGGCGCGCGCCGGAACAGACGCAGCGTGTGCGGATACCACGGCGAATCGTCGCGCTCGTGCATCCACCGCCAATCCGCATCTCTTTCGGGCAGCAGCACCCAGCACGGCTTGCCGAGCGATGCGGCCAGATGCGCGATCGACGTATCGACGCAGATCACCAGATCGAGTTGCGCGACGATCGCCGCACTGTCCGCGAAGTCCGTCACGCGCGCACCGAGATCGAGCAGCGGCTGCGCGAGCGGCGGATTGCGCGCTTCGTCCTCGTCCTGCCCCTTCTGCAAGCTCACGAAATTCAGTCCAGGCACGGTCCACAGTGGCGCGAGCGTGGCGAGCGACGGCATCGAGCGATTCGCATCGTTGTGATGCTTCGCGTTGCCCTTCCAGACCAGACCGACTCGATGGCCGGGCGGTAGCGCGTCCAGCGTGGGGCGCCAGTGTTCGATGAGCGCGGGTTCCGCGCTCATCCGAGCGGGGCGCGGAATCGTATCCAGCGTCGTGCGCAGATACAGCGGCACGCTCAGCGGACTGGTCCAGCAATCGTAGGTCGCGGCGCGTGTGAGCGCTCCATGATGGTCGAGCACCGCATCGACGCCCTCCACCTTCGCGATCAGCCGATGCAACGCCGGTGCACACGCAAACGCAATATGCGCGGCCCCCAGCGCCTTCAGCAGCGGAACATAGCGGCTGAATTGCAGGATGTCGCCGAGACCGTCTTCCTGCCACAACAGCACGGACTTGCCCGCGAGCGGCTCGCCTTGCCATTGCGCACAACTGAGCATCGTCTGCGACTGTCGATGAACGAAATGCGGCTGCTGATAGCGGCATTCGTAGAGAGGCCAGCCCTCGTCGAAGCGGCCGAAGCCGAGCAGCAACACGCCGAGGCCGAAACGCGCCTCGGTATAGTCGGGTTTGAATGCAATCGCCTGCCGATACGCGCTTTCTGCCTCGGCAAAGCGCCCGATCTGGGTCAGCGCATTGGCGATGTTCGAATGCGCCTCGGCGAGTTGTGGCGACACCGCGAGCGCTTGCTGGAACGCGTCGAGCGCTTCCGGGAAACGCTCGAGCACGCGCAGCACACAACCGAGATTGTTGTGCGCATGGGCGAGCAGAGGTTGGCAGCGAATCGCGTCGCGATAAGCCTGCTCGGCTTCCTCGTAACGCTCCTGCCTGAACAGCGCCACGCCGAGGTTGTAATGCGCCTCCGCATAATCCGCCCGATGCGCCAGCGCTTCGCGATATGCCGCCTCGGCCTCGCTGACGCGATCGAGATCGACGAGCACCGCGCCAAGATTGAGATGCGCTTCCGCATAGTCGGGCCGGATAGCGATCGCGAGTCGGCAAGCCTGTTCTGCGTCCGCGAGATGCCGCATCGCCTTCAGCACGCCGGCGAAGTTATTGAGTGCCTCCGGATATTGCGGTTTCAGCGTCAGCGCTTCGCGACACGCGGCGTCCGCTTCCGCGAGACGCCCCAGTTCCATCAGCACGATGCCGAGGTTGTTGTGCAATTCGGCATGGCCACGCAAGCCGCGCAACGCATGACGATAAGCCGCTTCTGCTTCCTGCGGGCGTCGCAGGTCGCGCAGCACGATGCCGTGGTTGTAGTGCGCTTCGGCGTGGTCGGGGTGAATCGTCACCGCCTGCCGAAACGCCGCCTCCGCTTCGGCGCGATAGCCGAGCCCGTAAAGCACGTTGCCGAGTTGATAATGCGCGTTCGCGTCGAGCGGGCGCAGAGAAACCCATCGCTGATACGTCGATTTCGCGGCCGACAGGCGGCCGAGCGAACTGAACAGCGAGCCGAGACTCGCATAGACGTCCACGTAATCAGGCTTCAGATACAGGCACTGGCGCCAATAGTTCTCCGCGTCCGCCCACTGACGCAGCGCGAACGAACACGCACCGGCGATATTGAACGCATCGGCCCGCTGATCGTTCGGCAAACTGGTGTTTTCGAGCAGCGGCGCGACGAGCGGCAACGCGTCGGCGAACTGTCCGGCCGAACATAGCGCCACCGCCCGCTGGTTGATGTCTGCGATCGATGAAGCGGGCGTCTGCGTGAGTGTCATGTGTCGTGGCGATGTTTCAGCGGCGTGGCCGTGCGGCGGGTGCGCCGCTGTTGCGCTGTTGATTCGGTACGCGCACCTCGCGCGATTGCACAGCATAAGTGATTCGCCTCGGCCTCAGCGCCCCGAAATAGGCGCGTTTTCACCGTTAAATCCGCCGCTATACCCGTCATTACGAATGAAAGGATCGTGCGGTGATGCTAGAATCGGCCCCGTCTTTTCTTCGACGCTCATGACTCGACGCTCCCGCAACCAACTGACCGCATGGCTTGGCCTCGTCGCCATGTGGCTCGTCGTGTTCGCGCCGCTCGTCAGTCAGTTGCTCGAATCGGGCCGCGCCCACGAGCCGATTGCCGCGCTGTGTTCGGCGCTTCACCCGGCCGGCGCAAGCGATATCAGCGATGCGAGCGTCGTCGCTCAAACGAGCCCCGCCCCCGTGCATCTGAGCCACGACGATGCGTTCGGTGCCTGCGGCTACTGTCATCTGCTCGAACATCACGTCGCGATGCCGACGCTCGCTGCCGTCGAGCCGCCGGCCGCGCTGCCGCTGGCCGGCACCGCGCCGCCCACGCTGTCCACCCGCTTCACGCCGCTTGGCGCGTTCCCGTCGGGACGTCCGCGTGCGCCACCTGCCGTTTCCTGATCGCTGCCGGTTCTGATCGCGCCTTCGTCGCTGATATCGACGAAACCCGCGATCGCCTGTTCAATGCATCAAGGAAACGCTCATGTTCAACTTCGCGCTGCGAAGGCTGTCTTTTTGCGTCCGTCGTGACGCTGTCTGTTCCGCTCATCGCGGGGTTCGTCGTTCCGTTCGTTGGCCCGCGCTCGTGCCTGCTTTCGTGCCGGCTTTGGTCGCAACACCCGCGCATGCCACTGACGCCGATGCGACGCTGCCCGCCGTCAGCGTCAATGCCAGCGCAAGCGCAAGCGCCGCATCGCGCGCCGTCGACCCGAACCTGCCCGCCTCCGTCGAAACCGTCACACGCGATCAGTTCGCGAACTGGAACGTCGTCAACACCGAGGACGTGCTCAAGTACCTGCCGAACCTCGCGGTACGCAAGCGCTTCATCGGCGACCTGAATTCGATCATCGCGGTACGCGGCACCAGCAATACGCAGAGCGCGCGCGGCCTCGTCTATGCGGACGGTTTGCTGCTGAGCAACCTGCTCGGCAATAGCTATTCGTTTCCGCCGCGCTGGTCGATGGTGTATCCCGACGAAATCCAGCAGGTCGACGTAATCTACGGACCGTTTTCCGCGCTGTACCCTGGCAATTCGCTCGGCGCGACCGTATTGATCAGTACGCGCATGCCGACGCAGTTCGAAGCCAACGCCGACGTCAAGGCATTCACGCAGCACTTCAGCCTGTTCGGCGTGAACCAGAGTTTCAACGGTAGCGAAGTGAGCGCGTCGCTCGGCGATCGGATCGGCAAGTTCTCATACCTGCTCGGCGTCAATCATCTCGAGAACACCAGTCAGCCGCTGCAATTCGCGACGCTCGCGCAGTCGACCACGCCGGCGAAGGCCGGCGACACGCCCGTCACCGGCGCCTATTTCTACAACAACCAGACTAATGCGCCGACGGCTGTGCTCGGCGTGAACGGCGAAGGCATCGAGCACACGGTGCAGGACCAGTTCAAGCTGAAGATGCAGTACGACTTCACGCCGACGCTGCAGGGCGGCTTCACGCTCGCCTACTGGCACCGGACGTACAACAGCGAAACATCGACGTTCCTGCGCGACGCGAACGGCAACCCGGTGTACAGCGGCAACGTGTCGATCAACGGCTACCACTACACGATTCCGGCTGCCGCATTCGCGCCGAGCCTCGGGCACAGCGAGAACTGGCTCTACGGCGTGTCGCTGAAAACGCGCAACGCAGTCGGCTGGAACGGCGAGGCAATCGCGTCGTATTACGACATCGGCAATAGCGTCGCACGCACCGCGAATGCCGGCGGCCCCGGCAACGGTCCCGGCACGGTGCTGTTCGGCGACGGCACCGGCTGGAAGACGCTGGACCTGCGCGGCACCTTTACGCCCGCGACAAACGAGGCGGGACTCGCCAATCACGCACTGAGCTTCGGCTACCACTACGACAACTACTTCGTCGACAACCAGACCTACAACACGCTGGCCTGGCGTGACGGCGACGCGACCTCGTTCGCCAATGCGTTCACCGGCAAGACGCAGACGCAAGCTCTCTATGCGCAGGACGCCTGGCGTTTTCTGCCGCGCTGGAAGCTCGTCTACGGCGTGCGCTATGAAGACTGGCAAGCCTACGATGGTGCACAATCGCTGCCCGGCACGACGATCGCTTACAGCGACGCCAGCCAGCGTCACTTTTCGCCGAAGGCGTCGTTATCGTTCGATGTCAGCGACGATCTGACTTTGCGCGCGTCGATCGGGCGCGCTTATCGCTTTCCGACCGCGAGCGAACTGTTCCAGGGGCAAATCAATGGCTCCGCGATCGTCAACAACAATCCGCATCTGCAGCCCGAAGACGATCTGTCGAAAGAACTGAGCGCCGAATGGGCGCACTGGAATGGCGTGTTCCGCCTGTCGCTGTTTCAGGACGACGTGAAGAACACGATTTTCAGTCAGACCGACACCACCGTGATTCCGAACGTGACGAACTTCCAGAACATCGGCAAGGTTCGCTCGCGCGGCGTCGAATCGAGTTATTCAGGCGAGGACGTGTTCGTGCACGGACTCGATCTGCTCGCGAGCGTCGCGTACACGCAGTCGAAGATCCTCGAAAACGCGCAGAATCCGGCCTCGGTCGGCAAGTACTTTTACCGCATTCCACTGTGGCGCGCGAATCTTGCCGCGACGTATCACTTCGACGCGCGCGCGGCGCTGACGCTCGCCGCGCGTTACTCGGGCCGTCAGTACAACACGCTGACGAATACCGACACGAACCCCAACGTGTTCGGCGGCACCAGCACCTACACGGTCGCCGACGCGAAGTTCACGTTCAAGCCGACGAAGCTCAGCGAACTCGGCATCGGCGTCGACAACCTGTTCGATGCGCGCTACTTCGTCTACCACCCGTATCCGGGCCGCACGTTTTATGTCGAAGCGAAGCTGCATCTCTGAGCAACCCATCGCCCCCTTTTGCCCGACTAGGATTTCATGTCCACGACTCCAACCGCCGAACCCGGACGTGCTCAGAACGGTACGACCGCTGCCGCGACGAACGGCCCGGCACATCCAGGCTATAGAACACTGTGGCGCTGGCATTTTTACGCGGGCCTCTTCGTGATGCCGTTTCTGCTCGTGCTCGCTATCACCGGCACGCTGTATTGCTTTCAGCCGCAGATCGAGCCGCTGCTGTATCGGCAGCAAATGGTCGTCGCACCGCAAGCGGTGCCGAGACTGCCCGCCAACGTGCTGCTCGCGCGAGCGCGCGCGGCGATGCCGCCCGGCTCGGTCGCGACGACCGCGGTGATCACGCGCGATCCGCAGCGCAGCGCCGAATTCGTGTTTCGACTCGCAGATGGCACGCAGCAGAGCGTCTATCTGAATCCGTACAACGGCGATTTGTTGGGCACGCTGAGCGTCGAGCGTCGCTTGATGCAGGTGGATCGCATGATTCATCGCAAGCTGCTGCTCGGCAAGCCCGGCGAACTGCTGATGGAACTGGCCGCATGCTGGACGCTCGTGATGATCGGCACCGGCATCGCGCTATGGTGGCCACGCGGCAAATCGACCGCGCGCGCTGTGCTGCTGCCGCGCCTCGGGCTGAAAGGACGTCCGCTATGGAAAAGTCTTCATGGGGTCATCGGCATCTGGCTCGCGCTGGGCGCGCTTGCGTTCGTCTTGACCGGTCTGCCGTGGACCGGCTCGTGGGGCAAGCAGTTCAAGGCGTTCGCGACCGCGACGAAGCTGGGCGCGCCGCCGGGCGCGTGGGGCGGGTTGCCATTGCGCTCCAGCGTGCCGGGAGCGCAACCGGACCGCGCCGACCACGCGAGCGCCACGGGCGCCCATGCCACGCATGCCGACATGGACTCGATGCCCGGCATGGTCATGGACGACCTGCCGTTGCCGCTGACGCCGTGGGCTGCAGGCAACTTCAGCGTGCCCTCTTCTTCGGCCAGCGACGCGGCGCAGCCGCTGTCGCTCGGCCATATCGTCGCGCTCGCCGCGTCGCTCGGCATCACGGACGGCTACAGCATCGTGCTGCCGAACTCCGCAACCGGCGTCTACACGCTTTCCTGGTTCCCCGCGAATCCGCGAGATGAACGCACGCTGTACGTCGACCAATACAGCGGCGCGATCCTGAAGGACATTCGCTACGGCGATTACGGCGCGATCGCGAAGGCCGTGTCGTACGGCACGTCGCTGCATATGGGGCGCTACTTCGGCGTCGCGAATCAGATACTGTGCGCGGCCATTTCGGTCGGCCTTGCCGCGCTCGCTGCGACCGGCTTCGTGATGTGGTGGAAACGCCGGCCGCAACGCTCGCTCGGCGCGCCGTCGCGCGAGCGCGCCGCGCCGCCGATGCGTGGCTGGAAAGCCGGCCTCGTGCTGCTCGGCGTCGTTTTCCCGCTGATGGGCGCAACGCTCGTCGCGGTATGGCTGCTCGACCGGCTGGCTTTCGGCCGTGACTCACGACCGGAATTGAACGAAGTTGCATGAGACCCAGCGCAAACCGCGTCGGCGCCGCTTGCGTCTCGCGACCGTTTGCGATACATTTTGCTCGTTTATGATCGGTTTGCACCGAAACGGAGAGGGGACCCATGCAGCGAACCCGGGAAGAAGCGATCAACGGGCTACTGCCCGAGCAGCGCGAAGCGCTGATTCTGGAGCGATTGCGCTCGCATGGTCGGGTGCTCGCGGCCGAGCTTGCCGCCGAGTTGCAGATCTCCGAGCACACGGTGCGCCGCCATCTGCGCGATCTCGCCGATCAGGGGCACTGCAAGCGCGTGTACGGCGGCGCGCTGCTGATGTCGCCCGCCGACAAACCCGCGGCGCTCCGGATGAACGAGGCCGTCGATCGCAAGGCACGGCTTGCCGCGGCGGCTGTATCGATCGTTCGTCCGAAGCAGATCGTGCTGCTCGACGCGGGCTCGACCAACGTCGCGATCGCGGCGGCGCTGCCCGACAACGCCGGCCTGACCGTCGTCACGAATTCGCCTGAGGCATGCGCGCGGCTGCTGAACCGGCCGGGAATCGACGTGATACTGATCGGCGGCCGCATCGCCGGGGGCGCGGCGGGCTCGCTCGGCGCGACCGCGCTGCTGCAAATCCAGCAGATCCGCGCGGACCTCTGTTTTCTCGGCGCCTGCGCCTTCGATCCCGACGAAGGCGTCGCCGCATTCGACGCTGAAGACGCTGAACTGAAACGCGCGATGGTCAAAGCGAGCGGCCAGATTGCCATCGCGCTGACCTCGGAAAAGCTGATCACAGCGGCGCCTTTTGCGGTAGCGCCGGCTGCGTCGGTCGATCATCTGTGCGTCGAAGCAGACGTACCGGGCGCGCGTGTCGCGAGCCTCAAGGCCGTCTGCGACAACGTGATGGTGGCACGCCCATGAACTCACTCGTCAGGGAACGCATCGCGACGCTCGCCGTCTTCCTTGCCAACGGTTTCGGCATCGGCGCATGGGCGGTCGAGGTGCCGCGCATCAAGGAAAGTCTGGCGCTCAGCGACACCTCGCTCGGTGTCGCGCTGTTCTGCTTCGCGCTCGGCGCCATCGTTGCGATGCCGCTCGCGGGACAGCTCGCGCCGCGCGTCGGCAGCGGCCGCGCCACCGCGCTGCTCGGCGCGGCATTCGCGATCGCGCTGCCGCTGCCCGCGGTCGCGCCCGGCATGCTGTCGTTGTGCGTGGTGCTGTTTGCGCTCGGCGCGTCGAACGGCGCACTCGACGTGTCGATGAACGGTCATGCGAGCGCGATCGAAACTCGCTGGCGCGCGCCGATCATGTCGTCGTTTCATGCCGCGTGGAGCGCGGGCGGCCTGCTTGGCGCAGCGAGCGGCGCGATGCTGCAGAAAGGCGGCGTCGGCGTCGTGGGCGGGCTGCTCGTCCCCGATCTGTTCATCGCGGCCCTGATCATTTTCGCTGCATGGTTTGCGTTGCGCGATATCGGTCCGCGCGCGACCGCCGCGTCGAGCGGCTTCGCATGGCCGGACAGCGGCGTGATGAAACTGGCGCTGCTCGCGTTCATGTGCATGCTCGTCGAAGGCGCGGTGGCCGACTGGAGCGCGGTGTACCTGCGCTCCACGCTGAACCAGGAAGCGAGCATTGCCGCGATCGGCTACTCCGCGTTCGCGTTTTCGATGGCGGCCTGCCGGATCGCAGGCGATGCGTCGGTGCGACGCTTCGGTTCGAGCAAGGTCGTCGCGCTCGGCGGTCTGATCGCGTTCGCCGGGCTCGCGCTGGTGCTGAGCCTGCCGACGGTGCTGACCGCTTGCGTCGGCTTCGCGATGGTTGGCATCGGTCTCGCGAATATCGTTCCGGTGATTTTCAGCGCAGCGGGCCGGTCGAGCGCGACGCCGGCGATCGGCGTGTCGATGGCGGCCACGTTCGGCTATGCGGGCTTTCTGGTCGGGCCGCCGCTGATCGGTTTCGGCGCTGGCGTGCTCGGTTTGCGCGCGGCGTTGGGTGTGCTCGTAATGGCCACGCTGATCGTGTCGCT
The DNA here is from genome assembly GCF_009362785.1 of Paraburkholderia atlantica. GTDB lineage: Bacteria > Pseudomonadota > Gammaproteobacteria > Burkholderiales > Burkholderiaceae > Paraburkholderia > Paraburkholderia atlantica. Next base: position 183,256 of record NZ_WHNQ01000004.1, read on the forward strand.
GCTGGGCGGCAAGGCGGTGCGCGGAGCGCAACCCGCTTAGCCCGCGCTATTTCGCTTTCTTGTCGAGCACCGCAAGCGGCTTGCGAACGGGTAACGCATCGCGTCCCGCATGCTGACCCAACGGCCAGCTGAACGCGCCGAGCAACGAGCTCGGCTGCGTGCCATCGTCGAGACCGGTGGCCGGCCACTCGTGTTTCGCGGGCACCCAGCGCGTGCCGAACACGTGATCCCACATCGGCAATAACTGCGTGAAGTTGTGGTTAAGATGCTCGGCGCGAATCGAGTGATGCAAGCGGTGATACTGCGGATTGTTGACCCACGTGACGTAGCGGCCGAGGTCCACGCGCAAGTTCAGATGCGCGAAGTAGTTGCCGAACATGAATACGATCGACGTCGCACCGACGATCCACGGCTCGACCTTGAACAGTACGCCGACGAGCGGATAAAGCAGGCAGCCCTTGATGAGCACTTCGATCCAGTGATGCCGCAACGTGATCGTCACGTTGAAATCGACCGCGCTATGGTGCAGCGAATGCAGCTTCCACAGGATGGGCCACGTGTGCTGCAAACGATGAAACGCGTATTCGAGACAATCGATCGTCAGCAGCACGATCACGAACGAAGCGAGCGCGCCCCACCCGTGCGACACCAGCACCACCATGCCGCCGCCGAGCGCATTCACGATCGCGACGCTTGCGGCCGCGGTCAGCGGCTTCGTGGCTTCCACCAACGCCAGATACAGGCCCGCATAAGCCATGTTCAGACGCTGCCCCGCGCGCGATTGCAGCAATGCGGCCGGCCAGCGACGCTCGAGCAACGCGCCGAGTCCCATCATGACCAGCACGAGCGCATAGCCTTGCAGCCACAGGCTCGCGTGGTGCAGCAATGCCGGAAACGGGCTCGACGCTAACATGGCATTCCCTGATGCAGCGGCTGCATACCGTGTAGAGGAGCGTTAGCATGATCTTCGCAGCCCGCCGGTCCGCGCGCAAGCGCCCTTTCGCTCGGACCGCCGCGCATTCGGCTTGACCCGCAAGCACGGAAAAAAATGGCGGGGTCATCGCTTCACGCCGTCACGATCGTGAGCCGACGTTAGATACAACCGTATCGTCCGCGCGCGTCGTCGTTGTTTGTCGACATCCGTTTGGTGTGGCCCCGCCGTACTTCGCATGTTGCGCCAAGCTCCCCGAGCGCGAATCGCGAAGACGTTTGCTGCCGTCGGCATTTATTCACTGCGTGAAATTCCGGCTGCAACATGTGTAGTTCTTGTGCCGGTCTTATTGCAACCGCTATGCCATGCTGGAACAAAGCGTTGCCAGTTAAGGACGGATGCGTTCCGATGCACTTCGAAGCGGGCCTGATCGCACGTGATGCATCGAAAATGAGACGCCGCGTGAATGCTTCGACGAGTTCGTGCCGGTTCGCACACATCGTTCGACGCACGCGGGAATACCCGAACGCGCATTGACAGGCCATGGTTTGCGACACGTACCGGCCAGAATTGCCGGCGCATGATGCGACGAAACAATACCGGGTCATGCGGACCGACGTGTCGCAAAGTTGAGACGACAAATGGCTTACAGCAGCGCGGTCAATTGCGCGACCCGCAACTCGAACAGCCGTAATTCATCCGCGGCAAGCGACTTCTTCTGCGGCAGGTCGACCTTGAGCGGGTCCTGCGGCACATCGTCCACGTGAACCTCGAAATGCAGATGCGGTCCGGTCGTCCAACCGGTCTTGCCCACATAGCCGATCACCTGATCGCGCACGACGCGGCTGCCTGCGCGCAGTCCTTTCGCGAAGTGCGACAGATGCGCGAACGTCGTCGAAAACGGTGCGGGGTTCTGAATGACGACCACATTGCCATAACCGGACTGACGACCGACAAAACGGATCACGCCACGCGCGGTCGCCCGCACGGGTGTGCCGGCCGGCGCCGCAAGATCGACGCCGTCATGACTTTGCCAACGATGCACTACCGGATCGAAGCGGCGCAGCGAGAAAGCCGACGACACGCGCGTGAAGTCGAGCGGATAGCGCTCGAACGCGGGCCCCGTGCTGACGCCGTCTTTCGAGTAGTAGTGCGGTTGACCTTGCGGATTCTTGTGAAGGAACACGTCGTGCGCGCTCGAGCCTCGTACGATGCGCACCGCGAGCGGTTCGCGCGCTGCGCCTTTGCCGTTGTCGCTACTGGTGTCGAATACGGCGCTCACGCGGTCGCCAGCTTTCAGATCGCGCGACAAATCGAGTTCGTCGCGAAACGCGCGCGACAGAATCGCTGTGGTGCCCGCATCGATGCCAAGGCTCTGCGCGGCCGCCGCGAAGGTGCGCTCGACCGGCGCTTCCCTCACGGTGAACGTAGGGGCTTGCGCAGCCGGCACCGCCGGCGGAGGTGCCGACGCCGATCCCGGCGCGCGGGCAATGGCCGTCGTCGAGTCCTTGCTCCGAAGCGACACGTCGGGTTCGTCGTTGCGCGCGGCGCGTTCGTGAGTGACGAGATAGGCAGCGCACACCGAGCTCATTGCGCATACGACAATGATTTTGCTGGCGCGTCCCGGCAAAAGACGAGCTACAGATAGAGGCATGTTCAAGAACGACTGTCGACCGTCGCATGCGCGAAAGGCACGCACGACGAGGTGGTTTCGTTGAATTAGCGTCTGCTGGCACTGCGTTAGACGCTGTATGAGGCTCGGGGCAGCCTAGGGTCGCTTTCTTAAGTCAGCCTTAAGCTGCCCCCCAAATGAAGCTGGGACGCCGCGAGAGAACGAGTCGGAATATTCGGCTCGCTTGCGCGGACGTCAGCCGACTCAAGACAACGAAGCAAGCATGTTCGACAGACGCCGGACATGGGCCTTGAATGCATCGCTCGTTTCGCGGTTCGTGGTGGGATTCAGATGCGAGCTTTCGGCGAGTTGCGCCTGCTCGTGAAAGTCGTTGGCGATTCTGCGCTTGATGTCGTCAGGCAGCGACCGCACGATGGAGACCAGCAAAGCCTCTTCGGCATGCAACATGCCGTGAATCGAATGTGTGTCCATACGAGAACCTCCGGGGGGAACATCGTCGGTGCCGGCCGGCAGTGGCGCCGGCGCTCCTCATGTTACCCCGTTGATTCCGAGTCGTTGGGCGTGCGAGTTACTCGGCGATCGAATAGCGTGACGGATGGGCACGCGGCCGTTCTGCCTCACGCTCGACGCGGGGACTCGCGCCGCGGATGAACAGGACCGCGCAAAAAGCGACCATGGCCCAAATGCAAAGAATGACGGTCAACGTGCTCATGTCAGTTTCCGGAACTTCGGGACTACAGGTTGGTACGGTGTTGCTGCCGCGTTCGCCGTCAATGCAGCGTGGACCGCTCGGGCGCACCGAACAGCAGCTCATCGATCAGGGCGGTGGTGAACGTCAGTTGCGTTTCGAGCGATTGACGTGCGGCTTGCGCGCCCGCTTCGTCGCTTCGGGCAACGGCCGCGTGCGCCTGCGTGGCGAGACGCAGGATAGCTTCGGAACCACGTTGCAGTTCGCGCATCGCGGGGTCGTTCGGACCCAGCGTCGGCTGATCCCGTTCCGAGGTGGTGAGTTCCGGCAGGTCGGTGTCGAACCGGCGGGGTTTGTTGTGACGGGAGGACATCCGGGGCTCCTGACGGAAAAGCGCGATATACGCGACGGGACGAACTCAGTGTGCGCCGGCCCCCTGCGCTTCAATTCGCCGAACAGAAGCCGAATCTGAAGCTAATCCGGGGTCTTCGAGAAAAACGAGGGTTTTTACCGAGCAATCAGCGCTGGGGGGCCGCAAATCCCGTCGCCGGGGGGCGTCGGAGTTCGCGGCAATGGCAGGAAAACGTCTACCTTGCGGAAGCAGAAAAGACTCTGAGCGGTCTTAAGCTGCCGGAACGACGTCGATGCGCAATGCCTCGCCGCCGGCGGCAATCACCAGCAGGTGGTCGACGTTCGGATGGGCGCCCGGACGGTTGCGCGCGTCGGCCGTATGCTCGGCGAACAGCGCCAGGCCGTGTTCGGCCGCCTTCGCGTCGAGCGTGCCGAACGCGCCGCGCAGGTAGTTGTACACCGCGAGCGAGCCCTGCTTGCCCGGTTTGTTCTCGATAGTAGCGACCACGGCACCGCTGCCGTTGACCAGATCGATGCGTGCGATGCCGTCGATTGCCGGCATTCTGGCGAGATTTTCCTTGAAAACGTTGCTCGGTTCGATCATTGAAACCACTCCTTCCGTTCTAAAAAATGCATGGCGGGCCGTATCTTATCCGATGGGCGGCGGGCGGGTGAATTGGCGGCCACGGCGGACCGGCACGCGCTGCCGATGCCTGGTATTCCTAGTAAATGTTTCGCACGGATCAAGGGCTCGACAAGCCAGAGAAAACGTTTAACTGAACGCGCGCAATCCATAAGAATCCGACCACCGTGTAATCACTTTCGAAAGACACCGGCATGGAGACGAAAGCAACGCGTCGGCCTCACGACGCGCGGATGCTTCGCCAACCTAACTAACTTTCTCGGAATTAACCAAATCGATAATCACTGTCGATCGCACATAAAATCAACCTCCAAACTCAAAACGATAAACGAGGGGTCAAATCATCGAATACCCACCTTATCCGCGCCGCACAGCGACTTGCTCGCGTTTTGGACCGCTTGCAATCCACCGTGAGATATGATCTCCTACGTCTTACAGGCTATTTATCTGCCGCGATTTCAGCGGAGGAACAGCCAAGCAGAGTAAGGAAGATCACCAACGGTAAAGCTAGCAACGAGGATGAAACATTCCTCGATGCAAGAAGGCCCTTTATCCGTCGAAGCGTGTCATCTGACGACTGACGTTTTTTAACCCAAGTCATTCTTTTTGTCGGCACGCAGATTATTTGAATCACAAATCCATTTAAAAAGGAGACAAACAATAATCAAGGAATATCGGAAAAGTTAATCAGACCATCAATAAACCAAAATCTGGAGACGAAATGCTTTCCCCGAAGAAAACGACGCTTGCCTTTGCCCTCAGCGCTGCCACCGCGCTTTTATTCACCGCCTGCGGCGGCGGTGTGAATGACGGCCCATCCTCTTCCGGCGGCAGTCCGTCCACGAACTCGCCCTCTCCCACGCCCGATCCGTCGAAAAACGGCGCAATTTCGCTGCATGGAATCGTCTACGGCGGGGCCGACACCAGCGTGCCGACCGGCGCAGGCATTCCGATCACGATGATGGGGCAAATGCGAGCGCTATTCGATCTGATCAGAAAATCGTCCGATTTCACCCAGGTGGTGATGGATCTCGGCGACGGCAGCCCGGTCCATGTGCTCGATACGAACACCGGCGACAAATTCCTGCCCGGCAAGCTCGCGCTCGGTTTGTCGTGGATCCTGATCGACATGAAAACGAAAGGCGATCCAGCCTACGCCGACTACCTGGCGACGTACCAGAAGATCACGACGGCGATGATGACGCAGATGACCGGCTCCAATTACACGTACGCGAATACGTCCTGGGGCGAGTACTACTATCTCGTCGCGCTCAACAATTTCCAGTCGCACGGCATGCTCAACGAAGTGTTCAGCGACGCGATGCTGAAGACGCTACAGGCGCGCCTGACCTTCTGCGACATGTTCGGCGCGGACGCGAGCGGCAAGACCGACACCTGCCCCGCCGCAGGGACGCCGATCGACGTCGCATCGCTCAATACCGCGCAGAACTACTACGCGGTGTCGTATGGCATCGCGGGGCTGCGGCAGAAGCTCGGCTGGAGCAATCCGACGTTCTCGTCGACCACCGACCCGACCGTGGCCACGATGAACGCGCGCGACGCGCTGCTGTACACGCTGACGAAGCACATCCGCAACGATTCGACCGGCGGCTTCTCCGACGAAGCGTCGAACACGCACACGACCTATTACGATCAGGCGCGCTACGACCGTTACAGCACGCTGCTAATCGGCGAAGTGACCGAGCGCACGCTGGAAATGGGCAATCAGGCAAACCTGACGCCGGAGTTGAAATCGTATCTGCGTAACTCGGTCAACCTGATTCTTCCGCAGCTCAATACGAAGGGCGAAGGCTTCAACTATGGCCGCTCGATCGGTCCGTATGGCGACTCGGCATTCATGGAAGTGCTGACCGCCGCCGCCAATGCGGGCATCCTGACCGATCAGGAAATGAAGGTCGCCTACACGTACATCTACAAGTCGGCTCTGCGCTACAGCAACTTCTGGTACGACCCGACACTGCCGACGCCGTCCGTCAACATGTGGGTCAAGGGCCGCGGCACCGACTCGTATCGCGGCAAGCCGCGCGTGATGGGCGAAAACTTCAGCCTGCTGCATCAGTACATGTACGTGAACGCGTGGTGGGACAAGCTCGGCTTCAACGGCAAGGCGCCGCTGTCCGATACCGACATGCAGTCTTATCTCGACGCGTTCCCGCACTACACGCTGACCTGGTACAACCAGCCGGGCGATACCGCGCACCCGTATAGCGCCGCTCTCATAACCGTGCGCGACGGCAGGCGCGTGATCAACCTGAACCTGAGCCAGGCGCCCGACTACAACTCGTACACGCCGTACTATCCGGCGCCGTCCTCGGATAATCTCGTGTACGGTACGACGGACCTCGCCTATGCGCTGATGATTCCGCAAGTCACGTACAACGGCAAAACCTATATTCCGGTCACGTACTACAAGAATCTGAACGTGCAGGAAACCAACGGCCAGGTGGTCGTCACGTTCGACACCGCGAAGTTCAGGCAAGCGGCCAAGAACGCGTTGTACACGACGGATCTCGATCTGCAAGTGCATACGGTGATGACGTTCGCCAAGGGCTCGATCACCCGCACCGATACGCTGAGCTCGGGCACGTTGACGGGCAATCTCGCGGTAGAAACGGACTACACGTCGTTCGCGGACTTTCAGAACACCACGGCGAATAGCGACGGCTACTCGGTCAGCTACGCGAATAGCCCCGCGACGAACTACGCCGCGGTGGGTTTCGATAGTTGCGCGCTGTCGCAGTTCGATACGGTGAACGGTGCGACGAACCCGTTGTCGACCACGCCGATCGGACAGTTGCACTCCAACTTCGCCTGTACGACCAATCCGTTCGCGTTGACGGGCGGCGCCAGCCGTACGCTGTCCTGGACGCTGAAGTACGCTGATCCGGCCTGATAGGGGTAGCAGCAATACCGGTAGCAGAAGTTGCCTTGTTAAGGAATCTCCGAGTCGGAACAATGCGACATCAACGCAGCGAACCCGAAGACGAGTCCGATTCAGGCAACTTCACCGGAGCTGGCAATCATGCGCATTTCCTTTCTGCTGAGGCTGCGGACCTCGCGAGCAAAGCGGGTGAAGGAAAACGGCCCCTCGATAGTGCGCGCGCGGCGTTGAATACCGTTATGCGGCGGCGGCTCGACCACGCGTCAGCTAAAAAGCGTTGATTGATAAGCCTGCGGACGAGCCGCAATCGAGCACGCCGAAAAAAAGCCCGCTTACGCGGGCAACCCTTCTCACCGCAGCATCGCCACGCGCCAACATCTTCACCCCTTCGTCGCGCCAAACGTCAGGCCCGCGACAAAATGCTTCTGCATCGCAAAGAACATCATCACCGATGGCAGCGCCGCCAGAATCGATCCCGCCGAAACGAGATTCCACGCGGTCGTCCACTGCCCTTTCAGCGCGGCTACACCTACCGTGATCGGCGCGGCGTCATCGCCTTGCGTCAGACACAGGGCCCAGAAATAGTCGTTCCACACGAACGTGAACACGAGGATCGCCAAGGCCGCGAGCGCCGGACGAATCAGCGGCAGCACGATCCTGAAGAACACGGTCCACTCGTTCGCCCCTTCTATGCGTGCCGCCTCGACCAGTTCGAATGGCAGCTGCTTGATGAAGTTGCGCAGAAACAGCGCGCAAAAGCCGGTCTGGAACGACACATGAAACAGAATCAGCGCGCTCACGGTATTGAACAGCCCGAGCTGCAACGACAGATCTCGCACCGGGATCATCAACACCTGGATCGGCACGAAGTTGCCCGCGACGAACGTGGCGAACAACGTCGAATTGCCGCGAAAGCGATAGATCGCCAACGCAAAACCCGCCATCGCCGCGAGTGTGATCGAGCCCACGACCGCAGGCACCGTGATCAACACGCTGTTCCAGAAGTAATGCAGCATCGGCGACGTCGTCAACGCCTCGCGATAGTTATCGAACATCGCAAAGTGCTTCGGCCATCCCCAGTAGTTGCCCTCGCTCAGTTCTTCGGTCGAACGCACGGACGTGATCAGCACCGCGATCATCGGCAGCAGCCAGATCACGAGTGCGATTGGCAACGTCAGCTTGTATGCGCGGCGCGTGGCCGGCTTCCATTTGTCGATCGGAATCGGAAACATCAGCGGCTCCTTATTGCTCGGCGCGCAGCATCCGCCGCAGGTGATAGACGATGTACACGAGCATGATGCCGAACAGCACCACCGCGATCGCCGCGGAATAGCCGATGCGGAAATATTTAATCGCCTGGTCGTACATGAAAAAGGCGAGCACCGTCGAGCTTTCGAACGGACCGCCGCCCGTCATCACCGAGATCAGATCGAAGCTGCGCAGCGCGCCGATGATCGTCACGACGATCGCCATGAACGTGGTGGGCCGCAACTGCGGCAGGATCACATGCCAGAGCATCGACCAGCCCTGCGCGCCTTCCATTCGCGCGGCTTCGATCTGCTCGGCGTTCAACGTGGTCAAGCCGGTCAGATACAGAATCATGCAGTACGCGGTTTGCGGCCACAGTGCCGCGAACACGATGCCGAACGTCGCATAGCGTGGATCGCCGAGCACTGGCACGCCGTGGCCGAGCATCATCGCGAGCAGGCCGAAGGTCGGATCGTAGAACCATGAAAAGATCAGCCCGACCACGACGCCCGACAACACGAACGGCGCGAAGAACAGCGACTTGACGATACGGATGCCCGCCACCGCCTGGTTCAGATACAGCGCGACGGCGAGGCCCATCGGCGGGGCGAGCAGGAACAGCACGAGCCAGATCAGGTTGTTCCTCAGCGCCGTATAGAACGTCGGCGTATGAACGAGCTCGATATAGTTCGCGAGGCCGATGAAGGTCGGCTCGGTCATCCCGTCCCAGTTGAAGAAGCTCAGGCGGATAGTCGAGAGGATCGGCCACACCACGTACACGGCCACCATGAAGCAGGCCGGCGCGAGAAACAGGAACGCGGCGCGCCGCTGCCGCCGCGCGGTCGGCGTCGGGCCGCGCCGGCGCGACGCGAGCGGCGCGCCGCCCACCGCACCACCCGACGCCGGCAACCCCTGCCCGCCGGATTCAACAGGACCGTCGACGCTATGACGGCTGACGGAATGCGACACGATCAATCTCCCGATCCGATCTGATACAACGCAATTCGTCGGACAGCGGCCGTGCGGCCGCCGCCGCTCACTTCTTGTAGATACGCTGACGCGTCTGCTCGAGCTGCGCGAGGATGCTGTCGAGCTTCGACGGATCGGAGACGAACTGCTGCATCCCCTTCATCCCTTCGTCGGCCATCTCCTTGGTCATGTCGCGATCGTAGAACTGCGCGATGCCGCCCTTCGTATTCGACAGGATCTGGAAGCCGATCTTCGAAATCGGATCTTCAGGTTCCGGCGACTTGCTGTTCGCCGACAACGAGCCGAGTCCCTTCGCGAGCTGCGCGCCGATCTCCGGCGTTTCGACGAACGCAAGGAACGTATGTGCATCGGCCTTGTTCTTCGCTTTCGACGGAATATGCAGTGATTCGACCGGCCCATCCTCGGCGGTCGGCACCTTGGAGTCGATGATCGGGAACTGGAAGTACCCCATTTGCGGCTTTACGTTGTCCGGGAAACCCGCCGCAATGAACGTCCCCATCAGCATCATGGCCGCCTTGCCCTGGAACAGGAACGGCTGCACCGCGTCGAGATCGTAGGACAGTGAATTGTTGATGAAGTAGCCGTCGTCGATCAGCTGCTTCCACGTCGTATAAACCTTCTTCACGCGCGGATCGGTGTACGGAATCTCGCCGGCCATCAGCTTCTGATGGAACGCATTGCCGTTCAGACGCAAATCGAGGTAATCGAACCAGCCGGCAAGCGTCCATGCATCGCGGCCCGCCACCGCGATCGGCGTAATGCCGGCGGCCTTCAGCTTTTTCCCGGCGTCGAGAAACTCGTCCCACGTTTTCGGCTCGCCCTTGATGCCGGCCTTCTCGAACAGGTCCTTGCGATAGAACATTCCCCACGAGTAGTACACGGTCGGCGCGGCGTATTGCTTGCCCTTGTACGACGACGCTTCCTTCGTCGACGCATACATGTCGTTCCAGCCGTTCTTCTGCCAGTCGCCGGTCAGATCTTCGAACAGGCCACGCTGCGCGTAATACGCCATACGCTCGCCGTCGTGCCAGTTGACGATATCCGGCGCGACAGTCGAAAGCCAACCCGGCAACTGAACCTTGTAGGCCTCTTCGTCGATGAACGACACCTTCACGTCGATCCCGGGATGCGCCTTCTTGAACTCGTCGACCACCTGCTGCCACACCGCGCGCTGGCTCGCGCCCTTGAACGCGATATTCATCGCGAGCGTGCCCGCCTGCGCGGTGCTGACGACCGAGGTCCCCGCGGCAACCGCGGCCAGCGCGAGCGCCGCCAGAATCTTGCGTGGTTTCAGTTTCATCCTGACTGTCTCCTTCATTCCATGGTTTTTACGTCGTTGTCGCTTCTGTATCGAATGACTGCGTGGAATTGCCAAGGCCAGACTTCTATTGCGAGCGGTAGACCGCTACCCCTTGCGGCGCCACCTCCCGGGAGCCGATCACGAAAGCGTCGTCGGAAATGTTTTCGAGCGTGTGGGCTTGATCGCCGTAGTTGAACACATAGGTCAGTCCGCCGCGACGGCTGATGCGCACGCTGTCGCCGAGTGCCTGCGTTTCGAGGCCCGCTTCCTGTGCGATCCGCGCGAACAGGCGCACGGTCAACGCGTCGTCGAACAGGCTCGCGAGGTAGTGGAACGCGCCGCTTCGCACGTACGCGGGATGACCGTCCGCGAAACGCGCGCGCACGTCGAATGAGGATGATGCATCGCTGTCGATGAAATCGCGCCAGTGTCGCGCGAAGCCGTCGGCCGCACCGCCCTGCTGGTCCAGCACCACCGCTTCGGTCACGTTCGGCCGCATCGATTCGACGCGCCACACGCGCAGCGGCAACACCGACGTCAAGGCACCGGGCGGCAGATTCGCCGGAATCCGCAGGTCGCGCGTCTTCGATCCGGTGCGCGGGCCGAGCACGACTTGTGCGCCCGAGCGTGCGAGACGTTCGGCGAAATCGTCGGGCACGACCGGCAGTGGCGGCACGACGACGAGGCAATAGCCATCGAACGATGCATTGGCCGGCACCACATCGACGTCGAGTCCGAGCGCGCGCAATGCCGAGTAGTACTCGAACGCGAAGCGCGGATAGTGAAAGTCCGCGCCCTGCGGATGAATCTCGAACAGCCACTTCGCTTCGTAGTCGTAGACGAGCGCGACTTTCGAGCGGATCGACGCATTCGCGTCGGCATTCGCGGCGAGCACCGTGTGAATTTCCGATGCCACCTGCGAGGCTTCATTGCCGCCGACGTCGAGCCGGTTATCGGGCGTATTGAGCCCCGCGTGCATCTGCTCCTGCGCGAACGGTGCCTGACGCCAGCGGAAATACGACACGCAACCCGCGCCGTGCGCGAACGCTTCCCAACTCCACAGCCGCACCATGCCCGCCAGCGGCGCCGGGTTCCACTGCGCCCAGTTCACCGGTCCCGGCTGCTGCTCCATCACCCACAGCGGCAGCTTCGACATGCCGCGATACACGTCGTGATTGAACGACGCGAAATCCGGATGACCGGTGCGCAACCAGCGCGCCTTGATGTCCGGTGCGAACCACTGCTCTTCGAGCGCGCCGAGCGGATAGCTGTCCCACGTCGCGACGTCGAGATCGGCCGCGACCTTGTAGTGATCGAACTCGGTGAAGAGCTGCATGAAGTTGTGGGCGACGGGCCGCCCCGGCGAATGCGCGCGAATGATCTCGACCTGCATGCGGTTGTAGCGCGCCACTTCGTCGGATGCGAAACGCCGGTAGTCGAGCCGATGCGACGGATGCGCCTCGGTCACGGTGCCGACCGGCGCGTCGATTTCTTCGAAACCGCGGTACTCCATGCTCCAGAACACCGTGCCCCACGCGTCGTTCAACGCCTGGATCGTGCGATAACGCGCCTTCAGCCACTCGCGAAAGCGCGCGACCGCGGCCGGCGAATAGCTGACCACCGTGTAATGACAGCCGAATTCGTTATCGGTCTGCCAGAAAGCGACCGCCGGATGCTTGCCGTAGCGCTCGGCCACCGCCGTGCAAATTCGCCGCGACGCCTCGAAATACGCGGGCGACGAGAAGTCGTAATGACGCCGCGAGCCGAACGCGCGCGGACGTCCATCGGCGCCGACCGGCAGGATGTCCGGATGACGATCGATCAGCCACTTCGGCGGCGTCGCGGTCGGCGTACACATGACGACCTTCAGGCCAGCCGCGCCGAGCACGTCGACGGCGCGATCGAGCCAGCCCCAATCGTATTCGCCGGGGGTCGGCTCGATCCGGCTCCACGCGAATTCGGCAATGCGCACCTGCTCGATGCCGAGCCCCTTGATCCGGCGCGCGTCGTCTTTCCACATCGACTCGGGCCAGTGCTCCGGGTAATAACAGACTCCTAAACGCATCCCTGTGTCCCCAATGTTCTTCAAGCGTAGTGTTCGACGGTTTCGAGCGACGCGGCCGCGAAGCCGTCCTCGGTAAACAGATGACAGGCGGTAAGCGGCACCAGCAGGCTCGCGCGATCGCCTGGCGCGAGGCGCGTGTTGCCCGGCGCCTTGGCGATCAGCACGGCGCCGCCGGGTTGATCGAGGTGCACGTAGCTGTGTTCGCCAAGCTGCTCGACGAGCGATACGGTGCGCGCGAGCACACCCTCTTGCGACGCGGCCGATGCATCGACGAACTCCAGATGCTCGGGGCGCACGCCGAGCGTGACCGGCTGAGCTGACTGCAAGCCCACGCTGCTGACCGGCACACGCACGTTCTCGCCGGTGTGATCGAGCGTGACGAGCACGACTTGCGCATCGACCGACGCCACCTTGCCCGGCAGGAAATTCATTCGCGGCGAGCCGATAAAGCCGGCCACGAAGCGGCTTTTCGGGCGGTGATACAGCTCGAGCGGCGCGCCGATCTGCGCGATGCTGCCGTAGCGCTCGGTGTCCTTGCCCGAATGCAGCAGCACGATCTTGTCCGCGAGCGTCATCGCTTCGATCTGATCGTGCGTCACGTAGACCACGCTCGCCTTCGCGAACTGCTTATGCAGGCGCGCGATTTCGACGCGCGTTTGTCCGCGCAAGGTTGCATCGAGATTGGACAGCGGTTCGTCGAACAGAAACACGCCGGGCTCGCGCACGATCGCGCGGCCGATCGCGACGCGCTGCCGTTGCCCGCCCGACAGCGCCTTCGGCTTGCGCTCGAGCAGTGCCTCGAGTTGCAGAATGCGCGCGGCTTCACGCACCTTGCGCTCGATTTCATCCTTCGGGGTCTTCGCGAGTTTCAGACCGAACGCCATGTTCTCGAACACGCTCATGTGCGGAAACAGCGCATAGCTCTGGAACACCATCGCGACGCCGCGTTGCGCGGCCGGCACGTCGTTGACGATCTTCCCGCCGATCGACAGGTCGCCGTCGGTCACGTCCTCGAGTCCGGCGATCATGCGCAGCAGCGTGGACTTGCCACAGCCCGACGGGCCGAGAAACACGCAGAATTCGTTTTCGCCGATATCCAGATCGACGTTGCGAATCACCGGCGCACCGTCGCCATACGCCTTTTGCACGCCTCGTAACGAAATGCTCGCCATTGCCTCGACTCCGTGATTTAATCGGCGCGAAGTCGGAGATTAAGCGCTTAATCAGCGTGACCGAAAAATCGATCGCAAGGCGATCGTTGGTCTGTCTCCGATATCGTTTTGTACGTTGGTTCGACGACAGATGTTGCCGCGCCTTGCGCCGCGACGCAAATGCCGGGCAGCCATCCCAGATACTGACCAGATCATGCCTACACTCAGCGAAGTCGCGCGTCATGCCGGCGTTACGCCGGCCACGGTGTCCAACGTGCTGCGCAATCGCGGCCGCGTCGGCGAAACGACCCGGCAACGCGTGCTCGACGCGGTCGCGGCGCTCGGCTATCGCCCGCATCTCGCCGCGCGCGCGCTCGCCGAAGGCCGCGCCCCGACGCTTGCGCTGATGGTGTCGAGCATCGCGAATCCGTTCTATCCGGAGTTCGCGCTCGCGGTCGAACGCGCCGCGCGCACGAGCGGCCACTTCGTGATCATCTGCAATACCAACGAGGACCCGCTGAGTGGCCGCGCGTACCTCGACCAGATTGCCGGCACCTTGTCCGAAGGTGTGCTCGTGACCAACGCGAACCTCGATTTCGCCGATCTGCACAAGACCGAAGCGCGCGGCACACCGGTCGTGCTGTGCATGTGGGAGCGGCCCAGCGAGCCGCCCGGTTTGCCGTGCGTCGCGGTCGATTTCCGGCTGGCCGGCAAACTGGCCGCCGAGCACCTGCTCGAACTCGGGCATCGGCGCATTGGTGCGATCGTCGGCAGCAAGGCGTCGGGTATTCACGCGACGCGCTACGAAGGTTTCGTCGACGCATTGCGCGCTGCCGGCGTGCCGAAGAATCGCGTGCGACACGGGCTCGACACGATCCACGGCGGCTACCTTGCGGCGCGCGCGCTGCTCGAAGCCGATCCGCAACTGAGCGCGATCTTCGTGACCAACGACCTGCCCGCGCTCGGCGCAATGCACGCGGCGGCAGACCTCGGCCTGCGCGTGCCGCACGATCTGTCGGTGATCGGCATCACCGACATCCAGCTCGCGCGCGAGTCGCGTCCCGCGCTGACGACGGTGGCGGTACCGACGGTCGAGGTCGCCGGACTTGCAGTGGAACTGCTGCGCGAGCTGATCGAGACGTCGTACGGACAGGCGGGACGCGCCGTGGGGGATGTGCGGGCGCACGTGCCGATGCGGATTTCGTCCGAGCCGAAACTGGTCGTGCGCGCGTCGACGGCCGCGCCCCGCTCGCGTTGATGTGGCCGTAACAGCCACGACGCAACCTTGCAGTCGACGAGGTTCGGCCAGCTTGCGCGCATCAACTCGCGTGACGGGGCACACGCGCACCGACTGCCAAAGCAATGCAGGCCAATACCGCGGAAACCGCGGCAAATGCGACGTTCGCCCACAAATGCCCGACCCGGGTCGACAGCAAGGCTATGCCGACCGCCGGCAACGAGTTGCCGGTGTAACAGCAGAGCAGATAAGCCGATAGCAATTCGGCGCGCTGGTCCGCGGGCGAGATCCGGTTGACCTCCTGCAAGCTGCCGCGAAAACCGAGCGCGGCCGCGATGCCACACGACGCCGTCGCCGCGCTCAGCACCACGATCGACGCGGCGACCTGCGCCCACAGCAGCAACGCCAGACTCGGCGGCAACAGCCACAGTCCGGCAAACATCGCGGTGCGGGCGGCGAGTTTCGACGTGACCATCACCGTGATCGTGCTCGCGACAAACAGCTCGGCGACGAGCGCCCCGCTCAGCGCGGGGCTATGCAGATGCATGCTGTTCGCGATCAGATTGGGCAACAACGCCGCGAAAAAACCGAGCAGCGCGAAGGTCGCGAATGCGGTGACGGCAGGCACGACGAATGCCACGCGCAATCGCGCGGGTACGCCGATGCGCGGCGCGAACGACACCTGCGCCAGGGTCCGGGCGCGCTCCTGCACCGTTTCGCATGCGAGCGCCGCCAACGCCGCGGTGACCAGAAGCGTCAACAGATAAACGACGAACACCGTGTGCAACGGCCACGGCGCGAATTGCGCGAGCAGACCGGTCAGCAGCGGCCCCACTCCGAGCCCGGCCAGATTGACCGCCGCGGCAAGACGGCTAGCGGGCGCCTTGTCGGCGCCGGCGTGCAATTCCGCGATCCACGCGGTCGCCGTCGCGGCACCGACGCCGATCGCGAGTCCGCTTGCCGCTCGAGCGACGAAAAGCCACGTCGCATGCGTGGCGAATAGAAAGCACATCGTGCTCGCGATCGCGGCTGCGAGCACCAGCAGAGTGACCGGTCGACGGCCGGCCTGATCGGACACGCGACCGAATAAGAACAACGCGCCGAGATTGCCGATCACGTAGGTCGCGTACACGAGCGTGATCGTCAGATCGGACAAGCCGAACCGGTGTTGATAGAGCGGATAAAGCGGCGTGACCATCGTGCTGCCCGCGTACAGAACGCCGATCACGAGCGCGGCGGCGATCAACGATGCGCGGGAGCCGAGTCGTCGCTGCCACCAATGCGAAGGCATGGGTCTCTCCGACAGGTCCACGTCCTGTCGAGGCGAGCAAGTGCTGTTCCGCCGCGACCTCCCCTCAGGATTCAGCGGATACCGAAAAAGCGCGTTACACGCGCGAATTGTGTTGAAAAACCCTCGTTCAGCCTTCAACAAGCTTTCAGTTGAGCCAGGACTTTCCCGAAGCCGAGACACGCTGCTCCGCACTGCAACACTCCTTCAAAGCCTTGCCACACAAGGCTTTCAGCCTGGACCCGGGGCGCTGCACGGCAATTATTCTGCGTTCACATTTCCTTGACGATCGGCTGCGCGCCTGCTGTACTAAATCAACCAAAGTGATTTAGGCGATTTCCTTCGGACCACGTCGAATCGAAGCGTCATCGCCAAACGTCGACCCCGCAGTTTTGCAGTTTCGATCTATCTGCAGTCTCACACATCGTTGCCAATAACCGGAGGAGCGTCTCATGAATCTGAATTCCCACAGGCGTCCTGTCGCCAGGACAATCGTGTCGATGTGCGCCGCGGCAGCGGCGCTGTGGTGCGCGAGCGCGAGTCAGGCCGCCGACCAGCCCGTCATCGGCCTGATCACGAAGACCGATACGAATCCGTTCTTCGTCAAGATGCGCCAGGGCGCGGACGCGGCCGCGTCGAAAGACGGCGCGAAACTGATCACGGCCGCCGGCAAGTTCGACGGCGACAACGCGAGCCAGGTCACCGCGATCGAAAACATGATGACGGCCGGCGCGAAGGCGATCCTGATCACACCGAGCGACACCAAGGCGATCGTGCCGAGCATCAAGAAGGCGCGCGCGGCCGGCGTGATGGTCGTCGCGCTCGATACGCCGACCGACCCGCAGGACGCGACCGACGCCCTGTTCGCCACCGACAACTTCAAGGCCGGCGTGCTGATCGGCAAATATGCGAAGGCCGCGCTGAACGGCAAGCCCGCGAAGATCGCCACGCTCGACCTCGCGCCGGGCGTGTCGGTCGGCGTGCTGCGTCACAACGGCTTCCTCGAAGGCTTCGGCGTCAAGGAAGGCGATGCGTCGATCGTCTGCAGCCAGGACACGCGCGGCGATCAGGCGAAAGGCCAGACCGCGATGGAAAACTGCCTGCAGAAAGCGCCCGATATCAACGTCGTCTACACGATCAACGAACCGGCCGCGGCCGGCGCGTATCGCGCGCTGAAGGCAGCAGGCAAGGACAAGGGCGTGATGATCGTGTCGATCGACGGCGGTTGCGAAGGCGTGCGCAACGTGAAGGCCGGCGCGATCGCAGCGACCTCGCAGCAGTATCCGCTGAAGATGGCCTCGCTCGGCGTCACCGCCGGCGTCGACTACGCGAAGACCGGCAAGAAAGTCTCCGGGTATCAGGACACCGGCGTCACGCTGATCACCGACAAACCGATGTCCGGCGTCGATAGCAAGGACACGAAGTTCGGCCTCGATAACTGCTGGGGCAAGTAACGCGCATTGCACAGCGGCCCGTTGCGCGTCGTACCGGGCCGCCATCTGATTCGCCGCGTGACCTTCACGTCACGCTCATGTACCGAGGACTGCCATCATGTCGACCCCTTCCGCGCCCGCCGGCCGCCGGCGCCCGTCTTTCTCCGAGCACCTTCCGTCGCTGTCCGAAATCGGACCGCTGATCGCGCTGGTGCTGGCCTGCGGGTTCTTTATTTCGCAGAGCAGCCGCTTTCTATCGTTCCAGAACCTGTCGCTGATCCTGCAACAGACGATGGTCGTCGCGGTCATCGCGATCGGCCAGACACTGATCGTGCTGACCGGTGGCATCGATCTGTCCTGCGGCATGGTGATGGCTTTCGGCTCGATCATCATGACCAAGTTCGCGGTCGTGCTCGGCGTACCACCCATTCTCGCAATCCTGTGCGGCATCGGCGCCAGTACCTTGTTCGGCTTACTGAACGGTCTGTTGATCACGCGCATCAAGTTGCCGGCGTTCATCGTCACGCTGGGTACGCTGAACATCGCGTTTGCGCTCACGCAGATCTACTCGAACGCGGAAAGCGTGTCGAACCTGCCCGACGCGATCATGTTCTTCGGCAGCACGTTCAAGCTCGGACCGGCGGAAGTCACGTACGGCACCGTGCTGACGCTGCTGATGTACCTGGCCACGTGGTTCGTGCTGCGCGACACGGTGCCCGGCCGCCATCTGTACGCGCTCGGCAACAACGCCGAGGCCGCGCGGCTGATGGGCCTGTCGTCGCAGCGCATTCTGCTGATCGTCTACACGCTCGCCGGCGCGATCTATGGCATCGCCGCGCTGCTGTCGGTAGCGCGCACCGGCGTCGGCGATCCGCAAGCCGGGCAGACCGAGAACCTCGACAGCATCACCGCGGTCGTGCTCGGCGGCACGAGTCTGTTCGGCGGACGCGGGTCGATCGTCGGCACCTTGCTTGGAGCGCTGATCGTCGGCGTGTTTCGTAACGGCCTGACGCTGATCGGCGTGTCCTCGGTGTACCAGGTCTTGATCACCGGCATCCTCGTGATTCTCGCGGTCGCCGCCGATAAACTCTCGCACCGCGGCCGTTGATCCCGCACAGGAGCCTTGTCATGCTGACCTCCACCTCCCCTTCCACGTCCGCTGCGATGCCGGTTCTGCAAGCACGCGGGCTCGTCAAACGTTATGGCAACGTGACCGCGCTCGACGGTTGCGATTTCGAAGTGCTGCCCGGCGAGATCCTCGCGGTGATCGGCGACAACGGCGCGGGCAAATCGTCGCTGATCAAGGCGCTCTCGGGCGCGACGGTGCCCGACGAAGGCGAGATTCTGCTCGACGGCAAACCGGTCAAGTTCCGCAGTCCGCTCGACGCGCGCGCTCAGGGCATCGAGACCGTGTACCAGGAACTCGCGGTCGCGCCGGCGATGAGCATCGCCGAAAACCTGTTTCTCGCCCGCGAATTGCTGAAACCGGGCTGGCGCGGCTCGCTGTTCAAGATGATCGACAAGCGCCGCATGCTCGACGAAGCGACCGCGGCCATGAAAGATCTGCAGATCGGCATCCGCTCGATGCGCCAGGCGGTCGAAACGCTGTCGGGCGGTCAGCGCCAGGGCGTCGCCGTGGCACGCAGCGCGGCGTTCGCGCGCCACGTCGTGATTCTCGACGAGCCCACCGCCGCGCTCGGCGTGAAGGAGGGCAACATGGTGCTCGAACTGATCCGCCGCGTACGCGATCGTGGTCTGCCGGTCATTCTGATCAGCCACAACATGCCGCACGTGTTCGAGATCGCCGACCGCATCCACATTCAACGGCTCGGCCGGCGCGCGGCGCTCGTCAATACGAAGGACGTGCACATGTCGGAAGCGGTCGCGATCATGACCGGCGCGAAGACAGCCGACGTGAAGGCGATCGCATGACGCGCCGCTCAACCCGCTGAGCCACGAGGCCGATACACGACAATGGACACCTCCAGCACCAGCACGCGTTCGCCGGTCAAACGCACGGTCGGCTCGAACCAGGTGGGCATGCGGCAATTCAACGAGCGGATCGTGCTGCAAACGATCCGCTTGCATGGCCCGCTGCCGAAGGCCGAGGTCGGCCGCCTCACGCGTCTTTCGATGCAGACGGTGTCGATGATCGCCGATCGGCTGATCGCCGACGGTCTGCTCGAAAAGCAGGCGCGCGTGCGTGGCAAGATCGGCCAGCCGTCGGTGCCGATCGCGTTGTGCGCGGACGGCGCGTACACGATCGGCATCAAGGTCGGACGCCGCAGTCTCGACGTGCTCGCGATGGATTTCGCCGGGCGCATCGTGTGCCGCGACGTGTTCGAGTATGCGTATCCCGACCCGCGAACGCTGTTCCCCGCGCTCGAAAGCAAACTCGCGCGCGTGAACCAGACGCTCGGTGCGAAGGCCGGCAAAGTGGTCGGCGTAGGCGTCGCGGCGCCGTTGTGGCTCGGCGGCTGGCGCGACTTTCTCGGCGCGCCGCCCGACGCGCTCGAAGCCTGGAACGACATCGATCTACGCGCGCGCATCGCGACGATAACCGGCCTGCCCGTCGAGTTCGCCAAAGACACCACGGCCGCGTGCGCGGCCGAACTCGTGATGGGCCAGGGACGTGGCATCCACAACTTCCTGTATCTATTCGTCGGCACGTTCATCGGCGGCGGGCTCGTGATCGACGGCCGTCTGCATGGCGGTCCGCACGACAACGCGGGCGCGGTCGGTT
Source organism: Paraburkholderia atlantica (assembly GCF_009362785.1). Taxonomy (GTDB): domain Bacteria; phylum Pseudomonadota; class Gammaproteobacteria; order Burkholderiales; family Burkholderiaceae; genus Paraburkholderia; species Paraburkholderia atlantica. The sequence goes on from NZ_WHNQ01000004.1 coordinate 203,859, forward strand.
CGATCCCGCTGCGCGAAGGCAGCGCACGCAAACCCGCGCGGCAGTTGCTGCACGCGGCATCGGGCTTCGTGCTCGAACAGCTGTTCAGCGATGCGGGCGCGCCGGCCGCCGCGGCGCACGATCATCGCGCGCTGTCGCCCGAGTTGTGGCGGCATACCGAGCAATGGCTCGACAGCGCGTGCCCGGCAATCGCAAACGCGCTAACCAATGCGGCCGCGCTGCTCGATCTCGAAGCCGTCGTGATCGACGGCGAGTTCGACCGGCTATTGCTGCGCGAGATCATTCGCCGCACCGAGCGCGTACTCGATCGTTTCGAATGGGAAGGGATGGTGCGGCCGCAATTGCTGGAAGGTGCGATCGGTGCCGATGCCCGTGCAATGGGCGGTGCGATTCTGCCGCTATACGCGCATTTCGCACCGGTCCATGAACTGTTTCTGAAGCCGGCGGCCACCGAGCCGGGTTATGACGAGCGGTAAGCGCTTCAGTGCGCGGCGACCTTCGTCGCTGTCGGCGTCGATTCTGCCGGCACCGCCGTCACGGTTTTCTGAACCGGCTTATCGAGCAACGGCTGCAACGCCGGCGCCATCGACTTCAGCAACTGCACCGCCAGCGCACTCGTGAAGTCGTAACGCGCGGCATACGGCTCGTGAACCCACGCGGTCAGCGTGCCGTAGAAGCGGTCGCCGAGCGCGAACACGAAGGTCGCGCTGCGATTCACCTTGCGCGACTCGATCAGGCGCGCGCCCTTCGCATAGACGTTCAAGCGCTGATCGCCGGTGCCGGTCTTGCCATAGACTTGGAGCGTTTCGCCGTTCGGGAACGTCATGCCTTGCGCGAGACGCCTCGCGGTGCCGCCCGTCACGACATCACGCAACAGCATCCGTACCTCGCCGGCGATCTCCGGCGACACCTGCTGCTGCGGCGCAACCACCGCGCGCCTGAAATGCGTTTCGTACGGCGTATCCTTCGCGAAGTCGATTTGCGTCAGCGTTTCGGTCGGCACCTTGTTGCCGCCGTTCGCGATCACGCCGATCAGTTGCGCGAGCGCCGCCGGACGATCGCCCGACGCGCCGATCGCCGCCGCATACGACGGCGTCAGCGACGCAAACGGATAGCCGAGCGCCTGCCATGACTTGCCGATCGCGTCGAACGCGCGCAGTTCGACCATGCGCTTGATCCGGCGATCCTGGGTCGCGTGATAGCGCGTCTTGAAGAGCCACGAGTAGGTGGACAGTCGCACGTCCTGGCTCGCGGTTTCGATCTGCGCGAGCGTCGCATCGGGATGCGAGCGCAGGTAGTTCAACGTCCACAGTTCGAGCGGATGCACGCTGGAAATATAGCCGCGGTCGTTCAGGTTGAAGCGGTTTATGCCGTACTTGTCGTACAGATTCGCGAGATCTTCATCGTCGAGCATCGAAGCCGACGGTGTGTTCTTCAGCGCCGCGTACATCATCCTGTTGAACCACGCGTTCGATTGATCCGGCGCCACGCTGCGCAAAGCGGTCGCCACTTTCGGCGGCGATTTGCGCACGCCGAGCAGCAATAGCGTGATCTGCTGATCGGGCGTCTTGCCGTGATACTTCGTGTAGAAGCGCTTCATGTACACGCGGCTTTCCTGATCGGCGAAACGCGTCAGATACATCTTGCGGGTCGCCGTATCGCCGAGCCACTCCGACGACGGCCCGGTGGTCTGCACCATTTCATAGTGCACGATATCGCGCATCAGCCGCACGAACACGAGATTCACCGAATGCTGGAACGCGCGATGCACGGTCAGGATGCGGCTGTTGTCGTCGGACTCGAAGTTCGTGAAGGTCTGCGCGCCGCCGCCCGTAAAGAAGGTTTCACCCGGGCTCGCCGAGTATTTACGCTCGACGGCGGCGTCGAGCATCGGCTGCAGCGAATGATCTCGCGTGTGCAGCAGATAGTCGATCGCCCAGCGCGTCAGCCGATCGTTCGGATCGGGTGTGATCGCTTTCAGCTCGGCATTGCTCAGCGAAGCGTAGCGGGTGTGCAAATCGGTGACGATCTGCAGATACGTGATCACGGTGCGCAGTTTCGCGGTCGAGCCGAGGTTCAGGCGCGCGCCCGAATTGATGTCGAACGGCTGGTTCACGCTATCGGTCTGCACGCGCACGAGGTTCGCGTCGCCGTGCCGCTCGAACAGCGTGAAGCTGTAGGCGATATGCGTCGGATCGTCGGACCCGCGCAGCATTTCGTAGCCCACCAGCCCCGCGGCCTTCGCGCCGTCTTTGGTCGCGGCGGCGGCGAGGCGCTCGGCAACGGCCTGTTGCACGTCATTGTTCAGCGTGCCCGTCGCCTGCATGTCGAGGCGGTCGAGTTCATAGAAACTGCGCACGCCGAGCGCGGCGAGCAGATGCGAGCGCATCGACGTGACCGCCTTGCGCGACACGAACGAACCGAGATCCGGTGTGCTGCGCGGCGCGCGATGCAGTTCCACATGCGCCGCCAACGCCGCGTCGCGCAACTGCGCGGTGATCACGCCGCCACTCGCGAGCAGCCGCAGATAGCTGTCGGTCAGCCGTTCCAGCTCGGGATAGCCGCGCTGCAGGAAAAACGACGGCGCGCGCTGCGCGATCATCAGCGACAACACTTCCCGAAACGCCAGGCCCTGGTCGGGCAGATTCGTGTCGCTCGACGGTGCCTTCAGCAGACGGTTGGTCTCGCGGAAATCGCGCCCGTACCAGGCGGCGAGACCATCGCCGATACCGTTGATTTCGCCGACGCCGGGCTGCGCGGCAAGCGGCACCGAGTTCAGATAATGCACGACGATCTGTTCGCGCGCGGACAGCGTTTGCGGTCCGTTCAGATAGGCGCGCACCGACGCGGACGCGATTTGCCGCAGCTTTTCCGGCGGCGCCGCGGTGCGGCCGCCCGCCGAGTGACGGAATTTCTCGATCTGCGTCGCGAGCGTGCTGCCGCCCGGCGTCTGCTGATGTCGATTGAACACGCGCGCGCCCTGGTCGGCGAGCGCGCGGCTGAAGCGCCCCCAGTCGATCGCCGGATTGCGGTTCGGCTGATTCGGATCGAGCAGATAGCGGTCTTCGATGAACAGTAGCGAGTTCACGACGAGCGGCGGAATCGCGTCGAAGCTGTCGTACACGCGGCCCGGAAACTGGGCGCTGTATAGGGGCACGCCGGTGCCGTCGAACAATTGCAGGCCCGCGGTGTCTTTTTCGTCGTAAGGCAGGAACAGGCCGCCATCTGCCAGCGACAGCATGCGTTCTGAATCGCGCGCCTGCGAGCTGATTTCGAAGCCATGCTGCAACAGACGCTGCTGGATCGCCGGCAACAGCGCGTAGCCGAGGCGCGCGTCGTACGGGCCCTTGTCGGCTTGCGGAAAGCGGATGGAATGACTGGGACCGTCGGCGACCGAGAAACCAACGTCGCGAGTCAGTTCGGAAAGGTAGCGCGCCTGTAGCCGCGAGGTCTCGACCTCGATCTGCACGAGCCGCGCAACTAGCGCCATCGCGAGCAGGAAAAACGCGGCCAGGCCCCATTTGAGCCAACGCCAGCTCCGCACGGTCACGGTGCTGGTCGCGCGAAGCGGAAACCGAAGCGGTGGCCGATTCATGGCTGCTCTCCCCGAGCGATGGCCAGGATGTCGAGCCTGGCTCAGTTCATTTAAACCAGTGTAGCTCGGAACGAGAGACCCTCATCGGCCCAGATTGACGTGACAGTGTCGCGGCTACAACACCTGCTGGCGTCGAATGACAAAACGCGAACCGGCATGAGATATTGAATATCTTTTCACACGAATACCAAACCGCCTTTTCGGACGGTTTTGCCGTTTCTGGCGGGCCTTGTCGAAATAAAGTCGCTTTATTGCTGGCATTCTTACCGGCAACGGGCGGGCGGCCGGGCAAGCTGGTTGCTCCGCGCCTAAGTTCGCGTTTTCGTCTGCGCCCGTTGTGTCTGCGCGCGCAACAGCGAGATAAACCGCTCCGCCGGCGGCGACAGCACGCCGCCCTTGCGCGTGACGATGCCGAATGTCTGCGACGGCGATTTGAGCCTGACCGGCACGACGCGCAGCATCTTGTGCCGCACGAACGGCCCCGCAATGGCGCTCGGCAGCAGCGAAACCAGTTCGGCGCTGCTTTGCAGCAGTGCCACTGTCACGAAAGTGGAAGCCGTCGAAATCGGATTGTCGGGCATGTCGAGGCCGGCGAGATCCATCTCCCGTTCGAGCAGCGCATGCAGCGGCATATGTGACGGATACGTGACCCAGCGATGCCCGGCGAGATCGCTCAACGTCATCTCGCGACGCAGCAATGGCGCATGCTGATACCCGACCACCACCGCCAACGGCTCGTCGCCGAGCGGGCGATACTGATACTTCGACGGATCGGCCGCGACCGCCGCGCGGCCGACCACCAGATCGAGCCGGCCGTCGTCGAGCTGCGCGAGCATCCGCGCGCTGGTGTCCTCGACCACCTCGATCGACAGACCCGGTTGCGCCGCATGCAATTGATTCAGCGCGGGCACCACGCAGTCGGGAATCGCGCCCATGATCGCGCCGAGAGCGAGGCGGCCGCCGCGCCCGGAACGTATTTCGGCGACGTCCTGACAGAGCGCGGTGAGGTCGGACGTCACGACGCGCGCATAACGGATCACGCAATGGCCGAGCTGGTTCGGGATCATGCCGCTTTTCGAGCGCTCGAAAAGCGGCGCGTCGAGCATCGATTCGAGCTCCTGCAGCGCCTTGCTCGCCGCCGATTGCGTCATCGACATCACGCCGGCCGCCTTGTGCAGCGATTTGTGATCGTCGAGCGCGATCAGCAGTTGCAGCTGCTTCATGCGCAGCTTTGACAGCAGGACGTTCAGTGTGTCTTTCATTGCGAGGGTGATTCGTAAAAGCGATCACGATATGGAAACAATTCAATATACCTGTGAGGCCCAGCGCCGTATAGTCGCCGCAGCAGACATTCATCCAGTTGCGCCGCTCGCTTGCGGGCTCGAGCGCAATCCTTCCATCCCAACACGGACCACATCGCCATGAGCCAAGCGTCACACTCCCCCGCCCTGCGCGGCGTCTTCCCCGTCGTGCCGACGATCTTCGACGACGCCGGCCGCCTCGACCTAGAAGGCCAGAAGCGCTGCCTCGATTTCATGATCGACTCCGGCTCGAACGGCCTGTGCATTCTCGCCAACTTCTCCGAGCAGTTCGCGCTGTCCGACGACGAGCGCAGCACACTAATGCATGTCGCGCTCGAACACGTCGCGGGCCGTGTGCCGGTGATCGTTACGACCACGCACTTCAGCTCGTACCAGTGCGCGGAACGCAGCCGCGCCGCGCAGGCCGCGGGCGCCGCGATGGTGATGGTGATGCCGCCGTATCACGGCGCGACGATCCGCATCGGCGAGCGCGGCATCTACGAGTTCTATCGCACGGTGTCCGATGCGATCCAGATTCCGATCATGATCCAGGATGCGCCGGTCAGCGGCACGCCGTTGTCCGCGCCGTTCCTCGCCCGCATGGCGCGCGAGATCGACAACGTGTCGTACTTCAAGATCGAAACGCCGCAGGCTGCCAACAAGCTGCGCGAGCTTATTGAATTGGGCGGCGACGCGATCGTCGGTCCGTGGGACGGCGAGGAAGCCATCACACTGATGGCCGATCTCGATGCGGGCGCGACCGGCTCGATGACGGGCGGCGGTTATGCCGATGGCATCCGCCTGATCATCGATGCCTACGCGGCCGGCGATACCGAAGCCGCCGCCGCGCACTATCAGCGGTGGCTGCCGCTGATCAACTACGAAAACCGCCAGGGCGGCCTCGCATCGTGCAAGGCGCTGATGAAGGAAGGCGGCGTGATCGGTTCGGACGCGGTGCGTCATCCGCTGCCGCAGATGCATCCGGCGACGCGCGAAGGACTGTTGAAGATCGCGCGCCGGCTCGATCCGCTGGTGTTGCGCTGGGGTCGATAACACGCTTTGAAATGCAGCGGGGCGCCCGCCGACGTGCGGGCTCACGCGGGCTGGACGGCGACACGCGATTGCCGCTAACCTAGGGCGTGTCCACGAGCTTGCGCCCCATGCAAAGTTTCTACGAAGCCACCGTCACCCGCTCCTCTGCCTATGCGCCGCTCAACGGCCGACGCAGCGCGCACGTCTGCATCATCGGCGGGGGACTCGCGGGACTCTCCACCGCGTTGGGACTCGCAGAGCGCGGCGTCGAAGACGTCGTCGTGCTCGAAGCGCAGCAGGTCGGCTTCGGCGCATCGGGACGCAACGGCGGCTTCGTGTTCGGTGGCTATAGCCTCGATTGCGCCGACCTGCTGAAGACGCTCGGCCCGACACGCGCGCGCGAACTCTACGCGCTGACCACCGACGCAGTCGAGCTGATGCGCAAACGCATTGCGCGCTACCGGATCGATTGCGACGCAACCGATGCCGGCGTGATCCTCGCGAACTGGTTCGACGAACCCGCGCGTCTCGAAGCGCAACGGCGTCTGATGCGCGATTCGTTCGGCGTCGACTGGGAACCGATCGCTGCCGAACAGCTCGCCGCACAACTGAAAACGAGCCGCTACTACGGCGGACTGTTCGAGCGCAACGCGTTCCATTTTCATCCGCTCAAGTACGTCGTCGGTGTCGCCGCCGCGGCCGCGCAAGCGGGCGTGACGATCCACGAGCGCTCGCCGGTCGTCGGCTTGCGGCGCGACGGTGCGGGCTTCGTCGTCGAGACGCAGCAAGGTGCGCTCGACGCGCGTCACGTCGTGATGGCGGGCGGCGGCTATGCGCGCAACGTGTACGCGCGCGTCGAGCGCGCGGTGCTGCCGATCGCTACCTACGTAATGGCGACCGAACCGCTCGGCGAACGCTTGCACGACGCGATCGCGACGCGCGCCGCGGTCTACGACACCCGCTTCGCATTCGACTACTACCGGCCGCTGCCCGATACGCGCATCCTGTGGGGCGGCCGCATCTCGGTGCGCGACCGCGAACCCGAGGCGATCGCGCGTCTGTTGCGGCAGGACCTGTTGAAGGTCTATCCGCAGCTGCGCGACGTACGCATCGAGCACGCATGGGGCGGCCTGATGAGCTACGCGCGACACAAGATGCCGCAGATCGGCCAAAGCACGGATGGCGTCTGGTACGCGGTCGGTTTCGGCGGACACGGCATGGCGCCGACCACGGTGTCGGGGGAACTGCTGGCGGCGGCGATCTGCGGTGAACGGCCGGTGCCCGATGCATTCGCGAGCTTCGGCCTCACGCGCACGTACGGCGCGCTCGGTCTCGCGGCCGCGCAGCTCACGTACACCGCGATGCAAACACGCGATGCCCTCGCCGCGCGCCGCCGGCCCACGCGACCGGTCGCGTAAGCGCCGCCCGGGCTCCTTCGAAATACCTGCACCGATGCCCGAGACCCCCGCCAGAGGCCCATTTCGCCATGCTAGAATGCGCCGTCACTGCCGCTCGAAACCACAATGAAAAAGGGAAGCAAGGCCGCCGAGCCTGATACCAACGGCATCGTGTCTGGCGCGCCGCACGCCGACGCGCGACGTACCGACGCCAAGCGAGCCGACGCCCGGCGTGTGGACGCCCCACGCAAATACGATCCCGAGCAGACGAAGCGCAACATCCTCGACGTCGCGACCCAGGAGTTCTCCGCGATGGGACTGGCGGGTGCCCGCGTCGACGCGATCGCGGAGCGCACGAACACCACCAAGCGCATGCTGTATTACTACTTCGGAAGCAAGGAAGGGTTATATCAGGCGGTGCTGGAAAAGGTGTATGGAGACATTCGTGCGCTCGAACAGGACCTGCACATCAGCGAACTCGACCCGGTCGAGGGCATGCGCGCGCTGGTCGAATTCACGTTCGATTACCACGACCGTCAGCGCGACTTCGTGCGCCTCGTGACGATCGAAAACATTCACGGCGCGAAGTACGTCGAGCAGGTCAAGACGTTCAAAGGACGCAACGTCACCGTGATTCACACGATCGAGGATCTGCTCGCGCGCGGCATCGCGGCCGGCCAATTCCGCAGCGACATCGATCCGATCGATCTGCACCTGATGATCAGCTCGCTGTGCTTTCATCGCGTGGGCAACCGGCATACGTTCGGCACCGCGTTTGGGCGCGATCCGTCGCATCCACGGCTGCGCGCGCGGCATCGGGCGATGATCGTCGATGCGATCTTGCGGTTCGTGAAGAAGGACGATTGAGGCCGGTGGCGACGCGAGCGGCTGAAAAATGAAAAACGGGATGTGGTGAAAGCCACATCCCGTTTTTTGTCGCTTCGACACCCGTCACCTGAAGCGACGTCTCACAGGAAGCCTTAATCCGCCAGCACGATCCGCTTGATATCGCCGACGATGAAGATATACGACAGCGCGCCGATCAACGCGACGACACCGATGAACACCAGCGCGCCCACGAACGAACCGGTCGCCGCGACGATCAAACCCACCACCAGCGGCGTCACGATACCCGCCAGATTCGCGGCGAAGTTGAAGATGCCGCCGGTCACACCGAGCAGACCCTCGGGCGCGATATCCGATACCAGCGTCCAGCCGAGCGCCGCCATGCCTTGCGCGAAGAACGCCACCGACAGAATCGCGATCACGACCACGTTGCTCTCCACATAGTTGGCGAGAATGATCGTCGACGCGAGCAGCAGACCAGCGATGATCGGCAGCTTGCGCGCGACGTTCGGCGATTTGCCACGACGCAGCAGCCAGTCGGAGAACACACCGCCGAACATCACGCCGATCGACGCCGCAATGAACGGCATGATCGCGAAGAAGCCGATCTTCAGCCACGCCATGTGACGTTCGGTGGCGAGATACGTCGGGAACCACGTGAGGAAAAATACCAGCGTCGAATTGCCCGCGAACTGGCCGAGACAGATGCCCGTCAGCTGACGATGCTTGAGCAGCTGGCCGATCGTGCGCCATTGGAAGCCGCTCTGCTTCGATGCCGCCGTATCGGCTGCACCCGCGACATCCTTGTGGCGCTGCGTGAGACCGCCGCCCGCCTCGATATAGTCGAGCTCTTCCTGATTCGCCGACGGATGATCGCGCGGCTCGCGATACATCAGCCACCACACCACGCCAAACGCGATACCGACGCCGCCGACCACGAGGAACAGCGAGCGCCACCCGAATGCGCCCATCAGCATGAACAGGAACGGGCTGAAAAACGCGAGACCGATATATTCGCCGACCGTGTAGGTGCCGGTCGCCATCGCGCGTTCGTTTTGCGGAAACCACGTGGCGACCACGCGGCTATTGGTCGGAAAGCACGGTGCTTCCGAAACGCCAAGGCCGAGACGGAACGCGAACAGGCCGGCGATGCCACCCACGAGCCCTTGCGCGAGCGTGCACAGCGACCAGAAAGTCATCGACAGGAAGTAGGTGATCTTGCTGCCGAAGCGGTCGAGAAACAGGCCCCCCGGAATCTGCGAAGCCACGTAGCTCCACGAAAATACGGAGAACAGCAGGCCCATCAGCGCGGCGTTGATGCCGAGCTCCTTCGTCAACTGCGGCGCCGCGATGCCCAGAATGGTGCGGTCGAGATAGTTGATCATCGTGCCGACTGCGAGCAGTCCGAGGATCTGAAAGCGGGCTTTCGAACGGCGCGCGGGGCTCGCCGTCTTGCTGTGCGCGGGCGAGCCCGCGGAACTGGGTTGGAACGATTGCGTCATGTCGTACTGGTCTCCTCGATCAGCTTGGATGCCGGTCTCTACGCGGCCGGTTAGCGTTGCAACAGCGATTGAAAATGGGTGTAGACCCGCTCGGCGTCCGGCTCGAGGCCAGTGAAAATGCGCATGGCGTCGACCGCCTGGTAGACCGCCATGCCGCCGCCGCTCAGCGTGCGGCAGCCGAGCGCCTGGGCCGCTTGCAGCAGCGCTGTGCGAATCGGGAAATAGACGATGTCGGCAACCCACAGGTCGCGGTGCAGCAATTCGGCCGGCAGCGGCAGGCCGGGCATTTTAGCCATGCCGGTCGGCGTCGCGTGAATCAGCCCTTGCGCGGCGGCGAGCGATTCTTCGAGCGACGTGCCCGCGCTGACCTTGGCTTTCGGGAAACGCGCCTGCAATTCGTCGGCGAGCGACTGCGCGCGGGCGGCATCGACGTCGAACAGCGTCAGCGACTGCGCGCCCATGTTTAGCGCCGCGTGCGCGACCGCCGCGCCGGCCCCGCCGGCGCCCAGCTGCACGACTCGTTCCAGCGACACGTCCGGCAGGCCGCGCTGGAACGCGCGCGCGAAACCGGACCAGTCGGTGTTGTGACCGATACGCTTGCCGTCCTTGAACAGCACGGTGTTGACCGCGCCGAGCGCGCGGGCGTCGTCGGACAGCTCATCGAGCAGCGGAATCACCGCCTGCTTGCACGGATATGTGATGTTCAGGCCGTTGTAGCCCATCCGTTCGGCCGCGGTCAGCAGCTCCGGCAGCGCCGCGGTATCGAGCTTCTGCGCATCCAGATCGATGCGTCGATACACGTAATGCAGACCGAGCCTGCTGCCCTCTTCCTCGTGCATTGCGGGCGTGAGCGAACCGCTGATGCCCGAGCCGATCAGACCGACCAGAAAGGACTGAGGCGTGGCCCGCAAGCTCGCCTGCGCATTGGCCAACGCGGTGACCTGCGCGTCGGACCGGGGATTTTCCTGAGTCTTCGCTTGAGTGTTCATTTCGCCGCCCTATTCTTAAGAATCGTCGCCATCCGTTCCAGCGCGAGCACATAGCCCTGCGTGCCGCAGCCAACGATGATCGCGTCCGCCACCGCCGACACGTACGAGTGATGCCGGAACGCTTCGCGCCGATGCACGTTCGAGATATGCACCTCGATGACGGGCTTTTCGATCGCCGTCAGCGCGTCGGCGATTGCAACCGACGTATGCGTGTACGCGGCCGGATTGATCACGATGCCGTCGACCTTGGTGCGCGCCGCGTGCAGCCAGTCGATCAGTTGATGCTCGGCGTTCGACTGGCAGAAGTCGATCGCGAGGTCGAGGCGCTCGCCCGCGTCGCGGCACAGCTTCGCGACGTCGTCGAGCGTTTCCGAGCCATAGATGGCCGGCTCGCGCGTGCCCAGCAGATTGAGATTCGGTCCGTTCAGGACCAGTACGGAGGCAAAGCTCATGACAACGACTCCCGCAAAATAAAGCTCGACTCGAACCGAGGCACCCGCGACGGTTCTTCGACGCATGGCGAAGTGTGCGCTCATCGGCCGTCGCCGTCATTCGGGGTTTCTACGAATTTGTACCATCTAGTTAGTTTGTATAGACTATCGAAACTCCTCGGCTAGTGTGGGATATTCTGGTCTGCGTCTTGCTGGAGTGCGTAACGAACTAGCTCATTTTGCGCATTGCAGCAAGCTTGGCAGGCCGCGCCCCATGGGCGCGCCGCAGCGGTTTGCCCCCTTGTTTCCCCCTCGTTTGCCCGTTTTTGCAGGAGCCGTTCATGCAACGTTCGATAGCCACCGTGTCGATTAGCGGCACCCTCGTCGAGAAGCTGAGCGCGATCCGCGCGGCGGGCTTCGAAGGTGTCGAAATCTTCGAGAACGACCTGCTGTATTTCGACGGCTCGCCCGCCGACGTGCGCCGCATCGCCGACGACCTCGGCCTGAAGATCATGCTGTTCCAGCCGTTTCGCGATTTCGACGGCGTCAGTCCCGAGCGGCTCGAGCGCAATCTCGACCGCGCGAAGCGCAAGTTCGACGTAATGCACGAGCTCGGCACGGACCGCATCCTCGTGTGCAGCAACGTGTCGCCCGAGACCATCTGCGACGACTCGCTGATGATCGACCAGTTGGGCGCGCTGGCGCGCGCGGCCGAAGCGGCGGGCGTGATCGCCGGTTACGAGGCGCTCGCCTGGGGCAAGCACGTGAAGACCTACCGCCACGCGTGGAAGCTCGTCGACGCCGTGAACCATCCGAGCCTCGGGCTCGTGCTCGACAGCTTTCATACGCTGTCGCTGGACGACACGCCGGACGCGATCGCGGACATTCCCGGCGAGCGCATCGCGTTCGTGCAGATCGCGGACGCGCCGAAGCTCGCGATGGACGTGCTCGAATGGAGCCGCCACTACCGCTGCTTCCCCGGCCAGGGCGACTTCGATCTCGCGAACTTCACCGCGCAGGTCGTCAAATCCGGCTACGAGGGCCCGCTCTCGCTGGAAATTTTCAACGACGGCTTTCGCGCCGCCCCCACCACGATCACGGCCGCCGATGGCCATCGCTCGCTGTTGTTTCTCGAAGAGCAAACTCGCGCGCTGCTCGAAGAGCAGCCGCCGCAGAAGACGACTGGCGACCTGTACCGCTCGCCCGCCGCGCCCGCGCACGTCGGCTATCAGTTCCTCGAATTCGCGGTCGATCACACCACCCGCGCGCAGCTCGCCGACTGGCTCGGCAAGCTGCGCTTTCGCCAGGCCGGCCAGCATCGCTCGAAGGACGTGACGCTGTATCAGCACGGCGCGGCATCGATCGTGCTAAACGCCGAACCCGATTCGTTCGCAAACGCGTTTTTTCAGCAGCATGGCTTGTCGCTGTGCGCGTCGGCGTTTCGTGTCGACGACGCCAGCCAGGCGTTCGAGCGCGCCGCCGGCTTTGGCTACGCACCGTTCTCCGGCCAGATTGGGCCGAACGAGCGCGTGCTGCCGGCCGTGCAGGCACCGGACGGCAGCCTCAACTATTTCGTCGACGAAACGCCGGATCAGCCCACGCTGTTCGAGGCGGATTTCGTGCTGACTGACATCAACGGGCCGACCGAGGTGGGACCGCTCGAGCGCATCGATCATGTGTGCCTGTCGGTGCCGGCGAGTGCGCTCGATACGTGGGTGCTGTTTCTGCGCACCGCGTTCGGCTTCCAGGCCGAGCCGGGGGTGCTCGTGCCCGATCCGTACGGCCTCGTGCGCAGCCGCGCACTGCGCAGCGCGGACGGCTCGGTGCGGATCGCGCTGAATGCATCGGTGGATCGCCATACGGCGGTGGCCGAGGCGCTGCACACGTATCACGGCTCGGGACTGAACCACGTTGCGTTCAGTACCAGTGACATTTTCACCGCGATCCCCGAGTTCGTCGCCGACGGCGTACCGATCCTGCGCATTCCGCGCAACTACTACGACGACCTCGCGGCCCGCTACGCGTTGTCCGACACGCTGCTGGAAGCGATGCGCGCGAACAACATCCTGTACGACCGCGACGAACGCGGCGGCGAGTTTTTCCACGCCTATACGGAACAACTCGACCAGCGCTTCTTCCTCGAAATCGTCGAGCGGCGCGGCGGTTATGACGGCTACGGCGCGGCCAACGCGGCGGTGCGGCTCGCGGCGCAGGCGCAGCGGCGCAAGTAACGGGCAGACAGCCCGGGCACGACGGCGGCTGGGCTGCGTCATTGGAAATCGCCGCGACGACACCTATTTCGTCTTTTCAGGCACGCGATTTGCGCCCCCGATCGGTCAGGTTCGCCGCCTCGATATAATGGCGGCTGTTTTGGGGTCTACTCCGCGCGACGCGCGGACCCTACGCCGAATCAACGCCAGGAGAGATATGAAGAAGTTCGCTGCAGTCCTGTCCCTTTCGCTGCTTCTCAACGCTTGCGCGTATTTCCAGAAAGACCCCGATTCCGGCGAACCCGTCACCGACACGACGACGCAGCGTTCCGTCGACGACGTGGTCGCCTGTCTGACGCAGTTGGCCAATCATCACAACGCCGCGTTCAAGTCGACCGGAATTCCGCAAGGCCAGATGCTCGACTTCGGCGACTCGAACATCATCAAGGTACGCAGCGACAACGGCGAGACAACTTACCGTTTCTATGCGGGCAAGCGTCATGTAAGCAACCTGTGGATCGAATCGGCCGCCAAAACCTGCGCGCCATGAGGCTTTGTGGCGCATAAAGGCGAAGTTGCAGGCGTCGGAATCTGATCCATTGCAACGTTCATGTCACGGTGTTACAGGACAATGGAGTCTTAAGAATCGTTTAAGACTTCGTCCGCAACATCCCCGGACATGTCCCCGCACGAGGTGCGCTCCATGAACCAGCCCGAACCGAATACCAACGAAACGCCGGCCAAGCGGCCCACTATCCTGCGCCGTCTGTTGAGCCATCACGAACTCGCGACGCTGCTGCTGTTGCTGCACGCGCCGATCGATGCATCCGCAAAACCCGAAATTCCGCAGCTTTACGAAGCAGGTCTCGTCGAGACCATTTCGAACGACGCGGGCACGTCGCATATCCGTCTGACGTCCGAGGGTAATGCCGTGTTGCGGGGGCTCGGGGTGAAGTAAAGCACGACCATCGAAACTGTCTGAGGCCGCGGCAATGATTCACATTGCCGCGGCCTTTTTCATGCAAGCATTTCAGGCCTGCCACACCCCATACCCCGCCTCGCGCAACCCGATCGCCAGCTCCACTTCCATATCCTGCGCGCCGCGGTAAGGCATCGGGTTGAACACTTCGTACAGTTCGGGCATCAGCCGCAAGCCGTAGTCGCGCGCATACCGATTCGCCTGAATGCCCGCCTTGTGCCGATCGAAGCGCAGGTCCGGGTCGAGCCCCGTCATGCCGACGTACACGCACGGCTTGTCGAAACGGTAATCCGGATTCGCGCGACGAAAGCGCGCCTCGTTCCACACCTTGTCGTCGAGCGCGACGACGTACACGTAATAATGATGCCCGCGACCCGCCATGACACGCCCGACGCCGCTCAGCCGCGCAGCGTACCGTGCAGCAACATCCGGTATTCGGTCGGTGTGACGCCGACGGTCGCCTTGAATTGCCGCGTAAATGCGCTGTGATCGGTGTAGCCGCAACGCGCGGCGACGTCGGTGACCTTGTCGTGCGAAACCAGCAGCGCGGTCGCAGCATCGAGTCGCGTTTTCAGCAGCACCTGGCGCGGCGTCAGATGAAACACCTTGTGAAAATAGCGCTCCAGTTGCGCGACCGACATGTCCGCCATCGCCGCAAGCTGCTTCAGGTTCAGCGGCTGCACGTAATTCTCCTGGATCGACTGCACGACGGCGGCAAGCCGGCTGTAGGCCGGGTGGCTGCTTTCGTCGGCTTTCAGATCGCGGGAGATGCCGGCGAGGCCGACCACCTTGCCGCTCGCATCGCGCAACGGCTGTTTGCAGGTCAGGCACCAGCCCGGTTGACGGCCCGGATACAGATGCAATTCGAGCTGATCGAGCATCTGGTTGCCGACGCCGATGATCGCCTTGTCCTGCGCGGTATAAATGCGCCCGAAGCGGCGCGGAAACACGTCTTCCGCGGTTTTGCCGAGCAGCGCCGCCTTTTCCTTGAAACCGCAACGCGAAGCGAGTGTGCGATTGACGAGCGCGTAGCGCGCGTCCGCGTCCTTCACGAAGAACACGACGTCCGGCATTGCATCGAATACCGGCTCGAGCAACCTGAAATGCGACAGCATGCCGGACAGCGTCGTATCGTCCGGTTCGAGCGGATGAGCCAGCGTGTTCATCGTGCGGTCCCGTTGGTGCGTGCCTGATTGAATGCGTTGGGTTGCGTTCGCGGATCGCTGCGCCGGTGCGGCCGGGCAGCCGGCGGGTGCGGTTGATAGCGATCGATTATAGAACCGCGCCTCGCCCGCCAATATCTTCCGAGGGTAAGCGCGGAGCCGTCATGGCGCCGCTGCCGGCGGTTCGGCGGCGCTCATCAGCGCGCCAATTTGCGCCGGGCTGAATGGCGGGCGCGCCGCGGCGGCCGGCCAGCCGAAGTACAAGCTCGCGGCCGCGCCGCAGATGCGCCCCTGGCAAGGGCCCATGCCGCAGCGCGTCTGCAGCTTCGCGTCACGCCAATCGGCGCAGCGGCGCACCTCGCCGACGCTCACATCCTCGCAACGGCACAGCAGCGTCGCATCGGGAGGCGGCGTGCGTACCGCGTCGCCCAATGCGAACGACGCCGCGACGCGCGCGCCAAAGCCCCGCCAGCGCGCGCGCTGCGTGACGAGCGCCGCCAGCGCGGCGCGTTGGGTCGCCGCCGCGCCGCTCGCCACGAGACCGGCGATCTCGCCTTCCGCGCAAGCGAGCTCCGCGCCACCGACGCCCGTACACTCGCCCGCCGCATAAACGCGTTCGAGCGAGGTGCGCTGCCCGTCGTCGACGATGATTTCGCCCGCGTCGTTGAGCGCGCAGCCAAGCGCCTGGGCAAGCGTGACATTCGGCAGCAGCCCATAGCCGCACGCGACGCGGTCGCAATCGAGCGTCACGTCGCGCTCGCCGCGCCGGATCGTCACCTGCTGCACGCGCTCGGCGCCGCGGGCTTTGCGCACGATGCTGCCGGTCCAGTAGCGCAGTCCCGCGAAACCGCGCGTGAGGCTGATCGCCTGACGCAGCTTCGCGGGCTCACGCAGCAGCGATACGCCAAAACGCGCGACCTCTGCCGCCGATGCCTGCTCGACCACCGCGATCACATGCGCGCCGGCCTCGCGCGCCGTCGCGAGCGCGGCCATCAGCAGCGGGCCGCTGCCGGCGATCACGATGCGTTCGTCGCGCACCGGCATGCCGCCTTTGATCAGCGCCTGCAATGCGCCCACGCCGGTCACGCCGGGCAAGGTCCAGCCGGGAAACGGCAGAAAACGCTCGCGCGCGCCGGTCGCAAGAATCAGTCTGTCGTAGCTGATCGACACCCCGCCGTGTTCAGCGGATTCGAGCAGCAAACCTTGCGTGCCGAGCGGCGCGATCACGCGCGTCGATGGCCAGTAAGTGAAGTTTTGCTGCGATTGCAATGCCGCGAGCAACGCATGCAGCGGCGCTTGCGGCGGATAGGCGGGCCCGTGGCGCCAGATCTGGCCGCCGGCGCGCGGGTTGTCATCGATCTGCGCGACGCTCGCGCCCGCCTGCGCCGCCGCCCGCGCGGCATTGAGGCCGGCCGGACCACCGCCGATCACCACGATGTCGAAGTGCTGAGTCATGCGTGTACGGTCCCGTTTCGTGTCTGCACGCGCTGGCCATCGCGGCACAGCGTCTGGCACGCGAGCGCATGCGCTCGACCGTCGATCGTCACGCGGCACTCCTGGCACACGCCCATCCCGCACAATGCGTCGCGCGGCTCGCCTTTGACCGACAGACGCGAGCCGCGGATGCCCGCGATAGCGAGCGCCGCTGCTACGGTCGTGCCGGGTTTCACTTCGATGCTGCGGCCGTCGACCGTCAAACGGATGCGGGCCGCGTCAGTGTCAGTCATGCGCCACCTGTTCGGCAAAACGGACCGGCAGATAAGGTTCGAACGGAATCGGCGCGGCGTGGCCCGTGATCTGCGCCGCGAGCAGTTTTGCGGTCGCGAGCGAGGTCGTTACGCCCAGCCCTTCGTGACCGACCGCAAGCCATACGCGGGACGTGGAACCCGAGCCAACGTCGGGCGCAAACTCGCCGGCCGGTCCGATCAGCGGCAGGCCGTCCGGCGACGCGGCACGAAACCCCGTCCACGCGCGGATGCCGCTGAGCGTCGGCAACGCCGGCAAATACTGCGCGGCGCGTTGCAGCATCTGCGCGAGCACTGGCATCTCGACGGCGGGATCGGTTGTTTCGAACTGGCGCGACGAGCCGATCAGCAATTGCCCGGTCGGACGGGGCTGCGCGTTGAATGCGACCGACGTGCCGGTCGCGTGATGTGCACTCTTGATATAGCCGAGTTCGAGAAGTTGATGACGGATCAGCCCCGGATAGCGGTCGGTGATCAGCAGATGGCCTTTCTTCGGCTGCATCGGCAGCGACGGCAGCAATTGCGGCGCGCCGAGGCCGTTCGCGACGACCACGTGCGCCGCGCTGATGCGCTCGCCGCTCGCCAGCACGACGCCACCCGCATCGATCGACGCGACCGGCGCGCCAAGCCGCACACCGATATTCGCCGCGTGCGGCGATTGGGCGAGCAGCCATTCAGCGGCGGTCGGCGCATACACGATGCTGTCGTGCTCGATCCGCAAGCCGCCGGCCATCGACGGTGCGAGCGCCGGTTCGCAGGCGCGCAAGTCGGCCGCGTCCACCAGTTGCGCGGCGACGCCCTGGCTCACAAACGCCGCATGCATTGCGCGCGCGGCTTGCCATTCTTCGTCGTCGGCGGCGACCCACAGCGTGCCGCAGCGCGCGAACGCGTCGCGCGTGCGCAACTGCGGCGCGAGCTCGAGCCATAGCTCGCGCGAATAGCGGCTCAGCGCGAATTCGGCGGGCGAGTCGTTCATCACGACGATATGGCCCATACCGGCCGCCGTCGCGCCGCCGCCGATGCGCTCCGCGTCGAGCACGTCGACACGCAGGCCCAGCGCGGCCAGTTCCGCCGCGCACGCTGCACCGACGATACCCGCTCCGATGATCAGCGCGTCCGGGCTCATGCGGTCCGGATACCCCATGCGAACGGATCGCGCTCGTCGAAACAAAGACGCCCCTCGGCCGTGATGTGCGCGTGGCCGGTGATGGTCGGAATCACGTGGACGCCGTCGCCCGCCGCGCGATAGCTCGCCTCGAACACGCTGCCGATGATGCTCTCCTGGCGCCACACCGCGCCTTCGGCGAGCTTGCCGTCGGCCGCGAGACACGCGACCTTCGCGCTCGTGCCGGTGCCGCACGGCGAGCGGTCGTACGCGTTGCCGGGGCACAGCACGAAGCTGCGGCTGTCGAGGCCGTCGCGCGAGCCCGGTCCGAACAGCTCGATATGGTCGATTAGCGCGCCGTTCGCGCCGGTGATGTTCTGTGCGATCAGCGCGTCGCGAATCGCCGAGCTGAACGCAGTCAGGCTCGCGATGTTTGCGGCCTCGAGTTCGTGCCCATGCTCGGCCACGAGGAAAAACCAGTTGCCACCCCAGCCGATGTCACCGGTCAGCACGCCATAGCCTGGCACGTCGACCTGCACGGCCTTGCGGTGGCGATACGCGGGCACGTTGCGCACCGCGACGCCGCCGTCTTCGTTCAGCGTCGCCTCGACCACGCCGACCGGCGTTTCGATAAGGTGCCGTCCCGGTCCGATCCGCCCCATGTGCGCGAGCGACACGACGAGCCCGATCGTGCCGTGCCCGCACATGCCGAGATAGCCGACGTTGTTGAAGAAGATCACGCCGGCCGCGCAGCTCGGATCGTCAGGCTCGCAGAGCAACCCGCCGACCACCACGTCCGAGCCGCGCGGTTCGGTGACGATACCGGCGCGCCAGTCGTCGAAGCGGGTGCGGAAAACGTCGAGCCGTTGCGCGAGCGTGCCGCCGCCCAGATCCGGGCCACCCGACACCACGAGGCGGGTGGGCTCACCGCCGGTGTGCGAGTCGATGATATTGAGGGTTTTCATGTCGCCCATGGTAGGAATCGGGGGCCGGTGGGTCTTGGTGCGCGTGCGCGCGGATTGAGACGATTTCGGCATACCGGCACGATGGGCGATCCGCCGTGCGCGCGGCGCGCGGAACCTCCCGAACGGCGCTGGCCAGTGCAACGACCCGCAACGCGGATTTCAGCATATACCCGGCCGACTGCAGATCTTCACCCGCCAAGCACGTGGTCGCCGACCCTCAGCAACCGGTAACCGCTCTTGTATACAGGCTGCAGCCGGAAGCCATTACGCGGCTCGATAGCGAGCAGCAGACGCAGCCGCGACAC
Organism: Paraburkholderia atlantica; assembly: GCF_009362785.1. Classification (GTDB taxonomy): domain Bacteria; phylum Pseudomonadota; class Gammaproteobacteria; order Burkholderiales; family Burkholderiaceae; genus Paraburkholderia; species Paraburkholderia atlantica. Next base: position 223,424 of record NZ_WHNQ01000004.1, read on the forward strand.
GTGACTGTCGATGGTCCGCGTGTATTCGCGCATCTCGCGGCCCCACACCGTCGCGAAGATATGGTCGCGCGACATCACGCGACCGATGTTGGAAAAGAGCAGCACCGCGATCCGGTACTGTGTGGGCGACAGCGGCACCGGCTCGCCGCGCAGCGTAACGGCCCGGCGCACTGTGTCGAAGCGATAAGGGCCGGCCTCGAAACAGGTCGCGGCACTGAAGCGCACCGGATACGCGCGCCGCAGCAGCGCCGCGACTCGCGCGCGAAACTCGGCGTCCCGCAACGGCAACGCGAGGTATTCGTCGGCGCCGCCCGCGAGCGCGCGCACCATGCTTTCCTCCGACCTGTCGTTCGACACGAACATGATCGGCACATGCTCGCCTGCCACGAGGCGCACCGAGCGCAACAGGTCCGCGCCGGCGGGCCGCGTATCGTGCCAGTCGAGCACCAGCAGATCCATCGTGGAGTGCACGAGCGACCTCGACATCGCGCGGCCGTCCTCATACGCCGCGCAGAAATGGCCGGCTCTCACCAGCATGGATTCAATGGACTGACGCATGACCGGGTCACGCTGAAGAACAGCAACACGCATGGGATGGACTCTCGACAAGGACTCGCCGGCCATTCTCCGAGGCGCACCCCGGTCCCTCCCTTCGGAGCATTCCGAATTTCGGCGCTTTCTTCGCCCAACCAGGCGCTTTCGCGGGACTTCCGCTTTCATCCTGTAAAATTCGCGCCGGCCTCCGTCGTCAGCGCGCCCGCCCTATCCGGACGGCGCGCCCGTGTCCCGTGCTCTACCCAGCGCCTGCCACACTTCTCGCCCGACGACCGCCGTATGTCCACGCGTGACCCGCGTGGCTCCCAATTCCACAAAAGACATGGCAATGCAAGCAACAAATCTGGGTGGAGCACAGGCTGTCACCCCACGCCCGCTTGGGCACAGCGATTACAAGACACTCGGTCTCGCCGCGCTCGGCGGCGCGCTCGAGTTCTACGACTTCATCATCTTCGTTTTCTTCGCGCCGGCGATCGGCCAGCTGTTCTTCCCGGCGGCGATGCCGGAGTGGCTGCGTCAGGTGCAGACCTTCGGCATTTTCGCAGCCGGTTATCTGGCACGGCCGCTCGGCGGCATCATCATGGCGCACTTCGGCGACCTGTTCGGCCGCAAGCGCATGTTCACGCTGAGCGTGCTGCTGATGTCGGTGCCGACGCTGCTGATGGGCCTGATGCCCACCTACGCGAGCATCGGCGTGCTCGCGCCGGTGCTGCTGTTGCTGTTCCGCGTGATGCAGGGCGCGGCGGTAGGCGGCGAAGTGCCGGGCGCATGGGTGTTCGTGTCCGAGCATGTGCCCGGGCGGCACGTCGGCTATGCGTGCGGCACGCTGACGGCCGGCCTCACGGCCGGCATTCTGCTCGGCTCGCTGATCGCGTCGGCAGTGAATCGCCATTTCACGCCGGCCGATATTTCCGAGTTTGCATGGCGTATTCCGTTCCTCATCGGCGGCGTGTTCGGCATGTTCTCGGTGTATCTGCGCCGCTGGCTGCACGAGACGCCGGTGTTCGCCGAGCTGAAGCAGCGCAAGGCGATCGCCGCGGAAGTGCCGCTGAAGGCCGTACTGCGCGATCACGGCCGCGCGGTGATCGTATCGATGCTGCTCACGTGGATGCTGTCGGCGGCGATCGTCGTCGTGATCCTGATGACGCCGACGCTGCTGCAAAAGCAATTCCACATCGAGCCGGCCACCGCGCTGCTCGCGAACTGCGTCGCGACGCTGTGCCTGACGATCGGCTGCGTGATGGCGGGTTCGATCGCCGGCCGCATCGGCGCGGGTCGCACGATTTTCGTCGGCGGCATTGCGCTTGCAATCACGTACTACGTGATGTTTCGCCAGTTGGCGGTCGATACGTCCGTGCTCGTGCCGCTGTATGCACTGGCCGGGCTGTTCGTCGGCGTGATCGGCGCGATTCCGCTCGTGATGGTCCGCGGATTCCCGCCAGTGGTGCGCTTCTCGGGCATCTCGTTCTCGTATAACGTCGCGTACGCGGTGTTCGGCGGTCTGACGCCGATCGTCGTGTCGCTGATGATGAAGTCGAACCCGCTGGCCGCGCCGCTGTATGTCGCGGCGATCTGCGTGCTGGGCGCACTGACCACGCTGTTCATCAAGGATGCGCCGCAGGCGCGTTGAGCCGACTGAACCCGCTTCGTCGATCCGCATCTAGCGCGTCGACGAAGCGCTCCGCGACGGCGCGACTTTCAGCGCGCCGTCGCCCGCACGGGCGACATCCATACTTCAGGCCGCGCCGAAACGTGGCACGCTGCATCGGGCATACGATGCAGTCATGAACTCATCCAAATCCTCCTTTTCGCCCGCCCTCGGCCGCATTCTGGCGACCGTCAGCGTCGGCTTCGTGGTCACGCAACTCGACGTGACCATCGTCAACATCGCGCTGCCACGAATCGGCGCGGACCTGCACGCGAACGTCGCGGGACTGCAATGGGTCGTCGATGCGTACACGCTCGCGTTCGCCGTGCTGATGCTGTCGGCCGGCGCGCTCGGCGACCGTTTCGGCGCGCGGCGCATGTACGCCTGCGGGATCGTGCTGTTCGCGCTCGCGTCGCTGGCCTGCGGGCTCGCGCTCGACGCCCCGATGCTGGTCGCCGCGCGCGCGATCCAAGGCATCGGCGCGGCCGCGATGCTGCCGAATTCGCTCGCGCTGCTCAATCAGTCGTTCGGCCACGAACCGAAGCCGCGGGCACGTGCGGTCGGCCTGTGGACCGCGTCCGGCGCGATTTCGATCGCCGCCGGGCCGGTGGCCGGCGGTCTGCTGATCGCCGCGTTCGGCTGGCGCAGCATCTTTCTGGTCAATCTGCCGATCTGCGCAGCCGGCCTGCTCGCGACGCTGCTGTGGATTCCGCGTCCGCAAACCGCGCAGCGCGGCGCGCCCGCCGCCGCTCGCGGCACCGCCGGCGCGACGCCGCGCGGCATCGATCTCGGCGGCCAGTGTCTCGCGATCGTCGCGCTGACCGCGTTCGTCGCCGCGGTAATCGAATGGCGGCCGCTCGGGCTCGCGCATCCGCTGGTCGCCGGCGGCTTCGTGCTGGCGCTGCTGGCGGCGGTTGCGTTCCTGTTCGTCGAAGCGCGCGTCGCGAGCCCGATGCTGCCGCTGTCGCTGTTCGGCACGCGCACGTTCAGCGCCGCGGTGCTGTTCGGCATCTGCGTGAACCTGACGTATTACGGCATGGTGTTCGTGCTGAGCCTTTACCTGCAGCGTGTGCGCGGCTATACGCCGTTGCAGGCGGGCCTCGCGTTCCTGCCGCTGACGGGCGGCTTCCTGATCTCGAACGTCGCGAGCGGCTGGGTGATCGGCCGCCTGGGGGTGCGTGTGCCGATGATCCTCGGCGCGATTACGGCCGGTCTCGGCTACGGCCTGCTCCATCTCGTCGATGCCGACACGCCGCTGATTGGCCTGGTGCTGCCGTTTTTGCTGATTCCGTCGGGCATGGGACTCGCGGTGCCGGCGATGACCACGGCGGTGCTCGCATCGACCGAAGCGCGGCGCGCGGGCACGGCGTCCGCGGTATTGAACACGGCGCGCCAGGCTGGCGGCGCGGTGGGCGTGGCGGCGTTCGGCGCGCTCGCGGGCGGCGCGGCCGCGACCGAGATCGTGCCGGGGATGCAGGCGGCCACGGCCATTTCGGTGGGATTGCTGGTGCTGGGTCTCGCGCTCGCGTGTTTCGTGCATCCGGAGCCGCACGCGACGGCATCGTCTGGGCGCGGGGCGAGAGCCGCGAGTAAGTAAACGGTGTGTGTAACGCAGCGGTGGGTGTAACGCAGGCGCCTACAGCGACGCCTCCTGAATCGTGCCGGTATCGATCGCGCGCTCGATCAGGCCTTCGTTGCGCGCCTTGGCGATCGCATCGGCGACCAGTTTCTCCGGGTCCTCGATCTCCGCCTTCAGCGTGCCGATGAATCCGGACGCGTCCAGAACCACCAGCGTCTTCGCAGAATCGGCGAGGCTGATGATCACGCGATGCGGCGTCGCCCCTTCGCCGAGACTTGCGCACAATTGCGTCACCTTGCCGCCGATCATTTGCTCGAAGTTCTGAATCATCATCTGCCCCCTTGATTGGCGCGGATTGGAAACCCTGCTGGTAGCAGGATGCGGGCCGCGTTTTACAGGCCGCCGAGTCCGCTGCGCGGCGCGCGCGCATTGTCGATGCTCAGACGCCCCGCGCCGGTGACGAACAGCAGCAGGAAACCGCCCGCGATGCCGATGTTCTTCCAGAAATGAATCACCATGTCGTGCTGCAACGCAGGGTCGGTGATATTCCAGAAGTCGTGGCCGAGCACCGCTGTCGCCACCGTATACACCGCCATGATCAGCGCGAGCGGCCGAACCTTGAAGCCGACCACGAGCAGCAGGCCGCCGAGCACCTCGACCGCGGTTGCGATCGGCGCGGCGATCTGCACGAACGGCACGCCCTTCGAATGCAGGTAGCCGACGAAGCCCGCATAGCCCAGCAGCTTCATCACCCCACTCCACAGGAACAGCACGGAAAGCGCAAGACGGGCGATGAAAATAATGCCGAAATCGACGGGACGCGACATGGGGGGACTCCTGTAATGAATAAGCAGCAGACCCGAATAGGCGGGCTCAGTTCCCCGCCTCGCCCCTGAGCATATGTGCAATGGCGCCGATTTCCAAGCCCGCTCAGGCTGGCGGATAGGTGGCGACCTCGATCAGGTTGCCGTCCGGGTCGCGGCAATACACCGAGGTCATCTTGCCGCGCGCGCCGTCGCGCTCCACCGGCCCCGCTTCGATCGCGACGCCTTGCGCGAGCCAGTGCGCCTTGACGTCGTCCGGGCTTGCGGTGGTCACGAAGCACAGGTCCGCCGTGCCCGGCACCACCTCGCGCGACGTGAACCACGCGACGGTATCGGCCGACGCGGGACGCAGATTGATCTTCTGATTGCCGTAGGTCATTGCCACGCGCGTGCCGCTGCGGGACATGAACTCGGTGCGTCGCATGCCGAGCATCCGCGCGTACCACGCCGCGCTCACTTCGACGTCAGCGACGTTCAGAACGAGATGATCGAGACTGTCTAGCTGGAAGCCCATGGTTTTGTCGTGATGAATCGGGGAAGGTGGTCGCAACTATGCGCGTGGCGCGTCCGGTGCGAGCAACACGCCCTTCGTGAACACGAAGCAACCATAGCCGCGCTCCTCGCCCGTCGCGATCACGCAGTATGCGCGGCGAGCACGCTCGTAAAACGCGAATCGCTCGATCGACACGAACGGCACCTCGCGCCCCTCTCCCGCGTTGACCTCGGCTTGCGCTTCGCGCTGCACCGCGGGAATAGTCTGCGGCTCGCCCACCACTTCCATGCGCGACGCGGGATGCTCGATGAAGGTGTCGAGCGGCAGCACCGACAGCACCGCGCGGATCGCGCGCGGCGAACTGACGCCGTCGAGGCGCAGCGGCCTGCCGAGCACGGTATCGCGCGCGACCGCGTCGGCCGGGAAGTTGGCGTCGCAGATCACGAGTTCGTCGCCGTGGCCCATCGAGCGCAGCGCGTGGAGGATATCGGCGTTCAGTAGCGGGTCCAGATTTTTCAGCACGGGGTCTCCTGGTCGTTCGGTTGGGAACATGCCGCGGCGGTGAGGTCGTGTGTGTCACGCGTCATCAGCACGACGATCGATTGTAGCAAGCGCGTCGCGCGTCTTGCGGCGCTGCGCTCGCACCGCATTGGCAGCGCAGCCATCCGACCAGAGCGAGCAGCACGAGCCCCGCGCCGCCGAGCACCGGCTCGCGCCAACCGAACAGTGCGATGAACATGAACGCCCGCGCGCCGCCGAGCAGCGCAAAACCGGCGATCGCGCTCGATAACGCATCGAACGCGGCCGCGACGCGCAGCAACGCGAGATGGACTTGTGCGGGCCTGGCAGCGGCGGGGTCGTGCATGATCGTCTCCGTGAAAAGCGCCTCAGGCGGCGCCGGGGGTTTCGTCGAGGAAACCGGTGACCGCTTGCAAGCGTCCATGCGCGTCCACCACGCCGAAGTCGGAGCCCTTCACGATCGCCTCGCCCGCGGGTGTCGTCAGTGCCCACGAGAAGCGCAGGCGATTCGCGAAGCCGTCGACGTCGGTCGTACGGCGAAACGTGTGATGCGGAAAGCGCTCGTGCACCGCGCGGATCATCGCGTCGATGCCATCGTGGCCCGCCCCCGCCAGCAGCGGGTCGCGATAGTCGGCGTCGGCGCTCCACGTGGCCGCGATCAACTCGCGACGACGCGCGCCATCGGTCTCGTTCCAGATATCGAAATAACGGTCGATCAAATCGGTATGCGCATTCATCTCAAACTCCTCGATTGGTAGGACTGAGCACTTCGCGCCTCATACGCATCGCATGCGGCGGGCTCGGAATGAAGATTGACGGTTCGCGTGCATTGCGTCGATTACGTGAGAGGTAATCAAGCGAATGCAGCGTCGCTGTCACGCATCGTCTTTCGCTGTCCTTCACGCCAAATAGGCCGTTCGGCCGAGTCGTCAAAAAACCTTTGCATCGCTAACCTCACGTGACTGATCGAAGCCTGCCGATGACATCGCGAGGCAAGCACTGCAATGAACAGGAGGACGGCTTGGACCGCTTTATCGAGACACTTTTTTCGCTTGCGCGACCGTATCCCAGGAGATACACTCATCCGCAGATCGAAACACCGCGCGTGTACACGATCAACTGCACCGAGGAGTTCGATCGCTGGCTTCACGGCCTCACCGACCTCAAGGCCAAGGCGCAAATTCTCGTGCGAATCCGGCGCGCGGAACGCGGGCTTTTCGGCGACGCGAAGTTGCTGGAAAACGGCGTGTTCGAGATGCGCATCGATTGCGGCCCGGGTTATCGGGTCTACTACGCACGCGAGGGGCGCGTGATGTATCTGCTGCTGTGCGGGGGTAACAAGTCCACGCAGCAGGCCGATATCAGGCATGCCGGAGCAATGTGGACAACCATCAGAAAGGAACGGTCATGAGCAAGATCAAAACGGCACGCTTCGACGCATCGAAGTACCTCGACAACGACGAAATGGTCGCGGCCTATCTGAACGCCGCGCTCGACCAGGGCGACTCCGATCTGCTGCTCGCCGCCATCGCGGACATCGCCAAGGCACGCGGCATCACGAAGATCGCCGCGGCAGCGGGTCTGGGCCGCGAAAGTCTGTACAAGACACTCGCGCCCGGCTCCAAGCCACGCATGGACACGGTCCTGAAGCTGGCGAGTGCGATCGGCGTCAAATTCACCGCCGTGCCGCTGCGCCTGGCTGCCGCCTGAGCCGGGCGCTGCGCTGGCCACGGTGTCGCGCGAGTTCGCGCATGGCGGCCGAGGCAGGCGCAATCGTTGGTGTGAATCGACGGTATCGGCCGCGGGTTACGTTGATTGAAATTGGCGGGGCATTACCTCTCAGGTAATCGATTGCTTGCACGCTTTGACTATCATCGGTGGCATGAACACACTCTCTATCGCACAAACGGCTCCGTCATCCCCGTCGAGAGGCACTCGGGCGGTCGGCGAACTTCTCCGCGAATGGCGGCAACGGCGGCGCATGAGTCAGTTGCTGCTCGCCACGGAAGCCGACATTTCGACGCGCCATCTGAGCTTTGTCGAATCGGGGCGCGCGCTACCGAGCCGGGAAATGGTCATGCATCTCGCCGAGCGTCTCGACGTTCCATTGCGCGCGCGCAATGCCCTGCTCGTCGCGGCCGGTTACGCGCCGCTGTTTCGCGAACGTCCGCTCTCCGACCCACAGCTCTCCGCCGCGCGCGAAGCCGTCGAACTGGTGCTCAAGGGACACGAGCCCTACCCGGCCCTAGCGATCGACCGGCATTGGACCATCGTCGCGACCAACCATGCGCTTGCGCCGTTGTTGAGCGGCGCGAGTCCCGAGTTGCTAAAGCCGCCGGTCAACGCGCTGCGGTTGAGTCTGCATCCGCAAGGCATCGCCGCGTCGATCATCAACTGGCATGCATGGCGCGAGCATGTGCTGGCCCGGCTGCAACGGCAAATCGACGTCAGCGGCGACGACACGCTGAGCGCACTGCGCGACGAACTGGCCGGCTATCCCGCGCCGCCGGACGCAGACGCCTCGATGCCGGACGACGCAGTCCTCAACCAGATCGCCGTGCCATTGCGGCTGCGCACGCCGCTTGGCGTGCTGTCGTTTTTCAGCACCACCACGGTGTTCGGCACGCCGGTGGACGTTACGCTGTCGGAACTCGCTATCGAGGCGTTCTTTCCGGCGGATCAGCAAACCGCGGCCGCGCTGCGCGAGTTTGCCGAACACCAGCGCGGCTAGCCCCTCGCGTACCCGTCCCCCGACTCACCACGAACAAGTGATATGTCCGTCAACGCCGACACCCTGCTCATCCGCCAACTCGGACCCGCCGACCGGGACGCCTATTTCCAGCTTCGTCTGCGCGGGCTGAAGGCGCACCCTGCTGCGTTCGGACAAAGCTACGACGAAGCGCTCGCGAAAGGCGCGGCACAGCATGACGCGACGTTGCTGGGCTCGGAGGCGGAAGGTTCGTTCCTGCTTGGCGCGTATGCGTCGGCGGATGCGCCGCTGATCGGCGCCGTCGGTCTGCTGCGGAACAAAGCCCACAAGGAGCGGCACAAGGCGAACGTCGTCGGCATGTATGTCGCCCCGGAAGCGGCTGGGCGTGGGGTCGGGCGTGCGCTGCTCAGCGAGTTGTTGACGCGCGCGGCGCGCGTCGACGGTTTGCGGCAGGTGCAACTGACCGTGGGAAGTCGCAACGACGCGGCGCGCAAGCTGTATGAATCGCTCGGCTTTCGCAAATACGGATGCGAACTCGGCGCATTGAACGTCGACGGCATATTCCATGACGAGGATCTGATGGCGCGATTCCTCGTCTAGCGCGCCGGAATCATTGACAACGGGCCCCTGCCGCCCATTCCGGTGCCTCGCCAAGGTTGTAAAATCGGCGCCCATTGCAGCAACATCGTGTCAGGCATCCTGCACGGCTCTGGCCCCTCGCTGTCTTCGTCGGCAACGCAATCGGCACACGTTTGCGACCGCTTTTCGGTCCCGGGGCGGAACACATCCGCCAGCCCGGCTGCCGATCCTCACCGAGCCGTTACAAATCCCGCCCCAGTTTGCATAGTTGTAACTGGGGATGCATCATGCCGTTACACCCCCCATCCGTCCCCGACCCGCCATGCAAGACGAGTATTTATTACCGTCCATTCCGGCGCTTTCCATTTCCTTTCTAATTCAAAACAAATATACCGATCGCTGCACGGCGGGCACGCGTGGCGTGGACCAGTGCGGCTTGACGCCCACCCAGCAAGGGTTTTCATGGATTAGAGGTGACTGTCGAAAGGCTAAAAATCCACTTGGCATCATTCATTACAACGGCGTGAAAAACTTACCGAAAAATGATGTAGCTTTTTGAGATATTTTTTTGCGAAGGGATTGATTTCTGGTTTTAGCCTTCATACAATTCGTCCCGAGCTGTTACGAAATGTAACGTCTTGTATCAAATGTTCGCTGCTTCTAGCAGGTAGCAACATGTAGCCGGAGGCAGCGTTTCCGGCGAGGCAGAAAAGACATAACGGCGCAAAGCCGACATAGAAATTCGGGGCTTCGGAAACAGAGAAAATGGACCGTAGCAGCGAGACGCTGGATTCAATCCGCGAGATCAATTTGTCTTACATCATGCTCGCGCAACGTATGTTGCGCGAGGACAAACCGGTCGGAATGTTCCGGCTGGGACTGTCGTCGGAACTGGCTGATTTGCTTGCCGGGCTGTCGCTCGCGCAAATCGTCAAGCTGGCCTCTTCCGACCAGCTTTTGTGCTTCTTCCGCTTCAACGACCACGCGATGCTGTCGGCGTTGACGCAAACGACGAAGCACGCCGCAGTTGCACCGACCCACACGGCGATCCTGCTTGCAGGCCAGCCCGCCGAGCAATTTGCCTGACCGAGGTGACTGCAATGCTCAAGCGAAGCCTGACCGAAGATGCACAGGAAGTATTTCGCGCGATCGCACTGATCGAGCTCGGCGCCCGCATGCAGGTGCTCGAGAGCGAGCTGACGCTGTCGCGCGATCGTATGATCCGCCTGTATCGCGAGGTCAAGGGCGTATCGCCGCCCAAGGGCATGTTGCCGTTTTCGGCGGACTGGTACATGACGTGGCTCGCGAACATTCACGCGTCGCTGTTCTACAACACGTATCTGTTCCTGAAGAACGAAGCGCGCTGCTCGCATCTGGATGCGCTGACCAAGGGATACCGGCTGTATCTCGAACACTGTCAGCACAGCGAAACCGAACCGGTGCTCGATCTGACCCGCGCGTGGACGCTCGTGCGTTTCTTCGACGCGGACATCCTGCAACTGACCAAGTGCTGCCGCTGTACTGGCAAGTTCGTCGCGCACAAGCACGACCTGCAGCACAACGTCGTGTGCGGCGCGTGCCAGCCGCCGTCGCGTGCCGGCAAGACGAAGAAGGCAGCAGCCGCGCGCCGCGAAGCGCTCGGTGCGGCGCAGGTCGCGCAGGCCGCCTGACCGATCGATACGCCCGTCGCGAGACGCGGCCAACCCGATTCCAACCGAAGCTCACGTGAATCCGCGCAGTGCTTGAACTGCGCGGATTTTTTTCGCCTTCACGCCGGGCCAACCGGCGTTCGAATGAATCTCCGCCCCCGACCGGATCAACCGGCCAGCCCCACCGTCTGGACGACAAGCCACAGATTCGCCGCACTGATCGCTACAAACAGCGTCCACACGAGCAGACGCGTCGGCAGCGTGTTGGCGAATTCGCCCATCAGAGAACGGTCGCTCGTCATGCGGATCAGCGGATAAAGCGCGAACGGCAGCTGCAGGCTCAGCACGACCTGACTCGCGACGAGCAGTTGGCCGACCGCGCCGTTGCCGAGCATCCGCACGCCGATCAGCGCCGGAATCAGCGCGAGCGCGCGCGTGATGAAACGCCGCTGCCAGCATGGAATCTTCATCTTCAGGAAGCCTTCCATGATGACCTGCCCCGCCACCGTGCCGGTGAACGTCGAGCTTTGTCCCGACGCGAGCAGCGTGATCGCGAACAGGACCGCGGCGAAGCCGGTGCCGACGATCGGCGCTAGCAGCCGGTAGGCGTCCTCGATCTGCGTGACCTGGTTGTGGCCCGTCGCATGAAACGCGGCGGCCGCGAGAATCAGGATCGCCATGTTGATCAGCGCCGCGAGCACGAGCGATGCGATCGTGTCGATACGCGACATGCCGATCGCCGAGCGGATGCTGGCCGAATCGCGCTTCACCGCGCGGGTCTGCACGATCGACGAGTGCAGATACAGGTTGTGCGGCATCACCGTCGCGCCGAGAATGCCGATCGCGAGATACATCGGCTCGCGCGAATTCAACGCCTGCCACGACGGAATCAGCCCTTGCGCGACCGACGGCCAATGCGGCCTGACGAGCGCAAGCTCGATGATGTAGCCGACGCCGATCGTCGCGATCAGGCCGAGCATGATCGCTTCGAGGTCGCGAAAATTCTTGCCCTTCAGGCCGAGCACGATCAGCGTGTCGAACGCGGTGAGCAACACCCCGGTGGTCAGCGAGCAGTTGAACAGCAGATGAAACGCGAGCGCGCCGCCGAGCACTTCGGCGAGATCGCAGGCGATGATCGACAGCTCCGCGAGCAGCCACTGCGCACGCGCGACGCCCGGCGAATAGCGCGCGCTCGACAGTTGCGCGAGGTCGCGCCCGGTCGCGATGCCGAGGCGCATGCTCAGGCATTGCAGCGCCATCGCCGACAGGCTCGACAGCAGCACGACGAATAGCAGGTTATAGCCGAAGCGCGAACCGGCTTCGATCGCGGTGGCCCAGTTGCCTGGGTCCATGTAGCCGATCGATACCAGCAGGCCGGGCCCCGCGAATTGCAGGATCTTCTTCCAGAACGGTGCGCCCGCGGAGACGGAGACCGATCCCTGTACCTCGGACGGGCAGAACGGCGCTGTGGCGGTTGTAGGTAGTTTGAACAGCAAGCCGGAAATCTCTCGAGAGGAATCGACGCGACGCCTCGGGCGGGCGTCGCAAACGGCCTCAAGTGTACAGAGAAACGTCCGGCAATGTCCCGCTAAGCGCGTAGCGGCCGACGTCGCGCACGCGGTAGTCGAGCGGATCGTGCAGCGTGTGCACGCGTGCATTGCGCCAGAAACGATCGAGCGCGAGCGGCGCATGAGTCGCGCGTGCGCCGCAGGCGTCGAAGAGTTTTTCGCCGATGTCGAGCGCCGCTCGATGCGCGACGATCTTCGCTTCCGAGGTCGCCAGCGCGACCCGCGCACGGCTTTCGGCATCGAGCGTTGCGCGTTGCTGCCACGCTTCGTCGAGCGCGTTCGCGGCGCGCGCGGCCAGCGCTGCGGCGCTCACCATCTGGATATGCATTTCGCCGAAGCGCTGGATCAGGTAGGGGTCGTCGGTCGCTTTGGCGACGCCGGAGGCGATCCACGGCCGGCCATGTTCGTGCACGTACGCTCTCGCCTCTTCGAGCGCGCCCTGCGCGATTCCGACGAACAGATTGGTCAACACCTGTTGCGAGATCAGCGTACGCAGGCTCGCGTGCGGCGTGTCGGGTCGTTGGAGCACCTCGTGCGGCTCGACCCTGACGCGCGCGAACGACACGCTGCCGCTGTCGGTCTGCCGCTGGCCGATCGGGTCCCAGTCGTCGTGAACGGTGATGCCTTCGCGCGTGGTCGGCACCGCCGCGAATACGGGTTTGCCGGTCGATGGATCGTGCGCGGACACGGTCATCATCTGCGAGCCGCGCGTTCCGGAACAGAAGCCTTTCTGGCCGTCGAGCAGGTAGCCGCCATCGTGCGTCGAAGTTGCAACGAGACGCGCATCCAGTGGATTCACCGCATTGCCCCACCACCAGCGATGCTCGACGGTGCCGCGCAGATATTTCTCGCGCTGCCGTGGATTGCCCCACAGGTCGATGCTGACCACCTGCAGGCAGGTGAAGCCGAACAGATGCGCGAGCGCGCTATCGACGCGCGCGAGCTCACGCACCACGTCGTAAATCGCGGACCAGCGCGCGCCAGCGCCGCCGAATTCGCGCGGCACGGCGAGCGTCAGCAGGTCCGCGTCGGCGATCCACTGCTTCTGTTGCGCGGCGTGACCGCCTTCGCGATCGCGCTGCGCGGCGCTCGCGCGCAACGCGGCTAGCAGTGTGGTGAGGTCGCGCGCGCAATCCTGATGCTGCTGCTCGCGAATCTGCTCGATGCCGTCATGCACGAAAGTCACTGGCTTGCCCTAGGGTCGTCGTTGGCTGGATCGGACGATGATAGGCAGCCGCGCGCATGTGGTCTACGAAGCGATTCGCACAAGGAAAGCGCGAAAAACGATTTGCATGAAAAACGCCGGGCAGCGCTTGCGTGCGGCCCGGCGTCGTTGATGAGGCTGATGAAGCGCTTGCTACAGGGTTATGAATTCAGCGCTTCGCCACTTGCTGTGGCGCCGAAACGGCTGCAGCTTCAGCCGCGGAGCCAGAAGCACCAACCGGCACCGCGCCCACCGCCGTCCCCCCCGCCGTCACATCGCCCCAACCACCACCGAGCGCGCGAATCAGATTCACGGTCGCGACAGCCTGCGTGCCCGCCAGATGGCTCGCCTGCAATTGTGACTGCAGCACCTGCCGCTCGCCGTCGATTACGTCGAGATAGCTGACCGCACCCTCCGTGTACTGCGTGCGCGACAGATGCGCGGCGCGCTGCGACGCATCGACCGCGTCGTTCTGCTCGCGCATCTGATCGTCGAGCAAGCGTAGATCGGCGAGATTGTCTTCGACTTCACGGAACGCCACGAGCACCTGCTGGCGATATTGCGCGACGTCCTCGTCGTACTTCGAACGCGCCTGCGCCAGATTGGCCTTGCGACGGCCGCCGTCGAAGATCGGCATCGTCAGCGCGGTACCCACGGCCGGACCGAGGATGAACGCGCGGCTCGACCACATGAACAGATCGCCGAGCGTCGCCGATTCAAAGCCGAACGCGCCGGTGATGTCGAGCTTCGGGAAGAACGCCGACTTCGCGAGCCCGACGCGCGCATTCGCTGCCTGCATCGCGCGCTCGGCTGCCGCGATGTCAGGCCGGCGTTCGAGCAGCGCCGACGGCAAACCGGCCGGCACGCGCACCGTCACCAGCGCGAGCGGCGCTTCCGCGAACGTGAAATCCGCGGGCGGCTTGCCGAGCAGAATCGCGAGGCTATGCTCGGAGGCGGCCCGTTGCCGCGCGACGCCGACCGCATCGGCGCGCGCGCTGGCGAGCTCGTTACGCGCACGCGACAGATCCAGCTCGCTGATATCGCCTTCCTTGAAGCGCCGCTGGACGAGCTTCAGCGTGTCTTCGCGCAACGCGACGGTGCGGCGGTACAGATCCTGGTCTGTGTCGAGCTCGCGCAACTGGAAGTAGTTCTGCGCGACGTCGGCCTGCAACGACAGCTGCACTGAACGGAACAGCGCTTCGCTCTGCTGCTCGTCCGAGCGCGCCGCGTTCACGTTCGAGCTGACGCGCCCGAACAGATCCGCTTCATACGACGCGCCGACCTGCGCGCGCCAAATCGTGCCGGTCGTGCCGCCCGCGCTGTCCGGCTGGAATTGCGATGCCGCCGACGCGCGTTCGCGCGTCGGGCCGAAGCCCGCGTCGAGCTTCGGGAACCAGTCGGACTTCGCCGCCTGCGTGACCGCGCGTGCCTGCTGCACGCGCGCGGCCGCGGCCTTCAGGTCCTGGTTCGCGGCGGCGGCCTGCTCTTCGAGCGCGTCGAGCTGCGGATCGCCGAACACCTTCCACCATTCGCCGCGCAGCGCGCTGTCGGCGGGCTCGGCCGGTTTCCACGTGCCGTTGTTTTGTGCCGCCCCGGCTGAACCAGCCGCCGCGCCCGACGCCGCCGCAGCCGACGTCTTCACCACGGGCGCTTCCTTGAACGCCGCCGGCGTATCGACGTCGGGGCGCTTGTACGTCGGCTCGAGCGAGCAAGCGGCCAGCAGCGCGATCAGCAAACCGCTCGCGGCCGCGCGGCCCCATCCGCGCAAGGATACAAAGCGAGATTCAAAGCGTTTCATTGTTGTTTTCTCCTCAGGCGTCCGTAACGGGCGCGCCGTAGCGCGGCGCATCCTTCTGCGCGACGTGAATCGTCCCGCCCGCGAGCGAACGCAACACCACATAAAACACCGGCGTCAGCATCAGACCGAACAGCGTGACGCCGAGCATGCCGAAGAACACCGCGACGCCCATCGCGTGACGCATTTCCGAGCCCGCGCCGCTCGACAGCACCAGCGGCACCACGCCCATGATGAAGGCGATCGACGTCATCAGAATCGGCCGCAGACGCAGACGGCTCGCTTCGATTGCCGCTTGCAGCGGACTGCGTCCATCGTGTTCGAGCTCACGCGCGAACTCGACGATCAGAATCGCGTTCTTCGCCGATAAGCCCACCAGCACCATCAAACCGATCTGCGTGAAGATGTTGTTGTCGCCACCGGTGAGCCACACGCCGGTCAGCGCCGACAGCACGCTCATCGGCACGATCAGGATCACCGCCAGCGGCAGCGTCAGGCTTTCGTACAACGCCGCGAGCACGAGGAACACGAGCAGCACGCTGATCGGGAACACCCACAGGCCTGCGTTGCCAGCGAGGATCTGCTGATACGTGAGATCGGTCCATTCGAGCTTCACGCCGCGCGGCAGCACTTCGGCAGCCACGCGTTCGGCCGCGGCCTGCGCCTGTCCCGACGAGAAGCCGGGCGCCGGGCCGCCGTTGATGTCGGCTGCCGTGTAGCCGTTGTAGCGCACCACCATCTCCGGCCCGTAGGTCGGCGTCACGGTGACGAGCGACGACAACGGCACCATCTCGCCCGCCGCGTTGCGCGTCTTCAGTTGCAGGATGTCGTCGGCGCGTTGACGGAACGGCGCATCCGCCTGCACGCGCACCTGATATACGCGGCCGAAGCGGTTGAAGTCGTTCACGTACAGCGAGCCCAGGTAGATCTGCATCGTGTCGAACACATCGGTGACCGGCACGCCGAGTTGCTTCGCCTTCACGCGATCGAGATCGACGTTCAGTTGCGGCACGTTGATCTGATAGCTGGAGAAGGTCGGCCCCAGTTCGGGCGTTTGCGCCGCGCGCTTCACGAAGGCCTCGGCAGCTTTGTTCAGTTCGGCGTAGCCGACCGCGCCGTGATCCTCGAGCTGCATCTTGAAGCCGCCGAGCGTGCCGAGCCCGAGCACCGGCGGCGGCGGGAACACCGCGACGAACGAATCCTTGATCGCGCCGTACTGCTGGTTCAATGCACCGGCAATCGCGCCCGCCGACAGCTTCTTGTCGCCGCGCTCCTTGAACGGTTTCAGCGTGACGAACACGATGCCCGCGCTCGAACTATTCGTGAAGCCATTCACCGACAGACCCGGGAACGCCACCGCGCTTTCGACGCCCTGCTGCTTCAGCGCGATCGAACTCATATCGCGGATCACCTTCTCCGTGCGATCGAGCGACGCACCGTTCGGCAACTGCGCGAACGCGATTAGATACTCCTTGTCCTGCGCGGGCACGAAGCCGCCCGGCACGATCCGCGCCATCAACACGGTCGCACCGACGAGGATCGCGTACACCGCGAGCATCGCGCCCTTGCGGCGCAGCACGCCGCTCACGCCGCGGCCGTAGGCTTCCGAACCGCGATGAAAGACCTTGTTGAAACGCTTGAAGAAGCCGCCGAGCACGCGGTTCATCACGCGCGTCAGCCAGTCCTCCTTCTCGCCGTGGCTGCGCAACAGCAGCGCGGACAACGCCGGCGACAGCGTCAGCGAATTGAACGCCGAGATCACCGTCGAGATCGCGATGGTCATCGCGAACTGCTTGTAGAACTGGCCCGTGAGACCCGTCATGAATGCGAGCGGCACGAACACGGCGACCAGCGTCAGCGCGATCGCGATAATCGGCCCGCTCACTTCGCGCATCGCCTTGTAAGTCGCATCGCGCGCACTGAGCCCGCTTTCGATGTTGCGCTCGACGTTCTCCACCACGACGATCGCATCGTCGACGACGATACCGATCGCGAGCACCATGCCGAACAACGACAACGCATTGATCGAAAAGCCGAATGCCAGCAGCAGCGAGAACGTACCGACGATCGACACCGGCACCGCGATCAACGGAATGATCGACGCGCGCCACGTCTGCAGGAACACGATCACGACGATCACGACCAGTGCGATCGCTTCGAGCAGCGTATGGATCACCGCCTCGATACTCGAACGAACGAACTGCGTCGGGTCGTAGACGATCCGGTATTCGACGCCGGCCGGCATGTCCTGGGCAAGTTCCTTCATCGCCGCGCGCACCTGCTCGGAAATCGCGAGCGAGTTCGCGCCCGGCGCCTGATTGATCGCGAGCGCAACCGCGGGCTTGTTGTCGAGCAGCGAACGCAAGCCGTACTCCGACGCCGCGAGTTCGATCCGCGCGATATCGCGCAGATACGTGACACCGCCATCGGGCGCGGTCTTCACGATGATGTCGCCGAATTCGCTCTCGGTCCTCAAACGACCGCGCGCATTCACCGACAACTGCAACTGCGTGCCGGGCACCGACGGCGATGCACCGATCACACCGGCCGCCACCTGGATGTTCTGTTCGCGAATCGAATTGACGACTTCGGTCGCGGTGAGACCGCGTTGCGCGACTTTCTGCGGATCGAGCCAGATACGCATCGCGTAGTCGCCCGAGCCCCACAGTTGCACTTCGCCGACGCCCTGAATGCGCGCGAGCCGATCCTTCACGTTCAGCAGCGCGTAATTGCGGAGATACGTCATGTCGTAGCGATCGTTCGGCGAGATCAAATGCACGACCATCGTCAGCGTCGGCGAACTCTTGATCGTCGTCACGCCGAGCCGCTGCACGTCTTCCGGCAGACGCGGCAGCGCCTGATTGACGCGGTTCTGCACGAGCTGCGTCGCGAGGTCGGGATTGGTGCCGAGCTTGAACGTGACCGTCAGCGTCAGATTGCCGTCGCTATTCGCCTGCGACTGCATGTACAGCATGTTCTCGACACCATTGATCTGCTCTTCGAGCGGAGCTGCGACCGCCTCCGCGATCACCTTCGGATTCGCGCCCGGATACTGTGCGTGCACCACCACTGAAGGCGGCACGACTTCCGGATACTCGGAGATGGGCAGCTTGAACAGCGAGATGATGCCCCCAAGCAGGATCAATACCGATAGCACGCCTGCAAAGATCGGGCGATCGATGAAGAATTTGGATATGTTCATTGGAAGCTCTTAACTTTGGAACATGCGCGTTGGAACATGCGGCTCACGAATTGCCTTTCGCGCCGGTGTCCGCCGCCTTGCCGTGCGACTGCGCGAGCGCTGCGCTGTTCGGGTCGTCGTCGGTCGTCATCGGCACCATGTGCGCGCGCACCGCATCGCCGGGGCGCACACGCTGAATGCCGTTGACGACGATACGGTCGCCCGCCTTCAAACCGTCTTTGACGACGCGCAGATTGCCCTGCATCGAACCGGTCGTGATATTGCGATAAACGACGTGGTTGCCTTGATCGACGACCAGCACGAACTTCTTGTCCTGGTCGGTGCCGACGGCGGCATCGTCGATCAACAGCGCCGGATGCGGGGCGCTACCGCCCACCTTGACGCGCGCGTAGAGGCCCGGAATCAGTGCACCGTCCGCGTTGTCGAACTTCGCGCGCACGCGGATCGTGCCCGACGACGTGTCGAGCCGGTTGTCGACCGACTCGATCGTGCCGCTGCGCGAGTAGCCGGATTCATCGGCGAGACCGAGTTCGACCGGCACCTTGCCGCCGTCCTTCGCGCGGCTCAGGTATTGCAGATAGGTCTGTTCGTCCGCGTCGAACGACGCGTAGATCGGCGACACCGACACAAGTGTGGTCAGCGGCGCCGAGCTGGCGCCAGCCGACACGACGTTGCCGACCGTGATCTCCGCGCGCGACACGCGGCCCGACACCGGCGCGACGATCTTCGTATAGCCGAGATTGATGCGCGCGGTTTCGAGCGCGGCTTGCGCGGCCTTCAGGTTCGCGCTCGCCTCGCGCGCGGCGTTCTGCTTCTCGTCGTAGTCGCGCTTGGCGATCGCGTTGTCGACGATCAACCGTTGCGCGCGTTCCCAGTCGCTCTGCGTATAGCCGGTACGCGCCTGCGCGGCCGCGAGCTGCGCTTCCGCGCGATCGACTTCGGCCGCGTATGGACGCGGATCGATGACGAACAGCGTGTCACCCTGCTTCACCAGCGCGCCGTCCTTGAAGTTGACCGAGACGATCGTGCCTGGCACCTGCGAACGCACGTCCACTTTCTGCACGGCTTCGAGACGGCCCGAATAGGACTGCCAGTCGGTGATGGTCTTTTGCACGACGGTCGCTACATCGACTTCCGGCACGATGGTCGGCGCGGCCGGCGAACTCGCATCCACACGGATCGCGCCGAACGTGCCGAGCCCGGCAAGAACGACGACCACTAGCGCGGCAAGCGCCACGCGGCGGCGGGAAAGAGGAAGGATAGTCATGTGTAGCTCCCGGGTATTGTTGATTGAATTTCTGTTTATCGATGAGCGCGCGCATCGAAGCGCCACTGGAAAAAGCGCACCGCTTCCTGCAAAGCGGGCGGATGATCGGCGAGCGCCGCGTGCGACACGCTTGGAAAGCGCACCACCTGGGTCTGCACGCCCGCGTCGATCAGATTGCTTGCATACTTTTCAGCCTCGACGTGCAGCACGTCGTTCTGCGCGGTCGCGATCAGCGTGGCCGGCAAGCCCGCGAGCCGCGCCGATTCGAGCGGCGCCGCATACGGATGCATGCGCTGCGACGCTTGCGGCAGATACGCGCGATAACACGCGGCGCACTCGCGCGCGGTGATGTCCGAACCGAGCCGCTTCTCGTCGCCAAGCCGCGTCAGGCTCGGATCGAGCATCGGACCGAACAGCGCCTGCGCGCTGATCTGCACGTCGCCTCGATCGCGCGCGATGAACGCGAGACAATTGGCGAGTTGGCCGCCCGCGTCATGACCCGCCACCCCGATCTTTCTGCTATTGCCGCCAAACGCCCGCGACCGTGTCTGCACCCACAGCGCCGCACGATGCGCGTCTTCCGGCGCGGCTGGAAACGGAAACCGCGGCGCGAGCGAATAGCCAACCGACACCACGAGCGCCGGTAAGTGTTCTGCGAAATACCGCGCGGCGAAGTCCGCGCATTCGATCGAACCTTTCGTAAAGCCGCCGCCGTGAAAATAAAGCAATACCGGCAATGCGGTTTTTTTCGTCAGCCGATACAGGCGTAACGTAATGGGCTGAGCGTACCCATCGATACCCACGTCGGTGACTTCAAGTGTTGCGTCAGTGGCCTCAGCGCCAGTGTCTTCGGCGGAAACGCCGATGGAAACGGACGGGTACGGCGATTTGAATGCATCCATGTCGAGCCGCGCAAATGCGCATAGAACTTCAATGGTGCGAATTGTGGGTTCAGCAGACTCGCAAATAAATGCCTATAATCCGGCAACACAATTCGGTGCCTTTGAACAATCCCGTCGCGATTGTTTTCGCGGACTCCATTCCCGCCTGCGCACCTGCCCCTACTGGAGGTTTGCAATGGACCGGCTTCAGGCCATGCAAGTGTTCACGCGTGTCGTCGACACCAACAGCTTTACCCGCGCAGCGGAGACGCTCGATCTGCCGCGCGCGTCGGTTACTACGATCATTCAGAACCTCGAAGCGTTTCTCGGCACGCGGCTGATGCACCGGACCACCCGCCGTCTGTCGCTGACGCCGGATGGCGCCGCGTATTACGAGCGCTGCGTACGCATCCTCGCTGATGTCGAAGAGACCGAGGCGAGTTTCCAGAGCGGCAACAAGAAGCCGCACGGCAAGCTGCGCATCGACATGCCGGGCTCGATTGGCCGTCTGCTCGTGATTCCGGCGCTGTGCGAATTCCACACGCGCTATCCGGACATCGATCTGCAACTGGGCCTCACCGACCGGCCCGTCGATCTGCTGCAGGAAGGCGTCGATTGCGTGGTGCGCGTCGGCGCGCTGCAGGATTCGTCACTGGTCGCACGCCGCATCGGTCTGTTCGAGGGCGTGACCTGCGCGGCACCTGACTACATCAAGCGCGCGGGCATGCCCACTTCGCTCGAAGATCTCGAAAATCACAAAGCCGTCAATTACTTCTCGAGCCGCACAGGACGCACGATCGACTGGGCGTTCCTGGTGAACGGCAACGAGGTGGAAGTGAAGATGAAGAGCATCGTGTCGGTCAACGACGCGGATGCTTACGTGACCTGCGGACTCGAAGGCTTCGGCCTGATTCAGCCGGCGCTCTTCATGGTGCTGCCGCATCTGCGCTCGGGCCAACTCGTCGAAGTACTGCCGGAACTGAAGCCTTTGCCGATGCCGATTTCGGCAGTCTATCCGCACAGTCGTCATCTGTCGCCGAAAGTCCGCGTTTTCGTAGACTGGATTGCGGAGCTGTTCGATCGTTGCCCATTGCTGAGCGGCCGCGGCAGTCTCGACGCCACCTGCACGAAGCGCACGTTCGAGCAGCGCGAGTCCGCGCCGGCACTCGACACGCCGGTGATGTCAGAATGGGTCGCCTGAAGTGCGTTAATTGAAACAGTGAATTCCAGCCGCGGCGCCAATGCCGCGGCAACTGTGCAATCGGGTGGCTTCTGCAAGGCTCCGTCGCGATTGTTCCTGAATCGCGACAATTCATTTCGCAAAACCGCGATTTATCCGCCACGCGTCAACGTCTAAATTTCACCCTGTCGCAGCGCCATCGCGCTGCCAATGAATCGACAGGAGTGAATCATGAAACGCAATCTTTTGGCAGGCCTCGCCCTGTCGCTGCTCGTCAGCGTTCCGGCATTTGCGGAAGGCGGCAGTATCGGCCGTGCAGGAACCTATGACACGCAACCGGCGCCGAGCGCGAGCACGAAGACCCGCGCCGAGGTCAAGGCGGAACTGGTCGCCGCTTATCGCGACGGCTCGCTGCCCTCGCTGAACCGCACCTCGTATCCGAACAAAGGCCTGATCGGTCAGACGCAAGCCGCGCGCATCGCATTGCAGGAAGGGACGAACGGCGAAGTGACGCGCGTCGCGAAGGGCCAGTAACGAGTTAGCAGAAGTTGATTAGGAAACCGGCGCGCCTGTCGCACGAGAAGCGCGCGCCTCTTCATCAAGGAGCACATCATGACACCATCGGAACTCGATAACTGGGATACCGATACGCCCGTGTGGACGCCGTATCGCCCGGCACAGCATTGAGCGTTAGCTGTCTGTCGTTCACGGCACTCGCCGTTATGCGCCCGCGAAGTGGCTTCGCGGGCGCATTTGCATTGAAGCGATCGAAAGCGCAAGCCGTTTCTTGCTGACTGAGGAGCGTTCAATCGGTGCCGTATTTGGGTGAGCGTGGCCCGTACAGCAGTCCGTTCGGCGGCCCGGCATGCAGAAGCCGATAGCTCGTCACCCCAGCGATATCGTGGCCCCTGTCCGTCAGCGAATCCGCAACCTGCTTGATCGCTGCCGTGACGAGCATGCCGATCAGCCCACCGCCAGCATAGTTGTTGCCCTCATTGCTGTTGGCGCTCGCACTACCCTGCCATAGCACGTCACCGGTCTTGAGATCGACCAGCCGGGCGGATGCCGTGACGACTGTCGCACTGTCGACGACGTGGTACACGGTGCCGTACTGCGTGATCTTCGAATACAGGGCCGCGTCGGCACCGAAGATTTCGCGTAGCTTCGCGGGCGAGATCGCTTCGATCTCCGCCGCCATCGTCAGGCCGTTCTGCCTGAACGTTTCATCCATCACCGCCACCGGTATCACGTAGTAGCCGGATTCGGCGAGCGGCATCGTCATTTGCGAGAGCATGCTGTTGGTCGCCTGTACGTCCGCCGTTTTGTTGGTCGGGGGCAGCAACAGGATCGAGTGCGGCCGGCTGTTCCTGAATGCCGTGTAGTCGGCGTGCTTCACAGGTTGCGCGCACGCGGCCAGCAGTACGACAGTCGATAGCGCAAACCAGTGTTTGAGGGAAAGGATCTTGGACATGGTGGCTCGCTCAGGGCTGTTTCGGTTTCTTCATCAGGAAGTCCATGTAGGTCGTGGATTCCGGAAACAGCTGCTTCTCGGACTCGAATTCCTGCATGGCCTGGGTGTCGTTGCCGACACTCGCGAACAACATGCCCAGTTGCGCATGAAATCCGGGCGGCGGCGTGTGCCCCTTGCCCCGGATGACCTGGAGGGACTTTTCGAGCGCCTCGATCTGCTCCGGCGGAGCCTTTTCTCCCTTCAGATAGTCGTACACGGCCGGCTGGTAGCCGGTCCACTGGTAAAGCGGCTGGGGACTGTTCGCCGCGCATCCCGAGAGGAGCACGGCTGCCATCGTTACTTGCAAATAGATTCCCCGCATCATGCGGTTATGTTTCATTGTGAATCGCGTCATCATGTTTATTGCTGGTGCGGTGGGACGTGGATCGAACGCAATAGACCGGCACGCACTTACTGTGCGGCCTTGAGCGTCCCTGCATCGACCTGCTCGACCAGGTGATTGACGGCCTCCTGGATCGCCAGATCGAGCACCTTGCCGTTCAGTGTGGAGTCGTAGCTGGCCGTGCCGCCGAAACCGATGACTTCACGGTTCGAAAGGCTGAACTCACCCGCGCCCTGGCTCGACGCCACGACTTCGGATGTCGTCGTATCGACGACGTTCAGGCTGACCTTTGCATAGGCCACCTGACTCTTGCCCCGGCCGAGGATGCCAAACAGCTGCCGGTCGCCGACCTCCTTGCGGCCGAATTCCGTGACGTCCCCCGTGACGACGAAGCGCGCACCCTTGATCGACTGGTCCTTTTTGAGGAAGCCCGCTTCCTGGCGGATTTCGTCGAGGTTGTCGCGATCGAGCACATTGAAGCGGCCGCTCTGCTGGAGAGACGTGATCAGAATGGTTTTGGCCTGACCACCGAGACGGTCGACACCGTCCGAGAAGATGCCGCTCATGTAGCTCGAACGGTTGTCGAACTTGCCGACTGCAATGCCGATGGGTTGGCCCACAGCCGGTTTCTGGGCGCTGGCGACGGGCGATACCGGTAGCGAGCGTGAGGACTCGGTTGCACATCCGCCCAACGCCACGACAACGGCAATAGCCACGGTTCCCCGCGCATATGTTTTTGATATCTTCATTTTGTTTTTCCTCTTTGTTGAAACGACAGAAACCCCGATCGCGTCGGCGGGGAAAATTTCAGAATTGCGCGGTTACCTGAAAACCCAATACGACGCGTGCGGCATCGAATCCGGCCGGCATGTAGATCGGCGTGCCCGCGAACACGTCATAGCTGTATGCGCCGAGACGGGACGGCACAGAGCCTTTCACGCCAAACGCCGCGCCCGCGAGCTGCGTGCCCGCGAGGTTCGCCGCCGACGGTCCCCATAGGTGGCCATAGTCGAGACCGGCATACAGCACCTGTCCCGAAGCTCCAAGCGGATACTGAAGTTCATTGCGCCAGTAGAAGCCCTTTTCCGCCGCGAGCATCGTCTGGCCACTGAAGCCGCGCACCGTGTAGCGGCTGCCGATCGTCAGGTCGTCGATGTAGTTCAGCTCATCGTTGGTGAATTGGCCGTGTACGGTTCCCACGTAGCGAAGCAACTGGCCTGCCGCCTGGAACGGCACTGAGAGATTGGCGTCGAGCGTCGCCATGTGGAAGCGGTAGGTTGGGCCGCCCGGCGTGTCGGGCTGTGCGCCGAGCCAGCCGATCCCCTGACGGTAGGCGAGTGTTCCGTCGAACTGCGCCGCGCCGAAGTAATGCCGGTTAGTGAGACCCGCCTCGATGAAGGTGTTGTCGCGCTGCTGCTGCGGAATTTCGGTGCCCTCGATAAAGCTTGCCCCGAAGCGCTTGATCACTTGGAATTCGACACCCGATACATCGTTCTGGCTGCGGTGAAAGACACGTTCGAGCTTTAGACCGGCCGTCTGCGCATTGCCGCTTGCCACGAACGTGCCGTTGACCGCCGCGATCTGCTGGTAGTAGGTGTTCGTGTAGCCATACAGCGTGCCGGTCCAGTAGCCCCACGGCACCGAATACGAAGCGTTCCAGCCGTGTGTGCCGAGGTCGTGATTGCTGAACTGCAAGTCCTGGTTGTAACCGGCCGAGAGAATGTCGTTCAGGGCGAGCAGGTTATATAGTCCAAGCGTCACATTGCCGATATATCGGCCCGTTTCGTTCGTGCCCGAGTTGTCGGCCGACACGGCAAGCGACCATGGCTTGGAACGCTCGACGGCAATTGCCACGTCGCTTTCTCCGGGCGCGTCGCCGGGGACGATCTGCATGGTCGTGTCCTGATTGGGCACGCGCTTCATGTGCTCGAGTCCCTGTTCGAGGTCGCGAAGCTGGAGTAGATTGCCGTCGCGCGCCGGGAATGCTGTCTTCCAGGTGCCGCGCGTGGACGCGTCGGCGAACTTAAGATGACGGATGACGCCGGGCACTAGGGCGAGTTTTAGCATGCCCGTTGAAAGATCCTGCGTTGGCAGCATCACGCGCGTGGTGATGTAGCCGCGGCTCAGAATCTCTGCCTGCAGGCCCTTTGTGAGCACGTCGAGCCCCTTCTGGCCGACGCATCGGCCCTGGTAGTGATCGAGCCATTCGCGCGCGAAGGCGAAGCGGTCTCGCGGTAGCGCGGATGCGCCTTGCGAGCGGACTGGTTCCCGCAGCGTGGACGGCACGTCGAGCGCGAACGTATCGATGCGGAAACAGGGCGTTTCAGCTGGCAGTGCGGGCCTGCCTTCCCTCGCTGGTATCGTCGAGCGCACTGTGGGCGCAGCAACGGCCGCCTCGCGCTGCTGGAGATCCCGCTGCTGCTGCAGTTGGCGGTTCAGCTCGGCGTTGGCGCGGCCTGCTGCGACTTCGACAGGGGGGGTAATGGTCCGCTGCGCGTGAACAGCATCTTCCGCTAACGAGGCAGAGACTATCAACGGCAGAAGCGATAGCCTCTTGCTGATATTCATTCTTGTTCCAATTCATGAACTTGTTCCTCACGCGACGACGCGGGCGGATGAGGCTCACTGCCGCGTTGAACAACTATCCTTTCCAAGCTACTACATCAGCGAAGCTGCAAGGACTGACGGAATGTCTTCCGTAGATTCGATTGACATGACTGGGTCGTCATAACCTTCGATGTTCTCGTTTAACCACTGTTCGGTAGCGCGCTTCACATGAAACTTAACAACAACGCTCAGCTCATCGGCGCTAACAATCGCAATCAATATCGGCCTTGGCGCCGACGTATTCCAGCCCATCAAAACCTGAATGGCAAACTGTATTGCCTGCGCTAACGGCATCTTGTTCTCGTAGTCTTCGACGTGCACGGAGTTAACAAAACATTCATATGCGGTGCAATCGTAAAAGGTCGCTCTTCGCGCATCTTTTGCTAGCCCAAGAAGGGCTCGCAAAAGATAGCAGTCATCCCTCTGCTCAAATCCTAAATCTGCGATTGCCTTCAAAGATGGCTCAAGTAGCTGGTCAAACTTTTCCACCTTCAACTGCTTCTTCATTGCTGAGTTGATCTTCATCAGTTACCTCCGAGATATTTGTTAAGGCCCTTTTGAATCGCTGCACTGAAGCCGGGATCGCTCAGCAATTTGTTGACGGAGTTGGGCGCGTCGGGAAACGAATTTGTCGTCGGATCATACAAGTACTTATTGCCTGCATTGTCTTGATAGTGAATTTGCCCAGGTCGCTGGCCGGGGTTCGGATTTTCGACATCAATGCGCTCCTTGCCGTCCCCCTTCCAAATCGTCTTACTCGCAACTTGAGGACCATTCTCACCCAACATCGTAGTGACATAGTCAACCAGCCCCTCAGCCACGTTCACAACTGGCGGCATCTTGAAAATGTCGTCGATCACACCCGATCCCGAAGGCGTCGTCATCGGCGTGCCTGCCTTGATGGTCGGATCGAGCTCAGTGGCCGGATCAGCGATCACACCATCGCCCTTGCTGGCCGTTTCCCCCTTGAAGCCCGGCAGCTTGCCAAGTGCCTCCAGCCAGCCGGGCAACAACGAAGTCGACGGGACCGCCACAGAGAACTGGTTGTTTTCCCCTTCGATCTGTCCGGCACCCGTTGCGGTCGCCGCATTCACCCCTGACGCCGTGGCAATCCCCGCCACCAGGCTCGTCACCAGATTCTCCCGTGCCTGACGGTCCTCTGCCGACATCCCATCGGTTGGCGCGAGCAGGCTGCCCAGCACCGAACTCGTAGCCGCCCCCATCGCCCCCGCGCCACAACTCTGGCTGCTCGCCGCCGCACCCGCGCAACCGACGATCGCATGCAACGCCGCGCGCGCAGTCTCACTGTCGAGGCTATCGGCAATGTGCTTGACCCTGCTCGCGCCCAATTCCTGCAAGTACGCCACCGTCGCACTCTGCGCGAACTGCCCCATGCTGCCGGTCACGTTCCCGCCCGCCGCCACGCTCAACGCGGTCAGCACCTGCCGATACGAGCCCCCAGGCCCCCACTCGGCATTCAGCTGTTCAGCCTGCTGCTGCGCCGCTGCACGCTGCTCGGGTGTCAGGTTCGGATCATTCGCCGCAGCCTTCGCCGCATCTGCTTCCTTCGCCCGGTTGCTGACGAACGTGCCGACCTGATTGATGAACTGGCTCGTGATATCGAACCCGGCCTCGATCTTGTCCTTGTCGAAGATCGGTGCGATCGACCCCAGCGTATCCGACGTCTCGCGGCTGATGCTTGCCACCGCTTCATCGGCAGTCTGTCCGGTCAGTTGCTGCTGTGCGGCGCCGTCGGTAATCGTGACCGTCCCGCCGCTGATCGCGCTCCTCGTCGTACCGCTGGCATCGCCCGATGTGCTCATGACGATCGGCGGCGCCATCGAAAGGCCGCCGCTCTTCGGCAGCGTCGTACCGGGAACCGGATTGACGTTGTCGGCCTTACCAGCCTGGCTCTTGCCGATGTCGCCACCGTAACCGCCGCTGATGCCCACTGACTGCCCGCTGTATTCGGCCCGATTCTCGATGTCGCTATGCGTGAGCGTCGCGGTCGTCAGGCTGTTCACGCCGCGCTGCACGGCCGCATCGCTGCTGGAAATTACGGCCCCCCTCAGGTCCGTATTGCCCTTGACATTGATTTGGAAGCCGCCGTCGCCCGCACTGATCCCCGACTGCTCCGTCACGCTCGCATAGTTGCTGTTCAGCTTCTGCTGGCTGATGCTGCCCGCCACGCTGGATGCGCCGTAGCAGAGCGGCGGCACGCACACGCTCACCGACACGCCGCCGCTCTGCTGCTTCGAGTCGTAGGTGCTCGTGTCCTGCAGGCTTTCGATATTCAAATTGCCGCCGATATTGGCGATCACCTGCTGACCGTCCGCGACCGCACCCTTCAGGTTCGTATCGCCGCCTGATTGCAGCGTCAGCGTGTTGCCCGCGTCGACGTGCGTATTGGTCCACGTCGCATCACTGCCGTTGCCATTGCCCTTCGTGCCTGACACGCCCGCCTGGAACGAGATACCGTTCGACTTTCCGACGCCGAACGTCACGCCGATACTCGCGCTCGATCCGCTGTTCGTGCTCTGCTGGCTGTCGGTGTTCCGCGCTGCCTGAAGATTGAGGTTGCCTTCGGCATTGAGCGTGGCGTCATTGCCCGCCTTGATGTTGCTGCCAATGACATCGATGTTGCTGGCCGCTCCCGCGCCGGCTGCCGCGATCGTCAGGTTATGGCCCGCCGACACGGTGCTGCCCACGGCCGTAGTCGACGACGCCGTCGAGTTGCTGTTGCTGTGGCTCGTGCCCAGCGACACGTTGATGCCCACGCCCCCAACAGCCGTCGGGTCGCTCATGACCGCATCGTAGGCGTTCTTCGCGGCGAGTCCCGTCGTCGCAGCGGCGAGCGCATCGAGGCGCGCGTCGCCGTTGGTCTGCTTGACGTCCTTGCGCATCTGGTTCGCGGTCTGCACTGCCGCAATAACCGGGTTGCTGACGCCCGCGGAAATCGCGGTCTGTTTGAACGACTGCTGCTCGTTCTGCGTCGCGGTGTTCTGCGCCGCGTCAATGGTGACGGTCTTGCCCGCGAGGCTCAGGTCGTTGCCTGCGTAGATGGTACTGCCGGTCACATGCAGGTCATTGCCAGATGCGATGGTGACGTTGCCGTTCAGCGAGCCGACCATACTGCCCGTGTTCGCGACCTGGGTGGCCTGCTGCGCGTCCGTCGTGGTGCGCGTGCCGATCGTGTAGCCCTGCAGGCCGCCATCGAGCTGGTTCAGCGGATTGAGGCCCGACAGGAAGCCATATTCCTTCTTCTGATAACTACTCTGCGACTGCTGCGTGTCCTGCGACGTCGTGATGCTGACGTTGCCGATGGCGCCCAGCTTCACATCATTGGTACCGACCACGTTACTGCGCTGGATGGTCAGATTGCGACCGGCCTGCACAGTGACGGTATCGCCCGAGACCGTACTCGCCACACCGATATTGGCCTGCGTGGCCTGCATCGTATCGGTGGTCGATCCGCTGACGACACTGCCGCGCTTTGACTCGACGGCCTGATAGCTGTCGTGTTCTTCGCGGGCCTCGTTGATGGTGACGTTGCCGGATGCCGCGATCGTGGCCGTACCCGTGCCGTTATCCACGCCGTTTGTCATGCCGGCGGTCAGACTCGAGCCGGTGAGCGTCACATTGCCCTTGCCAGTATCCGTGCTGACCGCGCCGAGCGTCGCATTGCCGCCCGCAGTGAAAGTCGTACCGAGCGCGTGTTCGTCGTACGCGTGATCGACTTCCTTGCGCGAACTGCCGTCCGTCGCGACGTTGTTATAGGTCGCGGTGTTCGTAACCGTGGTCGCCGTTAGATTGCCGCCCGCGACGACCGCCATGTCACCGCCCGCCGTCACCGTTGCACCCATGAAGGTTGCATCGTTGCCGCTCTGCATCGCGAGGTCGCCACCGGCCGATATCGCGCTCGTCTGGTTCGTTGTGCCGCTCGCCTTCCAGTGATGCTGGTCGTTCAGCGCCAACGATTGCGTGGTCGTGGACTGCACGGCATCGACTTCGATATCGTGACCGGCGCTGATCGACGCATTGCCGCCCGCTTCGATGTTCGCGCCGTGCACCGTCAGGTCGTTGCCTGCGGCAATGACCATGTCGCCGGCCGAGGCGATGGAGCCCTGCGCGCCGAGCATAGTCTGGCCGACCTTGCTGTCACCGGCCGCCGAACTGATTCCAGTCGCGTCGACCAGCGTCGTGTTGACGATGTCGTGGCCCGCCAACACCGCGACACGGTTGCCGGTAATCAGACCCGATGCATTGACCACGTCGTTGGTCGCCGACACGACCGTCGTACCATCCATGCCGCTGCTCGCGATCGTGCCCGCCCGGTTCACGATATTGGTGCCCGTAACGACTGTCTGTGTACCGCCCCTGATCGTGCCGCTGTTGTTCACACTGCCCGTCGCGTGCAATTCAACATCGTCGGCGGCAATGAGCGCCCCCGTAGGCTGCAGATCGTTGGCGTGCATTTGTGCCAGATACACCTGCGGAACCAGCACCGATTGCGTCGTGCCATCCGGCAGTGTGACTGTCTGGCTGACCAGCCACACGATATCGCTCGTCAGCGCATCCATCTGAGCCGCACTCAGCGCGACGCCAACCGCCAGGCCAAACTGCTGCGCGACATTCACGCCCGCCGTCATCAGCGCCGTGTATTCGTCGAGGTTGCTGCTGTAGCCTTGCAGGTAGACGCGACCGGTGAGTTGCGTAACCTGGTTTTGTACTAGTTGCGCCTCATAAAGCCCGTCGCCGAGGCGCTTTTCCACGTTCTGCGGATTCAGGCCCAATGCGCGAAGCATGTAGTCGCTACTGATGAACTTCGTGTAGCTCGTAAAGCGCGGATCAGTCTCGACGAGGTACGGGGCGTTCGGTGCCGTACGAAGCGAATACAGGCCGCTCGTCGGCAGCGTGACATGTAGCGACCCGGAGCTGTCCGCGACCGTCCGTGGCGCGTTCGCTTTCTGGCCCGCCAGCGCCTGATTGGCGCCGAGCGTGCCGCCCGTCGCTCCGGTTGCCGAGTTCGCTGCCGCGACGTTGGTATTGTTGATGTCCGTGCCACTGATGACCACCGCCCTGTTCGCGATGATCGTGCCGCCCGTGCCGCCGATCGCCACCGGCGCGAGCATGACGGACGGTTCCACCACCTGGCCCACGTCCTGCGTGATGTTCTGGTTCCATGCGTACGTCGATACGATGTCCTGGCGCTGGTACTGGTACAGCGTCTGCCCGGTGTTGTTCACCTGGGTGCCGCCGTAGTTGCCGCTGCCCGACGGATCGAGCGAGCCATCCTGCGTGGTACTGCCGATCTGTATCGAGCCGCCCGCCGCAATCGCGCTGTGGCTGTTGTTCAGCGTGCCGATGTTCGCGAGCGTCATGTCACCGCCCGCAAGCAGCTGACCCTGCTGTGCCTGCGCGCCCGTTACCTGATCCTGCTGCGTGGTGGTCGTCGTATCGCGTGCGTACTCGACGCGCTGGTAGCCCTTGTGTCCGTCGCTGCGGGTTGCGTACTCGGTTGACGGCAGGTAGTTGATATTCGGGTTGTAGTCGTCCCAGTAGTTGACGGTGATCGTGCCGTCGCCGTTGGTCGTGATCGAGTTGTACCAGATCGTCTGCTGCGTGCCATTGAAGTTCACAACGAGCACATTGTCCGTCGGATTGGGGCCCGCCGTTTGTGAAATGATCTGCGAAGCGGAGAACGTCGTGTCGATCGGCGCAATGTAGCCGTTATCCCACATCGACTGCGAGCAGTAACCGCTCACCGCATTGCCTGTTGCACAGGCCATGTATTTGCCGCGCTTGGTCTGGTGGACCGTGTCGACGTCGGTAGTCACGGTCTGAACCGTCGGCGCGGGCCGCGAGTTGGTCAGCGTCTGTGCGGCGATTTCGAGGTTGCCCTGTGCCTGGATCGTCGACTGGTCGTTCGTGACCGTGTTCGAGCGGTTGGACAGCAGGCCGTTTGCGTCGCGCGTGCCATCCGCTGCGAGGTTCACGTCGCCGAGGCTGAAAATATTCGCGCCGCCCGTGTTGGAAATATCGCCGGGCGAATAGAGGTTCACTTGCGCCGCTGCGGCAATGATCGCGGCCGCGCCGGCATTCGCCATGGACTGGCTACCGGTCAGCGTCACCGTATTGCCGATGATGGTCGCCGTATTGGTCAGCGTTGCGCTATTCGTCGTGACCGTATCGCCCTCGATGCGGCCTTCGTTGGTGATTGCGTTCGTTGCATTGACGGTCGTGCTGGCCGAGTTCAGGTCTGCGCCCGCCTGGTTGTCGACGTTCGCCGCATTCACCGTCAGCGCATTCACCGCGCCCAACGTGCCCCGGTTCGTCAGGTTGCCCGCGACCGTGAAGCTAAGATTGCGGTTTGCCTGGATCTGGTTGGCAGCATGGTTCACGTAGTCGCCATTGACCGTCACCGTGCCATCCCGACCTGCGATGATCGTGCCGTCGCCCGCCAGCCCGTTCGTCGTGAGCGTGAGGTTCTGATCGCTGCCGATCGCGCCGTTCTGATTCCTGAGGGTGCCGGTCGTGATGGCGACGCTACCACCGCTGCCCTGGTCGTTGCCGATCCTGCCCGAGGTGTTGTCCAGCGACGCGGTATCAAGACTGACCACGCCATTGCCATGGATCGAGCCGTTCACATTGGAAGCCGCCGCGCCTGCACCGTTGAGCGTCAGGTCGGTCGCGCCCGATAGCGTACCGTCCGAATTGTCTACGGACTGCGATACGTTAACGGTCAGGTTGTTGCCCGCGACGATCTGGCCACCCTGGGTATTCGACAGCGACGCGCCTGAGACCACGACATCGCCGTTCCCGCCGATGACCCCTGCGCCCGCTACGCCGCTCCCATTGCTGTTCGTGATCGATCCAGCACTGACCGTCGTCGCGCCCGTACCGGTATTGGCGATGCGGCCCGAAGAATTGTCGAGCGATGCGCCGGAAATCTCCAACGCTGCCGTGCTACCGTTCGTGCCGATCTGCCCACCCACATTTGTGACCGCACCTTGTGCGGACACCGATGCGTCGCCATTCGACTGGATGAGGCCCGCCGCGTTGTTCAGTGTGCCGCCTGACTGCGCGGCCAGTGCGCCGCCCGCGATCAGCGAACCGCCGCCATTGTCGATGCTGCCGCCCGACACCGACACGTCGCCGTTGCCCCCAATCAGGCCGCTCGCTGTGTTCGTCAGCGTGCCCAACGCAGTGACGATTGTCGTACCCGTACCAGCGTTGGAAATGCCGCCACTGTCATTCGCTACGCTCTGTGCCTTGATGCCTAACGTGTCGTCCGCCTGCACGGCGCCGCCGGCGTTGCTGAACGCCCCGGAGTCGGCAATCGATACGTCGCGGGCGCTGATCTGCCCACCCGCACTGTTGTCCAGCGAGCCAACCCTGAATGCCGCCGACGACTGCGCCGCCAGCGTGCCGCCCCGGTTCGATACAGGCCCTGCCTGAACGTCGAGCGAGCCATTGGTGGCAAGCGTGCCGCCATTGTTCGACAGCGAGCCTGTCTGCACGGACAGCGTGCCGGTGCCCGAACTGGTGATCGTGCCGTCGTCGTTGAGGATCCTGGCAGGGCTCAGCACCAGATCGGCGCTGTTGGTCTGCAATGAGCCGCGGGTGTTGTCAAGCGTGCCGGAGACGGCAACCGTAATCGGCCCGGCGCCGGTCTGCGTGATCGTGCCGCTGCGGTTCGTGAGGTTGCCTGCACGGATCACGAGTTGCGGCGCGTTGAAGGTGCCACCGCTGTTGTCGAGCGTGGCCGCCGCATTTGCCGTAATGGACGCGCCTGCACCGGTGATTGCGTTGACGAGGCTCAGGTTACCGTCCCTAGCTGTCAGCGCGAGCGCCGTACCTGCCCACGTCTGCGCATTGGCCAGATCGAGCGACGCCCCATAAAGCGTCACGTTACCCGGAGCGACGTTCTGGCCCGTAGCGGACAGCAGCCCCGCCGAGGTCACCGACAGATTGCCACTGCTGCCCAGGCTGCCGTCAGGATTGACGCCCGCGCCGAGCAGCCCCGTCGAGGCGACGCTGCCCGCCGTCGCATTGAGGTCCTGCTGCGCCGCAAGCGTTCCGGAATTCGTTAGCGCGCCTGTCGCGCCGATCGTGGTGTTCCGCTGCCCGTAGATCGTGCCGCTATTCGCGACGCTCGCCGCATCGATACCGATGCTGCCGCTTGCGTTCATCGTGCCGGACTGCACGAGCTGGCCTGAACTCGTCAGCGTGAGGTCGCCCGCCTGCGCGGCAATCGTGCCTGCATTGGCCACGCCGACACCCTTCTCCGTACCGACCAGCGTGATACGGTTCGCGTACATGCCGCCGAGTTGCGATACGTCGATCGACACGCCCGGCGCGGCTCCGCTTCCAGTGATGGGCGTCGCGCTCAGGCTCGCGTAATCGACGCTGTTCGCACCCGTGACGACGTTCAGCGTATTCGCGTAGATCGCCGCATTCGCCCGCACCGCGCGTGCGATGATGTCCACCTGATCGATATTCGAGGTGTTCAGACCCGCACCCTGAACCGTGATCGTGCCGCCCGTAACGTTGAACCCGGTGAGGTTGCCACTGCCGTCGATCAGCGGATTGCCGGTCGTGAGGATGCCGCGCGAGGTATTGATGAAACCGCCACCGTCCACAACCAGCCCCGATGAATTGGCGATCACGACAGCCGCCGCTTTCTGGCCCGCAACCTCGACATAACCGCGCAGCAGCGACGGATTATTGCTATTGACCTGATTGACGATAATTTTCGCGGCGTCGTTCGGTCCGAAATTCGAATTACCGTTAATCTGCCCCGCCAATTGCGTACCCGTTATAACGGGTGAATTATTGAGAATCGCGCCATTCTTCTGGACGTCGAACTGTGAATAAGTGTTGAGAGAAACACCCGCACCGGACGGTTTATTGATATTAACCTGCGGCAGGCCGTTTGCCGTGCTGATTACGCCAGGCGCATGGGTACCCGATGGGACAATCTGCGCGTCAGAAAGCGCGGGCGCGAGTCCGCACAGCACCAGCACGGCAAAGGCCGCATGACGCATTGCAAACAGTGTGAACGACTGTAACCCGACCGATAAGCCGGTTTCACCGCGACTGGAGTTTCCGTGACCGGTCGCAGTTTCTGCAACGGCAGTGAGCATACCCCGAAGCTTGCTGAACACAAGCCGATAACAACGGTTATTCATTGCTTAAACCTGTGATGCCCGATGAAGCCGTGCGCAATGCAACGGCATCAAAAGGTTATCAAGGAGAGCAAATGGCAACTACGAGACAATTCTGAATTATTCTGAATTTGTCGATATTTAACGATCGTAGTTATCCACCGTTTTTTCAGAAAGTCAACGCTTCATCAAATCCACGCCTTTTGCAGACTTTTTCCGGCAACGACGCGCTTGCCGTCGTTTCCTTATAATCAAAGGTCCTTCCCTCGCAGCGGGTTTGTGCGCTTCACCATAGGAGAGCAACACGATGGATTATGTGAAACTCGGCCGCACCGGCCTCGATGTATCGCGTCTCTGTCTCGGCTGTATGAGTTATGGCGTGCCCTCGCGCGGCACGCATACCTGGACGCTCGACGACGAAGCCGCGCGGCCATTCATCAAGCAGGCGCTCGATCACGGCATCAACTTCTTCGATACCGCCAACGTCTATTCGGACGGCACCAGCGAGGAAATCGTCGGCCGTGCGCTGAAAGACTTTGCGAAGCGCGATGAGATCGTGCTCGCCACCAAGGTCAATAGCCGCATGCATCCGGGCCCGAACGGCGCAGGGCTGTCGCGCAAGGCAATCATGGCGGAGATCGATCACAGCCTGCGCCGGCTCGGTACCGACTATGTCGACCTGTATCAGATCCATCGCTGGGACTACGGCACGCCGATCGAAGAAACGATGGAAGCGCTGCACGACGTCGTGAAGGCCGGCAAGGCGCGCTATATCGGCGCGTCGTCGATGTACGCATGGCAGTTTGCCAAGGCGCTGCAGGTGGCCGAGCGCAATGGCTGGACCCGCTTCGTGACGATGCAGAACTACGTGAATCTGCTGTATCGCGAGGAAGAGCGCGAAATGCTGCCGCTGTGCGAGAGCGAAGGCATCGGCGTGATTCCGTGGAGCCCGCTTGCACGCGGACGCTTGACGCGCGACTGGGACACCGAGAGCGCGCGCTCTGAAACCGATGAGTTCGGCCGCACGCTGTACGCGCAGACGCAGGAAGCGGATCGGCGTATCGTCGAGCGGGTCAGCGAGATCGCGAAAGAGCGCGGCGTGCCGCGCGCGCAGGTTGCGCTAGCGTGGGTGCTGCAGAAGAAACCGATTACCGCGCCGATCGTCGGTGCGACCAAGCTGCACCATCTCGACGATGCGGTCGCGGCGCTGTCGTTGAAGCTCAGCGGCGAAGAGATTCAGCGGCTCGAGGAACTGTATGTGCCGCATGCGGTGGCGGGGTTCAAATAAGCGCTTTGACGCGTACAGGAATCCTGTTAACACAGGCGGAATGGCCCGCGCTTGCAGCGCAGGCCGTTTCGCCTCCTCTTCATTAACTACGCGGCACGTCCGGTTCGAAGAACACCCAGCGCACCTGAGGAAACGCGGCCTGCAAGTCGGCCTCGATAACATTGATCGCATCGACCATCGCGCGGCCGCTCGCATAGTCGATCATTTCCGCCTGCACCGCCACCACCACGTGACGCCCCCACTGCAGCGTGATCATGTTGATGATGCTGCGAATCTCCGGACGCGCGCGCAGATGCGCGTCGATGGCGCTGCGCACTTCCGGGCTCGCCGATTCACCGACGATCATCGACTTCACTTCACGCGCGACGAGCCACGCGATCGTCATCAGCAAAAGACCGACTCCGACCGAGCCGAGCGCGTCATACACGGGGTTGCCGGTCATCATCGTCAATAGCACCGCGACGAAGGCGATCGCGAGACCGAAGAGCGCGGCGATATCTTCACCGGCCACGACCAGCAGATCCGATTCGCGCGTTTCGCGAAACCACTGCCACAGATTTTTGTCCGGATACGTCTTGCGAATCTCCTTGATCGCGCCCCACAGCGATAGTGCTTCGAGCACCACCGACACACCGAGCACCGCCAACGCGACGAACGCATACTGCAACGGCTCGCGCGCAATCAGCCGATGCACGCCCTCGTACACCGAAAACGCGCCGCCGACGAAAAACAGCAGCAACGCAACCAGCAGCGAATAGAAGTTGATTTCGCGGCCGCTGCCCATCGGATGCAAAGGGCTCACCGGCTTGCGCGCCTCGCGCAGCCCGAACAGCAGCAGCAGTTGATTGCCGCAGTCGGCGGTGGAGTGAATCGCTTCGGCGAACATCGAGCCGGAGCCGGTGAACGACGCCGCGGCGAATTTGCAGACGGCGATGCCGAGGTTGGCGGCGAGTGCGTAGAAAATAGCTTTCGGCGATTCTTCTTTCATCTGCGGGCGGGCGTCCGTGAGTGGGCTGGGTATGGTTGGGTATTGTCGGGTATGGCACGACCGAAGTGGTCGGCAAGCACCCGGTATTATGGATGACAACGACACACCCGGCCGCAGGAATCGGACCTGATGTGTCGCCGTGCCGCCAGCACCCCAAGCGCCCTTTCCACCATTCGCGCGGCTCACGCCCGCTCGAGCGCGGCCATCTCCCGCACGACCACCAGCAGCACCGAAAGACTCGCGCCACCCGTCGCACGCAAATCGGTCAGCAGACGCGTATAACGCTCGAGCTGCGCCGCGCGTTTCTCGCGCCACGTTTGCACCAGCGCATCGGGCGTCGACGCATCGGTCGCGCCAGCCAATGCGCTCGTGGTCAGCGCCCGCTTGAGCCGGGCGAGTTCGGCAAGCGCCGATGCGCGCGCGAGCATGTCCCAATGCGTCGGCGCCGGCAATGAAGCGGCGCGCTCGCTGATCCAGCTGTAGTTGAGCAGCGTGCCGAGCGCGAAGTAGACGCCCGCAACCTGTTCTAGATTGCGCTCGCACGTCGACGCGACTTCGGCGATATCGAGTAGCGCTGCCGACACCTCGCCGCTCGCGATCCGCACCGCGAGATCGCTATCGACACCCGCATCGACGAACGCCCGCTGCCGCTCCGACAACGCTTCGAGATCGGCGGCCGGCAACAGCGCTGGCCATTGCGGGGCAAGACGCTGCGCGGCATCGCGACAGCGCGCGAGCAGGCCGGTCACGTCGCCGTTGGCCGCGCCCGTTTGCAGATGCCGCAGGAACCACAGCGCGGAACGTTCGACGAGCCGTGCGACCTCCGCGAACATGCGTGCCTGCACGTCGTCGGCGACGCGGTTGTCGAGCGCGTCGATGCTGCGCCAGATCTGATCGAGATCGAACACGTCGCGCGCCATGATGCAGGCACGCACGATGTCGCCGGGCTCTGCATCGGTCTCCTCCATCAGCCGATGCACGAACTCGCAGCCGACGCGATTCACGAGCGCATTGGTCAGATGCGTCGCGAGGATTTCACGGCGCAGCGGATGGCGCTGCATCGGTTCGCGGAAACGCTGCCGCAGCGGCTTCGGAAAGTACTCGATCAACATGTCGCTGACGAGCGGGTCCTCCGGCATCGACGATTCGAGCAGCGCGTCGTAGAGCCACATCTTGCTGTACGCGAGCAGCACCGCGCGCTCGGGTGTCGTCAGCCCCTGTTTCGCGGCTGCGCGCTCGGCGACATCTTCGTCGGTGGGCAGAAATTCGATCACCCGATTGAGCCGCCCAGCCTTCTCCAGATAGCGCATCAAACGGGTTTCTGCATCGAGCAGCTCGACGCCGAAGCGGCCCGCGATCGACAAAGCCTGCGTCTGGTAATAGTTGTCCGTCAGCACGAGCAGACCGACTTCATCGGTCATTTCCGCAAGCAGTGCATTGCGCTGTTTCTCCGTCATCTCGCCATCGGCGACGACGAGGCCCAGCAGAATCTTGATGTTGACCTCGTGATCCGAGCAATCGACACCGGCCGAATTATCGATCGCATCGGTATTGATGCGGCCGCCATGCTGCGCAAACTCGATGCGGCCGAGTTGCGTCAAGCCGAGATTGCCGCCCTCGGCCACGACCTTGCAGCGCAGGTCGGCACCGTTCACGCGGATCGCGTCGTTCGCACGATCGCCCGCTTGCTGGTTGGTTTCGCGGCTCGCCTTCACGTAGGTGCCGATGCCGCCGTTATAAAGCAGATCGACCGGCGCCTGCAGAATCACGCGCATCAACTCGGCCGGCGACAGCGCCGCCGCGCTGGTGCCGAGCGCCGCCTGCACCGCCGGCGACAGCGGAATCGTCTTCGCGCTGCGCGGGAACACGCCGCCGCCCGCCGAGATCAGCGACGGATCGTAATCCGCCCAACTTGAGCGGTCGAGCATGAAGAGCCGCGCGCGCTCGGCCATGCTCGCGGCGGGATCGGGATTCGGATCGAGAAAGATATGACGGTGATCGAACGCGGCGAGCAGCTTGATATGCGGCGACAGCAGCATGCCGTTGCCGAACACGTCGCCCGACATGTCGCCGACACCGACCACCGTGAAGTCCTGGCTCTGCGTGTCGACGCCCATTTCGCGGAAGTGCCGCTTGACCGACTCCCACGCGCCGCGCGCGGTGATGCCCATTTTCTTGTGGTCGTAGCCGACCGAGCCGCCCGACGCGAACGCGTCGTCGAGCCAGAATCCGTATTCATGCGAGATTGCATTCGCGTAGTCGGAGAACGTGGCCGTGCCCTTGTCGGCGGCGACGACCAGATACGGGTCGTCAGGATCATGGCGCACCACGTCAGGCGGTGGCGCGACTTCGGTGCCCGCCAGATTGTCGGTTACGTCGAGCAGGCCGCGCAGGAAGGTCTGATAGCACGCGACGCCTTCGCGCATCCACGCATCGCGCTCGCTCTGCGGCGGCGGATTCTTGACGACAAAGCCGCCCTTCGAGCCGACCGGCACGATCACGACGTTCTTCACCATCTGCGCCTTCATCAGGCCGAGCACTTCCGTGCGGAAATCCTCGCGCCGATCCGACCAGCGCAAGCCGCCGCGCGCGACGCGCCCGCCGCGCAGATGCACGCCCTCGACGCGCGGCGAATAGACCCAGATCTCGAACATCGGCTTCGGCTCGGGCAGGCCGGGCACCTGCGCGGGATCGAACTTGAACGACAGGTACGGCTTCGGTTGCCCCTGAGCGTCGTGGCGGTAGTAGTTGGTGCGCTTGGTCGCCTTGATCACGCCGAGGAACTGCCGCAGGATGCGGTCTTCGTCGAGATTCGGCACCTGGTCGAGCGCGCTGTCGATCGACTCCAGACACGCGTTGACGCGGGCTTCGCGTACCGCGCCGAGCGCCGGATCGAAGCGCGCGACGAACAGATCGACGAGCATGCGCGCAATCGCCGGATTGCCGGTCACCGCGCGTTCGATATACGCGTCGCTGAACGTCGAACCGACCTGGCGCAAGTACTTCGCGTACGCGCGCAGAATCGTCACCTCGCGCGCATTGAGCTGCGCACGCAACACGAGGCGGTTGAAGTCGTCGCTTTCGATCGTGCCGGTCCACACCTGCTCGAACGCCTGCTCGAACAGATCCTTGACCCGCTCGATGTCGAACTCGGCATCGTCCGCGAGTTCGAGGCCGAAGTCGTGAATCCACGCGGGCATCGCGCCCGGCGCCTCGATCAGATAAGGCCGCTCTTCGTCGACGCGCACGCCCAGATGTTCAAGCATCGGCAAGCTGCGCGACAGCGCGATCGGCATGCCTGCGCGATACACCTTGAAGCGGAACGCGCGCGGTCCGGATTCGATCGGCCTGTACAGATTCATTGCGAGCCGCTCGCTGCCTTGCACGCGCTCGATCAGTTCGATATCGCGCACCGCCGTGCGCGCCGGATAGTCGTCGCGGTAGCCGGCCGGAAACGAATCAGTGTAGTGCTGCAACAAGCGGTTGCCTTGTTCTTCGCCGAACGCGTCGAGCAATGCGTCGGCCAGATCGTCCTGCCAGCGTCGCGCGACTTGCACGAGGCGCGCTTCGAGCTCGCGCGTATCGACGCTCGGCATGCCGCCCTCTTTGGCATGGACGACGAAATGAATTCGCGCGAGCGTCGACTCCGACAGCAACGGCGTGAATTCGACGTTCTCGCCATTGAATGCATCGGCGAGCAGGTTGGCGATGCGTTGCCGCAGATCGGTGTTGTACTTGTCGCGCGACACGAACACGAGGCACGACACGAAGCGATCGAAGCGATCGCGCCGCACGAACAGCCGCGTGCGTTGATGTTCCTGCAAACGCAGCACGCCGAGGGTGGTGTCGTAAAGCTGGTCTTCGTCGGCCTGGAACAGTTCGTCGCGCGGATAGGTTTCGAGCACCGTGACCAGCGATTTCGCCAGATGACCTTTCGGCAGGAATGCAGCGCGTCGGACGATATTCGCGCACTTGCGCCGCACGATCGGAATCTCCGCGGCCGACACGAAATAAGCGGTCGACGTATACAGGCCGATGAAGCGACGTTCGCCCGTCACCTTGCCATCGGCGCCGCTCAGCTTGATGCCGACATAGTCGAGATAGCCGGGCCGGTGCACCGTGGCGCGCGAATTGGCCTTGGTCAGGAAGATCGGCGACGAGCCGGAGATGATCTCCGCGGCCGCCGGCGGCAACGGCGTAACTTCCGGCGCGCCGCCCGCACCCTGCGCATCGCGCAGAATGCCGAGACCGGAGCCCGCCACCGCCCGCAAACCATAGCCGCCATCGAGCTGCACCAGTTCGTAATCGCGCTGGCCGAGGAACGTGAAATGATCGGCGACCATCCATTCGACGAACGCGCGCGCTTCGACACCCTCGGGACCGGTCTCGCGCGCCTTCATATCCTGAATCGTCTGCTTCGCGCGTTCGATGATCTTCGGCCAGTCCTCGACCGCCGCGCGCACGTCGCCGAGCACCCGGGCGATATCGTCGCGCAACGCGTCGAGTTTTGCGGCATCGCCACAACGATCGACTTCGAAATGGATGCACGAGGTCAGATGCGAGCGCGTATCGCCGGCTTCTTCGGCGCCCTGGCTCACGCGTGCGATGCTGCCGTCCGCCGCGCGCCAGATCCGAAACACCGGATGCACGACCGAATGCAGCGCGAGCCGATGGCGGTTGACCGTCATCGAGACCGAATCGACGAGGAACGGCATGTCGTCGTTGACGATCTCGATCACCGTGTGATCGGAATGCCAGCCATGCTGTTCGAGGATCGGGTTATATACGCGCAGCCGCTGCTCGCCCGGCACGAAGCGCTGCGCGGTCTGCCAGTGGGCGAGCGCCGCGCCGTACAGATCGGCGATCGAGCGGCTTTGCAGATCGCCTGCGTCGACAAAATCGTAGTAATGCCGCAGGAAGGGTTCGACGATATCGAAGGTCGGTTCCGGCAACCGCCCCCGCGCAAATTCGACGACATCGTTCAGCAGGTGCGTGACGGCTTCTTCGTTCTTTGCTTGCATGATCGACTCCCCTGGCTGGCGGCAATGGTGAGTATCGCGTGATTCGCAGGCAACGTCTGACTTGGAATTATGCGCCTGCCGTGCGCGATGCGTCCGTTTCGCGAAGTCAGGTAATACCCGCTGCCGGCTCGTCGAAGAATCGTCACAGTTGGCGTGGAAGGGG
This sequence comes from Paraburkholderia atlantica, assembly GCF_009362785.1. Lineage (GTDB taxonomy): Bacteria > Pseudomonadota > Gammaproteobacteria > Burkholderiales > Burkholderiaceae > Paraburkholderia > Paraburkholderia atlantica. Next base: position 266,164 of record NZ_WHNQ01000004.1, read on the forward strand.
TCGCGTCGCTGCGGCGCGGCAATGTCGTGAGCGGCTCAACTCGCGGGCTTGGCCGATGCGGGTCCCGGCGTGGCCGCATCGCTGTCCTCGGCGCGCTGAGTGAGCCACGCGCGAATCTGCGCGGCGGTCCACGCGGGATCGTCATGCGGCAGATCATGGCCGGCCCACGGATGCTCGCGATGCGGCGCGCCCCACGCCGCCGCGAGCTTCGCCGAACAGACCGGGTTGACGAGCCCATCGGCCGCCGACGACAAAACGAGCAATGCACAGGCGGGCGCGGCGGGCGCCGCGCGAAAGCGGGCGGCCGCCCACAATTGCCGCAGCGCATTCGCGCGGCTCACCGGTGCGCTGCGGCGGATCGTGGTCCAAGCGGCGAGGTCCGCGGCCAAGGTGTCGAGGTTGTTGCAGGTGAGGCGATGGATGCCGCTCTCGGCATCGGCCGCATCGCCCCAATGCGCGGCGACGCCGAGCAGACCCGGCCACGCCGACGGCCGCAGCCGCTCGTGCATGCGACTGAACGGCCGCATGCTCGTATTGATCAGCACGAGCCGTTCGATTTCGCCGGGATGACGCTGCGCCCAGTCGGTCGCGACCATGCCGCCGAGCGACATCGCGATTATGTTGTAGGGGCCCGGCACGCCCGATTCGAGCGCAGCCTGCCGCACGAAGGCGACGATGCCCGCGACGCTCGCGGGCGCGCGCCGCCGCACGTATTCACCGTTGCCGGGAAGATCGAGCGGCAGCAAACGTACGCCGGTCGTGGTCGTTGCGTTGGAGATGGCGGTTGTCGTCTGACCGCACGAGCTGCGGTCCGGGATCTGACCTAGGGATTCACGCAACGCCGCCGGCAAGCGCCCCCAATGCCGCGTTTCGCGCGTCAGTCCGCGCAGCAGGACCCATGTGCTCATTCGCGATCCGGCCTGTACCAGTGGTCGAGCGCGCGTTGCAGCAACTGCTCGCGATGGTTGCCTTGCGGCAGCCAGCGCTGCGACGAAAATGCCGCGCGCGCGAGAAAGTCGAACAGGTTCGCATGGCGCCGCAGCACGCGCGCGGTGCGATGCTCCATGACCGGATTGAACATGCCTTGCCGGGAAAACAACTGGCGCGGGTTCTTCTTGATCCACAGCCACGAGCCGAGTTCGAGCGTCATCGGCAGGAAGATGTTCGGCACTGGCGTGCGGTCGTACGCGTAGTCCCACAGATCGCCGTGCAGCAGATACTGGTGGCTTTGCGGCTCGAACGTGTAGCCGTGATGCGGATGCGCGTGTTCGAACATGCTCTTCAGCATGTACATTTCGGGCAGATGCGGCATCTGCTGGCGGGTTCGCGCGTATGGAAACCAGATGCTGTCGCTCCAGCCGTAGCCGGAATGGCAATCGAGCGCGATGCTCAGCGGCCGCGCGGCGAGTTGCGTTTCGACCACGTGCAGCAGCGCGGCCGCCTCGACCTCCATCGGTTCGCCCGCGCGGCCCCGATACCACGGTAGCCACGCGCCGACGCGCTGGCCGCCCGCAAGCAGCGGCACACGCGCGTCGGCGTCTTGCGGTGCGTTGCGCATCAGATCGACACCGCGCGGATTGGCGCGCGTCGCTGCCCACATGCCACCGGGATTCGCAATCGGTAAAAAGATCAGCCGGATGGATTGCAATTCACGCACCAGAAGTTCGTCCCATTCGAGCCGAGCGAGCAGCGAGCGCATATAGTCGAGCACGAGTTGCGAGCCGATTCGCTCGAGCCCGTGAATGCCGCCGAAAAAGCCAATGGCCGGCGCGAGCGGATCGGACGAACCGATGCTGGCGGTGTAGATGGAAAAGCGCCGGCCACGTACCTCGGTCTCGCAGACCGCGCGGATTTCGAAGCTCGCCCTGCCCTGATCGAGGATTGACTTGAGATCTTCATATTCGGCAAAACTGTCCGGAAGAAAGCTCAAAGGAGTCGGCATGACAGCGTGACCGGGGTGTCGGGATTTTTAAGGACGGCCGGAAAACACGCACTATAGCCTGGCTGTGTGTCAGTGGGCGGGAGCGTCGAGCCGATCGGCAGTTGCGTAGGATCGAGCTGTAGCGCCGCGTCGATGCGTGGGCCGTGCCGCGGTTAGAGACACTGTCACTTGCAGATGATGTGAGCATCCTACGATGGTGAACCGCTTTGGTTTTCTGGACATGGTACCGGCTCTGTAAGTAAGCCGGCGTCAGGAGAGATGGTCGGTCGCTTAGTTCTTGTCTTGGACCGAAAATTGAAACGGTATCTCTGGCTGCGCAAATCTGAGCCGAAGTTGGTTTAGAGCCGGTACCGGGACAAAGCGCTGATTCTCAAACGTGTAGTACGACACTAACAATCCAACGCGGGATTGTTGTGCATCATCGAACAGGTAACTGTTCTTCGGAAAGGCAAGCTTGCCGTCCTTCGTCGCCACTACAGCCAGACATGACGAAAGCAGACTTGGCAGATGCAAGAATGTCGGCTTACGAGCTAGAGGATTCACCAAAAGGAATATCTGCTGGTGCCGGTCGGCTTCGCCTGAACCACTGCCGTACCCTTCCATACACAGAAGCGGAGGACGATTGCTCGTCCCTCCCGCCAAGAACACCTGAGCGTTGCCCGGATAAATGTCTATTGCATACTCATCCGGAAACGTCGTTGCGCGCGCAAAGCGATAGCTTTTGCCATTGACCGTTATGCGATTCTCTGCAACCTCGATTCGCAAAGCCCTTCCGTCCAGAGTGGATCTCAGTTCCGTGTAACTACCCTGCCCCCCGAGATCTGAATAAAGGTGGAGAGGCCCGGCAGGTTGCTTGATCGGGGCACCAAACACCACGCCCGGCTGGGCGGAATAGAACGCATCGTAACTGTCGTAAGATCGGACCGCGTGAGAATTACTCGACATGGCGGCCAGAGCCGCCATCAGCATCACGGTGGATTTCATCGGTATGCCTTTGCTCCGTTAGCTTTCAGGTAATCTGGGTTGTGCCGCCAAAATACGGTGCCACCGTGAGCGGCCGTCGAAACCCATACCGAATCGTAGCGGCCGCGTTCGCCGCCGTCGACGATTTGCCCAGTCTTCTTATTACGGACTCTCCAATACTTGATGACTTCCCGCCGCTTCTCTGGCACACCGAAAATATTGTCAGATGGGGAGCCCCATTTGAACCCGTCTAGCACCTTGGGACGGCTCGCGTATCTGGTCTTGAAGTCGAGCCCGTCCCACCAGAATGCACCGTTCGACGGGTCCGGTCCGTCGTTGGCCAATGCCTTTTGAGCCCAATCGACAGCCAGCTTCATCCCAGGATTCGGTTCAATCTCACTGTCAGGGGCGCGCATCAATTTGTTGAATCTAGCGTTGGAGCCGTCCCATGCGTACGAATAGTTCGGGTCTGCGGCGCGCAACTCGGACACCGTCTTTCCGCCCCATGCGCGACACCGATTTGCCACGGCAAACGCAATTCCCCCGATTTCATGCGGGTCGTTGGCCGTGGATGCCTCCCCGTAAGCGATCGCGGCAAGCAATCGTACCTCCTCGCTGATTGCGCCGCTCATCGCACATCCCCCTCACGCCACGCCACGAAGGTCAGATTCGGATGCCGCATCAATGAGAACGCGCGCGTTCTCCCGCCTGCCAGCGACGCGTGGTCGACAAGACATTGACCATCGCTCGATAGCCTATAGGTCATCCCTTCGACGGGAGCCTTGGTCTTCGCGTCAACAAGCTCGAAATATTGCTCGAGTTCCTCAAACTTCGGCGCTGCCTTGCGTCCGCGACAGTTGCACGCCCATGCGTAACCCAGAGCTTCGGCCATGGCATAACCGGATTTCATCTTACGAACCCTGTCAAACGGAAAGAACTCGCCGGTTTCAGCGTTCAGGGCCTGTGCGTGCGGCATCGGCGGGAAGTTTGAGTAGATCGAATAGGTGATACGGCAAAGGTCACATTCTTCATCCACTGTCCAATCCGTCCCACTGCTTTGCTGTTTCAGTTGCTCCATTACACTCCTCAAGAGTTTTCAGTCGAAACCTCGCGAATTAATCATCGAAAAGGACCGCGGTCAACCGCTTTAATTCGGGATAATCCCGATTTGACAACTATTTACGACTGTGTCGAATATCTCGATTTCTATTGCATATTCCGGCTGGCGCAGGACGAAAAAATGGCGGCATTGCGCCGCCTTTATCGTCAGGGATCGAAACTGGTTAGTGTTGCGTCCATGAAGCATCAATCGCCGCCAGTTTCGCATTCGCACCTTCCGTGGCGTCAGCGAGAATCGCTGCCGTGTCGTCCGGTTAGAGTCGCCGGCTGGGAAGCTCCTCGATGGCGTCGAGCCAAGGGGCCGTGAAAAGCTCCGGATCAAAGGCGCCGCCATGACGGCGCGACCCGTGTACCGGGAGCATCAAGCACGACGGCAAACGACGCAATGTTGCCTCGCCAAGAGTCAACATGAACGAGTTCGCCCGTCTGCACGCAAATCATGTCATCCGTATGTCACTCTCCGTTCAAATCAGTGACTTCAAGCTGACTTTGTTCTGCCATCCCGACGTCACATGACGCCGCGGGAAAATTCGACACAGAAACATGTAGTCGTCTAGACGTTGCGATGCCTTCACTCAACCGTCACAGTCGCTTTCTAGAATGAGCCCCACACATGCCGGCAGTATCCGGTTGCATCGAGGGAATACAGATGGAAGCGATTCGTGAAGCTATTCGAATCGAACGTTTGAGCAAGACGTTCGACAACGGCCGCAAAGCGCTCGACGAAATCGATCTGCGCGTCGCGCCCGGTGAAATGGTCGCGCTGATCGGCGCGTCGGGCTCGGGGAAATCGACGTTGTTGCGGCATATCGCGGGCTTTACCGCGTCGGACGCGCAGCCGTCGCAGATCGAGATTCTCGGCCGGCCGATCCAGCAGAACGGCCGCATCGTGCGTGAAGTGCGCAGCATTCGTCGCGACATCGGCTTCGTTTTCCAGCAGTTCAATCTGGTGAACCGGCTGTCGGTCGAAACCAACGTGCTGATCGGCGCGCTCGCGCGCCTGCCGTGGTGGCGGCGTCTCTGCGGCCGCTTCCCGCGCGCGGAACGCGCACTGTCGCTGGCTGCGCTGCACGAAGTCGGGATCGGCGAACATGCGCGCGAGCGGGCCGCGAACCTGTCGGGCGGTCAGCAGCAGCGTGCCGCGCTTGCGCGGGCGCTCGTGCAGCGCGCGCAAATCGTGCTCGCCGACGAGCCGATCGCCTCGCTCGATCCGGAGTCGTCGCGCCGCGTGATGGACATGCTGCGAGCGCTGAACGTCGAGCATCGGATCACGGTGCTGGTGTCGCTGCATCAGGTCGACATCGCGATGCGGTACTGCCCGCGCACGGTCGCACTGCGTCGCGGCAAGGTGGTCTACGACGGCCCTTCCAATGCGCTGACGCCGGCGCTGCTAAAGAAACTCTACGGCGACGATGCGCGCGAACTGCTCGACGACGCGACGCACGACGCTGACGACACTCACGACGCACCCGCGCAGGCCGAAACCGGCCCCGGCCCTGCCGCCGCGCGCTACGCGTTCGCGCTGAACACCGCGCCGTCGAACTGAACCGCGCACGCTGTCGCGCCCGCCTGTTTCTCTCCCATCCACTCAACCGGACCTCAACCGATGAAACTCCTGCGCTCCCTGATCACGCTCGCGGCCGGCGCTGCCGCTTTCACCTGTGTCGCCGCGGCCCACGCCGAGGACATCAATCTCGGCATCATCTCGACCGATTCGTCGGCGGTGCTCAAGCAACGCTGGGAACCGCTGATCGAAGACATGAAGAAACAGACCGGCCTGGACGTGAAGGCATTCTTCGCGACCGATTACGCAGGCATCATCGAAGGCATGCGCTTCAACAAGGTGCAGGTCGGCTATTTCGGCAACGCGTCGGCGATCGAAGCCGTCGATCGTTCGAATGGCGAAGTATTTGCGAAAGTCGAGCACGCGGACGGCCAAAGTGGCTACTACTCGCTGCTGATCACCAATGTGAACAGCCGTTTCAAGACACTCGACGACGTGTTCAAGGACACGAAGAGCGTGACGCTCGGCTTCGGCGATCCGAAGTCGACGTCGGGCACGCTGGTGCCGGGCTACTACCTGTTCGCGAAGCACAACGCGCCGGTCAATACGTCGTTCAAGAGCGTGCTGCCGTCGAGCCATGAGGCGAATCTGCTGGCCGTCGTCAACAACAAGATCGACATCGCGACCAACAACAGCGAGATGATGGACACGCTGAAGCAACAGCACCCGGACAAGTACGCGCAGGTGCGCGTGCTGTGGACCTCGCCGCTGATTCCGTCGGACCCGCTCGTGTGGCGCAAGGATCTGCCTCAAGCAACGAAGGACAAGCTGCGCACATTCTTCCTGAACTACGCGAAGACCGATCCGCACGAAAAAGCGGTGATGGCCGCCATCACCGGATACAGCGGCTTCTCGGCATCCTCGGATCAGCAACTGCTGCCGATCCGCCAGATCGTGCTGTTCCAGCAGAAGCAGAAGATCGAGAACGATACGCATCTGTCCGATAGCGACCGCAAGACGCAATTGGCCGCGCTCGACGCGAAGCTGAGCGCGCTCAGCAGCGAACAGTCGAAGCAATGAATACGGCCGATCTGATCACGTCGCCGGCGCACGCGAGCGAAGCGGCCGCCGCGCAGGCGGCGCGAGCAAAAGATCGTGCCGGCAAGCGCAGTTGGTGGTCGTTGCTCGGCTGGATCGCGGTGCTTGCGGTGCTCGGCGGCGCGTGGCACGGCGCCGACATGCGTCCGCTGGATCTGCTCAGCGACTCCGCCAACATGGGTCAGTTCGCGGCGGACTTCTTCCCGCCCGACTTCACCGAGTGGCGCACCTACGTGCACGAGATGTACGTGACGCTGGCGGTCGCGATCTGGGGCACCGTGCTATCGCTCGTCTGCGCGGTGCCTTTTGGCCTGATGTCCGCGCACAATCTCGCGCCAAAGTGGGTCGTGCAACCGGTGCGCCGCCTGATGGATGCGTGCCGCGCGATCAATGAGATGGTTTTCGCGATGCTGTTCATCGTCGCGGTCGGCCTCGGGCCGTTCGCCGGCGTGCTCGCGCTGTGGGTACATACGACCGGCGTGCTCGCCAAGCTGTTCGCCGAAGCGGTCGAGGCAATCGATCCGCGCCCGGCCGAAGGCGTGCGCGCAACCGGCGCGACGCGTCTCGACGAAATCGTCTATGCGGTGCTGCCGCAAGTGCTGCCGCTGTGGATCTCGTACGCGCTGTATCGCTTCGAGTCGAACGTGCGCTCGGCGATGGTGGTCGGCATGGTCGGCGCGGGCGGCATCGGCGTCGTGTTGTACGAGGGGATCCGCTCGTTCAACTATGCGCAGACGGCCGCCGTGATGATCATGGTGATCCTCGTCGTGACGGTGATCGATCTCGGCTCGGCGTGGTTGCGTGAGCGGGTGATCTGAGGACGGCGCGCGTCGCGCGCGGGACACGGACCAGTCAATTCGAAGCGAACAGGAACGGGCGAGGCGCACTGCGGCTTCGCCCGTTTCTTTTTTGCCGCGTCACCCGAGCTTTCCGCTGCACACCGCAAAACGCCGCTTCCATCTACACAAAGGCCCTTCGCATTAGTCATCAACTCCGCCATTCCAGCGTTCTGCTGGAATAATCACGGGCTCGCGACCGCCCTGCGGTCTTTCCTTGCCTCTTCGTCCGATCCCGCTGTCGATGGAACCCTTTGTCGTCCTGCTGGTGCTGTTCTCCGCACTGCTTCACGCAACCTGGAACGCGTTCTTGCATGTCTCCGAAGATCGCGTCTGGCTGCTCGGCATGATGGCGATGCCGTATATCGCGGTCAGCGCGATCGGCGTGCTTGTGCTGCCGCTGCCGGCGCCGGCCGCGTGGCCATATATCGTTGCGTCGGTGGTGCTCGAATGGGGCTATCTGCTCGCGCTGATCCGCGCGTACAAGAGTGGCGATTTCGGCCAGATCTATCCGATCGCGCGCGGTCTTTCGCCGATGCTGGTGTTCGTCGGCGCGCTCGTGTTCGCGGGCGAAGTGCTGAAGCCGCTCGCCGCGCTCGGCGTCGCGCTGGTGTCGTGCGGCATCGTCTCGCTCGCGTTCCGGCGCGGCATGCGTTTTTCCGGCGAGAGCGTGCCGTTCGCGCTGCTGACGGGTCTATTCATCGCGACGTACTCGGTCGTCGACGGCGTCGGCGCGCGCGTCGCGGGCAATGGCCTCAGCTACATCATGTGGGTCTATCTGATCTGGAACATCCCGCAGTTCCTGCTTGCGTGGCATTGGCGCGGCGGCGCGAATGGGCTGTTCATCGGCCGCGCGCTGGTGGCGAAAGGCATCGCGTCGGGCGTGATCGCGCTCGGCGCGTATTGCCTGATCATCGAGGCGTACCGCTATCTGCCGATCGCGATGGTTTCCGCGTTGCGCGAGTTGAGTTCGATCTTCGCCGTGTTGATCGGCTGCATCTTCCTGCGCGAGAAGCTCACCACGCGACGCATCGTGGCATGTGTGCTCGTGACGCTCGGAGCGGTGTTGATACGGATTTGATGGGAAGTCGGGGCGCGGCCATCTCGGAACGCAGTTAAGTGCCATCAGTTACGCTTCGTTCTTCAAAAGTCCGCGGCTACGACGGAAATCTGGCTGGTCGGTGCGATCGCCGAAGTCATGCTGAGCGGCGGACCCGAGTTCGCGCATTTCACGAAGTGTAGTCAACGCGTGTAGTTCACCACCGGCACGGAATACGAGGTCGGCGCGAATTCAGTCCGGCCGCTGCGCTGCGACGAACCATTCGACGGCGCACCGTACCCGCTATTCTGCGCAGCCTGCTTTTGCGCCGCGACCTTTGCTTCGACCGGCTGGATATGGGCCCGATAGTCGATCACGTTCGCGTTCGACGAATCGTGCACCTGTGCGCGCGGGAGCGGCTGATCGGCCTGATTCGACTGCGCAAACGCTGCGAACGGCGCAGCAATCAGAGCGGCGATAACCCCTGCTTCAATCAACGACTTGATGGACTTCATGATTTCCAACCTCCAGAGATGGCTTCATGCGGTTGCCGCGGAGCCTCGTGCGACTATCGGCTATCGGCTGTCGACTATCGGCAACAGCGAAGTCAGTTTAGGAGCCGGTCAGGCCGCGTAGTAAGCCCTGAACCATGAATTCACTGTTGCCATAGCGGCCACAATTCGAGGTCACCTGGGTCCGGCGCGGCGTCATCGCGATGAACTACACTGATAACGCCAAACGACGCGCCGCCGCCATCGCATCCGATCGAGGAGATTGACGCTCATGTCGCATCCCGTTGCCCTGCCGTCTTACCGTGACAGCGTGCGCGCCGAATGGGTCGATTACAACGGCCACATGCGCGACGCGTTTTACCTGCTGATTTTCAGTCTCGCGACCGACGTGTTGATCGATCTGATCGGCCTGCCCGATGCGGTGCGCAAAGAGCGGCATCGATCGATCTACACGCTCGAAGCGCATCTCAACTATCTGCATGAAATCAAACAAGGCACGCCGGTGCGCGTCGACATGCGCGTGCTCGGCTACGACGCGAAACGTATGCACGTCTACTTCGAAATGTTTGCGCTGGACGCGACGCAAAACCAACGCAGCGGCCCCGTCGCCGCGGGCGAGCAGATGCTGCTGCACGTCGATACCAGCGGACCGCGTGGCGTCGCTTTCGATCCGGACGTCAAGGCGCGCGTACATGAACTCGCGCAGGCTCATGCCGCATTGCCGCCGGCGCGTTTCGCGGGACGTGTGATCGCATTGCCCTGCGCAACGCAACGGAAAACACTACCCGAACGGAGTGACCATGCTTGAGCCGGAAATCGCCGCGTTTATCGAACGAGCGAGTGCGCTCTATCCGTCGCATCACGCGGCGATGACGCCGCGCGAGCAGCGTGATCTGTATGACCGCTACGCCGCGACCTTAACGCCGCCACTGCCCAGCGAACTCACCACACAGGACGCGAACTTTCGCACCGACGCGGGGCAGGCGATCCCGCTACGACTCTACCGGCATCGAGCGAAAGCAAGCGAACACGGCACGATCCGTGGCACGGTGCTGTATTTTCATGGCGGGGGTTTCGTGCTCGGCTCGCTTAACAGTCATCAGATGGTGACCGCGCGCCTCGCCGCCGACACCGGCCTCGACGTGATCGCGGTCGACTACCGGCTCGCGCCCGAGCATCGCGCGCCGGCCGCGCACGACGACTGCCTCGCAATCACGCTTGCCGCGTTGAACAACCGCCTGCCGTTCGATCTGCCCGACCACGCCGGATTGCAACTCGCCGGCGATAGCGCCGGCGGCACGCTCGCGGCAAGCGTCGCGCTGCGCTTGCGCGACGACGGCGTCAGCGGCGTGCGCGGCGTCGCGCTGGTTTATCCGATGCTCGGCACCGAGCCGCAACTACCCGCGCGCGACACCGAGGCCAACGCGCCGATGCTGACGCTCGCGGACGTGCATAAGTTTCGCAACGCGTACTGGGGCACAGTTGGGGGAAACAGCGGAGAACGAGACGAAGAATACGGCGACCCCACGCCCGGCCCCGCATGGACGATCCCGCTCGCCGCAACCCGCTTCGACGGACTTCCGCCGACGCTTGCCATCGGCGCCGAGCACGACCCGCTACGCGACGACGCGCGCGTGTTCGTCGAGCGGATTCGCGAGGCTGGTGGGGATGCCCGACTGCTGATCGGCACGGGGCTCGTGCATGGATGTTGGCGAGCGCTTGAAACGAGCCCCGGCGTGCAGGCGATGCACAGGGCTGTATGCGATTTTCTCGGCGAACAGGCACGCGATTAGCGCGGCGACACGACCGCCGCGCCCGTCGCGCTGCTGCGACTCAGCGATTGCGGTCAGCGCGCCACTTCGCGAACGTGACGAGATCGAGGCCGACTTCGCCCGGCTCGATGCGGGTCCAGCCGAAGAACGCGTCGTCCCAGCCGGGAATGCTTTCGGGCTTCAGCGACCGGAACTTCATGCCGGAACGATACGCGAGGTCCGGCCAGAACAGCGGCATCACCTCGCGCGTGGCGAGCTGGCGCAGCAGGTCGGACGGACCACCCTCGTCGGCGACGATTTCGCCCTGCGAGATCCAGTCGTTCTCGGCCCACGCGACGAACACGCTCGGGTTGCCGGCGGCGTCGAACATCAGGATCACGTTCTGCTCGGGCCGCCAGTAATACTCGACGATGCCCTGCGCGGCCACCACTTCGTCGATCACCTTGCGCGTGCGCGGATCGCAGTAGGTCATGCCGTTTTCGCCGAGCGCGAGCCAGCCCGACTCCCCGCAATGGCGGCTCTTCGCGTCTTTCAGGAAATGGGTGAGACGATTGGCCGAATCCGCGTCGGTCTTGCGCAGGTACAGGTCGACGATGCCGGCGTTGAACGCTTTCACCGCGACAGTTTCATCGGCGACGCCGGTGAGCAACACCTTCGCGCAACGCAGATGCGAGATCGACGACAGAAATTCGACGCCGCCGATGCCCGGCATGTCGTAGTCGACGACGACCGCCGCCACTTCCTCGAAGCGCGACGGCCGCGCGACGATGTCGCGTTCCGCCGAGGTCTCGACGAAGCGCTCGACGCCCGGCTCGCTCAGACACGCCGACGCCGCCGCGAATTCAAGCGAATTCTCGCGCGCGTGCTGGCGGATATAGTTGAGGGCCGCTTGCGGCCGCGTGAAAAACAGGTTCGTGTAAGTGCCCGGAAAAAACCGGCGAAGCGCGTCGAGGTAGCTGTCGTTGTCGTCGACGAAAACCACCGTGGACGGATAAAAAACGGGAGGTCGAATAAAGTTGTTCATATCTTCACGTGTTTCCCACGCCGCCGCGAACACTCAGACCAACCGGTCGGTCGGTTGATCTGGCGTTTCGCAAAGCGACTGCCCAAGGTATGCCGGGCGATGTCGCGCCCGCGGGTCCGCATGATCAATGGGTTCTTGTCGCTACTTCCGGTCACCGCCTGCCGTCGCCGTCATGGACGCTGTTCGCGCGTCTCGGATGGCGCAGTTTGGCGGGCCTGCCGGCATGTGCATTGCGAGCCAGTCGCTGCAAGTCACATTTACACGCCGGATAATCGAACTGTGGCTGCCGGTCGTCTGCAATGGTTCGTATAGTACAGGCTCCAGGCATTGGCGGCACAACTTAAATCGCTTTCCTGCAGGCGCCTATCGCGCAAATGCGGCGCGGCTGATCGATCGAAAAAAACCGCGGCTCACGGAAAAAATGCCCGCTTCAAGCGGGCCGACAAGGGCCTCTAACGGCAGGCATGCGCCGTTGTGGCGCCAGGTTCGATCAGACATCTACCATCGTGATGCGCCGCAATATGCCGACGAGAAGCGTCGATGGCGAAATGGTCGTTTATCATCAGTCAATCGCAGTTGTTTAATGGTTGTTGCTTAGATATGACGAATACCGGGAAGATGATGATAGTCGGGCTGCTCGTGGTCGACGCGGGCGTCGCCGGTTATCTGCTATACCCCAGGGACGATCAGGCGCCGGCCGTGACCGGCGCGGTGACTCGCAGTGTCAGCGGCGCGGTGGAATCGCAACCGCAGACCGACACGCGCGCCATTGGCGGCAGTGTGAGGCCGGCGCAACCGGTGAGCCCGCCCGCACCGCGCGCGGACATCGCGAACAACGTCGCGATCGCGCCGCAGTCGGCGGCCTCGCAGCCGGAGTCGGCTGCTCCGGCACCGGCTCCGGCACCGGCACCGGCGCCAACTCAGGCGCAAGCTCTGGCACCCGCTCCCGCCCAGTCCCTGCCCGCAACGGCGGCCACCCCCGCGCCGAGCGTCATGCCCGATGCGGGCCAGACCGCCAGCGGCCGCATCGATAACGCAGCGCCGGCCGCGGTCGCGCGCGATCGCTCGAAACTGCAGTCGTACGCCCAGCAAAGAGCACAATCGAGGCCGCAGTACGGGCCCCGCATCGACCAGACGACCCAAGGCCGCCGGCGCGACGACACGCACCCGAACGGCGCCAACCCCGTCGCCGCGATGCTGACGGACCAACTGGTCAAGGAATCTTCCAAACCTGACCCGTCGCTGCCGATGCCGTCCGGCGTCACCGTGCCGATGCCGTCTGATAATGGCCCAGGACCTGGCCCCAGTGTCGGCCGCGGCAGCACGAATCCGGTTGCGTCGGCGATGACCGATAAGCTCGTGCGCGAATCGTCGAAAGTGGGACCGACGCAGCCCCCGGCTGAGCCGCCGATCCTCACCAAACCCTGAGCGACGCCGGGCTCACGGCCGCGACGCCACCTCGTCGAGATGCGCGAGCAGATCGGCCGGATCGTCGTAGACGCGCAACGCCCCCGCGCGCTCCAGTTCCTCGGTGCCGTAGCCACCCGATAGCAGGCCGACGCCGAGCGAGCGGCAGCGACGCGCGGCGAGCATGTCCCAGATGCTGTCGCCAACCACGACCGTGTGCTCGATCGGCACGCCGAGCCGTTCGGCCGCGGCGAGGAACAGGTCGGGATCGGGCTTCGCGTATTTGACGTCGTCGCGCGTGACGACGACCGCCTTGGCCGGATCGACGCCGAGCGCCGCCAGATTCAGGGACGCGGTTTCCATCCGCCCGCTCGTCGCGACGGCCCACGGCGTGCCGGCTTGCGTCAGCGCGGCGAGCAGTTCGCGCGCGCCCGGCAGCGGGCAGACCTGCGCGCGCATCCGCTGATAGGCGGCCGCATGCGCGTGCCGCAGCCGTTCGGCGCGTTCGACGCTGATCTCGCCGTGAGTCTCACGCAGCAACTGGTTCGTGAACAGCCCGCCGCTCATGCCGATCTTGCGATGGATACGCCAGACGGACAGCGGGATACCCTCGCTGTCGAGCGCCTCTTTCCACGCCAGCACGTGCTGATAGACGCTGTCGACGAGCGTGCCGTCGAGGTCGAAAAGAAAGGATGTCTGGATACGCATGCGGGCCTCCTGTGATGATGGGTTCGGTCACTATGCCATGTGTCGATGAAACGGCCAGGGCGGGCCACCGCGTTTCAGCAGGTTCCGGCATCTAAAACATTTGCGCGAATTACCACAGATTAGCGCGGTATTTGCGCCGATTTCGGCGTCTCCCCTCCCGGCGCACACCGGAACACGGTAAGCTTCGCCGCCTCGTTGTTTGCGCCGTCTACCGTTTTTCGAAAAATCCCCGCTTTATTTCCCCGCTGGACAACCAGAGTGCGATTTTGGCGCCCCGCGTCAGGCCCGAGCACGCCGCGTGCTCCCGGCCGGTTCACGAAATCACTTCTCAATAACGCGATATCGCAAGCGGAATACGCACGCTACGGCATCCGGCAAATCGCGCAACCAGCCCATTAATCCAAAAACACGTTAGTCAATCAAGGAACCCGCAATGAAAAAGACCCTGCTCGCCGCCGCACTGTGCGGCGCCTTCACGATATCGGCGCACGCCCAAAGCAGCGTGTCGCTGTACGGCCTGATGGACGCCGGCATCGTCTATACGAATAACCAGCTCGGCCACAGCAACTGGCAGCTCGCTAGCGGCACCACGCAGAACACGGTATTCGGCCTGAAGGGTTCGGAAGACCTCGGCGCGGGCTTGCACGCGGTTTTCAAGCTCGAGCAGGGCTTCATGATGAACAACGGCGCCCAGGCGTTCGCAGGCAGCGCGTTCGGCTCGCAGGCATGGGTCGGCCTGCAAAGCGATCCGTACGGCACGCTGACGCTCGGCCGCCAGTTCGACGCGATGAACGACGCCGTCGGCCCGCTGACGGCTGGCTATAACACGTGGGGCGGCAGCCTCGCCGGCCATCCGTTCGAAAACGACAACCTCGCCGCGAACTCGGTCGTGATCAACAACTCGGTCAAGTACGCGAGCCCGCTGTACCACGGTCTCACGTTCGAAACGATGTACTCGTTCAGCAACAAGGCCGGCGGCTTCGCAAACAACCGCTCCTACGGCTTCGGCCTTGCGTACGCGCGGGGCCCGCTGAACCTGGCGGCCGGCTACCTGCAGTTCAACAACGCAGGCAACGGCGCCGGCGCCGTGACCACCGCCGACACCAGCGCGAACTTCATCGCCGAACGCCAGCGCGTGTGGTCGCTCGGCGGCAACTACACGTTCGGACCCGCGACCGTCGGCCTCGTCTGGAGCCACACGCAGATCGACAACGTCGCGGGCGTGTTCTCGTTCGGCACCGGCAGCTACCTCGGCGCGGCCGGCGACGCCACCGGCACGCTCGGCGGCTCGCTGCGCCTCGACAACTACGAGGTCAATGCGAAGTACGCGCTGAGCCCGGCCTGGAGCGTATCGGGCGCGTACACGTTCACGCATGGCGCATATAACGGCTCGTCGCCGACATGGAACAGCGCGATGCTGCAGACCGACTATGCGCTCAGCAAGCGCACCGACTTCTACGTCGAGGGCGTGTACCAGAACGCGCACGGCGCGCCGGCCGATTCGGTGTTGTCGCACGCGATGATCAACACGCTGTCGCCGTCGTCGACGAATTCGCAGGTCGCGGTCACGGTAGGCATGCGCCACGCGTTCTGACGCTGGCGCGCCGCGGTCGCGGCGCCGCGACGGTGCGACGCCCTCACGACTGCGCCGCCGCGATCACCTGCGACGCGAGCGCATGATGCTGGCCGCGTCGCGAGCGGATCGCGTGAATCTCCTCGATCACGCCGTCCGCGCGGCCGAGCCAGCGCAAGCCCCTCAATAACGTGAGATCGTCGGCGCCGAGCTCCGCGAGCGGAAACACGCCGAGCCCCCGCGCCGCGAACACCGCCATCAACGCGCTGTCCTCGAATTCGCCGACGACGCGCGGCCTGATTCCCTGCGCCTCGAACCAGCGCTCGAGCCGCGCGCGCAATGCGCCGTGGCGGGTCGGCAGCAGCACGGGCAGTTCCGCGAGACAGTGCGGAAAGCCGTCGCGCGCCGACTTGCGCACGATCTGCGCGGGCCCGTACCAGTCGACCGGCGAGCCCGCGACGCGCTGGCTCAGCACGCGCAAGTCCGCGCCGTGCGGCGCCGGCTGACAGGCGAGCACCAGGTCGAGCCGATGCAGCGCGAGCTCCGACAACAGTTGCGCGGGCTCTCCCTCATGACACAGCAGCCTTAGCGAGGGCGTGGCAAGCACCGGCGCGAGCAACGCATGAGCGGCGAGCTTCGAAATCCCATCCGATAAACCGACCGCGAGCCGCACCGACTCCGCGCCGCTCGTCTCGCGCATCTCGTCGAGCAACGCCTCGCCCAGCTGAAATATCTGCTCCGCGCGGTTGAACGCCTGCTCACCGGCTTCGGTCATCGCGACGCCGCGCCCGGCGGGCTTCAATAGCTGGCGCCCGAGCGCTTTCTCGAGTTCGCGAACCTGCGCGCTGATCGTCTGCACGGCCATGTCGAGCCGGGCGGCCGCGCGCGCGAAGCCGCCCTCCTTCACGACAATCCAGAAGTAGTACAGGTGACGATAGTTGAGCATGCTGATCCGATACTTCGAAAAAACCGAAATGTCGTTCAGGTTATCACTGGTTCATTCGAACCGTGTATAAGCCGATGATGGCGGTTCCGCCGCTCGCGGCCCACTCGCTTGCCCCACATCATGGACTCCCTGTTCGCACTCGTTGCCGATCCCGCCGCCTGGGCCGCGCTGGTCACGCTGATCGTGATGGAAATCGTGCTCGGCATCGATAACCTGATCTTCATTTCCATCCTCAGCAACCGCCTGCCGGAAGCGCAGCGCGCACGCACGCAGCGCACCGGGCTGCTGCTCGCGCTGGCGATGCGGCTGATCCTGCTCAGCACCGTCGCGTGGATCGCGAAGCTGACCGCGGTCGCGTTCACGCTGTTCGATCTTGGTTTTTCGTGGCGCGATCTGATCCTCGTCGCCGGCGGCCTGTTCCTCGTGTGGAAAGCGACCACCGAAATCCGTCAGCACATGATCCCCGATGACGAAGACACCGCGAAATCAAGCTCGACCGTGCAACTGACGGTGGCCGCCGCGATCGGTCAGATCATCCTGCTCGACATCGTGTTTTCGGTCGACAGCATCATCACCGCGGTCGGCATGACCGAGCACCTGCCGATCATGTTCGTCGCGGTGATCGTCTCGATCATGGTGATGTTGTTCGCGGCGCAGCCGCTCGCGCGCTTCATCGATCGCAATCCGACCATCGTGATGCTGGCGCTGAGCTTCCTGCTCGTGATCGGGATGACGCTGATCGCCGACGGTTTCGGCTCGCACGTGCCGAAGGCCTATATTTACGCGGCGATGGCGTTCTCCGCGTTCGTCGAGGGAATGAACATGCTCGCGCGGCGCGCGAAAACGAAACGTCTGGCAAGCAACGCAGAGTGATGCCGTGATGAAATGCCCGGCGGCTCGGCTCGAGCAATGTCCAGCCGCCGTTGCAGCGTCAGCGCGCCTTCCTGCGAGCGCCCTTGCCGGTCGCCGCGGCGCGCGGCGCTTCCTTCTCGACCGGCGCGCCGCCGTTCATCTGCTCGAGCCACGACAGCGTATCGACGTACGACAGAAACTGCTTCAGATACTCCGGCGACAGTTCGCGCATCAACGACAGCGCGCGATGCACGAGGCTGCTCGAATTGAGCGGCCCCGCATTGCCGGGCACCTGCGCGAGCGACTGGCGCAGCTGCTTTTCGGTGCGGACTTTCGACCATACTTCGCGAAAGTAGTCGACCGCGGGGAGTTCGGGATAGGCGGCGGCGTGCGGAGCATCGGCCCGCGCCTGGTGGCGGGCGAGCTGTTCGATCAGCGCCGCGAGCGTGGCGTCGCTGGCCGCGTTGGCCTCAACGGAGGTGGCTTGCAACGCGCTCCGGTCCGCAGCCGCACGCTCGACCTCGGCCGTATATTCGGCCAGTAATGCTGCCAACCGTCGCTCGATCACTCGTCGCGTCTCGCCACTGTGCTGCGCCGCGCGCCGCGCAAGCGCGTCGAGCAGATGAAAGCGCAGCGGATCGAGCCGATCCGCACCGCTCGCGCGCCATGCATCGAGCGTCGCGCGAGCCGCATCGATTGCATCGTCAAGCACCGGACTTCTCCCCCGTCGCCGCGCTCGACGGCCGCGGCACCGGCGCGATTTCGACGCGGCGGTTTTTCGCACGGCCGGATTCGTCGGCATTCGAACTGACCGGCTGCTCGGAGCCGAACGCCGCCGCAAACACCGACGACGCCGGCAGGCCCTCGTCGATCAGCGCGCGCGTGACCGTCAACGCGCGCTGCGCCGACAGCTCCCAGTTATCGGCGAAGCGTCGATTGCCTTCGCGCAGGCGTTGATCGTCGGTGAAGCCGCTGACCATCAGGATCTGATCGCTCGCGCGCAGATACGCGGACAGCGGACCGGCGAGGCTCTTCAGCAGCGCGCGGCCCTCGGGCTGCAGCTGCGCGGAGTTCAGCGCGAACAGCACGTTGCCGCTAATGCCGATGCGGCCATTGACGAGCGTCACGCGCCCCGCCGCGAGCGGTCCCGCGAGCGCCTGCTCGAGCGTCTTGCGGCGCTGCGTTTCGGCCTGACGCTGCTTGACCTCCTGCTCGAGCTTGTTCGACAGCACGAGCTGGATGCCGATCACGCTCACCAAAATCAGCACGAACGCGCCAACCAGCACCGACATGAGATCGCCGAACGCAGCCCAGACCGGCGCGGCCGTTTCCACGCCGCCGTCGATGTCCTCGCTCATACCGCGTCGGCTCCGACGGTCGCGCGCTGCGCGGCCAGCAACTGCAGGTCTTCGACGATCTGCTTCTGCGACATCACGCTGAGGTCGACCACGTCACGCGCCTGCGCGACGTAGTAGGCGAGCTGTTCGTCGCTACGGGCAAGCGATTTGTCGAGCGCCGCTTCGATGCGTTCGAGATGCGCGACGAGCTTGTCGTTCGCTTCGCCGAACATGCCGACGGCCGCGCCGAATGCTTCGCCGAGGCTCGCGACTTCGACCGCGCTGCCGGTGACCTGCGCGGCGACCGTGCCGAGCTTGCCGGTCTCGTGCTCGAGGTGCTCGGTGAAGCGATTGCCGACGCGTTCGAGCAGATCCGCCGACGTCGAGACCAAGGCATCGACGGCGGTACGCTGTTCGGTCGACGCGTGGTTGACCGCGTCCAGCAGCGTTTCCAGCGTGGCGAGCAGACGACTGCGCTCTTCCAGCATCGCGGTATCGCGGACCATGCTGTCGGAGAGCTTCTGGCGCAGCTCCGCGACGACTTCGGCGGCAGCCTTCGGCGCTTCCGACGCCGCCTGCACGAGACGCTCGATTTCGGCGATCGTCGCGTTGGCATGCGTTTGCGTCTGCGCGGAGATTTCGTGAGCGGTTTGCGCGAGTGCGTCGCAAATCTGCTGCTGACGGGTCGCCGTTTGCGAACCCGTTTGCTGCCATTGTTCGCTGAGCTTTGCGGTCATCGCACCGAGCGCTTCGGTCCATGCGGCGAAGCGCTGTTCGTCGCGCGCGGCGAGTTCGGCTTGCAGGTTTGCTGCGGCCTTCGGTGCTTCGGCCGCTGCCTGGACCAATCGATCGATTTCGGCGATCGTCGCGCTGGCATGCGATTGCGTCTGCGCGGAAAGATCGCGTGCGGTTTGCGCGAGTGCGTCGCAGATCTGCTGCTGATGGCTTGCTGCTTGCGAACCCGTCTGCTGCCATTGTTCGCTGAGCTTCGCGGTCAGTGCACCGAGCGCTTCGGTCCATGCGGCGAAGCGCTGTTCGTCGCGCGCCGCGAGTTCGGCTTGCAGGTTTGCCGCCGCCTTCGGTGCTTCAGCCGCGACTTGCACCAACCTATCGATTTCCGTGATCGTCGCGCTGGCATGCGCTTGCGTCTGCGCGGAGATATCGCGCGCGGTTTGGGCAAGCGCATCGCAGATCTGCTGCTGATGGCTTGCAGCTTGCGAACCCGTCTGCTGCCATTGTTCGTTGAGCTTCGCCGTCATCGCGCCGAGTGCTTCGGTCCACGCGACGAAGCGCTGTTCGTCGCGCGCGGCGAGTTCGGCTTGCAGGTTCGCTGCGGCCTTCGGTGCTTCGGCTGCTGCCTGCACAAGTCGATCGATTTCCGCGATCGTCGCGCTCGCATGCGTTTGCGTCTGCGCGGAGATTTCGCGTGCCGTCTGTGCGAGCGCGTCGCAGATTTGCTGCTGATGGCTGGCGGCTTGCGCACCCGTCTGCCGCCATTGTTCGCCGAGCTTCGCGCCCATCGCGTCGAGCGCCTGCGCCCATGCGCCCAAACGCTGCTCGTCGCGCGCGGTCAGTTCCGTTTGCAGGTTCGTGTGCGAGCTGCCGACAGCACTCAGCAACGCCGCGGCATGTTGTTCGAACGTCGCGGCGGCGCGCGCCAATGCCTGTTCGTTGTTGGCGGCGAGTTTGTCGCCCGCGCTTTGCTGCTTTGCCAACGCGTCGCCCCAGGCCTGCGACATGCCGCTCGCCGTCGCTTCGAGCCGCGCGGACACACCGTCGAGCAACGCGGCCGAGCGCTGTTCAAACGCTTCGACAACGCGTTCGACCGAAGCGCGCTGTTGCGCGGCCAACTCGTCGCTCGCCTGCCGATGTCCGGCGAGCGCGCTGTTGCAAATCTCGGCGACGTTCGCGCTGGTCGCCGCGAAGCCGCTCGACATGCCGTCGAGCTGGCGCTGCACGGCCTGAGTCACCGCGTCGTGCAACGCGGCGGTCTCGCGCGAGAGACCGGCCATCGTCGCTTCGACGACCGGTTGCAGGGCCCTGCCCGCAGCCTGCGCGCTGCCGGCCACGCTGTCTTTCAGCGACTGTTCGATCACACCGGCCAGACGCAGATAAGCCGCTTCGGTGCGGCCGTAAAACGCGTCGAGGCTCGCGATCTGCCGCTCGTTCGACGCGGCGCTTTGCCGTTCGAGCGCGCTCATCATCGTCTGCAGCCGTTCGACCAGCAGCGGCGTCGCTTCGGCCTGGCGCTGCAGCAGCCGGAAGCTTTCGTCGCGCTGATGGCTCTGCGAGTACACGCGCAAAGTCGTCGCGATCTTCACGTCGAGCTGTTGCGCCGCTTCGAGCCGCTCGCGGCGGCATAGCGCGGACAGCAGCCCGAGCATCGCCGAGGTCGCGACGCCCGCGATCGACGTGCCGAACGCGAAGCTCAGCCCCTTGACCGGCGCGGCCAGCGATGCGCGGATCGCCTGCAGGTCGCTCGCGCTCTCCAGCGCGAGGCCGGTGCCGCGCAGCGTCATCACCATGCCTAGCAGCGTGCCGAGCATGCCGAGCAGCACCAGCAGGCCGACCAGATACGGCGTCAGCGCGGGACCAGGCAACGCGACGCGCTCGCCTTCGACGCGCAGCCGCACGCTATTGCGCAGACTCGGATGGACGGGATCGAGAAACGCGGCAAGGCTCGGTGGTGGTCCGGACAGCGCGGCGAGCGCACCCGTCAGCGTAGTAGTGGCATGGCTATAGCGGCGCAATTCGAGCGCGCCCAGCACATAGCAGACGCCGATCAGCAGCGTGACGGCGAACGCGAGCGGATTGGAGACGGCGTAGCCGACGGCGATCCAGCACGCCGCGGCGAGCCCCGCGAGAAATACAACGAGATCGATACGATATCTGGACATGGGGTCCCAGTTAGCAGGCGCGAAGAGCCGCGAGCAGCCCTTCGACCGGTTGAAAACGAACGTCTAGCTCGGCCAGCAAAACGCTTTGCATGTCTTTGCGGAAGGCGTCGAGCCATGCATCGGACGCGAGCGGCGCGGCAGCGTTGCTGGCGTCGGTCGACCTGGCGAGTCGCGTGGCTGCGGTGCTTGCGTTGACGTGAGCCAAGGCTGACTCGGGTTGCGTGGCTCGAGCGCCGGCATCGGCCTCGACTTCGGCCGCTGCTTCCGCCTCCGCCACCCTCCGCGCCTCACCCTCTTTCAAGCGCTCGAAGTGCCCGCCGAGCAGACCCGGCACCGCGCCGAGCAAAGTCCGCTCGCGCTCGCCGAGCGCACGCTCCATCACCGCATCGACGACCGCGAGCCGCGCAAGCGCCGGCGCTTGCGTCGCCAGCAGCGCGCGCAGTCGGCCGCGCAATGTGCCGATCGCCGTTTCCATCGACTGCTGAAGTGCGAGATAGCGCTGCCGGAACACTGCGTAGTCGGCCTGCGTGTCGACGGCCACGCGCGGCGCCGGCATCCGGGCGGACAAAGACGACGAGCCACGCCGCCGCGAGCCTGCGAGCACGCTATCGCTGGCGATTGCGCTCACCAGCGAGCGGCGCACCCGCGTGCACTCTTCCTCTTCCGCGCGGCCGAACGCGCGCGCGCCACCAGCGACGGCCGGCGGCTTGCCGTCGAGCGCCGATGACAACGCGATAGCGTCGGTCCAGCCGAGCCACTGGCTCAGCCGATCCGCCAGCGATTGGCGCGATTCGGCGACGTCGGCCTCGCCGAGACGGGCCAGTAAGCGAACGAGCGCGGGCCCGCTGAGGGCGCTGCGCTGAGGGGCTTGCAACATACCACCGGACGCAAAAAAGTCAGCAGTTTACACGCTGACGCCAACGAGTCCGAAGTCGCTCGCTTGATCGTGCGTCGAAAGACACGGTTTTGCCCGATCGAACCTGGCATTCGCGCGTTTTCCCGAGCGCGGTTTTTTGCCAATAGCGAAGCGAGCCTATCCCTGTATAAGATGAAAGCCGGTGCCTCGCCTCGCACTCGAATGCTGCGGAGCGTCGACAACACACAGAACACACGCAAGGCGGACAGGGAGCATGAAATTCGATACCGTGGTGCTCGGCGCCGGCATTGTCGGGGTATGCGTCGCCGTGCATCTGCAGAAGCGCGGGCGCGCGGTTGCGCTGATCGACCGTAAGCAGCCGGGCAACGAAACGTCGTTCGGCAACGCCGGGCTGATCCAGCGCGAAGGCGTCTATCCGTACGCGTTTCCGCGCGGGCTCGGCTCGCTGCTGCGCTACGCGCGCAACCAGTCGCCCGACGTGCGCTATCACGCCGACGCGATGCTCCAGGTTGCACCGTTTCTATGGCGCTACTGGCGCAACTCACATCCAGCGACGCATGCGGAAATCGCGAAGTCGTACGCGACATTGATCGAGCATTGCGTCAGCGAACATCGCGCGCTCGCCGCGGACGCCGGTGCGAGCGCGCTGCTGCGGCCCATCGGCTGGATCAAGGTGTTTCGCAACACCGCCGCGCGCGATGCCGAAATCACTCTTGCCGAACGGTGGCATCGCGAATACGGCGTCGAGTTCGAAACGCTCGACGCCCCGCGCCTGCAGCAGCTCGAACCCGATCTCGACAAGCGGCTGCAAGGCGGGCTGCGCTATCCGCAATCCGATTCGGTCAGCGATCCGAACGCGCTCGTCACCGCGTACGCGCGGTACTTCGAAGCGCTCGGCGGCCGGTTCTTCATCGGCGATGCCGATACGCTGCGCGAAGGCTGGCAGGTCGATACGCGGGACGGGCCAATCTCGGCCGCCTCGGCGGTGATCGCGCTCGGGCCGTGGTCGGATCGCGCGAGCACGCGGCTTGGGTATCGACTGCCGCTTGCGGTCAAGCGTGGCTATCACATGCACTACGCAGCGCGTCGGACCGCGCGCCTCAACCATCCGATTCTCGACGTCGACCATGGTTATGTGCTCGCGCCGATGGCGCGCGGCATCCGGTTGACCACTGGCGTCGAAATCGCGCGTCCCGAGGCGGCCAAGACGCCGGTGCAACTCGATGCGGCCGAGCCCATCGCGCGCACGCTGTTTCCGCTCGGCGAACGTCTGGACCCGGAACCGTGGATGGGACGGCGCCCGTGCACGCCGGACATGATGCCGATCATCGGGCCCGCGACGAAACACCAGGGACTGTGGTTCGCGTTCGGCCATGCGCATCATGGCCTGACGCTCGGACCGGTGACGGGGCGGCTGATCGCCGAGATGATGACCGGAGAGCCGACGCTGGTCGATCCGCGGCCGTTTCGGGTCGAGCGGTTTTAGCCGGACGGTCTGAGGGCGGCTCGAGCGAGCGCAAGGTTTTGTTATTTCCATGAAAGAAACGCCGGAGGGCCTCGAACAGGCCTCTTGTGCGACCGCTTTTTGCCCTGTTCCGCGCCTGAGGCGAGGACAGCGGCTCTCACAACCTCTCTCGCCGCGCCCTGCAGCGCCCACCCTTCAACCGATGAACTATCCGCCATATAGGCGATAAGTTCCGGCCATCATCGCGTAATTCACGCGAATCTCACTCCAAATCCCTCTTCACCGCGCACCCTTCAAAGCTGCTCCCGGCAAAATTTCTATTGAGAACGCTTCTCAATTACGCGGCATTTGAATACAATCCGTCCCGAAATCACTTTGTAATAAACATGGAATGTCCGGGTAAGGAAGCTGTCACCCGCCCCGGCTTCCCGAACTCGACGGGGATAAACATGAAGTTGCGGTCCGACGATCCGAAGCTCGGCAAAATCAGCACGACACTATGCGGCGTACTGGCCGCCGGCCCCGCCCTCGCGCAGGGCACCACGGCCGCCGCGCCGCCCGAGCCCGAGGGCCAGCTCGCGCCGATTTCCGTGCAAGGCCAGTCGGACGATGGCTTCAAGACCGATCACTCCGCGTCGGTCAAATTCACCGCGCCACTCGTGGATACGCCCAAGTCGGTCACCGTGATTCCCGAGGAGCTGATTCGCAGCACCGGCGCATCGACGCTCACCGAAGCGCTGCGCACCGTGCCCGGCATCACGTTCGGCGCCGGCGAAGGCGGCAACCCGCTTGGCGACCGGCCGTTCATTCGCGGCTACGACGCGCAGGGCAGCACGTTCGTCGACGGCATGCGCGATATCGGCGCGACGACGCGCGAAGTGTTCAACATCGAAAGCATCGAAGTGACGAAGGGTTCGGACGGTGCGTTCGGCGGCCGTGGCGGCGCGGGCGGCAGCATCAATCTGATCACGAAGACGCCGCATCTGGGTACGACCGCCGACGGCAGCGTCGGCCTCGGCACCGACCGCTATCGCCGCTTCACCGCCGACGGCAACTGGCAGATGGCCGACCACGCGGCGTTCCGCCTGAACGTGATGAGCCACAACAACGACGTGGCCGGCCGCGATGCGGTCAACAACGAGCGCTGGGGCATCGCGCCGTCGTTCACGTACGGTCTCGGCACGCCGACCCGCGTGACCGCGAGCTACTACCACCTGACCACCGACGACCTGCCCGACAGCGGCATTCCGTACTTCTACACGACGACCAACAAGCCGGCGAACGTCAGCACGATCTTCCCGGCGCCGGTGGACCGCCACAACTTTTACGGCCTGATCGACCGCGATTTCCGCAAGACGAGTTCGGATATCGGCACCGTGCGTATCGAACACGACATCAACGGCGACCTGACGATCCGCAACACGACGCGTTACACGAAGTCGACCCAGGACTACATCTGGACCCAGCCCGACGACAGCCAGGGCAACGTCGTCAACGGCAAGGTGTGGCGCCGCGCGAATACGCGCGCGAGCAACGTGTACAGCCTCGCGAACCAGACCGAACTGTTCGGCGAGTTCAAGACTGGCTTCCTGAAGCACAGCTTCACGACCGGCATCGAGTTGTCGCGCGAAACCAGCGTCAACGATTCGTACACGGTGGCGGCCGCGACCGGCGCGATCTGCGCAACCAATGGCATTGGCGCGGCGTCGGGCTATAACTGCACGAGTCTCTGGACGCCGAATCCGAACGATCCATGGGCGGGATCGATCAAGCAAACCAACGACCCGAGCCAGCAGCGCACCACCACTAAATCGATCTACGCGTTCGATACCATCGAGCTGACGAAGCGCTGGCAGGCCAACGTCGGCCTGCGCGTCGACGATTACTCGACCGATCTGCGCACTACCGTCGCCAACGGCGCGACGCGTGTGTCGCGCGACGACACGCTGTTCAACTACCAGTTCGGCCTCGTGTTCAAGCCGGCATCGAACGGCAGCATCTATGCGTCGATCTCGACGTCGTCGACGCCGGCTGGCGCACTGCTCGGCCAGGGCAGCGAAACGCAGTCGCTGATTCCGTCCCGCGGCGTCGGCCCGAACGCGGCGCTGTTGTCGCCGGAAAAGAACCGAAGCGTCGAAGCGGGCAGCAAGTGGAACGTGCTCGACAACAAGCTGTCGCTGACCGGCGCGCTGTTCCAGATCGACACGACCAATGCGCGCGTCACGCTGCCGGACAACACGTACGCGATGGTCGGCAACAAGCGCGTGCAGGGGTTCGAGTTCGGCGTGGCGGGTCAGTTGACCAACAAGTGGCAGGTGTTCGGCGGCTACACGTATCTGAAGAGCGAGTTGCGCAACAACGGCAAGACCACCTCGGATAACGGCCATCAGTTCCCGAACACGCCGAAGAACAGCATCAGCCTGTGGACCAATTACGAAGTGCTGCCGAAGTTCACGATCGGCGGCGGCGCGTTCTACATGTCGCAGGTGTATGGCGATACCGCGAATCTGCGGGCGGTGCCGTCGTACTGGCGCTTCGACGGCATGGCGACGTATCGCGTGAACAAGCACGTCGATCTGCAGCTGAACGTGCAGAACATTTTCAACCGCACCTATTACGACCAGGCGTACGCGTCGCACTACGCGTCGATCGCGCCGGGACGCTCCGCGTTCCTGACGCTCAACGCGCACTACTGATGCCGCGCGCGCTGAACGAGGTCTCGGTGCGGGCGCTCGCGAGCGTGTCGCGCGATGAATTCGCCGCGATCCTCGCGGGGCCACCCGAGCGTGCCGCCGCGTGGGTCGCGGCGGCCGCGCGCAACGGCATCGTCGAGGCGCAGGCCGTGTACGGTCAGTACCTGCTCGACGGTCACGGCGTCGAGCGCGACGTCGACGAAGCGTTCGTCTGGTTCCGGCACGCGGCGCGGCGCGATCATCCGATGGCGATGAACATGCTCGGCCGCTGCTACGAGCATGGCTGGGGCACGGCCGCGTGCGCGCCGGTCGCCGTGTACTGGTATCGGCTCGCGGCGCAAGCCGGGCTCGACTGGGGCATGTACAACTATGCGTCGGCGTTGGCGCTCGGTCATGGCATCGAATGCGATCGCGCGCAGGCATTGCAGTGGTTCTTGCGTGCGGCCGAACTCGGGCACGCGAAGTCGCTGAACTTCGTCGGCAGCTTTTACGAGGATGGCTGGAGCGTCGATGCGGATGCGGAGATCGCGCTGGACTTCTATCGACGCGCCGCGCAAGGCGGCGATTTTCGCGGGCAGTTCAACTACGCACGGTTGCTTGCGGAGCGTGGCGAAATCGCCGCAGCACTGCAATGGTTGCAACGTGTGCCGCGCACCGCGACTGGCGCGTTCGTCGCGAAGATGCGCGCATGGCTGGCCGCTTCGCCCGTTAGCGCGTTTCGCGCGCTCGAACGCAGCCTTGACGCAAACGCCAATGCGAATGCCAATGCGAATGCGAGCCTCAACATGAACACACAAATCAGCGCCACGCCAAACCTGACTCAGGAGTCGCGCACATGATGCTGCATTTGCCAGCCGTACTCACCAAACAGCAGGTCGCGCAATGCCGCGAAATGCTCGACGCGGCGCAATGGATCGACGGCAATGCGACTTCCGGCCAGCAATCGGCGCAAGCCAAGCGCAACCAGCAGCTGCCCGAAGGCTCGCCCGCCGCGCGTGCGATCGGCGATGCGATCCAGGACGCGCTCGGCCGCAACGCGCGCTTCTTTTCCGCCGCGCTGCCGCTGAAAGTCTTCCCGCCGCTCTTCAATCGTTATACCGGCGGCGACGGTTTCGGCACACACGTCGACAATGCGATCCGCCAGCTACGCGGCACGGACTTCCGCATCCGCAGCGACCTGTCGGCGACGCTGTTCCTCGCCGAACCCGACACCTACGACGGCGGCGAGCTTTGCATCGAGGACACCTACGGCGTGCATCGCGCGAAACTGCCGGCCGGCGACATGGTGCTCTACCCCGCTTCGAGTCTGCATCACGTGAGCCCGGTCACGCGCGGCGTGCGCGTCGCGTCGTTCTTCTGGATTCAGAGCATGGTGCGCGACGACGGCCAGCGCGCGACACTGTTCCAGCTCGACAACGACGTGCAGACGCTCGCGGCCGAACGAGGCTCGACCGACGCGACCGTCGTGAGCCTCACCGGCATCTATCACAATCTGCTGCGTCGCTGGGCCGACGCCTGATCGGCGCCAGGCCAGCAGCCGTCGATGCAATAAAAAACGCCGCGGGCCAACAGCCCCGCGGCGTTTTTCATCGAGCCGGAGAAACCTCGATCAGGCCGTCACGGCAGCCCGACGCGGTGACACTGCCGACACGACGAAGCTCACGACGATGTTCGCGACCAGCGCGATCAGGCCGATATACAGCGGATAGTTCTCGTGGCCGAAATGCAGGCCATACACCGGCTTGAGCCCTTGCGAAATCGCGAGGCCGGTGCCGAGCACGATACCGACGAGCCAGCCGAGGAACAGACCCGGCGTGTTCAGACGGCGCGTGTACAGCGTGAACACGATGGCCGGGAAAATCTGCAGAATCCACACACCGCCGAGCAGTTGCAGGTCGATCGCGTACTGCGTCGGCAGGAACACGATGAACAGCAGCGCGCCGAACTTGACGACCAGCGAGACGATCTTCGCATTGGCCGCTTCCGCTTGAGGCGAGAGGTTCGGCGACACCAGCGGACGCCACAGATTACGCGTGAACAGATTCGCCGCGCCGATCGACATGATCGCGGCCGGCACCAGCGCGCTGATCGCAATCGCAGCGGCCGCGAAGCCGACGAACCACGACGGGAACAGCGTACCGAACAGCGTCGGCACCACGTCGCTTGCCGACTTCACGTTCACGCCCGCGGCGATCGCCATATAGCCGAGCAGCGCGATCAGGCCGAGCAGCACCGTGTAGGCAGGCAGGAAGATCGCGTTCTTGCGAACCGTCTTTGCCGACGACGACGACAGCACCGCCGTCATCGTATGCGGATACATGAACGCAGCGAGCGCCGAGCCGAGCGCGAGCGATGCGAACGCGGTGTACTGGTTCGGCTTCAGCAGAATGCCGGTCGCGCCGCCCTTCGCCTGGAAGTGCGCATCGGCCAGTTCGAACACGTGCCCATAGCCGCCGAGCTTCACCGGAATCAGCCATACCGCCGCGATCACGACGATATAGATCATGATGTCCTTGACGAACGCGATCATCGCCGGCGCGCGCAGGCCGCTCGCATACGTATAGAGCGCGAGGATCACGAACGCGACGATCAACGGCAATTCGCCGCTGACTCCTAGCCCCTTGATCACGACCTGCATGCCGACCAGCTGCAGCGCGATATACGGCATCGTCGCAACGATGCCCGTCAGCGCGATCGCTGCCGGGAACCACTTGCCGCCGTATTCGCCGTGCACGTAGTCGGCCGCGGTGATGTGGTTCTTCGCGTGCGCAACCCTCCACAGCTTCGGCATCACCGCGAACACGAACGGATAAACGATGATCGTGTACGGCAGCGCGAAGAAGCCATACGCGCCCACCGAAAAAACGAGCGCGGGCACTGCGATCACCGTATAAGCGGTGTAGAAATCGCCGCCGACCAGGAACCACGAAATGACCGTGCCGAACTGCCGGCCGCCGAGGCCCCACTCGTGCAACTGCGTCAGATCGCCACGCTTCCAGCGCGCCGCGAAAAAGCCGATTACCGTGACGAGCACGAAGAACGCGATGAAGACCGTCATCGCAACCGGGTTCACAGGATTGATATCACTCATTTGAGACCTCGATACACGATGTAAATCAGCAGCGAGGTCAACGGCACCCACAGAAACTGATACCAGTAGAAGAACGGAAAGCCTGCGAGCGACGGATGCGTGTCGTTATAGAACGGCAGCCACAGCAGCGCGATATAAGGGATCAGCAAAATGAGCCAGAGCCATGAACGGCCGGCCGGCGGGGAGGTCTCCACGAACGTCTCCTTGAGTATTATCGACAGCACGCGCGATGGCGCGTGCGGGGAAATCGGGAACGCCGCACACTCCCCCGCCAGGCATGGCTCAGCGCGGGATGCGACGGGCATGTAGTATTCGCCTTCGCGCGTTTCCTTACAAGCGCGCAACTACGTAAGCCGTCTACGTAATAATACGTAGCCCGTTGACTGGCTTTTTTCAACGATGAAACTCAAAGCAAAGATTGTGCTGCTGGCGATCGTGCCCTTTCTGGCCGCGATCGCCAGCATCGAGACCGGCGTGCGCCGCGAAGCGACGGCGCTCGCCGAGCGCCAGCACGCGACCACCCAGGCCGCCTACATGGCCAGCAAGGAGGTCGAGCTCAAGCACTACGTCGAGCTCGCGACCACCGCGGTCGCGCCGCTCTACGAAGCCGGCGGCGACAACGCCCGCGACGACGCGCTGCTGCGCACGCGCGCGCTCGCGGTGCTGGAAAAGATGAATTTCGGCGAGGACGGCTACTTTTTCGTGTACGACCTGCACGGCCGCACGCTGATGCATCCGCGCGAGCCGGATCTGGTGGGCCGGGACCTGTGGTCGTTGCGCGACAGCCACGGCGCGCCGACGATCCAGCAGCTGCTCGCCGCGGCCGCGCGCGGCGGCGGCTACGTGCGCTATCTGTGGCATCGGCCGTCGACCGGCAAAGAAGAGTCGAAACTCGGCTACGTGGTGCCGCTCGAACGCTGGGGCTGGATGCTCGGCACCGGCATTTATCTCGACGACGTCGACGCGGCGCTCGCGCATATCGACGCCGAGGCCGCGGCCAATATCGCTCGCACGATGAAGTGGATCGACGCGATCGCGGTGGCCGGCCTTGCGGTCATCGCGCTGTGCGCGCTGGTGCTGAACGTCACCGAATATCGCAGCGCCGACGCGAAGCTGAAGCGGCTCGCGCAGCAGGTCGTCGAGTCGCAGGAAAACGAGCGCGCGCGCCTGTCGCGCGAACTGCACGACGGCATCAGCCAGATGATGGTGTCCGTGAAGCTGCTGCTCGAATCGGCGCTCGCGCGGCTTGAACGCGGCGACGCGCGCGTGCCCGCCGCCGAGGCCGCGTTGTCCACCGGACTCACGCGGCTCGGCGATACGCTGCGCGAAGTCCGGCGCATTTCTCATGCGCTGCGTCCGTCGATGCTCGACGATCTTGGCGTTGCCGCCGCGATCGAACAGCTGACGCGCGAACTCGGCGACGAGTCCGGTATCGCGATCGGCTTCACGCAGATCGCGCACACGCATGCGGCCACGCTGCCCGATACGGTCAACACGGTGCTATTTCGCATCGCCCAGGAAGCGCTGACCAACATCGTGCGGCATGCGCAGGCGTCGAGCGCGGCGCTTGCGCTCGAAGTGTCGCGCGATGCGGTCGCGCTGACGATCTCCGACAACGGCCGCGGCTTCGACGTGGCCGACGCATTCGTCGGCGGACTCGAAGGCGTCGGCCTGCGCAACATGCGCGAACGGCTCGAAGCGCTCGGCGGCACGCTGTCGCTGAATTCGCAGCCGGGACACACCGTCGTTACCGCGCGCGTGCCGCTGCCAACGACGCACGCCACGGTGCCGCCCCTGCAGGAACTCTCATCATGAACGACACGACCTCTCCTTCGATCGCGCGTCTGCTGCTCGTCGACGATCATCCGCTCGTGCGCGACGGTCTGCGCGCACGTCTCGAAGCGGTGCGCCACTTCGAAGTGGTCGGCGAAGCGGGCGACGCGCAGCAAGCGCTCGCGCTGGCCGAACGACAGGCGCCGCATCTGGCGCTGATGGATGTCGGCATGAAAAGCGGCATGAACGGCATTGCGTTGGCAGGCCTTTTTCACGAGCGCTTTCCGGCGATTCGCGTGCTGATGCTGTCGATGCACGACAACCTCGAATATGTGACTCAGGCGGTGCGCGCGGGTGCCAGCGGTTACGTGCTGAAGGATTCGCCGGCGCTCGAAATCATTCAGGCGATCGGCGCGGTACTCGACGGCAAGACGTTCTTCAGCGCGGAGATCAGTGCCCGGTTGATCCAGGCGTCGGCGACGCAATCGCCGGTCGAACGTTTGACCCCGCGCGAGCGCGACATTCTCGATGCGCTTGCCGAGGGACTGTCGAGCAAGCAGATCGCGCAGCGCAACGATCTGTCGGTGCGAACCGTGGAGACACATAGGCTGAATCTGAAGCGCAAGCTCGATATCGAAGGACAGGCCGAGTTGATCAAGTTCGCGGTCGAGAATCGGCGCAACAAGCGTTGAGGTTCGCGGGCGCGCGATAATGGGCGGTCCACACCTGGAGCGACTACAGCATGAAACGCGTGTTCGAACTGAGTCTCGCCAGCCTGATGCTTTGCGTGGCCGCGGCTCGCGTTTATGGCGAACCCGCGCGCGTCAATCGCGGCCACGATCCATTTCTGCCGATCTCCAAAGCTGTCGCCGATTGCCCGACGCCGCTTGGCCCATTCGAAACCGAAAAGGAATGGCTCGACGATAGCCATTACCGGATCGAACGCGGCAATAGCTGCTGGATAGAAGGCCGTTGCCGTTTGCCGAACGCGTATCTGTACGACGCGGAAATCGCCGACAGTGTGCAACGGCGTCTCGCGAATCTGAACGTCGCGACGCACTGGCGCGAGCAATCCACGCTATGGCTCACGCTGCAACGCCGCTTTATCTACGTCGAAGGCTGCGTCGCGCCGGGCTTCGACAAGAAGACCTTCCTCACCGAACTGGCCAAGACAGCGGACGTCGAGCGCGTGATCGACAACACGATTACCGATCCTCACGCCACGCAGTTGCCGTACCGCACGCAGGCAGACCCGGATAAGTCCGTGCTCAATCCGGGCAATTAGCGCGGCAACTGGCGATGTTCGCCCCTGGCATCTACTGTCTGCTATATCGGCAAACGTCGATAGCAACGCAGAAATCGTTCGTTGGGCCCTTATAACGTCATTGCTAACATCGGCGGCCCTATCCTACGGTCCGCAATAACAATGACAACACCTCGATTTCGCCGTACCAGCTATCGCCCTTCAATGCGTCTCGGCATGATCGGCGCCGCCGTAGCGAGCCTCGTCACGCTCGCGTCGTGCGGCGAAGACAACCTGCCGAGCGCGGCACCCGCGTCCACGCCGGTCGTCGCGCAGAAGCGGCCGAACATCCTGTACATCATGGCCGATGACCTCGGCTACTCCGACATTCACGCATTCGGCGGCGAAATCAACACGCCCAATCTCGATGCGCTCGTGCAAAGCGGCCGCATCCTGACGAATCACCACACGGGCACCGTCTGCGCCATCACGCGTTCGATGCTGATCTCGGGCACCGATCACCATCTGGTTGGCGAAGGCACGATGGGCGCGCCGACCGACGAGCGCAAAGGACTGCCGGGATACGAAGGCTACCTGAACGATCGCGCGCTATCGGTTGCGCAGTTGCTGAAGGACGGCGGCTATCACACGTACATGGCCGGCAAGTGGCACATCGGCTCGGGCATCGTCGGCAGCTCGACGGGCAGCGGGCAGACGCCGGACCAATGGGGTTTCGAGCACAGCTACGCGCTGCTCGGCGGCGCCGCGTCCAATCACTTCGCGCACGAACTGGCCGGCTCGAAGAACTACACCGAAGACGGCAAGTACGTGCAGCCGGGTCAGCCCGGTCAACCGGGCGGCGCGGGCGGCAGCCCAGCCGTGTTCTACTCGACCGATTTCTACACGCAGCGCCTGATCTCCTATATCGATTCGAACAAGGGCGACGGTAAGCCGTTCTTCGCGTACGCGGCCTATACGTCACCGCACTGGCCGCTGCAAGTGCCCGATCCTTATCTGCACAATTACGTCGGCAAATACGATGCCGGTTATGACGCGATCCGCGATGCGCGTATCGCCCGGCAAAAAGCGCTCGGCATCATCCCGCAAGACTTCGTGCCGTACGGCGGCGCATCGGAGACGCTGGCCGCGAGTCCGGCCACGGCAAACAACGGCACCACGAACGCGAAATACGTGAGCGCCGTGAACAGCGCCGTGCAGGGCTACACAGATTACGGTCCCGGCTTCGTGAACAAGAAGTGGGACAGCCTGTCGCCGGCCGAGAAGAAGGCGCAGGCACGCTATATGGAAATCTACGCTGGTATGGTCGAGAACCTCGATCACAACATCGGCCTGTTGATCCAGCATCTGAAGGACATCGGCGAATACGACAATACGTTCATCGTGTTCCAGTCGGATAACGGCGCGGAAGGCTGGCCGATCGATTCCGGCGCGGACCCGACCGTCACCGACATCGCGAACGCGGCCGATCCAACCTACTCGCAACTCGGCACCGACAACGGCAAGCAGAACGCGCAACGTCTGCAATACGGCTTGCGTTGGGCCGAAGTGAGCGCGGCGCCGTTCCGCCTGACCAAGGGTTATTCGGGCGAAGGCGGCGTGTCGACCCCGTTGATCGTGCATCTGCCGGGACAGACTTCGCAGAAGCCGACGCTGCGTGAATTCACGCACGTGACCGACAACACTGCGACGTTCCTCGCGGTCGCGCAAATCGCGCCGCCGACCACGCCCGCGCCCGCGCTGATCAACACGCTGACTGGCGTCGATCAGAACAAGGGCAAGGTGGTCTACAACAACCGCTATGTGTATCCGATCACCGGAAAATCGCTGCTGCCGCAGCTCGAAGATCGGAGCACGGCGCCCGTGCATAGTGCGTCGTTCGGCGACGAAGCCTACGGCCGCGGTTATCTGCGCAGCGCCGACGGCCGCTGGAAAGCCCTGTGGACCGAACCGCCGCTCGGCCCCGTCGACGGTCACTGGCAGTTGTACGACATGAACGCCGATCGCGGCGAAACGCAGGACGTGTCGGCGCAGAATCCGTCGATCATCGATGGTCTCGTGCAGCAGTGGAACGACTATATGACTAGCGTCGGCGGCGTCGAGCCGTTGCGTCCGCGCGGTTACTACTGAGCACCCGATGGCGTTTTCATTCAAGCTCAAGGGCGGCGTGGCGCTGTATGGCGCATACGCCGCGGTCGCGGCGGTTGCATTCGCCGCCGCGTTCGCCGCGCCTTCCATCGGTGCGGCGAGCGCGGCGGTATTCGGCGGCGGCCCATCCAGCGCATTCGACAGCCTGAACCGCTCGCGTCCACTCGCCGCGCTCGGCTCCGAACAGCAATGCGAGCGTTACTCGGGCCTGCCCGCGCGCTGGCGCGACGACCCGCACGCCGGC
Source organism: Paraburkholderia atlantica (assembly GCF_009362785.1). GTDB lineage: Bacteria > Pseudomonadota > Gammaproteobacteria > Burkholderiales > Burkholderiaceae > Paraburkholderia > Paraburkholderia atlantica. The sequence goes on from NZ_WHNQ01000004.1 coordinate 301,245, forward strand.
ATGGTGCATCTGCATGGCGGCGACTTCGTGTTCGGCAGCAAGCTCGGTTACGAAGACGAGCGCCCGGCCGGCGACGGCAAGACGCACGTTGCGGGTTTCTGGATCGACCAGACCGACGTCACGAATGCGCAGTTCGCCGCGTTCGTGCGCGCGACCGGCTACGTCAGCGATGCGGAGCGCCAGGGCGGTGCGGTCGTTTTTCACACGCCGACGCGCGAGGAAATGAACGCGCGTGATCTCGCCTGGTGGAGTTGGGTCAAAGGAGCCGCGTGGAATCATCCGGGCGGCCCCGGCAGCAATCTCGACGGCCGCATGAATCAACCGGTGACGATGGTCACGCAGGCCGATGCACTCGCGTACGCACACTGGCTCGGCCGCGATCTGCCGACCGAAGCCGAATGGGAATACGCGGGCAAAGCCGGCCATGAAGGCGCGGATCTCGACACCGCGCCGCGCGACGCGCACGGCAAGCCGAGCGCGAACTACTGGCAAGGCGTGTTTCCGGTGCTCAACACCAGCGAGGATGGTCATGTCGGCCTGTCACCGGTCGGCTGCTATGCGGCGAACGACTTCAGGCTTTACGACATGATCGGCAATGCGTGGGAATGGACCAAGGACGTGTACAGTGGTCCGCACCAGTCGCATACGAACGGCGATACCGCGGCCGTGGCGCCGCTCAGTCGCCGGCACGATACGCCGATGGTCATCAAGGGCGGCTCGTTCCTGTGCGCGCGCGACTATTGCGTCAGATATCGCGCAGCGTCGCGCGAGCAGCAGGAAGCCGATTTGCCGGCTTCGCATATCGGTTTTCGCACGGTGTCGAGGGATCAGTCATGAAGCGATATGCGATTGCCGCGCTAGCGCTCGCGGTGCTGACTGCGTGGCTGCCTGACCCCGCGCATGCTGCCGCGCAGACGATCAGGGTCGGCGTGAGTTCGGGCGCGCAAGCGGAGATCATGAACGAAGTGCGCCGCGTCGCCGCGACCGAGGGTCTGGCGCTCGACGTCGTGGTGTTCGATCAGCCATCGCGGATCGACGCAGCGCTCGTCGCGAAACAGATCGACGTCGCGAGCTTCGAAGACGAACCCGCCCTCGACGCGCAACGCAAATTGCATGGTTACGCACTGACGAGCGTGGCCACGACCGTCACGTTTCCGGTTGCGCTCTATTCGCGTAAGCTGACGAGTCTCGTCCAATTGCAGCGCGGCTCGACGATCGCGATTCCCGACGATCCCGCCGGCACCGCACGCGCGCTGATCCTTCTGCAAAACGAAACGCTGCTGACGTTCCGCGACAGCGCGGGCCTGCACGCGACGCTCGCCGACATCACGAGCAACCGTCTCCATCTGAAGATTCGTCAGGTGCCGCGCGCGCGTCTGTACGACTCGTTGAACAGCGTCGCGTTCGCTGTGATCGACAGCGACACGGCGGCGCGCTCGGGTCTTCGCCCCGCGCGCGACGGCCTCAGTCTCGAAGACGCGCGCTCGCCGTACGCGAACGTGCTGACCGTGCGCGACAGCGATCGCCAGCACGCATGGGTCGCGCAACTGGTCGCCGCCTATCATTCGAATGACGTCGCGCATTTCATCCTCACGCGTTATCAGGACTCGGTGCGTCGGCCGTGGTGAACACGTTTTCGTTTTCCTGCTCCGCGTGCGGTCGATGCTGCAACAGCCCGCCGTCGATGACGCTGGCTGAGTTGTTTCGCCATCCCGACCGGTTTATCGGCTGCATCGCGATCGGACGCGTGGCGCGCAGGCGGCCCGGCGAACGGCTGCGTGTCGGCCGGCATGAAGCGGTGCTCGACGACGCCGACTGCGCGGCGTTCGAGGCGCTCGCCGATACGCTGCTGTATCGCGCGGGCGACACCTTCAGCATCGTCGCCCAGGGCTTCGACTATCCGTCGCTCGCGCGCTGCCCTGCTCTCGCGGACGACGGACGCTGCTCGATTCATCTGCAAGGCAAGCCGCTGACCTGCGAGGTGGTGCCGCTCGAGCCGCTCGTGCCGGACAGCCTGCAATATCTGGTGCTGGCTGAACGCGGCGACAGCGCCATCTACGTCGGCAGCGCATGTATACAGCAAGGCAAACGCGACGATGCGGCGTTGCTGGTCGACGCAGGCCGCATTGCCGATCCGCAAGCTGAAGATGCGCTCGCGCGGCGGCGTCGCGCGCTCGAACAGGAGCGCGCAATCTGGACGCAAGCCGTATTCGATGCATTGCGCGCCGACCTGTTCGGCTCACCCGCCGCGCTCGCCCGCATCCCAGCGGGGGGTTTTCTGACGATCTCGCTCGTGCCGGCACTGCTGAGCGTCGCGGCGGCATCCTCGCGCTGCCGCGAGCTGTGCATCGACTATATCGACAGCCAGTTGACGTTGATCGATCGCAGCATCGCGCAAGCTCTCACACGACGCCGCCTCGACGATCGTCCGGTCACGCAGCAACTGCGCGGCTTTGCCAATGCGTATCGGCACGCGAAAGCTCGCCTCGTCGATGTGGCTGCCATTGAGCAACACCACGGCACACTGGCCGCGCGGCGCGACATTGAAGCGTACCTGAGCAGCGCCGTTCACTGATCCGCCGGCGCCTCGACACATTGGCGCAGGTATTCAAAGCTGCGTGTCCAGCAGCCGTACGAACTTTTCGACGATCTTCTCGGTGATCGAACGCCGCGTCCATGCTTCGAGTGTGATGCGCTTCGACTTCGCGATGTCGTCATTGAACGCGGCGGTCTGCTGCCTGGCGAAATCGCGGTCGTAGATGTTCAGGTTCGCTTCGTCGTTCAGCTTGAACGAGCGGTTATCGAAGTTCGTCGAGCCGACCGACACCAGGTACTCGTCGACCACCAGCAGCTTGCAATGGAACATGGTCGGCTGGTACTCGTAGATCTCGACGCCTACTTGCAATAGATCGCCCCAGCACGCCCGCGACGCTTCGCGCACCGTGTGCGTGTCGATGCGTTTTCCCGGCGTGACGATCTGTACTTTGACGCCGCGTTTCGCGGCTTCGACGATCGCGTTGATGGTGAGCTTGTCGGGCACGAAGTACGCGCTCGCAAGCCGCAAACTGCGCGTGGCGGCAGTGATGGCCATCAGGTACATCAACCGCATGTCGTCGCTGCCGCCCGACGGCGAACTGCTGAACATATGCGCGAAACCCTCGCCCGCTCCTTTCGGCTCGGCGTCGATGTGCGGAAAATACCTGGGACCGTGCAATACGTTGCCGGTCGCCTTGATCCAGTTATCCATGAACACGGCCTGCATATGGGCGACCGCCGGACCGGTCAAGCGGAAATGCGTATCGCGCCAATGCTTTTCGTCCTGCGCATGGCCAGTCCACTCCGGTGCAATGCCGACCCCGCCCGTAAAACCGATCCGGCCGTCGATCACCAATAGTTTCCGGTGCGTACGATCGTTCATGCGACCGAGTCCGGTCCAATGCGGCTTGTGAAACTTGACCACTTCGGCGCCGGCCTCGCGCAGCAGTTCCAAATAGCGCCGATCCATTTTCGACGAACCGACCCAGTCGAGCAGTACATGCACGGCGACGCCTTCACGCGCCTTATCGGCAAGCGCGCGCGCAATCTGCTCGCCGATCTCGCCGGACCAGTAAATGAACGTTTCAAATGTGATGGTTTCGCGCGCCGACCGAATACCTTCGAGCATCGACGGAAAGATCTGGTCACCGTTGAGCAGCATCTCGAAGCGATTACCCGCCACCACGGGTGGACCGAGCAATAGACCCATCGAGCGGAGGAATTGTGGATCTTCGCTCTTATAGAGCCGCTCGATCTTGTGTTCTATTTTCTTCTCGCCGCTCGACAGATTGGCGATCACGAGAACGATCACCAGCGTGACGAACGCGGTAATAACAATGGTCAGCATGCGTGGCCTCGATGGCAGGCGGCGGAACACGGCACGCGCACCCCTGGTCCGACAGGAAAGTGCCGGACTCGTGCCTGGCATTCACGATCTTCCCGTCATGCACGGCGCGTGCCCGCATCGGGACCGCGCCTTGCTTTCCGGTTCCAACGCCCTATCTGACCAATGCGAATGCCTCGCGACTTGCTATTTCACCCGCGCCGAATACGCCGATGACGGTATAGTCCGACGCCACGCATTCGAACGTCGATGCCCGAAACGTAATGACGAAATGTCGCCGCGCCGGTGCCGCAGCAGCAATGGCGATAGAGTCCGTCGCGACGGCGGCAATCTCCGCGCACAACGACGAATTGACGACTTCATGCACCGCGTAGCCGGCGAGACCTTGCGCCGAGAGCGGATGAATGGCGAGATCGTCATCGCCCGGCGGCCCGAGACGATGAAACACGGCGTCGGCGAACAACACCGCGCAAAAAGGATCGTCGTCGGGATCGAATGGCCCGAACCGTTCAAAGTCCGACTCCGAGATCGGATAAGTGAGGATTACACGGCGATCGCTGGCGACGATGAATGGCTCGGCGGCATCGGCGGCCGGATGAGGAACGGAGTCCAGCAGGAAGACCTGATCTTCCTGCCGGGATGCATCGAAGGTGCTAACCATCTACTTCACGACTCCGCGGCTATTACGCGCCTGCTTGCGTTTCGGGCGTTTGCGGAGCCGCTGCGACGGGGGCGGCCGTGCTCTTTGCGGAAGCCTTGCGGGCCGGTGCTTTTCTTGCGATCTTCACTGCGCTTTTGCGGCCAGCGGTTTTCTTCACCGCGGCTTTCCGGCTTGCCGGCGTCGCCTTTTTGGCTGCGGTCTTTTTCACGGCCGTCTTGCGCGTTGCTTTTTTCGCCACTGCTTTTTTGGCCGTGATCTTCTTGCCTACCGCGCTTGCGGTCGCTTTCGCCTGGCCGCTCTTGGCCGCCGCTTTCGGCGCAGCAGCCGCGCTCGCGCCATCGATCAGGAATTTGCTGCGATCCTTAACGGAAGCGAGCCATGCCGGCGCCGGACCGCGACCGCTCCAGGTCGCGCCGGTTTTCGGATCCAGGTACTTCGGCGGCTGGGCACCTTTCGGCTGACCTTTGCCGCGCTTCGACACGGGAGTAGCCGCGGCTTTGCTTGCGCTCGCAGCGTCGATCAGGAACACCGTGCGGTCCTTCGCGCCGGCGATCCAGCCGGGCGCGCGGCCGTGACCTGTCCAGGTCGCGCCGGTTTTAGGGTCGCGGTACTTCGCCGGCGTTGCCGACTTGGCGGCTTTGCTCGCGCCAGCAGGTCTTCCCCGTCCCGTACCCGCATTGCCATTCAGACCTCGCGCGACACGTCGTGCCTTTGCCTGTGCTTCGATGTCGGCAGTCGTGAGACCGTGCTTGAGCATCAACTCGCGAATCTGGTCGACCGCGGCTTGTGCTTTTCTGGCAATGAGAACGTCAGCTTGCGCCTGGAGCTTCTTAAGCTTTGCTTGGATTTGCTCTAACGAAGGCATTTGATTGCTCCTTATGTGGTAATCGTCGAACTATGCCATGAATGACGGAAGAAAGGCAGTCTATTGACCTATCCTGAGCTTCAGTACATCGATACGAGCGCCGATTCAGCTTTCAAAATAACAAAGCTTTCAGGTTTTCTACCGGGTCATCGAAGCTTTCTTCCTTTTCCTTCCCTCGTGATTCTTCTTTTTCATTTCGGTTCCACCACTCAGATAGGTGTAAAAACGACGACCTGGCGATCGGCAATGTACCTCACACTCCGTATAAAACGGTAGTGTTGACCGTCCGCCGTTATCCGGTTCAGGCCGAGGCGGGTCAGTGCCAGCATTTCATCTGCCTGGAAAGCGTCGACGACACCGGATTCCGTTAAATCCTCCAATGCACCGGATGGATTTCCGACATAAACGCTGCGCGCCTGCTTGCCGATCCGCATGACGACCACGCTTTTTCCCTCGTCGAGTGCCAATTCGAGAAACCCCGCGAGCGTACGCAACGACTCCGGCGTGCAAGTCCTGGTCTGATAGATCGCTGCATTCGATGGCGTCATTTGTGTTTCCCCGTCATCCGCATCGGCGACAAAAAGCGCGCCGTCATGCTTTCTGGCATTAGTCGCTTCTACTATAGCCCGGCATTTGGATATTCAAAGGAGAGTAGCCCACTTTTTAATTGAAAACGGTCTTTTTTTGGTGGCCCGCTATAGCAAACGGATTCCAGCGCGTGCGAAACGCCTCTGACGATGCGTGCAAAGCCCGGCGCCGGTAACGTGCCGTTACCGATCTTGCAGCACCTGTTGCTCCTGCTCTGTTCAAGACCATTTACACTTCGTGTCCGTGCCCAGCGGCGAATGAATAGCCAATGGAGAGTCCTTTGTCAGCCGCTCTGCTCGCGGCGGCTATTGAAAAAGACGCCGGGCCACCCTAATTTTGATCCACTCAAACACATGGTACTTGCGATGAAAGCTGGCTTTATTCGGACCGCCCTGGGGGCACTGGCAGTCTCGTTGGCAATGGCAGGCACCGCGAACGCGGCCGGTTGCCTGAAAGGAGCGGTAGTGGGCGGCGTCGCCGGGCACTATGCGGGACATCATGCGGTGGTCGGCGCCGTCGGCGGCTGTATCGTCGGACGGCATATGGCCAAAAAGCACGCGGAAGAACAGCAGGCGGCGGCTCAGGCCGCGCCGCATCAGCAAGCCAAAATGCAGTAACTGGAGAATGCGGGCGACCACTCAGGCAATGCGTAATCCGCGCGCGGGCAAGATCTCCTGGGTGGTTACGAAACGGTGCTGTTTGACCGCGTCGTGAAAGAGCCGGTAGTCGCTCTTCTCGAAGGCGGTCGTCCACTCCGGTCTGTCCCCGGTGTCGTCATCGCACAACAAACCGGTGGCCTGGTACTTCCACGAACCGTGTCCTTTGGCGATATACCCGGGCACAAGTTCTTTCAAACCCGGAATACGGCCGGCACTCACCCATTCGCAAACGGTTCTCAGACGCAGATTGTCGTCGGGTTCGCGGTTCGTATCGAGCAGTCGGGTCAGTGCGTCTTTGACGTCCTCCGGCATGCCGGGCTGGTTTTCGAAATCTTCACGTCCTGCCAGATAAGCTCGCACGACACGGCAACTCATGTCTGCCGCTTGCACGAAATCCGGCAAATTATGTCGTGAGATGAAGTGATTGCAGCCGTCGATGTAATGCCAGCGTGCCCACGGCTGGTCCGGATAGTGCAACGCGGCGCCGTGGCCGACCGGCAACGCGATTGTCAGAACGTCCGTCTCGACGCGCTCGATCAGATGCGCGACCGCCAGTTCCAGGCTCGCGAGCCAGCCTTTGCGCGTGCAGTCCTGCGCTTCGAGAAGATGCACGCGATTCCACGGGCTTTCGATGCCCGCGAATCCCTGGTGCGCCCAGGTATCGACATATGTGTGAAGCGTCACGCCGAGCCTGTGCAACGCGGTCTCCGAATCGCGCTGCCGGATCGCGCGCCGCACGACTTCGCGCGCGACTTCACTGTCGGGCCGGCAAACCGCCTTTTCCTCGAGACTGTCACCCACCCCGGCCGGCAGAAAATGGAACGGCGCCCACACGAGCCGATTCTGGTCGTTCTCGGTATTGGCGTAATCGAATAACTTGTGCGCGGTCGCGAATCGCTCGAATGTCTCGCCGCCTTTGAACCGCAGTATTCCGCTCGTCGTTGCGTCGTCGACGTATTGGCAGGCATGCGCGACGGTTTGCGCATCGCCGGCCGTCATGCCGCCGACGCGCGCGGCAATGTAGACCACGCCGTAATGGAAGTCGATATTCATGGCAGGCGCTCCTGGCGCGCGTAATCACATCCGGTTTGCGGCCGGCGATAGGGCGAGACGAATACAGGGAGCTGCGCGTGAGTAGATAGTAGACGAGCGAGTGGCACCCGACTTGAAATAACATGCGTATCGGTCGTGTTTTTCCACGTTTCTCGCCACCCTACTATTCGGGCTACTGAGGGAAAACTCCGGCGGTACCAGCGAGATGCAACCTGCCGGCACGGAAAGCCGCCGGGCGATGAGGCGGAAAACGTAACCCGGCCGACCGCCGGCGGTCAGGTCAAATGTGTAACGGAAAAACGATTGTTCCAGTGCTGGTTCAGATACTCGAGCGCGAACATCCGGTGACAATGATGTGGTAAATGTTCACTGCAAAGCAGGCAGCCCGATTCAAATAGCGCGATATCCAGATTGCTTTCCACACGGCGGCGCGCGATGAGGTCGAGATATTCCTCCCGAAAGTTCTCCCAGCTCAACTGCTTGCCCTGGTAGCGTTTGAGCAGTTCCGGCTCGGGAGCCAGCTCCGGTATTTCCACGTACGCCGCATCGCACAACTGCTCGAGAAAGAAAGGCAGATCCTGCTTTTTCGCAAAGCCCGCCAGTTGCGACGTGTTGTTGAGGCGAATGTCGAGCACCGTGCGCACCTGGGCGTCTTTCAACAAGCCGAAGAACTTCTGGGCGCTCTTGCCGGTAAATCCAATGCTGGCCACCTGCACGATGCTTTTGTCACGTTTCATGGTGAATCCCCTTGGCGCGCCATTCGGTGCCCATAAAAAAGCCCCGCTGCGATTGGCGCAGCGAGGCTCGGTGGCAGTGCATCTTTAGCGCCGCTCGCGCGCTTTACTTGACGATGTCGACCAGTTCGACTTCGAAGGTCAGATCGGTATTCGGCGGAATCGGGCCGACGCCGCGATCGCCGTATGCGGTCGCCGCCGGGCACGTGAGTCGCGCCTTGCCGCCGACTTTCATCTTCTGCACGCCTTGCGTCCAGCACGGAATCACGCGATTGAGCGGAAACGTGGCCGGCCCGCCATGCTTGGCCGAGCTATCGAACTCAGTGCCGTTGGGCAGCGTGCCGCGGTAGTTGACTTTTACCACGTCGGTCGCGGACGGTTGCGGGCCCGTGCCTTGCGTCAGATGTTCGACGATGACGCCGGACGGCAGCTTCTCCGTGGTCGGCGCGGCAGCCATCGCGGTCGAGGACAGAACGGCTGCGGCCAGCAAAGCAACGAGTGATTTCAAAGCTAATCTCCAATGGGGTAGTCCGTTTGATTGTAACGGATCGGGTGTCGGCCGAGGCTGCCAAATATTGCCGGATGCCGCGGGTCGCTGCGCGCCTGTCAGGTCCTCGCTGAACCGCTGCGCGACCCCGCGGTCCACATGAACATCCGGCGCGAGTCGCCGGCACACGAATCCGCCACACCCGTAGAGAGCGCTTTCGATGACCGAGCCGGCCAATTCCGACGACCCCGCTGACAACTCCACCGCCGCCCCGGCGCCCTCCGACGAGCGCGTTCGCGCGCCAAGGCCGCGCAGGATTCCGCGCAGCCGCGCCCAACAGGCGCGGCTCGATGCGCGCGAACCCGCCTTCGAGCCGCTGCCGTTCCCCTCATATTCACCTGACGCAGCGCGCCGCCCATTCGCGGACAAACTCGACGCATGGTTCGCTTCGCGCCATTGGCAGCCGTTCGAGTTTCAGCGCGAGGTATGGCGCAACATCGCCGCTGGCGCGAGCGGTGTGCTGCACGCAAGCACCGGGGCTGGCAAAACCTGGGCGGTGTGGTTCGGCGCGCTCGCCGCGTTCGCTAGCGCCGCGTCGACGCCCCGCAAGCATCCCGAACCGTTGACGGTGCTCTGGATCACGCCGATGCGCGCGCTCGCGGCCGACACCGCGCGCGCGTTGCAAAGCTCCGCCGCCGAACTCGCCGTACCCTGGAGCGTCGGTCTGCGCACCGGCGATACGTCGGCCGCCGAACGCGAGCGGCAAAATCGGCGCATGCCGTCCGCGCTCGTCACGACCCCCGAGAGTTTGACGCTGATCCTGACGCGCGCTGATGCGCGCGAAGTACTGTCTCAGGTACGGCTCGTGATCGTCGATGAATGGCACGAACTGCTCGGCAACAAACGTGGGACACAGACGCAACTCGCGCTCGCGCGTCTCACGCATTGGCGGGCCGGCTTGCAGGTGTGGGGGCTGTCGGCGACGCTCGGCAATCTGTCGTTCGCGACCGAAGTCCTGCTCGCGCCGGTCGCGACGCCGCGCGTCAGTGTGCATGGCGCGCTGCCGAAGGCGCTGATCGTCGATACGATCATTCCCGACACGATCGAGCGCTTTCCGTGGGGCGGTCATATGGGCATGCGTCAGGTCGATGCGGTCGCGCGCGCGATCGACGAAGCGCGCACCTCGCTCGTCTTCACGAACACGCGCTCGCAATGCGAGGTGTGGTATCAGGCGCTGCTCGACGCGCGCCCCGAATGGGCCGGCGTGATCGCGCTGCATCACGGCTCGCTCGATCAGCAGGTACGCGAGTGGGTCGAACGCGGGTTGAAGAACGGCTTGCTAAAGGTTGTGGTGTGTACGTCGAGTCTCGATCTCGGCGTCGATTTTCTGCCGGTGGAACGCGTGTTCCAGATCGGCTCGCCAAAGGGCGTTGCGCGTTTGATGCAGCGCGCGGGCCGCTCGGGACACGCGCCCGGTTTGCCGTCACGGGTGACGATCGTGCCGACGCATGCGCTCGAATTGATTGAAGCGGCGGCCGCGCGTGAAGCCGTCGACAAACGGCAGATCGAAAGCCGCGATACGCCGCACAAGCCGTTCGACGTGCTGGTTCAGCATCTCGTCACCGTCGCGATCGGCGGCGGCTTCGATGCGCGCGAGCTGTACGATGAACTTCTGCATGCCTATGCATATCGCGATCTGACGCAGCAGGAGTTCGACTGGGCGCTGGGTTTCGTCGAAGGCGGCGGCGCGACGCTGCGGGCGTATCCCGACTACCATCGAGTCGCGCGCGATAGCGACGGCCTGTACCGCGTGCCGCGCAACGATCTCGCGCGCCGGCATCGCAACAACATCGGCACGATCGTCGCGAATGGCACGCTGAATGTGGCGTATCTATCGGGCGGGCGCATTGGTGCCATCGAGGAATCGTTCGTCTCACGACTCAAGCCCGGCGATGTGTTCACGTTCGGCGGCCGCGCGCTGGAACTGATCCGCGTGCAGGACATGACGGCGTGGGTGCGACGTGCGAGCTCATCGCGTGGGGCAATGCCGCAATGGGCCGGCAGCCGCATGCCGTTATCGTCCGACCTCGCCGACGCGACTCTGACGATGCTCGCGCGCGCCGCCGACGACATCTACGACGAACCTGAAATGCGCGCGGTGCGGCCGCTGCTCGAATTGCAGCAGAAATGGTCAGCATTGCCCGAGCCGGGCGTGCTGGTCATCGAGTTGCTGAAATCGCGCGAGGGTCACCACTTCTTCTGCTATCCATTCGCAGGGCGCACCGCGCATATCGGGCTTGGCGCTGTGCTCGCGTGGCGAGTCGCGCGTGACAAACCCGGCACGTTTTCGATTTCGATGAACGACTACGGTTTCGAATTGCTATGCACGCAGGCGTTCGACTGGGACGCGCAACTGCAGAATGGCCTGCTTTCACCTGACGAACTCGATCACGACATTCTTGCGAGCCTCAATTCGTCCGAACTCTCTTTGCGACGTTTTCGCGAGATTGCGCGGGTGTCGGGACTCGTATTCCAGGCGCATCCGGGACAGCAGAAAAGCGCGCGGCAATTGCAGGCATCGAGCGGGCTTTTCTACGAGATCTTTCGTCAGCACGATCGCGGCAATCTGCTGCTGGGCCAGGCCGATACCGAAGTACTGCTGCAGGAACTCGACGTGCGGCGCATTCGTATTGCGCTCGAACGAATGAACGCGAGCCGCGTCGTGCTCACGCGGCCCAGAAAGCCGACGCCGTTCGCATTTCCGTTGATCGTCGGACGCCTGCGCGAAAAAGTCAGCACCGAGAAGCTCGCGGATCGCGTCGAACGAATGCTGGCAGAACTCGAAAGGGCGGCGCAACGATGACGGCGACCTCGCTTGCGATCGACGTCGGCGGACGACCTCTCGTGCTATCGAGCTTGCGCGCGTGTTTCGATCCGGTGCTGCGCGCGCTTTTTATCGCCGATGCGCATTTCGGCAAGGATGCGGTATTTCGCGCGCGCGGCATTCCGGTGCCGACTGGTTCGACTGCGGAGAATCTGCTGCGGATCGATCGTCTGATCGCCGAGTTCGAGCCGGCGACGCTGGTGCTCCTCGGCGATCTACTGCATGCGCGCGAGTCGCTTTCGACGCTCACGCTCGATGCGTTGCATGCATGGCGCGCGCGGCATGCGTCGCTGCGCGTGGTGCTAGTCGAAGGCAATCACGATCGGCATGCCGGTGCGTTGCCGCTTACGTTGGATGTCGAGTCTGTGCGCGAGCCGTGGCATTTCGGGGCGTGGGCGCTGTGTCATCACCCGCATGCGGTCGATCGCGCGTATGTGCTCGCGGGGCATGTGCATCCAGTCTATCGGATCGCGACGCGGACCGATTCAGTGCGGGTGCCGTGCTTTCGCTTTGGGATCGATCGGGGGGTGCTGCCGGCGTTCGGGAGCTTTACTGGAGGCGCGCGTGAGACGGGGCGCGTTTCGGGGGAGAGGGTTTTTCTGGTGGTGCAGGAGAGGGTGATCGAGTTGAGGGGTTGAGTGGACGGCGGGGGCCGTCCACTTTGTTGCCTGATTGGGTTTCGTTTGCGGGTTGGTTTGCTGATTCGCTAGCTGGTTTTTTTGCTGGGTTTCTTGCTGGGTTTTTCGCGGCAAACTTCCCGCGGTGCTCGAGCGGGATTGGTGTAGAGGCCGGGCGGCGCCGGCCTGCTCTCCTGGAAGGAGTCCCGCAAAGTTCGCGGGACTCTTGCCACTGCTTAGTGGTTGCTGCCGCCGTGGCCGCCATTGCCGGAGCCACCGCCGCCGTAGCCGCCATGACCTCCGTGGCCACCGTTTCCGAAGCCGCCGTTTCCGAAGCCGCCGCTGCCGAAGCCGCCGCTGCCGAAGCCGCCGTTGCCGAAGCCGCCACCGCTGCCGCCACCGTTGCCGCCATGGCCGCCGTGACCTCCGTTGCCTGGACCACCGCTGCCTTGGCCGCCGCCGTTGCCTTCGCCACCTCCGTTGCCGCCATGGCCGCCGTGACCTCCGTTGCCTGGACCACCGCTGCCTTGGCCGCCGCCGTTGCCTTCGCCACCTCCGTTGCCGCCATGGCCGCCGTGTCCGGAGCCTCCGTTGCCCTGGCCGCCGCCGTCACCGCCATCGCCACCGTTGCCGGAACCACCGTTCCCGTGGCCGCCACCGCCTTCGCCGCCATGGCCGCCGTGTCCGGAACCGCCGCTGCCCTGGCCGCCGCCTTCACCACCATGGCCACCGTTGCCGGAACCGCCGTTGCCCTGGCCGCCACCGCCTTCGCCGCCATGGCCGCCGTGTCCGGAACCGCCGTTGCCCTGGCCGCCACCGCCTTCGCCACCATGGCCGCCGTTGCCGGAACCGCCGCTGCCCTGGCCGCCACCGCCTTCGCCACCATGGCCGCCGTTGCCGGAACCGCCGCTGCCCTGGCCGCCACCGCCTTCACCGCCGTGGCCGCCGTGTCCGGAACCGCCGCTGCCCTGGCCACCGCCTTCACCGCCATGGCCACCGTTGCCGGAACCGCCGTTGCCTTGGCCGCCGCCTTCACCGCCATGGCCACCATGTCCAGAGCCGCCGCTGCCCTGGCCGCCGCCTTCGCCGCCATGGCCACCGTGTCCGAAACCGCCGCTGCCCTGGCCGCCACCGCCTTCACCGCCATGGCCGCCATGGCCGCCATGTCCAGAGCCTCCGCTGCCCTGGCCGCCGCCTTCGCCACCATGGCCGCCGTTACCGGAACCGCCTTTGCCTTCGCCACCGCTGCTACCGTGGCCAGCATCGCCATGGCCACCGTCACCATGACCGCTGTCGCCGTGACCGCTTTCGCCATGACCGCTTTCGCCGTGACTGCCGTCACCACCGTGGCCATGTCCATGACCACCGTCACCATCGCCACCGTGGCCGTGACCATGTCCGCCATCGCCGTCACCATCACCACCGTGGCCGTGACCATGTCCGCCATCGCCGTCACCATCACCACCGTGGCCGTGGCCATGACCGCCATCGCCGTCACCATCACCACCGTGGCCGTGGCCATGACCGCCATCGCCGTCACCGTCACCACCGTGGCCGTGGCCATGACCGCCATCGCCGTCACCGTCACCACCGTGGCCGTGGCCATGACCGCCGTCGCCGTCACCGTCACCACCGTGGCCGTGACCATGACCGCCGTCGCCGTCGCCATCACCGCCGTGGCCGTGCCCATGACCACCGTCGCCGTCGCCATCACCGCCGTGGCCGTGCCCATGACCACCGTCGCCTTCGCCATCACCGCCGTGGCCGTGCCCATGACCACCGTCGCCTTCGCCATCACCGCCGTGGCCATGTCCATGACCACCGTCGCCGTCGCCATCGCCGCCGTGGGCATGTCCATGACCACCGTCGCCGTCGCCATCACCACCATGGCCATGTCCATGACCGCCATCGCCGTCACCATCGCCACCATGGCCATGACCGCCATCGCCGTCACCATTGCCATCGTGGCCGTGACCATGACCACCGTCGCCGTCACCATCGCCACCGTGGCCATGTCCATGACCGCCATCGCCGTCACCATCGCCACCATGGCCATGACCATGACCGCCATCGCCGTCACCATCACCACCATGGCCATGACCATGACCGCCATCGCCGTCACCATCACCACCGTGGCCGTGGCCATGACCGCCGTCGCCGTCACCATCGCCACCATGGCCATGACCATGACCGCCATCACCGCCATGGCCATGTCCATGCCCATGCCCACCACCACCGTCCCCACCATCCCCGCCGTTATCACCGCCACCATTGTTGCCGCCATCGCCGCCCGTGCCGCCATTCCCCGAGCCATCGCCACCGCTTCCAGCGCCACCGTTACCGTTGTCGCCAGATCCGCCATTGCCGTTGTTGCCGCCGGTACCTCCCGAGCCCACCCCTCCCGTGCCGGAATTAGCCGAACTATTTCCGCCACTGCTGCCCGCGCCCGTCGACGACGTTCCGTTGCCCGCCGACGAACCGGTCGACGACGTCGGGCCGAGCCCCGCCGCCGCGATGCCAAGGGCGCCCGCCCCGAGCTGTCCGAATCCCTGCGACGTGCAGCCCGGCCCGCCGCCCGACGGACATCCGCCGTGCACGCTCGCTTCAGCGAGCACCATCACTCCAGGATTGGTTGCCGGCGCGGCGGTGCTCCCCGAATTCGTCTGCGCACCCGCCATCGCCGCATAAAGACTGACAGCGACCGCCAAAGCCGCCCGCCGCGTGCCAAGTATCCACGCGTCCCCGTTTTGCTTTTTCATTTCACCCTCCTAATTATTTCCCCTGAGCGACCGGTCCAATTAACGAGTGAATATCCGCTCGTCAAAAAAACGAAAGTCAAAGCCTTTGCGCAACTTCGCCTTATGCGAATTAAAATGCGCTCGCACTAAATACTTCTCTCACGGAAAATCCCCGGTCCGATTTGGCGTGCTTCGAGAGAATGGGCTGGCCGTGCGCGCACGTGATCGTGAGAGCCGCACAGCGAGGCTTGATGGACGTTGAAGTTATTCGCAGTGCAATCGCGCGACCGTGCGTTAGACCACGCAATGCGATATTGGCGATGCGGCTTGCCAGGCAGGGGGAAACGACGATGCGTCCGTCAAATCCGCTAATCCAGATTCTTCAGACGGGAAGCCAAAACTATCACCCGCGACACAATTGAACCGACAAAAAGAAAATTAACATTTGGTTTGATCTTACGAATTCAGTCTATTTAACATCGTCCGTTTTATTCATGTGGCCATTCGCACATAAAAATGAAAATTCAAAAATCGGAATGAGAGCAATCCAATAGACAACGCAATGAAAATCACCGAAATGCGCACGCGAAACATTACGCGTCGTTGCATAACGCGTGTGCGTCGCAAAAAGCGATGTGGCGATGCGCGCTGCCTCGCACAGTCGTCGAACGTGCGCCTCAGCCGCACACGATCGCGACCCACGCGGTATCCAAAGTGTCGTGGCGCAACCACCAGCGCGTCAGATAACCAACACATCGGCGCGCGCGCTTTTCCCGGAGCATTCCCACCATCTTCGGCGCTACCGCCGCGTATCGTCGTTGCGCGGCCCGCAAACGCCTGTCCCCGCGAGCCCCTGCGCGGGATTGCCTCCATACGCGGGTAAACCTTTGTTTGACTTCGACGCGCCGCCCCGTTTACTGCACGCAGCCGAATCTCTCAATCCGCTTTCATTCACGCCCGCATTTTGTTTGGTCTGCCGAGCAGTGTTCTGCGAGCGCCCTCCCCTCACCGACGAGGTACAACATGGTTACTATCTCCAGCAGCGCCGTCGACGAATTCAAATCCACATTGCGCGGCCAGCTTCTGCTGCCCGACACGCCGGGCTTCGACGCGGCGCGCAGCATCTGGAACGCGATGATCGACCGTACACCCGCGATGATCCTGCGCTGCGCAGGTGTTGCCGACGTGCGCAGCGGCGTCGCTTTCGCGCGCGACAACGGCCTGCCGCTCGCCATTCGCGGCGGCGGTCACAACATTGGCGGCAGCGCTGTGTGCGACGATGGCCTCGTGCTCGATCTATCCACGATGAAATCGGTGCGTATCGACCCGCAAGCACGGCGCGCGTATGTCGAACCTGGCGCGACGCTGCATGATTTCGATCACGAAGCGCAGGCATTCGGACTCGCGACGCCACTCGGCATCAACTCGACGACCGGCGTCGCGGGTCTGACGCTCGGCGGCGGTTTCGGCTGGCTGAGCCGCCGCTACGGCATGACGATCGACAACCTCGTCGCGGCCGACATCGTCACCGCCGACGGTGAGCTGCGCCACGTGAGCGCGACCTCGCACGACGATCTGTTCTGGGCGATTCGCGGCGGCGGCGGCAATTTCGGCGTCGTTACGCTATTCGAGTTCGCGCTGCATGAGGTCGGCCCGCTCGTCTATGGCGGCCTTGTCGTGTTGCCGCTCGCCGACGCGAAGGAAGCACTGATCAAATACCGCGACGCCACGCCCACGATGCCCGACGAGCTCGCCGTATGGGCCGTCGCGCGGCTCGCGCCGCCGCTGCCCTTCCTGCCGCCCGAGGTGCACGGCAAACCCGTGCTGGTGTTCGCGATGTGCTACAACGGGCCGGTCGACAAAGGCCCAGCCGCGGTGGAAGCCGTGCGCGGCTTCGGCAAGCCGCTCGGCGAACATCTTGGTCCGATGCCCTATGAAATGTGGCAACAGGCCTTTGATCCGCTGCTCACGCCAGGCGCGCGCAACTACTGGAAGTCGCACAACCTCGGCACCATCGACGATGGTCTGATCGACGCGCTGATCCGCGCGATCGACACGCTGCCGTCCGCGCAATGCGAAATTTTCTTCGGGCTGATCGGCGCGCAAACGCAGCGCGTCGCGGTCGACGCGACCGCTTACCCGGCCCGCGAGACGCTCTACGGGATGAACGTGCACGGCCGCTGGGACGACGCGCGCGACGACGAGCGCTGCGTCGCATGGGCGCGCGACTTTTTCAATGCGTCGCGCCCGTTCGCGCTAGGCAGCGTGTACGTCAACTTCATGACGGAGGAAGAAGGCGGCCGCATCGCGGATGCTTATGGGCCGAACTATGAGCGCCTCGTCGCCCTGAAAAACCGCTACGATCCGCACAACCTGTTTCGCCATAACCAGAACATTCGCCCAACGGTGTAGCGACGACGCGCAACAGCAAGCCGCGCGAAACTGCGAACTGCAAATGGCCGCGACGCCCTGGCGCAAGGCGGCGCGGCGCTTGGGCACGCTCCCTGCTACCTTGTCGGCTGTAGATGCCCGCGATGCGTGCGTCGCACGTCGCGGCATGCCCGCTCAACGACAATCGTCGCGCGCACGGAACCTCTCGTACGCAAATGAGAACAAAGCAAAGCAAGGCAGGCAATTCGCCGCACTCTTCCATAACGTACAACATGCGTGAGAAACGCAAAGGAAAACAGTCATGCGCAGACGACAATTCATCATGACCGGCAGCGCTGCATTGGCCGTCGCAGGCCTGAGCCTCACCGGTTGCACGACGACTTCGCCGTCCTCGAACGCATCACCATCGGCCAATGCCGGCAAGCGCGACACGATCAACGCGGGCGTCGACTCGACGCTCGCACGTCTCTACGAAAACGTCGACGGTTCGCGCGACCTCGTTGCGAAAGCGCGCGGCGTGCTGGTGTTCCCGTCAGTGATCTCGGCCGGCTTCTGGGTCGGCGCACAGTATGGTGAAGGGGCGATGCGCATCGGCGGCCGTACGGTCGGCTACTTCAGCACGGTCGCAGGCTCATTCGGCTTGCAGATCGGCGCCCAGTCGAAGGCGCTCGTGTTTCTGTTCATGACGCAGGAAGCGCTCGACGAATTCATGCACAGCCAGGGCTGGGCGGTCGGCGCAAACGCGACCGTCGCCGTGCTGAAGGTCGGCGCGAATGGCGCGGTCGATTCATCGACCGCGACGAGCCCAGTGCAGGCTTTCGTGCTGACCAATGGCGGTTTGATGGCCGGGGTGTCGCTCGAAGGCACGAAGGTGTCCAGGCTGACTATCTGAGTATCTGAGCGGAGCCTCCGCTCATGCGGATTTGTGGTGCGCGCGCGCCGCGCGAATGCACGACAGATCCGCGCCGCGCGTTCAAGCCATCGCGTTCCCGCCCGCTTCCCCGGCGCCATTCATCGCGCTACGGTAAAATCCACGCCTTTCGCAAACCGTCCGCGCCCCGCGGACGCATCCTTCGCGCAGCCGCGCGCGTTGCCAAACCCGTTCAGCGCAGCCCATGCGGGCCTCAGCATTGCGCTCGCGCGCCACCTCGAAAAACATGATCATCGCTAGTCCCGCTTCCGGTCGGCCCGCCTGGCTGTCCGGCATTCGCAGCAATGTGCTCGCAGGCCTGACCTCGTCGTTCGCGCTGGTGCCCGAATGCATCGCCTTTGCGCTCGTCGCCCATCTGAATCCGTTGATGGGTCTGTACGGCGCATTCTTCATCTGCACTATCACCGCGCTATTCGGCGGACGTCCCGGCATGATTTCGGGCGCGGCGGGCTCGATGGCCGTCGTGATCGTCGCGCTCGTCGTCGAGCACGGCGCGCAGTATCTGCTCGCGACCGTGATTCTGAGCGGCCTGCTGATGATGCTGTTCGGCGTACTGCGGCTCGGCAAACTGATCCGCATGGTCCCGCATCCGGTGATGCTCGGCTTCGTCAACGGACTGGCGATCGTCATCGCGACCGCGCAGCTCGCGCACTTCAAGACGGCCACGCCGCACGGCGAAGCATGGCTGCACGGCAGCGCGCTCGCGACGATGTGCGCGCTGGTCGCGCTGACGATGGCGATCGTCTATCTGCTGCCGCGGCTCACGCGCGCCGCGCCGCCGGCGCTCGTCGCCATTGTCGGCATCGGCCTTTTCACGCAACTGCTGCATCTGCCGACGCGCACGCTCGGCGATATGGCGCATATCGCCGGCAATCTGCCGACGCTGCATCTGCCCGACGTGCCGCTCGATCTCGAAACGCTGCGCATCATCCTGCCGTACGCGGTGCTGATCGCGATCGTCGGTCTGCTCGAAACGCTGCTGACCTTCAACCTGACCGACGAAATCACCGAAACGCGCGGTCAGCCGAATCGCGAATGCGTCGCGCTCGGCGCGGCGAATATCGCCTCGGGACTGTTCGGCGGCATGGGCGGTTGCGCGATGATCGGCCAGACCATGATCAACCTGAATTCGGGGGGACGTTTGCGGCTGTCGGGAATCGTCAGCGGCGTGATGATCCTGCTGTACATCCTGTTCCTGTCGCCGCTGATCGAGCGGATTCCGCTCGCGGCGCTGGTCGGCGTGATGTTCGTGGTCGCGCAGCAGACCTTCGCGTGGGGCTCGCTGCGCGTGCTCGGCAAGGTGCCGCGCAACGACGCGCTCGTGATCGTCGCGGTCACGGTCATTACCGTGTTTGCCGATCTCGCGGTCGCGGTGATGTGCGGCATCGTGATCGCCGCGCTCGACTTCGCGTGGCAGCATGCGCGCGAAATTCACGCGCACGCGGAGGATCGCGCGGGCCATAAGACCTATGTGCCGCGCGGCACGCTGTTTTTCGCGTCGACGGCGCGTTTTCACGAGCTGTTCGATCCCGCGCGCGACCCGGCGAGCGTGACCGTCGATTGCAGTCATCTGCTGCTCGCCGATCATTCGGCGCTCGCCGCGTTGCAGGGGCTGGCCGAACGCTATCGCAAGGCGGGCAAAGAGTTGCGGATGCAGAACCTGTCGGAGCGCAACCGCCAATTGTTGAGCCGCGCGGGAATCGGCTTCGCGTGAGACACGCAGCGCGTTGCGAGCGCGCGTGCGGTGAATGCTCGCGCGTGCATCGACAACGCGGCCTGGCGCTTTAGCGCTGCTCCGGCAACTTGAACACCGCGATCGCCGCCGACAATTGCCCGGTCTGCGTCTTCAGCACATCGGCCGACGCGCTCGCTTCCTCTACGAGCGCCGCATTCTGCTGCGTCGTCTGATCCATGCTCGCGACCGCGATGTTGACCTGCTCGATGCCCGAGGTCTGCTCGACCGACGCCGCGCTGATCTCGCCCATGATGTCGTTGACACGACGTACCGCCTGCACGACTTCCTGCATCGTGTCGCCCGCGCGTCCGACGTGCTCCGAACCGCCCGCGATCTGCGCGGCCGATTCCTCGATCAGCGCCTTGATTTCCTTAGCGGCAGCCGCGCTGCGTTGCGCGAGCGTACGCACTTCGCCCGCGACCACCGCGAAACCGCGGCCCTCCTCGCCCGCGCGCGCCGCCTCGACGGCCGCGTTCAACGCGAGAATATTGGTCTGAAACGCAATCCCTTCGATCACGCCGATGATGTCGCCGATCCGATGCGACGACTGTGAAATCCCGCGCATCGTGTCGATCACCTGACCGACCACCGCGCCGCCGCGCGCCGCGGTTTCCGACGCGTTGTGCGCGAGCTGGCTCGCCTGCTTCGCGTTGTCGGCGTTCTGACGCACGGTCGCGGTGATCTGCTCCATGCTCGACGCGGTCTCGCCGAGCGCGGCCGCCTGCTGCTCGGTGCGGCGCGACAGGTCCGAATTGCCCGCGGCGATCTCGTTCGATACCGACGAAATCAGCGTCGCGCCGCTGCGAATCTGCTCGATCGCCTGCGCGAGACGCTGCTGCATCCGTTTCATCGCGGCGAGCAGACTGGTACTGTCGCCGGTCTTCGTATCGACGATCACGTCGAGGTCGCCGTCCGCGATACGCGACGCGATCTGCACCGCGTACGCCGGTTCGCCGCCAAGCTGACGCAGAATGCTGCGCACGATCACGCCGATCACCAGCGACACGAGCGCGCACAGCACCAGCGCCGCGATCACGTATTGCGCGAGGGTGCGGTAGAACACCGCCTCGATGTCGTCCGTGAACACGCCGGTGACGATGGTCCAGTCCCACGGCTTGTAAAGGCGCATGTAGTTGCTCTTCGGCGCGAGCTGGTTGGTGCCGGGCTTCGGGAACATCAGATGGACGAATGCCTCGCCTTCGCGCTGAGTCTGTTCGGAACCTTCCTTGAACACATGACGGCCGTCAGGATCGGTGACGGTGCTCATGTCCTTGCCGACGAGGTCGGCGCGCGTGGCATGCATCAGCACGTGCGCGCGGCTGTCTTCGAGCACGAGATAGCCGCCGGCACCGTCGTAGCGCATTGCGCGCAGGTCGTCCATCGCGGCGCGCTGCGCGTCGGCGAGCGGCATCGTGCCGGCCGTGGCGAGCGCGTTATAGCGATCGAGCACGCTGTATGCGATGCTGACCACGTTTTTCAGCTCGCCCTCGCGATCGGCGATCATCGTGTCGCGCGTTTTGTATGCGCCCCACAGGCCGATCGCCAGAATCCCCATGCACATCACCGCGAGTGCGAGCCACAGTCGCACTTTCAGGCGAAACCGTTCCATCTTCCGTATCCCTTGTCGTGGTTTGCGGTTGTCCGCGCGAGCGGACAGCCGCAAACGTTTCATGTCGTTGTCGGGATTAACGGCGCGACGGCGGAAAACTTCAGTGCTACTCCAAGGTTGCGGGTTTCAGTCCGCCGGCAGCGTCAGCGCCGCCACCTCGCAGCGCGGCCATTGCCGCAGCACGTCGGGCGACATCAGCAGCTTGGCCGCGCGCACGCCGGCGCCCATCACGATCTGCGTGCGCTCCATCACCGCGGCGTCGACCAGGACGCGCCAGTCGGCCGGCAGACCGAAGGCGGTAATGCCGCCGAACTCCATCCGGCTATGCTCGACCGCCGCCTCGCGCTTCGCGAATGACAGCCGCTGCGCGCCGAGTTCGGCCTTCACCGCGCCGTTGATGTCGAGCCGCCGCGAGCCGAGCGACACCAGCGCCGCGAAGTGCTCGCCACCGTCTTTCTTATAGCGGATCACGATCGTGTTCGCGCAGTCTTCGAGGCCGAAGCCATAGCGCGCGCTGAATGCGGCGGTGTCGGAGGCGTCGTCGGTGACGGCGAACACCGTGATTCCGTGCGCCGGCAATTGTTCGATGACATGCGCGGACAAATGCGCGCGCCACTGGTCGCGCTCGATGACGTCCAGTTGCTGTACCAGTTCGTGCGAATGCATGATGAGCGGAAAGATGACATTAACCCGCTGCATTCTAGCGGTACGCGCGGGCGGCCGCGAAACGGGCCATCGAAGCAGGCCATGAAAACAGGCCGTGAAGCCCGCCGCTTAACTTGTATAGTGACGGGCACGAGGTTTGCGAAAAGCGACAAGGCAAACACCGTGAAAGCGCCGTCACGATTCAGACACGATCATGGACATCGATACCCTTTCTCGCGAGAACCTCCAGCAGGCCGCGCGTCACCAGGCCAATTGGGCGATGGGCGCACTGCGGCAATTCACGGAGAACCGCTGCCTGGAGATGGCGGCGAGCATCGCGTTCTATGCGGCGTTTTCGCTCGCGCCGACGCTCGTGATGGTGATCGCGGTGGCCGGCTGGTTCTTCGGCCCGGCGGCCGCGCGCGGCGAGCTGTTCGGCCACATCAACGGCCTGATCGGCGACCAGGCCGCAGCCGGCGTGCAGACGATCGTCGAGAACGCGCATCACGCGGGCGCCAAAGGGGGCATCGCGACGATCATTTCGTTCTCGCTGCTGGCGATCGGCGCGTCGGCGACGTTCTCGTCGCTGAACAGCGCGCTCAATATAGTGTGGCCCTACACCGGGCCGCGCACGGCCAGCTGGCTCGCGCTCGTGCGGGTACGGCTGATTTCGTTCGGACTCGTGCTCGGCGTCGCGTTCCTGCTGATCGTATCGCTGGTGCTCGATACGGTCATCGCCTTTATCGGCGAGTGGCTGTGGGGCGACTCGCCCTATGTCGTGATCGGCAATCTGCTGCAGCTCGGCGTCGGGCTGCTCGTGCTGATGTTCGCATTCGCCGCACTGCTGAAGTTCCTGCCCGACGCTCGGGTGCTGTGGCGCGATGCGCTGGTGGGCGGCGTCGTCGCGGCCGTGCTGTTCACGGGCGGCAGAAAGCTGTTCGCGCTCTATCTCGCGCATGCGGGAATGGCCAGCGCGTTCGGCGCGGCCGGCTCGCTCGCGGTGCTGCTGATGTGGCTGTACTTCTCGGCGCTGGTGCTGCTGCTCGGCGCGGAGTTCTCGGCGGCGCGCGGCAGGCTGCACGATCCGCGCGGCGGCTGGGGCATGCAGGGGGAAGCGCCGCCGGGCAGCCGCGCGAAGCTTGCGTCGGTGCTGGCGGCATCGACCGTCGCGGGGAACGCCGTTTCGTCGGCTCGCACGGCTGTGCGTGTTGCCAGCCAAACGACCGCGCCGCTGCCGCCGTCAGGGATCGGCGTGGCCGCGAAAACGCGCTCCGCGCATGAGACCGCGGTGGACGTTACGCGCAAGGTGCTCGACGTCGAAGCGCAAGCCACCCGTCTCGCGGCGTCGGCCATCGTCGAAGCACGCCGCCAGGCGACGGCCGCCGACCGCTACGTGCGACGCAACCCGTGGACCTCGGTGCTGCTCGCGGCCGCCGCGGGACTCACGGCCGCGGCCATGGCGCGCCGTGGCGCCGATAGGCGCTGAAATGTGTTGCGCCGTCAAACCACTCGATGGCGCTTGGACACAACGCGCTTCTTCTGTCCAGCCTGGCTAGTCATTTCGCCGACTATTTCTTTTATGTTTTCACTACAAAGTCGAGCGGACGTGTAGACGACTAGATTACATTTAGCATGCAAAACGATGCCGAAAGTGCGTTAAGTCCCCCGGTCACTATCAACAAATCAACAATAATGCGCATCAGACCAATAAATGTTGCGCAAATAGAAATAATCGTTGATGGGCTTTAAATACAAGGGTTTGCATCGATTGTCAGTTTTTGGCGACACTCTTTTTTTTCCGTTTCTACCCGGCGGATGCGCTGAGCTATTCTGCTTTCCGCAACAACGAACAATCATCTGCGTGGAGAAATGGATGAAACGAATCGCACTGTCTACCCTCTCGCTGGCGCTCCTCGGCGTCGCCGGTGTCGCACACGCGCAAAGCAGCGTGACCCTGTATGGCGTGCTGGATGAATCGATCCAGTACGTGAACAACGCTACGCCGCACGGCGGCAGCCTCGTTCAACTGTTTGGCGGCAACATCCAAGGTAACCGTTTCGGCCTGAAGGGCACGGAAGACCTGGGCGGTGGCCTGAAGGCAATTTTCCAGTTGGAAAACGGCTTTGACATCAACACCGGCAAGCTGCAGCAAGGTGGCTCGATGTTCGGTCGTCAGGCTTACGTCGGTTTGACGGGCGACGTCTGGGGCACGTTCACGGCTGGTCGTCAGTACGACCCGCTGGTCGACATGGTCCAGCCGCTGACGGGCGACAACTACTTCGGTAGCACGTTCGCTACGCCGGGCGACGTCGACAACAACGACAACAGCTTCCGCGTCATCAACTCGTTGAAGTACGTGTCGCCGGTCTGGTCGGGCTTCCAGATCGAAGGTCTGTATGCTCTGGGCGGCGTCGCAGGCGCGACGGGTTCGGGCCAGACGTGGTCGGGCGCGGCAACGTATGCAACGGGTCCGTTCAGCGTCGCTGCTGGCTACCTGCACGCAAGCAATGCGAATTCGGTGGCTGCGCGTACGGCTGCTGGCGGCTGGGCAGGTACGGCAGCGCCGGGCGCCACGTTTGACTCCAACTTCCCGACCTTCGCCGGCATCAACTCGGCTTACGCTGCATCGAAGTCGATCGGCATCGCATCGGCTGCGGTTCAGTACGTGACGGGCCCGTGGACGGGTAACCTGTCGTACAGCAACGCACAGTACCGTCCGGACGCGAACTCGGGCTTCGCGACGACGCAGAAGTTCAACGTCGGCCGCGCGTACCTGGGCTACCAGCTCACGCCGGCAGCGCTGATCGGTCTCGGCTATGCGTACACGCACGGCTCGGGCGACGCAAGCGCGACGTACAACCAGGTTTCGCTGGGCGGCGATTACAACCTCTCGAAGCGCACCGACGTGTACACGGTTGCCGCATGGCAGCACGCAAGCGGCAACCAGCGTACGCCTGGCGGCGGCCTCGTGTCGGCAACGGCTTCGATCGGTTCGTACGGCAACCAGTCGAGCACCAACAACCAGGTCATGGTCAGCCTGGGTATCCGTCACAAGTTCTAATCGAACTTCGAGTCGGACCTGATACGCGGCTGACGAGCCGCGTTATCAAAAACCAGCCAGAGGCAATGCCGATGGCTGGTTTTTTTTCGTCCTGAGGTTTCGGTGCGCAGCTAGCGTCGCTGCGCCTTGCCCTTGTCGGCTTGCGCGAGAATCTGCGCGGGCGCCACATCCTGCTCATGCTCGACGCCATCGGCGCCGACCGGCGCGCGATACAGCACCAGCGCGCGCTCCGGATGCGGCGACGGCGCATCCAGCGACTGCTGCCAGTCCGGATCGGGAATCTCGGCGAACACCTGGCGCAAACGCTCGCCCCACGTGCGGTGAATCATGTCGAAGTACGCGTTGTCGCGATCGATCGACACGAATCGCGTAACGCGCAGCGCATCCTTCTCGTACACCAGCAGATCGAGCGGCAAGCCCACCGACAGGTTCGAGCGCAGCGTCGAGTCCATCGAGATCAGCGCGCACTTCGCGGCCTCGTCGAGCGGTGTGGACGGCGTCAGCACGCGGTCGATGATCGGCTTGCCATACTTGGCCTCGCCGATCTGAAAATACGGATTCACCGCCGACGCCTCGATGAAATTGCCCGCCGCGTAGATCATGAAAAGCCGCATGCGGTTGCCCGCGATCTGCCCGCCGAGAATGAAGCTGCAATTGAAGTCGACGCCGAACTTCTGCAGCGCCGCGGCCTCGCGCTCGTGCACGCGGCGCACCGCGCTGCCGACCACGCGCGCGGCGTCGGCCATCGTCGGCACGCTCCACAGCGTCGGCTCGCTGGCATCGGCGGGCTCGGACAACTCGTGCAGCACCGCCTGGGTGATCGACAGATTGCCGGCGCCGAGCAGCACCAGCATGCGTTCGCCGGGCTGCTCGAACACCGACATCTTGCGCGCGGTACTGATGTGATCCACGCCCGCATTGGTACGCGTATCGGACAGGAATACGAGGCCGTCGTTGACGGCCATCGCCACGCAGTAAGTCATAAGGAATCCGCGGAACGCGAGGGAACGAGGCTATTGTAATGCGGCGCACAGGCGCCTTTTATCCGTGTTTACGGACTTTTTGGTGGCCATTTTTGCGGCCTTTAGCGTTGCAACGCGGCTACTGCGACATCTGCGTACTGACCGCCACCGCCACGTGAAGCTCCTCTTCGAGCCCGCCGATGCGTCGGCCGCGCACCGGTGCCGCCGCCTCATAATCGCGCGCGACAGCGAGCCGGCAATAGATCTCGCTGGCAAACCCGGCATGCGTGACGTCGAGCGAAATCCAGCCTTTGTCTTCGAGCCAAACGTCGACCCATGCATGACTCGCGCCATGCGGCACGTCGCCGGGTTCGATATAACCGCTGACGTAGCGCGCCGGCACGCCGCGCGCGCGGCAGCACGCGAGCATCAGATGCGCATGGTCCTGGCACACGCCGTTGCCGAGCGCGAGCGCCTCGGCGGCCGTGCTGGTGACCTCGGTCACGCCGGGCCGGTACTGCACCCGCTGCACGATCTGCTCGGCAAGCGTGATCAGGCTTGCCGGGCTCGCAAGACTCGCCACCGACTCCGCCAGTTCGCGGATCGCGCCATCGGCTTCGGTCAGACGCGTCGCGCAGGTGAAATGCTCGAGCGGAATCGGGCCGGGCGGATCGCGCAGCACGCCGTCGACGAGCGGCATCGTGTCCACCTCGCCCGACACGCGCAGATGAATCTCGTCGTGCGGCTTGTTGATGACGAGCGTATGCAGCACGTTGCCGTAGGCGTCGAGCGTGGCGTCGAGCTTGCCCGGCGCGTCGATGCTCCAGCGCCGCACGGTCTGCCCCGTGCCGCTCGTGGGCGTCAGGCGCAACTGCTGGATCGAATAATGAACCGTCGCTTCGTAGCGGTAAGAGGTGTCGTGGCGGATCGTCAGATACATGAGAAAACTCCGTCAGGCCACTGGCAGCATCAGATAAGTACGCGCCACCAGGTTGCCCAGCTCGAACACGCGAGCGAGGAACTGCGTCAGATAGCCGTGCAAACCGCTTTCGAATATCTGCCGGATGTCGGCATACAGCAGCTCGGCGCGCAGCTTGCCGGCGAAGCGCTCGCACTGGTTCGAGCCTGACGTGCGCAGCATCGCGAGATTGGTGCACACGCCGTCGAGCGAGGCGAGCAGCGAGCGCGGCATCTGCTGATTGAGGATCATCAGTTCGACGACGCGCGCCGGCGTCACGACGTCGCGATACACCTTGCGATAGATTTCGAGCGCCGACACCGAGCTCAGGATCGAGGTCCAGTAATAGAAGTCCTCGAGCTGGCGCGCGGCGTCGCGCGAATTCGGCTCGACGTTCGCGAAACGCACATCGAGAATCCGCGCGGTGTTGTCGGCGCGCTCCAGATACGTGCCGAGCTGCGTGAAGAAGAACGCGTCGTCCTGCAGCGCGGTGCCGATCGTGACGCCCCGCGACAGATGCGAGCGGAACTTGACCCATTCGAACAACGAGCCCGGACTGCTCGCGGCCTGCCCGCTCGCGAGCCGCTCGTTGAATTCGAGCCACGTGTCGTTGATGGTTTCCCACCACTCGGTCGTCAGCGTGCCGCGCACCGCGCGGGCGTTTTCACGCGCGGCCTGCAGGCATGAATGAATGCTCGACGGATTGCTCGCGTCGGCGACCATGAAGTCGAGCACGTGGTCGCGCGTCGGTTCGTCGTAACGCTGCGCGAAGGCGCTTTCGAGCTCGGAGATGCGCAGCACCGAGCGCTGCGCGCGCGCCTCCTGTTCGGCCGTCTGCGGCAGCAGTTGCGCCTTCAGGTTGATGTCGAGCATGCGCGCGGTGTTCTCCGCGCGCTCCATATAGCGGGCCATCCAGAAGAGGTGATCGGCGGTTCGGCTAAGCATGACGGCGTTCCATGTCTGTGATCTGAACGCGCGAGACCTTCGTCAGCGACGAAAGTCCGCGCTGGTTATCCGTTGAGCGACGGCGGCGCATCGCGCATTGCGTGCCGCTTGCGGCGCATCAGTCGACCATCCAGGTATCCTTGGTTCCGCCTCCCTGCGATGAATTGACGACGAGCGAGCCCTCCTGCAGAGCAACGCGTGTGAGGCCGCCCGCCACCATCGTGGTGGACTTGCCCGATAGCACGAACGGCCGCAGGTCGATATGGCGCGGCGCGATGCCCGCTTCGACGAAGGTCGGACACGCGGACAGCGCTAGAGTGGGCTGTGCGATATAACCAGCCGGACGCGCGATCAGCCGCTCGCGGAAGGCCTCGACCTCGGCCTTCGTCGAGGCCGGGCCGACCAGCATCCCGTAGCCGCCCGCGCCGTGCACTTCCTTGACCACCAACTCCGGCAGATGCGCGAGCGTATAGGCGAGATCCTCGGGCTTGCGGCACTGATAGGTCGGCACGTTGTTCAGAATCGGCTTTTCGCCGAGATAGAACTCGATCATGTCGGGCACGTACGGGTAGATCGATTTGTCGTCGGCGATGCCGGTGCCCATCGCGTTCGCGAGCGCGACGCGGCCGGCGCGATACGCGGTCAGCAGACCCGGTACGCCGAGCGCGGAATCGGCGCGAAACGCGAGCGGATCGAGAAAGTCGTCGTCGACGCGCCGGTAGATCACGTCGACGCGCTTCGGTCCCTGCGTGGTGCGCATGAACACGTAGTTGTCGTCGACGAACAGATCCTTGCCTTCGACCAGCTCGACGCCCATCTGCTGCGCGAGGAACGTATGCTCGAAATACGCGGAGTTGTACATGCCGGGCGTCAGCACGACGACGACCGGATCATCGACGCCTTCGGGCGCGACCGAGCGCAGCGTATCGAGCAGCAGATCGGGGTAATGCGCGACCGGCGCGATGCGGTTCTGCACGAACAGTTCGGGGAAGAGCCGCATCATCATCTTGCGGTTTTCGAGCATGTACGACACGCCCGACGGCACACGCAGATTGTCTTCGAGTACGTAGAACTCGCCTTCGTCGCCGGCGCGCACCACGTCGACACCCGCGATATGCGCGTAAACACCGAGCGGCACGTCGACGCCCTGCATCTCCGGACGATACTGCGCGTTGGTATAGACCTGCTCGGCCGACACGATGCCCGCGCGCACGATGTTGCGATCGTGATAGACGTCGTGGATAAACAGATTGAGAGCCCGCACGCGCTGTCGCAAACCGGCTTCGAGCGTCTGCCATTCGCCGCGCGGGATGATGCGCGGAATCAGATCGAAGGGAATCAGCCGCTCGGTGCCGGACAGGTCGCCGTTCACCGCGAACGTGATGCCGACGCGCCTGAACAGCAGGTCCGCTTCCGCGCGCTTGCGTGCGATCGCTTCGTCGCCCTGGCTGTCCAACCATCGCTCAAAGCGCGCGTAATGCGGCCGTACGCCATCGTCGTGATAGCGCATCTCGTCATAGCATCGCATGTCAGCCCCAGTCTTGTTTGTCGAATAGAAGGCGAATGCGCTGCGCATTCGGGATTCGACCTTGATCAAGCAAGCGTTATGCCATTGAATATGTCGTGATGATGCGCGTTGACGTGCACGCTATCGGCACATCCGCAGGGCGTCGAATTGCGTTGATCGTACTGTCGTGGACCATGATGCGCCAGTCAGGTGCGCGCGCGCCATCAGGGAGCACACTATGAGAAATGCGCCTGCCGTTTCGCCAATGGATTTCGACGAACGCTACGAAGCGAGCGCATAAAAAAGTCCCCGTGGATTTTCATCCACGGGGACTTCGATCACCTGCATGCAGGCGCTTTTTTACGCGCTCAAACGTCAGGCATGGTTAAGCACAACCGCGCCATGCCGACGCGTGAGCCGCGTGAGCAACGCGCTTAGGCAGCCGCTGCGTCCTTCAGCTTCTTCAGCGCGCGGGCCTTGATGCGCACGCTTGCCGGCTTGGCCGGGAACCAGCGCTCTTCGCCCGTGAACGGGTCCTTGCCGAAGCGCTTCTTCTTCGCCGGCACAGCCTGCACGACGATCTTCAGAAGACCCGACAGCGTGAATTCGCCAGCGCCCTTCTTGTGCACCGTGCCGAGGATCGTGTCTTCGAGCGCGGCCAGCACAGCCTTGGCGGTCTTCGGTTCCACTGCAGCACGTTCAGCGATGTGAGCTGCCAACGAGGCCTTCGTGAAGGTGTCCTTGATCGGCGTCGGTGCGCCAGACGCCTTCACGGCGACCTTCTTGGCTGCGACGGCTTTCTTCGCAGGAACTTTCTTTGCAGCAACCTTCTTGGTCGGTACCGGGGCAGCAGCCTTCTTGGCCACCTTTTTTGCGGAAGTCGGCATGTTTCTCCTACCTGTTGTGGTCAGTGAATTGCTCGAAGCGCACACCGTATGTGCACGCTTCAACGCCGGATTCTACAAGCGCTAAAGCGATTTGCGCGACTCTTTTATGTATTGCGATGAAGTTTTTTGCGTGGCACCAACGGTCCAACACGTTTTAGTACCTGTTTTAGCGGCTAAAACGTGCGCGGCAAGGTCTTCAACATGCAGGAGTAACGCTCGTTACAGTTCGTTTCGGCGGCGGTTTCGAGGTGGCGTGGCGAAGCGAGCTGATGTTTTCGCCCCTTGAATCAGGGCGTTTTCTTCGCTTGACGCGTCAAGCAACGCAACCCCGACGCTTTGACGATGCCCACGCCGCGCTTGCGGCGAGTTCCGTTTCAGCGTGCGATGCGCGGCAGGATGCCGGCGAGCGCCGTCAGCGCCGTGTCGATATGTTCGGCCGCGATGCTGCCATAGCCGAACATCAGCCCGGGCTGCGGTGTCACGCGATGGTGAAATGGCGCGAGTCCATAGAGGCCGATCGACGCTTCACGCGCGGCGGCGACGAGCGCCTCTTCGCCGAGCGACGCCAACGACCCCTTCAGCCGCGCCGCCAGATGGATGCCGGCAGTCGGCACGATCGGTTCGAACCAGCGCGCGAGGTCGCCTTGCAGATGCTCGAGCAGCACCGCGCGGCGCGCCGCATAAGCCTTGTGCATGCGCCGTAGATGGCGCGCGAAGTCGCCATTGAGCATGAACGACGCGAGCGCCGTTTGCGTCAGCGTGCAGCCGTGACAATCGGCGATCTGCCGTGCCTTCAGCAGCGGGCCGTGCAACGACGCCGGCGGCACCAGGTAGCCGATGCGCAACTCAGGGAAGATCGTCTTCGAAAAAGTGCCGACGTAGGCGACCAGACCGGCGCGATCGAGGCTCTTCAGCGGCTCCATCGGCCGGCCTTCGAAACGGTACTCGCAGTCGTAGTCGTCCTCGATGATGACCGCGCCGCGTTTTTGCGCCCATTCGAGCAGTTCGACGCGACGCTCGAGGCTCATCGGCATGCCGAGCGGAAACTGATGCGAAGGCGTCACGTAGACGAGCCGTGCCTTGTCCGGCAGCTTGCCGACGATCAGGCCTTCGCTATCGACCGGAACCGGCACCACGCGCGCGCCCGTCACCGTGAAGCAGGCATGCGCGGGTGGGTAACCGGGATCTTCGATCGCCACGATTTCGCCGGGCCGCAGCGTGATGCGCGCCATCAGATCGAGCGCGTGCTGCGCGCCCTGCGTGACGATCACGTCTTCCCAGTTGCTCGACACCGCGCGGTTGAAGGCAAGGTAGCGCGAGATCGCGAGACGCAGCTGCTGCTCACCGGCGGCGTCGCGATAGGTGCCGGGGCTGCGCGCCTGGCCGCGCAGCGCGTGATTCACACAGCGGCGCCAGACGTCGAAGGGAAACAGCGACTTGTCGGTCGCGCCGCCGATGAAGTCGAGCGGCGACGGCACCGACGGCCGCGGCAACGGCAGACTGTCGGGCATCTGCTCCCACAGCGGCTGCGCACGTGCCGCGGCCTTCGCCTGCGCCGCGTCCCGCTCGCGCGAACGAGCCGCCGCGCGCGCCTGCGCGGAGCGCTCGGCGGGCAGCCGTTCGAGCCCGTCGGCGACGAAGGTGCCCGAACCGGCGCGCGCGCTCAGATAGCCTTCGGACAGCAGCCGCTCGAAAACGTCGAGCGTGGTCTTGCGCGACACGCCGAGCTGCGTCGCGAGATCGCGCGTGGACGGCAGACGCGTGCCGCCGGCAAGCCGCCCTTCGAGAATGCCCGCGCGCAACTGCCGATAAATCTGTCCGGACAGATCGTGATGGCCTTCGACCGCGATGTGAATGTCCATTCGGGTGGTTACCTCAAATAACGGCGAAATGGTTATTTCGACCGACCAGTGGCGAACGTAAGCTTACCTCCACGGACGCCCATTTGGACGCCCTCGCACATTCACGAGGACTCTCTGATGCAAGCACGTCTCGACTTTTACAAGGCCTGCCCGAGCGGCACCCGCGCGATGCTCGCGCTCGAGGAAACGATCGGCAAAAGCACGATCGACAAGACCCTCGCCGAACTCGTGCGGATTCGCGCGTCGCAGTTGAACGGCTGCGCGTTCTGCCTCGACATGCACGTGACCGATGCGCGCAAGCACGGCGAAACCGAACGGCGTCTCGCCACGGTGGCCGCGTGGCGCGAAGCGCCGTTTTTCACCGCGCGCGAACGCGCGGCGCTCGAATGGACGGAGGCAGTGACGCTGGTCGCGCAAACGCGCGTGCCGGATACGGTATGGGAAGCAGTGAAGCCGCATTTCAGCGAGCAGGAAATCAGCGACCTGACGCTGCTGATCGTTGCGATCAACGGCTGGAACCGGATTGCGGTGTCGTTCAGGAAGATGCCGGAGTAAGCGGCGCGCCTTTGTAGTCGCGAGACCTCAGAAGATCACGGAAACCGCCACCGCGAGCCAGATCGAGGTCACGCCCGCTAGAAACAGATGCCGCGCGATCCGCACGCGGGAGTCGCTGTTCTCCGGCTCGACGGGACTCGTCGCCATCCAAGGCACGAGGCCGAGGCACGCGAAGCCGGCCAGCGCGAGCACGAAGACCACGATATCGGCCTTGTGCCAGGCGGTCGGCTCGTACATGCCCCAGTAGCCGAGAAACACGATGCCGATCGAGAACACGGTCGCGGAAGCGGCGCTGAGCGCGGGCACCGATCCAGTGGGAGTCGGCATGCTTGACCTCCGATCGTCAGATTGCGGCGGCGCTCGCGCGCGGCGCGCCATTCGCCCGACCCGCGTTCGCGCCGGCCGCGGCGAGCCGTCAGGAAGTGCGGGTCTGGCGCGCTTCGTACGTCTTCAGATGACTATAGGCGATGCGCAGCAGCGACAGGGCGTGTTCGCCCTTTTGCGCGTCGCCGCCGCGCGTGATCAGGTCGCCGAGAATATGATCCGCCTCGGTGTGCGAGCGGTTTTCGACGTCGCGCAGCATCGACGCGGTCAGCGGTGACGGCGTCAGCAGCACCTGGATGGCGCGCGCGTCGAAGTCCGCGTCCATCGTGAAGCCGTTGTGTTCGGCCACCGCGCGGCATTCGCCGAGCAGATTCTCGATCACGCGCCTGCCGTCAGGCGCAGCCAGAATATCGCCGACCGAACCGCGCATCAAGCAGGTACTCCCGGCCAAAGTGGCGAGGAACACCCATTTCTCCCACATGCGCAGCAGGATGTTGTCGCTGACCGCGACGTCGAACTGCGCGCCCGACATCGCATCGGCGATCGCCTGGGTGCGCTCCGAGGTGCCGCCCACGAGTTCGCCGAACGTAATCGCCTGCATGTCGTTCAGATGCACGATGTGCTGCTCCGCATTGAGCGTCGCGGCGATCACGCACTGGCCGCCGAGCACGCGCTCCTTGCCGAAGCGCGCGGTCAGCACCTCGATATGGCGCATGCCGTTGAGCATCGGCAGGATCAGCGTATCTTCGCCGACGAATGGCGTGAACGAATCGATCGCGTCGTCGAGACTGTAGGCCTTGCAGCTCAGCAGCACGAGGTCGAACGGCTCGCTGGCGACACCGGCCAGTATCGTCTTCACGTCGCGCAACTGGAGATTGCCCCGTGGGCTGTTGATCACGAGGCCGTCGCGCCGCAGCTTTTCCGCGCGACCGGCGCGCACGAGGAAGGTCACGTCCTGCCCCCCCGCCACCAGACGTCCGCCGAAATAACCGCCTACCGCGCCCGCCCCTACTACCAGAATTCGCATCGTGAGCCTCTTGAAAGATTTCGGTTTGCCGATCATGCGCGTCGCTGGTGGACGCATCCCGATGGGTGCCGCGTCCATGCGCGTCGCTGATGGACGCATCCCGATGGGTGCCGCGTATGTGCTTCTTGTGCAGAATGTAGCAAAGATTGGGAATCGGTTCCGGGGAGCGTTGCCCGTGGGTCCACGGTGCCCGTTGCATGGCGTGCGCGCAGCAGCCCGAACAGACCGGCGCGCCGCGCGAATCCAGCAAGTTTTACGACGGAACGCCACCCGATTGGCGATCTACGAGATAGTAAGTCCCACGCGGGATAGCGCCGACCATGGGCATCGAAGCAGCATCAGGATTATCGCGCCCCACGCCGCGACCGGAATACGCTTCGACCTTACCAAATCCAGGACAATCGAAACTCGACATCTCGCGCTTATTGAGCGTGAAGGTGCAGAAAACAGGCATTTTTCTTCTCTCCCTCAGCACTGGTGTCCGCGCACATCAATCAAATCGCTACTGTCTGCGCCGCGATCGCACTTGAACCAAAGATGCAGGGCTATCTTCATGATTACGGATTCCTTGAATCGTGAGTAGGACTGCCCTTTTACCATCGCTTGCCGGCCGAATACATGACCTCGCGCGCTTGCTTCTCACATTTGACGATCCGTTACATTGAAGCAGCGCTCGAACGAGCACACAATGCATGCACCATCCACCGCTCCAGTAACATCAGACGTCCCCCACGCGAATCCCCCACTTGACGCTTGGACGACCCAGCGTCACACGCCCCGCTGCCGTCACTGCGCCGCCACCGTTTCTCCCTGCTCCCACCCGCCCCCCAGCGACCGGTACAGCGCGATCGCCGAAAGCGCGTGCTCGCGCCGGGCCTGATTCAACGACTCCGAGTCGCGCAGATACGCTTGCTGCGCGTCGAGCACATCGAGGAAGCTCGACGCGCCGCCCTTGTACAACTCGGTCGACAGACGCAGCGCATGATTCGACGCATCGAGCGCACCGGCCAGGCGCTGCACCTGCGCCGCGCCGCTGACGAGATCGCTGCGATTGTCCTCGACCTCCTTCAGCGCTTGCAGCATCGTCTGCTGCAAGCCGAGCTGCGATTCGCGCATGCGGCTCTCGCTCGCGTCGATGTTCGCGGTGATGCGCCCGGCGTTGAAGATCGGGCTCGTTGCATTCAACGCGGCGCTGAACAGATTGTCGGTCAGCGTCGGCATGCCAAGGTACGACGATGCGAGCAGCCCATTGGTCAGGTTGATCTTGAACTGCGGATAGCGCTGGGCCTTCGATACCCCCACTTCCGCCGCACGCTGTTCGACGAGCGCATAAGCGGTGCGCACGTCCGGCCGATGCAGCAACGCGTCGGACGGCAACACCTGCGGCGCGCTTTGCGCAGGCACCGGAATCTCGCGCGCGCTGGAAAGCAGCAGCGTATCGAGACTTTCCGGCGTACGCCCCGAATACACGGCGATCAGGCTCAGTTGATGCTGGACCGTCGATTGCATGCGCGGAATCTGTGCCTGCAAGTCCTGCAACTGATTCTGCGCACGGGCGACGTCGAGCTGGGTCGACAGTCCGTAATGCAGGCGCGCCTGCGTGAGCTTCAGCGCGCGGCTGCGGATCTGCTCGTTGTCGTCGAGGATCTGCAATTGCGCCTGCGCCCAGCGCAGATCGATGTATGCAGCCGCCGTGTTCGCCGCGAGCGCGAGCCGCAACTGGTTCAGCGCCGCAACGCTACCCGACACCTGCGCCTGCGACGCCAGCACCGCGAGTCGTTCGCCGCCGAACACGTCAGGCGTCCAGCTCGCGGCGAGGCCGAAGCCGGCCTGGCGCACGTAGCCGAGCGGCGGCGGCGTATTCTGCCGCGTGGTCGACGCGCCCGCGTTCGCATTCAGCTCCGGCAGCAGCGCCGCGCGATTCTGCGTCACCAGATCCTGCGACTGCTTGACGCGCTCGGCCGCGGCCTGCACGTCGAGGTTGCCGGTCAACACCGATTCGATCAGCTGATGCATGACCGGGTCGCCGAATTGCGCCCACCATGCATCGGTGTTCACGCTATCTTGCGGTGCGTCGACGCTCCAGGCGGCCGGCGCCAGCGTCTGCACCGTATGCGGCAAATCGGCGTGCGTGGCCGGTTGCACCGCGCAGGCCGCGAGCGTCAAAAGAGCCGCGCTCGCCACTAACTTCATCACCATTCGTTTCATGTTGGACTCCTAGTGGGCATCGGGCGGGGGCGCGGTGTGGCCGAACGGGCGCGAAAACAGCACGCTCAGCAAAGCGACCACGAAGCACAGCGCAACCGCCAGAAATGCGTCGGAAAACGCGAGCACCAGCGCTTCGCGCATCAGTGCCTCGTGCAATTGGGCCAGCCCCGCATTCGCGGCATTCAACACGTTGCCGCCGACTGCCGACAGATATTCAGCCTGCTTCTGCAAGATCGATTCGACGACCGGACGGCCCGCGTTCAGATGCTCGTCGAGCCGTTCGTAATGAAGGTTCAGACGGTCGTTCAACATCGTGCTGCTGACCGCGATGCCGATCGCGCCGCCGAGGTTACGCATCAGATTGAACAGTCCGCTCGCGGAGCGTAGCCGCGACGGCGGCAACGCGCCGAGCGCCATCGTCACGATCGGCGGAATACAGAACTGCTGGCCGATTCCGCGCAACGCCTGCGGAATCAGCAACTGCTGCCAGCCCCATTGGTTCGTCAGCGGCACGTACAGATAGCAGCCGATGCCAAACAGCGCGAGGCCGAACACCATCAGCATGCGCATGTCGACGAAGCGCGCGAGCGTCGAGTACGCGGCAAGCGCGAGCAACTGAAAACAGCCGACGGACAGCAACGCGAGGCCGATCTGCAACGAATCGAAGCCGCGCACACGGGCAAGAAACACCGGTGTCAGGAACACGGTGCAGAAGATGCCGATCCCGGTGATGAACGACAGCAGACTGCCGATACCGAAGTTGCGCAACGCCAGCGCGCGCAGGTCGACGATCGGTTCCTTCGCGGTGAACGCATGCACGAGGAACAGAAACCCGCAGATCGCCGCGACCCACGCGCACAGCACGATCACGTCGTCGCCGAACCAGTTCTTGCGCGGCCCTTCTTCGAGCACGTATTCGAGGCAGCCGAGAAAACCCGACATCAGCAGGATGCCGATGTAGTCGCCCTTCTTCAGCAGCGACAGATCGACCCTGTCGATATGCACGTACTTCGGCACCAGCAGCGTGACGGCGACGCCCGGCACCAGGTTCAGATAGAACAGCCAGTGCCACGACCATTGCGACGTGATCCAGCCGCCGATCACCGGACCGATCGTCGGCGCCAGCGACGCGAGCGCGCCGATCGTCGTCGATGCGATCAAACGCTGCTTGCCGGGAAACAGCACGAACGCGGTCGTGAACACGGTCGGAATCATCGCCGCACCGGTCGCGCCTTGCAGCCCGCGAAACAGGATCATCGAGTTGATGTCCCATGCGAGGCCGCATAGCATGCTCGTCACCGTGAAGCCGAGCGCGGAGAACGTGAAGAGCCACCGCGTCGAGAACACGCGCGTGAGCCACCCCGACATCGGAATCACGATGATCTCCGCGATCAGATACGAGGTCTGCACCCACGACAGTTCATCCTGACTCGCGGACAGCCCGCCACCGATATCGCGCAGCGACGACGCGACGATCTGGATATCGAGCGTCGCCATGAAAAAGCCCACGCACATCAGCGCGAATGCGAAGACCTTGGTGCGGGTCGGCTGGTCGGCGGGGTTGTCGAGATCGTGAGTCATGATCGGTTCATCCTTGCGCGGCCGGATGGCCCGCATCGACGTGCACTTTCACCGTCGCGGAGAGGCCCGGACGCAACACGCCTTGCATGTCCTTCGGCACGTCGAGGCGCACCCGCACCGGCACGCGCTGCACGATCTTCGTGAAGTTGCCGGTCGCGTTTTCCGCGGGCAATACGCTGAAGGTCGCGCCAGTCGCGGGCGCAAGGCTTTCGACCACGCCGTGCAGCGCGGTACTCGACGCGTCGAGCTGGACCTCGACGCGGTCGCCCGCGCGCATCTTGCGCAGCTGGTCTTCCTTGAAGTTCGCGTCGATCCACAGGCCGCTCGCGGGCACGACGGTCAGCAGCGACACTCCCGTGTTCGCGAGCAGACCGACGCGCGCGGTGCGATTGCCGACGTAGCCGTCGATCGGCGAGCGGATCGTCGTGTATTCCACGTTCAACGCGGCGACGCGCTGCGCGGCCTGTGCGGTCGCGATGCGCGCTTTCGCATCGCCGATCTGCGCGTCGAGCACTGCGATCTGGCGTTGCGCTGCCAGCAGCGCCGCGCCGCTCTTATCGACCGCGGCGCGCGCTTTGGTCAGATCGGCATCGGCTTTCTCGACCACCTGATTCGACACCGCGTCGTCCTTCACCAGCTCACGGTAGCGTATCTGGTCGGCCGCGCTGCGCGTCAGCTCGGCGCCCGACGCGCGGACCTCCGCGGCCTGTTCGTTGATCGCCGCGAGTTGCAGCGATTTCTTCGCTTCGAGCTCGGTGACGGCGGCCTGCGCGCTCTCCACTTCCGCGTTGGCCTGCGCGAGACGCGCGTCGTAGTCGCGCGCATCGAGACGCACGAGCACCTGGTTCGCATGCACGAACTCGTTGTCGCGCACCAGCACGTCGGTGACGAAGCCGTTGACCTTCGGCGCCATCACCGTGACGTCGCCGCCGACGTAGGCATCATCGGTCGTCTCGACGAAGCGGCCGACGAAAAACCAGTACGACGTGGCCAGCGCCAGCACGACGAGAACGGACAGGACCGCGAGCAGCATCCACGGGATACGCCGCGCCGCTCGGGCGGGTTGTACCGCGCTCGGGGGCGCGACGGTCGAGGGAGTTGTGGACATGATGTCGATATGTGCGTATGCACTTTTCAGGTTGAAAAAAAAGGCGCAGAGCGCCGGCCTCCGCTACCTTCAGCGTTTATGTCAAAGCGAATCTTTGGTGATGGCAAATAGCTCGTTGCGCAGCGCGGCCGCGCGCTCCTCGCCGAAGCGGTGCTCGAACTCGGCTTGGGCGGCGTACCAGTGGGCGCGGCCCGCGGCTAGCCGCTGTTCACCTTCGGTGGTCAGCGAGATCAGCAGCGTGCGCGCATCCGCGCCCAGCACCTCGCTCGACACGAGCCCGTCGCGGCGCAGCGGCTGGATCGTGCGGACCAGCGTGGTGCGCTGCATGCGCATGGCTTCGGCGATCTGCTTCATCGTCATCGGACCGGTGCGCTTCAGACGCCCCAGCAGCGAAAACTGCGTGATGGTCAGGCCGACATTCGACAAATGCCGATCGTAGATCTGCGATACGTGACGTGCGGCCTGGCGGATCGCAAAGCAGTCGTCGTCCAAGAGCGCTTCCATTCGCTGCACTTCCTTTGCTAGTTAGTGCATATGCACATGAAACGGCGTTATAAAACCCGCCGAGGCGGGTTCCGGTGCCGATCTAGTCCGTGATGCTGAACAGCTCCGCGCGCAGCGTCTTCGCGCGGGCGCGACCGAACTTCTTTTCGAATTCGTCCTGCGCGGCGCGCCATGCGACCGAGGCCTGGTCAAATGTGGTCTCGCCCTTTTCCGTCAGGCTGAACAGCAGCGTGCGGTTGTCGTGGTCCGCCGCTTCGGCCAGCACGAGGCCGTCGCGCTGCAGCGGCTTCATTGCGCGGACCAGCGTAGTGCGCTCCATGACCATCGCGTCGGCGAGCTCCGCCATCGGCAGGTTCGGGGTGCGCGCGAGCTTTGCCAGGATCGTGAACTGCGCAGCCGTCAGCCCCACGCTGCCGAGATGGCGCTCGTAGACTTGCGTGACGTGCCGCGCCGCCTGGCGCAGCGCGAAGCAGTTGCATTCGTCGTAGGAGATAGGGCGGTTCATGCAAGCAAGTCTATGTGTGCATATGCACGGTGTCAAGTTTTTCTGTGAGCGGCTGGCAAATGCCTTGTCGGCAGCGCGACGGCGCGCGCGTTCAGTTTGCGACTTGCCAACCACAATTGTTATGTTATAACATTTTTGGAGATCAGTGCTCCGGCGCTGTCGCTGTCTCAGAAGCGCCCACCGCGACGCTCGACAAAATCCGTCCGACCTATGAGCGGACTGTCCATACTCAATAGCCGCTTATGACCAGGTTGCCTCCCGTTCCCATCGAAACGTCGTCCTGATTGATCGACGGGCTTGCCATCGCCCGTCGTCCACCTCCAGTTCGCCTGTCCTTCCCCTGCCAGCCAGGGGCGAGGTGGGTGAGCCATTGCCGAACACTTTCGATTCATCAATCGCATCGTCCATAGAGCGAGCAACAACAATGAAAAAACGCACAACGACCGCGCAGGCGGCGATCGTGTTCTGTGCCGTCGTCTCGGGCGCATGGGGCGCGCCGGGCAACGCCGTACTGATGGGCACTGTCTCCGATCCTCTGGGACATCCCGTCGCTCACGCGAAAGTCGAGATACAGGACGCGAGCGGCGCCTCCGTCAACATGTCCAGCTCGGACACGTCGGGCCATTTCTCGATCGACGGGGTGGCACCCGGCACGTATGCGGTCGTCGTCACCGCTACCGGCTTTGCGAGCGGCAGCAGCATCGCGACGACCCAATCCGGCTCCCCGGCGAGCGTCAGTGTGCAACTGCAAAAGAGCGACACACTGGACGTGCAGGTCAACGCTCGACGTCTGAACGCCGTGCGCAACGGCTTGCTGCCCGAGACAGGCAGCAGCGTCTACCGCTTCACTCAGGCCGATATCGACACGATGCCGGCGGGCGCGAACACGCCGCTCAATCAGGTGTTGCTGCAAGCGCCCGGCGTCGCCAACGACTCCTATGGCCAGGTGCACGTGCGCGGCGAGCACGCCAACCTGCAATACCGGATCAACGGCATCATTATTCCGGAACCGATCAGCGGCTTCGGCCAGTCGCTCGACACGCGCATCATCGATCAGATGAACCTGCTGACGGGCGCCCTGCCCGCGCAATACGGCTACCGCACGGCTGGAATCGTCGACATCCGCACCAAATCGGGTGACACAGGCAACGGCGGCTCCATCGACGTATTCGGCGGCAGCCATCAGACCGTCAGAACGAGTGCCGACGTGTTCGGCAGCGAGGGACCGTTCAGCTACTACCTGAGCGGCTCGCTCGGCATGAACAATCTCGGCATCGAGAATCCGACTGCAAGCGCCAATGCGATTCACGATCACACGCGCGAGGGCAATGCGTTCGGCTATCTGTCGTATCTGATCAACCCGCTCACGCGCGTGAGCCTGCTGTTCGGCGCGACCAGCAACCAGTTCGAGATTCCGAACACGCCGGGGTTGACGCCGAACTTCGCGCTCGCCGACCACACCACGTTCGATTCGTCGCAACTTAACGAAACGCAATCGGAGCTGAACAACTTCGCGGCGCTGGCACTTCAGGGCACCAACGGCGGCGCGCTCGACTACCAGGTCGCCTTCTTCACGCGCTATACGCGCACGAAGTTCAATCCCGATCCGATCGGCGACCTGATGTTCAACGGCGTGGCATCGGAGGACTTTCATAGCAACACGGCCAATGGTGTGCAGGTCGACACGACCTGGCGAATCAGCGACAGTCACACGGTTCGCGCGGGTGTCTTCTTGCAGCAGGAGCACGCGGTATTCGACAACAGCGTGTCGGTTTTCCCAGCCGATGCGGCCGGCA
Organism: Paraburkholderia atlantica; assembly: GCF_009362785.1. Taxonomy (GTDB): domain Bacteria; phylum Pseudomonadota; class Gammaproteobacteria; order Burkholderiales; family Burkholderiaceae; genus Paraburkholderia; species Paraburkholderia atlantica. The sequence goes on from NZ_WHNQ01000004.1 coordinate 343,512, forward strand.
ACCAGCTTTCTGACGTACCCGTCAACATCCAGGACAGCAGCAGCAAGACCGGCTATCTGTACAGCCTGTACGCCCAGGACGAATGGAAGCTGACCGATCGGCTCACGCTGAACTATGGCTTGCGCTACGACCGCATGGACGAGTACACGAGCGCGAGCCAGTTGAGCCCGCGCGTGGGCCTCGTCTACACGCTCACGCCGTCGACGACACTGCACGCCGGCTACGCGCGCTACTTCACGCCACCGCCGTTCGAACTCGTATCCGGCTCGACGATATCGAAGTTCAACGGTACGACCAATCAGAGTCCGACAACCCAGAACGATCCCGTACAGCCGGAACGCAGCCACTACTTCGACCTCGGTATCACGCAGAAACTCGGCCCTGCCGTCACACTCGGACTCGACGCGTACTACAAGAAATCGACTGACTTGCTCGACGAAGGACAGTTCGGCTCCGCGCTGATCTTCACGCCGTTCAACTATCAATACGGCAAAACGTATGGTGTGGAATTCACCGCCAACTACAAACAGGACAACCTCTCCGCGTATCTGAACCTCGCCTATAGCCGCGCGCAGGGTAAGAACATCAACTCCGCGCAGTTCAACTTCGACGCGGACGAGCTGGCATTCATCTCGAACCACTGGGTGTTTCTCGATCACGACCAGCGCGTGACGGCATCGTTCGGCGCGGCATACGACTTCCACCAAACCACTTTCACGTTCGACGGCATCGTCGGCTCCGGCCTGCGCAGCGGCTTTGCGAATACCGACCGCCTGCCCGTCTATGCGCAGTTCAACCTCGGCGCGATCCAGCACTTCAACGAGCCGATGATCGGCAAGTTCGACGTCCGTCTGGTGGTGATCAACGCATTCAACCGCGTGTACGAGCTGCGCGACGGCTCGGGCATCGGCGTCGGCGCGCCGCAGTATGGTCCGCATTTCGCCGTCTATGGAGGCGTAACCAAGTACTTCTGATCAACGGCAGGGAGAACCATCATGCAGGAATGGACAGGCTTTATCGCGGCGATGCGCACCGGAGGATGGATTATGTATCCGCTCAGCGTGCTCGGCGTGCTCGCGTTGACGATCATCATCGAGCGGGCTTATGTGTTTGCCCGCTTCGCAAGCGCACCGGCGCGTCTTTTGCAACCCCCGTCAGCCGATGACAACCGTCTCAACGGTCTCGCCCCGCATCACGCGTTCCGGCGCATGGCCGCGCCGTGGCTACCCGAATCGGACTCGCCGCTGTGGCTGCGCGAGGCATCGGCACAATCGATCGCCTCGCAGATCGAGCGCGACATGGGCCGTGGTCTGTGGCTGCTCGAGACGATCGTCACGGCGGCGCCCCTGCTTGGCTTGCTCGGCACGATCGTCGGGATGATGAAATCGTTCCAGCTGTTCGGCGGCAATGGGCTCGTCGATCCGGGCGGTGTCACGGGCGGGGTCGCGCAATCGCTGGTGGCGACCGCGATCGGCTTGATCGTCGCGGTCTTCGCGCTGTTCGCGTTCAACTATTTTTCACGGCGGCTCGAGCGTCTGATGGATGAGCTCGAACTGTTCGCCAACGCGCGGCTCAGCGCGCTGCGCCTGCAACACGAGGCGCGAGGAGAGCGCGGATGAAACTCAAACGCTCGCGCACCTCGCGGCGCGGCCGCATCGAAATCATTCCGATGATCGACGTGATGTTCTTTCTGCTCGCGACATTCATGCTCGCCTCGCTGGCGATGCAGCGTCTCGATGCGGTGCGGATCAATCTCCCGTCGGGACGCGCGCAGCCGATCAGCACGAGCGAGCCGCTGACGATCTCGGTGAATGGCAACAACGAGGTCTCGGTCAATCGCCACCTCGTTCGCGCGGATCAGATCGAGCCCGAAGTGAAGCGCCTGCTGCGTGCGGACGGCAACGTCATCATCGCGGCCGACGATCACGCGGGTCACGGCGCGGTCGTGCAGGCGATGCTCGCGGCGCGACGCGCGGGCGCCGAACACTTTCTGATCGCCGTGCATCGTGATTAAAGGTTGCCGCGAACTGTTCGAGAGGCATGGTGTGGGGACGGTGCGTACCGCCGTCGCCTGTCTGATCGCGCTCGGTATCTGGTTGCTGGTGCTGATTGCGCTGTCTTCCGGATTGCTGAAGCCGAACCAGGCGGCCCCACTGCCTGCTCCACTGGACATGCGCGTGGTCGTGCTCGACGAACCTGCGCCGCCGCCCCCAAGTCCAATCGAAAAACCACCGCCCCATGCTCAAACGCAACCGCATACGCCGCCACATCACGCAATACAGCAAGCTGTGAGCAAGACGGCGACGCTCAGCGCGCCTGCTGTTCCCGCGCCCATGGCAGCTCGCGAGCAACACGAGACGCAACAGAAGCAGGCAGCGCAACCTGCCGCCACCGGATCGCCGCAAACATCCTCGGAGCACACCGCCGCGCCGAGCGCAGCCGCACCGTCGACCGCCACGGCCCGCTCCATTTCACAACCGCTACCGTCCCTGCCCGACGATCTACGCGAGCAGGCCTATCAGACGGTCGCGACAGCACGCTTCACGATCCACGCCGATGGCTCGGTCGATGTCGAACTGATCCAGGCAACGCCGAACCCCCGTCTCAATCAGCTGCTACTCGACACGTTGCGGCGCTGGCGCTTTTTTCCCGCGCTCCGCGATGGCCGCCCCGTCGAGAGCACGCAGGACATCCGCGTGCATTTCAACGTTAGTTGAGCCGTGCCTACCGGCTTGCACATCTGAAATTCGCTACGACGCGCGCTTCCAGCCTTCACCGCAGATCGGCACGCAGGTCCCGCACACCTTTGCCGAGTCGTTGGCGCAACAGCGTGCGTAACGTGGCACCGTCGACATAGCCGACCTCGGCCGCGATCGCGTCGATGCCGAGTCCGCTGCCATGGAGCAGCGACTGCGCATGCTCGACGCGCAGATCCTGAAAGTAGGCCAACGGTGATTTGCCGAGCACGTCCTGGCAACGACGCTGCAACGTACGCGCGCTCGTCGCCAGTGCGGCGGCCGCGTGCTGCAGCGAAAACCCTTCCTTCAGATGATCGCGCGCCCATCGCTCGAAACGCTGAATCAGCGGATCGGCCTGCGCCAGGTGGTTGGGAATGATGTACGGCGCCTGCGATGAGCGCAGATCCGCGAGCAGGTAGCGCGACACGAGCGCGGCCAGTTCGGGGCTCGCGCGACGGATCAGCCACAGCGCGAGATCGAGATGCCCCATCGCCGCCCCCGCCGTCACCCCAACGTCCGTTGGCACCAGCATGCGCGATTCGTCGAGCAGCACCGCCGGATAGCGTTGCCGGAACAATGGACTCAGCCACCAGGTCGTCGTCGCTTCGCGATGATCGAGCAGTCCGGTTTCCGCGACGAGGAACGTGCCGATGCACGACGCGGCAAGCAACGTGCCCTGTGCGTGCCACGCCAGCAATTGCTCCGTGGCGTCGCGCACGTCCGGCCGTTCGAGCGCTGGCACCAGTTGCTCCGGTGTGCCGGTCCCGAGCGCGGGAATGATCACCCAGTCCGGCTTCAGGTTAGCGGTGATCGCTTGCACGGGAATGGCGAACCCCTGCCCCGACTGGACCTTCCTGCGCACGCCGACGATCGACAGATCGAAGTGCGGCCGTCCGCCCATCTTCGCGGCCGCGAACCGGTTGGCGAGCGAGAACGCGTCGAGCATGACGGTGAGGCCGGTGTCGAACAGCCCCTGCAACGCGAGGATGGCGATGCGCATGGCGTAAATGACCCTAAAGTTGTCATTTGCGACGATACAGCTTTTTCCGGCCGAGGGCTACAGTGAACCCCGTTGTACATCGCAACGAACGTCGACCAAGGAGGTCACTGATGAAAGTATTCGCCATCGCATCTGCACAACCGACCCTCACTCCGGACAAGCTCCAGCAGCACATGCCCCACGAGGTGCCGGCCACTCTGCAGCTTTATCTGGACGGCAAGGTCGAGCAGTTCTGGTTCCGCGACAAGGCCGGGCCGATCTTCCTTATGAACGTCGCATCGGTCGACGAGGCCAGGTCGATACTCGACAGTTTGCCGCTCGTGGCCGACGGCCTGATGAAGTACGAGTATTTGCCGGTGGGACCGCTCGCGCCGCTCGGGCGGCTGATTCACAAGGGATGACGTTGCTGGCGGGATGAGCCGTGCCGCCGGCGTGACCGGCGGCACGCTTGCAGAAGCATCACTGCCCGATCTTCTCCGATTCAACGACGAGGTCCAGTACATAAGCCACCGACGGCCCGTCGGCAGGCGGGTTCTTGAGCGTAAAACGCTTGACGCGCACCACGTTACGAATGCCCGGCGTGTGCGTATAGCCTTCGATATTCTGATTGAACGGCTGCCACGGACCCGGTGTGCCGGTGGCCAGTCCCTGCTCGTCGAAGAAGCGTTCGCGCACGAGCAGACATTGCGCGTCGGGCATCAACGGATGCGTGCACGGCACCGACTGCGGCGCCACTTCCAGGAACGCAATTTGACCGGGGCCGCCGTAGCGCGTCTCGGCCGTCGGCACGCCGGTAAAGCTCAGCGTATCGCCGTTATCGGTGACGAGTTGCAGGCGTGGCCCGTTGTCGCGCGCGAGCAGGTTCACGTTGACGCTGCCGCGCACACGCTGCGAGATCGCATCGTCGAGTGCGGCAAGCGCGGCGTCATTGCAGGCCATCATCGTGGTGACCATCGGGCCGATCTGCAGATGCCCCTTCCTCACCGTGTAACCCGCTCCCATGTTGTTGCAGCTATTGACGACGGTGATCCGATACGGACTGAAGTCCAGTTGCACTGGCTTGTCCGGGCGGGCGAACAGCGCATCGATGCGGTTGCCGTTGCTGTCGATCGCGTTGTTCAGCTGCCAGTGGTAGCGGGTCAGCTGATCGGTGCCGGTCGGCGCCGCCGGGTTCGCCGGGTTCGCCGCGGCCGTGGTCGCCGCGGGAGCCGGCGCTGTCACTTCGGGTGTCTGCGCGCAGGCGGCGAGAACGAGCGGCAGCAGGAGCATGCGGAATTTCACGTCGGCACCTCGGTGAGTTCAGTGGTTGTTCCGGGCGTTGGCCCGCGTCGCCTGGCGAGGGGACGCGAGCATCAAGTCGCATGCTCGAAAGCCGGAAAAGCCAGTGAAGGTCACCACCCGGCCACATTACGCCGGGTTTGCGCACCTGCGTCGCTCAGGCCGCGAGCATCGACTCGACGACCGACAGCATAACGCAGGTAGATGGCGGAAATATGCTGTTCGATGTTTGCCGGGATGCTTCGTTAGGTTACCGAACTGCGGCAGGTGACGCCGGCTACGCCTTGGATACGTCGCGATGCACGGCAGGCGTGGCGTGAAGTCTCCTGAGCCGGGGGCGCAGCATCAGATAGAAGGCGGCGACGTGCGTGATCGCCAGCGTCGGTACATAGATGATCGGGATCACGTACAGCGCGCCCAGTTCTCCTGAATGCGCGGGCAGATCGGCCGCTGTCGCGTGGTAGTAGTCGAGAATCAGATCGGCCATACCGACCAGATTGAAAGCAACCACGAATGACCAGAACAGCGGCCGCATCCGCGCAGTCAGTAGGGCCAGCATCGCCAGCACGCCGGTGGCGAAATCCCCATAAGCGGCGAACGCGGCGAAGCTCGCGGACAGTTGCGGGCTGACGACGCCAGGCAGCAGGAACGCGAGCCCGAAGAAACGGAAGCTGTGCAAGGTGGCGATCGCGCGTTGCGCGTCGAATGGGGTCATCGACCTGAGCTTCGGCCACACGTAGGTGCCGAAGCACAACAACCAGGCAACGTAGCCCAGAACGAGATGCATCTGAAAGAGAAGCCGCGCTGACATGATGCCTCCTGTCGAATGTTGGATGCGCAGGTGATAGGTGTACCATCGTCTCGCGCGAGCGACTATTCCTCACAATGTTGACAGGCTATGAAGCAGAACTTCACAGTCAGGCAGGGTGCACTCGACGGCGTCGAGGTCTTCCTCAGCGTGGCCGAGCATCGCAGTTTTCGCGGGGCCGCCGCGGCACTCGGCGTGACGCCGTCGGCCGTCAGTCAGGCGGTGCGTGTGCTCGAAGCGCGCATCGGCGCGACGCTGTTCATTCGCACGACGCGCAGCGTCGGCTTGACCGAAGCCGGCGAGCGCTTTCTGGCGCGCGCCAAGCCCGCTTTCGAGGAACTCGTCGCCGCCAGCGAGGTGGCGCGCGGACTCGGCGAGCGGCCGTCCGGCCTGTTGCGTCTTTCGGTGCCTCGCGCGGTCGTGCCGATCCTGCTGGAACCGCTGATCGCGTCGTTCTGCGAGGCCAATCCCGAGGTCGAGGTGGAGATTGCGGCCAGCAAGGAGCTGATCGATCTCGCGGCGGAAGGCTTCGACGCCGGCATCCGGCTGGGCCAGTTCGTTGCCGCCGACATGGTCGCGGTGCCGCTGACGGCGCCATTCCGCTTCGTCGTGGTGGGGAGTCCTGGCTATTTCGCGGCGCGCAGCCGCCCCGAGCACATCGACGATCTGCGTACGCATGCCTGCATTCGCTGGCGGCGCTCGGGCGGCGCGCTCGCCTTGTGGTCGTTCAACGACAACGGGCAGCCGATCGAAGTCGCCGTCACCGGTCCGTTCATCGCCAGCGATTTTCTGGGCATGCTGGGTGCGGCGAACGCAGGCATCGGCCTTGCCCAGCTACCCGAGCCGATGGCCGCCGAGGGGTTGCGAACCGGAAAGCTCGTGCGCGTTCTGGATGCGTATGCGCCGATGATTCCGGGCGTGTTTCTCTACTATCCGAGCCGCCGCCAGATCATGCCGAAGCTGCGTGCGTTCATCGATCATGTGAAGAGCCGCACGGCAATTACTCAAAATGGACACTGATTGCCTGATCGACGGCAACCGCTACCAGCACATTAGCCCTGTAATATCGACCGCCCAAGAACTATCAACTCGTTGAACTGTGTTACCAGTTCGAAACATAAAACAAACGACAGCGTATAAGACGGCCCGGGACATCTGTGCATCCACCTCAGAATCGGCACCGAAATACGTGTCCTGACGGCGTCCCGAGTCATTATCCATGTGATGGCCGCTCCAATCGCCGCCCCCGCGATTATGTCGGTCGGATAGTGCCATCCGAGATAAACGCGGGGCAGACATATGAAGATCGCGGTGTATAAAAGCGCGAGCACACCGGCGCCGCGCGACACCAGAAAGATCCCGGTTGCGACCGAAATCCACAACATCGCGTGATCACTTGGGAAGGAACTCCAGGCTGGCAACACCGCCGCTTCCAGACCACCCGATGGAAAACTCAGATGTAGCTCGGGATTAAAGAGAGGCCGTACACGGAATGGCAAATAATGGGCAATCACCCTGAATATCGCGAGCGCAAGAAGGCCGCTCGCGATCGTCGCGACGACCATTTCACGCTCCCAATCGCCACGCTGGCTGGGTTTCAACCATATCCACCACAATACGGGCATGAGCACCAAACCCTTGAACGTGTATAGGTCAGCGATGATTCTTATTGCGTGATTCAACATGACGCAACTCAGCGCCATGTGCGTCAAGAAAGTTTGGATTGCGGTATCGAAAGGGTTCATTTGTTACAAGTGTCCGCAAAAACCTTCGAACGATCGGTGCGATAGCGAACGTTTGCGCTACTCGCGACCAGCCAGTCTCCTTCTCTTAAGCAATTCTTCAGCATGGTTACCTTACGATCCCGCCGAACCGACAAGACCAACAACCGACGCGCATTCAAGGGAGCTCTCGCCATGCAGTTGCTGTTGATGGCAAAGGATGAGTTGATCGCTGGGCCGGTCGTCGATACACCCTGCGCGCGTTTTCACTCGCTCGGAACTCGAAGCCAGGATATGCGATCCACGCGAGGAAATCGCCAGCAATGCCATCGAAGTGCAGGTGTGTGGCTTGCGACGAAAAATTGGCGCAGGACGGATCGTGACGGTACGCGGCGCAGGCTATTGTCTGCGAACACCTGACTCGAAAGTCCGCTTCGCTGGCTAGCGGACGTTCCTGTTTAAGCGCGGTTACCCACTTCGTTGCGGGAAACCATCGTGAGGGCGAGTCCGACCAGAACGAGAGCCACTCCGACCACGAACGATGGACCGACCCTGTCGCCGAACATGAACGATGCAGCGGCAATACCGAAGACCGGCTGAATGAACTGCACGCTCGCGGCAACTCGCGCCGGAACGATACGTAGCAGCTTGAGCCACATAAACAGGCCGGCGACAGTCACGATCACGCCGAGATATACGGCGGCTGATACACCCTGCGTGGTAACGTGAAATGGAACGTGCCACATCTCCCACGCCGCCCACGGCAGCAGCGCAACGAAGCCGAACAGCGTACTCCAGGCTGCAACCGTCGCAGTGCCATAGGCGGTCGTGAGCTCGACGCTCCAGACGTAATAGAACGCAATCGCGAGCGCGGACAGCAGCACGCAAATTGCGCCGCCCGCCGTGGTATCGGATAGCATCGCTGCGCCGTGCTCGCGGGCGAACGCGACCAACGCGATGCCCGCGAATGCCGCGAGAAGTCCCAGCTTTTGCCAACCCGATACCTGCTGTTTGAGGCGCAGCGCGGCAAAGAACACGATAAAAACCGGAATCGTCGCGGAGATGATGGTGCCGACAGACGCCGAAGTGCCCGCAACACCAAAAGTCTGCGCGACCTGTCCGATGCCGATGCCCAGCACGCCTAACATGGCGACGCGCGGCCATGCGTGCCGCGGCAACGGATGCCGGCCTACCGCGAAGATGAGCAGTAATGGCACGGCTACGGCAAAGCGCATTGCGGTGAGCGTCAGCGGCGGTAGCGACTCGAGTCCCAGCTTGGTCACCGGTATCGATAGTCCCCACATCACCGCGAGGACTAACAATGCGCCGAAACTCCGCATCGTGATTGTCTTGGCTGCGTGGTCATTGACGACCGCCCCGGAACGGGCATCACTCAGGCTTGGGCTCGACATTGGCGTTGGTGCGGAAAAGACATTGAACGGAGATCTTCGCGGCAGCGCAGATCGTTGACAAACGATTTGTCGTCATATAATGCGTGAGCGAAACTCACACGTAACGACCCGCTATGTTTGATCGGCTTCCACCGCTGCAAACCCTGCGCGCCTTTGAAGCGACCGCGCGTCTTCTGAGCATGACGCTGGCCGCCGAGGAACTGCACGTGACCCACGGCGCAGTGAGCCGGCACATCAAGACGCTCGAGAATCATCTGGGTGTTCCGCTGTTTCGCCGCCTCACGCGCCGGATCATCCTGACCGATGCGGGAACAGAGTTTCACTTTGCTGTAGCCCGGCTACTGGGCGAACTGACGAGGGAAGCCGAGAGCCTGCGCGGACACGATGGCCTTGCAAGCATGACGATCAGTACGAGCGTTTCGTTCGCGACCAAGTGGCTGGCACCGCGCCTTCATCGCTTCAAGGCGATACATCCGGAACTCGATGTGCATCTCGACGTGATCGATCGCAATGTTGATCTGGACGATGGTCAGGTCGATGCAGCCGTGCGTTACGGCGGGGGTCGCTATCCTCGCGTCCAGTCCGAACGGATTCTCGAAGAAACCGTGACACCGGTTTGTAGCCCCAGCTACCGCGAGGAAGTCGGCGGGTTGACGAATCCGGCTAGCCTCACACGTTGCACGCTGCTGCATGAAGACCGGATGTTGGCAAATTGGGAACAGTGGTTCGCTTATGCAGACGTGAACAGGAGTCGCAGGGGTCGAGGGCCCGCGTACAGTCATGGAAGCATGGCCATCGAGGCAGCCATTCGTGGCGAAGGCGTAGCCCTCGGACGCAGTGCGCTGGTAGGCGATGACATCATGGCTGGACGCCTTGTCGCGCCGTTTCCCGAGATTCGGCTCAAAGTCGAGCGCGGCTATGATCTGGTCTATCGCGTCGGCAATCGCGACCACCCCAAGGTCTGCGCGCTGCGCGACTGGTTAACCGCCGAAGTACGACGATTTCTTGCAGACACGAGATGAGTGCTGGCTTCGGCCAGGAGCGGCATCGTGAGCTATGGCGCTAATCCGGGTGCGTCGCAATCCAGGCGTCGAGTCGGAGCGAAAGTTGGAGGCGGATATGGCAAGCGAGGACCGCAACGAAAAGGCGGAGCCAGCGATGGTGCCGCAAGTCGCAAACCCGGGGATCATACGGCCGCCTTTTGTCTACCTGGGTGCAATCGTCGTTGGCGTGTTGCTGCATTTCGCATGGCCAGTTCAGCTTGTGCCTCATTCAGCGAGTGGACCACTCGGGGGCAGTGCAGTGCTGGTCGCTGTCGTACTGTTTGTCTGGGCCGTGCGCACGCTTCGGGCCGCTGACACCCCCGTGCCGGGAAATCGGCCAACCACCGCGATCGTATGCAAGGGGCCCTTTCGATACAGCCGCAATCCCATCTATCTGGCCTTTTCCTTGCTCCAGCTAGGCGTTGCGTTCTCGGTCAACAGCCTCTGGCTACTAGTCACCCTCGTGCCAGCGGTAGCGCTGATGTCGCTCGTGGTTATCCCGCGCGAAGAGCGCTATCTGGAAAGCCGCTTTCCATCGGAATACCTGCCCTACAAGGCGTCTGTGCGTCGCTGGCTGTGACCGCTTTCTAAAAGAGTGGGTTCCGGACTAGCGATAGTTCACGAAGTCGATCAGATCGTTGAGGAACCACGGCAGTATCAATTGCGTGTCGGAATAGCTGGTGCCGACGGTCAGTCGCGGTGGTCTCGCAGCGGCGTCGGGAGCGTGCAGTATGTAGGCGTTCGTATCATGCGCCGCCTGCGGATTCGCCGGCGACGAGGTCGACGCGCAGCCGGCAGCGAAAACGAGAACTGCTGCGAAGCAAAGAGCCTTCATGAGCGGGTGAACTCCGGCGACGTTTTCTCCATTATGGCCGAACTCGGTCGAACACCGGCACAAGCCGCGCCCGCTTCACAACGCCTGCACGGTCACGCCCACTTCCATCCGATGCGCGCCGCCGCCGAGAATCGTCCCGCGCAGCAACGATACGTCGCTGTAGTCGCGCCCGATCGCGAGCGTCACATGATCGAGATCGGCGAGCACGTCATTGGTCGGATCGAGATCGATCCAGCCGCTGCCCGGACAATGCACCGACACCCACGCGTGCGAAGCATCCGCGCCGATCAGACGCGGATGGCCCGGCGGCGGATCGTTGCGCAGATAGCCGCTCACGTAGCGCGCGGGCAAACCGAGCGAGCGCAAGCAGCCGATCATCACCTGCGCGAAATCCTGACACACGCCGCTTTTCAATTCGAATGCGCGTTCGGCCGGGGTATCGAATAGCGTCGCCGACGGCTTGTACGCGAAGTCCTCGTGAATGCGATGCATCAGATCGATCGCGCCGGCGACGAGCGGCCGGCCCGGCGTGAAGCTCGGCGACGCATACGCGCGCAGCGACGGCCGCAGTGCAATATTCGGCGACGTGAAGCAATACTCCGCCTCGGGACGGAACGCCCCGCCAACGCGAAACCGCAGCGCCTCGGCCACCGTCTCCCACGGCGGGGTAGCCTCGGCGTCGAGGTTGGTCCAACGCGGCGTCAGCGCGACCGTGGTCTCGCTGACGAGCTGCAGACGCTCATGCGGTGTATCGAGCGCGAAGTACAGCACGTCGTTGCCGAACGCATCGATGCGGTTGTGCCGATACGACGGCTCCGGCTCGATCCGCTCGCTGCGCGATATCACTCGCTGCCACGGACACGCGAGCGGCCTGATCGTCGCCAGATGCTGCGCGGTTTCGACATACGTCGAGTAGTGGTAGGTAGTGCGATGCGAAACGGACAGCACCGTCGGCGCGTGCTTCATACCCACACCTGCGAGGCGACCGTACTCGCGTGACTGAAATAGCGCGCGCTGATCTCGTGCGCGGCCGCATTGGCGAAGCCGCCGATCTGATCGCACAGCGCAATCAGCTTGCCGTACGACCCGTGTTCGTCGACCTCGCACAGCGATTCGAGCGACGGCAGCATCTCGACCGGCGGCAGCAACTCCGCGAACGGCCGATGCCGAACGCTGCCCGCCGCGACGGCGATCTCGCCGAGCTTGTTGCGCAGCCGTTCGTACACGCCATAAATGCCGCGTGGATTGTGCGGCTCGATCACGAGCAGATCGAGCAGCGCGGGCACTTCGAAACGCCCCGGGTACAGCGACCGATACGTGAGCGTGCTGTCGAACATCTGCAGCAGCAGATCGAAGCCGGCCGGCGTCGCGAGCTGGCCGTTCGCGGCGACGCCGCGCATGAACGCCGCCATCGTCGCGACGCGTTCGATATGACGCCCGACGAACAGCAGCCGCCACGCTTCATCGCGCGTCATGCGGTCGCCCTGCGCGCCGCTGATCGCCGATAGCTGCACCGACAGATGCTCGAGCGCATTCGCGAGCGTCACGCGATCGTAGCGATCGAACGCACTGCCGCTGCTCGCGGCACCCGCGCCGCCATTGCCCGCGCCCACGGCTGGCAGCAACAGCTGCAACGCGTCCTGAAAGTCGTTGCGCGCCGCGAGGATCATGCGCCAATGATCATTCGACAACCGCCCGCGCACTTCGCCGTTCGCGCGCGCCTGGCAACTGAGGTTCTGGCTGATGCTGACACTGCCCGCGCTTTCGCCGAGATTCGCGACGAGCGCGCGCTCGAAGCTCTGCGGCGATACGGGCCCGTGCGGCGACGCCAGGTCGCCAGGCTGCACGAGGCCGCACCATGTCGCGAGTTCGACCAGCGTCGCGAACATCGCGTCGGCGTCGTTGCCTTCGAGGGAGCCGAGAATCAGCCGCAGCAGACGCACGTTGTTTTCCGCGCGCTCGCCGTAGCGGCCGGCCCAGAACAGGTTCTCGGCGGCGCGGCTCGATACCGTCCGATGCTTGCGCGTGAGATCGGCGGGCCGCATCGGTGAAGGCAGCAGCGTGAACGTCGAGCTCGGCTGGCTCGACAGCACCCAGGTATCGACGCTGCTGCCGCCATGCTGCATCGATACCGTGGTCTGACGCTCGGCGGCCATGCGCGTGAAGCCGCCCGGCATCACGTGCCAGCCGCCGTTGACGTCGGCAATCGCATATACGCGCAGCACCGACGGACGGCCGCCGATCGTGCCCTCCTCGTAGCGCGGCGTGCAGGAAAAGCGCTCCTCCTGCTGGATCGTGAACGCGTCGGGCGAGGCGTCGATACGCTCGCGCCATGCCGCGAGCGGCTGTCTGCCACCCTCGATGCCGGGTGGCGCGTCGCGTCCCGCGAGCGGCCAGGTCGGCACGATGAACGCGTTGTCGAGATGCGCGAACGCATGCTCGCGCGCCGCCCGTTCGCCGCACCACCAGGTCGGCACGCCGGGCAGCAGCAGTTCTTCGCCAAGCAACGCTTCGGCGATGCCGGGCATGAAACCGTGCAACGCCGGCGACTCGGCGAACCCCGAGCCCGGCACGTTCGACACGATCACATTGCCCGCGCGCATCACCTGTAACAGCCCCGGCACGCCGATCGTCGAATCGGCGCGCAGTTCGACCGGGTCGCAGAATGCGTCGTCGAGACGGCGCAGCACGACGTGCACGCGTTCGAGGCCTCCCAATGTCTTCAGATAGAGCCGGTCGCCGCGCACGGTCAGATCCTTGCCTTCGACCAGCGTGACGCCGAGATAGCGCGCGAGAAACACATGCTCGAAATAGGTTTCGCTGTACGGCCCCGGCGTGAGCAGCGCGATATGCGGTGAAGCGTCGGCGCTTTCCTCGTCGCGCATCGTCGCTTGCGCGGCCTGCACGAGCGTCGCGATCAGTTGCGAATAGAGCGGCGCGAGCCGGCTCACGCGCAGCGAGCGGAACGGTTCGGCGAGCAGCGTCGACACGATCAGGCGATTTTCGAGCGCGTAGCCGAGACCTGACGGTGCCTCGGTGCGATGCGCGATCACGCTCCACTCGCCGTCCGGCGTGCGCGCGAGATCGAGCGCGACGACCTGCAGATACTGGCCACCGGCCGGCGTGAAGCCCTTCACCGAACGCAGATAGCCCGGATGGCCGAACACCAGCGCGGGCGGCAGTTGGCCATGTTCGAGCAGCGTCTGCGGTCCGTAGATATCGGCGACGATCGCGTTGAGCAGATGCGCGCGCTGCGCGACGCCGCGCTCGAGGCGCGCCCACTCGGCCTCGCTGATCAGGAACGGCAGCAGGTCGAGCGCCCATGGCCGCGACTTGCCGTTGTCCGCGTAGACGTTGTAGCTGATGTCGTTGTCGCGGATCTGCTGCGCGATCGACGCGTGATGGTCCGCCAGCCGCGCCACGCCGTCCTCGTCGAGCAGCGCGAAGAACTGCCGCCACGGTTTGCGCAGCGCGCCCGACGCGTCGCGCAGCTCGTCCCAATGTCCGTCATGACCCGGCAGCAACCGCAACAGGGACGAAGCATCCGCGGGCATCGCGGAAGCTTCGAAGGGCAAGGTCGATTGAAAGGCCAAGGTCGTGTGGTGTCAGTGATGCGTGTTGCTCAACTGTGGCGCAGATCGAGCGTGAATGGAAACTCGAGGCTGCGTTGCGGTCTGTCCACGGCGAGCGGCCCCGGTGTATGACCCGACGCGAAGAAACGCGCGCGTCGCCGGCTTTCCGCCTCGTAGGCGTTGACCGGGAAGGTCTGATAGTTGCGCCCGCCCGGATGAGCGACATGATACTGGCATCCGCCGAGCGAGCGGCCGCTCCATGTGTCGACGAGATCGAACGTGAGCGGCGCGTGTACGCCGATCGTCGGATGCAGTGCCGACGGCTGGGACCACGCGCGAAAACGCACGCCGGCCACGTATTCGCTGACGCGGCCGGTCGGCTGCAGCGGCACCGGCACACCGTTGACGCTCAGCACGTGACGATTACCGTTCAAGCCCAGCGCGCGCACCTCCAGCCGCTCGACCGACGAATCGACATAGCGCACCGTGCCGCCGCCGGTACCCTCCTCGCCCATCACGTGCCACGGTTCGAGCGCGTTGCGGATCGTCAGATCGATGCCGCTCAACGTCATCTCGCCGACCAGCGGAAAGCGGAATTCGAAGTGCGGCGCGAACCACGCGCTATCGAAGGCGAAGCCCGCTTCGCCGAGTTCGGCGAGCACGTCGTCGAAATCCATCTTCACGAAGGTGCCGAGCAGGAAGCGGTCGTGCAGTTCGGTGCCCCAGCGGGTGAGCCGCTGCGTGTACGGGATGCGCCAGAATCGCGCGACCAGTGCGCGCAGCAGCAATTGCTGCACCAGACTCATGCGCGCGTGCGGCGGCATTTCGAAGCCGCGCAACTCCAGCAGACCGAGGCGGCCTGCGGGTCCGTCGGGGGAATACAGTTTGTCGATGCAGAACTCGGCGCGGTGCGTGTTGCCGGTCACGTCGATCAGGATGTTGCGCAGCGCGCGGTCGATCATCCATGGCGGCAGGTTGCTGCTGTCGCGACCGCCGAGCAGATCGACCTGCCGTTGCAGCTCGGCGAACGCGACTTCGAGTTCGTAGACCTGGTCGTTGCGCGCTTCGTCGACGCGCGGTGCCTGGCTCGTCGGTCCGATGAACAGCCCCGAAAACAGATACGACAGCGACGGATGGTTGTGCCAATACGCGATTAGGCTCGCGAGCAGATCGGGCCGCCGCAGGAACGGACTGTCGGCCGGCGTCGCACCGCCGAGCACGAAGTGATTGCCGCCGCCGGTGCCGGTGTGGCGCCCGTCGAGCATGAACTTCTCGCTGCTCAGGTAGCTGTGCGCGGCCGACTGATACAGGTACTCGGTGTGATCGACGAGCTCGTCCCAGTTCGCGGCCGGATGAATGTTGACTTCGATCACGCCGGGGTCCGGCGTCACCTGCAGCACTTTCAGGCGCGGATCGCGCGGCGGCGGATAGCCTTCGAGCACGATCTGCATCTTCAGCTCCTCGGCCGTCGCCTCGACCGCGGCAAGCAGGTCGAGATAGTCGTCGAGATCGGTCAGCGGCGGCATGAACACGTGCAGCAGCGTGCGGCCGCTGCCGAACGCATCGGCTTCGGCTTGCGGCCCGGCCGCGCGCTTCGGGTCGCGTGCCTCGACGCATACCGCGGTGCGCAGCGTGTCCTTCGACGATTCGCCACGCGCCGGCATCCCTTCGTCATGGCGCGGCGGCGCATACGCGAGCACGCCGCCGTGCGGCATACCGCTCAACAGATCGGCGGCCGACAGCGACAGCGCGGCCGCCTGCCGCGCGCTCGCATGTTCCTCGGCGATCGGCCGGCCCTCGCGCCCGCCTTCGTACTGCACGCGCAACTGCGCGGCCGTGCGCAACGGCTGCGGCGGCGCGAACGGATCGTGCGCGTGCTGATACGGATAGTCGGTCTTCGACACCCACGGCAGCGAATCGAGCGGCAGCCGGTAGCCCATCGGCGAATCGCCGGGGATCAGATACATGCGTTCGTCGCGGAAGAACCAGCGGCCCGTGATCCACGTCGGCGCGATACCCGGCATGCCGCGCTCGCGGCCGATCGGCAACACGTAGCCGGCCGGGTTCGCGAGCCCGGCGTCGAACACGCGGCGCAGCCGCACGCGTTCGAGCTCGTCGTCGAGGCGCGCATCGAACGGATCGACGTTGACCGGCAGGCGACGCTCGCGCCACAGGTAGTACCAGGTGTCCTCGTAGCCGGGCTGGATGCAGTCCGCGTCGAGCGACAGCTTCGCCGCCAGATGCGCGATGAAGCGTTGCGCGTCGCCGGCCGTGTAGCGGCCCGGCTCCCGTTCATCGGCGAACAGAGCCGGGTTGTGCCAGCATGGCTCGCCGTCGGCGCGCCAGTACAGCGACATCGCCCAGCGCGGCAGTTGCTCGCCCGGATACCACTTGCCCTGGCCGATATGCAGGAAGCCGTTCGCGCCGTAGCGTTCGCGCAATCGGTCCATCAGCGCGACCGCGTAGCCGCGCTTGCTGGGTCCGAGCGCGTCGGTGTTCCATTCCGCGGCGTCGCGATCGCGCACCGATACGAAGGTCGGCTCGCCGCCCATCGTCAGTCGCACATCCATGTCGGCGAGTTCGTAGTCGACCCGCGCGCCCATCCTCAGCACGTCGTGCCACGCGGCTTCGCTGTACGGCTTCGTGACGCGCGGCGACTCCAGCACGCGTTCGATCGACATCGTGTGTCCGAACTCGACCTCGCATTCGTCGACCGCGCCCGAGATCGGCGCCGCACTGCCCGGCTCCGGCGTGCATGCGACCGGGATATGCCCTTCGCCCGCCAGCAGCCCCGAGGTGGGATCGAGCCCGACCCAACCCGCCCCTGGCAGATAGACTTCGCACCACGCGTGCAAGTCGGTGAAGTCGACCTCGGTGCCGCTCGGGCCGTCGATCGATTTGACGTCGGGCGTGAGCTGCAGCAGATAGCCGGACACGAAGCGCGCCGCGAAACCCAGTTGCCGCAGCGTCTCGACGAGCAGCCAGCCGGTATCGCGGCACGAGCCCGACGCGTTGATCAAGGTTTCCTCGGGCGACTGCACGCCCGGCTCCATCCGGATCAGATAGCGGATCTCGCGTTGCAGCCGCTGGTTCAGCGCCACCAGGAAGTTCGCGGTGCCGGCCGGCGTGCGGTCGATGCTCGCGACGAACCCGGCGAAACGCGGCGTCATCGGCCGCTTCACGCAGTAGGGCGCGAGCTCGGCCGCGAGTTCCGGCGCGTAGTCGAACGGAAACCGCTCGGCCGATGGTTCGAGGAAGAAGTCGAACGGGTTGTAGACGGCCATTTCGGCGACCAGATCGACGCTCACCTTGAACTCGCGCGTCTGCTCGGGAAACACGAGCCGCGCCTGATAGTTCGCGAACGCGTCCTGCTGCCAGTTGATGAAGTGCCTCGCGGGTTCGACGCGCATCGAGTACGACAGAATCGGCGTCCGACAATGCGGCGCGGGCCGCAGCCTCACCACTTGGGGCGACAACGTAACCAGTCTGTCGTAGCGGTAATGAGTAACGTGATGCAACGCGACGCGTATGGACACTCCTGACTCCTCGACGAAAGGTGCAGCCCGCCAAAAAAGCAAGCTCTATGCCGTTGTTGGACAAACCCGCGTGAATCGTTTGGCGCTGCCCGAATTGGCTGTGCGTTTTGCGTATCCGTTGTCTTGCCGATCGGCCGCGTCGGACCGTGCACCAAAGCGGCGCAGCACCGATGCACGATCATGATCGTACTGTGCGTTAAAGCGGTGACGTCTGGCAATCGCGGCATGAAGATTGCGATCGTTCGTCACCGCAAACGATATCGCACCGACAACAAGGCCCGCCCGATGAAAACCTTCCACTGCAATCGCTGCGCGCAACTGGTGTTCTACGAGAACGTCCGCTGCGAGCGCTGCGAGTCGCTGCTCGGCTATCTGCCTGAACTGGGCGAAATCAGTGCGTTCGATGACGCCGGCGACGGCCGCTGGCGCAGCCTGCATCCCGAGGCGAACGGCGCGCTGTTCCGGCAATGCCACAACTACGCGGTCGAAAACGTCTGCAACTGGATGATCCCCGCCGATTCCCCCGACACGCTGTGCCGCGCCTGTCAGTTGACTCGCACGATCCCGAACCTGAGCGAACCGGAAAACCGGCTCTACTGGTACCGGCTCGAAGTCGCGAAACGGCGTCTGCTGTACACACTGGGCGAGCTCGGCCTCGATGTGCAATCGCGCGACGCGGACCCCGAGCGCGGTCTCGCCTTCGAATTTCTCGCCGACGGCGGCAATGGCGAGCCCGTGATGACCGGTCACGACAACGGGCTGATCACGCTGAACATCGCCGAGGCCGACGACGCGCATCGCGAGAAAGTGCGCACCGCGATGGGCGAGCCGTACCGCACGCTGCTCGGACACTTCCGCCACGAGACCGGCCACTACTTCTTCAGCCAGCTGATCGAAAACGAGCCGCGCTGGCTCGAACCGTTTCGCAAGCTGTTCGGCGACGAGCAGGCCGACTACGGCGAAGCGCTGAACGACTACTATCGCGACGGCGCGCCGGCCGACTGGCAGGCGTCGTACATCAGCGCGTACGCAACGATGCATCCGTGGGAAGACTGGGCGGAGACGTGGGCGCACTATCTGCTGATCGTCGATGTGCTCGATACGTCGACGTCGTACGGACTCGCGCTGCTGCCCGACGATCCGAGCGAGCCGACGCTGACCGACCGCACGCCGGTCGAGGATGCGAGCTTCGCCAATCTGATGAAGCGCTGGTTTCCCCTCACCTATGCGCTGAACAGCCTGAACCGCAGTCTCGGCATGCCGGACGGCTATCCGTTCACGCTCGCCGCGCCGGTGGTCGACAAGCTGCGCTTCGTGCATCGCGTGATCGCGGCGGCGGGCGGCAAGCGCGACAAGCGGGGCGACCGCGAGCACATGAGCGCATAAAAAAGCCCGCTGGCGGATCAGCCCGGCAGCGGGCTTTCATCACGCGGTCATCGCTTCAGTACGCCACATAAGGCCCTTTCCCACCCGGCGTCGACTGCTGCTCGATCGCCGCATAGACATTGCGGCCGTAGAAGAACGGCAGCCCCCAGTCGAACACCGTCGACGTGACGAACGCCGGTCCCGCCAGCAGCGGCAATGCCGAGTCGCCGCTATAAGTCTGCGCGATCGACATCGCATTGCCGACGTTGAACGTCACCGGGCTCGTCGTGCCGTTCACACCTTCGATCATCGCGCTCAACTGCTGCGTCGAGCTCGGGCAGTAATACGCGCTGTTCGGGCTCGCGCAGGCCGGCATCAAGGTGGTCTGAAAGAAGAGTCCCGTCGAGCCGCTGTCCATGATGCTGCGCGGATACGTGGTGCCGTTCTGCACCGTCGTGAACGTGCCGTTCGACGGACTCACGCCGATAACCTGCGCCGCGCCGAGCGCATTGTTGCTCTGCGTGCCGATGCCGAATACAAGTTGTCCCGACACCGATGGCGCACCGCCCGACACGGTCGGCAGACTGAGCATCGAGCCGTTGTTGTCGGTCGCGAAGTACGGCACCGGATTGGCGACCTGATACGTCTCCGCGAGCGGAATCGACGTGCAGCTCGCGCCGCTGCAACCGTAGTAGGTAGCGGGAATCGCCTGCTGCACGCAGTTCGCGCCGCAGTCGTGCTTGAACACGCCGATGCCGAGAATGCCGTTCGCCTGCAAGGTGCCCGGCGTGTTGCGCGGCGCGCCGACGGCCGCGCAATCGCCCGGCAGCGACGCGTAGCCCGGGTCGATCACCTGGATCGGCAGCGACGCGGCTTTCTCGCCGGCGATCTGCACATCGGCGAGCTTCACCGCGCCCCACGTATAGCCGTCGAAGAACTGCATGCATTCGGCGACGAGATTGCCCGCGCCGTCCTTCTGCTGCGGCAGGCTCACCGACGCGGGCAGTTGCGACGCGAACACGCGCACGCCCCACGAGCCGGTATCGACGAGCACGTGATCGATCGTCTGGCAGTTGCTGGTGCCGGGCGCGCAGATCGTGATGCTGACGAACGGCATGTTCGGCACGTTGCTGATTCCTGAGTCGACCGTCACGCGCACCGCGTTGGCGGCCAGCACCTGCGGCGACGGCGACGTGTTGGTCACGGTCGAACCTGATGAGCCGGTCGAGTTGCCGGACGTGCTCGAATTAGCCGTGGTGCTCGCACTGCTGCCACCACCCCCGCCGCCGCACGCGCTCAACAGCAGCGCCAGAACCACCACGGGCGTCGCGCCCAGCAGAGTCATCCACGAAGACCTGGATCGCATGATTCGCTCCGTTATTGAATGACGCTGACATCGACGCCCGCAGGCACCGCCTGCGGCAGATACGCGTAACCGGTGAAGGCGCGCAGATGGCCGCTCGAGAACACCACGAGATCACTGTTCGACACCGCGAGCGGCACGCCGCGACGCGTCGCGCTGGCGGCGACGTACGTTTCGAAGGATGCGCCGAGCATCGCCTTCAGATCGGGCAGCGTCGGGCCATCCCATGCGACGCCGAACACGATGCCGTTGGCCGCCACGTATTCGCGCACCTGGGTGCCGGACGGCAGCGTCAGCGCGTGCACCGAATAGGCGCCCTGCGCGCTGGCCTGATGCGCGACTGCGCGCAGGCGCGTCTGATCGGCGTCGACGGTGCGGGCGTTCTGGCCGAGCGTCGCGTGCGCGGCGAACGGCAACGCGCAGCATGCCCCGAGCACTGCGCAGGCAATGCGGGTAAAAAGCTTCGGTTTCAAGAGGTTTCCTTCGAGGTGAAAACGCGAAACGAGGGGCGCACACCTGACCGGCTAAGCGGGGTTGCCTTCACGCCGGTTGGGCTGCGTGAATGCGTCTACGGAAGGGCGGGGCGAAACTTTAAGTCAGGGGAATGGCGCGCGGCAATCGTTTGCTGCGCGATTCAAACCTTTGGAGGTCCCTGAATCGTTCGACTACGTTCGACCAGTGCGGCCAAAGTCCTTTAGCAACAATGCTTTCGATTTTCATCCGACATTTAGAATCATCCGACTGCGGAATCTTCAACCGCCGCGCGTGATAGCCGCGAGTGAGAGCAGCGTTTTTTCACCCATGTAAGCGCCCGCCGAATAACCCGCGAGCGGAGCGTGCATCGCTCCGACTACACGAGGCTTGCGACACCCAAATCGCGCCGGGCAAAAAAAATCGCGGAGGGCCTGGCGGCCCTCCGCGACATAGATCATTCCGAACTCGCGGCGTGCGCTACTTCTTCTGCTGCTGAAGCAGCGACTTCAGTTCCTGCACATTCTCCTCTACGCGTTTCGCGATCACCGCATACGACTCCGCCTGCGTCTGATACGCGGCTTGCGCGAGCTGCTGCATATCGGCGAGCGATTTGTGCAGGCTCTGCTGGATCAGCTCCGCGGTTTTGCTCGACGGCGCGGTGCCGGCCGCGGTGAGCTGCGCGGTCAGCGCCTGCAGTTCGCCCAGCGTGCTGCGCAGCATCTCGGCCTGTTTCTGCGCGAGCGACTGCATCCCCTGGAATGCTGTCTGATTCGCCTGAACCAGCGCTTCCATGTCCTTGCGGCGCGCTTCCATGATGGCGGGCACGTCGAAGCCGGGGAGCTTGAACTGCTCCAGCATTTTGGTCAGATCGCCAAACGGATTGGCTGCATCGGGTCGGTCCATGCGAAATCCTCCTTTCGGTTGAAGACTCATCGCCTCTGCGCCGCCCGCACCAGGCGCGACGCCGATGCCGGCGGCTGCGTGTGCCGCGCGTGCTGCCACGGCGAGGTGCTTTTGAGGGTCGCACGGCACATCGCAGCAATCATGCGCTATCCGGCTGCGTTGCGCCAGCGGCGCTCACCCTGACGGACAGTCGTGCGCGGTGACGTGCGTCGCGTCGAAGTCCGTGACGCGCGCTTCGGCATGCGAGCGCAATCGAGCGATCGGTGTTTTGCCGCCTCTCGCCGACCGGTGGAAGCGCTCCCGCAGCCCCGCTCCGCGCGGCTTTGCGGGACTTCGTGGCCTGTCCCACATTGGCGCTTCACTGGTGCTTTTCATCTTCCGTCAGGTCATTACGATAGGAGCTCCGCAACGTCAGGACAGGGTGAAGGAATGCGCTATCCGATGGACATGGCCATTGCCGCCGCCCTGCTCGTGTTCGTGCTGTGCTGCATCGTCAAACTCGCTTTGAACTGATCGGCAGCTCGACGTCCGCGCCCTCTCTCTTCTTCGTTTTGCTCTTCCGCCGTTTCGTGTCGCGCTTCGCGGCCTGATGTCGCCGTGACATCGCTCGAAATAATTGTTGAATGGAGTTCGGCGGGCCGCTCGCCCATACTTCGTTCGCTGCCGGTGCGTGACGAATCACAGACGCATGAGATCGAAAGGCTTCACGTGCGAATCCCTTCGCCGATGATCGACGATCCCACGGTTGCCCGATCATCGGCGATGGACTCGAACCCACTGGCACCGCGTGCCGACGACAGGACCATCATGTTGACTTCAGTGAACTTCATCAAAAAGAACGCCGCCCGTTTCACCTGCATGGCACTCGTGTGCGGCAGCGCGCTGCTGAGCGGCTGCGCCGGCGCCAGCGTCACGAATCTGAGCGCGACGAGCACGTCCGCGACGGCCGACGCAGGCACGCAGTCGACGATGCATCCGGACACGGTCTACGTGTACACGTTCGATGCCGATCCGCAGCAGGTCAAGCTCGATAACAGCGGCCTGCTGCAGAAACTGAAGACGCAGATGTCGGGTTCGTCGGACGCGCAGAAGCAGGTTGCCGATGCCGCCCAGGTGCGCGAGCAGGTCGCCGACGAGATCGTCCATCAGCTGCAGGCGATGGGCCTGCACGCGGTGCGCACCGACTCGCCGGTGCCCCCCGGCCAGAACGTGCTGCTCGTGCAAGGCAGCTTCGAGACGATCGACGCCGGCAATCGCCGCCGCCGCACGCTGATCGGCCTCGGCGCGGGCAAGAGCGAGGTGAGCAGCGCGGTTCAGATCGTCTACCAACCCGCTGTGGGCGCGCCGCGCGTCGTGCAGAGCTTCACGGCCAACGCGGACAGCGGCAAGATGCCTGGCATGGTCGAAACCGCGGGGGTCGGCGCGGCGGCCGGCACCGTCGCGACCGCGGCAGCGGCCGGCGCGGGCCTGCACGGCGTGACTGAAACGAAGCGCGCGGGCGTGTCGGACGATGCCAAGCGTCTCGCCGATGCGGTCGCGAAACAGATCGCCCAGTTCGGCGTCGAAGCCGGGTGGATGCCGGCCGCGCGGAAGAGCTGAGCGGTCGAGCGCGGCGGGTTGCGCGCCCGACTGAAAGCGCGGATGACAAACGCGGCGGTGTGGATCGATGTCCTCGCCGCCGCGTTTTTTTATCGGCGCGAGCCCCGTCGTTATCCGCGCCACAACCCTCGCAACAGTGCGAGCAGGGCGGCTGGCGCCGTGCCTTTCTGGCAATAGCCGTCGAAATTGTGGCGCTCGCGGCCGGTTTCCCTCACGTGATCTTCGTCCAGCGACGTGAACGCGACGATGCCGAGGCTGTGCGTCGGCAGATAGCGGCGCAGCGCGCTCGCCGTTTCATAGCCGTCGCGCTCCGGCATCATGATGTCGAGCACGACGACGTCGGGAACCCAGTTGCGCACGCAGTGCAGCGCCGCCGTACATCCGGTCGCGGCGCGTGCCTCGACGCCCTCGTAGGAAAGCCAGGTGGCAAGCGCTTCGGCGGCGCTCTCGTTGTCGTCGACGACGAGCACGCGCGGCACGTCGTGCAATATCTGGACCTCTCGGGCGCTCCATCTCTGGCAGGTAGTCGAATTTCGTGACATGTATGGCGGCCTGCGATTAAACCTTTCGGCGGGTAGCAAACGCTGTACCGCCCATGCGGCGCCGTCAAACCCCCATCACGGCGGCCCGACGCCATCAAAAGCACCCACTTTTGCCATCTTTTCTGTAAATCGTTGCATTTCCGCAATAGGAATGATTCGCATTTGCACTATAATCCGGCCGAACCTTTCGTTCCTCGCGCGGACCGCTTGCATAAATGGGTTCGTCCGCGCGTGCAACCAAGAAAAATGCCGCCCGGATTCCAACTAGCGCCCCGGTACGGAAGATCGACGACCACGCCTACTCTCCAATTCATGTCCGTTTCACGCTGGAATCGCCCGCAGGCCACGCCTGCACAAGCCAATCTGCATCGCGCTACCATCCTCGCCGCCATCGCCGTCGCTTTTAGTCCGGCCTGCGCGCTCGCTCAATCGACTGACACTGCCCCCGCCGCTGACGGCACGCTTCCTGCCATCAAGGTTCAGGCGGCCGCCGTCGAGGAACTCCCCGGCGATCTGTCGCCGACATACGCGGGCGGCCAGGTCGCGCGCGGCGCCGACTACGGCGTGCTCGGCAAGCAGCGCAACATCGACATGCCGTTCAGCATGACGACCTACACGGCCAGGCTGATCAAGGATCAGCAGGCGCGCACGCTGTCGGACGTGGTCGAAAACGACCCGTCGGTGCGGACCGCTTACGGCTACGGCAACTTCTCGGAAGTGTTCGTGATTCGCGGCTTCCAGTTGAATGCCGACGATATCTCGATCAACGGTCTCTACGGTGTGACGCCGCGCCAGTTGGTCTCGACCGCTGCGCTCGAGCGGGTCGACGTGTTCAAGGGCGCCAACGCGTTCCTGAACGGCGCTTCGCCAACGGGTTCGGCGATCGGCGGCGGCGTGAACGTACAGCTCAAAAGGGCCGAGGACACGCCCACGACCAACGTGACGCTCGCAACCAGCGGCTCCGGCGAGTTCGGCGCGCACGTCGACGTCGGCCGACGCTTCGGCAGCGAAGGCCAGTTCGGGATTCGCGTGAACCAGGCGAATCGCGACGGTGAGACGAGCATCGATGGCGAACATCGCCGCGACAACACCACGGCTATCGCGCTCGACTGGCGCGGCGAAAAGCTGCGGCTGTCCGGCGACTTCCTGTATCAGCGCGAGCACGTCAGCGACGGCCGCCCGGTCGTCTACTTCACCGACGCGATTCCTGCGGTGCCGCCAGCGACGTACAACTACGGGCAGAACTGGTCGTACACGAACCTCGAAGACACGGTCGGCATCCTGAAGGCCGAATACGACTTCCTGCCCGGCTGGACCGCTTATGCGACCGGCGGCGTGCGTCGCACGGTCGAACAGGGCGAATACTACAACCCGACCTATTCGTCGGCCGGCGTCACCGGCGCGCGTCTGGGCGTGCCGTTCAACCAGAACTCGACCTCCGCCGAAGTCGGCGTGCGCGGCCGCTTCGACACCGGTCCGGTGTCGCACATGGTCGCGGTGGGCGGCGCCATTACGAGCCAGAACACCAGCTCCGCGTGGACCTACGCCTTCATGGGCCCAGTCTCGCTGTACAACACGGTGCAAACGCCCTTCCCGCCCACGACGATGTCAGGCGGCAACCTGGCCGATCCGGGCATGACGGCCACCACGGTGATCCGCAGCGTGTCCGCGTCCGACACGCTCGGCTTCCTGCATGACCGGGTGCTGTTCACGGTCGGCGCGCGCCGCCAGCAGATCGCGACGGCCAATTACGACAACACCGGCATTGGCAGCGGCAACTACAGCGACGGCATCACGACGCCACTGTTCGGCCTCGTTCTGCGCCCGACTCAGAACGTCTCGATCTTCGCGAACCGCAGCGAAGCGCTGGCCGCGGGCAGCATCGCGCCGGCTGGCACGCTGAACTACGGTCAGCAACTGGCGCCGGTGCGCACGAAACAGTGGGAAGTGGGTGTCAAGTACGACACCGCAAGGCTCGGTGCGTCGTTTGCCGCTTTCCAGATCGAACAGCCGTCGGCATTCACCGACCCGGCCACGCATATCTATGGCCTGAACGGCAACGAACGCCATCGCGGCCTCGAAGCCGAAGTGCACGGCGAGCCGCTCAAGGGCCTGCGTCTGCTGGCCGGCGCTTCGCTGATGGACGCGACGCTCGAGAACACGCAAGGCGGAACCCTCAACGGCAACCGTCCGGTGGGCGTGCCGACCTTCCTGTTCAACCTGGGCGCCGATTACGACATTCCGATGGTGCCGGGACTCGCCGTCAACGCGCGCTGGATCCATACCGGCGCGCAGGAAGCGAATGCGGCCAACACGCTGTCGATCCCGTCGTGGAACCGCTTCGACCTCGGCGCGCGTTATGAGACGTCCATCTACGGCAAGAGGACGACATTGCGCGCCACCGTGCAGAACGTGACGAACAAGGCTTACTGGTCAGCCGTGTCGGCCTACGGCGCGACGACGTACCTGACCCAGGGTGCGCCGCGTACGTTCCTGTTGTCGGTCAGCACCGACTTCTGATCGTCTGAAGCGATGTCGGTCGCCCGTGCCGGGCGACTCTCACGCATGACTAAAACGCTGCCAGGCTTTCGGGCCTGGCAGCGTTTTAGTGTTTGCGCTCGAATTGAACGGCGTGACGCCGCCCCGCGTCACTCGACCGGCGGCTCGCCTTCGGGTTTCTTCTTCGGCCGCTGCGCATCGGCGGCGCGCTGCGGCAGCTTGCTCTTTTCGTTATCGCTGTGCTTGACGGGCTGAGGATGATTGAACTGTTCGTCGCCGACTTTCATGGTGTGCCTCCGTGCCAACGCAACACAACACAACGCTCATGAATGTTCGGCGGACCGCTCGGTTTCGCCCGTGCCTGCGACGGCGGCCGGCGCATCGGCCGCCGCGCCCATCGTCACCAGCACACTGCACGTCACACGATCGAGCAGTAGCCCGTCGTGCCGGCCACTCCACCATCGCGCGAGTCCGTGACTGCGACGATGACCGACGACGACCAGATCGGCCTTCAGATCGTTAGCGAAAAACGGAATCTCATCGAGTGGTTCGCCGATCGCGAGATGACCGGTCGCGCGAATTCCGCGTGCGGCGAGTTTCTGCAAGCCCTCGTTGAGCACCGCTTTGGCGGATTCGTTGATGAAATCGACCGGCACCGCGGACGTGATGTCCGCGCCCTGCATCCACGCCGTATTGTTGAGGACGGACAGCAGGTGGACTTCCGCGTTCAGGTCTTGCGCGAGAGCGGCACCGTCCTTCAACGCGTGTTGTCCTTCGCGTGTTCCGTCGTAACAGAGAAGAATGCGCCTGAAGCTCGACATGAGAACCTCCTTGCGCCGCGCGGCAAGTCATCAATTAATTATATGTCAGTTCGTGACATATACCGCGCGACACCAATGCATGCAAATACCTACAGAAACGCCGTTAAACAGGCACTATTCGCGAGGTTCGGTGGCCACCGAATCCCTGCCCTGGAATAGCGAAATGCGCCGGAACCGTTTCCGTTCGCGTTCCTCGTTGAAGATCGACAGCGAGGGTTTGACGAGATCGTGGCGCGACACGATGCCGATCAGCCGATGGCTCTGGTATCGGCGACGACCGGCACGCGATCGAGCGAACGCGCGGCCAGACGCGCGGCGACATGCCGGCAGGTCTCTTCCGGCAACGCGATGTCGAGCCGCTCGTTTGCGAAGTGCGCATCACTCGCGCACAGCTCGCCGACCGTCGCCGTCGCGCGCCCCTCGTCGAGCGCCGCGCTCAGCATCTGCCGATCCGCCATGCCGACAAGCCGCCCCGCCTGCACCACCGGGTACGCGCGATGAATCTGCGTCGAGCCGAAGTATTGCGCGAGCGCGTCGGCGACGCTGAGGCTCGCATCGATCGTCCTCACCGTGCGCGTCATCACTTCATCCACGTGATGACGAGCGTTTGCCGCGGGATCGACGGGCAAACCATGGCCATGCGACCTACCGGTCCATGCCTCGTGCGGCGAACCGTTCGGCCATTTCACGAGCACCACCGCTCCACTGGACAACTGGTCGACAACGGTGCCGCCATACGCGCCGATCACGCGGCTTCGCACCCGGTGTCGCGCGACGCGGCACATGGAGCTCGCATCGGCAGCTGGTATGGGCCAGTTTCCTCTGCAGGTGGGAACCCATAGGCAAGTGGAACGGCGCAAATCGTACTAAGGAGGATTGCGAAGCGTCGACGCGACGTAAGTCGCGACGAACTACAGCCCCCAGATGATGTCCGCGTCCGAGTCGCGCGCCGCACGCATCATGTCCAGAAAAGGCCACGCGCGCTGCGACAGCCGGTTGCGCGACTCGCGTTGATTATTCGTTGAACAGTGCAATGCTTCGAGGGTCGTTTCCGCGGCCGCGTCTTCGGTGATGGCGGCTTCGAGACGATCGATCGCGTGCACCAGCTCGTCGTGGCTGATGACGCCCCGCTCGCCGAGTCGCTTGCCGATCAGGGCCAGCAGATACTGCGCGAGATCCCTGAGCATGACGACATCCGGCGACGCCGTGGATTGAAATGTGATCATCATGATGGCTCCCTTATCGGTCTATCAGGCAACGGCCAACGAACGGTCCCGATCGCGTCTGTCATCATTTTATATCACAACGTGATAAACAAGCACGGGCGGATCGGCGATTAAGGGCCTGGCTGAAGGACGTCGTGCGAGCTGTCGACTGTCTGCGATATGCGACAGATTTCGCGCGCCGCGCAGGGGCTGGAGAACTTTTTATATCATATTGAAATATAATCATGACCAGACTGTATTCGCGTTGCCAGGGTTTCCCCGGTAATGTCGGGCCCGGCATCATCGACTACTTTCCGCTCCTATCTTGTCCCGCTCTCCTGCTCTCGGCTGGCTCGCCAGCTTTCTCCCCGCACCGGTCACCGTGAAATGGCACGAGCGCGCGCGTTCGTGCCTCGGCGCGCTGCTCGGCATCGCGTTCACCGGCGGTCTGATGTATCTGCTGCTCGGTCCCGCCGCAAACATTCCGCTGCTGGTCGCGCCGATGGGCGCTTCCGCCGTGCTGCTGTTCGCGGTGCCCGCGAGTCCGCTCGCGCAGCCGTGGTCGATCATCGGCGGCAACCTGGTGTCCGCGACGGTCGGCGTGACCTGCGCGATGCTGATCGGCGATCCAACGCTCGCGGCCGCCCTCGCGGTGGCGCTGTCGATTTCCGGCATGTTCGCGCTGCGCTGCGTGCACCCGCCGTCGGGCGCGGTCGCGTTGACCGCGGTACTGGGCGGCCCGGTCATTCATGCGCTCGGCTACCGCTTCGTGCTCGAACCGATCGCGATTCAGTCGGCCGCGCTGCTGTTCGCGGCGCTCGTCTATCACGCGGCAACCGGCCACCGCTACCCGCATGCGGGACGCCAGGATCGTGCGACGCCGAACCAGGCCGCCGACGAAGCCGCGCGTGTCGGCTTCACCCGCGACGACGTCAAAGCCGTGCTTCGACGCCGTGACGAAATGCTCGACATCGGCACCGACGACCTCTATTCGCTGCTGCGCGAAACGCAGCTGCAGGCTTTCTCGCGCAGCTTCGACGAACTGCGCTGCGAAGACGTGATGTCCCGCCACGTCGTGTCCGTGTCGCCAGGCACACGCGCCGCAGCAGCATGGGAACTGTTCAGGCGCCACAACGTGAAGGCGCTGCCGGTCGTCGATGTGAAGCAAAAGCTGCTCGGCATCGTCACGCGCGCCGATTTCGTCGACAGGAAAGGCTTCGGCGCGCTCGGTCCTATCCTGAACTACTTCGACGGCTGGCTGCGCGGCGATGCGCTTCGCACGTCGAACGTCGGCAGCTTGATGACCACCGAAGTGTGCACCGTCGCGGCCTCCGATCCGATCACGGAACTCGTGCCGATGTTCGCGAACTACGGCCATCACCACGTACCAGTGCTCGATCGCGTGGGGCGCGTGGTCGGCATGATCACGCAGGTGGACCTGATCTCCGGCCTGTATCGGCAAACCGCCACCCAAGCCCGCAAGGCGGCCTGATTTTCAGTTAAAAAGCAAGGAGACCTGCCGCGCGATGCCGTTGCCACGGCCGCAATCCACCTAAATACCTCATGATGTGATATATTTTTTCGTTTCTTCACATCGGCGGATATCTCATGAAAGTACGGACTCGCAAGCTCGTCAAGAGCGATTTCGAGCAGTTGTCGGAGTTTCGCTACCAGATGCGGCGCTTCGAGCGCTTCTCGGAGCAAGCCGCGCAGAACGAGGGCATCACGCCGTTGCAATACCTGTTGTTGCTGCATATCAAGGGCTATCCCGAGCGCGACTGGGCGACCGTCGGCGAACTCGCGGAGCGTCTGCAGGCGCAACATCATGGCGTCGTCGCACTGGTATCGCGCTGCGAGGCACTGAGTCTAGTGCGCCGCCAGGTCAGCGAGACCGATCGTCGCCAGGTTGAAGTACACATCGAAAAAGCGGGAGAACGGGTACTCGAGCGGCTCGCTGAACTGCATCGCGCCGAATTGAGATCGCTCGAAGGCTCCTTCCGGATTCCTCAGATCGACCTCGACTAACCATGAGCATGGATTCCCACAAACGCGACTTCGCGGCGAATGCACGGCTGCCCGGCATTTTCGCGCTCGCCGCGTGCATCGGCCTCGTCAGTACGTTTGCCGCTTTTGTTCTGCTGAACCTGATTCGCCTGTTCACCAACCTGTTCTTCTTCGGCACGCTGTCGTTCGTCGACCGCTCGCCCGCCACCAATACGCTCGGCATCTGGGTGATCGGCGTGCCGGTGATCGGCGGCTTGATCGTCGGACTGATGGCGCGCTTCGGCTCCGAAAAGATTCGTGGCCATGGCATTCCCGAGGCGATCGAAGCGATCCTGTTCGGCAAGAGCAGGATGTCGCCGAAAGTGGCCGTGCTCAAGCCGTTGTCGTCGGGCATCGTAATCGGCAGCGGCGGGCCGTTCGGCGCGGAAGGGCCGATCATCATGACCGGCGGCGCGCTCGGCTCGCTGATCGCGCAGTGCGTG
Source organism: Paraburkholderia atlantica (assembly GCF_009362785.1). Lineage (GTDB taxonomy): Bacteria > Pseudomonadota > Gammaproteobacteria > Burkholderiales > Burkholderiaceae > Paraburkholderia > Paraburkholderia atlantica. The sequence goes on from NZ_WHNQ01000004.1 coordinate 374,712, forward strand.
AAGGTCACGTCGGCGGAACGTAAGACGCTGCTCGTAGCCGGCGCCGCGGCCGGCATGACCGCGGTGTTCGGCACGCCGCTCGCGGCCGTGCTGCTCGCGGTCGAACTGCTGCTGTTCGAATGGCGCCCGCGCAGCTTCCTGCCGGTCGCGGTGGCCTGCGCGGTCGCCGGCTTCGCCCGCGCGATTTTCTTCGGTACGGGTCCGCTGTTTCCGCTGCAGACCGCCGCGCCCGATGGCTGGTCGCTGCTGTCGTGCGCGGTCGCGGGCGTGTTGTCGGGCGCGCTGGCGTCCGGCCTGTCCGCCGCGCTCTACAAGGTGGAAGACCTGTTCGGCAAGCTGCCGATCCACTGGATGTGGTGGCCCGCGCTCGGCGGTATCGTCGTCGGTATTGGCGGCTGGCTCGAACCGCGCGCGCTCGGCGTCGGTTATGACGTGATCGGCGATTTGCTGCATCAGCATATTGCGGTGCAGGTGGCGCTTTTGCTGCTCACCGTGAAGGCGGTGATGTGGGTCATCGCGCTCGGCTCGGGCACGTCCGGCGGCGTGCTCGCACCGCTGCTGATGCTCGGCGCCGGACTCGGCACAGTGCTCGCGCACTGGCTGCCGGGCAGCGAGCCGGCGCTGTGGCCACTCGTCTGCATGGCGGCGACGCTTGGCGCCACGCTCGGCGCGCCGCTGACGGCCATCGTGTTCGCGTTCGGCCTCACGCACGACGCCAATGCGCTGCTGCCTCTGCTGACAGCGACGCTGATCGCGCACGGCTTCTCCACGGTGGTGATGAGGCGCTCGATCATGACCGAGAAAATCGCGCGACGCGGTTATCACATCTATCGCGAGTACGGCGTCGATCCGCTCGAGCGCCACTATGTCGACGAAGTGATGACCGCCTCGGTCGAATCGGTCGATGCCGCCACGACGGTCGGCGCAACGCTGCAGACGCTATTCGGCGCGAACCAGCAGCGCCGCGCGTATCCGGTGGTGCGCGACGGCGCCGTGATCGGCGTGGCCGATCGCCTGTCGCTCGAACGCTTCTGCGCCGAGGACCCGGAGCGCAAGCGCGCGATGACCCTCGCCGACGTGTTCGCGCAGCACAACACCGCATTTGCCTTGTCATCCGAAACCTGCCGCCTCGTCGCGACGCGGCTCGCCGTGCTGGGGCTCGAACGCCTGCCGGTGGTCGCCGATAGCAACAGCATGCGTCTGGTCGGAATCGTGTCGCGCAGCGACTTGGTCAAGCCGTCGCTCGCTCACTTCGAAGAGGAACACAAACGGGAGCGGTTCCGTCGTATCGGGCCGTCGCTCGTCAAGCGGCGCTTCGCGCCGGTTCGCAAAACCAGCTAAAAGACCGCGGCAAAAATCAAAGGCCGAGTCCCATAAGGGCCTCGGCCTTTCTATTCGCGCATGCAGCTATTTGCCCGCACCACGCGACTCGACGCAACCCAGCACGAGCGTGTCACCCGATTTCGCGCCGGGACCCAGCGCCGCGGTGTGGAAGTCCGCGTGGTCGCAATGCCATTCGGCGTGGAAATCGCGTGGGCATGCCAGCGTCGTGCCGCCTTTGTGCAGACCGGGTAGCGGGTAATCGCAAGTTTCCCGTCCGTTGCAATGACGCTCTAGCTCGCGAGTCAGGTTGCCGCGTGGCGCGCCGCAATTCCCGCCATAAGTGCCCGATACGATCGTAATCGCGCGCGTTGGCGCGTCGGCGTTGGCAGACACCATGAATACGCCGCTTGCCAACGCCAACGCGGCAGGAAGGATTCCAGAGAGGAAAATCCGTCCGCGCCGCGAAGTTTCCATCGGCTTCTTCACTTTGCACCTCCGTTCCCGCTATGGGCGACGTTCAACTGAAACGCACCCCCTATAGCCAGGTATAGAGGAAAGAGGCAAAGACCGCCACGCAAAAACCAGTTCCTACACGCAATCGCGGCAAAAGCCGTTATTCGAGCGCCTTGTCGTTCGGCTGCGCGTAAAGCTGCTTTAGCGAATCGCTCATCGGAAAGTCGAAGCTGATGTTCTTCGGCGGCACCGGCTTGACGAACCAACGGTCGTACATCGTGTGGATTTCGGGTCCTTTCATCACCTGTTCGAGCGTGTCGTCGACGAGCTTTCTGAACTCGGGATCGTCGCGGCGCAACATGAAGCCATACGCTTCCGACGATTGCGGCGTACCGGTGATGATCCAGTCCGACGGCTTGGCGGTCAGCGTGCGCGTGCCGGCGAGCAACACGTCATCCATCATGTACGCGACGGCACGGCCGCTTTCGAGCGTGAGGCGCCCTTCGCCGTAATCCTTCGCGCTGATGATCTGCATGTTCATCTTCTTGTCTTCGTTCATCTTGCGCAGGATGCGCTCGGACGTCGTGCCCTGATTCGTCACGACCGTCTTGCCCGCGAGATCCGGGAAGTCCTTGATGCCGGAGTCCTTGCGCGTCAGAAGGCGCGTCGTCGCGACGAAGAAGGTGTCGCCGAACGTCACCTGGCTCTGGCGCGCGGCGAGATTGGTTGTCACGCCGCATTCGAGATCGACCGTGCCGTTCTGTACGAGCGGGATGCGATTCTGCGAGGTGACCGGGATGAAGCGCACCTTGAGGTCCGGATGCTTCGTTTTCGCCTTCACCGCATCGATGATCTTGTTGCACAGGTCCTGCGAAAAGCCGATCACTTCGTTGTTCGCATCGACGTAGGAAAACGGCACCGAGGTCTCGCGATGGCCAATCGCGATCACGCCGCTTTGCTGGATCTTCGCGAGCGTGGACGTCGCGTCCTGCGCGAACGCGCCAGGACTCACCGAGGTTGCCGCCACGAGCACGGCAACAGCGGACCAATTCATCACTTTCATGGGTATCTCCGATCGTGCTGCAGGTTCCTGATGGATGGCGGGCTGCTGTGCCAGCCGTCTACATATGTTGCCATTAAAAAATTAATTGCAACATATGTTAACTACCGAGTGCCGACACGCCGTGCGACGGCGTTTCCCGCTCATCAAGTCATCATAGATCCGTACTGGAGACCATTTTCAAAACCGTACAGGTACTGTACCGGAGCCTCTCGCTAGAATGAACTTCACCGTTTTCTGTTGGCGACACCGGAGCTCCCATGTCTTTCGTCACTCTCAGCGCGCTGCCCGCCGGCATTCTGTTCGCGCTCGTCACCTCGATCACGCCGGGCCCGAACAACACGATGCTGCTTGCGTCGGGCGTCAATTTCGGCTTTCGCCGCACGCTACCGCATCTGTCCGGCATCAGCGTCGGCGTGGTGCTGTTGATGTTGTCGGTCGGCGTCGGCCTCGGCGAGGCGTTCGTGCATTTCCCCGTGCTGTACACGGTGCTCGAAGTCGTCAGCGTCGCTTATCTGCTGTATCTGGCGTGGAAAATCGGCACGTCGGGCGAGCTGAAGCTCAGGAATGGCGAGCGTCGTCCGATGCGTTTTCACGAGGCGATCGCGTTCCAATGGGTCAATCCGAAGGCGTGGATGATGGTGCTGACCGCCGCGACGACGATTCACCTGAGCAACAGCTTCGGCATGAACGCCGTTGCAATGGCCGCGGTGTTCTATGTGATCGGCTTTCCGTGCATCTGCGTGTGGGCCGGTTTCGGCACCGCGATGCGCGAGGTGCTGTCGAACCCGAAACGGCTGCGCATCTTCAACGTCGCGATGGCGCTGCTGCTCGTCGGGTCGTTGTATCCGATCGCGCTGAAGCTGGTCGGGCACGGCGGCTGAGCTTCCGACGCGCCGCCGCGTCTACCACGCCCCCTGCCCGACCCGCTCGATGAAGCGCCACAACGCGTCGTCGGTCGAATACGGCGCGTTGAAGCGGAACCACGCGCTCGGCGCGTCGTCGGGACGGAAGTAGGAGCCCGGCGCGAGCCAGATGCCGTGCGCGAGCGCGGCGGTCGCGACCTCGGCGGCGCGCTCCGCTTCGATCGGCAGACGCGCCAGCATGAAGAGCCCCGCGCGCGGCCGGTGGAACACCTCGAGCCCGAGCGCGTCGAGCCGCTCTTCGAGTGCCACGTGCGCGAGCTTCAGCCGCTCGTTGACCATCTCGACGTGGCGCGCGTAACGCCCTTCCACCAGCACCTTGTCGACGATCCGCTCGATCGCTTCCGACGACGTCAGCCCCACCGCCATCTTCGTGCGCGCGAGTTCGCGCAGCACCGCCTGCTCGGCCACCACGTAGCCGCAGCGCAGCGACGGCGTCACCGTCTTCGAAAAGCCGCCGACGTGCAACACCCGCTGCAAGCCTTCCATCGCCGCCAGCAGCGGCGCGCCGGCCGGCGCGAGTTCGCGGCTCACGTCGTCTTCGATGACCCAGATGCGTTCCCGCTCGGCGATCTGCAGCAAGCGGAACGCGGCCGACATGCCGAAGGTCGCGCCGGTCGGATTCTGCAGCGTGGTGTTGACGAAAATCGCCTTCGGCTTGTGCCGCGCGACCAGCGTTTCGAGCACCTCGGTATCGACGCCGGCCGGCGTGCGCGGCACGCCATGCACGATCAGCCCGGCGAGTTTCAGGATCTGCAGCAGGTTGCAGTAGCCGGGGTCCTCGACGATCACCGCATCGCCCGAACGCAGCAGCGTGCGCACGATCAGATCGAGTCCCTGGGTCGCGCCCTGCGTGAGCAGCACGTTCGCGACGTCGACGGGTAGCCCGCGCCGGTCGAGTTGTTCGGCGATGCGCTCGCGCAGCGGCGCGAAGCCGTATGGATGGCCGTAGTCGCCGAGACGCGCGGCCGGCACCCGGCTCAGCGCGCGCAGCGAGTGCTGCAAGCCGCTCTCGTTGGTCCATTCGCTCGGCAGCCAGCCGCAGCCGGCCTTGATCGGCACCGAGTGATCGGCGAACACGTCGGATAGCAGCCACGTCGCCGTCAGGCTCGGCGGCGTCCAGTCGGCGACGGCCGCGCGCGTGGACGGCGAGCGCGCCGCCACCCGATAGCCGGAGCCGCGCCGCGCGACCACCAGCCCCATCGACACGAGCCGGTTGTACGCCTCGGTCACCGTGAAGGTGCTCAGCGCGTGGCTTTGCGCAAGCTGCCGCACCGATGGCAGCAGCGCGCCGGCGCGCAGCGATTGCGCGTCGATCGCGCGCGCGAAGCCTTGCACGACCTGTTCGACGAGCGTCGGCGCCGCACGCCGGTCGCGTTGAAGGTCCAGTTCGATCATGTTTTCGGGCCAAAAAACCAGGGGCAAAAAGACCGACCGCGGAGCGCCCGCCTACCGGGACAGTTCGCGCCAATCCGCCAGCACAGTTGGCACCACACTTCGTCAACTGTTTATGCCGCCATTAAACCGCGAGGACTACAGTTTGGCTACGCTCAAAGCCCTCAACCGACACCCACTTCGAGGAGATGCCATGACTTCGCGCCCCGTCATCGACGATCTGTCGTCCTTCTGGATGCCCTTCACCGCCAACCGCCAGTTCAAGGCCGCGCCGCGCCTGCTGGAGTCGGCGAAGGGCATGTACTACCGAAGCACCGACGGGCGCGAGATTCTCGACGGCTGCGCCGGGCTGTGGTGCGTGAACGCCGGTCATAGCCGCGATGAAATCGTCGCCGCGATCACGCAGCAGCTGTCGACGCTCGACTTCGCGCCGACCTTCCAGATGGGCCACCCGCTCGCGTTCGAAGCGGCGACCAAGGTTGCCGAGCTGATGCCGGAAGGGCTCGACCGCATCTTCTTCACGAGCTCGGGCTCCGAATCGGTCGATACCGCGCTGAAAATCGCGCTCGCCTATCATCGGGCGCGCGGCGAAGCTCAGCGCACGCGTCTGATCGGCCGCGAGCGCGGCTATCACGGCGTCGGCTTCGGCGGCATTTCGGTCGGCGGCATCGCGCCGAATCGCAAGACGTTTTCGGGCGCGCTGCTGCCGGCGGTCGATCATCTGCCGCACACCCACAACCTTGAACACAACGCGTTCTCGAAGGGCCAGCCCGCATGGGGCGCGCATCTGGCCGAGGAATTGGAGCGCATCGTCGCGCTGCACGACGCTTCGACGATCGCCGCTGTGATCGTCGAACCGGTGGCCGGCTCGACGGGCGTGCTGATTCCGCCGCAAGGCTATCTGCAGAAGCTGCGCGAGATCTGCACGAAGCACGGCATCCTGCTGATCTTCGACGAGGTGATCACCGGCTTTGGCCGTCTCGGCAAGGCGACCGCGAGCGAACACTTCGGTGTCACGCCGGACCTGATCACGATGGCGAAGGCGATCAACAACGCGTCGATTCCGATGGGTGCGGTCGCGGCGAGCCGCACGATCCATGACACGGTCGTCGGTAGCGGCGCGCCGGGCGCGATCGAGCTGTTCCACGGCTACACGTACTCGGCGCATCCGGCCGCGGCCGCGGCCGCGATCGCAACGCTCGATCTGTACCGCCGCGACCAGCTGTTCGAGCGCGCCGCCAGCCTCGCGCCGACGTTCGAAGCCGCCGCGCATGGGCTGCGCGGCGCGAAGCATGTGAAGGACGTGCGCAATCTCGGCCTCGTCGCGGGCATCGAACTCGAATCGCGCGACGGTGCGCCGGGCGCACGCGCTTACGAGGCGTTCGTCAAATGCTTCGAGGCGGGTGTGCTGATCCGCTTCACCGGCGACATCCTCGCGTTCTCGCCGCCGCTGATCATCGACGAAGAGCAGATCGCGCGACTCTTCCGCACGGTTGGCGAGGTGCTGGCGACGGTGCAGTAAGAAGGCGCGCCAGCGCGCCCCCGGCCAACAACGAAAGAGCGGCGGCACGCCCATGCGTGCGCCGCTCTTTTCTATTGCCGCCGCTGTGCGAGCCGCAAGCTCAGTGATGAGCGCGCGACGCCCGCGTTTGCGCGGCCTTTTTCGCGGCAGCGGAGCGTCCGGCCGCGCCCTTGGTCGCCGCGGCCTTTTTGGCGGCGGCGGAGCGGCTCGCGGCAGGCCGCTTGGCCGCCGCCGACTTCGCCTGCTTCGACATCGCCGCCGACGACGCGCCGGCCTTGCTCTCGCGCTTGAGCACGCTCTCCGACACACGCGAGCGTTTAGCGCTCGACTCCTTGCTCGCGCTCTTCTTCGCGGCGCCGACGTGCTTGCCCGCCGCACTGTCCTTCTGCGCTTTCTTGCGGGTCGCCTCGCTCGTCGGCCCCTTCTTGGGCGGCTTTACGTCGACGCCCGCGCGCCGCGCCTCGGACAGCCCGATCGCGATCGCCTGCTTCGGCGAGCGCACGCCGTGCTTGCCGGCGCGGACCTTGTCCACCTGTTCCTTGATGAACTCTCCCGCTTGGGTACTCGCTGATTTGCCCGCGCGTTTATCGGCCGCGGCACGCTTCAAGGTTTTCTGCTCTGGCATGACGGTTCTCCGGTTGTGGTTGAGGCTCTATCGTTCAGCAACGAGCGTGCCGGAGCGCCTATCCGCGCGATGTCCCGGCGGTCGTTGCGCGGCGGGACTCGCGTGCATCGGCGGGACGGCGTATGGTTGTGGACATGGGACGGGAGTAAGCGCCGAGGCGCCAACTCAATTCGACCGCTTGCACGGAGACAGCCATGAAGATAGTTACGGTTCGCGCTGGCGCACATATCGAGGGCGTGCACTGGATCGCCGAGTACGTCGAAGACGTCCACGAGATTCGCGTGTTTCGCGAGGGGCAGGAAGTGGACGTGCACAACGCGCCGTCCACGCTGTTCGGCGACGAAGAAAACGCGGGCTCGAAAAACACCGCCGATCATCGCGCGATGGAAGCGGCCGTGCTCGCTTATCTGAAGCGGTTCGTCACGGAGCACGACGCGGAAGAGTAGGTTTCGCCGGCGGCAAAAGCCGCTGCGCAAGCGCATTCACCGGCACTCACGCGGCCATTGCGCGGCAGTCACGACGGAGCGCCGCGCGCCGCGTCCTCAATCCGCTGGCCGCAGTTTCTTCACCTCGGCGTCCGATGGCTGCACGCTCGCGCCATCCACATAGCGGTACGACGTCATCACACCCTTGCCGTCCTTCACGCCGGTCACGCCGACATACGCGCCCATGGTGGACTGATTGTCCTGCGCGCGGTACGTGATCGGACCGAACGGCGTCTGCACGTTGAGCCCCTTGAACGCGGCGGCGAGTTTGTCCGGATCGGTCGAACCCGCCTTCTTGATGCCGTCCGCGATCGACATCAGCGCCGAATAGCCGACCACCGAGCCCACCCGCGGATAGTCGTGATATCTGGCCTTATACGCGTCGACGAACTGCTTGTTCGCGGCCGTATCGATCGAATACCACGGGTAGCCGGTCACGATCCAGCCGGTCGGCGCTTCGGCGCCGAGCGGATCGAGGTAATCGGGCTCGCCGGTCAAGAGCGACACCACCGCGCGATCCTTGAAAAGCCCGCGTGTATTGCCCTCGCGCACGAACTTGCCGAGGTCGGCGGCGAACAGCACGTTGAAGATCGCGTCGGGCTTCGCGTCGGCGATCGCCTGGGTCACGGCGCCCGCGTCGACGTTGCCGAGCGGCGTCGCCTGTTCGACGACGAACTGCACGTCGGGCTGCGCGGCAGTCAGCAGCTTCTTGAAGGTCGCCACCGCCGATTGCCCGTACTCGTAGTTCGGATACACGATCGCCCAGCGCTTCTTCTTCAGCTTCGCGGCCTCGGGCACCAGCATCGCAACCTGCATGTAGGTCGAAGGACGCAGACGGTACGTGTATTTGTTGCCATCGGCCCAGACGATCTTGTCGGTCAGCGGTTCGGCGGCGAGGAAGAAGATCTTCTTCTGCTTCGCGAAGTCGGCGAGCGCGAGGCCCGTGTTCGACAGGAAGCCGCCGAACAGCAGCTGCACCTGCTCACGCGCGATCAGTTCCTGCGCGACGCGGACCGTGTCGCCGGGGTTGCCGCCGTCGTCACGCGAAATCACTTCGAGCTGCTTGCCGAGCACGCCGCCCGCCGCGTTCACCTGCTCGAGCGCGAGATTCCAGCCTTGCTTGTAAGGCCCGAGAAAGGCGGGCTGAGCCTTGTAACTATTGATCTCGCCGATCTTGATGGTCTGCTGGGCGCTCGCGCCGAGCGCGGCAAACGAGCACACGGTCGACACCATGAGCCGAGAGATCCATCCTGCGCGCGTGGTCATGCGTTAACTCCGTAATCAAAAGAATGGTTTTGTCAGACGTACGAACGGGCGGACGGACAAGCGCGCGGACCTGCGCACCTGCGGCCGCGGCTCATTGCTCGGGCGGCTCCGCGCGGATTCTGGCCACGTTCGCGGCGACGTCCCCCATGCCGGCTTGCCGCCCGCGAGCTGCACGCGCAGGTACGACACGAGCTCGGCGACCTGGGCGCCGTTGAAACTATCGCGGTAAGCCGGCATCGTACCGAGTTCGGGCCGCGCAGGCGAGCCGATGCCGTCGAGGATCACGCGAATCAGGTTGCCCGGTGTCGTGCCGTGCAGGCTCGTATTCAGCGCGAGCGACGGATGCAAGCCGAACAGTTGCGGGCCGCTGCCGGTGTGATGGCACGCCCCGCACGGTCGAAACGCCGCGCGCCCGCCGTGACTGGCGTGCCCGCCATCGTGGCGGTCCGCTCGAATTCCCGCGCGGTCGCGGCGAATTCACACGCTCAGATAGTCGCGCCTCACTGTTTCGTTCTGTGCGAGTTCGCCGATCGTGCCGCTGAAACGGATCTGCCCTTTTTCGAGCACATACGCGCGGTCGCTGACCAGCTCGGCAAAGTGCAGATTCTGTTCCGACAACAGAATGGACAGCCCTTCGCGCTTCAGTTCGAGAATCATGTTTGCCATCTGCTCGACGATCACCGGCGCGACGCCTTCGGACGGTTCGTCGAGCAGCACCAGATACGGATTGCCCATCAGCGTGCGCGACACGGTCAGCATCTGCTGCTCGCCGCCGCTCATCTGGCCACCGGGGCGCTTCGGCATTTCGCCGAGATTCGGAAACAGGCGGAACAGCTTGTCGGGCGTCCATTGCGGCGCGCCTTCGCGCGGCGGCTGGCGGCCCGTGTCGAGGTTCTCCATCACCGTCAGGTCCGCGAACACGCGGCGGTCTTCCGGCACGAAGCCGACGCCCATGCGCGCGATCTTGTACGGCGCAAGCGCGCTGATGTTCTGGCCGCGAAACGTCACTTCGCCGTGGCGGCGCGGCAGCAATCCCATCACCGCTTTCATCGTCGTCGATTTGCCGGCGCCGTTGCGGCCCATCAGCGCGACCACTTCGCCCCGGCCGACTTCGAGGCCGACGTCGAACAGGATGTGCGCGCGGCCATAGAACGCATTGAGGCCGGCGACTTTCAGCATCGGTTCGCTCATTGCTGCGCCCCCTTGCCGTTCTGCGTATTGGCCTGCGCGTCCTGCAGCGACGCGTGCGGCTGGAACGTCTTGCCGGTGCCGAAATAGACCTCCTGCACACGGGCGTCGTTGCGGATCGTATCGGCGTCACCCTCGGCGATCAGCTTGCCGCGCGCGAGCACGATCATCCGGTCGGCGTACGCGAACACGACGTCCATGCTGTGCTCGGTAAACAGCACGCCGATCTGGTGTTCGTTCACCAGACGCTTGGTCAACGCCATCAATTCGTTGCGTTCCTTCGGCGCCATGCCGGCGGTCGGTTCATCCATCAACAGCAGTTTCGGCCGGTTCGCCAGCGCGATCGCGAGTTCGACGCGCTTCACGTCGCCATACGCGAGCACGCCGCACGCGCGTTTCGCGTGCTCGCTCATGCCGACCTGTTCGAGCAGCGCGAACGCTTCGTCGGCATAGTGCGAACCCGCCGGCCTCCAGAGGCCGAAGGTCTTTTTCTCGCGCGACACGAGCGCCATCTGCACGTTTTCGAGCACCGTCATCGAGTTGAACGTCGCGGCGATCTGGAACGTGCGGCCCACGCCGCGCCGCCAGATATCGCGCGGCCGCATGCCGACGAGTTCATGACCGTCGAGCAGGATCGAACCCGAAGACGGCTGCAACTGGCCGTTGACCATGTTGAAACACGTCGATTTGCCCGCGCCGTTCGGCCCGAGCAGCGCCAGCAGTTGACCGGCCTCGAGCTCGAATGAAACGTCATCGACCGCCTTCAGCCCTCCGAACGATCGCGACAGACCGCTTACACGCAGCAGGCTCACAGGCCCTCCTTGACCGCGGCGGTCCGTTGCGATGGCGACGCGGCGCCGCCGTTGGTCCTGTCGGCCTGATCGCCGTTCGCGTCGCCGAAACGCACGCGAATGAAGCCGACGATCCCCTGCGGAAACGCAATCACCAGCAGCAGGATCGCGAGGCCGAGCAGCGCCTGCCAGTAGTCGGTCTGTCGCGCGACCGTGTCCTGCAGCCACGTGAACACGGCCGCGCCGACGATCGGCCCGCTCAAGGTCTGCAAGCCGCCGAGCAGCACCATCACGAGGCCATCGACCGAGCGGCTCACGCTGATCACTTCGGGCGAGATATTGCCCTTCGAAAACGCGTACAGCGATCCGGCGAGTCCGCAGAACAATGCCGCGATCACGAACGACGCCCACTGCACCCGCTTCACGTCGATGCCGATCGCCTCGGCGCGCAGCGCGGAATCGCGCGACGCGCGCATTGCATAGCCGAGCGGCGAGAACAGCATGCGGCGCAACAGCCACACGCCGAGCACCGCGCACGCGAGCGTCAGGTAGTAGAACGAGACCGGCGACGACAGCCAGTTCGACGGCCATAGGCCGAGAATGCCGTTGCTGCCTCCCGTCACATCGTCCCACTGGAACACGACCGACCAGACGATCTGCGCGAACGCGAGCGTCAGCATCGCCAGATAGACGCCGGACAGGCGCACGCAAAACCACCCGAACACGAGCGCGCCCACCACCGCGAGCAGCGGCCCGAGCAGCAACGCGGCTTCCATCGGCAGATTCAGCACTTTGAGAAACAGCGCCGCGCCGTAGGCGCCGAGTCCGAAGTACGCGGCATGACCGAATGAATGCAGACCGCCCGGGCCCATGATGAAATGCAGGCTCGTCGCGAACAGCACCGCGATCAGGATTTCGACGAGCAACACCGGCATATACGGAAACGCGTTGGCCGCGAGCGGCGCCAGCACCAGCACCAGCAACACGAAGGCTGCGAGCCACTTCAGACGCTTGCTCGCCAGACGCAATGGCGTTTCCGGTGCGCCCATCGCGCGCACCGTGGCGCTTGCGCGGCCGAGCAGGCCCCACGGCCGCATCACCAGCACGACCGCCATCACGACGAATTCGGCCACCAGCGTAAAGCGGCTCAGCGACAAACCGATGCCGAAGATCGTCACGTGCCCGATGCCGATGCACAGCGCCTTGATTTCGGCGATCAGCAGCGCCGCGATGAACGCACCCGGAATCGAACCCATGCCGCCGACCACGACGACCACGAACGCATTGCCGATCGTCTCCAGGTCGAGCGACAGGTTCGCCGACATGCGCGGCCCTTGCAGCGCGCCGCCCAGTCCCGCCAGAAACGCGCCGATGAAGAACACGCCGGTAAACAGCCATGCCTGATCGATGCCGAGCGCGCCGAGCATCTCGCGATCCTGCGTCGCGGCGCGCACCAGCGTGCCCCAACGCGTGCGCGTCAACGCGTACCACAGCAGCAGCAATACGACCGGACCGATCACGATCAGCGCGATGTCGTAAGTGGGCAGCGGATGGCCGAGAAAGTCGACCGCGCCCGCGAGATGCGGCGCTCGCGGACCGAACAGATCGTCGGGGCCCCAAAGCCACAGCGCGGCGTCGCGAAAGATCAGCACGAGCGCAAAGGTGGCGAGCAGATGGAACAGCTCGGGCGCCTGATAGATCCGCCGCAGCACGACGATTTCGACTAGCGCGCCCAACACCGCGACTGCGAGCGCGGCGGCCAACACCGACAGCCAGAAGCCGCCCACCGTTTGGCCAAAGCGGCTCGCGATGCTGTACGCGACGTAGATGCCGAACATATAGAACGAGCCATGCGCAAAGTTGACGATGCGCGTCACGCCGAAGATCAACGACAAACCGGCGGCGACCAGAAACAGCGTCGACGCGTCGGCGAGTCCATTGACCAGTTGTACCAGCAGATTCGAAAGCATCGTGACCCTCGGCAGCTCGCCGAACGGCGCCCACGCAACATGCGCTGCGGCCGAACGGCGGACGTTGCAGCGCGGGCGGCACCATGCGCGCCCGCGTCAAAGGCAGGACACTACCAGCGAAACAGCCCGGGCAACAAGCGAAGGGCGTCCTTGTGGGCGAGCGGCACGTCGATCGCGGTGCCGAGCGTGCCGATCTTCTTCGCCGACGGCACCGGAGCCGCGCCTTTCTCGGCCGCCGCGCGCAGCGGCGCACCGAGCTCCGGATGCAGGATCGCGGCCTCATGTTCGAGCTCGCGCGCCTCGCCGACGATCGCCGCCCTTGCCGTAGCTTTGTGCCTCGCCGGGCGCGATGCCGATCGCTTCGACGCAGCGCTTGCCGAGCAGCGTGCCGGGTTCCTCGCGGGCTTCGATCAGCGCGTCGAGCTTCGCCTCGTAGCGGCCCGCATACGCATTATCGATCACCGCGATCGCGACCGCACGGCACGGGACGGCTCGACGGTCTGGCTGCACGACCAGTAGCTTGCGAAGCCTGATTGCCATTTCTGCTCTCCGAGGTTCGTTGCATTGCGGTTTGCTGTGAATTGGTGTGCACCGCTTCGGTTTCAGCGCAAGCCATTCTCGCATTTTTGGACGTTCGTTTCGGCTGCATTCTTCCCGTTCTTCTTCGTCGCCACGTTGCGCGTTCTTTGTGTTGTGTTGCGCCGTCAGTCGTTGCGGCGTGGTTCTTTCTTTTCCCGTCGAATCAGCCCACTGCAAAGTCGAATTGAATAACTACGCGCCCTATGCTTTTTACCAGGTGGTGACGTTAAGCGATATATGGGAATACAGATCAAACTGACGCATATCTTAAAAATTGTGTGCAATCGGCTGATCTGGTTTAATCGTTGGTTCGTACAACCAATGAGAAAAAGACGATGGTTTGGATTTACAAGCATGAGTGCCATTTGTTGTATCACAACGACAAATTAGTCACAGATAAGGGATATTCCGGCAAGGGAGAGCACAAGAACAAGCACAGTAGCCAGTATGTCCGCGACCGCGGACCAATCCCCGTTGGCCTATATGAAATTACCGCACCATTTCCGCACCCTAAAACTGGACCGCATTCCATGCGGCTCAACCCCGTTGCGGGAACCAGCCTGGGCGGGCGCGACGGCTTCATGATCCACGGCGACAGCATGAAGGAACCCGGCAACGCGTCAAATGGATGTATCGTTCTGCACCTCCCATACCGCAAGCAGATCTGGAACAGTGGCGACAGAATGCTTAGGGTGGAACATTCATGAAACACATTTTTGCAGTCCTGCTGCTATCGCTTCCCGCGCTGTGCCTGGCGCAAGGCAGACCGAACCCGCCATGCGACAGGTGGCCGACCAACATCGCCGAAAACAGCCTGAAAGACGCCGGCATGCTTGGCAGTATCGACTATACGAAAACCCAAGCCGTGCAACTGGCGTCCGAGAAAATTGGAAAATCGGAGGATGGTGAACAGTTGTGGCGTGAGGTCTATCACATCACCTTCCACGAAAAAAACGGAAACAAGGTCAAGGTGATTACTGTGGACGACGCTGGCGAATTTGAATGCTCGATGAGTTCCGTAGAGGTCTTTGTCGTTTCGAAGCATTTGTTGCCAAGAGTCGAGAACGACAGAATGTTCAAGCAGATAGAGTGAGGCCGTTTGAATCCATGAAACACGCTTTTGCAGTCCTACTGCTATCTTTTCCCGCGCTATGCCTGGCGGAAACCGGCCCATACCCCCCATGCGGCGACCGATTTCCGGCCTATGTGGCCCAGATGGCGGTGAGAAAAACAGACATCCTCTCCTTGGATTTCGATGCTACGAAAACGAAAGCCGTGCGACTGGCGTCCGAGAAGATCGGTAAATACGAAGATGGCGAACAAAAGTGGCGCGGGGTCTATCAGATCACCTTTGAGGAGCGAAATGGAAATAAGATCAAGCTGGTTGCTGTGTATGAGATAGGCGAACTGGAGTGCACGATTAGTGACGAACAGTTTCTTATCGTTTCGAAACAGTTGCAGCGTATCAGCGGGGACACTCGGTACAGGCAGATCGAGTGACTCGCGCCGGGTCAGACGCGGACCCGCTTCGCGTGGGTCTTTTTTACATTGATCAAGGATCGGCCTTGCGTCGTTATACTTAGCTCTGCCCGTCAATTTTAAAGATGGAGGTAGGCGTGGGCGCTTTTTCCATTTGGCACTGGCTGGTGTTTGTTCTTGTTGTCGTTATCGCGGAGATAATCCCGCTATGGCTGATCCTGAAGAAGGCGGGATATGCGGGAGTCTGGTCGCTGCTTGCCTTCATTCCGGTGGTGAACGTCGTTCTACTGTGGTTCATTGCCTTGGCCCGCTGGCCTGCATTGAACTCGAGACAGTCCTGACCTGTCGCGTCCAGTTCGAACGGAAATACTGAAATGGCCGGCCGCTATCGCAACCCTTACTAACGTGAGCACGTCTCCACTCGCGAGGTGCTCAAGGAGACTGAATTGCGCTCGCTGTGCGTGCAGATGCCGGCAAGCGTCATAGCGACGACCGCCGCATAAAAAACGCGCGACGGAAATATCCGTCGCGCGTTTGCTGATTGGCTCTGAAAACTACGAGCGCGCGGTCTTTACGACTTCGCCGCGGCGACCGCCGCATCGTCCTCGCGGAACAGCTTGTCGGCCAGATGAAACGCCGAGTTGGCCGCCGGCACGCCGACATAAATCGCGGTCTGCAGCAGCACTTCCTTGATCTGTTCGCGCGTCACGCCGTTGTTCTTCGCGGCGCGCAGGTGCAGCGCGAGTTCTTCGCTGCGATTCAACGCAACCATCATTGCGATCGTCAGCAGGCTGCGCGTATGACGCGGCAGACCTTCTCGCGTCCAGATCTCGCCCCACGCATAGCGCGTGATCAGGTTCTGGAACTCCTCGGTCAGCTCGGTGCGGTTCGCGAGCGAACGGTCGACGTGCGCGTTGCCCAGCACCGCGCGACGTACGCCCATTCCGGCTTCGTAACGGTCCTCGTCGTTCATTTTGCCTCCGTCAGGAAGTCGAGCACGGTCTTCGTGAACTCGTCGACCTTTTCGATGTTGGAAATATGCGAGGCGTCGAGCTCGACGTAGCGTGCGCCCGGAATCGACTGTGCGAGTTCGCGGCCCTGCGCGGGCGTGGCGGCGAGGTCGTGCGTGCCGCTGATCACGAGCGTCGGCAGCTTGATGGCCGGCGTTTCGGGACGCAGATCGGCCGCGTCGATCGCGTCGCAGTTCGAAGCGTAGCCTTCCTTGTCGGTATGCACGAACACGTCGCGGATCATCGCCAGCACGACCGGCTCACGCTCGATGAAGTCTGCCGTGAACCAGCGCGGCAGCACCGCGTCGGCGAGTGCGAGCATGCCTTCCGAGCGCGCCTTCGCGGCGCGCGGCACCCAGACTTCCGGCGAGCCGATGCGCGCGGCCGTATTGCACAGCACGACGCGCTCGAAGCGGTCGCCGTGACGCGCGGCGAGCCCGATGCCGGTCAGGCCGCCCATTGAAATGCCGCAGAAATTCGCGCGCGCGATCTTCAGCGTATCCATCAGACCGAGCGCGTCGCCGGTCAGTTGCTCGATCGTGTACGGGCCCTTCGGCGCTTCCGAATGGCCGTGACCGCGCGTATCGTAGCGCAGCACGCGGAAGTGCTTCGACAACGCCGCGACCTGCGGCGTCCACATGGACATATCGCAGCCGAGCGAATTCGACAGCACGAGCCACGGCGCGTGGCCGTGACGGTCGCCGTCGATGCGATAGTGAAGCTCGGTGCCGTTGACTGCGGCGTAGGGCATGCCGGTTACTCCTTGGAATGGGCGCGCTGCGCGCGCGTGGTGTGAAGCGTCAGCGCGGCGTCGACATATGCGTGCGCCTGGCCGACGTATTGAGCGGGATCGAGCAGCTGCTTCAGGCGCTCGATCGAAAGATGTTCGGTGACGGCCGCGTCGGCGGCAAGCACGTCGTACAGCGTCTTGCCGTCGCGGATCGCCGCCTTCGACGCGCGCTCGACCAGATGATGCGCGTCGAGCCGGCCGATGGAATCGCCGAGCGCGAGCATCACCGCTTCGCCGAGGATCAGCCCGTGCGTGACGTCGAGATTCTTCGCGAGTCGCGGCACGTTCACGTTCAAGCCGGACGCGATCTGTTCGATGTTCGCGAGCGCGCCGCCCGCGAGACGCGCGAGATCCGGCAGCGCGTCCCATTCGGCTTGCCAGCCGCCGAGCGCGCGCTCGTGCTCCTGCACCATGCCGGCGAACACGGTTGCGACCAGGCCGGGCGCGCGCGTCGCGGCCGTCAGCACCGCCGCGCAACCGACCGGGTTGCGCTTGTGCGGCATCGTCGACGATCCGCCCTTGCCGGCCGCCGCCGGTTCGGCGAGTTCGTCGATTTCGGTTTGCATCTGCAGCGACACATCGCGCGCGATCTTGCCGAGCGTGCCGATCAGCATGCCGAACAGCGACGCCGTCTCGGCGATGCGATCGCGCTGCGTATGCCACGGCAACGTCGGCACCGCGAGGCCGAGTTCCTCGGCGAGCGACTGCGTGACCTGCGGCGCCGCCTCGCGCAGACTCGCGAGCGTGCCGGCCGCGCCGCCGAATTGCAGCACCAGCACGCGTTCGCGCAACGCATCGAGCCGCTCGCGATGACGCAACAGCGCGTCGAGCCATTGCGCGAACTTCAGACCCAGCGTGATAGGCAGCGCCTGTTGCAGCCACGTACGGCCGATCATCGGCGTCGCGCGATGGGTGGCCGCGAGTTTCGCGATCGCGTCGCAGGTGGCGTGCAGGCCGTTGTCGAGCAGGTCGAAGGTGTCGCGCAGTTGCAGCACCGTCCCGGTGTCGATGATGTCCTGGCTCGTCGCGCCCCAATGCACGTATTTGCCCGCTTCGGCATCGGCGGCTTTGACACGTGCGGTCAGTTGCTTGACGAGCGGAATGGCGAGGTTGCCGCCGAGCGCGGCGTCGCGTGCGAGCGCGTCCGCGTCGAGCTGGTCGGCCTGGCAGGCCGCTTCGATCGCGGGGACGGCGGATTCGGGAATGACTTTGTGCGCGGCAGAGGCACGCGCGAGCGCGGCTTCGACGTCGAGCATTCGCTGCAGCGTGGCACGCGGCGCCCAGATGTCGTTCATCGGCTGTGTGCCGCAAAGAAGGCCAGTCAGACGGGCGCTGGAGTCGAGCATGGTGACGACGATGTTTGAGGGAATCGGAAGTGAAGCAGCGGCGCGGCGCGCAGCGGATCGAAGCAGACACCGCGGTGGACCAGCGCTTGTAGCGCGCTCGTGCCATATGCGTGCCGCACTTTGTGCTGCGTATTGTGCGCCAAACGCGGCCAGGCTGTCGCTGATGTTGCCAGGCCAGCGCTGACGAAGAGTTTGCCCCGTCAGCGCTGGCCCGTTCGTGCAATGCTGCCTTCAGACGAGGCGCCATCGACGCGGCCGCAAAGCGGGCCGCCGCCGCGACGCCTCAGCCAACCATCAGGCCGCGCGCGCGGCCTGCGTGCCGTCGGTCATCGGCACGCCGGTCAGCTTCAGCAGTTCGTCGAAGCCGATGTCCGTGAAAATCTCGCGCACGACGAGGCCTTCCTTCGTCACGTCGATCATCGCAAGGTCCGTATAGATACGGGTCACGCAGCCGATACCGGTGACCGGATACGAGCACTCGGCGGTGATCTTGCTTTCGCCTTGCTTGGTCAGGTGCTCCATCATCACGTAGACCTGCTTCGCGCCGATCGCGAGGTCCATCGCGCCGCCGACCGCCGGAATCGCGTCGGGCGCGCCGGTGTGCCAGTTCGCAAGGTCGCCCTTCGCCGACACCTGGAACGCGCCGAGCACGCAGAAGTCCAGATGGCCGCCGCGCATCATCGCGAACGAATCCGCGTGATGGAAGTAGGCGCCGCCCGTCAGCAGCGTGACGTGCTGCTTGCCGGCGTTGATCAGTTCGTCGTCTTCTTCGCCCTTCGCCGGTGCCGGGCCCATGCCGAGCAGACCGTTTTCGCTGTGCAGGAAGATTTCCTTGTCGGCGCCGAGGTGGTTCGCCACCAGCGTCGGCACGCCGATGCCGAGGTTCACATAAGCGCCTTCAGGGATGTCCTGGGCAACGCGCTTGGCCATTTCATCGCGGGTCAGTTTCTTCATGTCGGTCTCCGGGTCAGGCAGCAGCGTCGTGAGGATTGGGCGTGGGAAGATGCGCCGCTTGCGGCACTTCGATCACGCGTTGCACGAAAATGCCGGGCGTGACGATTTCTTCCGGATCGAGGCCGCCGAGCGGCACCACTTCCGACACCTGCACGATTGCGGTCTTCGCGGCGCTCGCCATGATCGGCCCGAAGTTACGCGCGGTCTTGCGATAGATCAGGTTGCCCCAGCGGTCGCCCTTGTACGCCTTGATCAGCGCGAAGTCTGCGTGCAGCGGCGCTTCGAGCACGTAGTGACGGCCGTCAATCAGGCGCGTTTCCTTGCCTTCGGCGAGCTTGGTGCCGTACGCGGTCGGCGTGAAGAAGCCGCCGATGCCCGCGCCCGCCGCGCGGATGCGCTCGGCGAGATTGCCTTGCGGCACGAGTTCGAGTTCGATTTCGCCGGCGCGATAGAGCGCGTCGAACACATACGAGTCGGTCTGGCGCGGGAACGAGCAGATGATCTTGCGCACGCGCTTGGCCTTCAGCAGCGCCGCGAGGCCGATATCGCCGTTACCTGCGTTGTTGTTGACGATGGTCAGGTCGCGCGCGCCCTGCTCGATCAGCGCGTCGATCAGTTCGGACGGCATGCCGGCCGTGCCGAAGCCGCCGATCATGACGGTCGCGCCGTCGTGGACATCGGCGACCGCCGATTGAAGTGTCTCGAAAATCTTGTTGATCATGTCGAATTTCCTTTGGGGGCGCTACGTGCCGCTGGGCTGACAGCCCTCGCCGAGCTGCTCGCGGCAAAGCTCGCGCGGAAACAGTCTCCGGGCATGCTGGCGACGGCTCGCGAGGGGGGAG
This sequence comes from Paraburkholderia atlantica, assembly GCF_009362785.1. Lineage (GTDB taxonomy): Bacteria > Pseudomonadota > Gammaproteobacteria > Burkholderiales > Burkholderiaceae > Paraburkholderia > Paraburkholderia atlantica. The sequence goes on from NZ_WHNQ01000004.1 coordinate 394,713, forward strand.
CGGGCTGGCGCTTTCGATTGATTCGCCGCTGAATTTGTTCGTTACATGAACAGTGATTCGTTTAGCGAACGCTTCGGCGATTATGGTTGTCCTGTGGGCGGGTTGTCAAGGCAGGGAAACCCCCTTCATCATAGGTCGCCGCTCGCGGCGGCGAAGGTCCGGGTTGCCCTCGTCCAGTGCCCGCCGTGCGTGCGAAAAAGCCGATCGCGCAAAATCCCACTATGCTTACGGGCGATTCTTCAACTAGGCTCTATAGCGATACGGTATAGGCACCGCCTTGCATCGCCCGCGCCGCGAGCCATAACTAGCATGTCCGAGACACATCTGGATCTGAATCTGATCCCCTATCTGGTCGCGATGGAAGACACGCGCAACGTGAGCCGCGCCGCCGAGCAGCTCGGCGTGAGCCAGCCGCGCGTGAGCACCGCGCTTGGCCGCCTGCGTGAATACTTCGACGATCCGCTGTTCGTGCGCACGTCGAAAGGCATGGAGCCGACACCGCGCGCGCTCGCAATCCTGCCCGCCGCACGCGACGCGCTGCTGCGCATCGAGAAAGGCATGCTCGACGTGCAGGACTTCGATCCGGCGACGAGCACGCACACGTTCTCGATCGCGCTGTCCGACGTCGGCGAGATCGTGTTTCTGCCGCGTCTTTTGCAGCTGTTCGCCGAGCGCGCGCCGTCCGCGAATCTGCGCTCGGTCACGCTGTCGCCGTCGCAGGTGGAGCGCGGGCTCGAATCGGGCGATGTCGATCTCGCCGTCGGCTATTTTCCGGACCTTGCGGGCAACAACTTCTTTCAGCAGCGGCTCTTCACCCACCGCTTCATCTGCCTGATGCGCAGCGGACATCCGCTGTCGAAGGGGCCGCTTACCCTCGAGCAATACGTGGCGTCGGGGCATGCGGTGGTGCGGGCCGAGGGACGCAGCCAGGAAGTGCTCGAGCAGTACCTCGAAAAGAAGCGCATCAAGCGGCGCGCCGTGCTCGAAACGCCGCACTTCATGAGCCTGCCTTTCATCCTCGCGCGCACCGATCTGCTCGCGACCGTACCGCACGCGATCGGCTTCGCGTACGTGTCGGAGCACGCGTCGATCATGCTCGTCGAGCCGCCGCTGCCGCTGCCGCGCTTCGACCTGAGGCAGCACTGGCATCGCAAGTTTCATAACGATCCGCGCCTCAGCTGGCTGCGCGGCGTGGTCGCCGAACTGTTCAACGATGCGATGGACGAATGGCCGAAGTAGCCGCTTGAAGCAAGTCCGCGACCGCCCCGGCGAAAGGGGCATCGGCACCTTCGGGCGCAAAACATGGAACAATCACCTGAGTTACTGACCCCGCGCGCCGCGCAGCGTCGACGCGCGATCCAGGAGGACGACGCATGACCAGCAGCAAGGCAAAGAAAACCAAACCCGCAGCGGCCGTCGAACGCCCGAGCCGCGAAGAAGCTGAGGCAGCCGTGCGCGTGCTGCTGCGCTGGGCCGGCGACGATCCACGGCGCGAGGGCCTGATCGACACGCCGGCGCGCGTGACGCGCGCTTACGAGGAGTTCTTCGCCGGCTATCAGATCGATCCGCGCGAAATCCTCGCGCGCACCTTCTCCGAAGTGGACGGCTACGACGAAATGATCGTGCTGAAGGACATCCGCTTCGAAAGCTACTGCGAGCACCATATGGTGCCGATCATCGGACGCGCGCACGTCGCGTATCTGCCGAATCATCGCGTGGTCGGCATTTCGAAGCTCGCGCGCCTCGTCGATGCGTTCGCGAAACGGCTGCAGATCCAGGAAAAGATGACAGTGCAGATCGCCGATACGCTGAACGACGTGCTGCAGCCGGCGGGCGTCGGCGTGATTCTCGAAGCCGCGCATCAGTGCATGTCGACGCGTGGCGTGCATAAGGCGGGCGTCACGATGGTCACCTCACGCATGCTCGGCACGTTCCGCACCGATCCGTCGACACGGCGGGAGTTTCTGGCGATCGTCGGGAATCCGGGCGTGGTGGCCATGCCGAATGCCTGATGTGGTAGACGCAGGGGCTGTTTGGGATTCGCTGACGATGCGGCCCCCCCACCCCTGCGAATCCAGCGTGCGCCCCGCACGCGCACTCTTCACGCGCGCCGGCAACCTCGTGGTGTGCAGGCGGGCTTGACGGTTAGTTGCGTCTCGCGATGAAGGCCAATGCTCGACGCCGGCAGCGACGCGCGCCCTTCTCTCATTGATCACCACGCCGCCCCAATCGATCCGCCCCGCCCCACGCGCACCGCGCACAGGCCATCGGCTATGCTGAATCCACGGTGCGGTGAGAACGCCCTTTGCAATCCGCTGCAGGCGCACCATCCGCGCGAGGCCTTGCGCACGTATGCGCCGGCCCAACAGCAGCAACAGGAGCGGCTCAATTGGTCGAGTTTCCGTTGTCGGCGGTTTCAACCTGGGGCAGCGCGATCGTCTTCGTCAACGTTCTGCTGACGCGCCTCGGCGTACCGATTCCGGCCGTGCCGATGCTGCTGTTCGCGGGCTCGGCAATCGCCGCGGGCACCCTGTCGTTGTGGCCGACCCTCGGCGCCGCGGTGCTAGGCGCATTGATCGGCGACGGCACCTGGTTCACGGCCGGCCGGCTGTATGGCCGCAAGCTGCTTGGATGGCTCGGCCGCCTGTCGCCTGTCGTCGACACGAGGCTCGAAATGGCGCGCTCGCTATTCGAACGCTATGGCATGCCGCTCGTGTCGATTTCGAAGTTCGTGCCTGGGCTCGGCCTGATCACGCCGCCGCTGATGGGCACGACCGCCGTCGACGTCCGCATCTACGCACTATGGGACCTGGCGAGCGTGACCACGTGGGCGGCTTTCTGGCTGCTCGGCGGCGCGGCGGTGGAGCGCGAGGTGCATATGCTGCGCGCATTCGTCGAACGGCGCGGCGGCACATTCGCCGACATTATTCTCGTGGTGGCGCTCGTCTATCTGCTCTACCGGCTGTATCTGCGATATTACGAACGGCGTCGCTTCACGCGAGCCGCGTCGGCCCCAGCCACACCGATGCTGGCCGCGCCGACGCACGCGTCACCGACGAGCGACCCGTCGAGAATGCCGTGGAGCTGGCGGCACTCCGGGCGCCTGAGCCGCATCGCGCCGTCCCGCGTGCTGGATGCGCGTCCCGGCGCACCGCTGCTCGATCTGCGACGCCAGGTTCCCGACGCGCTCGCGCTCGATCCGCATTCGCCCGAACTGATCGACGGCGCGCTGCGCACGCATGACGTGGTCATCTATTGCATCTGTCCGGACAGCGCGACCGCGCTCGAAGTCTCGCAACATATGCGCCGTAACGGCTACACACGGATTCGCGCACTGCGCGGCGGGCTCGATGCATGGCAGCGGCGCGGCTTCCCGGTGGGCTCGCTGGCTTGCGCGGACGGTCCGGCGGCCGACCGGCCGCGCTCGACGTGGCGGGACGAAACGCCAGCGGCGGTGACGTTGCGCGGTTTCGCGCCGCGCGGTGTCGAGCGCGCCTGAATCGCGCGGGTCGCGACCATCTGACCGAAAACGCTCCCACGCTTACGTGAACGAACTTCTGGCGTCAGAGCGCCGCGCCTGTACTCGACGCCCCCTGCGCCGTCGAGTACTCGTCCCACTGCGCCGACCGGGTGCGATTGCGCCCTTCGTTTTTCGCCACATACAGCTGCGCGTCAGCGGCTGCCAGCAGCGCGAGCCCGTTGGCGAAATCCGCAGCGCTGGGCCGCGCCGTCGCGCAGCCGACGCTCACCGTCACCGCCTGCGGCGCCTCGTGTCCACGCACGATGACCCGGCTTTCCACCTTGCGGCGAATCTGCTCCGCGACCGCGAACGCGCCCTGCGCCGTCGTATCCGGCAGCACCACCGCGAACTCTTCGCCGCCGTAGCGCGCGACCAGATCGACCGAGCGCCGCGCCACGGACGCAATGCAATCGGCCACCGCGACCAACACCTCGTCGCCGCTCTCATGGCCGTAGGTATCGTTGAACCGTTTGAAGTGGTCGATATCGATGAACAGCACCGACAGCGGCCTGTTGTCGCGTCGCGCGCGCTTCCATTCGTCGTCGAGCCGCTTATCGAGCATGCGGCGATTGCTGAGCCCGGTCAGCGGATCGGTCGAGGCGAGGCGCAGCAGAGCGGCCTGCGCGCGCTGTTTGTCGCGCAGCGCGAACGCGAGCAGCCACGACACGACCACGAACACCGCACCGAACGCGATGGTCAGCGCAGCGGCCACGTGGCTGCGACGCTGCCACGGCGCGAGGACGTCGTCGACGGCGGGCGCGATCGCCACGATCAGCGGCGTGCCGGGTACGTGCGCGTACGTGAAGATGCGACGCACACCGTCGACCGGCGAAACCGATACGTAGCTGCCGGAGTCGTGCGCGGTCATCGGTAAGAAGGTGGGCGACTTTGCGACGCTCCCGCCGATATCGCGCCCGTCGACCGGCTTGTGCGCGAGCAGCGTGCCGTCCGCCATCCCGATGAAAACCGAACCCTGCTCGCCGGTGTCGATGCTGTCCAGCAGGTGCTGGAAGTACTCGATGCGAATCGCCACCAGCGCGATGCCGGCGAAGTTGCCCTGCGCATCGTCGATGCGCCGCGTCAGCGCGATTGACGGTTTGCCGCCGCGCAGCCGCGACATGAACGGATGCGAGAAATACAGGCCTGCCGCCGGATTGCGCTGCTGCACCTGAAAGTATTCGCGGTCGTCGAGATGGACCGTGGTGTTCGCGTCATCGTACTGTGCGGCCGCCACTTCGCCGTCGGGGCCGACGACATACGCACCGCCGAGAAAGGCGGCGGTGGTCGCGCGATCGAACAGCATCGCCTGGCGTGCGGGGACCGGCAGCGTCCAGGTGTCGGGATTGCGCGCGGCATCCACCATCGACTGCAACGACAGACTATAAATTTCGACGTTGCGCGCGAGATCAGCGGAAATGATCGACACGAGGTTTTGCGAGGTCTGGCGCGCATGTTCGAGCATTTCGCGACGGCCCTCGCCGACCTCCACCGCCGTCAGGATCGACATCGCCAACGCGACGAGCGTCCCGGCGACGCCCGCCACCCACGGCCGGTTACCCACGAAGCGGGTCATCCCGGCCCGGACGGCATGCAACGTCAGGCGCAGCCGATGACGCAGCGAAAGCCCATGCTGTGCCACGCTCCTCGCCTCCTTTGGCGGACAATTCTTTCGGACCGGCAGCGCGGTGCGCCGTGCATGTTGGGCTGCGGGTCCTCCGCGCTAGCGAGACGGGGGCGCGCTCGCTCAGCCCAGTAGCTCCGACGCCGCGCGCAAGCGGCGTTTGCGTTTCCTGTCGAGCCAATCCAACGCGGCTTCGATGTGATCGGCGTCGGCAAGCGACGCCGCATTGTCGCGCAACAGCGCTTCGCTGGCGACGGTATCGTTGAGCAAGCCGAAGCGCTTCTGAAGCTTTTTCAGCCGCTTGAGCGTGCGCTTATGACTGATTTTAAGCACCGGCCCGAAAAACTCGAACAAATAGCGCAGTTTCTTGCCCGCCTTTCTGACATCGTGAAAGGCTGCGTAATTCGAGCGTTTTGCATGGCGCGCGCGTTTGATGCGCTTTTTCAACGAGCGCTCCGATGCGCCTATGCGGCGAGCGGCAAATTTGCGCAGCGCAATATCCGCATCGTGCGTGGCGTGCAGTTCCCCCGACGTGGTGGCCAACGCGTCGCGTAACAGATGTTTGACGTCGGCATTCAGCAGTGTCTCGCGACTGGTCGCCAGCGTGTCACGGCGCGCCTGCTCGAGCTTCGGCATCAACGCTCGTGCATCGCCGTCTTTCTGCTTGAGCAACTCGATCAGGATGTCCCAATCGCGCGTTTTACCCGCCGCGGTGGCGAGGAACTTGTAGACCGCGCGCTGGCGAGAATTTTCGCCCTTGTCGAGCAGCGGTGCGAACGCCCACCACAACGAACGCAACCGCCGCAGTGACACGCGCAGTTTGTGCAGCGCTTCGGGCGACGGGTCGTCGTGTATGTCCTTGGCGAGTCTGATCGCCTGATCGACCAGTGGCGCGGCGTAGGAAGTAAAGGCTCGCTGTGCCGATTCTTCGGGTACCGGCTCGTTGGCTGTCTCACTGTCTTGCTTCATTGATGCTCCCGGGAAACATGACGGTACCTCCAACGTAGCAAAATTGATGCTCACGACGAATTCGCCGCGCATGTCGACGGGCTTTGCCGTCACGCGTTGGCGCGTCGTGTCGGGAGCGCCTATGCTCGACCGATGGGACCATGCATTGCGCGGTCCGGCGAATGCTCCGGCTTGACGATGCAGTGTGCAGCGCGGCAAATGCCGCAAACAGACCCCAGGAGGATGTATGCGAATTCTCGTTGTTGGTGCGACCGGCCTGCTCGGCTCGCACATCGTAAAGCTGCTCGCCGCCGAGCATGACGTGGTCGGCGCGAGCCGCAAAGGCTCCGATCTGCACGTCGACCTGTCCGACAAACGCAGCATCGAAGCGATGTATGCGCAAGCCGGCAGCTTCGACGCGATCATCTGCGCGGCCGGCTCGGCGAAATTCGCGCCGCTCGCGGCGCTTGGCGACGAAGACTTCTCTTTTAGTCTTGCGAACAAACTGATGGGGCAGGTCAATGTTGTGCGCTGCGGCGTGGACCATGTCTCGCAAGGCGGCTCGTTCACGCTGACTAGCGGCGTGCTCGCGCAACAGCCGATGGAAGGCAGCGCCGCCGTCAGCATCGTCAATGCGGGTGTCGAAGCGTTCGCGCGCTCGGCCGCGCTCGAATTGCGCGGCAAGGCCCGCGTCAATGTGGTGAGCCCGGGGTGGGTCGCCGAAACGCTCGAATCGATGGGCCGCGATCCGTCGCAAGGGGTACCGGCGGAAATCGTCGCGCAAGCCTATAAACGCACCCTCGGTGGCAGCGCCAGCGGCGAAGTGGTCAGCGCATCGTAGGCGCAACTGCGGTGCGTCCCCCGGCTGGTTTTACTCATCACTTGCTTGGTCCGCTTCGGACGTCTCAGCATTCACACCCGCCATTGCGCGCAGTATTTACCGGCGTGCGCGGCGCAGCATAAGCGGCGCCGCGTCTTTTTCTGCACCCCATTTGCCGTCACGCAGTTGTCATCATTGCGACACGCAGCGAAAGCAGCATCGAACACTCTGCGACCACTTTTTGGGGCTCACGTCATGCCGGAACTTTCGTATCCGCAACCAGGCGCCGCCAGCGGCAAAGGCCGTAGCGCAGGCCTGGTTATTTTCGCCGGCCTGCTCATCGCCGGCGCCGTGTACTGCGGCGTTCATCTGATAGACGATCTGCAGCCCGTGCGCGAAAGCTCCGTGCTGCCCTATCTGTTGCTCGGCGTCGCACTGCTGATCGCGCTCGGATTCGAGTTTGTCAACGGCTTTCACGATACGGCCAATGCGGTCGCCACCGTCATCTATACCCACTCGCTGACGCCGAATATCGCTGTCGTCTGGTCCGGCGCGTGGAATTTCCTCGGCGTGCTGTTGTCGAGCGGAGCGGTCGCCTTCGGCGTGCTGCAACTGCTGCCTGTCGAGCTGATCCTGCAGGTCGGCAGCAGCGCCGGGTTCTCGATGGTATTCGCGCTGCTGATCGCCGCGATCATCTGGAACCTCGGCACGTGGTCCCTGGGCCTGCCGTCCTCGAGCTCGCACACGCTGATCGGCTCGATCATCGGCGTAGGCCTGATGAATCAGATGATGCATGGTGCGAATGGCACCAGCGGCGTCGACTGGACTCAGGCGCTCGGTGTCGGCAAGTCGCTGCTGTTTTCGCCGATCGTCGGCTTTCTGCTCGCGGGCTTGCTGCTGCTGATCCTGAAGGCCGTCGTGCGCGTGCCCGCGCTGTATGCCGAGCCGAAGGGCAAGGAGCCCCCGCCGTTCTGGATTCGCTGCCTGCTGATTCTGACCTGCACGGGCGTGTCGTTCGCGCATGGCTCGAACGATGGCCAGAAGGGCATGGGTCTGATCATGCTGATCCTGATCGGTACGGTGCCCACTGCGTACGCACTGAACAGAGCCGTCACGCCCGAGCAAACTCAGAATTTCGTCGCGGTCGCGCACCAAACCGCGGCGACGCTATCGCGCTACACGCAGGGCGCGGCGCCTTCCGCGGATCCGCGCGCCGACGTCGAGGCTTTCGTGCGCACCCGTCAACTGGCACCCGCCACGCTGCCGGCGCTGCAGCAATTGACCGAGCAGATCGGCCGCCAGGTCGGCGAATTTGGCTCGATGGCCGCGGTGCCGCAAGGCATCGTCGATAACGTGCGCAACAACATGTATGTCACGTCCGAGGCGATCCGTCTGTTGCAGAAGGCCAATCAGCCGCAGTTCTCGCCCGAGGATGCGAAGGTCATCGCCAACTTCAGAACGCAGATCGATCACGCGACCAAGTTCATTCCGCCGTGGGTGAAGGTGGCAGTCGCGATTGCGCTCGGTCTCGGCACGATGGTCGGCTGGAAGCGCATCGTCGTTACGGTGGGCGAAAAGATCGGCAAACAGCATCTGACGTACGGCCAGGGCGCGTCGGCGGAACTCGTCGCGATGGTCACGATCGGTGCCGCCGACGTCTACGGTCTGCCGGTGTCGACGACCCACGTGCTGTCTTCCGGCGTGGCCGGCACGATGGCGGCCAACGGCTCGGGTCTGCAATGGGCCACGGTGCGCAGCCTGATCCTTGCATGGGTGCTGACGCTGCCCGCGTCGATCGCGCTCGCCGGCGGGTTGTACTGGCTATTCCGTTCAGTGTTCTGAGTTCGCCGATCCGGCGGAATCCAGCACCAAAAAAAGCGCGGTACTTTCTATACGTATCGCGCTTTTTCGTTGGCCAGCGAGTTCATACGATCCGCTTTTTAGTACACCTCGGGCACGATCATCGCGTCGGGCACCGGCTGGCGGCTATAGTCCTCGTGATAGACACGCGACGGCAATTCGATGTGCGGATGCTCGATCTCGTGATATGGCACCTGGCTCAGCAGATGGTGAATGCAGTTCAGGCGCGCGCGTTTCTTGTCGACGGCCTGCACGACCCACCACGGCGCCTCGGGGATATGCGAGCGCTGCAGCATCACTTCTTTCGCCTGCGTATACGCTTCCCAGCGGCGCCGGCTTTCCAGATCCATCGGGCTCAGCTTCCACTGCTTCAGCGGATCGTGAATGCGGTTCTGGAAGCGGATTTCCTGTTCTTCGTCGGTGATCGAAAACCAGTACTTGAGGATCTGCACGCCGCTGCGCACCAGCATCTTTTCGAACTCCGGCACCGAGCGGAAAAACTCTTCGTATTCGTCGTCGGTGCAGAAGTTCATCACGCGCTCGACGCCCGCGCGGTTGTACCAGCTGCGATCGAATAGCACCATCTCGCCGCCCGCCGGCAGATGCGATACATAGCGCTGGAAATACCATTGCGTGCGCTCGCGATTGTTCGGCGCGGGCAATGCGGCCACGCGGCACACGCGCGGATTGAGTCGCTGGGTGATGCGCTTGATCGCGCCGCCCTTGCCGGCCGCGTCGCGCCCCTCGAAGATCACGACGAGCCGATGTCCGGTCGCGACGATCCAGTCCTGCAGCTTGACCAGTTCTCCCTGCAGCCGGAACAGTTCGCGGAAGTACTGCTTGCGCGCCTCGCGATGCTCGGGCGTAAAGCCGGCCGGACCGTCGATGATGCGGTCGTCGACCTCCATTTCGAGTTCTTCGTCGTAGGCATCGATGAGGTCTTCCTCGAAACGGCGTTGCCGCTCCGCCATCAATTCGAAATCGGGTCTCTGGTCCGGCTCTTTCATTGCGGCTCTCCTCGCAACAGGAATGGGATGGCGCGCGGCGGCTAGCGCGACGCGGTCGCGTTCGATTATCGAAGCGCGAGGTGTCAGCCGTGTTACCGCGTAGGCGGGCGCTGCGGATGCGTGGTAACACCCATGATAGCGAGTTTTGCCTCGACTCCCGCCGCTAGGGCAGCGGCCGCGCGAAGCTCAGTTCGTGGCCGTCCGGATCGGTGATATGAAAATAGCGCTCGCCCCACGGCGCATCCGACGGCGCTAACGACGGCTGCAAGCCCGCCGCCAACGCCTTGGCATAGATCGCGTCGACGTCGGACACGTAGATGATGACGCGCCCCCACCAGTTGACCGGCGCGCGCGCATCGGCGATCAGGTTCAGATACGAGCTGCCGAACACGAACGACGTGAAGGCCTCGCGCGGACCGCCGTACTTGAGCGGAAAGCCGAGCGCTTGGTAGAACGCGACGGCACGCTGCATGTCACTGGTGGCGAGCGTGATCGCGCTCAGAGACTCGATGCGTGGGTCCGGCTGCGGGGGTTGCGGCGCTGAAGCGGTAGATGCGGACATGAAGAGGGTCTCCGTGGGCGCGAGTGAGCGGCGAGCGACGGCCCGCCGGAAAAAGTGTCTCACACGCGGTGACAGCCAGTGCGGCGCTGCGCCCGGGACGGCCCCGGGCGCCCCTGCCCAGGATGCCCTTGAAAACCCGCGCGACGCCCCGCATCTCGCAGCCCGTCTATCCGGAGCATCGTTATGGGAAGCCGTCCACGCTTCATCGATGACCTGTCGAGCGCCGCATCCGACGCCCCCGGGCCCCAATCCATCGACCTGTTGACCGACGACGACGCGCTGCTGGACGCCTACTCCCGCACCGTGATCGGCGCACTGGAGCGCGTGCAGCAGGCGGTCGCGTTTATCGCCGTCGAGCGCCGGCTGCCCGGCGACGCGTCCGCGCATGGGCGCGGCGCGCGCGGCGGCACCGGCTCGGGCTTTCTGTTCACGCCCGACGGCTACCTGCTGACCAATAGCCACGTCGTGCATGGCGCGACGCATATCCAGGTGACGCTGGCCGACGGCGCGAAGTTCGACGCCGATCTGGTCGGCGACGATCCCGGCAGCGATCTCGCAGTGCTGCGCATCGGTTCGCCGGAGCCGCTGCCGCATGTCGAACTCGGCGAATCGTCGAGGCTGCGCGTCGGGCAGATCGCCATTGCGGTCGGCAGCCCGCTGGGGCTGCAGCAGACCGTGACGACCGGCGTCGTTTCGGCGCTGGGCCGGTCGCTGCGCTCGAACTCCGGCCGCATGATCTACGACGTGATCCAGACCGACGCGGCGTTGAATCCGGGCAACTCCGGCGGACCGCTGATCAATTCGGCGGGTCAGGTGATCGGCGTGAATACCGCGATCATTCCTGGCGCACAGGCCATCTGTTTCGCGACCGCGATCGATACCGCGAAGTGGGTCATCATGCAAATCTTCGCGCATGGCCGCGTGCGACGCGCGTATATCGGCGTGGCAGGCACGACGGCGCCGCTGTCGCGGCGTGTGCAGCGCTACTTTGGCCTCGGCACGCAAAGCGGCGTGCACGTCATGGAGATCGTCAAAGGCAGTCCGGCTGCGCTCGGCGGCTTGCGCACCGACGACACGATCGTCGCGATCGACGCACAGCCGGTGCAGGATGTGGATGGTCTGCAACGCACGCTCGATGCTTCGCGTATCGACAAGCCGGTCAGCGTGACGGTGTTGCGCGGCGCGCAGCGAGTGGAGTTGACGGTGACGCCGGTGGAGCAGGCGGGGTAAGAAGACTGCGCCCGTGTCTTGACTTACGCGCGCCCGCGGCTGCCCCGCGCGATCTCATCACCCGCGTCTCGCGGCAGCCGCCGGGTAATCGGAATCGACAGGCACGAGAACAGGCCGACGACCAGAAACGCCGGCCAGAAATCGGAGAACACGATGTTCGGATGCCCTTGCAGACGATGCGAAATCAGCAGCACGATGCCCGAGATCGTCACGCCGAGGCCGAGCGACATCTGCTGGATCACGCTCGCAACACTCGTTGCGCGGCCGACGTCGCTGCTCGGAATATCCGCATAGGCCAGCGTATTGAGCGACGTGAATTGCAGCGAGGGAAAGAAGCCGCCCACCAGCACGATGCACCAGATCACCCAATGCGGCGTGCCGGGAAAGAACAACCCGTACACGGCGATCGCGAGACCCGCGCACGCGGCATTGACCATCAGCACGGTGCGAAAGCCGAAGCGTTCGAGAATGCGCGACGCCACCGTCTTCATGAAGATCGAGCCGAACGCGGACGCGCACGTGATCGCGCCGGCTCTGAACGCGGTCATGCCGAGCCCTTCCTGCAACGCGAGCGGCAACAGGAATGGCACCGCGCCAAGACCGATACGAAACAGCGAACCGCCGATCACGCTCGCATGAAAACTCGGAATGCGCAGCAAACGCAGATCGAGCACCGGCAGCGCGACGCGGCTCGCGTACAGCACATAAACCAGCAGCAGCACGATGCCGGCCACGCACATGCCCACCGATTCTCCCGTCGACACCAGTTCGCCGCCAACGAGCGAGAGCCCGAGCATGAACAGCGAAGCGCCACTCGCCGACAACACGAAGCCGAGCCAGTCGAGCCGGCCTGGATGCGGTTCGCGCGTATTGGCGATGTACTTGTTGGTGAGCCAGATGCCGAGCAGCCCGATCGGCACATTGATCACGAAGATCAGACGCCAGTGCAGATAGGTCGTGATAAAGCCGCCGAGCGGCGGCCCGACCACCGGGCCGAGCAACGCCGGCACCGTTAGATAGTTGATCGCGCGAATGAACTCCGACTTCGGCAGCGAACGGAAGATGATGATGCGCCCCACCGGCACCATCAGCGCGCCGCCGATGCCCTGCACGAAGCGCGCAAGCACGAAGGTATCGAGCGAAGTGGAGGCCGCGCACAGCAGCGAGCCCGCCATGAAGATGCCGATTGCGGTGCGGAACACGGTGCGCGAACCGAAGCGGTCGGCGACCCAGCCGCAGATCGGGATAAAGACGCCAAGGCCGATCACATACGCGGTAACCGCAAGCTTCAGCGTGATCGGATCATGACCGAGGTCGCGCGCCAGAACCGGCAGCGACGTCACGATGACCGTGCCGTCCACGTTTTCCATGAACATCGCGCACGCGACGATCAGCGGAACGATGAAAGCGCCTAAAGCGAGCAGCATTGTCATGGCGACGGGCGGCCCGCCATCAATGGAAAGTGCCGATTATGGCATTGCGGCGGCAACAAATGTTGTCGCGCGAGGGGTCTTGCCGCGCGCCGTCATGCGTGCTGGCGCGCGGCACGCACGCCTTAGCGCGATGCGCTGACGAGCGGCTGCAACTGCGGCAGGATTTCGTCGGCCGCGCGCGCGACGTCGTTCGGGAAGTCGATCTCGATCCACGGCGCGCCGGTCACGTCGGCCGTGTCGAATACCTGGCTGCGCTCGAGCAGCAGGTCGCGCACCGCCTCTTCGTGCGGCATGTTCGCGCGGCCGCTGTCGATATAGCCGGCGACGATCTGCGTAAAGCGCCGCGCGGTTTCCTCGCGGAAGCGGAAGAAGCCGACCGACTCGCCGATCGTGTCGAACTCCAGATTGACCGCGAGCTGCTTGCGCAACTCGACCGGCACGCCGTCCTTCAGGCACAGCTTGACCGGTTCGTCGCCCGCTTCGAAATCGCGGTCGATCAGCAGACGGTTGACTGACTCGCCCGCCACCAACGCGTTCAGGATGCGCTCGTCGTACAGCACGTCGGCGTCCATCAGCAGCACGTCGCCGCCGCGCGTCAACGCATCGGCAACGGTATGCACGGTCAGCACGCTGCCCAGATCGAAACGCGGATTGAGCACGGTCTCGACCTTGTGCGGCCAGTTGATGCGCGCGAGTTCCGCCTGCACGGATTCCGGCTGGAAACCGAGCGCCAGCACGACGTCGGTCACGCCGGCGGTTTCGAGCATCTGCAGATGCCGTTCGAGCAGGCTCATGCCGTCGAACTGCAACAGGCATTTCGGAAACTGGGCTTGCGGCGGCTGCTGGAGACGCAGGCCGAGGCCCGCTGCGAGAATGATGGCGCGCATGCGCGGTCCTTTGAAAAAAGTACGGAGGTCAATCGGCAACCGGCACACGCCGCGGGGCGCGCCGACGTTGCCAGCTTCGTTCGCTGAAGTGCAATACCAGCAGGCCCGGCAGGCCCAGCAGGATTTCACGCGCACGCTTGGCGAGCGACAACGCCAGCGCCGCGTCGGGCGGCAAACCCACCAGCGGCGCGAGCAGCAGATAGCCGCCCTCCTGCACGCCGAGCGAGCCCGGAATCATGAAGGCCGCGCCGCGAATCGCCTGGCCGATGCTCTCCAGCAGCAGTGCGTCGATCCAGCCGACCGGATGGCCGAGAAAATGCAGCGCGAGCCATACCTCGACCGTGCCGACGACCCAGCCGACGAGGCTCAGCGCAAAGCTCGCCGCCACGCGGCCGCGCTCGCGGTACAGCGACTGCACCGCGGCATCGACGGCTTCCGCTCGCGTCATCAGAGACGACCAGTCGCGCTTGCCGAACACCTTCGACACCGCGCCGAGCAGCCGGCCGAACAGGCCGCGCCGCTGCGCGAAGTAGAACGCGGCGATCAGCGCGCCGAGCACGCAGGTCGCGATCAGCGTTGCGGTGCGCAGGTCGTGCAGCGTGCCGTGCGCGGCGTACGCGCCGAACATCGCGAGGCCGCCGAGCGCGAACACGATTTGCGCGAGCGCCTGCCAGGTCGTGCTGACGGTGATCGCGGCGGCCGCGTCGCGCAGCAGCATGCCGCGCTGCGACAGTCGCCGCACCATCACCACCGGACCGCCGATCTGTCCGGCGGGCAGCAGGCTATTCACCGATTCGCCGATCCAGCGCGCGGACAGCGCATCGCGCAGCGAGAGTCCGGCTCGCGCGCCGCTTGCCGGACCTTCATGCGCGCGGTCACGCGACGGGTGGCCGCGCTTGAACAGCACCGCGATCGCACCCGCGTCGATCACGAGCGGCACCAGGTGGAACGCGGCGACGACCGCGAGCCCCCAACCGGCTGCGAGCAGGGTCGACGCCACCGAGCCGAAGCCCTGCCACGCGAGCAGGCCGACGAACAGCGCGGAGCCGATCGACAGCAGAAGCAGCGCTGCGCGACTCATGCGGCGTCCTTGCGGCGCGAGGCCATCTGACGGAACACCTGACGGAAACCGAAGTACGCGATCGCGTCCTTCATGTTGGAAACGAAGCGGCGCCACGGCCGCATGTTCGGATCGGTGACGTATTCGAACGTCAGCGACACACGCATCTCGTTCGGGCCCGCCGGCGTGATGCGATGACGCAGCTTGTCGCCGTCGAAAAACACGAGACCGCCCGGCGGAATCTGCACCGAACCCGGCTGATCCGGCACCTCGGGATTGCGCGTATGCAGCTCGTAGTCGAGCCGGCACGACGATTCGTCGATCACGCCGAGCAGCAGCGTGTAGCGGCGCCCGTCGTAATACGAAGTATCGTAGTGCCAGCCGATATGGTCGCCAGGACGCGTGTAGTAGTAGAGCGCGTAGGCGTGCGGATCGTCGGCGGGCGACACCTGCAACTGGTCGCCGCTCAGCTGCTCGAGCCAGCCGATCAACTCCTTCGAGCGGTACAGCTCGGCGATGAACGGCGCGAGACGGTCGATCGTATGGCGGCTGACACTGCCGCCCTGCTTATGGCCCGGCAGATAGTTGCGGTTCACTTCGTCGAGCAGCGAGCGCGCGCTGTGAACCAGCTGCGCGGTGACTTCCGGCGCGAGGAAATCCTCCAGATACAGAAACGCATCCTGCTCGGCGAAGTCTTTACGCAGACGCGCGTTGTCGAACCTGCGGGTACGGCTCGCGACCGCGCGGTCGGCGTCGGGCGCGGGCGCGAGCGCCGCCACGGACGTGCCTGTCGACACGGGCGCGATCACGTCGTCTTCGGCGTGCAGATTCATTTGCTGGCCCACTGTTGACTGGTTTCGGAAGCGCTGGGGGCCTTCGCCGTCGGGTGAACGCTACGGCGAGCGACGCGCCAGTAGTCGATCACCACCCACGCCGCGAACAGCGGCGCGCCGATCGACGCGACCACCACGAACGGCGCAACGACACTCGTCAGCGTGACGATGGGCAACAGGTAGAGCACGTCCTCGGTTTCGAAGCCACCCACCGACGCCTGCTTCGTGCCGGCCTTGCCGACCATCTCCTCGATCCGCATGCGCAAAAAGAAGATCAGGGCAACCGCGACACCCGCCACCGCGCCGAGCACGCCGGGCGCGAGCTTCAAAGCGTCGATCTGCGCGCCGCCGGCACCGATACCCATGCCGACGAACAGCATCACGGTCACGAGTGCATCGCAGGCGAGGTCGTAAAAATGACCGATACGGCTCGACTTGCCGCCGACGCGCGCGAGTTCACCGTCCGTATGATCGACGAAATTCGACAAAACGATCAGCAGTGCGCCGGCATTGGCCCACGCGAATCCCCCGTGTGCAAGGCACAGCGCGCCTGCCACGCCGATCAGCAGGCGCAGCGTGGTCAAATGATTCGGGGTGACCCAGGTATCGATTAGCGGTGTCACGAGCCGGCGCGCGAGCCGGGCGTCCCACGTACGTGGCGGCGGGACGTTTATTGGAGGTCGGGGTTGCGAAGTCATAAGGCGGAAATATATACGGGATTCTGAAAGCTTGCTGTTGTGTCGTATGTTTCTGTTGCACTTGTGCAGATGCCGTTCCTGCGGCCGTCACAAAGCGGAATTTACGGAATCGCTGTAAAGTGCGAATCCAGTTGCGCCAGTCACGCGGAATCAGTTCGATGTGCAGCACCGCTTGCACCCTCCGAGGGATGGCGCAGTGGTTGCTAATCCACGACATCGACTGTGGACGCCCGCCTACACTCATGAACCGTCTTCTCGCCCCTTTGCTGTTTGCCGCAGCCGCCGCGCTGCCGCTGTCCTCTTTCGCCGTGGCGCTCGACGCGCCACTGGTATGCAATGAGAGCGGCCACCAGTTCATTGCTGATCTGATGCAGCAGCAATTGATCAACCCGAAGCCGAGTCACGTCGAAAGCAACTCGATCAACGCGTTCTCGCCGACGCCCGATGCGCATCTGACCGCGTTCGGTTTCCGCGTATTCGCGGTGGTGGGCTTCGAAAAGGACGACCCGATGTTCCGGGTCGGCGACGGCGAACCGGTCGCGCAATCCGCGTACGGCGCCGTCGTGTTCGGCGGCGACGACAAGGTCAAAAGCGCGCTCGAGAACGCCGGCAGCACGGCGATCGTGCATCACGTCGCGCCGCTGATCACCGCGATTTTTTGCAAGCGCAACTAGGGGTCGGCGACACGCCTGACGTCGCAATTCGATCCATCCGAGTTGTGCTCGCAAAGTTGGGCCAAGCCCGCCCATCGAAACCAGCGACGCCCTGGCGACGACTTATCCCGGCCGGCGAAACTCGTTCGCCACCCACGCCGCGGCGCTCGCCTTGCTGAGCTTGAATGTCGGCGCTACCTGCACCTGCGCGATCTGCTCGCCGAACATATCGAGCGCGCTCAATAGTGCGTACGGCTCGTCTTCGTCCGGAACGATATCGAGCGTGATGTCGAGTTCGTCGCTGCCGTCCGCGCTCGGCACGCGCACCGCCTTGTGCAGTTGCGCGCTCAGTTGCTGCTCGTGGCGACGCAGCACTTCCGCCGCCGTTTTAACGAGCGTATTGAACGCCGATACGTCGAGCGGCTTCGGATCCTTCTTGTTGCGACCCATCGTCCAAGGTCCGACGAGCGCGGGCTCCGCCTCGCCGTCCTTGATCATTTCGACGGCCCAGCCTTCGTCGTCTTCGTTCTTGATGATGCGCGCGGTCCAGCCGTTATCGCGCCACAGACGCTCTTCATGCACGCTGTCGTCCGGTCCAGACGAGTCGTCGGTCAGGAACTCGGCATTCGTATCGGTCGAGGGAAAGGGCGTGTCGTTCATCACAGGTTCACTCACTTCGCGGGGCGCACAAACAG
Source organism: Paraburkholderia atlantica (assembly GCF_009362785.1). Lineage (GTDB taxonomy): Bacteria > Pseudomonadota > Gammaproteobacteria > Burkholderiales > Burkholderiaceae > Paraburkholderia > Paraburkholderia atlantica. The sequence continues at coordinate 412,540 of NZ_WHNQ01000004.1, forward strand.
ATTTCGAACCCGCGATTCTACCTGCCCGGCCCGCTTCGCCCTGCCCGCTCTGACGAACGGACAAGGCGCGTTCGGAGCGGCGAAGATTCTATTCACCCTTACACGACAATTTATAAAACCGCTTTAAATGTCAGATAAAAAAACGCGGCCCGAAAGCCGCGCGTAAAAATGAAAAAGACGCCCTTTGGTCGAAGGGGTCTATTGAAATTATAAGTGGCATCCCACCTCGATTTAACCGTTTCTGCGTAAGACTGCGTTGCGCAAAACGGTGGGAATCGGCGCGACGAGGGCATCCGATGCTTTTCGCGAGGCCTTGTGCCGTAGCCCTCCCGGGGCTTGACAGCGCGACCGCCCATTCGTCGTTAAAAATATTTTTCTTTAGGGATCTGCACTTACACGATTAATTCACATAATCCACGATTCGAAAATAAACTGTTATAAGGCGCGTAATTAAATATCTGCATAGCGGCAATTACACTCCACTGGGAATCGCCCGATCATGCAAAGAACTCTCATCACGGCAGGCTTGCTGAGCGCCTTCGCAATCACCGCACACGCGCAAAGCAGCGTCACGTTGTACGGCTCGCTCGACGCGGGCCTCGTCTACTCGAACAACCAGGGCGGTCACAGCAACTGGCAGCAGGGCAGCAGGGCAGCGGCAGTCGGTGTGCGGCATCGCTTCTGACAGCGGTTCTCATCCCGCTTTCGCGCAGTCGAATCCGCGGGTGACACGATCACGTCGCGAGCTTTTTCATGGGCCTTACGGTTTGCCGTCAGACCGATGAACCGTTCGCCGCGCTAGTGACGACGTCGACGCATGCTCGGTATACTGCCCCGGCCGCCGTGCGACGTCGCGAAAGCGCGCAGCCTGCACGGTAGCTTCGTCGCGAAGCATCGCGCTGTCCGCCAGCGCATCGCGCTTCGCCCGCGCCTCACCTTCCCATGCATGACCGGGAATGCCGACGATCGGACCATGAAAAGACTTCTCCTGCTTGCCCCCGCTGTCGCCCTCACTGCCACCCTCGCCGCTTGCGGTTCGTCGGGCGGCCCCGCGCGCGATGCGTCCGCGCCGCTCGTGTACGTGTCGTCGTCACGCACGCCTGCGTCCATCGCCGCCTGCCTCGAAGAACGTCTGCCGCGCGTGCGTACTTCGCGCACGGGCGCCGCGACCGAACTCGCGGTCGGCGCGGATTCGCACAACTCGTACTTCGTTACGCTGACCCCGCTCAACGGCAGCACGGTCATCAAGGTCATGCATCCGGCCAATGCGCCCGACGATCCGCCCGAAGAGGAAATGCGCTTCGATATCGCGCGCTGCGCGACCTGAGCGGCGCGGCGCACTTGTGAACGCCGTGCGCGTCATCCACGGAAGGCGATGCGCGAATTTCTAACTCGCGCGTCGGCTATTTTTTTACGCGCTCATCTGCGAACATAGCCGCCCTTTGGTTTTCGCGCGGCACCTGTGCCGCGAGTATCGATGGCATCCAGCAAAGCGCATCATGCGACCGGGTTCGCAGCCGGCATCATCGCGGCGTCGATCGTCGCGCGCAGCGGCGGCGGTCCGTTTCATGCCGGCGTGCTGCTGAGCTTCATCACCGGCGTGGCCGGCAGCACCGCGCCGGACTGGCTCGAAGTCGCATGGTGGTCGCGCGCGCGGCGGCTGTGGATCACGCATCGCACGTTGACGCATTGGGGCATCGGCTGGTTCGCGCTGCTCGCGGCGTCGTATCACGTGCTCGGTCATTCGATCTACGCGGCGCCCGCGTTCGGCTTCGCGTGCGGCGGTCTGATGCATCTGCTCGCCGACTGGCCGAATCCGCTCGGCGTGCCGTGGATCGCCGGGCGACATTCGTTGAATCTATGGAATAGCGGGCACTGCGATCTGATCGTCGTCGCGGCGTCGTGGGCGGCCGCGTGGTTCATCGGCGAGCATGTTTGGCTGCATGGCATGCATGCGTTGCCCTGGTTACGGCATTGGCCGATCAGTTAGGCGCAGTGATGCGCCGGCCGCGGCGCATCACTGCCGCCCATTGTCGGTGCGCTCTCCTTCGCGGACCTTGCCTTGCGATACGCTGCTGCCCGGCGGCACGCTATGCGTGAGCCACACGTTGCCGCCGATCACCGATCCGCGCCCGATCGTCACGCGTCCGAGAATCGTCGCGCCCGCGTAGATCACGACGTCGTCCTCGACGATCGGATGCCGGGCGTTGCCCTTGATCAGCGTGCCGTCTTCGTCGGCCGCGAAGCTCTTCGCGCCGAGCGTGACCGCCTGGTACACGCGCACGCGCTCACCGATGATCGCGGTCTCGCCGATTACCACGCCGGTGCCGTGATCGATGAAGAAGCTCGGCCCGATCGTCGCGCCCGGGTGAATGTCGATGCCGGTCGCCGAGTGCGCGATCTCGTTGATGAAGCGCGCGAGCAGCGGCACGCCGAGCCGATGCAGCGCATGCGCGAGCCGGTGATGCGTCATCGCCCACACGCCCGGATAGCACAGCAGGATTTCGGTGATGTGCTGCGCGGCGGGGTCGCCGGTGTACGCAGCCTGAATGTCGCTGACGAGCAGCGCGCGGATGCCCGCCAGCTGCGTCGCGAACTCGCGCGCCACCGCGAACGCGCGCTCGCGCAACTCGGCGTCGGACGTCGCGCCGAATTCGGGCAGGAAACGCAGCGCGCGGCGAATCTGTTCGGCGAGCAGCCGCAACGTGCTTTCGAGCGTATGGCCGACGTAGTAGTCGACCGTTTCGTCGGTCAGATCGGGCGCGCCGTAGTGCGTCGGAAACATCGCAGCACGCAGACCGGTCACGATACTGACCACCGCTTCGCGCGATGGCAACTCGCGAATGCCGAGCGGATGCCGCGTGCGATGCAATTGCTCGCGCGAGGCGCGCAGGTCGGCGACGATCTGTTCAAGGCCCCAGTTCTGGGAAGGCTCGTTGGGCATAAGGGACGGCGCCGTGCAGTGTGCACGGTTCAAAGTGGTTATCCAGCAGAGATTACCGCGTTTTAACGCTGCCCGCCCGGCAGCGCGCAGAGCGGCTCGGATTCATGGCGTCGACGCGCGTTGGCGCGCATCGTTCCCTGACTTCAGATCGTCAGACTGCTCGCGTCGATCCAGCGCACTGCCCAGTCGCGCGCGTGTGCGATCGCGGCGGCTTCGTCGGAGAAGCGCAGTTCCGTAGGGAAGAAACGGTTGGCGACCAGCTCGCCGTCGCTCGAGCGCGAAATCACCACATACGGTTGCCAGGAGCCGTCGCCCGAGCGCGCCGGTTCGCAATTCAATAGATAGCCGCGATGTGTGAATGCAGCATCGAAGTGCATGAGTCACCCGCCCCTGAAGCCCCGTAACATTTTCGCAGTCGCGCGGCCATTTGTTTGTTAATTGTTTCCGACCATGCGGAACAGCCGGAACATGCCGCCAATTTATCCGCGCGTCGATCGCAGGAGTAGAATCATACTCTGTAGAAAATACGCGTCCATTAAAAAAAACGAAATGAATCGCGGACGTCATCGCCATTCAATCGTGAGGGCAACGCCACTCGCATCGAATCATGGCGGACAACGCATCGCGACTCCCGCGCACAGCGGCGCCGTGTCAGTCGGAACGGCTTTTGCTCTTTTCTTCGAATGTCCTCTTAGGAGATGCACGATGAACAGCGCGATCAGCAAACCCGAAAACGCCGGCACGAAACCAGACCCGAAGGACCCACCAACCACGGACCTGCACAACGATCGCACGCACGACAGCACCGTCGACACCGACGGCAAGAACCATGAAGCGGCCCGTCTGGCGGGCCACGGCGCGATCTCGCCCGACGAAATCACAACCAGCAATGCGACGCTCGAGAACAGCGTGCCCGAGGCGCTCGACGGCATGGCGGGCTTCGACAGCCGGCTCGGCGGCAACCATCTGCTGCTCGCGCTCGAGCCCGGCTACGCGGTAATCGACAAGGGCATGGTCGAACCGCTCGCCGTCTACTCGGCCGACAACCAGTACAACGACCCGCGTCCGGTCGGACAGCGCCAGGATCGCGGCCGCATTCACTACGCGCTCAATCATTTGCGGCCCGCACGCGTTATCGAATTACACCGCGTGAAATAGGCGGAAGCGCGTATCATCCCTTTATACGCGCGCGTTTGAATTACTGCGTTTATTCCGATTAAATCAGGCATTCACGTAGCACGCACCGTTTTATTCTGGTGCGTGCTTTGCTTTGTTTAACGTTGGTTCGTTTAACGGAGTTGCGGATGAAAAAAATCGTCGTCATCGGTGCCACGGGCACGCTGGGCCAGGCCGTCAGCGCGGAGCTGAAGGCGCGTCACGAAGTGATCGAGGTGGGCGCGACGCGCGGGCAATATCACGTCGACAGCACGGACCCGGCGAGCGTCGAGCGGCTGTTTCGCGACCTCGGCAAGGTGGATGGCGTCGTCACCGCGACCGGCCACGTGCATTTCGGTCCGCTCGCGCAGATGAGCATCGAGCAGTTCTGGGTCGGGCTGCGCGACAAGCTGATGGGTCAGATCAATGTCGTGTTCGCGGCGCTGCCCTATGTGAACGACGGCGGTTCGTTCACGCTGACGAGCGGCATTCTGGGCGACGAGCCGATCGCGCAGGGCGCGAGCGCGACGACCGTCAATCTCGCGCTGGAAGGCTTCGTGCGTGGCGCGGCGATCGAACTGCCGCGCGGACTGCGCATCAACGTCGTGAGCCCGACCGTGCTGAGCGAGTCGATGGAGGCTTACGCGCCGTTCTTTCGCGGCTTCGAGCCCGTCAGCGCGCAACGTGCGGCGCTGGCTTATCTGCGCAGCGTGGAAGGCGCGCAGACGGGGCGCGTGTATCGCGTGGGGTATTGAGCGTCAGTGAATTTCCGGCTCGCCCGAGCTCTCGGGACTCACGCCCCCGCGCTGCAGGAAGTCGAAATCGCAGCCCTGGTCCGCCTGCATCACGTGCGCCTGATGCAGGGCGCCATAGCCGCGCTCGAAGCGCGCCGCCGGTTTGACCCACGCGGCCTTGCGGCGCGCGAACTCTTCGTCCGATATCAGCAGATTCAGTCTGCGACGCGGCACATCGAGTTCGATCAGATCGCCGCTTCGCACCAACGCCAGCGGCCCGCCGACGAACGCCTCGGGCGCCACGTGCAGCACGCACGCGCCATAGCTCGTGCCGCTCATCCGCGCGTCGGAGATGCGCACCATGTCACGCACGCCTTTTTGCAGCAGCTTGCGCGGGATCGGCAGTTGGCCCCACTCGGGCATGCCCGCGCCGACCGGCCCCGCGTGCTGCAGCACCAGCACACAGCTTTCGTCGATGTCGAGCGCGTCGTCGTCGATGCGCGCGGCCATGTCGTTGTAGTCGCTGAACACGACCGCGCGGCCCGTATGCACGAGTAGATGCGGCTCGGCCGCGCCCGGCTTGATCACGGCGCCGTCGGGCGCGAGATTGCCGCGCAGCACCGCGAGACTGCTGTCGCGCAGTAGCGGATTCGTGCGGCGGCGGATCACGTCGTCGTTGAAAATCTGCGCGCCCGCCAGGTTCTCGCCGAGCGTGCGGCCGTTCACGGTTTTCTGCGAACCGTCGATCAGCTCGCCCAGTTCCGCGAGCAGCCCGCGCAAGCCGCCCGCGTAGAAAAAGTCCTCCATCAGATAGGCGCCGGTCGGCCGGATGTTCGCCAGCACGGGCGTGCGGCGCGCGATCTGGTCGAAGCGATCGAGCGTCAACGCGATGCCCGCGCGCCGTGCAAGCGCGATCACATGCACGACCGAATTGGTCGAGCCGGACAGCGCGACGCAGGTCGTCACCGCGTTATCGACCGAGGCCGCCGTGAGCAGGTCCGACGGCTTCAGATCCTCCCACACCATCTCGACGATACGCATGCCGGTTTTCGCGGCCATCTGCGCATGGCGCGAATCGGCCGCGGGAATCGATGCGAAGCCGGGCAGCGTGAAGCCCAGTGCTTCGGCCGCGCTGGTCATCGTCGACGCGGTGCCCATCGTCATGCAGTGCCCCGGCGAGCGCGCGATGCTGCCTTCGACGCCCTGCCAGTCTTCCGGCGTCAGCGTGCCCGCGCGCAGTTCGGCCCAGTATCGCCATGAGTCGGAACCCGAGCCGAGCGTCACACCGTTCCAGTTGCCGCGCAGCATCGGGCCGGCAGGCAGAAAGATGGCGGGCAGATCCATCGAGATCGCGCCCATCAGCAGCGCGGGGGTGGTCTTGTCGCAGCCGCCCATCAGCACGACGCCATCGGCGGGATACGAGCGCAGCATCTCCTCGGCTTCCATCGCGAGGAAATTGCGGTACAGCATCGTGGTGGGCTTCTGGAACGGCTCGGACAGCGTCTGCACCGGCAGCTCGATCGGGAAGCCGCCGGCCTGCCAGATGCCGCGCTTCACTTCCTCGACGCGCTGCCTGAAATGCGTGTGGCACGGATTGATCTCGCTCCACGTGTTGAGAATCGCGATGACCGGCTTGCCCGCGTATTCCTCCCGGTTGTAGCCCATCTGCGCGGTGCGCGAGCGGTGGCCGAACGAACGCAGATCGTTCGCGCCGTACCAGCGATGACTGCGCAATTCCTCGGCGGTCTTTCTGTTCGTCAACGTCTACTCCACGATTGACGCCGACCACGCGTCAGCGCCGCTGTTCTTTTACGCGAGACACGATCTGCGTCGGGCTCACGAATTGTAGTGCGATCAACACCCAGATCAATGTGATCGCCATATAGATCATCGCCATCGCATCGATCGATTGCGGCGCGCGCACACCGGTCGAAAACACAGCGTAGTACAACGCGACCACCAGCGTTTGCGTGGCGGGACCGGCCGTAAAGAACGTCAGCTCGAACATGCCGATCGTGCGCACCAGCACGAGCAGCCCTGCGGCCAGCATGCCCGGCACGAGCAGCGGCAGCAGCACGTAACGGAAGTAGCGAAACGTGTTCGCGCCGAAAATGCGCGCAGCCGCTTCGAGATTCGGATCGATCTGCTCGATGAACGGCGTCATCACCAGAATCACGAATGGCAGCGCCGGTACGAGGTTCGCAAGAATCACGCCCCATAGCGTGCCGGCGAGGCCGACCTTGTACATCACGGTCGCCATCGGAATGCCGTAGGTGACGGGCGGCACCATCAACGGCAGCAGAAAGATCAACATCGCAAGGCGCTTGCCGCGGAATTGCACGCGCGCGAGGGCATACGCGGCGGGCACGCCGAGCAGCACCGACAACAGCACGACCGCGCCGACCACCTGCACGGTCACCCACAGCACGCTCGCGAGCTGGAAGTCGCGCCACGCCTGCGCATACCAGTGCAGCGTGAAGCCTTGCGGCAACGCGGTGCCGAACCAGCGCGTCGCGATCGAATTCACCGCGACGGTTGCAATCAGCAGCACGACGTTGATCAGGAAGAACGCCATCACGGCCCACACCAGCATCTGCCAGATGCGGCCTGGCAGGTTCGCGCGCTGACGCGCGTGTTGCGCGGGCTCGCGGGCGCCATCGCCGGGCTGCGGCGCCGCGGATGCGGGAGCGGAGGTGGACGCGGGCCAGTCGGGCTGCGTCGCGCGACGATCGGTCGTCATCAGCCTTTGCCTCCCGTGACGGGACCACGATAGAACCAGCGGCGCGCGCCGAGCAGCGCGGCGACCACCAGCAGTTGCACGAAGCCCATCACCATCGCGATCGCCGAAGCGAGCGAATAGTCATAGCTCTCGAACGCGGCTTCCGCCGCCGCAATCGACATCACGCGCGTCGGGCCCGCGGGCGCGCCGAGCAGCACCGCCGACGGAAATACCGAGAACGCCTGCACGAACGACAGGCACGCGGCCATCGTGAGCCCCGGCACGAGCAGCGGGAAATAGATGCGGCGAAACTGCTGCCACGGACTCGCGCCGAGCGTCGCGGCCGCGCTCGCGAGCGTCGGGTCTATACCGGTCACGTACGACAACGTCAACAGAAACGCGAACGGAAAGCCCGACACGATCAGCGACAGCAGCACGCCCGTGAAGTTGTGCGTGAGCCGCACCTCTTGCGTGTACAGATGCAGCGCCTGCAACGCTTGCGGCAGCCAGCCGTGCGGACCGAAATACGTGAGCATGCCGTCGGCGATCAGCACGGTACCGAGCGTCACCGGAATCACCAGCAGCGTCGTGACGATCTTCTGATACCGCGAGTAACGGCGCAGCGCGAATGCGACCGGCACCGACACGCCGACGTTGATCAGCGTGGCCGGCACCGACAGTTTCAGCGTGACGATGATCGTCGGCCACATCGACGTGTCGGTGAAGAACGTCAGATAGTTGGCCCATAGGCCGCCGCCGTTCATCGGCCGGAACGACAGCGCGAGACCGTATGCGAACGGATAAATGAACAGCGCGACGATAAAGAGCAGCGCCGGCGCGACGAGCCAGGCCTTGGCATCGCGCGGCGCGCGGGGAGTAAGCGGGGGGACGAGCGTCGGCGTGTTCATGCGGCCTCTGCATCGTAGACGAGCACGCACGACGGCCGCACGCGCAGCATGATGCGCTCGCCCTCCGCGCATTCACCGGTCACGCGCGCCCACACGTCGCCGAACGCGGTCTTCACGCGCAGCAGCGAATCATGGCCGCCGTATTCGACCGCGTCGATCAGCGCCTCGAACGCGTTGTCGGCGCCCGGCGCGGCGCGCTCCATGTCTTCGGGGCGCAACGCGACGCTCACGCGCTTGCCGTCGAAGCCGGCCATCGGCGTGCCGATCAGCCGCACGCCGTTCGCACTGACTACGACGCCCTCGCCTTGCATGCCCTCCAGCGTGAACTCCGCGACGTTGCGATAGCCCATGAAGCGCGCGACATGCAGATTGCGCGGCCGCGTATAGACCTCTTTCGGCGTCGCGACCTGCTGCACGACGCCCTCCCTCATCACGACGATGCGATCGGCCATCGACAGCGCTTCGTCCTGATCATGCGTCACGTACAGCGTCGCGCGTTCGAGCTGCGTATGGATGCGGCGAATCTCGGCGCGCATTTCGATGCGCAGCTTGGTATCGAGATTCGACAGCGGCTCGTCCATCAGGATCAGCGGCGGCTCGATCACGATCGCACGAGCAATCGCGACACGCTGCTGCTGGCCACCGGACAATTGGCCGGGCAGCTTCTGCTCGTGCCCTGTCAGTTGCACCAGTTTTAACGCCTCGCGTGCACGGCGCGCGATCTCGCTCTTGCCGACGCCGCGCATCTTCAGCCCGAAACCGACGTTGTCGAGCACGCTCATGTGCGGGAACAGCGCATAGTTCTGGAACACCATGCCGAAGCCGCGCTTTTCCGGCGGCAGCACGTCGATGCGGCGCTCGTCGAGCCAGATGCCGCCGCCGGTGAGCGGCTGCAATCCGGCGATGCAGTTCAGCGCCGTCGATTTGCCACAACCCGACGGTCCCAGCAGCGCGATGAACTCGCCGCGCCGGATCGTCAGATCGAGACCCTGCAGCGCGGCGATCGCGTGACCTTGCGCGTTCGTGAAACTGCGGCTCACCGAGTCGAGCCGCAACTGCTCAAAGTGATGCTTCATACGGTTTCCTGATCCGCGTGAGACGACGGGTGTCGCAAGTGAAGTGCCGCGCGTGCGGTGCGCGCGGCGCATCAGGCAATTAAGCCGAGGCGCGCGTGATCGACGCAAACACGCAGCGCGGCGCTACCTCACGCCGCGCTGCGTTTCGCCTCGTTTTCCGGCGCAATGGTGACGGCCTAACGGGTCTTCTGCGCGCCGATGTCGGTATCCCACTTCTTGAAGGCCGCAACCATCGCCGCTGCATTCAGCGGCAACGCATGCGGACGATCGCTCAGCATCTTCGCGTATTCGGGGCGGCCATACTTTTGCAGCACCTCCTGGCTATGCGCGGGCGCCTGCTCGATGGTGACGCCCTTGATCGCCGGGCCGGGATAGAAGTAGCCGTCGTCGTAGGTCAACGCCTGCTGCGCGGGCTCCAGCATGAAGTTCATCATCTTGTACAGCACGTCGAGCTTTTCCTTCGGCACGCCCTTCGGCACCACCATGAAGTGCGCGTCGTTGACCCACGTCATGTTGTCGAACGGCTGTACGCGGAATTCGGCCGGCACGATGCCGAGCGCGCGCGGATTGATGTCCCAGCCGGTCACCGTCACGGTCATGTCGCGCGTGCCTTCGCCCAGTTCCTTCATCACCGCCGAGGTGCCGCCCGGATAGTACGGAATGCAGTCGTTCAACTGCTTCAGGTACGCCCACGTCTTGTCCCAGCCGTGCACCGGGTCCTGCGGGTCCTTGTCGCCGAGCACGTAGGGCAAGCCCATCAGGAACGTGCGGCCAGGACCGGAATTGGCCGGCCGCGCGTAGATCAGCTTGTCGGGGTGGGCCTTACACCATTGCAGCAGTTGCTCGGGTGTCTTCGGCGGATCGCTGACCTTGGCCGGGTTGTATTCGAGCAGGGGACCAGCCGGCATATACGCGACCTCGAGCCCGTAGCCCTGCGCGAGATCCTGCATCTTGCGCGGGCCCGGCGCGTACTTGTCGAGCACACCGGGGAACTGCGCCGCGTTATCGGGCAGCAGCTTGATCCACAGGTTCTGTTCGATGCCGGCCGCGAGCGCGTCGGTGCCGGTCAGCACGAGGTCGATGTCGGAGCGGCCCGCGGCCTGCATCGCCTTGATCTTGCCGGGCAATTGCGGCGACGGAGCGTTCGTGAACGTGATGTTCGCGACGAGATTCGGATTCTTCGCCTTGAACGCCTCGAAGCCCTTCTGCGTGAGTTGAAGATCGCCGGCCACGTCGACGATGTTGATCGTGACCGGATCGGCCGCGTGCGCGGCCACGGTGAACGCCGCGCTCGCGGCGATACAGACGGATACCAGCTTGAACGACAGCCTGTGCGAAACAGTCATTGCGTCTCCTCGCTTCTTGGTATGAAAGCCCGCTGGTCGATGGATTGTGTGCGGGCGGTATCTTTCTACCAAGGGAACATAGCGAAGCGCAACAGCCGATGTCAAGCAAATAGTCGAGAGCGCGGGGCCTGGACGAAAACGGCTTGAATTACGTGAAATCCTTGCCGTTCAACGCCCGGCAACGCGAATTAAGGGCAAACCCGAGCATCCGCTGTAGCGGAAACACGGGTTGTCTAGTTAGCGGACAACCGCTCAACCTCCCCGCACGCCCTGCGTATTGACGAACAGCGAATACAAGCCGTGGCTCGCCGCCATGAACAGACGGTTGCGATGCCGTCCGCCGAAGCAAACGTTCGCGCAACGCTCCGGTAGCGCGATATGGCCGAGCGGCTCGCCTTGCGCGGTGAAGACGCGCACGCCGTCGAGTTCGTCGGTGCCCATGCCCCAGCCGCACCAAAGATTGCCGTGCACGTCTACCCGAAAGCCGTCGGGGATGCCCGGACCCGCGTCGATCAGCACGCGGTTGTTCGACACCGTCGTGCCTTTGCCATTGGCCTCGACATCGAATACGCGGATCTTGCGCGGCTCGCCGCGCGATTGGACCACGTACAGCAGCGACTCGTCCGGCGAAAACGCCAGACCGTTCGGGGCGAGCACGTCGTCGATGACCATCTGTACCTCGCCCGACTGACCGTCGATCCGATACACGCACGGCTTCAGTTCGGACTGCTGCTGCTCGCCCTCGTAGAAACCTTCGATGCCGAAGGTCGGGTCGGTAAACCAGATCGAGCCGTCCGATTTGACGACCACGTCGTTCGGCGAATTGAAGCGCTTGCCCTGATAGCGGTCGGCGAGCACGGTGATCGAACCGTCGTACTCGGTACGCGTCACACGCCGCGTCAGGTGCTCGCAACTGACGAGACGTCCTTCGCGATCACGCGTATGGCCGTTCGCGTTGTTCGACGATTGACGAAACGTGCTGACCGCGCCCGTCGTTTCATCCCAGCGCAGCATACGGTCGTTCGGAATATCGCTCCACAGCAGATAGCGGCCGTCGCCGAACCACACCGGCCCCTCCGACCAACGCGTGCCCTGATACAAGCATTCGACCGACGCCGACGCGATGATCAACGACTTGAAGCGCGGATCGAACACGCGGATGGAGGGATCGGGATAGCGTCGGCTGTGATCGGTCATGTGCTTGCCTGCGTGTCGGAGCGGTTCGATTGGGTGGATGCGAACTCGCGCTCGAGAGCGAGCAGCGTGCGCGCGGTCTGCGCGATCTTCGCATGATGCTCGCGCGGTGTCGAACTGAGCAGCGGCAGCAGCGGCCCCATGTCGGCGAGGCCCGTGAACGTGATCGCATCGTGCAGCACGCGGATCAACGAGATGTCGTGGCGCAATGTTTCGAGCGGCATGAACGCATCGTAAAGACGTTGGGCGGTGTCGTTGTCAGCGCTACCGGCACTATCGGTGCTATCGGTGCTCCGGCCGCGTTGCACCGCGCGCAGCAGCGCCATCACCATGCTCGGCGCGATGCAGCCGCTACCGGTCGTCCACGCTGCCAGCCCGAATTCGCGCAGATGCACGAGCGCCGGCCGCTCACCCATGCCCGATACGATCTTCGCGGCCGGCACGCGTTGCAGCAGCCGGCGCAGATACGGATCGTCGGCGGGATCGTCGCGCGGGATCGCGTATTTGACCGCGCTCAACGTGCCACGCTCGACGAGTCGCGCGAGCGTATCGACTGCGACGTAGTTTTCGCTCTTGATATACAGCGTGAGCGGCATGCCTGCCGTGTCGGCAACTCGCGTGAGGCCCGTCTCGACGCCCTCGGACGTCGTAAAGCCGCCGAGCGGCAGCACCATCGCGGTGCGGTAACGCGTCTGCGCGAGGATGCGCGCCTGATCGAGCATCTTGCCGTAGTCGGGACCGAGCGCCGGAATCACGCGTGTCCCGGGACTCGCGGCGTCGGCAAGCAGATCCAGCAACTCGCGGTATTCGCTGACCGCGACGTGATAGAGATTCGCGTTGCCGCCGTACAGTAGCGTGCGTACGCCGCCCGCTTCGAGATGGCGAATCAGCGCGAGATTCTGGGCAGGGTCGAGCGTATAGTCGGCGCGGCGCGCGAGCGGCGGCACGGCCATCACCGACGCGGTGAACTCGCCGTCTCGAAGCGGAGATTCGTTCATGATGGTTGAGGCGGAAACGTGCTGGGCGGAGATTTCACGGTAGCATCGGCGTCACGATGTTGTCAAACAACCTGCGCGCGGCGATCGCCCTGGCATGCCGTCGGCGGCGAATTGCCCGGACCCGCTCACGAAATTTCCTTTTGTTAACAATGGAGCCGCCGCCCACATGGAAACGGTGCAGGCGCTTTTTTTGGCAAGACGGACGCGACGCGGAATAACCAGATTTCCCAAATAATCGAGTAAATGCGATTAATTCCGAAGCAGGAAGAAATAATGCTGTCAATCAATCACATTAAAATGCGGTTGCGGGATGCCGATTAGCCGCATTTCCTGCCCGAGACCCGGCCGGGTTAAAGATCTATTTCAATCAGCATAATAATAGGCAACGCCGCCCTTGCTATCAGATGGCTGCTATCGTTTACCCCGCGGAGCACCAGCGCATTGCTTTCGAGTTTTTAGTGATAGATTATGCGGACGAAAAGAGCGGACCGACGTTTGTCTGCCAATAACCGCGAATGGGATGTTTGCGAGCCTGAGAGAGCCAAAAAATTGTCGCTACACTTTATCGAGCAGATGGCACCGCTATTGAACGCCGCCGACGAGGCGGAATGGTTCGGCGTGATTACGGGCCTCGCCGAAACGTGGGGCTTCGACAGGATACTGGTCGCGATGTTGCCGCGGCCCACCATGCGTCTGGAGGACGCTTACCTGCGCAGCACTTACGCGCCGGCATGGCGGCAGACGTATGACGAACAGGGCATGGTGCATATCGACCCGACGGTCGCGCACTGCCTGTCACGCTCCGCGCCGCTGATCTGGACGCCAGAGATCTTCGCCACCCCGGCGCAGCAATCCCTGTATGAGGAAGCACGCTCGTACGGCTTGGGTGCAGGGGTGACGCTACCGATTCATGGGCCGAATCAGGAAGCCGGCATGATGTGCTTCGTCAATGACGACAAGCCGTCAGACGGGTTCAGGCGCCATGTGAACGCCGCATTGCCGAACCTCGTGCTGTTGCGCGACCTGGTGATCGACACCAGCAAACAGCATCTGGATTCGCATGCGCAGAGCTTGATGCCGAAGCTGACTCCGCGCGAGCGCGAATGCCTGAAATGGACGGCACGCGGCAAATCCACGTGGGAGATCTCCCACATCCTGAGTTGCTCGGAAGCCGTGGTGAACTTCCACATGAAAAACATCAGGGCGAAGTTCGGCGTGAATTCGCGGCGTGCGGCCGCCGTGATAGCGGCCCAGCTTGGGCTTATTGACCCGGGTTGAGCAGCGCGGCCGCGTCGCGGCTGTACATCACGCGCTCGGCGCGACCCAGATCGGCGTCCGACACGGTTTTCATGAAGTAAAGGCCAAGCAGGATCGACACCGGCGCCGGGATCTCCGCACCCGACTCGAAGCGGCTGCCGCGCGACTGCGTGACGCCGAAGCGAGCCCAGAAACGACGCTGGCTCTCTTTTTTCTTCTTCCGGTAGGCAATGATCAGAACACGATCCACTGCCGAAGAGACCTCCGAAGGACGTGCCTGGAGGTGGGTTTGCGGTTGCCAGTGATTGTCGAGGAGTTCCATTTTGGACCCTTGTAGGTTGGGGGCGGATACGTGTCTGAATTTTGCGATACCCGATAAGCATCCACACCTATCCAGGTAGGTAGGTGGCGCAAAGATTCAGAATGCATAAGTTTTCCTGCGTATCTGGCCCCCCAACACGCACAGGAGAACGACATGCAAACCACGATCCGAATTGGACTCCGGCAGGAATTCGACAACGAACTGATCAACGAGATGTACCGGCTGCGCGCCCGGGTCTTTCACGGCCGGCTCGGCTGGGAAATTCCGACCATCGCGGGAATGGAGATAGACGGCTACGACGCGCTCGGGCCGTATTACATGCTGATTCAGGGCGAAGACGAACGGTTGCGCGGCTGTTGGCGCCTGATGCCGACCGAAGGACCGAACATGCTGAAAGACACCTTCCCGCAACTGCTGCATGGCGCGGCCGCGCCGGTCGGGAGACATATCTGGGAACTGAGCCGCTGGGCGATCGAAACCGACGGGGAGGAACAGTCTTTTGGTTTCACGGATATGACAATCCGCGCAATCCAGGAAGTGATGCGCTTCGCACAACGCATGGGCATCACGCATTACGTCACGGTGACCACCACGCCGATCGAGCGCATGCTGCGGCGGGCCGGGCTCGACATCAGCCGACTCGGGCCGCCGCTGCAGATCGGCGTCGAGCGGGCCGTCGCGCTCGACGTCGCGGTAAGCGCGAAAACGCTGACCTCGCTGTTCGGACCGGTCGCCGACGCGGCTTGAGCCGCGCCGGAGCGTGGCCTCGCCGAAGTCGCCCCCCCCTTCGCCCGCGCGCGACTCAGGAACCGAACATCCGTTCCAGCGCGTTCTCGAGATGCGCGCGCATCGCGGCACCCGCGCCTGCCGAGTCCTTGCGGCGGATCGCGTCGAGCACCGCCATGTGCTCGGCCTGCACCAGCCGCTGTCGCTCGACCGTTTTGACCAGCGACAGATTGCGCGACAGGTTCATGCTGAACAGGATCTGCTCCTCGATGAACGACATCACCGTGATGAAAAACGGATTCTTCGACGCGCGCGCGACCGCCTGGTGGAACAGGAAATCGTCTTTCGCGCCGATGCCCTGCGCCTCGATGATGCGCTCGAGTTCGTCCCACGCATGCTGGATCGCGGCGATGTCGTTGGCGTCGGCCTTCAGCGCTGCCTGCGCGGCCGCGCCCGCCTCGGTCACGATGCGAAATTCATAGCAGCGGCGGATATCGGACAGCGTTTCGAGCGGTGCGAAGCGGCGCACGTCCGGGTCGGGCCGCCGCGCGACTGTCGTGCCAGAGCCGTGCCGCGTCGAGATGATGCCGTCGGCCCGCAATCGCGCGAGCGCTTCGCGCACGGTCGGCCGGGACGTGGCGAAACGCTCCGCCAGCGCATGCTCGGTCGGCAATCGTTCGCCTTCCTTGTACTCGCCTTCGAGGATGCGGTTGAGGATGTCGCCGTAGATCTGGTCGGGTAAGCCCTTGGTTTTTCGATCGTTCATCAGCGCACTGGCCAGCTTGTCTGAATATGGCCTGATTGTAAGGCCAATCTTGTTTCACCTTCACCAAACTTATGCGGTTTGTAAGCATGCAAGGCCACTTGCGCGCGCCGCCGCGCCCGCGATTTTGTCCGCGCCGACCTGAATATTTGGCAAATGTTTGATTTACATCCTGGTCGGCTGCATCTTTTCCGGCAATCTACTAAGCTTCGTTGGTATAAAAGATCAATAAACCCTGCCGCGGCCAGCAATGTGGCAGACGCTTTTTTGACGCGGAGCCGATATGTACAAACGCATCCTTGTAGCGGTCGACGGCAGCAATACCTCGCGCCGCGCGTTCGAAGCAGCGCTCGATCTTGCCAAATCGAATGGCGCCGTGCTGCGGCCATTTTATGTCGTCGAAAACACGCCGATGTACTTCGAGGCACCCGGCTACGACCCGTCGATCCTGCGTAACCGCCTGATCGAGGAAGGCCAGGAGCTGCGCGCGGAGTTTTCGAAAGTGATGGCCGAGCAAGGCGTGAAGGGCGACCCGGGAGTCTCCGAGGCTTCGTCGCTCGGTGATGTCGCCGAGATCGTGCTGCATGCCGCCGCCGAATTCAACGCCGACCTGCTCGTGATGGGCACGCACGGCCGGCGTGGCTTCCAGCGGCTGATTCTCGGCAGCGTCGCCGAACGCTGCGTGCGCCAGGCGACGCTGCCGGTTCTGCTGGTACCGTCCGCCGCGGGCGCCGACAAGGAACCCGCCTGACACTGTCATCATGCGCAAGGCGGTGAGCCACGACGTCGACATAAGCCGCGGCGGCTCACCTTCCTACCTTCGCCCGGAGCACCGCCGTCGCTCGGCAAGCGGGGCAGCGAACGCGTCACTTTGCCACCTGTTGAGGGACATAACGGGTGGGACAATTTCCACACTACCAATAATCGCGCGCAGAACATGCTGAATCCTACCGCTGTGACCCGTTCCTCGACCCGCTCCGCCGGCGATGCCGAGCGCGCCGCCGGCTCTGTCGCCCGCGGCAGCCGCGAGGCCGTGGCGGGACGCGCAACCGCACGCACCGCCGCGCGCTGCTCGAGTTGTTCGATGCGTCAGATCTGCATGCCGCAGGGGCTGTCGGCGGACGAACTGCCGAAGCTCGAAACGCTGATCTGCTCGGCGCGCTCGGTGCCGCGCGGCGAAGCGCTGTATCGCAGCGGCGACCGCTTCGACAGCATCTATGCGCTGCGTTCCGGCTCGATGAAGACCGTGATGGTCCACCGCGACGGCCGCGAGCAGGTCACCGGCCTGCGTCTTGCAGGGGAGCCGCTCGGGCTCGACGGCATCAGCGCGGACATCCATGCGTGCAGCGCCGTCGCGCTGGAAGACAGCACGGTGTGCATCGTTCCATACAGTGCGCTGAAGCAGCTATGCCGCGAAATCGGTTCGATCCAGGAGCGCATGCACAAGCTGCTGGGCGCGCAGATCGTCAGCGAGGCCGCGCAGATGATGGTGCTCGGCTCGCTGTCCGCCGACGAACGCGTCGCCGCCTTCCTGCTCGATGTGTCGCAGCGCAATGCGCAGCGCGGCTACTCGTGGTCGGAATTCAACCTGCGCATGACGCGCGAGGACATGGGCAGCTACCTCGGCATGACGCTCGAAACGGTCAGCCGCACCCTGTCAAGATTTCAAAAGCGTGGCCTGATCGACACGCGGGGCAAGCATATTCACATCGTCGATCTCGAAGGGTTGCGCCAGGTCTGAGCGACCGGACGGGGCTGGACGGTCGCGCGGTTCGTCTTGGCACGCCGTCTGCGAGGGGGTAAAGTTTTCAGACCGTCCCCCCACGGCAACCGTGTTGCATGGAGACCCGGCCCCAATGAATCGCGACCCTGCCCCGCATCATCCGCTCGTGCAGCGCCTGCACGACGCGCGTCAAGTCACCGACGACCTGTTTGCAATCGTCAAGCCCAACTACCTCTATGAACGGCCGATCCGCGAGCGTCACCGGGTCGTGTTCTATATCGGCCACCTGGAAGCGTTCGATCGCAATCTGTTCGACCAGCGGCTGTTCGATCTGCCGGCTTTCGCACCGGAACTCGACCAGCTATTCGCATTCGGCATCGATCCGGTAGACGGCGGCTTTCCCACCGATCAGCCCAGCGATTGGCCGTCGCTCGACGCCGTGCGCGAGTATGCGACGCGCGCGCGCCGGCAGATCGACGCCGCGCTCGACGAACTCGACAACCCGGCGCACGACGAGGCGGCCGTGCAGTTGCTGAACGTCGCGATCGAGCATCGGTTGATGCATGCGGAAACGCTCGCATACATGCTCCATCAGCTGCCGCTCGCGCAGAAAAACACCGCGTTGCGCGAGCCGGTGGTGACACGCGCGGAGCAGCGCGACGCGTTGTCGTCGATGGTCAGCGTGCCCGCCGGCACCACCGTGCTCGGCATGCCGCGCGAGGCCGGCCGCTTCGGCTGGGACAATGAATTCGGCGAGATGGGCGTGGAAGTGCCCGCATTCGAGATCGATCGATACATGGTCACCAACGGTGCGTTCCTCGAGTTCCTCGAAGACGGCGGTTATCGCGAGCCGAAGTGGTGGTCGCCGAAAGACTGGGCGTGGAAGGAAGCGGAGCGCATCGAGCATCCGGCCGGCTGGTCGCAGCAACGCACGGCGCGTGACGGCCGCACCGCATGGACACTGCGCACGATGTTCGACGACGTGCCGTTGCCGCTCGACTGGCCCGTCTATGTGAGCCACGCCGAGGCGAGCGCCTACGCGCGCTGGGCCGGCAAAGCCCTGCCGACGGAGGCGCAATGGCAGCGCGCGGCGCACGGCGCGCCGCACGCGGCATCGGGAAACTTCGATTTCCGTAGCTGGGACCCACGGCCCGTCGATGCGCATCCGGACAACGTCAGCATCTTCGGTGCGGAAGGTCAGTTCGGCAACGGTTGGGAATGGACCTCGACGCTATTCGAAGCGCTGCCGGGCTTCGAAGCGTTTCCGTTCTATCCCGGCTATTCGGCCAACTTCTTCGATGGGCAGCATTACGTGCTGAAGGGCGGCTCGGCGCGAACCGCGCTGTGCATGCTGCGGCCGGAATTTCGCAACTGGTTTCAGCCGCACTATCAGTATGTGTATGCGGGGTTTCGGTGTGTGCGGGGTTGATCGATAAAGCGATGGCTGACGCGAAATCTTGACTATCGCTTTTCTGTCAACCCGCTCATCTATCCGTTAATTTTTTGCGTATGCTCCTTTCTTCAATGTTCGCTCAACACGCTGACGCACACAGTTGCTTGAGCGGCGTCCGAAACCCACTGAAATAGCCCCCCGAAACGCTGCCGACCGCCCGGCCGTCGGAGATCGCGCTGCAACTGGACGCCGAAAAACGTTGACTTGCACGTAGCCGACCAAGTATCTTATTATCGCTCATCGTTGATTCGAGTCGATAACTCATGCCAAGACCCCCCAATCCAGAAGTCCGTTCACGATTGCTGACGTGCGGACGCGACGTCGTTCTCAGCCTGGGGTTCAACGGCTGTGGCGTCGCGGATATCACAGAGGCGGCGGGCGTCCCGAAAGGCTCGTTTTACAACTACTTCGAGAGCAAAGAAGAATTCGCCGCGGAAATTCTGGAGGCGTACTGGCAGTCCATCGAGGACCGGCATGGCTCCATTCTTTATGACGCGCGCGTCAAGCCACTTTCTCGCATTGCACGGTTTTTCCACGCGATCAGCGACGACCATGGACGTGAGGATTTCACGCTCGGGTGCCTCATCGGTAATCTGTCGCTGGAGCTCTCGAACGCCAGCGAGCAAACACGACAACGTGTGTCAACTCTGATACGCCGTTGGGAAGAAACCCTTGCGGTATGCCTTCGCGAAGCGCAGCAAAGAGGCGAACTGGACAAACGACGCAACGCGGACGAACTCGCGGCAATGATGGTCGAGGCCTATGAAGGCGCTGTCATGCGGGGGAAGATCGAACAAAGCGGTCAAGCTTGCGAACGTTTTGAGAAGGTCATGCTGCCTTTGCTCCTTGCCTGATTTTTTTTGATTTGTATGTAAAGCGACTGGTCATTTATATCGCAGTCCACTAAATGGAAGGTGACATTCGATGAGTTCCTCCGAACTGGCGCACCAAGTGAGTCCGTACGCCGATCCCGCCGACCCCGCACTCCCAAAGACGGGGTTCAGACTCGACCGGTCAAAAGCCGCACTGGTGGTGATCGACCCGCAAAACGATTTTCCGAGTCCTGGCGGTGCGAGCTGGCCATTTTTCGGCCAGAGCATCACGGAGAACAACCGTCGAGCACATCGGTCGAGTCGCACCTGCGCGGGTTGATCGAACAAGGATTCGAGGTAGCGGTCGTGCGCGATGCAACGGCGGGACCACGCGTGCCGGAAGGCGACGGCTATCTGGCAGCGATCATTAACTATCGGGTCCTCGCTCATGCATTGTGGACAACCGAGGAAACCATCCGGCAATTGAGGATGTCGGCCCAGAAATGACCAACCAGCGTTCGGGATTCGGCCGCAAGCAGTCCTGGATCGAAGGAAGTCGCATGAGTAATGCAAAAGAAGCGAATGCGGCGAAACTCCGTCAATACGCAGAACAGTCAAACTCCGCGCTACCGGAGACCGGTTTCAGGCTGGATCGAGCTCGCGCTGCGCTGGTAGTGGTTGATCCGCAAATTGTTTTTCTTAGTCCGAGCGGTGCAACGTGGCCATTTTTTGGCGAAAGCATTACAGAGAATGAGATCGTTGCAAATCTTGAGATGCTATTCAAGGCATCAAAGTCCGCGAAGATCTTGGTAGCAGTGTCGCCTCACCACCATCCTCCACGCGAGCACGCGGGGAAGTTTAACGAACCACTCGAAGAGGTCACGCACGACATTCGCTTGTTCGATCGCAGGCAGGCCAGCATGCTCGATTGCTTTGACGGTTCTCGCGCCGATTATCTCGAACAGTACAAGCCGTATATTCTGGATGGCAGAACGATTATCGCGCCGCCTCACAACGCGTACGGGCCAGAGACCAATTACCTGGCGATACAGCTTCGCAAGCATGGAGTGTCGCAGGTAATCTTGGCGGGTATGGCATCGAATATTTGCTTTGAATCCCATCTGCGTGAGCTGATCGCGCAAGGGTTCGAGGTCGTGATCGTCCGCGATGCTATCACCGGCCCTCGCGTGCCGGAGGAAAATGGGTACCTCGCCGCGCTCATCAACTATCGCTTCCTCGCTCACGCTCTCTGGACCACCAAGCAGACTGTCCGGCAATTGACGGAACCATCCTGAAACGGAGAGTGGAAAACGTAGTGCCTACGAGAAACTTCACCGGAAGACGCTCACGGCCTCCACAAGCCTCATCGCCTGCTGCTTAAGGTTATTCGATGCAGCACTGCTGTTCTCGACCAGCGTTGCGTTCTGCTGCGTGATGTTGTCGAGATCGCTCACGGCCTGATCAATCTGGGAGACGCCGCTGCTTTGTTCTTCTGTTGCCGCTGTGATCTCCGCGATCAGATTCGACACTCGCTTCACTTGCGTCACGATCTCGTCCATCGTCTTACCGGCGTCGTCGACCAGGCTGGAGCCCGTCTCGACTTTCTCAACGCTGGTAGAGATGAGGCTCTTGATCTCTTTCGCCGCATTCGCGCTACGTTGTGCAAGCGCACGGACTTCCCCGGCAACGACCGCAAAACCCCGCCCCTGATCTCCCGCCCGGGCAGCTTCAACGGCTGCATTCAATGCCAGGATATTCGTCTGGAACGCAATGCCGTCAATGACACCAATGATGTCCGCAATCCTTCGCGAACTCGCGGTGATTTCGTTCATCGTGTTGATGACCTCCGCTACCGCTTTCCCACCGTTTGCGGCTGCGTCGCTAGCGGAACCCGAAAGCATGTTCGCCTGCATCGCGGTTTCGGCGTTGCTCTTCACCGTCGCTGTCATCTGCGCCATCGAAGCCGCCGTCTGCTGCACATTCGAAGCGGCCTGCTCCGTGCGCCTGCTGAGATCGTTGTTGCCCCGCGCGATCTCGTTGATCTCGCTCTGGACTGTTATGACCTGCTCGCTTACGTCGTCGATGAGCCACCGGAACATGAGGCCGAGCTGGCTGATCGTGCGCAGCGTCATCCCGATCTCGTCGACACGATCGATGTGGACTGCTTGCTGGCTCTCGCCTGACGCCACGCGCAAGGCCTGCGCCAGCACCGCCTCTATCGGGCGGGAAATCTGTCTTTCCAGCCACAACGACACGAATAGCAGGCATCCAAGGGCAATCCCAGAGAACGCCGCCACTAGCGAAATCTCCCTGACGCCGCAGAGCCAGCCCGCGCACAGAATGAACGGCGCAGCCGTAAGCAACGCAGACCGGATGCGCCAGCGCACCGGCATGGTCTTGAGGATAGAAGTCCATCCCATCAGGCCCGTGCGAACAATCAGGCCCTTGTGAAAGCACCGCTTGCCCGCCTTGTGTTCGCGAAACGCGCGGTAAAGGGATTCGGCGGTCTCGGTTTCCTCTCGCGAGGGCTTGGTCCGCACTGACATGTAGCCCGACGTTTGGCCGTTGCGCACGACCGGAATCGCATTCGCGCGTACCCAGTAGTGGTCGCCATCCTTGCGCCGGTTCTTGATCAGGGCGCTCCACGGCTCTCCTCCTTTGAGCGTCGCCCACATGTCGGCAAACGCCTGCTCCGGCATGTCTGGATGACGGACAAGGTTATGAGGCTGACCTTGAATTTCGTCCCGCGAAAAACCGCTAGCCTGAATGAACGCAGCGTTCGCATAGCTAATGTAGCTTTGCGCATCGGTTGTCGACATCAACGTCGCATTGTCCGGAATCTCAAACTCGCGCTGCGTGATTGGCTGGTTGTTGCGCATACCCTTTTTCCCCCGAAAAGAACGATGCGGACTACTCTGATGTGGCTGTGTCGCGAAAGTAGAATCAGGACGAGTACGCCCTCGTTGCGATGAGGATGGCCTACCTCACCAGTGAATGGGGTTTTGCGGCAACTGTTAGATCGGTGTCGTCCGGCATTTGCGGCGTGCCGATCATGTGCATGCTTTCGATAGCGGCGACGATGCTGCGCGCGCACCGGGTGCGAGGACTCGGGGACTCTTGTCAGTACTCGCCCTGTCCATCTCAACCGGGGTGAAGCTGCCGGCATTCTGATTTGAACCAATAGTCGACCAGACGCTGTGCCGCCTGCAGATCATCCGGGTAAATTGGATCGTCATACCACGCTGACGCAGCGTAGCCCGCTTTCCTGAGGGCGGCTAGTTCGCTATGATGCTGCTCCAGCGTAGCGGGCGCGTTTGCCCGGAGCGCCACCAAGTCGCGGCACTCCGTCGAGGAGAGGTGTGGCCCGGCATACGCCATGCCACAGGCGAAACAGCCTGCGAGAAGAATCACCAAACGTGGAAGCATTGACCGCATTCCAGTAGCCTTTCTCATACTGCATCTCCTTTCCTGCGTCGCGCCAACGGAAAGCCCATCAATTTCAGTGCTTCCGTGCAATAGCGGCGGCGCGGGGGACCGTAAAATTTCGGTTCCCGGCGACATCGGCACGAAAGCGGTGCGATGCCACCAATATCACTTCGATTCCCGACTATCGGAGCCACGCTGGATCGTTTTTCCGGCTTGCGCCAGGTAAAGCACCAGCGAGTTGTGGGGTCGCCGCTCAGTCCTCGATTCGCAGGCCGACCTTCAGCGTCACTTGCCAGTACGCGACCTTGCCGTTCTCGATCTGGCCGCGCGTTTCCGTGACCTCGAACCAGTGCAGATTGCGCAGTGTTTCCGACGCTTTGGCAATCGCGGTGGTGATCGCGTCGTCGATCGATTTCTTCGACGAACCGGTCAGTTCGACCTTCTTGTAAACGTGTTCAGACATCAATGTTCTCCTTGGTGTACGCCGTTGATCGGCAAAAAGCTGCTCGGAAACGCGGATAAAAAAATATACGCGACGGTTGACGCAGTCCGACAGACACGGCGCCCGTGCCCCATGGCCTGGTTCAATTCACCGCGAGAAATCTGGATCGCACAACTGGTTTGCCATTCGCTGCGGAGATTGCACAGAGCGCTGGCAGTTGCTGTTTCAAGAAGTCATGCTTCAGCAGCGCAAAACGGATGTTAGGGGGACGTGCCCGCGAGAAGAAGGCGGAAAGATGGCAACACGGTGTTGCATCGAGGAACATCAATCGACGTTGCTCGCGGGGGCCCTTGCGGAAACGAATTTGCGGACCAACTGGAACTCGGTGGCGGCAAAGCTGCGAGTCACCCGGAAAAATGAAACCGAAGTGGCGCGCATTCCTGAGGCATCGCCTCGACGATGGTCTCGCCTAGTGCTTGTGGTGTCCCGGCCATGGGAGCGACGTAGCGGAGTACGCACACGACGGCTTGAGAGATTGTGCGCTCGCAAACAGTCGGATCAAGAATCTGGCGAGCCGTTGACCTTCAACTACATCGGCAGGAAATTTTCAAACTTCCGCGCATTGCCGCATTCGCCAGGCAGTTACATTGCGCCACGGCCGGGTCCTCTTGGC
This sequence comes from Paraburkholderia atlantica, assembly GCF_009362785.1. Lineage (GTDB taxonomy): Bacteria > Pseudomonadota > Gammaproteobacteria > Burkholderiales > Burkholderiaceae > Paraburkholderia > Paraburkholderia atlantica. The sequence continues at coordinate 437,211 of NZ_WHNQ01000004.1, forward strand.
CAGGACCGGCTCGGCTGCGGCCAATCGACTTCACCGCCTGGACGCTAACGTCAATATCGTCCCCGTTCCGCCGACCTGACGATCTCCATCTTTCTCACCAGATCGGCAAGCGATAGCGCTTCAAGCTTCTTCATCGCAGCGCCACGGTACATCTTGATGGTAATTTCGCTCAGGTTCATTTCAGCAGCGATCTGCTTGTTCAAAAATCCCTTCACAACGTACCAGATCACTTCGCGCTCCCGCACCGTCAGCGTGTCGTAACGCGCCATAAGCGAAACCCTGGTCAGAGATTTCTCCAGTTGCTCGGCATGACGACCGATCGCTGATGAAACAGCGTCGATAACACGTTGCTCTCGAACAGGTTTGGTCAGGAAATCAATGGCGCCAGCTTTCATGGCCTGCACCGACATTTCAATATCACCATGGGCAGTCATGACGATAATTGGCATGTCGACCTGATGCCTTCTCGCACTCAACTGGAACGTCAAACCACTCTCCCCCTGCA